>CAXXSI010000012.1:0-29624 GCA_963669285.2 Rhizobiaceae bacterium | reverse complement strand
GACCCTTCTTGCCTTGGGATTGGCCCTGCTGTTGGCGCCCGGCGGACGGTTGAGGGTATCTGTTCAATCGCTGCTGATCATTCCGTTTGCGATGAGTCCGGCACTGATCGGAGTATCATTTCGGTTCATGTTCAATCCTGAGTTTGGCCTGTTCGATGCATTCTTCGGGCTGATAATTCCGCCGCTGGCCAATATCTCGTGGCTATCGGATCCGGTCCTGGCATTTTGGGTCTGCATCATGGCCGATGTCTGGGGTTGGATACCTTTTCTAACTCTTGTGCTGATTGGGGGGCTGGCATCCATTCCGCGCGACACGCTTGAAGCAGCCGAAGTGGATGGTGCGCCCGGATGGCGCATTCTCAAAGATATCACCCTGCCTCAACTGACGCCCGTTCTGGCTGTGGTGATTATTTTGAAGTCGATCTTCTCTCTAAAGACATTCGATCAGGTTTATATGCTGACCAATGGCGGGCCCGGCACAGCGACACAGACACTGTCGCACTATGTCTACTTCAACGGATTGAAATATTCACAAATCGGCTATTCGGCTGCGGTCGCCTGGCTGATGGTCATCCCGATGATTTTCCTGACCTACGCCTATGCGAAATTCGTCTTTCAAAAGAAGAGCCATTGATATGGTGTTGACCGGAAAACAGCGCAAGCAGGCACTCAACCTGGTTCAGATCGCCCTGATCCTGGCAGCTGCATTCGTGATGATCATCCCGATTATCTGGATTGCCCTGGCCGCATTCAAAACACATGTCGATGTCTACCAGCTCAAACTGTTCTTCCGTCCGACGCTGGAAAATTTCGCCATTGTTTTTCAGTCTCCATACGATCTTGGCGACAAGCTCTTCAACTCGACAATTGTTGCGTTTGTAACCGTATTGTTTGCGGTTCCGATCGCGACTTGTGCTGCCTATTCGTTTTCCCGCTTTTCGCTGCGGGGAGAGACGGCGATGCTGGTCCTGATATTGGCCACCCAGTTTGTACCAGCGGTGGTGATCGTGCTGCCGTTCTTCGTCATGTTTCGCGATATCGGTCTGCTGGATACGCGCGTCGGGCTGATACTGGTCAATTTGGCAATCGTCATGCCTTTCGCCATTTGGATGATAAAGGGCTTCATTGACGGCATTCCCATCGATACTGAAGAAGCAGCACTGGTAGACGGCTCGACCCGAATGCAGGTTATTCGGAACATTGTCCTTCCGATGGCCGCGCCGGGTCTGGTCACCGCCGGAATTTTTTGTTTCATCATCGCCTGGAATGAGTTCTTGTTTGCTCTGATCTTAACGTCGAAGAACGCGGTGACGCTGCCAATCGGGCTGGCGCTGTTCAAGGCGGAGGAAGGGGATCTTTGGAACCTTCTTGCCGCTGCCGGCATCATCATCATGGTACCGATGTTTGTTCTGGCGCTGATCATACAAAAGCACTTCGTACAAGGCATGACCATGGGAGCGGTGCGCTAATGGCGGGAATAAATCTGAAAAACCTGACCAAGCGCTGGGGTGAGTTTATCGGTGTTGACAATCAGTCGCTGGAGATTGCGGACAAGGAGTTTCTGGTCCTTCTCGGCCCGTCAGGTTGCGGCAAGACCACGACGATGCGGATGATCGCCGGGCTCGAGGATCCAACCGATGGCGAAATCTGGATCGGCGACCGGTTAGTCAACGATGACCTGCCGAAAGACCGTGACGTGGCGATGGTGTTCCAGAATTACGGTCTTTATCCGCACATGACCGTGTTCGACAATATTGCCTACCCCCTGAAGGTCAGAGGTACACCAAAAGCGGATATAGAGCCGCGTGTGAAAACCGCAGCCGAACAGGTGGAGCTTTCCGAATTTCTTGGTCGCAAGCCGAAGGCGCTGTCGGGCGGCCAGCGTCAACGCGTGGCGCTGGCCCGCGCGATCGTGCGGCGGCCACAGGTCTTCCTGATGGATGAGCCGCTCTCAAACCTCGACGCAAAACTGCGCGTTTCGATGCGTGCCGAACTCAAACATTTGTCTCACATGCTGCAGGTGACCACGGTCTATGTGACGCACGACCAAATTGAAGCAATGACACTTGCCGACCGTGTTGCTGTGATGAAAAACGGCCGTATCCAGCAGCTCGGCACACCGGAAGATATCTACAATGATCCGGCAAATCTGTTCGTCGCCGGTTTCATCGGATCACCCGCAATGAACCTGCTCAACGGTTCTCTGCAGAAAGGCTGGTTTGTCACCACCGGCGGCACCAAACTGGCAAAGATCGGAAAAGGCGACCGCGATAGCGTCGTTCTCGGCGTAAGACCCGAAGACGTTGCGATCGTCGACGCCGGCAAGGGCAACATCGACGTTCCAGTGTATGCAACTGAGAACACCGGTGAAAGCGTCATGCTGACGGTCCAGTTCGGTCAGCAACGGGCAATCGCCAAAGGCGACCGGTATCTGAGAAAGGAAATAGACGAAAAAGTCGGGCTGAAATTCTCCGCCGAGCACCTTTATCTTTTTGACGCATTTACCGAGGAGCGAATACGAAGCTGAGGCTTCGGGTCCCCTGTCGATGTGAGTTGAGATGGAGCGGGCAATTCTGCCGGCCGCTATGAACGAATATCTAACGGAATGAATAATAATAACCGGAGTGCGTAATGATACGCCATGTAAAGTCAGCCAAAACCCATGAAGAACGGGCGGAGGATGATACAAAAGTTCGCGACACCGTCGAAGAGACTCTCAAGCAGATCGAGCTTCGCGGCGATGCAGCTGTTCGCGAATTGAGCGAAAAGTTCGACAAATACTCACCGGCCTCGTTTCGCCTGACAGGTTCTGAAATAGAAGCGCTGATGCAAAAAGTCTCTGCACGAGACATGAAAGACATTCGTTTTGCGCAGGACAGGTACGCGGATTCGCTGAAGCGCAGCGCGCGTCTATGACGAATATCGAAATCGAAACATTGCCCGGCGTGGTGCTGGGTCACCGGAATATTCCGGTGCAATCAGCGGGTTGCTACGTACCGGGTGGAAAGTTTCCGATGGTGGCGTCGGCACATATGTCGTGCTGACCGCCAAGGTCGCGGGTGTGCCCGCATTGCGGCGGCAACACCGCCATTCAAAGGCGCACCAAATCCGGCGGTGGTCGCTGCAATGCACCTCGGTGGGGCGCATGAAATTTATGTACTCGGCGGTATCCAGGCGATCGGAGCACTGGCCATCGGCACGGAAACCATCGAACCGGTGCACATGCTTGTCGGGCCAGGCAACGCATTCGTCGCCGAAGCCAAGCGCCAGCTTTTCGGCCGTGTGGGAATTGACCTGTTCGCCGGACCGACCGGAGACCATGGTGATAGCGGACGATACCGTTGACGCTGAAATGTGCGCCACTGATCTGCTCGGTCAAGCCGAACACGGATATAATTCGCCGGCTGTGCTTGTCACGACTTCCGAGAAGCTGGCGCGCGAAACCGTGATCGAAATCAGCCGTCTCTTGAAAATCTTACCGACCTCGGAAACCGCCGCGAAGAGCTGGGAGGACTACGGTGAAATCATCGTTTGTGACAGCTATGACGAGATGCTTGATGTCGCCAACGACATCGCGTCTGAACATGTGCAGGTGATGACTGATCGCGACGACTGGTTCCTGGAGAACATGCACTCCTATGGTGCCCTGTTCCTTGGTGCGCGCACTAATGTCGCCAATGGTGACAAGGTCATTGGCACGAACCATACGCTGCCCACCAGGAAGGCGGGGCGCTACACCGGCGGCCTTTGGGTCGGAAATATCTGAAGACCCACTCCTACCAGAAAGTGCTTACCGATGAGGCGGCGGCAGCGATAGGGGA
Organism: Rhizobiaceae bacterium; assembly: GCA_963669285.2. Classification (GTDB taxonomy): domain Bacteria; phylum Pseudomonadota; class Alphaproteobacteria; order Rhizobiales; family Rhizobiaceae; genus JAWKWH01. Next base: position 25,803 of record CAXXSI010000012.1, on the reverse strand, counting down.
ATACTGTTCGCGGCTTTGCATACTTGAAGGCTTCGTTGGCCATGCGGAACAGGCGAATTTGCGTGTTCGTCGATATGGCGGTCGAAACATTCCTTATGGCGAGGCGGCTGAACCGCGTGAGGCAGCTGAGTGACCATGGTGCTACCGCTCACGCCTTCCTTCAGGCTCGATGGAAAACGGGCACTGGTCACCGGAGCATCATCCGGGATCGGTTTGGGCTGCGCGGTAGCGCTGGCCGATGCAGGCGCGCATGTTGTCATGGCCGCTCGCGGAGCGGAGCGGCTTCAAGAAACCGTTAAGCAAGTGATGGCCGCCGGATTTTCGGCGGAATCCGTAGTGCTGGATATCGCAGACGTCATACCGATGCGCGACACCTTGGCGAGGCTGGGAGCGTTCGATGTGCTGGTCAACTCCGCTGGTCTTGCCAGACATGCACCGGCACTTGATACCGATCCGGACGATTTCGACGCCGTGTTTAATACAAACGTTCGCGGTGCGTACTTCCTGGCCGTTGGGATTGCCCATGGAATGGTCAAGGCTGGCAAAGGTGGCTCGATTGTTACCGTCTCCTCGCAAATGGCGCATGTCGGCGGGATAGACCGCTCGGTTTATGCCGCTACCAAACACGCCGTGGAAGGTATGACAAAATCGCTGGCGATCGAGTGGGGACCGCACGGAATAAGAGTCAACACGATTTGCCCCACTTTCATCCGAACGCCTCTGACGGAGCAGACATTTGCAAACCCGGAAAGGGTCGAGTGGATCAAATCAAAAATTAAGCTGGGAAGGATTGGCGAAATCGAGGACGTCATGGGCGCGGTTGTATTTCTCGCTTCTGATGCCAGCGCTTTGATGACCGGATCATCAATGTTGATCGACGGCGGTTGGACAGCAGGTTGAGGTCACTGTGATGGCGTTCGAAGGATTTGATCCAAGATGGAAGGATTTTCCCGAGTTCATAATCGGGATCACAAAGGAAATCTGGGAAGATCGCGGCATTGCGACCCTGAACCACTATTATGCGCCGGATATTCCGATGCGTTTTCCCTCGGGCTTGGTGATTGGAAACCAGGCGGTGATCGCAGGAACCAGAGCAACGCTTGCGGAATTTCCGGATCGCCAACTTTACGGCGAAGATGTCATATGGTCGGGAGACAGTAAGGGCGGCTATCTGTCTTCGCACCGCCTGCGTACGACCGGTACACATCTTTGCGATGGGTATTTCGGTTCTGCAACGGGCAAAACGTTTGTCGCGATGGCCATTGCCGATTGCGCTGCCAGGGAAAACCAGATTTTCGACGAATGGCTGATCCGCGATACCGGCGCGATCGTTCGTCAACTGGGGAACACGCCGAAACGGTTTGCTCGCAAACTGATCGAACGGGAAGGCGGCACGCAAAACTGCGTCAAACCGTTCACACCGGATCAGGATGTCGATGGTGGCTATCACGGCCGGGGAAACGACAATGAACACGGCACCAGGCTTGCTGAAATCCTGAATGCGCTGGCGAAATCAGATATCGCCGTTGTGCGCCGGGAATACGACCGGGCCTGCACGGTTGAACATGCCGGCGGAGCGATTGGCCATTCCTGGAATTTCGCCGAACGCCGTTGGATGGCGCTGCACTCGTCTTTTCCTTCAGCACAGTTCGAAATCCACCACCAGATTGGCCGCGACGACCCGCTGATGCCGCCTCGGGCAGCAATTCGATGGTCGCTGACCGGAAAACATGACGGTTTCGGATTGTTTGGCAAGCCGACAGGTGCCGATATTCACGTCATGGGATTCACACATACCGAATTCGGTCCTTGGGGGCTGCGTCGTGAATGGACTCTTTTTGATGAAGTATCGATCTGGAAACAGATCATCATGCAGACGGGGTAATGGTAAATGACACCACAGGAAATGGAACGGAACATCGTTCGTTATGGCGACCTAAAGCCGTGCAAGACAGCATTTATCGATGCGCACACGCCGGGTTCCGACCAAAAGGAGAACTTCACAATCATCGGTGGCGGCGTGTCGGAAAGTCCCGACCAGTATGTTCACATCAAGGAGACACCGGGATTCAATATCGGTGCGGCGGGCCAGCCGCCCAAATGCCGCAATTCTTTGCACTCCACCGAACTGCCGAAGTATTCTTCGTTCTCAAGGGGCGTTGGCGTTTTTTCTGGGGACGCTGGGGAGACGCTGGCGAGGGTCGTTCTTGAAGAGGGCGACATTTTCAATATTCCGACCGGAATCTTCCGTGGCTTTGAGAACATCGGCAATGACTACGGGATGATCATGGCCATTCTCGGTGGCGACGACGCTGGTGGCGGTGTGATCTGGGCTCCGCAGGTCATTGAGGACGCCGGTGACCACGGCCTAGTGCTGTCTGACAAGGGACGCCTCTACGACACCAAGAAGGGTGAAAAGCTGCCCGATGGCGGCAAACCGATGCCCTTGCTTACTGAAGAAGAACTCAAGGCGTTCCCCGAGCCGTCTTCAATGGAGGTGATTGGTGGCTACGTCAGGCGATATTGGGACATGGTCGCAATCTCTGACAAGAAACCGGCAAAGGTGATTGGCGAGAAGGGCATCATTCGCGACAAGCCCGGTTTTGAAGTCGGCTTCATATCCCGGGGATCGGCGTCGGACAAGAAACACAGTCACGACCGGCCATCGGTTTTTATACCGGTCAAGGGATACTGGCGCGTCGCGTGGGATGGCGGAACGGCGACGCTTGCACCCGGCGACACGATGTGCATTCCCGCCGGTCTCGACCATAGCGCTGTTCCATCGATGACGGGCGAGGCGGCACTTTATCATGTGGTCGCTACCGGCGAAAACGCCGGACCGACCTGGAAGCCAAACTAGGAGAGTTCGCGAGTGACAAAAATTCGCACCACGCATGTCGGATCATTGCCGCGCACCCAGAAAGTCGTTGACTTTATTTTCGCTCGCGAGCGTGGTGAAGCGTACGATCAGATTGCATTCGATTCTGCCATGACAGAGGCGGTGGACGACACGGTCTGCAAACAGGTGGAAGCCGGAATTGACTTTGTCAGCGACGGCGAAACCTCAAAGATTTCCTACTCCACCTATGTCAAGGATCGCTACACCGGATATTCGGGTGACAGTCCGCGCAATGTTCCCGCCGACCTGAAACTGTATCCTACCTTTCTCGAGCGCATCGCGAAGTCGGGTGGAACGCCGCAGTTTACTCGTCCGATGTGTACCGGTGAGGTGAAATCCAAAGGGCAGGGTGAACTTCAAAAAGACATCGCGAATTTGAAAGCCGCGATGGCGAAACACGGCGCAAAGCACGGCTTCATGAATGCCGCGTCTCCGGGGGTCATATCGCAGTTTTTACCCAACGATTTCTATCCGAACCGTGACGCTTATCTGGCGGCGCTTGCTGACGCGATGAAAGCGGAATACGAGGAAATTGTCTCATCCGGTTTGGTTTTGCAACTCGATTGTCCGGACCTTGCGCTATCCAGACATGTGTTGTTCGCAGATAAATCGGACGATGAATTCGTCACTATAGCCGAAAGCCACGTCGAGGCCCTGAATCACGCGCTTCAAAACGTGCCCGAAGAAAGCATCCGCGTGCATATTTGCTGGGGCAACTATGAGGGGCCGCACGTTTGCGATATCGACATGGACAAGGTGTTTTCGACCTTGATGCGAACCAAGAGCAGATATGTGCTTTTTGAAACCTCCAATCCCCGCCATGCGCATGAATGGACGGTATTCCGGGACAGAAAGTCAGAAATCCCTGCCGACAAGATTCTGGTCCCTGGTGTCGTAGACACGACGACCAATTTCGTCGAACACCCCAAACTTGTCTCGCAACGTATCTCGCGATTTACAGACATAGTCGGTGAAGACCGGGTGATCGCAGGTTCGGATTGTGGTTTTGGAACCTTTGCCGGCTTTGGTTCGGTCGATCCCGATATAGCCTATGCCAAACTAGCCGCGCTCGCCGACGGCGCCAAACGTGCCTTTCGGCAATGACCCCGCAGGTGCTGTCTCGTGAAGCCGCCATTGGTACTGCTTCCCGGCATGATGTGCGACGAACGTTTGTTCACACCGCAGTTGGATTACTTTTGCGAGAAACTCGACGTTCATGTCAGCCCGTTGAATGAAGCAGACAACATCGGTGGTATGGCACGGGACGTCCTTTCGGATATGCCCAGGCGAACTTTTGATGTGGCCGGATTGTCCATGGGTGGCATCGTGGCCATGGAACTGATGGCACAATGCCCAGAGCGGATCGATCGCATCATTTTGATGGATACGAACCATCTGGCTGACACCAACGAACGCAAGGCGGTCAGGAAGCGTCAGATCACAGATGTCCAGGCTGGCCATCTCCGCGATGTCATTGTCGAGGAGATGAAACCAAATTACCTTGCCGCGCAAAATCGGGACAATTCGCAGCTTCTCAACCTGCTGGTTGATATGGCGATCGATCAAGGCCGGCAGGCCTTTGTCAATCAGTCAAACGCGCTGATGAGCCGCCGCGACTACTCTGAAACGCTACAATCCTGGCGTAAACCGGTATTGCTGATCTGCGGTGCCGAAGACACGCTCTGCACGCCCGACCGCCACCAGGAGATGGCGGATATCCTGAACAATGCCCGGCTGGAATTGATCCCCGGAGCCGGCCACATTTCGACACTCGAACAACCATCGGCGGTCAACATGAAGATTGACCGTTTTCTGACCCGGCCAACCACAGAGGCAACAACGTGAAAAACATGACAGCTGCGACCCTCGAAGTCCTTAGGCGGGTGGATACGCCAACAGTGTGCAATGCCATTGAGCTTGCTCAGGCAAGGCGCGGTTTTGACCGCTTTACCAAGGGTACAATGCTTGCCGCAAAGCCCTACATGCCAGCAATTTGTGGCTACGCGCGAACTGCACGTATTCGGGCGAAACAACCGCCCACGGAATCCGTTGAGGTCCTGAAAAATCGCCGTATGGATTATTACCGCTATATGGCCGGATCCCCGTCACCAGCAGTATGCGTCATCGAGGACCTCGATTTTCCGGAATGTATTGGCGCCTATTGGGGTGAGATCAACACAGCGGTTCACAAAGGGTTTGGCATGGACGGGGCGGTGACGAACGGTGTCATGCGCGACCTTGGTGATCTGGAGGAGGGATTTCAGGTGATTGCCGGCTCAATCGGACCCAGCCATGGATTTGTCCATGTTGTCGACATCGATATGCCGGTGTCGATATTCGGGCTGAGAGTGTCCCCGGGCGAATTTCTGCATGCCGACAGGCATGGTGCCCTTGTGATACCGGATGAAGTCCTGCCCGAAATTGCCGCGGCCATCGATAGTTTGATCGACTGTGAGTCCCTGATCCTCGGTCCCGCGCGCGAAAAAGGCTTCAGTTTTGAGAAGTTCGAAGAAGCCTGGTCCAATTTCGAAAGCGCAAGAACGTAAAAATGCGAACACCTGCGCTGCATTTGGCATGGCTATTCCGACATTTGCAAGTGTCTTCAGAGGATTAAAGACAGCAAATCTGCCCGCACTGCCAGTGTCCAAGGTGCCGCGAAGGTGCAACCAAATCGAATGTCTTCTTTTGGGATTTCGACGCAACATCCATCCAGCTACCAAATGACCGGAATGGGGCCGGTAAGAGAATGTCCGGTTATAGGCTGCAACTTGGCGAAGCGGACATTTGCCGTCATCAAACTCACCGGCACTTCCGGCCCAAACCGGCCGTTTGGTGAGAGGCGCGATGTTGCGTTGCATCATCCCAAGAGCGGACATTCGAAATCATATAGTTCTGGCAATTGCTCAAATGCCTGCAGTGTAGACAAAGTTGCCATCGATATTGTGCAAACCGACGTCTGCTTCTGACCCTTAGCCGCCAGGCGGCCCGATCGCTGCGGCGGAATGAACGAGCCCTTTGCAATCGTTCATTTTGACCCAACCCAGGTCAGCTTAGTGTTATGAACTGCCACTCGGTCGTCGTCGACGCTCGGTGGAAATTCGGACCTAGCTTCAGTTCGCTGCGTATTCTCGAACGGCGGCTGACCGCGCACAGCGTCGGTGGCGATCAGCAGACAGGACGAAGCCCTGGTTCGCCGTGGTCACGAGAGGGATGATTGCTGGTTCATAAAGCAGGCATAGCCACGGTTACCGAAATCAGGGGCCTTTTCTTCGTTTCGCGGAGGACATCATAACCGAAACCCGGATCGATCGGCGGATCACACCGGCGGAACCGCCTCACCGAGGATCAGAACATCTGTTGCGGCAACAGGAGTGCGATCGGGGGAAACAGAATCAACAGTATCAGGGTCGCAAGCATGGCGATCCAGAACGGAGCGATCCCCGAGAAAATTCGGCCAAGCGGCACAGTCGGGGCAATCATCTTGACCAGGAACACATTGAGTCCGACCGGTGGTGTAATCAGGCCCATCTCAAGCACAACAACCATCAGCACGCCAAACCATATCGGATCGAAGCCTAAGGCAAGAATGATCGGAAAGATTATCGGCAGCGTCAGCACGAGCATCGCGAGGCCTTCCAGAAAGGTTCCAAGAATGATGAGCGCAACCAGAATGACCAAAAGCGTGCCGTGGGGCCCCAAGCCCAGCCCTATAAGTTGCTCGACCAACAAATCGGGTAATCTGCTGCGCGCGAGAAACGGCGTGAACACATGCGCACCGATTAGGATCAGATAGGTCATCGCCGTGGTTTTGACGGTTCTTAGCAAGACAGAAATCGCTGACGCCGCCGTAACCTTTTTTCTGATCAAGGCCACGATGCCGGTCAGCACGGCGCCGACACCGGCTGCCTCGACTGGGGTGAATATACCAAGGTAGATACCGCCAATGGTCACCAGGATGATGGTCAAGAGGGGCGCCGCTGCGGTAAGTGAGGCGATCCTTTCACCAGCCGAGCTTCTTGGCCCTGCCGGACCCAATGCAGGGTTGAACCAGCAAACCGCACTGACCGTCAGGGCGAACAAGTTCATCAAAAGGAGGCCTGGCAGAATTCCGGCCATGAACAGTTGGCCGATCGATTCTTCGGTCAATATCGCGTAGACGATGAATCCAGTGGACGGCGGAATCAGTATTCCGAGCGTGCCTCCGGCCGCCACCGCACCGGTGGCAAGTCGGTCGTCGTATTCGAACCGCTCCATTTCCGGTAAAGCGACGCGGCCCATCGTCAGCGCCGACGCCACGGACGAACCCGACAGCGCCGCAAAACCCCCGCAGCCAATGATCGTGGCTCCGGCGAGCCCGCCGCGCCTGTGGCCAATAAAGGCGAAAGCCGCATCGTACAAATTGCGGCTCATCCCGGAAATACTGGCGATATTGCCCATCAATATGAACATCGGAATGACCACAAGCGTTGATTGGGTCACAACCACCCAAGTCTCGTCGCCCAGCGTGGCCAGCGCGACAGAGAAATTGCTCATCGCCCAGATTCCAACGGTTCCAGCGACAATGAGTGCAATACCGACGGGCATTCGAAGAGCCAGGAGAACGAACAGCCCTAGAATCCCGTAGAGACCGGTCAATTCACTGGTCATCGGTTTCCTCCTCGATCACCAGCGAACTGCCAGGCTTCACCCACAGTTTTGTCAGTTCGATGATCCCGGCAAATCCGGCACCGAGTGCGAGCATGAACCACATCGGCTGATGCGGGATGCGTCGGATATTGGTGGTTTCATTGAACTGACCGGCCATATTGCCCGACTGGATGGCCTGCCAGAACATGGCCGCAAAGGCGACCGCGCCAATGATTCTGATCGCCGGATCAACAACGCGCCAAAATCCGCGCGGGAGAACAGGTTCCAAAATATCGACGCTGATATGACCGCCAATCTGGCCGCAATACCCGATGGCAAGGAAGATCACCGGCACCATGGCAACTTGCACGATTTCCTCGGCGCCAAGGATGGCCTTCCCGGTAAAGTACCCGCAGCAAAACGTTGGCAACGATCAGGACAGCGATACCGACAATCACCGCGCCGGCGATTATCGCCAATGACCGGTTGAGCCTGCTGGCCATATGGGCGAGTGCCCCGAACCGAAAGTTCGGGACACGGCCATTGGCACCGTTACCGCTGTCGCCGGAACATGGGCCTAGTTCGCCTGAAGACCGTTGAGAACGGATTGTCCGTCAATGCCCTGGCCATCCAAATCCGTTGCCACGGCTTGGTAGAGATCGCTCAGCATTTTCACCATGCGATCGCTCTCTTCGGGGCTGAGTTCGGTGATCGTGTAGCCCTCCAGCCCTTCCAGATGCTTTCGCGCACCGACGCCGGAGGCAGCATATGTCTCTGTGGCGTGCTTGCTCAGCGTGAGACCTGAGACGCTGTCAATATGCGCCTGCTGCTCGCCGGATAGATTGTCCCAGGATCCCTTGTTCATCAGCAGGAAGAATGTTGTTACCGTGTTCGGTAGTCCAAATGCGGCGAATTTCGACACCTCATCCAGCCGGAAGGACTTAACGGCATCTGCGCCGATGAATACGCCATCGATGACGCCGGTTTGCAGTGCGTTGTAGATTTCGGGAGCCGGCATGGTAACAGCGTTGGCGCCCCAGGCCTCAAGAACTTTTGCACCGATGGCGGAAGGGGCACGAATGGTCAGCCCGGCAAGGTCCTCAACCTTTTCTACGGCGCGATCGCGTGTAAGCAAAACCGCGGGCGAGTTGACCCAGACGGCCAGAACCTTGGTTTCAGTGTAGTCATCGGCGATCAAACCGAAGTCGCTCCAAAGCGCCTCGACTGCTGCTTCAGGTGAGGGAAACATACCGGGCAGCTCTGCAACGAGGGTGCGCGGAAACTGTGAAGACGTGTAGCCTTGAAGTCCAAAACCAATGTCTGCGACACCAGTCAGCACACGGTTGTACTGCCGCTGGGGACCGGCACCAAGCTCACCGGACGGGTATATCCGGATTGTGATGTCGCCCCCGGAGACGCTCGCCAACTCCTCCGCCAGCGGGGTGAACACCTTGGCGTTCATCGGATGCCGCGGCGGGATGAAATTGGCGAGACTGAGCTCGGTCTCGGCAAGGGCGGGCACGGCGGCCAGCAGCGGGAGGCAGAGCGCAAGCGCTGCGGTGGTTCTTACGATTGTCGATAACATTGTTTCCTCCACATCAGTTCCGAATGGTCCTGGCAAAATCATCGGATTGGCCAGTGAGAATTGTCGTTGCGTCTAAGCGGACCTCGTCAGTCGTTCTGCTGGCGGCGCCTTTCTACGGCGCTTGCGGCCGGTCTGGTTCCGGCTCGCGCCGGATTGCTCGCCCGATAGGTGTCGGTTGCGCAAATTCGACTATTTCGGCAGCTTTTGCGGCCGGTTTCGCCGGTCCAGCTCGCAGTTAGAACGAAATTTCGGGCAACCCGCTTTGGCGAGTGGCTAGTTTCGGCCCACGTTCGAAAGCGGGCCGAAGATCCTTGCTACGCCGCCGCAGGCACCTTGTCCTCAAGAACTGTGATTCCCATACCGGTCAGCATCGGCATGTAGTAGCTGCGGTGGATTTTGTTGACTGCGGGCGTCAGCGCACCGCGCATACCGAGCCACATAATCATTTCTACAGATTCCGCCCCCGCCCCGCTCCATCCAGGTGTCGTGCGGAATGCTGATGAGTTTTTCCGGATCATCTTCGATCAAATCGAGGAATTCCTGATCCCATTTCTCATTCATGTGACCAAATCGATCGCCATGCAGCTGATGCGACAAGCCGCCCGTACCGACGACAGCGACGCGCGCGTCTTCCGGATAGGACTCGACTGCCTTGCGGATAGCATGACCGAGCTGCCAGAGCCGATTCGGAGTTGGCAGCGGATGCTGTAGCACGTTCACGTGCAATGGTACGGTTTTCACCGCCCAGTCTGGTTCGTAGTCAAACAAGAGCGGAAGCGGTACCAGCAGACCATGGTCCATCACCATCTCCTGACAGATCGTCAGGTCGAATTCGCTGTCCCCGATAATCGAGTTTGCGAGATGCCAGGAGAAATCGAGATCGCCCTTGACGGCAGGCAGATCGCGAATGCCCCAACCCTCGTCGCCGATTGGATATTCCTCAGCCGCACCCATCGCGAAAGTCGGGCACTTGTCGTAGAAGAAATCGGTGCCGTGATCATTGTAGATAACGATGGCGTGCGTCACACCATTTTCCTTCAACCAGGCCTTTGCCGGTTTGTAGCCGTCAAACAACGGCTTCCATTCCGGGGACTCCTGGACTTTCTCATCGAAGGCCGTGCCGATCGACGGCACGTGCGATGAACCTACACCTGCAACTATCTTTCCCATCTTCTTGTCCTTCTTCTATATGGCCGTCACGTGTTCTGCTTCAGCGGAACGTTCCGCGTCGCCATGAATTCTTCCAGGGTCTCGCCTCTCTGTTGAGCGCCCATGCTGGCAAGCCCGTCGCCGGTGACAGCGCCGATCTTGATCAGCATGTAAATGCTGCCGCCGCCTTCTTCGACCAACGCTTTGACATCCTTTTCGAGGATCTTTTGTTTTTCCCACTCGGAAAGCCCGAATGTATCCATGAATGCGACCGGATCCTTGCCGAAGGCTTCGCGGTTCTCAGCCTTCGCGAGCGAGAAGGCGAATTTGTTCAGCTTGAGACCCTTTGACGACCTCTGCCCAGTGAATACATGGGTTCCTGGGATATGATCCGAATGGCCGGTTTCTTTACTCATCAGTCGGTTCCTTTCTCGGTGCGTTTTGAAAGGGTGTCCCGGCGCGGCTTCCGCGTTGCCCGGACGATGGTGATTATTGTTCCGTGGGTGTAACGACCCATTACCCTGGACCGTTGATGCGGACGGCCGCAGCTTCAGTTACAACTCTGGCCAATGGGCGAACGGCAGTCCCGTATGCTGTTTGGCGTAGGAAATCTGCGCGGTCTCGTCTGACACCAGATATTCCAGTTCAGCGCGCTGCATGCGACGGTCAAACGAGTTTGTTTCCGGATAGATGTGATATTTGGCAGTGTTGCTCCACGAGAACCGTTGGGTCTGAACGTTCCGCTCGACCGCCACGTCGGAGTACTTGTCAAGGATCGACGAGTCATCCTTCTTGAAATGCTGGATAAGACCCGCCGACAGCACACTGACGTCAGCGAAGGCTGAGTTCAGCCCTTTAGCGCCGGTCGGTGGCACGATATGGGCCGCATCACCGACCAAAAACAGCCGCCCATATTGCTGGCTCTCACAAAAGAAGCTTCGCAGCGGTGTGACGTCCTTTTGAAATATTTCACCACGCTCGAGTGTCCATCCGGGGGCGCCGAGACGGGTGTCGAGCTCTTCCCAAACGCGTTCGTCTGGCCATTCCTCGAGGTTCTCGTCAGCCGCGCACTGAAGATAAAGGCGCGAGATTTCAGGTGAGCGCATGCTGAGCAGCGCGAAACCTCGGTTGTGATGGGCAAACAACGCCACATCAGCTGACGGTGCAGCCTTCACCATCACACCAAGCCAACCAAGCGTGTAGGTTTTCTCATGGATTATGAGTTCGGAAGCCGGAATCGATTTTCTTGACGGGCCATGGTAGCCGTCGGCGCCGACGACAAAGTCGGCTGAAAGCTCTTTTTCAACGCCGTTTTCGGTGTATTTCACGATGGCGCGGTCGCCATTGTGCTCTTCGACCGCCATCACCGGCGCCTCGTAGACAACATCGTGCCCGGCATTGTCCAGTGCGGCAAGAATATCCTTGGTGACTTCCGATTGGCCATACACGGTGACGCCGATCCCGATCAGTTTTTCGAAATCGAGAAAGTGGTGCGAATTGTTGATTCCGACGATCACGCCCGGGTGGTACATGCATTCTTTCTCCAGGCGCTCGCCAACGCCGGCACGGATCATCAAATCAACCGCGTTTCGCTCCATGACTCCGGCCCGGATACGTCCCTCGACATATTCACGGCTGCGAGCTTCAAGAACGACGCTCTCGATACCGCGCTGGCGCAATATCCAAGCGAGTAGCGAACCTGACGGACCGGCACCAATGATGGCTACGGGGACATGCATTAGCTGAGTTCCCTCTTGATCAAACTGTCGCATCGAGGCTGGATAACCTCAGAAATGTTCGGTGCTGGAAGGTTGCCATCAGCAACTGCCAATTTGCCGCACGCGGGCGTCCTGTTTGGGCAATTCAGGCAGGCTGGCGAAAGTGCCGATGCGGTCAATGTTTCGATTTGCGCTACCAACATTTCATCCTCCTTCGCTGAGAAAAAATTACTTGATATTCGCCATCGAAACCACTCATGGAAAATCATAGTTACTATGAGAGATGTTCATTCGGCGTACGATTTGAAGGCGCCGGTGTTTACCGCGTCAGACGGCTATCATGTCCAGTAATCGGGCGAACAATCCGATCGGTCAGGACGGTAAACAGCGGGTACACAAGGGATTACACCCGATCGTATTGGTCAAAAAAAAAGAGGATCAGAACTTGCCGGAATTATTCCATTCCTCAGGCGCAAGGATCTTTTCCTGCACATCCCAATGTTCCAAGAGTTTGCCGCCCTTCAACCTGAAGATGTCAAAAACGGCGTAGTGGCTGGCGCCCTTTTGCAAATGGCTGAACGCCACGACGAAATTGCCCTGACCGATCAAATTGTGCACCTTATGATATCTGGCAACTTCACCGCTGGCTTGAAGTCTCTGGAAATGGCTCATCAGCCCGTCCAGCCCATCGCCTATTTCGGCGGCATGCTGGTCGTACCGGTTGGGCGAGATATAGTTGGTAATCTTGTCCGCCCGGCTGTTCATCAGGATATTGTCAATGAACCGGCGCACCGTTTCCTTGTTGGCGTCCGTGAGTTCCAAATCCTCTATCTCTGTGGATCCGTCCACCGACGTTCGGCCCGACGCTGTTTTGCCAACATAAGGCGCAATCACGTCCCAGTGCTCGATCATCCGGTCATTGCCGTCGGTGTCGAATAGGTCTGCCGTAACCCATTCCGCTTCGCCATTGTTCAGACTCTGGTAGACGTGAAGAAACACATACGGCCCATCTTCGATGGCGCGCACGACGCGAATATCTCGGACCGGATTACGATCTATAAATGGTCCGAAAAACTCCATGAATCCGGTTTTGCCGTCTCCGACACCGGTCGAGTGCTGCGTGTAGCGGTCGCCAGTATACTTATCCAAGGCCTCGACAATATGGCCATCGCGAATACCCTCAAGGTACAATCCCTTGGCATTGGAGATTTTTCTGCTCGTCATCTTGGTTCCGTTCTTTTCAGCAAGATCCGCCCTGCTAAGCCCAATAAAGCCGATGAGGATTGTCAACCAGCAACGCCTTTTGTGCGGCGGCGGTGGTCGCAATCCTTGGAATGAAATCGACCAACGCGCCATCGTCGGGCATATGGGATTTCATGTTCGGGTGAGGCCAATCGGTGCCCCAAAGCACCCGGTTGGGAAATTCCTCGGTCACGGTTCGCGCAAAATCGACGACATCGTCGTAGGGTGGACCGGTCACCGTCAAACGCTCCGGGCATGTGACCTTCGACCAGATCCTGTCGTTGCAGGACATAAGTTCCAGGAAGCGTTGGAACGAGGGATGCTCAATTCCCTTGGTCACATCCGGCCGTCCCATATGGTCGACGACGATTACGGTAGGCAGCTTGTCGAGAAACGGTGCCAACCGGTCCAAATCGGTAGCTTCGAAATAGACGACGACATGCCAATTCAGCTTGGCGATACGTTCTGCGACGGATTGGAACACGTCATGTGGTGTGGCATCGACCAACCGCCTGACAAAATTGAACCGAACACCGCGCACGCCGGCATCGTGCATTTCAGCCAATGAGTCGTCGGTGACATTTGGCTCGATGCTGGCGATACCGCGCGCCAGATCTCCCGCTGATTGGCAGGCATCAACCAGTGCACGATTGTCTTTGCCGTGACAGGTCGCCTGTACGATCACATTGCGTTCAAATCCAAGATAATCACGCAATGCGAACAGCTGATCCTTGCCGGCATCGCAAGGTGTGTATTTGCGTTCGGGCGCGAAGGGAAAATCCGCTGACGGTCCGAACACATGGCAATGGGTGTCAACGGCGCCTTTCGGAAGCTGAAAATCGGGTTTTTTTGGATTTGGATGGAAGGGGATCCAGTCGTCGTCCATCATTCCTCTCCGGTAAAGACAATGCCGTCCATCAGCTTGCGGGCAGTTCGCAATATGGCGGCTGACGCTACTTCCGTACCGTCCAGATTTGCCAAAACCGTCATCTCGCCCGTCGGATGTTCGACCCTAAGGCTGCGTCGCTGCCCCACTCCGCATTCGGCAATCAAATGGGCTGTCGATCCGGCCAGCAGACAAGCCGTGGCCACACTCACCGCTCCAAGCACACCAATTGATTTGTGGCATCGATGAGGGATGAATGTTCGGGTGGCAATCGCACCGCCGTTTCTGGCAGCCGAGACCATGGTCATCTTGGAACTGTTTTCTTCGAGACATCGCCCAAGTTCATGATTGGGCCACAGGCAAGCCGTACCGCCTCCAATTTTTCGCGAAGGGCTTTGTTGTTCTCCAAATCTGCCGGATCTTCGTCGCCGGCAATGCCCAGGTCCTGGGCGCTCATCACGACGCAGGGCATGCCATTGTCGATCATCGTCACCTCGACGCCTTCCACCCTATCAACCGCGTTGCCCGTCGGAAGTAGCGCCCCACAGGAGCTGCCAGCGGTATCCTTGAACTCAATTGGCACCGGTGCTGAGATACCGGGCACGCCATCGATGCGCGCCTCGCCGCGGTAGGTCACGCGCCCGCCCGGTGTCTGAACATTTGTGACGGCGATCTGGCCGGTGTTTTCCATATAGATCGTGACAGTGGTTTCACCGTCCACCGTATCGACAAGTCCGCGTTCTATTGCGAAGGGACCGACACCTGCCAAAATGTTTCCGCAGTTTTGGGCGTCGGTGACGATGGCCTGATCGACGAACACCTGCAGGAACAGGTAGTCCACATCAATGCCCTCGCGCGCTGATTTCTGCACGACGGCGACTTTCGATGTCAGCGGATCGGCACCACCCATGCCATCGATCTGGCGGATGTCGGGACTACCCATGATCCGCAACAGCGCGGCATCCCGTTTTTCCGGCATTTTGGGCAGATCGGATGAAAGGAAATAGCCGCCCTTCGACGTCCCCCCACGCATCCACATCGCCCTTATGCCGTCAGACATATTTCAGGCCCTTCTCGGCCAGCCGATCGCGCATTTGGTATATGTCCAGCCCAAGTTCACCGGCCTCGAAACGCGCGCGTTTGGAGGCCTCATTTGCCTCGCGTGCCCGGGCCCTATCCAGGACCGCGGCAGCCTCGTCGCGCCGAACAACACACACACCATCATCATCAGCGACAATGACGTCTCCGGCATTGATCAGCTCACCCGCGCAAATGACGGGCACGTTGACGCTGCCGAGCGTTTCCTTGACCGTGCCTTGTGCGCAAACGGCTTTTGACCAGACTGGGAAACCCATCTCAGTTAAGTCCCGGATATCGCGGACGCCCGCGTCGATGACCAATCCCTTACACCCCCTTGCCATCGCCGAGGTCGCCAGTAGATCACCGAAATATCCGGCATTCGATGAGCTGGTTGTTCCCAGGATAAGGATATCGCCGTCTTGCAGCTGTTCGATGGCTACGTGCAACATCCAATTGTCGCAGGGAGGAGCCAGGATCGTCACCGCGCTGCCGGCCACCCTCGCGTTGGGATAGATGGGACGCAAATAGTCCGCCAGGAGACCCTTGCGCCTCTGCGCCTCGTGCACGGTTGCCACGCCGCATTCGGCAAGCCCGCTGATGATGTTCTGGTCGCCGCGTTCGACATTCTGGACAACAATGCCGGTGGTTCCAGCCCGAACGCTCATACCAACTCATCCACGGTTTGCGGGAATATCATCTCAAATCCCTCCGCGTACTCCGCCTTTCGGCCACCCGCCATTCCACCGGAGTTACGGCGGAAATGATTGCCTCGGTTCTCGGCCACGTTGGTGTAGAAGTGCCACAAATGCTCCTGGCCCTGCATGCATTCGATCGCGGCACGCTTGTTCTCCCAGACCGGCGTGATGTCGAGGAACACGTTGGGCTTCCAGCCCATTTGCTCGGTCTGATGCGGCTCAAACAGATACAGCTGCGGCGCGCCTAAGACCTTTTGCCCCGGGTTGTGGCCCCATGCCTGCGCGATCATGCGGCATTCCAACGCAAACTGTGTCGTATTCATATGGTCGGTGTTGTAGGGATCCCAGCGCGAGTGGCTCATCATCCATTTTGGCTGTACCTCGCGGATGATATCCACCATCTGGTCTTGCGCATCACGATCAAGCCGCAGTGGATAGTCACCCAGATCGAGAAACCTGATGTCGTTGACACCCAGCGCGGCGGCGGCCTTTTCCGCCTCATCGCGGCGCGCTGCCTTGACGTCATCCAATGTCGTCTTGCCGGTCTTCCACAGTTTCGCGCTTTCGCCGCGCTCACCATACGACAAGCAGGCAACGGTCACGTCATAACCGAGCTTTTGATGCAGGGCGATCGCACCGCCGCAACGCCAGACGAAGTCGGCCGCATGAGCGCTTATCACAAGAGCGGTTTTGGTCTCAGTCATGGTTTTGGTCCGGACTAATTGGTCAAAATGCGAGACAATCGCATCAACAAGGAGACTTCCGGACCTGCCACGCAGACGGGCCGGATACGCTAAATTACCTGGATCCGTCAAAGACCGTTCATATTGCACATTACGTTTGCAACCTGGCCACCATCGACCGGGATGTTCGTTCCGCGGATCCATGGTGTCATGTCCGACAGCAGAAAAACGACAACGGGCGCGACATCTTTCGGCGTGCCCCACCGGTCCATGACCTTGCGGCTTTCTTCCGCCTTTTTGCCCAACGTATCGAGGAAGTCCTGCAGAATTGGTGTCTCCACTGCGCCCGGACTGACCGAATTCATGCGAATGCCACGATCACGCCAGGTCCACCGGTTCTGCATGGTCCACACAACCAGTGCCTCTTTCGCAAAAAAGTAGGAGCGGCCCTGCGTTTCGGTGATTTTGTGGCGAGCGACGAAATCCTCAACACCATCGAAATCGAGATCGGCGGCATCCTTGATCTGATCGACGGCATTTTGCCAACCAGCGCCGGCCAGCGACGCCAGATTTACAATAGAGGCCCCGTCGGCCAGACCGTCCACCATCTTTTTCGTGAAGTATTTCAAGCCCACGAGATTGACTCGAATCACCAATTCGGCGGGCGCGGTTGGCGGAACACCGGCAATGTTTGCAAGCCCGTCCGCCTCTTTGGGCAACGACTCCACCAGCTTGTCGATCGATTCCTGGTTGGAGAGGTCCGCCTGGAAGAAAGTATCCACGTTTTCCGACGTTTCATTCCGGTCAATACCGATAACAGTTCCACCCATTTCCTTGATGAGCCGCGCGGTTTCCGCGCCGATCCCCGAGGAACATCCGGTTACGATGATCGTCTTGTTGTTAAGCATGTGAGATTCACCTTCTGTCGGTCTAGATTTCACGTCGATCCGGCGACAGTAATCAGTGATATTCATTCAATCCATTCATGCTGTGTCATATTTAATATGAAGGAATCTGATTTGATTGCCTGGGTTTCTGATCCAAAATTGCGCAGCATGGAATTCCTGGCCGTCCCCTCGGGTGGATCACCGGGCCTATTGTGAACAACATCCCATCAGTGGTTTTAAGATGCGGGGATCGGTCTTAACAGCAATGGAACGCAAGCGCATGGAAGACCAGACTCCACTGATTGGAGTGCCATCATGACAGACAAGTCACCGGTTTTGTCAGTGATCGTTCGAAAGTTCCGCGAAGCAGACATAGCAGCGGCGAATGAAGTTCTTGTCCGGTTCGAACAAGCGCTAAATAGGCAATCCGGTTTTCTTGAAGTCCGACACAATGCGCCCTCTCAGGAGACCGGGGCAGCGTTTTCGACCGTTATCTCCTTTGCGACCCTGGATGATCTGATCGCCTGGGAGCAGTCAGACGAGCGCAAGGAGCTGGTTGACGAGTTGTCGCATTTCATCGAAGGCGAGGTGGTTAAAAACCGGCTTTGGGATCTGGATTCCCTTCTCGGCAGCCAAAGCTCAGCGCATCGACCGAAAAAATGGAAGATTGTGCTGGTACTGACATTCTGGGTCCTGGCTGTGGGAGCCGTTCTAAGTTGGATCGCCGACTTGATCTCGCCCGATTATCCCAGCGGCTATCTGCGCACTGTGGTGCTTTTGATCATCAACATCCTGCTCAATTCCTACTTTTTTCTGCCCCGGTCGATGGCACTTTTGCACCGTTTGGAGGAAATGTACCGGGCCAAAAAACCCTAGATCAACTGAGCCCACAACACCGATTTGTCGGGGATAATCCATACATGGGTCAAGCCAAATTGCTGTACATTCACACCTCGGCAAGGACCGGACGGCCGATGGTCCCGCACGATAGTGCGCTCGTTGTTGCCGGGCAGGGCATTGAAGGCGACCGCTACGCCGCCGGGCACGGCAAATATTCGCGGTCGCCCGGCATGCGCGATGTCACGATCTTCGACATCGCAACGATCCGTGCGCTCAAGGAGGAGTTGGGGATCGAACTCCACCCACACGAGCATCGCCGCAACTTGACCACGCAGGGGATCGCAAACGAAAAAATGGTTGGCAGAACATTTTCAATCGGCGAAGTGATATTTGAAGGTCTGCGCCCGTGTCGGCCCTGCCGCTATCTCAACATGATGTCGAAAAAGCAGATATACACCCATTTGATGGAGCGGGCGGGTCTGTATTGCCGGGTAGTATCGGGCGGCACCTTGCGGGTCGGCAATCCGATCAACTTCGTCTAGACGTTCTCTTCGGCAGATGAGATGTCCTTTCCGGATCAAGCATCGTCGGACCATTCGATCTGCGGAGGATCACGGAAGGCAAAGCGCTCCAGATGCGATGCCGCCACATGTTGCAGGCGCTTGCGATGCTCGTCCGTGTCGGCAAAGGTCCGCATTAGCAGAACATCATCGCCATCTGTGCGCAATTCGAAATGGCCATAGCTCAGCCGAACTGTCGCTTCATCATCCCTCGTCTCAACCTCAACCTTATGCGCAAAATGCTTGGCGAGTTGCCTGAGATAGCGCAGTGCCGGTGAAACCGACACCCGGGCGGTGGAGCTTAAGGTGCTCATAGCAAATACCCTTCTGGACCCGAGATTGAATGCGGTTCGGCAAAGGCCAAAACGCCGTCATAGCCCAGGTTGCGGCCGATTCCGGAAAGTTTGAAACCACCAAACGGTCCGCGGCTGTCCTGGGCTGTTGGACCATGGGCGTTGATATAGGTGTAGCCCGCTTCAAGGCGGCGCGAGATCGATAGAGCGCGATCCCTGTCGGGTGTCCATACTGAGGAACACAAGCCGAAATCGCTGTCATTGGCTTTCGCGATGGCCTCTTCGTCATTGTTAAATTTGAGGATCGGCAGGGCCGGACCAAACTGTTCTTCGCGAACAATCGACAGCTCCGGATCGGCGTCATAGACCAGCGCCGGTTTTTGAAAATAGCCGCCGCCATTGTAAAGCGCCTCGTCCGGCACCTGGCCACATTCATGTACTTCGGCACCCTTGGAGCGAGCTTCGGCAATCATGTCGGTCACGACCTTGAGCTGCTTGGCGTTGTTGACCGGGCCCATTGTGGTTTCGGGCAGCAACCCGTCGCCGACCACTGCCTTGTCGCAGGCGGCGGTGATGCCCGCCACAACCTCGTCATAGCGGCTATCATGGACATAAAGGCGCTTTAGCGCCATGCAAATCTGACCCGAAGAGCCAAATGTTCCCAGATACATGCGCGTGAATGCGGCCTCATCGAGCTCGGCATCTTCGAGGACGAGCGCCGGGTCATTGCCTCCCAGTTCCAATGTGACAGGTGTGATATTCTCGGCAGCAACTTTCATGACATGTCGGCCGATGGTGGTCGAACCGGTGAAGTTGACCTTGCGCACCAGCGGATGCCCGACCAACGGATCACCGATGGTCGAGGCTGAACCCGTCAGGATGTTGACGACACCGGGGGGCAACAGCTTTGCAATGATCTGCAGCGTCAGCGCCGGCGCCAGCGCCGAGTTGGCCGAGGGTTTCACCACCACCGTGTTTCCCGCCACCAGCGCTTGCGGCAATTTGGCGCCGAGGATCGAAAGCGGCCAGTTCCAAGGTACGATCAGGGCGGCAACGCCCCGCGGTTGGCGAGTGACCAGCGTATCGAAGGGTGGCCCTTTGATCTCTTCGTCGATCGCCATGCGCTCCCCATATTCGGCAGCCAGCATAAATCGGTCTCCCAGACGAGACATTTCCATGAGGGTCTCACGGGCGATCTTGCCATGCTCACGCGTGAAGAGACGCGATCGGTATTTGACATCCTCTTCGTCAGCGACAAGTTGGCTGGCGACATCCCTGAGTAGTTGTGCGCGTTCCGCCATGCTGAGTGCCGACCAGGTCGGAAATGCGCCATGGGCCGCCTGAACGGCCTGCTCGACATCATCGACGGTCGCGGAGGCCGCGCGCCCCACCAGTTCGTTGGGACGTGCGGGATTGTGGATGTCGTAAACATTTCCGTTCGATGCCTCACGGGCCTCGCCATCGATGAAGATTCCGGTGGTGATCACCTGGTCCATGTTACTCATGATCGTCTCGCTCCTTGGAAGCTAAGAAGTGTTGGGGCGACTTTGTAACTCTTGTGCGGTGGGAAGCGCCGGAATACCCACCGTTCCGATTTCCCTCATTGCGACAGGATGCGGCCACGTTGCGCCGCTTCCACGTTTCGACCTTGATCATCCGATCATGGTCATGGGCAGCCAGACCGCAATGCGCGGGAACAGCATCAGCAGGACGATCATCAGCGCCATGGCGAACCAGAAGGGCCAGATACCGCGGAAAATCTCCGACATCGGCACGTCCCTTGTAATCGACTTCACCACGAACACGTTGATGCCGACAGGCGGGCTGATCATGCCCATCTCCAGCACAATTACGACGATCACTCCGAACCAGATCATTTTCATATCGGCCAGAGCTGGGTCAAAGCCAAAGCTAAGCGCGGCGATGATCGGCAATACGACCGGGATCGTCAGCACCAGCATCGCGATGCCTTCAAGAAACATGCCCAGGAACATGTAGATCAGGATGATGATCAGCAGAACACCATAGTCTCCGATCGGCAGCGATGTCAGAATGGTCACCAACTGACCCGGCAATTCGGTGATCGACATGAACGGTATGAATATGAAGGGCACCGATGATGATCAGAAACACCGTCGCCGAGGCCTTCATCGTCTGCAGGATAACCACCCGGATCGCTTCGAGATTAAGTGATCGGCGCAGTAGGGCGACGCACATTGCCAGAAACGCGCCGACAGACGATGCCTCAACCGGGGTGAAGAAACCGGTGTACATGCCGCCGATGGTGATGCCGACAACGGCGACGAAGGGCAACGCCGATATCAGTGCCGCGCGACGATCCGCCCACGGCGCCACGGGGCCTGCCGGTCCAGTCTCCGGCTTTCGCAACACTGTCTGATAGATCGCTCCCGATGAAAAGCAGTGTCAAAACGATTCCCGGTATGACGCCCGCCATAAACAGCCGACCAATGCTCTGTTCGGTCAAAACCGCATAGATAACCATGCCGCCTGACGGTGGTATCAAGAATCCCAGCGTTCCGCCGGCAGCGACCGACCCGGTCGCCAGGCTGTCGGCGTATTTGAACTTTTTCATTTCCGGCAATGCAACGCGACCCATCGTGACAGCAGCCGCAAGCGAGGAACCCGAAAGGGCGGCGAATCCGGCACAGGCCGCATTGTTGCCGAAGCAAGGCCGCCGCGCATATGCCCCATCCATCGATAGGCGGCGTTGAAAAGGTCCGACGACATGCCAGAAACGCCCGCCAGATTGCCCATCAGCACAAACATCGGAATGACCAGCAGGTTGTAGTTGGACGCCGCCTCGAATGTCTCTCCCGACAAGTTCGACATCGCGGTGCGGATCCCCCGGTCGAAGGCTTTGTCGAAATCCATCCCGACCAGGTAAAATTTGTTTGTCGTTGCGGCGATGGTGCCGAACAGGCCAACAAAAATCATGGAAAGGGCGACCGGGAAACGAAGCCCGAGCAAAACCATGAGCATGAGCAGACCGAGAACGCCAAGAAGCGGCATGCTCATGACGTCTCCTCCGATCCGGGCAGTTGGATTGAACCGTATTTCAGAAGCTGAAACGCATCCGACAACAGCACGAGGACATAAAGTCCAGCACTCAACGCCAGCAGGTAATAGAAGGGCTCATAGGAAATCAGCAGCTGCTGCGTGGTCTCACCGAATACAGTCGACTTTTGTCCGGCAAGGACAAGCTGATAGGCCATGACCAACATCAGACCGCCTGCCACCAGCCGCAAAACCACCATCGACCAGCACGCGAACCCCGCCGACATGCGTGACTCAAAGATTTCAATCTCGATATGTGCGCCAGCTCTGCCGCCGAACGGTATGGCGAAGGCCACGAGAATGACCAGGCTGAGGATCAGCAGGTCTTCAACGCCTTGAACCGGCGAATTGAGCACCTTGCGCATAACGACGACATTGAAGGAGCTGACGAACACCATAAAAACCAGCGTGGCCCCGCCACCGAAGAGCGCGAGACCGGTCAATACTCTATCTAGAGTCTTTAGCCAGGCGGGGAGCCGATCATCGACCATGCTGCATAATTTCCTTTGAGACAGCATTGGCGCGTACCCGGCAACCGGGCACGCACCTTGTCTCATTTCTACTGGTTGATCGCTTCATAAATCTCGCGAGCATTGGCAATGCCGCGAGACTCGTAATCTGCAAAGATGACCTTCAGACCTTCGCCGACCGCCGCGTCCATCTGGCGCGCTCTTTATCGCTCACTGACACCACGGTAACTTTGTCCATCTGAGGAGCGGCCTCCATTTTGGAAATCGACTTCGCATCGGCTGCGTCAAAACTCTCCGCGCCCTTCAGCGAGAATACCTCGCCCGCCAGTTCATCGATGATTGCCCGGTGTTCGGCAGAAAGCGCTTCATAGCGCTCCTTATTCATGGCCACGAAAAGACCGCGAACTGGATCGGAACGTTTTTGACGAAGTGAGACGAAACATCCCAGAAGTTCCACGGCGCGGTCACATTGCTCCAGGCGGCGGTGGCGCCGTCAATCGTGCCCGTCGACAATCCGGTGTACATTTCGGTCACCGGCATCTGCACCGGAACAGCGCCCAGCGCCTCGAAGATTGGCGTCGTCATCGCGGCATAGGGAACCATTTTCGCGCCGCTCAATCCTGCCATGGTGGACACATCGCGTGTCGCCGCCCACACCGGACCGGCGGTGGTGAAAACACCGAGAAGCTTTACGTTCTTGTATTCCTGCGCCAGATGTTCGTCATAGACCGCCAGCATGCGCTTGGTGGAATCAACCCCGTGGTGCCTTTGCCCGGAGGGATGATCAGCATGGTGCGCGGAAAGATCGTCGGCGTGTAAGCCTGCAGTCCGAACGTGATGTCCGCAACCCCTTCAACGACCCCGCTTATACTGCTGCACCGGGCCGGCGCCCAACTGTCCGGCCGGATATAATTGCATTGTCAGCGTTCCACCGGAGCGCTTTTCGATTTCCTCGCCAAACCATTTGAACAGGCTGGCGTTGACGTGGTGTTGAGGCGGTATGAATGTCGCGACAGTCAGTTCTTCGCTGTGCGCCATCGTCGCGAACGCAGTCGAAATAGCCATCGTCACGCCGCAAAGAAGATTGGAAAATCTCATCGGATCCTCCCAGATTTTTGATCCGGGCAAAATATGGGCCTCTCGACATTCAATCCATTCATGCTTATTCATATATTACATGAGCGAACCCGATGTTCTTGATCTGGACGGCCATGTCCTGGTGACCCTTTCTGGCCATTTTGGAAAACTCCTCGGTGACGATTGCCGCGGAGAAATTGGGAGTGACGCAATCAGCCGTCAGCCACACGCTGGCGCGATTGCGCAAAGTGTTGCGCGATCCCTTGTTTGTGAGATCCGGCCACCGGTTGACGCCGACGGAAACCGCACTGTCGCTCAAGGAACCAGTTCGAAATGCCCTGGATATTATCAACGGACTTACCGATCAGCGCCCGTTTGACCCCAAATCTGAGGAAATGAAGTTCGTAGTCGCCGCCAACGACATGCAGCGCGATCTGATTTTCCCGCAATTGCTGAAAAATGCCTGGGATGAGGGAATTCGGCTTCAGTTGGAATTTATGCCTTCGGGCCAACCCACCGTTGGTCTGATGCGGGATGCCCAGTGCCAGCTCGCCCTGACGCCGTTGCCGCCGGATGGTCCCGATATCTTTCAGAAGTCGCTTTTCTCCGGAAAGATGATGTGCTTTTACGACGCCGATGCGCGCGATCCGCCGCAAACCTGGGAAGAATATTGTGACGCAGACCACCTGACAGTGCGGTTTGCCGGCGGCGGTACCTCGCTGCGCGTTCTGCCCGACATCGAGGCGTCACAGATCAGCCCCCCCGAGGGTCTCGGTCCCGAACTTCAATGCCATTCCGCCATTTGTTAAGGGCACGCGCCTCATTGCGACGGAAATGAGCCTGATGAAAATCAAGACCTTGCACAGCCTGGATGCCGCCCCGCTTCCCTTCGAGAGCAGCCTGGTGACGATCTATATGGTCTGGCACGAGCGCAGCACGAACGACCCGGCTCACATCTGGCTGCGCGACAGGATTACTGAAATTGCCTCCGATGTTTCCGCCAGCCTGAAATCCGCCAATCCGAAATCCAACTGATAAAAATCCCATATCCAGCTGACCTGCCGGCGTCTTTTCCCGGATGACTGCTCACCAATAGGCGTGCATTGAAAGAAGACCTATAAACAACCGCTCTGTTTGAAACAGGGATCCGTCTTGGGGAAAAATGCCCGACATGCCTCACACCTCCTGCACAGATAATTGTGCTGATCAGCGCCGGAATCGCGGCCTCCCTGCAGGTCGGAAAGGTCCCGGTTGCCTTGCCATACCTGCAGACAGACTTGAGCATGTCATTGGTCCAGTCCAGTTGGGTGGTGTCGATCTTCGCCCTGGTGGCCGCGGCTGGTGCGGCGTTTCTGGGTATGGCCGCCGAGCGCCTGGGGCAGGCGCGGATGGCGGTTTTCGGTCTGGTTCTGACAGCCACGGCCGGGCTGGCGGGTAGTGTCGTCCCAGACGGCTACACACTGTTGTTGACGAGGGTTGGCGAAGGATTTGGTTTCCTTTTGACCGCGACTTCCATTCCGCCGTTGATTTACCGCGTCGCCTCCCAGCAGCATCGGCGAACGGCTCTTGCGCTTTGGAGCCTGTTTCTGCCCACGGGATCTTTCCTGATGATGGTGCTTTCCGGGCCCACTCTCGCGGTCGCCGACTGGCGCGTTCTCTGGGTCGCGACTTCGATATTGATTCTCTGCGTGACGGTGCCGGTATTTCTGGTCGGACGGTCCATGCCCCGGGCTCCCGCCACAAGCCCGCCGGAGCCTGGGCAGGAAAGCCATCCGCTGTCACTGGCGCGGCCTGCGGTAGTAATCGCTGCGATGACTTTCGGGCTCTGTGCAGCCTGTATTTTATCGTAGTCGGTTTTCTACCGCTGATCCTGATCACGGTTGACGGCTTTTCGCCGGTCAGTGCCGCGGCGGTCGGCGCCGGATTCATTCTCATGAACGTGTTCGGAAATCTTTGTTCAAGCTGGATGCATGGCCGTGGATCGCGGTCGCCATCGCTGATCATCTTCGGGGCTTCGGCGGTTGCTTGTCGTCGCTTG
>CAXXSI010000011.1:0-401551 GCA_963669285.2 Rhizobiaceae bacterium | reverse complement strand
CGTCATCGGCTCGGGCATGGGCGGCATGGCGGCGGCCGCCGCGCTGTCGAAGGCCGGGCACAAGGTTCTGCTGCTGGAGCAATACCAGACGCTTGGCGGCCTGAGCCACAGCTTTACTATCGAGGGTTTCAGCTGGGACGCGGGCATCCACTACCTCAACTGCGTCGCCCCGGAAGACCGCGAGCGCCGTTTTCTGGACTGGCTGTCGGACGAGCCGATCGAGTTGGCTTCGATGGGCACCATCTATGACAACCTGCATATCGGCGATGCGGAACCGCTGTCCTTGTCCCGCCCCTTTGAGGCGCAGGCGCGTGACCTGAAGGACCGGTTCCCCGATGACGCGGAGGCCATTGACGCCTGGATCGTTGCCGTGAAAGAGGGCATGGATGCCGCCAGGAAGGTCACCTCGACCCGCGCGATGCCCGAATTCGTTGGCACAGCGCTGAAGTGGTGGCACAGCCATGACATCGAACGCTGGTGCAAGCGGACAACGCAGGAGGTGATTGACGAAATCACCGACAACCCCGAACTGGCCGCCGCCTTCGCCGCGCAATGGTTCGACCACGGCGGCCGGCCCAGCCAGGCAAGCTTCGCGATACACGCCCTGATCACGGGATCCTATCTGGAAAGTGGCGCCTGGTATCCCAAAGGCGGCGGCGGGGCCTTTGCGGAGCACATCATTCCGACCATCATCAAGGCGAGGGGAGATGCGCGGGCGGACACCAAGGTCGAGACGCTTCTGATCGAGGACGACCGCGTCATCGGCGTGCGAACGGCGCAGGGAGAGAAGATCCATGCGGATACAGTGATCTCGGATATCGGGGCACGCGAAACGGTCAACACCCTGCTTCCCGCCGATTGCGGACATCAGGACTGGATCGACGAGATCCGTACCCTACCGCATTCCGTCGGCCATTTCAGCCTGTTCGTGGGCTTCGAAGGCGATATCCAGCGCGCCGGGGCGACCCGTTCGAACCACTGGATTTACCCGGACGGAAACGTCGACGTCGTCTGGACGGATGCGCCCGACAGCCCGCCGCCCGCTCTATTCGTGTCCTTCGCGTCGTTGAAGGACCCCGCGCATGACCCCGGACCCTCGCAGAAATACGCAGGCGAAA
The DNA here is from genome assembly GCA_963669285.2 of Rhizobiaceae bacterium. Taxonomy (GTDB): domain Bacteria; phylum Pseudomonadota; class Alphaproteobacteria; order Rhizobiales; family Rhizobiaceae; genus JAWKWH01. Next base: position 400,433 of record CAXXSI010000011.1, on the reverse strand, counting down.
TCGTCACCTGGGTCGACTGGTCGGTGGTGGAGAAATGGGCCGACAAGGAGCCGGGCCAAAGGGGCGAGGACTACGAGGCGTTCAAGACCCGGGTCGAATATGCGATGTTCGCATTGTTCGAAGCCTATTTCCCAGACCTGGCCAAGCTCGTTGTCTTCCGCAATCTGTCGACGCCGCTGACGACCCAGACAATCACGGGGCACCATAAGGGGGCATTCTACGGAATCGACACGACGCCCGACCGGTTGATGAGCGAAGCGCTACAAACCCGGACGCCGATCCCGGGTCTCTTCCTTGCCGGTCAGGATGTCCTGACCCCCGGTATCCCTGGGGCCCTCTGGGGCGGTATTCTGGCCGCGGCGACCGTCGATCCAAAGCTGTTCAGGCAGCTTCCGAGCTAGAGGGCATTAGCACGCCTAGTTCCAATTCTGATTGACAACACTCACTGAAAGGAGAGCAAGATGGCTTTCAAACAGCTCCTTCCCCTTCAGAATCTCAACTTTCAGATGAACCGTGTTCTTTCGTACGGTCCAAAAGCGTGCCGTGAGGAGGAGCTATTGGAGATCGCACCAAAGCTTCGGGAATTCGATCCAAAGGTCTGGTTTGACCAGTGGAACATGCTGGCGCAACGCGCCGAGGACGATGGGCGGTTAATGCATGCGGCCTACTACCACCGGATGTCCGAATTCTTTCTGCCGGAAAACGTAACTGAGAAGGCGAGTGCCTATGAGGACTTCTCCCGCTGCTTCTACGCGGCGACTAAGGACGAGAACCTTGAACTCTTCAAGCTGCCATACGAGGACGCCTCGCTCCCGGCTATTCGTCTCACAGCCAAAGACCCAAAGGGCGTCGTAATTCTCCACGGCGGGTTCGATTCCTTCATCGAAGAGTTCTACCTCTTCCTCCAAGAGTTTCCGGCTGCCGGGTACACGGTCATTGTCTTCGAGGGGCCTGGACAAGGGCGCCCGTTGGTGTCTGGCCTGAAGATGACGCACGAGTGGGAGAAGCCCGTTGCTTCGGTTCTCGACTTCTTCGAACTGGAAGACGTCACTCTGATCGGCGTCAGTTTGGGTGGTTATCTCGCGCTTAGGGCAGCAGCCTATGAGCCCAGGGTGCAACGTGTTGTGGCCTGGAACGTCATCTGGGATGCGTTGCGCGGTTACAATCGCGACAAGCCTGAAGGCTTCTTTGCTGCTATCCGCGCTGGCCAGAAAGAGGCGATCAACGCGATGGCGGCCGCCGCCCGAAAGCAAGATGATGCCGTGGATTGGATGATTGCCCACGGGATGTACATCACCGGCTCCGAGACCCCGTTTGACCACCTCTACAAGTTCTCACGATACCATACCAAGGACTTATCGCCGCTGATCGAGCAAGACGTGCTGCTTTTGGCAGGTGAGAACGATCATTTCGTCCCTGTGGAATTCCTGGAACTTCAAAAATCAGCTCTGACAGCAGCTCGATCTGTTCGAACACGGCTCTTCACCGCCGAGGAAGGTGGAGACCAACACTGCCAAGTCGGTCGGATGGATCTAGCCATCAGCGAAATCCTCGATTGGCTGGACAGCCTTCACAACGAGGAACGAGGCTAGAGCCATGCTGTACGCACTCGACAAAGATGAGCTGAAGCAGCTTCAGACTGCCGATTGGTCAGCGGATTTTACGGGTTTGCGTTTTCAACGTCAGCAGTGCGGACTTTGCTGCCGTTCAGCTCTGGTCCGCTCAATGAACGCATGCTGACCTTGGGAACCAGTTTGCGCTGGGTTGCACGAGCCCTTCGGCGTTTGGCGGATTGAGGAACAGATCCGCGCTGTGTGTTTCAAGGCGAAGATGCGTCGCGGCCCGTCACATAGGCGAAGGATTGCACGATCAGGTCGTAGACCACTTCCAGCTCTTCGGAATTGGCGGGCGTGTAGATCATCACGAATCCTTGCCAACCTGGCCTCTTGTCGGCCCAGGGATGAGCCATCGCCCAACCCGCTTTCGAGGCCTGCACGGCCAGTGCCGGCGAAAGCGAGGCGTGCAAGCTGCCGTCAGGATGAAGATGTGCGAATTCACGGCCTCCGACGATCACCTCGGGTCGGGCCAGCGCCACATCGTCGCTGATCCAGAAGCCCAAGGCACCGGGCAGGGAAATGACTGTCGGCCTGATCATAACCCCGGGAATTTCCGATACGCGTTTCAGCAGTTCGGCGGAAATCGCTGGGTTTGGTTCGATGCCAATCTGAACATGCGGAACGCCGTTCGTGGTCCGCGGGATTGGCGTTTCGCGCCTAGGCAGATCAAGGGTTTCTGCCGTTGCCGAAGAAACCGCCACCAGGACAAATGCTAGAAAGCTTTGAAATATCCGTTTGATCGTCACTTCAGCGATTCTTCCTTTGGCGCTGATCAGCCGGCACAGGCGTTTCTGGTGGTGAAGCTTTCTTCGAACCAGTTCCACAATACGACCTGGCCGTCACGTACGGTGGCGCGCGGAGCAAGCCCGGGGGTCGTTTTTTTGCCCGATCTAAGGGCGGTCCGGTTTGTGCCGCCGGAGAATGGGCGATATCTGGATAATCCTCCAACCTTCGTTGGCCGATATCGAGCCGGTCCGTTTCGCTTCAATGAGTATTCGCGGCTCCGGCTTTGTTGCCGAGAACAACCGATTGTCCGGCCTGCCCCGAATTCAACTCAGTTTTCTGGTGCGCGATATGCCTCGTGACATGCGTTGCAGGCACCGCCCAGTCTTGCCATCGCTCCACCAATGGCTTCCCGGCCATTTCCTGCCACAGCTTTCATCTCTTCAGCTGCCGCCTTAAGTTCTGCGGATTTTTTGCCAGCATCCGGGAAGTTTTGCCAAAGCGCCGGAAGCGCCCTTGTCCCTTCAACCGCGGAATTGTCGGAACCCGGGGCCCAGGCCTGTGGTTGGTGGATAGACGCGGCAAGCACAATGTTGGTGGCTGCCAGAACTGCCGTTTCGGCGTTGTACTCGGCCTCGCCCTTTGCCATCGCACCAAGGATGCTAAGGTTGAAGGCCTGAATCTGCATCTGCGCCTGACGCGCTTTGATACCCCAAGCATGCGGATTGGTCGCATGATTGTCGGCAAGAACGACGCCCGCTGTCAGCGAGGAAATCAGACCGGCCGCGATCAACGATATTTTCAACTTCATAGCCATTTCCCTTGATTGTAAAACTTTTTGCACAACTTGCTCTTCGTTCAGTGTGCTCCCGAAGCGCACTCGAATTCTCCGGGCATCGAGCTTTGAGGACTTGTCTTTCCCCGGTAGAGCTGAAAGCACTTGACGCAACTGCTTGGCGGCGACAGTGTAGAACATGATGTATCGCTATGCAACAGATTGTTCTATAGTGAGGTAAATGAAACTGTCCGAAGATCCACGCATAATCGCGACGCGCAATCTTGCACTCGATGCCGCACAGAACATCCTGCAAGAAGAAGGGGTGTTGGCCGTCACTCATGGGGCGGTGAGCAAGGCGACCGGTATCTCGCGCAGCACGCTTTACCGACACTGGCCAAGACTGGAGGCAATGCGCAACGACGCTTTCCTACGCGCAGCGACGTCACCGAATTTTGCTCCAATGACCAATGGGCCGTTGCGCACCGATCTGGGCTGGATGATGGGCAAACTCACGACTGCGCTGAACGAAACGCCCTGGGGCCACGTTGCGCCGCAGGTCATAGCGGCGGCCGCCACCGATAAACAGGCTCGCGCGGTGATCGAAGGTTTCATGAAAGACCGGATTGCCAGCCTTGAGGATGTCTTCGTGGCGGCGAGAGCGCGCGGTGAATTGCGTGAGGGCACACCGGTAAGACAGCTAATCGAGATGGCAATCGCGGTTCCCTATTTTCGAAAGCTGATTGCGGGACTGCCGCTGGATCAGGAATGGCTCGATTCCCATGTCGATCTGATTTACCGCTTGGCGACTCTACCGCCTAAATGAGTTTGGGAAAATGATAAGACGGCTCTGGAATCCCGCAGTGTCCGGTAATCCCAAGATCAAGGAGAAGGCGATTCAATCGGGTCGCTTCTTGCCAGTTTGAACGGCCGCTCCGGGCTGATTTTGATGAAAAAGGCGCCTTATTGAGTGCGTTTTGCGCTGATTCAGTTTCCTGGTGATTTGGGAGACTGATTGCCATGATGGGACCACGTAAGGAATGCCAGGCGGTGCTGTTTTACGAGTTCTGCCTTGAGGATCATGTGCCGGCGGATCACCTGCTGCGGTCAGTGGATCGATTTGTTGACCTGACGGACATCAGAACACACCTCCGGCCGTTCTATAGCGACATCGGGCGTCCGTCGGTTGATCCGGAGTTGATGATCCGGATGCTGCTGATCGGATACATCATGGGTATTCGGTCCGAGCGGCGATTGTGTGAGGAAGTTCATCTGAACCTGGCCTATCGCTGGTTCTGTCGCCTTGATCTGGGTGATCCTGTTCCCGATCAGTCAACCTTTTCCAAGAACCGTCACGGACGTTTCCGGGAGAGCGATCTGTTCCGGCAGCTGTTTGAGAGTGTGGTGGCTCGCTGCATCGATGAGGGTCTCGTTGGCGGCGATGTCTTTGCCGCCGATGCCAGTATCATCCGGGCCGACGCCAACAAGCAGAATTCGTCACCGAAGGACCAGTGGGACCCGGCCGCACTCGATCCCGAAGTCGTGCCACGGGCTGTGAAGGAATATCTCGATGTCCTCGATGATGCAGCTTTTGGTGCCGCCAGTGAGGTCAAGCCAAAGTTCACTTCCCACTCCGACCCTGCCTCGCAATGGACCGGCGCATTGAAAGGGCCAGCCTTCTTTGCCTATGCCGACAAATATCTGATCGACACCGACAACGCGATCATCGTGGATGTCGAGGCCAGCCGGGCGATCCGTCAGGCGGAAGTTCGTGCCGCACGCACGATGATCCGGCGAACGCGGGACAGGTTCGGTCTTTACCCGGAGATACTGGCAGCTGATCAAGCCTATGGATCAGCAGAGAACCTCAACTGGCTACTGCATGAGGAAGGCATCCTGCCGCACATCCCGGTGTTCGATAAGTCGAAGCGCCTGGATGGTTCGTTCCCAACTCAGCCTTCGTCTTCAACCGTCAGGCCGATGAATATGCCTGTCCCGGTGGTAACCGGCTAAAGAAATACTGGCGCAAGATGACCAAGCCACGATCCGGGATCAGCAAGGATGGCTTCATCCGCTACTACGCCCGCAAGGGTGATTGTTCATCCTGTGCCCTCAAAACCAAATGTACACCAATCAACCGACCCGAAAAATTGCGCGGCACATCTATGAAGGCGCACGTGATCTGGCCCGCGAGATCGCTACAACCGACGCTTACGTTGACACCCAGCGACGACGAAAGAAAGTGGAAATGCTGTTTGCCCATCTCAAGCGCATCATGAAACTCGACCGATTGCGCCTTCGAGGACCAAACGGAGCCAAAGACGAGTTCCCATCCCACTGCCCGGCAGGCAAGCGAAGCGCCGCCGAGAGGTGCGCAGCAATAGCCCAAAATCTCCGCAAACTCGCAAAGCTGATCCCGCAACCCGCGTGAGAAGCCGTTCCGACCAAGCTTGCTCTGCAGCCCGCATCCGTCAGAAAGCCTTTTTCATCAAAATCAGCCCTTCTCATACCTTCGAGAAATGTCGCAGACACGATATCCCACATTGTAAACGAATATGTAGGTTTGGCGTTCAATGGTCATCAGTGTGCCAGCAGCGCCGGATTCAAAGGCAACGGTAGTTCAGAGCCCAATCCGGAAGTGACGGTTGTGTTGGCCTAAGGACAGAGAGTAACCGAACCAGCGGACAGTATTGGCCCAATTGCGGCGCTTTGCAGACCCTGGTGACATGAGGTTGGTTAGGCGCCAAACAGCGCCTTAACTTCGTCTGGAATGGGAAAAGATGTAATCCCGTTCCCATCTTGGGATCTGGTGACCAGAACACGTTTCTCATAGCCTTCGACCGCAAGTTTGCCGTCGCGGGTCAGCTTGTGTTCAACATCAAAACTTGCACGCCCGAACCGGACGATTTGCGTTTCTACAACCACTTCATCGCCATGAGTGGACGGAAATAGAAATTTCGCGCTCGCATCCACCATGGGAAAGCCGACTACCCCATACCGCTTGAGAAGTTCGGGCTTGGGTATTCCAGCTGCCTTGAAATAATGGGCCGTGGATGCGTCAAACCATTCGAAGTAGCGCGGATAATAGACGATGTTGGCGGGGTCGCAATCGCCCCAATCGATTTGTACGGTTCTACGGTTGATCAGCATTGGCTACCTCCTGTTACAGTGCAGGAGCGGCGGCGACACCTGCCAACACCGTATTCGGCATTTCGTGATTCTCATCTGCAAGAGCTGCGGCAAAGCATGGTTCCGGAGACTTGCATTGACCATCTCTTGGTCTGCCATCAGATCAGGTTTCATCTACTTCTCGCGGTCTTTGATAAAGTCTGTTTGCCCAGCAAAAAAGTATGTGAATACCCTATAATTATTGGGACGACCGATAAATGTTAAATCATGAAGCGCTAATAGGCCTGGCTGTTCATTATATCCAGGACGGCGGCCGGACTTGTGGGCAAGGCACGACTAACGCCACCGACGACAGCCATCACAATGTACGTTACGCGTCAAATTGTGTAGCTGCAAAATTGGGATGTCACTCGTCAGCAAAACAAAGGTGCCACTTGCCCCCGTTCTTTGGCGTGTTGCTAACGGAACAGACTTACAGGATTGAACGGGCAGCAAAGTCCTCCCACCGGTCATTTACCCTGCCAAATTTCGTGAACGACGGTTGGAGGTCCGCTTTGGGGAAACTAATCGCCTCTTGGCATCTGCGGGAAATGTCGGCTCTCCCCCAAGATGGACATTGGCAGTGTGTGGCAAACTGGATGCTTAAAACCAACGCAGTTTTTGCGCATGACTACCCGCTATGCCTATTTGGAGTATATGAGCATCCCCTTGGATATCCGCATATCCTCGGGCATCAAATCCAGTCGGTTTTTGCCGCTGCGCAATCAAATCGAGAGCGCGCAAAATGTGTATCGATTGTGGCGTTCAATGAATGTTCTCATGTCGACATGCGCCCGTAAACTTCGCATTTGCCGTCCTCAAATTCGGGCAGTGATACCTTCCCATCAGACCACAGACCTCCCATGAGCCTTGCTCCGGTCAGCGATACGCCAGCCTCAAGACCTGCGCCGTAGAGCGAGAAATTTCCATTGGCAAGAATGCCACCAAACCTGATCATGGCGACCGCTTTGCAGTGGTCGAATGTCGCTATTCCGCGGAACTCCGCGCCTGAATAATCTGCGCTATTCTCGAACCGGCACTTGTCGAACCTTGCGTCGTTGAAAAAGCAGGACCGACGAAAACTGGCCGGGCCGGCGAATTCTGCCGAGCGGAACCAGGAAATCCCCTTCAACACGCAGTCATCCATGGTGACCGCGCCGGTAAACCGGGTTTCGGACAAATCGAAACCGCAAATGGTGCGACCCGAAAGATCGAGATCGCCGATAACGGTACTATTGTTCAACCCGACAAAGAAGCCGAAAGATGGTTGGGCGGTAAGCCGGTGAGCGACCTCGTCGGCCGAAATCTCGAAACGCTCTGTCACAGCGGTGTTGCCCAGGCATCGTAGCCGTAGACCCAATCCGCGTTGCCGCCCTTCTTCAGCCACTCATTGCCGCGGGAGGCGATCTGTATCTTCGCGGTTCTGGCCTTACGAGCGTTTTCGTAGCGCAGGAGGGCGGCGGGAACACCATCGACACCCACAGCCTCCAAAGAGCGCGCCAGCACGATAGCGTCCTCGATTGCCTGACAGGCGCCTTGTGCCATGAACGGCGTCATCGGGTGCGCAGCATCTCCGAGCAGCGTTACATGTCCACTCGACCATCGCGGTAGCGGATCGCGAACATGCAGGGCAGACTTCGTCGCCGTTTCGCATGCATCGAGCATTGCGCGGGCCTCGGAGTGGAAATCAGCATATGCGCTTCTAAGCTCCATAATATCGCCGGCAGCCGTCCAACTTTCATCGCGCCAATCATCCTGGGGCGTGGTGGCAAACACAAAAATCTCGCGACCGCCGGTGAGTGGGAAAGTGACAATCTGACGGTCGGGCTCAGGCCCCCACCATTTGGTGAAGGCATCGAGGTTTGGAAGGTCGGCAGCACGGTCTCTTGGAAAGGTTGCTCGCCAGGAGACAAGGCCTGTGAACTGGGGATGTTCCGCTCCGAACAATGCATGGCGAATTACCGAGTGAATTCCGTCTGCACCGATGACCGCATCGAACGATACCTGTTTGTCATTCTCGAATTGAACAGCGGCTTTACCGTTTTCCGAGACCCGAACAGCCTTGTGATCCATGCGGAAACGCTGGGCCGGAACCACCTGTTCCAACACGCTCAACAGATCGGCGCGATGAATTGTCAGTTGAGGCGCCCCATATTGCCGTTCGGCTGTGTCTCTCATTTCCAGACGAGAAGTTTCCTTGCCGGTATCCCACATGCGGCTGATGCGGTGGGTTGGTCTGGCGGCTGTTTTTCGCAGTTTTTGCCCTACATCCAGCCTATCAAGAGCGTGCACCGCATTGGGTGTCAGATTGATATCGGCACCCACCCGACCAAACGTTTCGGCCTGCTCAAACACAGTAACTTCATGACCAAGTCTGGCCATCGCAATAGCGGCGGTCAGCCCACCAATGCCGGCACCGACGATTCCGATATCGAGCTTGCTCATTGTACCCTCGCCTGGATTTATGGCCACCGCGCCCAAGGGTGCGGAACACCGGTGAGATCCTGGTAAATTGATTTTTGCCGCATATGGGCGAGCATGCCCGCCCTGCCCTTTTCGCGCCCGATGCCACTATCCTTGTCACCACCGAATGGCGTTGAGATCGAAAACTGCTTGTAGGTGTTGATCCATGCGGTTCCAGCACGAATGGCGCGTGCGACATGCCAGCCTTTCGGGAAATCGCGGGTCCAGATACCGCACGCCAATGCGTAGGGATTATCGTTTGCCTGGTCGATGACATCGGCGACGTCATCGAAAGGCAATACCGCCAATACAGGGCCAAAGATCTCTTCGCGGCACAGTGCTGAAGAATTCGGCAGGCCCGCAATAATGGTCGGCTGAAAGTAGGCGCCATCGGCAAGTGACTTGTCACCTGGTCTTTGGCCGCCAGTGAGGATCGTCCCTCCATCGGCAACGGCGCGCTTCACGGCAGATTCGACACTATCGCGATGGTCCGTGTGAATGAGCGGTGCGACCTGGGTGGCATCATCATGGGGATGGCCGACCACAAGCGCTTCGATGGCTTCGATCAATCTGGCAAGAAATTCATCGAATATGCTGCGCTGGATGAACAGACGCGATCCGGCGATGCAAGACTGGCCCGTCGACGAGAAAATGCCAAACAGTATCCCGGCGATCGCAACATCAATATCGCAGTCATCGAAAACGATGCTTGGTGACTTGCCGCCCAACTCAAGCGAGACCGGCATCAGCTTTTCCGCTGCTTTCATGGCGATGCGGCGGCCCGTTGTCGTACCGCCGGTAAACGAAATTTTCGCGATACCGGGATGGCTGACCAGCAAATCGCCAATGTCGCGTCCGGCGCCCGGCAATACGGAGAACAAACCTTTCGGCAATCCGGTCTCGTCGATGATGCGGGCAAGTTCGAGCGAGACCAGCGGGCTCCACGAGGCAGGCTTCAACACTACGGCATTTCCCGCGGCCAATGCCGGCGCTATTTTCTGTGCGTCCGAAGCGATCGGCGAATTCCATGGCGTAATGGCGGCGACCACACCAAGCGGTTCGTGTGTCGACCAGGTAAGATAGTCGCCACGTTGACTGGTCATATCCTCGTCGGATGTCTCGCAGACCGCTGCGTAATACCGGAATGTACCTGCCGCAGATTGCGCCAGCGCTTTGGTTTCCCTTAGCGTTTTGCCCGTATCCCGGCTCTGGATCCAGGCGATGCGATCGACATTGGCTTCGATGCCATCAGCAATATCGCCGAGATGGCGGGCGCGCTCATGCGGCTTGAGGTTCTGCCAATCGGTGGCGTTTTGTGCTTGCTGTGCCGCCTCAATCGCCACGACGCCGTCTTCGCGCGAGGCGCCGTCGATTACTCCATTCAAAGTGCTGTCTGCAGAAAACCGGGATTCGATCGGTGAGCCGCATCCATTTCGCCATTCCCCGGCGATATAGATCCTGTTTGCGGGCAGTTCACAGGATGTGATCGATGTCGATTTGTTCATGACACCACCACCTCAACGCGGTTCATAACCTCACGCACAAGACTGTAGACCGTCGGAAGCGAGGTTTTCGGATTTGCCCGCGAAGGCTTGCCTTCAATGCGAACGGACACTTCAGCCGCTTCCGAGACAACTTCAAAGGAGTGAATGTTGGCGCTAATGGTCGGATCGGCGATCAGACGCACGGTCGTGTCATCAAACCCCCGACCAGCCATTGCAATGGTTGCAGCAACGTTGGCGTTTTTTGGATAGCTGGATGCTGCCTGCCGGGCCGTACCGACAAAGAACTCGGCTTCGCTGTCGAGCGCATCCAGATCAAGGACTGTCTCGGCCACCGTACCCTTCCACGCGTTGGGTGGCTTGCGTGAGGTGTAGTCGACAGAAAGAATGCCTGACCGGCTGAGCGCAGAGAGTATATCCATGCCACCGACCGCACCAGCGGACAGAACAACTCTTGTGCCGCCCCTGCGAGCCGCTTCAGCGAGCCGCTCCGCCAGCAATGTGTCGCTGAGTGCACCGGTCGACGCGATTACTGTCTCGATACCGGCTTCCAGCAGCGTTGGCAAATATTCGGCGACAGCTCCGTGTCCTGCCGCTTCGACCACAAGATCGGGTTTGGCGTCGATCAACGCTGCAACTTCATCCACCACGTCGAAGCGTTCGCAAATCGACTCACAAGCATGTCGGAGTTCGTTTCGAACTTGCTCTGCTTTCCCGCCTCGCACCAGCACGATCAAATGCTCCAGCTTGCCGGGCAGGCTTCGCGCCAACACGGCCAACATCTCGCAGGTAATGGCGCCGGCGCCGATAATGGCCAAGCGGGTCAGCATCAGGCGGGCTTTCCCGCAGCTCCGGCGGGCGGGCCGGAGAATGGTTGAGCAAATGGTCCGATGGCGCACATGTCGACCTCAATCATCGATGGTCCATCGGTCGCAAGAGCCTCATCAAGTGTGGCGGCGAACTCAGTTTCAATCGCAACTTTCATATGCGGCATGCCAACCGATCGGCACAGCATGTTGAAATCGGGTGTGGCCAGCGCCGAGTAATGATGTCGACCCTCATACTGCGCGTCCTGGATGTTCCTGATCACGCCATAGGCCTGATCATTCATCAAGATGTAGACGAGGTCCGATTTCTCCTCCACGGCCGTAATCAGTTCGGCAATGCCGAGCTGAGCGCCGCCATCGCCAACCAGCACCACCGCCTTTGCCTCATCGCGCACAAGACCGGCGCCTATTCCCATTGCGATTCCCTGTCCGATTCCACCGCCGAGCGCGTGAACACCATGGTGCGGCCTATCAATCTGAACGTAGCGATTGCCGAAGGTGGAGTTGCAAATCGTGACGTCACGAACGAAAGGATGGCTGCCAGTTGATATGCGCTCATGCAAAGCATCTGCGATGACCCTGTAGACACCGAGTTGGTCTCGCAGACGACCTTCGGCATTGGCACGGGCAACAGCGATCGAATAACGGAAATCTGCATCGGTATTCAATTGCTCCGGGAGCCGTTCGAGCAACCGACTTAGCGTATCCTTCGCATCACCGTGAATAAACAGATCGACCGGATAATTGCGTCCGGCCTGGGTGTTGTCGGCATCAATCTGCGCCAATGGTTCGGGCAGCGGCAATTTGAAATTGCGGGTTTCATTGCCGCGCAGGCGCGATCCGACAACGATCATCAGATCCGATTGTCCATAGATACCTTCTGCGTCGGGTGTCATGTTGAATGCACCTAATGTCGCAGGATTGCGCTCATCGACGACTGCGCGGCCGTTTGTACTGGTTACGGCTCCAAAGCCACGATCCACAAGTTCGTTGGCCTCGGCTGCGGAATTGCGGGCACCACCACCCAACCAGATCATCGGGCGCTTCGACGCGACAACCATTTCTGCAAGCGCCGAAATGGCCTTGCCATCGCCAACAGGCTTTGTGATCGCAGGCGGTGAAACGCTTGCGCGAGAATCGATCCGCTCGCGCTGAACATCCACCGGAATCTCAACGCTGACCGGACCGGATGGAGCTGTCATCGCAGTCGCTATTGCAGCCGATAATGTCGAATGGACCTTGCCGGGTTCCAAAATCCTGAAGCACGCCTTTGAAACCGCCTTGAGCATCTCGGCCTGACGAGGCACGTCGTGAATGGCCGCGCGATCACGATCCATGAACTCCCGGTCCACCTGGGTGGTGATATGGATTACCGGCGAGCCGGCCGTCAGCGCTTCAACCTGAGCCCCCGCAGCATTGGCTGCGCCGGTGCCGGTTGAAGTGATGACAACACCGGGCGAACGCGAAACACGTGTGTATGAATCGGCCATATTCAGTGCGCCAGCTTCTCCGCGAGCGGGAACAAAGCGGATCTTTTTCTGGCGGGCGATGGCGTCAAGAATCGGCATATTGTGGATGGAAATGACGCCAAAAACCGTTTCAATGCCGATTTCAGCGAGATGTCGCGCGACAGCGTCTCCGACGGTTTCGGTATCTGACATGGTTTTGGCTTCGGTGAGCATGGCTCAGATAAACCTTGACGTTCCGCCGGAAACTTCCAGCCGAGCACCGGTTATGTAGCTTGCTGCCGGTGAAGACAGAAACAGAATTGCGTTGGCAACTTCGTCTGGTTGGCCGAAACGCATAAGTGGAATATGCCTCTTGGCCGCTTCGTCGCGTATCCATTCATCCATGGAAACGGATTTGTTCTGACGCGACTGGAAGCGGCGTTGCCACTGTCCCGACATGACAACGCCAAGCAGAATCGAGTTGACGCGTATATGAGGCGCCAATTCGTTGGCGAGTGACTTCATCAGGTTTTGTACACCGGCGCGCGCAGCCGATGTGCAAACCATGTGTGGTTCGGGTTGGTAGGCAAGCAGCGAGTTAACTGCAACAACAGCACCTGAACTGTTTTTGGCCAGCATCTCCCGAAACGCGTTGATGGGATGAATCTGGCTGAAGAATTTCAGGTCCAGTTCCTCACGCCAGTCCTCATTGCTGGTTTCAGCAAACGTCGAAACGCGACCCTGACCGGCATTGTTGATGAGGATGTCGCAACCGCCAAAGGTATCTTTCACATTTGCAGCGAAGCCGCTCATCGCGTCAGGATCAAGAACCGAGGCCGCCACCGCCAGAACTTTGTTCGCACCGAATTCGGTGCTGAGTTCGCGATCGATCCTGTCCAGCCGGTCGCGATCTCTGGCACAAAAGGCAACTTTGGCGCCTTCCTCAAGGAAGCTGCGGACTGTCGCTAGCCCGATGCCCGATGTACCACCGGTTACCACTGCCACCTTGCCATTGAGCTCGAGATTCATTCAGCGCGTCCCCTGGCGGGGAATCCCCTGTCTGGACGGCCCAGCATGACGGCTCTCATTGCCGGCGTGGGAGGTCCGGCGGTCATCCAGCGATCCGATAACTCCGGATCACCCCAGGGCCATTCCTTGGCGACGTGCGTCGCCTCATCTATCTGCTGCAGTTCGGTGGTAAATTCGATGACGAAGCCCGATGGGGACACAAAATAGGCAAATGGGTTGTTGCCCGGCCCGTGACGGCCCGGGCCCCAGCTGGGCACATGACCCATCTGCTTCATGCGACCGATGCCGCGCATGAATGAATCTATATCCGGCATCTCGAAGGCGACGTGATTGGCGCTGGCATGGTCATTTTGAAACAGGCCAATCGAGTGATGATCCGACGAGCAGCGCAGAAACGACATGCGGTCGACATAGTAGTCACTTAATCGGAACCCCAGGATGTCGGTGTAAAACGCCTCGGTAGTTTTGATATCCGGCGTGTTGATCACCACGTGTGACACCTTCGCCGGCATAGCAAATTCATCCGCCGCTTCCCGGTTCTCTTCAACATCGGTGACAATTCTCAATAGTCGATTGTCCGGATCTCGCAGGACGAAACCATAGCCGCCGCCAGGCGTTTCGAGTTCTGCCGGTTGCGAAACGATCGGTGTTCCCGCACTGACCAATTTTTGATAAAGCGCCATCAGACGGGCTTTGCTGTTCATTCCGAAATTGATGTAATCGATGCCGTAGTTGTCTCCGTTCGAAAGCGCATAGATGAACGGTTCCGGTCCGGTTCCGCGCAAATAGACCGTCTCGTCGCTGGATGGCACGACCTTCAGCCCCCAGGTGGAGGTGTAGAAATCAGCGGATTCTGTCATGTGCGGCGCGTGCATGGCGATACCACGCAAAAAATCTATGCCAAGTCGCTCGGTCATCTGGGCCTCGTTATGTTCAAGCCGTTATCGGACCGGCCGGACCGGAATCCGAGTTGCTGGGAAATCTCCTGCGCCGTTGCTGTCAACGCAGAATGAATCTCGTCACGCCGACCTGAGCTTTCGGCGAATTCATGCTCTGGACCGGTGACATTGATCGCGGCCACCGGTTCACCGGTGCTGTCCAACACGGCAGCAGCGGCGGATCCGATGCCGGCTTCGAAGTTACCGACGCTCCATGCAAGGCCGGTATTTCTGTCTATCTCCAGTTGGGCATCCAACGCCTTGCGGTTGGTAGGCGTTTTGGCCGTGACGGCGCGGAAGTCGCAGCCCTTCAGCAGCCGGTCGCGTTGGCCACCATCGTGACGGGCGAGTATGATCCGGCCAATCGTTGTCGCATGAACCGGCAGGCGGCTTCCCACGCGTACATTGCTGACGAGATGAAGATTTGGCGTTTCGCGAAGCAGGTAGAGAATTTCAAGCCCTTCGATTACTCCCAAATGCGCGGACAACCCCAGTGTGGTCGCCAGCCTCCTGAGCTCCGGTTGTGCGATTTGAACGATATCGCGCGAATAAAGCGCTCGTGCGGCCAGATGGATCAAGCCGTTGCCCAACGCATAACCGGCGCCATCAGGATTGTGCTGAATCATTTTTTCCCGATGCAGCGTCTCAACCAGCCGCAGCAATGTCGTGCGATTAATGCCCGTTTCCTTTGCCGCCAGGCTGGTATTGGCGCAGTCATTGCCATCAGCGATGTAGCGCAAAAGCGCTATCGCCCGTTCGACCGGCGGGACACCGTATGAAGGCTTGCCGTCGCTCAAACCACTGCCTCCTGTTTCGTCCGCTTCCTGGCAAAAGCAGTGATTTCTGCAGCGACCAATGCTGCTTGCTGCAAGTGCACAAGATGGCCGGCGTTCTGGATCACGCGGAAGACATGCCGAAATTCACGATCCTCGCTCACAAGAGCCCTGTGTGCCATTTCACTTTGCTCCGGCGGTGTGATCACATCCTCAGCGCCTACCACTACCAGGCTTGCACAACGCACCAGACGGGCTGATTGCGATAAATTCCCTCCAGCGAGCAGATGGACCGCTTGAGCATAACCCGACGGATCAATGGCACTCATGGCGGTGATGGCTTCATCCAGAATTTCAGGATTTAGTTCGGGTTTGAACAAAAGCCGCGGAGCGCGTCTGCGTGCAAACTCTTGAACGCCCAGCTTGCCAAGCTTATTCAGTCTGGCCGATGCCTTTTCGGGCAAGGGTTCGTCGTCGGCCATTTCGTATCCCTGCGCACAGGCGACCAGGACCAGGCGTTTGACATGATCGGCAAATCGAGAGGCATAATCGACCGCGACAAGCGTTCCGAGTGAATGCCCGACAAGCATGAAATCCTTGAGCCCGAGCGAATCGACAAGGACGCGCAATCGATCCGCGTAGTCGCGCGCCAGTGGCCGTTCGTTTTCCACCGGCCTGGAACCGCCATAGCCTGGCGCATTCCAGGCGACCAGCATCCAATCTTCGGGCAAGTGACCGGCGAGCCGATCGAAAGAATGGGCGTTGCTGCCAATGCCGTGAAGCATGACAACGCATTTCCGCTGGTCGCCTGTGCGAATGCGAGCCTCGATTCCTTCGATATTATGTGTCTTGAACTCCGTCATGTGAAACAGAACCCACGGTTTGCCGGAAGCACCTGACCGGTCAGTGCCAGGGCTGATTCACTGAGCAAAAACGTAACCGTACCAACGACATCTTCCGGACCTTGCGGTCCGGGCACGGCACGGTTGTTTTCATAATGTACGTGGCGTTCCGCAGGCACATATTCGGTCGACTCGGTTGTCAAGATGCCCGGGGCCACCGCTGTCACACCAATGCCCATTGGTCCCAGTTCACGGGCAAGCGCACGCGTCATCGACAAAACCGCTCCCTTGCTTGCTACGTAGGCAAGCAATTTCGGCGCTCCCCAAAGCGCTGTATCAGACGCGATGTTGACGATTCTTCCAGCCGCCGACCCGGTCATGAGCGGCGCCAGGTAACGTGTGATCAGCCAAAGACCGCGCACATTCACCTCCATCACCCGGTCCCAGGTTTCGATCTCGATCTCGTCGTGGGCTTTGCCGCCAATGCCCGTGGCGATTGCTCCATTGTTGACCAAACCATCGAGGTGACCTTCGTTGGCGCCGACATTGTTCGCCAATGCCTCAATCGAGGCAGGATCTGCCAAATCGACACCGACAAACCTGCCGTCGCCTCCGTTCTTTTCGATCAATGAAACTGTTTCTTGTCCGCCCAATTCCTCAACGTCCGCAACCACCACACGCGCACCACATGCGGCGGCGGCCAGGGCAATTTCCCGCCCCAGGCCGCGTGCCGCACCGGTTACAAGTATGGTCTTGCCGACAAGCATGGCGTTACTCCGCCGCCCCAGCCAGCGCCGCCTCTGCATCAACCTGCTCTGCGGCGGCGTTCAACAGCAGTTGCCGGACCTTGGAAACGCCCAGATCGTGCTGATAGAGCATGTCACGCTTGCCTGCATCGGGCGTCATTGCCTCAAGCATGATCCGGTCCTGTTCAAGCACATGCCAATGGCGTGGTTCCAAGTTGGCCCGATACAGGAATCGCCAAGCTTCTCGCTCGGCGCCCTGAACTTTGCGCAACCGCCAAAAGAAGACCTTGCAGCTATCCTCATCGACCGGCGCAACAAAGCCAACGATGCGCATATTGCCGCCCGGTCCCGCGGCTGGCGGATAGGGAATGTCCAAGCTGCAGTACATATTGCCGTCATTGACGTGCATATCGACCCAGTCGAAATTCTCACCGACCTGTCCCACACGGCTTACTCGGAAACCGCCGTCGTAGTCTGAAAGTTCGACCAGATCCTGCTTGGCGCCAAACGCCAACGTGAATGACTCGGCATGCAGATAACAGCCGTGCATGGGATCTGACAGATTGTCGAGCGCCAGTCGGTAGTTGGAATTCCAGGCACCGGTGCAAAGAAAGCCGGTCCACTCCGGGCTTGTCAGCTCTTCGGGAATTTCGAACTCGGGCGGCTCAGAGCAAGTTTCTCCCGGAATATAAACAAACACGGCTCCGGCAACCTCAACCGTCTTGTAAGCCGCATTGGTCTTGCGTCCTTCAAACGCACATTCAGGCATTGCCGGAACCCGCTCGATCACCCCTTCCCCGGTCATGATGATGCCGTGGTAGCGGCAGCCAATCTTGCCGTCGAAGACTTCTCCCAGTGACATTGGCGCACCGCGGTGCGGGCAATGGTCCTCGATACACTGGATCTTGCCGGCGCCGTCACGCCACAGAACCAGCCTTTGACCGGTGATCCTGGCGCCATAGGGGCGGTCATCGCGCACTTCAACATCCTTGCAGACCGGATACCAGCGTCCGGTCAGTCCCCGGTTTACTCTTGCTTCAATCCGTTTGCGACGTTCCTGCCTTTCCATGACCTGCCTCCTTTCTCACGGTCGCTTGACGTTCGATAGCGGATGGTCATCGGGATAGGTGGGAGTGACCGGTTTGGGATTGCCGATCATCACGCACATCAATGCTTCTTCGATGCCTTCGTTGCGCAATCCGCGATAGACGCCAGGCGGCACCGAGATCAGATCTCGTTCGGTCAGTATCGTTTCGACGGTTTCGCCCTGATGCTCGATGAAAAGCCTGATTTTGTGGCCCCTGAGGATGAAAAACACTTCTTCCGCATCGGTATGGATGTGCGAGGGTCCTTCACAGCCGGCGGGAAGAACCATGGTGGAAAATGTGAAGTGTTCGGCTGGAACGACGTTTGTATCGCTTTTGATGCCGGTGGCACCGGTACCCAGATAGCGCATCTGTGCGCGCCTGTATTTCGGATCAAAATCGGCCTGGAACTTCAGGGCGTTCCAGTCAAGTTTACGGGTTTCGTAGCGGGCCACACGGCTCTCGATCCAGTCGCCCAGTGACAAACCATCGGGGATGTTGACGTCGGTGGGATCGATCTTTGGAAAGTCGGGATGGGTGTTCATGTCAGCTCTCCGCTTTTGGGATGTAGTGAAGCAGCCGCGTCTCGACATAGACCACGGCTGAATAAAGGGCGATGCCGATCAGCGTCAGCAGCAGAATGGCGTTGAACACCATCGCTGCATTGGCTTGGCCTTCGCCGTAAGAAATGAGAAATCCGAGACCGGTGTTACCCCCGACAAGTTCTCCGACCGTGACGCCGATCACCGCCAGAGTCGATCCGATGCGCAATCCTGCAAGTAGGGATGGCAGTGTTGATGGAAACTCGATCTTGCGGAAGATGTCGAACCGCGAAAGATTGTAGGCGCGGGCAAGGTTGATGATGTCGCGGTCAACGGTTTTCATCGCCTGCAGGACATTGACCAGAATCGGGAAGAAAACGATCAGGATCGTTACGAGCAATTTGGGCCAGAAGGTGAATCCGAACCACATGATGAACAGCGGCGCAAAGGCTACTTTCGGTGCTATTTGCAGCGCCAGGATGTAAGGCGACAGCACCTTCTCCCAGAACAAAGACATTCCAAGCAGGTAGCCGATTAATGCGCCTAGCGCGCTGCCGACGCTGAAACCGACCAGAGTCATGACAAACGTCGACATCGTGTGGCTAACCAGATTGTCCAACCGGACCATGCGCAGAAGTTCTTCCAGGCACTGGCTGGCCGTCGGGATGATGTAGCGCGGTACGCCTAGCGCCGGCGGAACCAACTCCCATAGAACAAGGAACAGCAACGCGACGGCGATCGTCATCAGCAGTGGTGCATGTTTCATTGGTCAGGCCGCAATCCGGATCGCATCGCGAGCGCACCCGCAGGGCGCGCTCGTCTTGCTGCAACGTTCAATTCACGAAGTCATTTGTGTAGGTATCGGCAACCGGCACAGCTTCGCGCACGATTTCCTTTTCGACATAAAAATCCTGAACAGCCTTCAGCCGCGCTTCGTCGAACTTGCCGAAATTGGCAACATCGTCACCATACACCAGCGCGATGTAGGCCTTCATGATGCCTTCCATAACTTTTTCCTTGCCCTCGTGTTGAGGCACCGCAGCGACATAATCCTTGGCTGCCTGGGCCGGGTCGGCGATCACATCCTTGTAGCCGCGAATGGTTGCCTGAACGAAGCCGCGCACCATGTCGGGATTACCAGCAATGGTCTCGTCCGAAGCGATGATGGCCTGCGCCATAGCCGGGAATATGTCGTTGATCGGAGTTGTTTGAATTTCCACACCGGCGGCACGGATGGCGCCAGCCCATTCCGGCACTCCCGACATGGCCTGAATATCGCCGGAGATCATCAATTTGATGATGCCACCCGGTCCAACTGCCTGGATGTCAGCGTCGTCCTTGGTCAGGCCGGCACTCGCAAGGTAGGCCAGCAAATTGTAGTAGGTAGTGTCCTGGTATGACAGAACGCCGATCGACTTGCCTTTCAGATCGGCAGCTGAGCTGATGCCCGCGTCCTTGCGCCAATTGATCTGCGTCAGCGCTTTTGATCCCAGGACCGCAACACCACGGACGGCTATTCCATTGGCGCGTACGATGATGGCTGTGTCGCCAATTCCACCGCCCAAATCCGCATTGCCGACACCAACCTGCTTGGCGACGTCAGCGCCGCCCTTGCCCACCTGGAATGTGACGTCAAGGCCGGCCTCCTTATAATAGCCTTTAGCAATTGCCAGTTTGAACGGCGCAAATGCCGGCAGGAAATCCGGCGCCGGGAACAGATAGGTGACTTTCTCCTGTGCCATTGCCATGCCGACCATTGCCAATGCCGCAAAACCGGTCACCAGTGCGCGTATCATATTATTCATTGCTTCCTCCCTCTTTGGAAATTGTTGATTATGCAATCTCCTGCGCGTCCTGAAGTTTCAGGAGCGAAAACAGGTGATTGATGTAGTCGGTGATCTTCGGATTTTGTCTCCTTGCAGTTGGATTGCCGCGATCGGGCAAGTCGACCTCGATCTCGTCGATGATCCTGCCGGGGCGTTCACTGAGCACGATGATTCGGTCAGCCATGAATGCCGCCTCCGCCAGGTCATGAGTAATCAAAAGCGTGGTTATGTCTTCCTGCTCGATTGTTTCGGCGAAGTTGCGCTGGATGATGATCTTGGTCTGTGCATCGAGAGCTGAAAACGGTTCGTCGAGCAAAATGACGTCCGGCTCGATCGCCAGCGTACGCGCAAGCGCCGCGCGCTGCCGCATGCCGCCTGAAAGCTGATAGGGGTAATAGTCGGCAAATCCGTGCAGATGGCATTCATCCAGCTTTGCGTGCGCGCGCTCCCGGCATTCAGCTTTCGTGAAGCCGCGCGATTCAAGTCCGAAGGCAACATTTGCCTCGATTGTTCTCCAGGGAAGCAGGAGATCTTTTTGCAGCATGAAGCCGACATGCGAATTGGGTTTCACAACTTTTTCGCCCGACACGAACACTTCGCCCGATGTCGGCTGATAGAGGCCCGCGGTCATGTTGAGAATTGTGCTCTTGCCGCAACCCGATGGTCCGACGACAGCGACGAACTCACCTTCATGGGCCTCAAACCCAATGTTCTTTACCGCGACGAGCTTGCCACCGGCGGCGTCAGAATTGAACTCCTTGGTCACTGACCGGAATTCAAGCGCCATAGCCGTTCTCTTCAAATGCGGTATCGAGCGAGGCGTTGATCGACTGCAATTCAGACAATAGGCTCTCGGCAGTCCAATCAATTTTTCCGGAACCTGGCGCCTTGATTCCCCTTTGCGTCAGGGCGCCGGCAACCGCCTTCATATCGTGCGTGCCATCCTTGAATATCGACTCCAGCGCATCGGCAAAAGTCTGTTCTTCTGGTGTCAAAGTGCGACCCCGGGATTGCCTGTTTAAGGGAAACCGTTCTGTGGAAGCAGAGCGCGGGGTCATCCAGTTATGAGTATCAGACATGTCCCTACTGTTCTTATTTGAACAATTCGTTCAAATATAACCATAGTCGATCGATTTGCTTAGTGCAAGGTGAAGTCAAAAGGCGCAAACCTGGCAGCCTGTCACTTTGCAACAAAATCGCTTGAACTTACACTCATCCTTTGTACAGGACATTCGATTGATTGCCGGCTTCGTCCTAGAGAAATCTGAGTGTCCAAGCCTCGCTTCGATCAAGGCTTGCTGACCAACTCACGGCAGATTCCGAGGGGCACTTCGAGCTAGCAATTGGCGTCGCAAACAGACATGTTGCTCGTTTTTTAGACGGCAGGTTTGTCCCGCCAGCGGTCGCTCGTTCACCGTTTGGGCACCAATTTCCGCTGAATGTCTGCTTTAGGGAAATCGGCAACTGCATTTCGCATCTGCAACGAATGCCTGCTTCCCCCCTTGCGAGACCTTTGGTCCACTAGAGCGAACGGCAGCTTTTGGGGTATCCGACTTGGATTGCGAACGTCTGTAATGGGGGCGCTTGGCCGACAGGCGGCTTTGGGCTGGTATCGACGCAGGGTACGGCAGGTTAGAATGTCGGCTTCCATTGACCGCCGACAAGCCGAGTGTTCCCTACCGCCCCAGCGAACCGTTGCGCTCACATATTCTTCCGAAGGCCAATAGTGGCCGAAGGAGAACTCAAATGGGTATTGCACAATACGATCCTGCCGCACTCGGCCGACCGGCTTGGAACGCTGGTCGAAAAGTCGGCGTCAAGAAGCCCCTGAAACAGCGCCAGATATGGGCGATCCGCTTTTTCCTCGACCGGGAGGGACGCATGAGAGACCGTGCGTTGTTTGATCTCGCAATCGACAGCAAACTAAGAGGCTGCGATCTGGTCAAGCTCAAGATCGGAACTCTCGTCAGAGGTCAAGAAGCCCGAACCCGTGCCATGGTCATCCAGAAAAAAACTGGCCGTCCCGTTCAATTCGAGATTACAGCGGATGTGAGGGCAAGCTTGCTTGCGTGGCTTGAACGGAGAGGCGGAACTGTTGAAGACTTCGCCTTTCCAAGTTGGATCGATCCAGCCGACCATCTGAGTACTCGCCAGTATGCCCGGTTGGTGGATGAATGGGTGACTGCAATTGGTCTAAGACGCGAAGACTACGGCACACATTCGCTTCGAAGGACTAAGGCTGCAATGATCTACAAGGCGACCGGCAATCTTCGCGCGATACAAATCCTGTTGGGTCACACAAAGATCGAAAATACCGTCAGGTACTTGGGAGTAGACATCGAGGATGCCTTGGAACTAGCGGAACATACAGAGATTTGACAACGCGGCCCCGTGCTCGGCGGGGCCGTACGTCTTGGCGAAAGCGTATCCATCATTAGATTACCGTCCAGCGGCTTTGCGCCCCCAAATCAGCCGTTCGTCAACTCTGGATGAGTTCCTGAAAGCGGACGTTACGGCATCTGGGTTAGCAACGTTGGTAATGCGGACAAACCGGATGATTGTTGCAGTTTCTTGAGTGGTCGCTCTTTTGGCTTCTGCCAGATCGAGCGGATCCCGGACCGAAGCCTATTCCTGTTCGCTTTGGAAGGATTACGCCTTGTTCTCAACAGGTTTGTACTGGCGAGCCTGCTAAACGGGGCGGTTCCAGGTAACGACCTTCTGATATCCTGAATTCATATTTCAGTATACGAATTTCGAAATCTCCTTGCAGAAATAAGTAAATTCTGCTTCGATATTCGCATTATTTGCCGCACGGCTAAGTTATTCGGAGTCACCGCATGGGTGTTCCTGATGGGAAACCGCCTCGCGAAGATTGGGGCATACGTTCGCCGGAAGACGAACTGAACAGTCGTATAATTGCGATCCTTGAAAACGACGGGCGGACGGCGTTTTCCGAAATTGCGCAAACGCTCGGCGTATCTGAAGGTACGATCCGAAATCGGGTGAACGCTCTACGCGACAGCAACATGTTGCGGATTGTGGCGATAACCGACCCGGTCGTGCGCGAGTACAGGACTGATGCCATTCTTGGCATCAAGGTAGCGCCGGGCATGGTGCCCGCCGATGTCGCAGCCCGTTTTGACAACGACGCCCGGGTTGTTTTTGCGTTGTGGGTTGCGGGGCGCTTTGACCTCATCCTGGAAATTGTCAGCGATGACGCACATGCACTGCAACATTTTCTGGAAGACGAAATTCATTCCGCCAAGGACATTGCCGACGTCGAGGTGATGATGGGGATGAAGAATTTCAAGAACCAGTTTTTGCTGAAACGGGATTGGAGACGTGAGAATGGGAGCTTTGATTGATCAATTTTCCGATTTTCAGGCGGTTGGCTCACCGACACATGGGCTGCCACCCGCGGCTTATCGGAATGACGTGTTCTGGCAGGCCGAATGCGAAACCGTGTTGCGCGACAATTGGGTGTGCGCTGGTTTTGCCCATGAACTGAAGGCCGCTGGCGATGTTGTGCCGGTGACAGTTGCCGAGCAGCCGATCCTTCTGGTGCGGAATATGGATGGCGAGATTACTGGATTCCACAACGTATGCCGCCACCGCTGCCTGACCCTGGTGAAAAGCCCTCGAAATGTAGGCAAGCTGATCCGCTGCCCATATCATGCATGGGCTTATGATCTGTCAGGGAAGCTGAGGGCGTCACCCCATTTTGGCGGCACAAACAAGCACGAGACCGATGGTTTTGATCGCAAGGAGAACGGTCTGGTGCCGGTGCGCACCCATGTTTGGGGCGACTGGGTTTTTGTTAACCTGAGTGGCGAAGCGCCGGCCTTCGAGGACTATGCGGCACCACTGATTTCACGGCTGGAAGGAATTGATTTTTCCAGGGTCACGGCGATTGGCACCCTGGATTTCGGGGTGATCGAGACCAACTGGAAGCTGATAATGGAGAACTTCATTGAGCCGTACCATGTACAGTTCGTCCATGCATCGACCACTGATCAGCCGTTGGAAGATCACCACACGATCATCGACGGCAACTGCCTGGGTAGCGCGGTCGACCTTAAGCAGGAAATCGGAACGACAGGATCGCTGGGTGTGAGTTCACGCTATCTTACACTCTATCCCAACTTCATCATCGGCCGGTATTTCCCCCATCAGTTGGGAGTTTATCTCAACATTCCGCTGGGTCCCACCAAGATGGCGCAGAAGCGTGTTCTGTACACTACAGAGGGGCAGCAGCTTTCGCCTAAAGAAGTGGAAGGCCTGAAAAAACTTTGGTGGGATGTGCACAAGGAAGACCATGAAATGGTCGAACGGATGATGCTCGGACGCATGTCCCGTGTGGCCGCCGATGGTGGTTTGCTTTCGCCGATCTGGGAAGACAGCGTGCGGGCGTTTCAAGAAAAAATCGTGGCCGATCTGACGAAGAAGGGAGCCTGAGCAGTGAGCCTATCAAGCGGATTCCGCCTAGCCCATACCATGTTGCGCGTGATGAACACGGACAAGTCTTTAGAGTTCTATTGTGGCATTCTGGGTATGGAGGTGCAGCGGCGCACCGATTACCCGGAAGGGAAATTTACCAATACATTCATCGGCTATGGGCCGGAGGCCGAGTTTCCCACGCTCGAGCTGACCTGCAATTGGGATCAGAAAGAGCCCTACGACAAGGGCAATGGCTGGGGCCATATCTGCATCGAAACACCCGACGTCTACAAGGCTTGCGAAGACCTTGCTGCGGCAGGTGTCAACATCACACGGCCTGCAGGCCCGATGAAGAACGGCACCCGCGTCATCGCCTTTTGCGAAGACCCGGACGGCTACAAGGTCGAACTGAACGAAAGCATATCGAAGCACCTGGCCTCGGAGGCAAACTAATGGGCAATACACCACAATTGATGAAATGGAATCTGGTCGAAGACCGGTACAACGCAATCGGTGAAAAAGACAGCGACACCTACATTAAGCCCATGGTCACAAGCGCGTTCAGCAAGACAATGTGCGGCGGTATCAATGTGCTCAAGAACATTAAAGTTCCGTGGGACCTGACCTGCGATGAAATCATCTATTGTCTTGAGGGTACATTCCGGCTGGTTTGTGATGGTGAAGAATACAT
This sequence comes from Rhizobiaceae bacterium, assembly GCA_963669285.2. Taxonomy (GTDB): domain Bacteria; phylum Pseudomonadota; class Alphaproteobacteria; order Rhizobiales; family Rhizobiaceae; genus JAWKWH01. Next base: position 375,002 of record CAXXSI010000011.1, on the reverse strand, counting down.
TTGCAATCGTGGCGATGTGCTGTTCGTGCCGAAGGACAACCACATCTCCTACGAAGCGGACGACCGCTGCGTGATTTTTTACGCAGCCTACCCCCACAATTGGAAACAACTTGCGGGTTTAACCCATGTGCCCGGAATCGACCCTGATGATTTCGTGCCGGGCTGAGGCCAGACGGGGAGGAACAGATGACAAAGATTTACTATGAAAGCTTCGCCGAGGCGGTTGAACGCAATCGCCCGCGCATTTCCGAAGTCAAGAAGCGGCTTGAGGACGCCGGCGTTAAGTACATCATGGCCGCCTGGATCGACCTGCATGGCATCCCGAAAACCAAGCCCGTCCCGATGAGCGATTTCGAGCCACTCTGTCTGGGCAAGGGGCCACAATTCGCAGTGCACTCGATATCCTATGTGCCGGAACTCTCACCTGCCGACAGCGATCAGGTCGTGGTGCCGGATCTCGATGCGGTTTATGTCTGTCCGTGGGACAACTCCATGGCGATGATCTTTTCCGATCTATACTGGGAAGATGAACCTTACAACCTCTGTCCCAGGCAGGCATTAAAACGTTCCATGCAAGAGGCAGCGGCGGAAGGTTACTCCGGCTTCGCGGGCGTCGAGCCCGAGTTCATCGTCATGGCCTATGACGATGACGGTCAGCCGATGAAGGCGTTTGACAATGATCCGGCAATGGGTGTGCGACCCCGTCGCCAGGCCTTTGGCTATGACGTCGAGTATTCGATCGATTCCATGCCGTTTCTGAAGGATATGATCGATATAATAGAAGACCTGGGCTGGAACCTCCACGATGTGGTGGCCGAGGGCGCTTATTCCCAGTTCGAACTGGATTTCCACTATACCAACATGCTGGAAATGTCAGATCGACTGGCCTTCCTGCGCATTGTGTTGAAAGAGGTGGCCAAGACACATGGCTGTTTCGTGACCTTCATGCCAAAGCCCACGATCGGCGACTGGCGGTCGGGTGCCCATATCAACATGTCGATGCAGCACGAAAGCCGTCCGGGTCAGAACATTTTCGAATCTGAAGACAGCAGCGACTGGACCGACGAAAGCCGTTGGGCTGTTGGCGGGCTGATGGCCCATGCCGAAGCCTTGACCGCGATCACCTGTCCCACCGTGAACTCGTACAACGGTCTTGTGCCGCGCGTAGGCGGTTTCGAAGGCGGCACTGTGACATGGGCGCCAACCAACATTACCTTTGGCTATAACAACCGCTCGGCTCAGTTCCGCCTACCGCAAAGCCGGCATTGCATCGAAAACCGCGCTGCAGACATGACGATGAACGTCTATCTGGCCATGGCGATGACGCTGACATGCGCTGTTGAGGGTATCAAGAACAAGATTGATCCGGGCAAGCCAACGGACTTTGACCTCTATGAGAAGTCCGAGGCGGAATTGGCTGAGCTCGGCATTCGCCGACTGCCGCGGACGCTGTTCAATGCCATTGACGCGCTTCGCAAGGATGCGGTGGCCGAACATGTTATGGGACCGGTGATGCGCAAATCCTATATCGAATACAAGAATGATGAGTGGGAGCGCTACCATCAGGCTGTAACCGATTGGGAGGTGCAGGAATACCTGCGGCTTTATTAGGCCAATGGCTGGCCACAAGACCTTTGACCTCGGCGATCTGCCGCTAACTGGCGGGGGCAAGCTGCGCGACGCGCAGTTGGCCTACCAAACGTATGGCAACCTCTCGGAAGAAGGCGACAATGTGGTGGTGATGCCCACATTTTTCACCGGCTCGCATGAGCGGAACGAAGGTTTCTTTGGCAAAGGCCGCGCACTTGATCCGGCACGGCATTTCATCGTCTCGATCAACCTGTTTGGCGGGGGAAATTCTTCCTCGCCCAGCAATTCTCTGGTTCAACCCGGAGCGACTTTCCCGGCGACCTCTTTCCAGGACAACATAATTGCCCAGCATCACCTGCTGACCGAGGAACTGGGAGTTCGCCAGATTGCCCTTGTCCTTGGCTGGTCAATGGCGGGTTGTCAGGCTTACCACTGGGCGGTGCAATACCCTGAGATGGTGAAAGCGATCCTACCGTTTTGCGCTTCGGCCCGCACCTCGCCCCACAATTTCGTGTTTCTCGAAGGCGTGAAGGCAGCGCTTTGCGCCGATCCGGTGTGGAACCGCGGCAATTATGAAACGCAACCCGTCGAGGGTCTGAAGGCTTTCGGGCGGGTCTATGCCGGTTGGGCGTTTTCGCAAGCGTTTTACCGCAATGGTCGGTATCGCGATATTGGTTATGAGACCATCGAAGCCCTGCTTGAAGACTGGGCCGAAGATCACGCGACGAATTGGGATGCAAATGATCTTTTGTGCAAGCTGGCAACATGGCAGGGCGGCGACGTGAGCGCGGGTGCAAAATTTGGTGGCGATCTTGAGGCAGCGCTTGGGTCGATTCGGGCTAATACAATCCTAATGCCATGCACTCAGGACCTCTACTTTCCGCCAGAGGACAACAAAATGGAAGCTGAATTTATCCCAGGCGCGCACCTCCGACCGGTCAATTCAGAATTCGGCCATTGCGCCGCAAATCCCGGCAATAGCCTCAGTTTTCAGAAAGCACTCGACACGAGCATTGCAGAGTTGCTCCATCGATAACTCCCAAAGCGGACTTACGGTTAGTGCGCAGCGATGGTCAATTTGGGCTCGAAGGCAGCCTTCGCCGTGGGTGATCTAAATGGCTCCTTTGCGCGCCCTTATAGGTCGTAGGCGTTCGGAATTGGACATCCCGAAAGCGGTCGTTAGCGACGGCCCAGTTGGAAGTCGAGGAATGGGGGGAGAGCCGACATTTCCCGCAAATGCGAAAAGATAGGCTCAGCTTCCCAAAACAGACCTTCGACCGACAAACGCGAATTTTTATATCGTCGATGACCGCTCAGCGGACTTTCGAGACATTTATCACCGGCCGCATATTGGACAGCTCGTAGCTTGACCGGATTACGACACGGCGCGTCCAAAGAAAGGTATTTAGACGCTGAGCCCCAGCAAACGATGTGTCGTCAGTTTCTATTGCTTTTCCAATCGCCGTCTCAGTGAATCCACGATGCGCTCATCCGACGATGTGAAGTTTCCAAGATCCTTCAGAGATTCAGCGGCTTCCATGGCGAGTTGGATGTTCTTCTGCGGATCACGACCAGCTTCGGCAATCCCTTTGTGTGCATACAGCAGATCACGCTGCCACTGCGCATTCCGGGAATCGGCGGCAACAAGCCGCTTGGTTATTGTAAGGCTCCTTGAATATGCACCTAAAGCGTCATTCGTTTCACCGGATGCGAAATGTGCCTCCCCAATCTTGCGCAGCGTTACCGCGGTGAACCGCTGCATCTGCAGATTGTCAGGATGTGTATCCCGCACGTCGGTCATCCGTTTCAGGCTCGTCCTATATTGGACTAGCGCTTCATCGGGACTTCCTGCTGCAAGGTGAGCATCACCAAGCAACTCGTTGGTGATCGACACGACTCGACGCCATCTCGGACTTGCTGGATTTCGCTCCAGCAGCACCGACATGACCGCCAATTCCTGACGAAATGCGATGACAGCTTTGGCTGGCCTTGCCGTTCGCATGTAAGCTTTTCCGACAAGTTCGTGACTTACCCCTAAAATAAACCGCCAGTCGGCGTTTTGCGGATCCAGCGCGACAAGTCGCTCACGCAGTTGCAAACTACTCCGATAAAGCTCAACAGCCGCATCGGTCTCGCCTTGGTCCATCATGACATCGGCGAGGTGATCCTGGGTGAACGACAGGAAGCGGTTCAACTCCATATCCGTCGGGCTGGCGTCCCTGATAGGAGTCATGCGATCCAAACTGCGTCGATAGTACATTGTCGCGCCAGCAAGATCGCCACGCCCGTGGGCCAGTTTTCCAAGCCTTTCGTCAGCGACCGATAGATCCCGCAGCCATCGTACATTTGTTGGATCTGAATTCGCCAGACGCGACACAATTTCATGCTTCGCTTCATACGCTACCGTTGCGGCGTTCACGTCGCCAAGGCGTGTCAGCACATCGCCGATGCGCTCATGGCTGATGCCAAGCACATACTGCCAGTCGGTATTTGCAGGATCGGCGGCAACGAGGGTGGATCGCAACGCAAGGCTCTCCTCAAACATTTTTTGTGCCAGTGCCAGCTCTCCCTGAGCGGCAAACACTTCTCCCATTCTGTCCAATGTGATCGAGGTAAAGCGGCTCAGTTCCAAATCGTCCGCGTTAGCATTACGTATTGGAATCATGCGATCGAGGCTGTCCTTGTAACGTCGCAAGGCACCAGGCAAATCGCCACGGGCGCGAAGCACATCACCCAGCTTTTCGTCGCTTACTGATAAATCTCTTGGCCACCGATAGCCCGGTAACTGTGATGCCACCATCTGGGAGCCAAGGCGATGCTTGTCCAGATAGTGGGCTTCCGCTGTCTCCAGGTTACCCTGCCTGAATTGAATCCGCCCCAGACGCTCAAAACTGTTACTCAGTGCAAATTTCAACTCCTCATCATCCGGAATCAGGTCTACGAGACTCTCCCGAACCGCATGGCCGGCACGGTATTGATCAAGCGCATCTGCGATCCGGCCTTGCTCAAACAGAACATCGCCGATGTTGTCGCGCGACTCTGCTAATGCGAGTTGCATTTCAAAATTGTCCGGATACCGCTCTGTTGCGATCTGTGACACGGCAAGCTGTTCTTCGAAGGCATTTGCGGCTTCAGGTAGATCGCCAATAGTAACGCTGATACGGCCCAGTGCTGCGAGCGCACCAAGATGCTGTTGACGGGATTGGGGCGGGACCAAATCGCCTTGGATTTCTTCGAACAGGGCCGCGGCTATTTTGTAATCTGCAATTGCGAGCCGATGTTTAAGTTCAGCTTGTGCTGCACCGCCGTTGAGATAGTGGGTCACCGCTTCAGAGAGCGTGCCGTTCGATCAGATTGGCTTTCAACGTTTCGCGCCGATGTAGCGTCGATACCAGCGGCTTCAGTCAACTTTGCGCGGGCGGCATCGAAGGCACCGAGCGAGAGCTGCGCTTCCGCCTCGCGTCTCAATGTGGTAACCCGTTCGTCACCGGAACGTAGCGAACGAAGTTCATCGCGAACCTTGGTGAAGGCCTTAGCCGCCACGCGCAGCTTGTTGCCGCGCTCCTCGCGGTTGAGGTTTGCAATGTCCGAACCGATCAGCGCGCCATAGAGCGGTGCCAGCGGCATTTGTGCGTCACTTGCAATGCGCTCCACATCAAGTCGCATCTGCGGGCTGACATCGGCCATCGCCAGTAGCAGCCGTTCGCCGCTCCGGCAATTCATCTGCGGATTGGCTGGCAAAGAACAGGCTTGGAAGCCCGCTTTCCACATAAGGCAGTTGTGTGCCGCGCGAACGGTCGTAGACCTCCTGCTGCACCAGGGTCAGCACCGAGCGGATCTCCAGCCCCTCGGTGCCGAGATATTTTGTCAGCGCGGCAGTGAATGGCGAATTGGCACCCTCGCCATCGGACGCGGTTTCACCAGGGGCGGCCGAAAATGCGAACAGGGCATTTTCAGCCTTGCCCATGCGACCAAGACCCGGCTTGACCGTCTTCGGCAGTCTCAGTGCGCTGACGCCTCTGCCCTTCGGATCGGAGACCATGGCGAATGGATCATCACGGCAGGCATCGAGCACGATCAGGCCGATCTTCGCCACTTTCGAAACTGTTTCGCGCAGCTCTTCCAGAGGCAAACTTGATTCCCGGAGAGCATCGAGAGAGGCCGTGCTGGCATCGGTCGGCAGCAACATGTTCTGACCGGCAATCTCCACGCCATGTCCGGCAAAGAACACAAAGGCGACATCGGCACCTTTGGCGTCTTCAGAAAAATCCGCCAGCGCACGGCGCATGCGACGCAAATCACGATTGGCTTCGGTGAAAACTTCAAAGCCGAGCGCATCCAGCGCATCTTCAACGGCCCTTGCATCGCTGACCGCATTGGCAAGCGGGCGGATCGTCTCGTAGCGATCAGCGCCGAACACCAACGCCACGCGCCGCTCGGCATGTGCCAAAGACGCAGAAACAGCAATTATGATGGCGGCGAGAACAACCCGCAACAGATCCTCCCAAGCCCAGAGAGAATTGAAATATTTGAGCATTAATGAGGCAGGAGCAAGTCACCCCGATAAAACGGGGGTTCGGGTTTGAGGCATGATGTGCATACCAAATTCGATGGCTACGTGATTGCTGCTGCCCTTCAAACAAACAAATGCGGCGCGAAAATTCGCGTCGCAACATGAACATATTGTCTTGAAGAATTTCTCCAAAAAGGGCTCGAAGCCGCCATTTGAATGTTTTGAGCAAGGCTCGCCGCTAATCGCGTGCCCAACGGCAGCAGTGAGCCCCCTCCAGTCATTGTGTTGCTGTCGCCAATTGACTAGCGCGGATAGTTTGCCGGTTGATGACGGTGATGTCTGTATGGGGACTGCTTTCTCGCAAATTAGGATTAGCGCGCTGCTTCACCGAGCCGTTCAATGAAAAACCGACGCATGGCTGCGACTTGCGGTTTTGGCAGGCTGTTCGGACGACTCAGCAGTGTGACGTCGACGGCCTCTGAGCTCCATTGAGGCAATACTGAAACCAACTTTCCAGCGTCGATATCGGGCTGTGCGCTGAGGCTTGGAAGCATCGCTACGCCGAGTCCGGCAACGGCGGCTGATTGCGATAATTCCATGGTATCGGTGAGGAGTGCCCGCTGCGGCTCAATGGTCTCCACCACACCTTTCCGGTCCCGATAAACCTCCAGCTTCGGGCTTCTTGATGACGTAGGACACATGGCACATCTGCAAGGCCCAATGGGCAGTCGATTGCAGGATGCCGCTTGAGAAGATCAGCGCTTGCACATAATTGACGTTTTGCCGTCATCAGCCGTTTCATGATGAAACGGCCTTTTGGCGTCTCACCGATACGAAATCCGAGATCGATATCGGCGGCAGCAAAATCGACATTCCAGTCGCTGGCCTTGATTTCGATGCGAACATCGGGATGTTCTGGCGTGAACTTGGCAACGATCGGCATGATAACGCTTGTCAGGAAACTGTTGGGACCCGAAATCGCGACGCGACCAGAAAGCGTTTCGCCGAATCCTTCACCCAGCCGCGCCTCAGCTTCCAATGCGGCATCAATCATCGGTGCGCAAATATCGAATATCCGTTGCCCGGCAGCTGTGGCGTTTACTGATCGACCTGATCGATCGAGGAGCTTCAATCCCAGATCTGTTTCCAGATGTGAAACCTTCTGGCTGACACCCGACTTGGTGGTTTTCAGTTCATGCGCGGCTGCGGTCATGGTTCCTGCGCGTATCGTCGCCACAAAAGCTCGGGCGTTGGAGTAAAAGTTATCGTTCATAATTTTGAACATTAGTTTCGAAATCGGCGATTTTCAAGAACAGTATGTCTTCCTATCTCTGTTTCAGACGAAACAACATAATCGTGGAATATCCCCATGGCTGCGATGAAATTCCTTCATCGGTCGGACACCCGGAAGTTTGAAGATTTCGGCTTCATGACCGCACATCTTTCGTTCAAACCGCACTTGCCGAAGGATCGCCGCCGGTTTGGCCCGTTGGTCACTATCGATGACGGTGTTTTGGCACCCGGCGCGCAGGGATTTGGTTATCATCCCCACAAGGATGTCGAAGTCGTCACCTTCGTCGTTGAAGGTGAAGTCAATCACCTTGATCAAAATGAAAAAAGTCACAATGGAACCCTGAAGGCTAAGGGCATTCAGATCATATCTGCCGGTACTGGCATCGTTCACAACGAAGTCAATCACTCCGCCATCGAACCGATGAGGGCATTGCAGATCTGGTTTAAGCCCCACAGCAATGGCCTGGCACCGAACTACGCCAAGCAGCACCTCGATGCGGCCGACTATACCAACAATCTACAACTGGTCCTTTCGCCGAATGGAGCGGATGGAAGCCTCGTCGTTCGGCAGGACGCCCGATTGAGCTATGGGCTGTTCGACCGAGATTGCCAGTTCGAGTTCACGCCCCAGAACTCGGCGAATGGGATTTATCTTTTCGTGATTGACGGTGCCGCCGAGCTGCTGGGTGAGACGCTTCACAGGGGTGATGCGATTGGTCTTGTCGAACCGGGCCGGCTGGCGATCAAGGCCATCGCAGGCGCCGAACTGCTGATTTTTGATCTTGCAAATGTTCAAGACGAACAATGATGAAAGGAAATGACATGACAGAGAAAGTCACACCCCAAAATGCCGCGATGGTGCTGATCGACCATCAGGTTGGAACCATGAACTGGGCGAAGTCTGTTGATCGAGACCTCATTGAGGCCAACACGCGCGCCCTCGCGCGCACCGCGGTTGAACTCAACATACCGATCGTCTTCACCTCAAGCATGGAAGACCAGATGCAGGGGCCGCTGATGCCCGATCTTGAAAACATTGCTCCGCAAGCCTTTGCCAATCGCATCAAACGCCCTGGCGTGGTCAATTGCTGGGACGATCCGGCGTTTGCTGATGCTTGCCGAAACACCGGCCGCAAGCACCTGATCATGGCCGGCATCACCACAGATGTCTGCCTGGCGCCGCCAGCGATAAGCGCGGCTTCGGAAGGATTTGCCGTGACGGGTGTCGTTGATGCATCAGGCTCACCAACGTTGCTGACCGATGAGATGGCGTTCCGAAAGATGGAGAAGGCCGGGGTGGACCTGACAACGACAAGCGCGCTGATGTCGGAACTCGCCGTCAATTGGGCCAGCGATGCTGGTGGAAAAATCATAGCTATTCTCGGAGAGGAAATCTTGAGCCGCGGCTAACGCGCGGCTCAACCCCAATCCGGTGCGCCGAATATTTCGGCACCATCTAACTTACAAACGGTTCTGTGTGATCGTTGGTGAGCAGGTTTGTACTTGAGTTGGCATTATAAAGGTGCATGTCGTGGATCGGATATCGATCGCGAACTAACGTGTCCGTTAAGTCCGCTCAGCAGTCGTTCATGTCCGTTCAGGCAAATCGAGCTTGCTGATGTCTGCTATCGCATGATGCGATGCAATATCGCACGCGACCTTGAACGCCCGCTTCTCTAATTGGGCGTTAGGGTCAAGCTCGTTTTCCTTGGTTGTTTGGGATCATTGTCGCTCATCCGGGTCACGCTTCTCTTCGCAGTCTTGTTGATGCCACGAGGGACACCGCTGCACGCATGTGTCGGATTGGCAGTGGGGAGCCTTGCTTTGAGACGCGCTTCTCGTTGCGCAGCAGACATTTTCGGCTTTGCCCACGAACCTCGTCCGGTGAGGACTATCCCATTCAGATTGGTGTTGGTCGTCAGATCATGCCATGCCCTCCACCTTTTCTGAACGGAACTCCGTGCCGTCGGCCCACATACGGTGAAGCAGGACGGCCAGTTTACGAGCCACTGCGACTACGGCGCGGCGACGTCCTTTTTTGCGCATAAGGCGCATACCCCAAGACTTGATCTGCGACCCGGCCATTGTTCGCATGAGCAAGGCATTGGCGGCAGCGTAGAGCGTCGCCCTGACATCTCGATCCCCGGCTTTGGATATCCGGCCAGGGTTGTCGTGCTCACCAGACTGGTATCTTCGAGGCGTCAAGCCAAAGTGGGCAGCCACGGTGCGAGACCGCTTGAAGCGCGCGGGATCATCGACCGCAGCCTTGAAGGTCAAAGCTGCAATTGGCCCAACACCGGGGACGGTCATCATGCGCATGCACACCTCATCCCGACTGGCCACGCGTTTGACCCGACGATCGAGTTCCAAAAAGTGCTGATACAAAACCAGCCGGGCGTCGAGCAGCGGCAGCATGGCATGAGCCAGAACCTCGTCCATCTCGATCATCGGCCGGACAACACCGTCAAAGCTGCCATGCTTCACCGTTTTGGGCAGCCGTATGCCAAATATCTTCAGCAGACCGCGTACTTCGTTGGCCAGGTCAATTGTTTTGCTCAGCAAGGCCTTACGCGTGCTCAGAAGAGCTCTGACGCCATGTGCCTCCCGGCTTTTCATATGGACCGGGCTGAACCAACCTGTCCGCAAGATCTGTGCAATTCCACGGGCGTCATTCCGATCCGTCTTATTGCGCATCGCTGACAGCGCGGCACTCACCTGCCGCGCTTCCATGCAGACAACATCGAAGCCTTCCGCTGTCAAACCGTAGAAAAGATGCTGGCTTAAGGTGCCGGATTCAAAGCCAATGCGCTCGATTAGAATGGGAAGTGCGGTCAGATATCCCGCAATCTCCTCAATCTCGCAAGGCAGTTCTCGCTCACACAAGACCTTGCCTTTGTTGTCGACCACGCAAACTGCGCAGGATCGCAGCGATACATCTAAGCCAGCATAATACTCCATTCGAAATCTCCCATGTTCACAGACGTCCTGTGATCCTATCGGGAGCTCAACCTCAGTTCAGGGTCAGCCCAATTACGCATGCTTTGGGCCGGCAGTGAACCTGCCGGCCCGAGTTCTAATCTAGATTTCGACGCTTTCTGAGATTGCGAGCGCATCCTCCAACTCGACACCCAGATATCTAACTGTGCTGTCCATCTTGGTATGGCCAAGAAGAAGCTGGACCGCCCGCAAGTTGCCAGTTTTCTTGTAGATCTGTGCGGCCTTGGTCCTTCGAAGCGAATGTGTGCCATATGCGCTAGGCTCCAGGCCAATCGATGCAACCCAGTCTTTCACCAGCCTTGCATACTGTCTGGTCGAAATATGGTCAGGCGCATGAAACCTGCTCGGCCAAAGAAAGTCACAACCTGTCATTCCTGGATGGCCTATCCATTCACGAAGTGACTTTCTTGTCCCTTCAGTAATTTCAAATTGCACAGGCTTACCAGTTTTGCTCTGTATTATCGAAGTGCGCTCTTTGACCCGACCAGCAGCGTAGACTTCCGGTACTTTCAAGCAGACTAGGTCACATCCACGAAGCTTGCTGTCCACCGCCATGTTGAACAGAGCTAGGTCACGATGGCTTTCAGCTAGTTCCAATCGGACACGAATGGCCCAAACGTGTTTTGGCATCAAAGGGCGCTTCTGCCCAATTACTCGGCCTCTGTTCCAAGCGTGAAGCTGCCGGATAACCATCGGAAGGTTGGGAGTGTTCATTACACATTCTCCTAACCAGCCCTCCACTCCGCACCATCAACACAATGCCGACCTTCGAAAGCATATTGCAAATTATAGCCAGAGGGCTGGATAGAGCCGATTTTGATGAAAAAGTCGACCCGCTGTAATTTGGTCGCGAAATTTAGATTTTCGTTTCAGATTCGAGCTTCAGTTAGAATCGCATTTTGAACAGCTGCCGTATCTGAAATCGACTTCTACAAAATCACCGTCAAGATTAGATTGCCGACTTTTTCATCAAAATCAGCCCCTTCTAGACATTCGGTCTATGTCGTTGATGGGATACGCCAGCACGGTCGGCCAACCAAGAAGGAAGCCGATTGCAGACGTAGCACGTTGCGTTCAATGACAAACCGATGCCTATGGACACCAGCCATTGGCGAACGGGCTAATTGCTCTTGGAGAGCTGTTTGATCAACGCTTGGCGCGCCGACACCAGATGGGCGATGCTTGCGTTGCGGGCCGCATCTCGATCTCGCGCGACCAGCGCATTCGCCAGCTGTCCCATTTCGATCAAGGCCTGTTTGCGCCGCTCTGAGTCATTCAATAGCTGAATTCGCAGATATGAAATCCGGTCGATAACATTTTCCAGGGCTTTGCGGATCTCTGTATTGCGGCAGCCTGTAAACAGGACCGAGAAAAACCACTCCTTTGCGGTTCTCATCTTGCGCAGATCGCCCGCTTCGAAGCTGTGCTCCAGCGCCTCGAATGCGGCCTTGATTTCCGCCACTTCCTGGTCGCTGGCCCGCTCTGTAAACAATTCCGCCGCCAGTGTTTCGACCGGCTCGCGCAGTTCAAAAATCTCGTAGATCGCCCTCGGATTGAGTTTCGCAACCGTAAAACCCCGATGCGTCTGCCGGATAAGAAGCCCTCTTGCTTCGAGATGCGAAAGGGCTTCACGCAGGATCGAGCGGCTTGATCCGGTCAGTTCAGTCAATTGGCGTTCAGTAAGTTTCTGCCCGGCGGTGAAGCGACCGCTTAATATGGCTTCACGTATCGTCGACTGTGCCTGTTCGCGAAGTGACCGCTCGACGTTGTCCAAACCGAGAGCCGATTCCGGGCGGTGATTGAGCAAATGTTCGGTCAATTGCATGGTCCTCGCGCAGCAACCTGGAATGGGGCGGCAGTCCAACACCGATCGGTCATGTCCGCCAAGTGGTAAACCACCCGTCCGGCACTCGCAAGGTTTCGATACTCGGTCAGATTGTTTGACAATTTCTTGCTCTCAATCGCGGCGCTTTCCATTCCTATCATTGCGATACAATTTTTATCCTACATTTTCAACAAGTTACAAATCGACTGCAATTAGCTCGAGATCAATTGTATACAAAACTAAGGAATGACGCTACTCTAACCGTCAGAATGTGCACAAAGAGGCGTTTTCATCACCTCGATTGTCGGACAAAATATGATGACTGTTCATTTTTCGGCTCAGTTACCCTGCAGTTTTATTCGGGATTGTTCGTACCACGACAGTAGGGGAGGCAGATAAGGTTGCCGCAGCGGGACAAATGGCGCGACACAATAAGGTGGATCGCGGTTTGCAGGTTCGCCAGGCAAAACCGGGCGGATTACTCAGGGGAGAAAAATGCTCGAACAGGCGAATGCAAAAAAGGGTAGCCATGTCATCGCCGCGGCAATCCGGGCGGCCGATATCGACACCATATTCACGGTCGCCGGCGGCCATTTCCTGCCGACCTACAATGAATTGGGAAGGCTGGGATCACCGGACATTGTGGCGGCGCGGCACGAATTGGGTGCCGGATACATGGCATCGGGCTACGCGCTGTCGACGGGCAAGGTAGGGGTGGTTTTTTCCGGTGCGCCCGGACCGGGTGCGACGAACCTTGTTACGCCCGTAGCAAATGCGATGGCTGATTCCATACCGCTGCTGATACTGACAGCACAGGTGGATCGCCGCTATCTCAATCGCAATATTCTGCAGTATTGCGACAATCAGGCCTTGTTTAGGCCGATTACCAAGAAATCGGTTCAGGCGGTGTCGGCAACCGAAATTCCCAACCTGATCACGACCGGCCTGCAAATCGCCCAGTCGGGGCGGCCGGGGCCTGTTCATATCGATCTGCCGCAATCCCTACAGATCGACACGGTCGACTTTATGGCCGACATCAAGACGGTGCCGCTTGCGCCTCCAGAACCTTCCACGACCGACATCGACGTCGTGGTTGATGCCGTACAGCAATCCAAGCGACCCGCCATCCTGGCCGGGCATGGCGTCATTCGCGCCCGGGCAACCGACGCCTTGAAAGATCTCGCTGCCCGCCTGGGTGCGCCGGTCGCGACCAGCCGATCAGGCATTGGCTGCATGCCGAACGCCGATCCCAACAGCGTCGGCATGTTGGGATTTTACGGCACCGAAACGGCCCGGGAAGCAATCAGCTCCGCTGATCTGGTGCTGGTGATCGGGTGCGCGCTGGGCGAACAGACGACTTATGGCTGGAACTCTGATCTTTTTTCTGGCGATGCCAACATTATCCAGGCCGATATAGATGCAATTCAACCCAATCTGGTTTACCCGGTAAGTCGGGCTGTTCAGACCGACGCCGGCCGGTTTATCGCAGCCCTTGCCGAACGGCTGGCTCCGCAAAACCCATGGTATGACCGGCAACCGGAGCCCTTTGCGGCGGCTAACGATCCTGCCGCCGGTATGAGCGCGGCTACGGTACTCCAGACGCTCAATGGTGTGTTGCCGTCCTCAGCCTTTGTGTCGGCCGATATCGGTAATCACCGCCTCTGGGTTTGTGACCAGCTCGACGTGACCCATGCCGACCGGCTGTTACAATCCTGTGAGTTCGACGCCATGGGTTTCAGCCTACCGGCGGCGATTGGGGCGTCGATCGGCAATCCCGGCGCTAATATTGTCAGCATCAGCGGCGATGGCGGTTACGTGCACACGATGGGCGAACTGGCGGTCGCCCGCGAACACAATTTGCCAATAGCGGCAATCGTCTTTGTCGACGGCGCCCTGGGGATCCTGCGCCATCAGGCGGAGGCAATGTATGGCAGCGATCATTTCGTTCGTCTTGCAGCCATCGACTTTGCCAAGGTTGCCGAAGGATTTGGCGTGGCAAGCCGTCACGTCGCCAATGAGAGCGAACTCAAAGACGCAATCGACTGGGCGATCGGTTCAACCGAACCGGTTTTGCTGAGCGTGCAAATCGATCCGCAGGAAATTTTTCCGCCGCTCCGCAGCAAAATCGAACAACGCAAACGGGATTTGATGGGGCAGAAAAGCTGATGAAGTCACAAACCGCCGAAGAAACAAATCAGGTGGTTCTACATGGTTCAGTGTACGTCGACTTGGGTTGAGTTGGCCAAATTCAACAGGTTAAACGGAGGAGAAAAAACATGACTTCGATAACATCATTGGGAGGCTGGCGAGCATTTGTTGCCTTGGCCTTTGCAGCATTGGCAGCATTTTGTCTGCCCGCTTCCGCACAGGAGATAAAGCTTGTTTATGCAGGCTATCCGAGTCCGCAGATTTCGTCAGGCAAGGCTGTGTTGTTCTTTGCGGAGGAAGTCAAGAAACGCACCAATGGGCGTGTCGAAATTGAGGTTCATCATTCCGGCAGTCTCTATCAGGAGGAAAAGGCCATCGAAGCGCTGCTGACCGGTTCGATCGACCTGGCCGCAGCAGGAACATCCACCATTGGCGTGTTCACCCGCCATTTCGATTGGGTTAATCTTCCATTCATCGTATCAGGTGATTTGACGGTCGGCCCGCAACAACTGCAGATGATGATGCACAGCGACGTGGGTAAGGAAATACAGGCCAAGGTTGAAGAAGAGATCGGTCTGAAGATCATCTTTGCCATGACCAGCAATGGCGGCGCCCGTGCCATAGCCACGCGTTCGGTGCGGCTTGAAGTTCCCGCGGACATCAAGAATGTCAAGCAGCGTGTCAGCTTGGCGCCGCTCGACGTCATCATCAATGAGGCTTGGGGAGCAAATCCCATTCCGGTGCCGTGGGCGGATACGTTTACCGGTTTCAGCCAAGGCATGTTCGAGGGCGTTCAAATTCCACTCCCGCATATTCATAATGTTGGATTTGACGAGGTCGCCAAGTCGATCACCATGGTGAATTTCCAATACCTGCCGCAAGTGATGTGGGTGACCGCAGAGAAGTGGAACAGCTTGCCGGAAGACGTGCGTCAGATCCTGCTTGAGGTCGGTAAGGAAGCTGCTGAATACGAGATGAAAGTCGATCAGGAAGCGCACATGGCTTTTCGCGAAGCGATCAAGAAACGCGGCACGGAGATCATCGATCTAACGCCCGAACAGGCGGCCATGTGGCAGAAGGCCAGCGAGGGTGTGTATAACAACGACGAAGTTGCCAAATACACCCCGCCAGAACTGCTTTCGCGCCTGCGCGAGGCGGGCAATCTCGGTCAGTGAGTTGATCGCGGAGGCATCTGCTGTTTGTAATGACATCCGGCGTGGCAGGCGCCACGCCGGATGGGGTTTCCAGGAAACATGGTCCGGCCATCGATTGGACCTGGATTGGGGGCTTACCTGCTGACGCGACGCTTAAGGCAAATCAGCCGACTGATCAGAAACGGCCTGTTTGTACCGGCAATCTTGCTGATCATTGCGCTGTTGACGGTCAATATCGTCGACCGTTTTGTCCTCGATGGTGCCTTCGGTATCGTCTGGATCGAAGAACTCTGCATCATCGTCATGATCTGGCTGATCTTTCTCTCGGCGTTTGCCATCGATGAAGACGATCTGCATATCAAGGTCCAGGTGGTTCGGTTGCCACCATGGCTGAGAGAGTTGATCGAAGATCTCGCGGTAAGCGGATTTGTGCTATTTCTGGTCTGGAGCACCTGGTCGATCCTGCCGCGGCTGTTCTCAAAATATGCCGCGCTCGGTTGGTCGATCAAAGTTGGCTACTATGCCGTCATCGTGGGCGGTCTTTTGCTGCTCGCGACCAAGATCGGTAAATATATTTTGCGGTTGCTGCGTTAATGGACATTTTTGCAGCACTGACCGGTTTTGCGGTTCTGTTCACATTCGCACTTCTGGGCGTTCCGCTCGTTGCCGCTATGGGCCTGGGCGGCGTCGCCGGATTGTTTGTTGCCGGAATTCCGTTGTCCGGCGCACCAATCGCGGTGCTGGGCGTGTTGGGAAACTTTGCCTGGATCGCCCTGCCACTGTTCATCATCCTCGGCGGACTGCTTTCCGACATCGGTGTCAGCCGCGGAATGATCTGGTTTGGCGAGGTGATCGGAAGGCGCGTGCGAGGCGGTACTTCGCAAGTGGTGATCGTTACCTCCTTGTTCATGGGCGGCATGACTGGCTCCACGCTTGCCGAAGCTGGAATGCTGAGTGCCATGTTTCGCGACGAAATGGAGCGCATCGGCTACGGGCGCGGCTATCTAGCGGGCCTAATTTCTTGCGCCGGCCTCATCGGCGCATTGATTCCACCGAGCAATGTGCTGCTTATACTCGGGCTGGCCGGTGAGATTTCAATACTCAGGCTTTGGATCGCCGGCATCCTGCCGGGCGTCCTGATCGCCATCGGATTGATGATCGTCGCCGCATTTCTGCAACGCCGTTATGAAGGCGAATTATCCGGCTCTCCAGTTGGCGATGCCCTTGGCACAGCCACCGATGCGATGAAAGGGGGGTTTGTCAAAGCGTTACCCGGATTGGCAGTGCCGGTTTTGATCCTCGGCGGCATGCGCATGGGCGTATTCTCGCCGGTCGAGGCGGGTGCGGCAGGCATCGTATTCGCGCTGATCATCGGAGCGTTGCTCTATCGCAACAACTTTACACTTGGCCGTCTGACCACCTCATTCGGCGACAATCTGATGCGGTCGATGAGCTATCTGTTACTGGTCGCAGGTGCGGCGGTGTTCGGCGTACTGATCGTTAGGCTCAACATGGCCAGCGCGGTGGAACAATGGTTCGTCGCAGGCCAGTTCTCGGCAATCGAGTTCATGGTCGCCAACTTCGTTCTGTTCTTCATCATGGGCTTCTTCATAGAGGCCGTACCGATCATGCTGATCTTTTTTCCACTGATGCTGCCCGCAGCCCGCAGCCTCGGCATTGATCCGATCCATTTCGGCATCACCTTCAGTCTCATCATCCTGCTGGCTAATCTGACCCCGCCGGTCGGTGTTCAAACACTATTTGTATGCCGGTTGATGGACACATCGGTGGGCGAATGGTGGAAGCACGGCAAATACTTCTTCCTGGTGATCGTTATCGTCACATTTCTGGTTATGTTCATTCCGGCAATACCGCTGAGCTTGCCGGCATTGATCATGCGCTAGTGGAGGTCAGCGTCGTGTCAGAGCCGCATACCCTTCTCATCTCCGAAGCGAACCAGAACCTTGCCGATATATTTGCCCGACAGCATCGCATTGAGCGTTGCTGGTGTCGCTTCGAGACCGGTCTCGACATTGTTGTGCATTGTGAGTGCACCAGAACGCAGCAGCTCTCCCAGCCGGCCGATCACCCATGGATACAGATCTTTGTAGGCGTAGCGGTTGAACGCATGGATCGTGGCTTCCTGCGACCACACATGACGCATGTTGGCCGGATCCCATTCCGGGGTTGGGCTGTTGTTGGCGGCGACGCGGCCGACAAGCAACACCTGCGCCCGCTTGGCGAGATTTTCCAGTACCGCATCCGCGGTGTCGCCGCCGACCAGGTCAAAATAGAGATCGACACCATTCGGACAAGCCTCCGCGAGCGCCTCGCGAAAATCAGACGCGCGATAATCGACAGCGGCATCCGCGCGGAGCACGTTGCGCACAAAATCCGTTTTGTCGTCTCCGCCGGCGATGCCGACGACGCGTGCGCCGGCCAATCGCCCGAGTTGCACCGTGTACGAACCGACGGCCCCGGCCGCAGAAGTGACGACAAGCGTGTCGCCCGGCATCGGTTTTGCTTTCTGAGAGAACGCAAGATAAGGCGTCTGCCCGGGAGAAGACAGCGTCGTCAACCATTCTTCGGCCGTATGAATTGGATCGACGACCGAAACGTCGGCGGGTGTCACTACCGCATAATCCTGCCACCCCTGGCGCCCGACGACCGAAGCACCAACGGGCAGTTCGTCGCAGCGGCTCGCAACAATCTTGCCAAACGTGTCGCAACTGATCAGTTCGCCAATATCGAACGGTCGGATGAAGTTTTTGAAATCTTTGGTCCGCATGCCCTGCCAGGCCGACAGTGCCGCCATCTCGATTTCAACCAGAGCGCTTCCTTCCGCGATTTTCGGCAGGGATACCTGTTCGGTTTCGAAATTTCCTGGCCCGGCAAGATTGGTCGGGCGCGACTTCAGCACGATGCGTCTGTTTTGTCTGTCGGCGATGTCGGCCTCCCGGGCGCTCGGTTTCGCCATGGTAGGAAACAGGCCGTTGACGAGTCAATCAATATTACTGTTGGGAGAGAAATATTCCCTGAGAGAAAATGACCCGATGGTTGATTAAGCCGCCAAAGACCGCGTAACAGCAAAACGAAAGGACAAACTGGATGTCAGCAATCGAGCGCTTCAATCCCGATACGATGGCGCCGCCATTTTCACGATACAGCCAGGGTGTAGCGATTCCGGCGCAAGCTCGCACCTTAATCGTTGCCGGTCAGGTTGGGGTTGAGGTCGACGGCACGGTGCCCGAAGACATGGCCGCGCAGACGGCGCAGGCGTTTCGAAACATCCAGTCGGTTCTGCGTGCCGGCGGTATGGACCTGGAAGATCTCGTAGAGACACGCACCTACATGACCAGCCGCGACGATCTGCCTGGCTATCGCGAAGGGCGCCGAAAAGTGCTCGGAGATGAAGGTCCGGTGCCGGCGGCCGCACTTGTTTTCGTTGCCGGGCTGGCGCAACCGCATTGGAAAATCGAGATATGCGCCATGGCTGCAAAGGTCTGACAGACAAGGAGATCGAAACATGGCCAGTGATCCGTCAAAATCCTATCTGGACCTCTCCCCCGAGGAACTGGAATTCCAGTACAGTCCGCGTATCGCTGTACCCGACCACCCGGTGTGGAAAGCGCATTGGAACCTCGCCAGCGAGTTGGTCCGCCGCAAACACAAAGGAAGGCTTCGTGTTCCGTACGGTCCGACGCCGGGGCAGACGCTCGACATGTTTTCGGCTGTTTCTCCCGGTTCTCCGATCAATATATTTGTGCATGGTGGGTTCTGGCGTTTTCTCGACAGCTTCGACCATTCACTGGTAGCACCGGCGGTGCTCAATGCCGGCGGCGCATCTATCCTTCTCAATTACGATCTTTGCCCAAAGGTGCCGTTGACGGAAGTTGTTCGCCAGGTGCGTGCGGCGTTGAAATGGGTCTGGGAAAACGCCGAACAGGCCAATGGCGATCGCGATCGGATCTTTGTTTCCGGCCATTCAGCCGGCGGGCATCTGACCATGATGCTCGGCACTGACGATTTCCAGGATGAACTCGGCCTGCCGGTCGATGCGGTCAAGGGCCTGACCGTGGTCAGCGCCATGCTTGATCTGGAGCCGGTCATGCTTGTGCCGGGATCTGAGGATTTGCGGATCGATGCAGAAGAAGCCCGACAGTTGAGCCCACGCTTTTTGCCGCCGCGCGACGACTTGCCGATCGTGCTCGCAGTCGGTGGCCGAGAGACGCGTGAATGGATCCGCCAGACCGACGATATGATGGAGGTGCTGAAGCAGCGCGGCAATCCGCTGGTGTATCTGAAGCCGGATTACGACCAGCACTATTCAATCTTGTTTTCGCTGGGCAATCCGCTGACCGAGTTGTGCACTTCCATGCTGCAACAGATGGGTCTGGAACCGCCGAAATGAGATGCGTTTCACTCGCATTTTGTGGTTCATCGATAATTAGCGGCTTGTGCAAATTGTGCGATCCAGCAATCACACGGATGGACGGTCTTCGCGAAAAGTCAAAATTCCGACCTCCCCTGTTCGAAGGTGATTGAAACAATCCGATAATGTTCGTCAGATCACGAATTCGCAAAATTCTGCTCAGAGAGTCGTAGGCAACTGGCGTCGACGTCGCTTTTGCCGCATTTGGAACATCCAAGCCAATTCGCATCAGTCACTTTGTCCGCACACCGATCGTTGTTGACCCCATATCGGTGAACCAAAGGTCGAATGGCGGCTTTTAAGATGCTGCACTGCACCAACCAGCGGCAGCGCGAATGGCAGGTATGGGCCGGAAGCGTCGACGAGCTTTGTGCCTACGAGCGTCCGCTATCACCTAATTGAAGCCAGAAGCCGTCATTCCGGATACGGCCCCATTCCGGTCATTCGATCAATAGGCAGCGAAAGTCCGTTCTCCCCCCGCTGTTCTCAAATTCCGCAAGATGTTAAGAGCTGTTTTGTTCCTGCCGGTACCAGTGTTTTCTTCGCAGTAGGTATTTTGCCTCGGCAATCAGCGAACTTGACCTGTGTCGCACAAATCAAACGCGGCGTGCTTTGCTCTAGACCATCTGCTGGCAACCAACTCTGCGAGCACACACGGCGGCCGGAAGTATCCATGGAACCCCGGTATTGTTAGGGTGAGGATGTAGGCTGATCGACGACCGAGAATCTCTTCGACAATGTCGAGAAAGCGGCGTTCGTTGGCTTTTGACGAGAACACGCAAAGGAGTAGCATTCCGGCGGTGAGGCCATAGTGCTGTTTGTAGTGTTTGTCGCCGATGAAGGTGGCGTAATCCTCGATTGTGCTGCGATAGCTTTTACGGGCGGATTTGCTGTCTTTGGGCTCTGTTCCGCGATCGGCTTCAACGCAGAAGAAGCGGTAGAGGCCGCCATAATCGATACCGAACAGTTGGTCGGGGGTGAGTTTCTTGCGGCCGAATTTGGCGCTCAGCGTTGCGCCTGAGCGCTCGAGGATCTTGTGCGCTGGAATGTAGGTTAGTCCTTTGCGTTGCAGACCAATGTCGATTGAGCTGGTGATGCAGCTGACCATATATTGATGCACCCAGTGACCGGTCGGTCGGACAGTGTTTTCATCAAGGGCGTTGCGCTCAAGCCACTCTCGAGCCTTTGGCGTCAGATCATAGATGTAGAGATTGAAGTTGGCGTGCTCGGTGGCGCGCTGCTGTCGTGGGCAAGTTAGGAAGCCGCCGGCGCGAAGCTTTTGCATTTGGCGTAGCGAGGTGTCGCGATCGCGATGCGTATCGCGGGTTAGTTCATGCAGATAGATCGAACTTTGCGGTCCGTGACGCTCGATAAACTTTAGCCAGCGGGTTTCACGCGCCGTCGGACGTGTTCCCGGGCGATAATCTATGTGATGGAATGTGGCCCGTCCGAGCGTATCAAGAGTCTTCATAACCCATTGATATTATCACGTTTTTTCTTCACCAGGAAGGTTTTGGATCGGTCGGATCATCATCTGGATCTTCATCATTGCCATCGCGATCGGTTGGTTTCTTCTTGCCCGCTTTCGCTTTTGCGTCACTTTCGTTCTGCCTGGATGCGTTTGTATCTTCTGCTGACCCGTTACCATTCTCTCCGTTACTTCCGTCTTCGCCGGTCTCCCCTTCCCTTCCGGCCGGATCTTTTGCTCCGTTTTGCTTGAACGGTTCGGCGTAGCGTTTGCGGCTGAGGCCGCGAACTTCATCCTGTTCGTCGCGGCTGGCCCGCGGTGCATTTTCCAGAACAAAGAACGGGAAGCTGATCGGCAGGCCCTTTTTTGTCAGGCCGCGAACATAGGTCACAAACATGCCCTTTGGTTGACGGTATAACTCGTCGGGGTCGCAATTGAACTGGTTGGCCATAACGCGAGCGTCACGCATGGAGATGCCGCCCGCCATCTTGATCGATGTGTTGGCCTCAAAGGCTTCTTGCAGTTTGGCATCGAGCTGACCCAGATACTGATGGGCCATCACCATGGCGACACGGAACTTTCTTGCCTGCGCCAGAATGATGGCGATGTTGGCGTCAAAATATTCGTGCGCCTCATCGACATAGCATATGACCGGCGTGCGTTTTGAGGCCGCAATCGTTGCCCGTTCCTGGGCAGCCTGTGTGATCAGCGCAATGAAGAAACGGCCAAAGATCGTCGTACCCTCCTCTTTCAACAGCGATTTGGCCGTGTTGATGAGAATGAGTTTGCCGGCGTTCATCTCGGTGAACATGTCGAACTTCGACTGCGGGAAGGAGAACATCCGCTCAAATGTTCGGTTCTCCAAAACGGCATAGAGCCGGCGCAGCACCTGACGCTTGGTTTGTTCAAACTCGTTTGTGTCGAACTCATTGGCAAAAAAGCTTCTCGCCGTGCCGTCGAGCTTGTCGATATGTTCGCGGTATTTCTCCGAACCACCCGGCTCCATTAATTCGCGGAAAGTGTGGATGGTCGCACCAGGGATTTGGAATAGCAGCCTCGTGACATAGCGGAAGACGACGCTCTGCTTGGCAGTCATCGCCGCCGACAACAACGAGCCTAAGACAAAGTCATAGAGTTCGATGATCGAATTGGTTAGCCGCTCGCGTTCGAGATCGCCATAGCCTTGCAGCCGTTCCTGGCCGACGGAGAACAGGTTGAGGCAGACCGGATAGGCGATGTCTTCGGGATCGATCAAGACGATGCGATCTGGTGGCAGGATCCGTGCTTTCAGCAAATTGGCGATCAGTTCGCCCTGGCTGTCGATAACGATGACCGTCTTGTCGCCATTGGCAACATCATCAAGATCGCGAACGATCTGGTATTGCAATGTCTGGGTTTTGCCGTGACCGGTTCCACCGACAATGTGAGTGTGCTCGAAGCGAACCTGTTCGGGAATGGCAAAGGGGGCTTTGATCGCAAACAGATCTAAAAGCGCGGTTCCCTTCAAATAGATTTGGGCAACATCCTCACCCTTGTAATTGGTGGGCCAGATTGGATTGGTGCGATGGGTGTCTGCAAGATTGGCGTCCAATCGCTCGCGCAACTGCTTGAAGTGTTGGTAGTCGTTTTCGGCAAAGAAGGGCGCGATGAGTTCTTCGACGATATTGTTGGGCCGCTCTAAAAATTGCGTGATTGGCACCAGCAATTCGCCTTCCATCGCCGGCACCTCGCGCGCGATCACACCCAGGGTTTTGGCAATCGTAGCTAACGCAGACATTGCCATATTGCGGTCCATGCTGGCTTGAGCGGTACGCGAGATCATGTCGCGGTAGCGCGCGCCTTCGACCGTGTTGTGAAGCGGTGGCGGTGGCGGGATGTCAGCGGTGATGTTTTCTGAGCGGTAGAGATCTTGGCCAATGGCGATCAATTGTTCTTGCACTATCCTAGGCGTACCCGCTGGTACTTCCGCCAACAACACGTCCTCGATCTCTTCATCATCGAGAACCACATTGGCTTCCTGGATCGCTTTGAACAGTGTGTCCGTCTGCTCTTTGGCAAGCCGTTCGTGGCGGGTCGGGCTATCGCGATAAATCCGATAGGCAAAATAGGCTGGGATACCGACCAAGGCGATCGGTGTGATGAACACGCCGGCAAGCGCGACGACGACCAGGATCATTATCGCGAGGAACCCGCCTTCGGTGACATCGTAGGGTGAGCGGATCATAGTTCAACGATCCTGTCAGCGCCGGGATCGGCATTGGCCTCAAGCCATGCCTTCATCTCCTGCAGCTTGGCAAGCAGGTCAGCCTCATAGACTTTGGCGTCATGGGGATTGGCAGTGCGATGCCGATCGGGTTTGCGTTCCAGCAGATGCTTTACCTTTAGTATGTACCAATCCGGATCGTCCTCACCGTCGGCACCAGCAGGCAAGCGGTCGAGCAGGATATGCTCACCGAGATTGCGCTGGGTGATGATCTGGCGTTCTTCATGGGTAAAGTCGACAGTGACACAGACGTCGTGGAAGGTCTTTCTAAAAATGCGACCTTCGTGAACTTCCTCGTGTCGAATGGCGATACGCACCGCGAATCCCCTCCCCGCTCTTACGCCATTGCGCTTTCAACCCAGGCTTAGAGTCAAGACCCATGGGACCGGCTTCCCCAAATCTTCGTGCGACATAACGTTCGACCTTTTGCCTTTTGATCGTGTAATGCCGGCGGGTAAACGCACAGATACATCGCGCTGTCTCCAGATCAGCACGTCCCAATTCGTTTTCGCTTACTTTCAATCGATACCGCTTGGTCGGGCTCAAAATTTCTGCACAGTGCATCGGCGTTTCGGCAATCGAAACGACCACCTGGTTCATCGGGAACTCAAAACGCAGCGCCTCAGCATCGGCTAATCCAACCCGGAACATAATTTTTGTGCCAACCGTACCGAGAATGGCGCTGCGAAGCTGTGGTGTTAACTGAGCAAAATACTGATGACACAGCGTCAAACTAATATGGAACTTGCGAATGCCTGAGAGCATTTCGCAAAGCGTGCCAGGTGCAAGATGATGGCATTCATCCAGATAAAGATGGAACGGTTTATCGTCCTGCCTAGCTAGCGCCGCCATGTGCAGACGAGCAATGAGCAGGCTTGCCAGTATCTTTGTTTTTTGCAGGCCGAGCCGGCCTTGTGGCAATTTTGCAATCAGGATTGTTCTCTCAGATAAAACCTTTTCGAGCTTGATCAGGCTTTTGGGATAACCAATGACACCGCGCATGCGCGGATCGGTAATCAGCGCGTCGATCTTGTTTAAGGTTGAGCGCGTTGTCTCGCGGCGCTCGCGCTCGCTTAGCGCGGCAAAATCTTGTTGCCAAAACGCCCGAATGGCTGGATCGACCACGCGCCTGGTAACCCATTTTTGGAACCGTTCATTGGTCAGCATGAAGCGGATATCCATCAGCGTCGACCCGGGCACGCAGAGCAATGCGGCGATCGTGTTGTGCAAATACTGATCAAGCACCGGGGTCGCCAGATTGTCATAGCCCCAGATACTTTTGAACGTATCGACCATCGATGAGGCGACAAAAGCGCGCCATTCGGGTTCGACATCGGCCAGCAGATTAATTGGTGTGACGTTCTCATTGTCGGACGGATCAAACAGGATCACATCCGACCGTCGGGTCGACGGAATGTGTTCGATGAGACGGTCGGCATCCTCGCCATGTGGATCGCAATAGAAAAGCCCGTCGCCGCGGGCGATGTCATCAAGCATCATCGCCCGCAATAAGGTCGACTTTCCCGTCCCGGTCTTGCCGAGCATGTAGCGATGTTGAAAGCGGTGTTCGTTTGGCAGTTCCATAAGGACACATCCCCAAAGACCAGACCGCAACTTGTGTGGTCGCAAGTGGGACTGATGTGAGGATGTGTCTTCAAGGAACAGTCTGGTTTGATTGTACCAGTTTGTTTCCGGGTCCGGGAAAGTCGCCAAAGGTCTCTTCCCTTCCCACCCAGCCTCTCGATGTTTTTTAGATCAATTCAAACAATTGGTTTTAGTAGAACAGTCCGGTTCATCCGGAAGAGGCATTTTGTCCCGTCACCAGTCGTCTGGCCAAATGGCCATGACTTCACCTCGTCGATCGGTCTGCCCGTCAAGTGGCAGCCGGGCGTGGCGGCGTCAGTCCGACAGGATGACGGGGTGAAGTCATGGGCTTAAGCCCTGACGACTGGTGACGGAATGTGTTGCTATGTCGTCCGCCGTATACACATAGGCAATACCCATAGAGGTTGGGTATTCTCTATGGGTATTGCCTATGTGGGCGGAAAGGCTCTTGTCCGCTCTCCTCAAACGGCCGCTTCAAGTCACTTGAGCCACTGCAGCTCAGTGCGCGTCGACCAGTACGTGTCAGCCAATGCTTGGGAGGATGCGACACGCACTGTCGATACTAAGCTCGTTTTGGTCGAGCCTAAACTCGCCTGGATATATTGTGACAAAACTCAAAACAGGCTGCCACCTTGTTTTCGTAACACCGCATGGTGTCGGCCTTTGCGTTTGACAAACTGACCACCGATAAAAAGGCCAAAGCCGGTTATCAGACAGAACAGTCCCAGGAACGGAACCCAGATCATTACGAAGCCGATGAGGCCTAACAGGCCACCAAATCCCATCATTAAATTGCCGGTCATCTGCATGGAATTTCTCCGTTCATTTGCGCAAATCAACCGCGATCGGTTTCGCGCAACATCACTTCGAACTCTTCATTGCTGATCTCGATTTCGATGTCAGCCGACGGAATGGGCGTGGGCGTTTCTTCCGACGGTGGCGGCATTGGCCAGACAACGGAAGGATTACCAGACAACGGCGACGGTGGAGGCCGATGCAGGTCAGGATCTGCTTCAACTGGCTTGGATCGTGTTTGTCTGATGGAAACGGACCCGTCGAAAGTCGGCCAGTCGGTCACACTGTGAGGCACCGGCTTGTCTTCAGTGAAACGGTCTGTTGATTCACGAATGATTGGCTCAGCCATCTCAACCGGATCCGACACCTCGCTCGTTGCCTGATCGCTGGGTTTTTTGTCGTCGTCCGGATCAGGCCAGTCAATTGCTTCGCCGGCGGCGAAGGCGGAAGCGCTTGGTGCTGCAGGCGATCGCTCACGGCCCAAATAGGATGCCGCCATGATCTTTGTCTGCTTTTTCGATAAATCCAGCAGTTGGCCGGTCATCGCCGCAGTATCCACTTCAGCGCGACCCAATTGGACAAGCACAACACCGAGAAGGCCCAGCAAGCTAAACGCAACGAATGGAGCCGCCGCCATCATGCCGGTGATATGTCGCAATTGTCGGAAGCCTGAATCAGAGGCAACCGTAAAAGCTGCAATTGCGCCGATGATACCGACAACAACTGCCACCCAACTAATGAACTCAACAAATGAGAAGAGCGTACGTGCAGTCGTGTAAGTCCGCATTGCCTCCCCTCCCCGCAAGTTAGAGACAATCAATCGTCGGCAGCAAATTGACAGCTGTCAATGCAATGACTGCGGATTGAACCAAAACAGCCAGCAAACCCACAGGTTTTAGATGTAAAGGCAATTCAAATTCACGACAGCACCTGCGATGAGAAGCAGATTCGTGGCGATGAGTTTAAATCTACCACTCGATTGTCGGCAGAGATCGAATCACCGTTTGCAACACAAAATGATCGACACCCGCGTTGTTGAAGTGCGTCATTATTTCCTCAACTGTTGCCGTGGACTGAGACACCACAGGTTCGATAGTAATGTCTTGAACCTCCATCGAACAATTTTACCACAAGAAATGAGTGGCCCGCCTTTCCAGGCAGGCCACCCGCTCCTGTTAAAGGAGCGTCCCGAGGACGGCTATCGCTCGTCGATGCGTTGCTGGAGCCAGTCCAGCACTTCTTCCTCAATCCAGCCGACACGGTTCTGGCCCAGCTTTACCCGCTTGGGGAATTTGCCTGCCTTCTCCAGCCTGGCAATGTGTTGAAGCGAATACAAAACCAACGCCCGCAACTGCTTCTTCGATAACATCCGTTTCATCCGGATAACTCCTGTGTTGGGAGCATCCGGATGCTCCGGGTTGAGACAAGTGCCCAGAGCGCGGCAATGATGACTCCGATCCCTCGTCTTGACCAGTCTTGATCGACTCAAGTTGAAGTTGACTGACGGTGGGTGTGGAAAACACGAGCGCCGTGAATGCTCAACCTTCAGTCCAAATTGCTTTTTTTAAAAATCCTACTGGGTATTAATCCCTCAATATTGTTCACCTTCGTATTATTAGGCAGCCAATTTGGCACTTCTGGAAACGCCAATGTGGCGTGCCTAGACACGCCAATTTGGCATGTCTGGATCAGCCGCGTTTTTTCTTTACCGTCAGGTTCAGCTCATAGATGTTGACCCTTCCCTGCCCCCGTTTGTGGATGGTCAAAAAATCTTCGGCCTCCAATTCGCGGACATATCGAGACACGCTTCTAAGACCCGTGCCCATGTCTTTGGCCAATGTTTCCTGGCCGGGAAAGCAGAACTCGTTTTCCCAGGCATAAGACAGCAACATCGCGTAAGTCAGCTTTGCGCCCGGCGACAGTTTTGGCGATTTGAGCACCGCATTTGGTACCTGGGTAAAACCCGACTGAGACAATGCGTCAGCGCCACGCAACACAATATTGCGATCGGCGATCGCATTGCCCAATGATTTGAATCCGTCAGCATGACGCACCCCCATGCAAACAATTATACCCCATTGCCGCAGTCTCCGCCCGCAACGGTTCTCCACATCAGGATATGTTAGATTGGACCCTAGATCTTATAGCGTCCGCCATCGCTCCCATGATCACGGCTTTGGTTCTTGCCACCAACCAGCAGCCCAAATGCCTCGCCAATGCGATCCTGCAAGCCACGGATCAAGATATTGGTCTCACGATCACGTTCCAACATGCCCGCAATCTGCTCGTCCTTCACCCTGATCTGCTCGTCCTTGACCCGCAGCTGATCCTTCAAAAAATCAACCATGCCAGGATCAGGTGGTGTAATCGCCTCTTCTGGTTCAAGTGGCTGATCGTCAGTCTTCCCCTTTTGGGATTCACGCAGCGGCGTGATGCTGCCTGCACCTGTATCCGCCTGCATGCCGGTCGATGCAGCTGCATCTAGGTCACTAGGTTGAGCGATATTTTTAACTGATGCAGGTACATGCAGCCGCAACGGCTCAGATTTGCCGCTTGTTTCACCTTCATGCACCTGCATGAAGCTGCATGCCTCTGCATCGTTGACAAGTAAATCAACCAACGCATCGACGGACGCCTCAGTCACATAGTAGCGACGAAACAAGCCAAGCTTGACGCAATCAAGCCGGCCCTCACGGCAATAGCGCTGGATAGAATCCTTCGACTTCGAAATGCCAAGCGCAAAAAGCTGCGCCCGGATGTCATCGACCGAGAGGGGATAGGCCTCGTAAGAGTCAGCATCTTGATCGGCATCGACGCTCATTGTCGTCGCGGCGCCAGATCGCCCGCCACCTTGTTTTTTGGCAGGAGTGGATTGCTTGCCATCAAGTTTGACGACGGCGGCTGGTTTTGATGTTTGGTCACCAAACCGGGGAATCGGTCGGCTACCAGGCAATCGATCGCCGCTATCTGGCTGCTTCATCCATCAATTCTAACACACCGAAAACCGCTCACCGCACCACATAACCGCACGCCACTGCACACAAAAAAAGGTGGGCTGAAAGGTGGATGTCATTTTCGATAGATGAATTTATATATAATTATCAATGGATTAACAATATTGATGGTGCCGCTTACGTGACTCGAACACGTGACCCCATCATTACGAATGATGTGCTCTACCAACTGAGCTAAAGCGGCACAGACCGCGGCACTTTTGCCAGCGGATTTCGGCGTGATAACGGTATTGCTCCGCCATTTCAAGCAGTCCGCCGTCAACAATTCCACCAAGCGCGTCACAATTTCCTGCCGCTCCGGCGGCCTGTTGTGCGGCATATATAGTGATCGGCATTGAATCCGCTCGGGCTAATCGTTCACTGTCATTGCGGCATTAGCGAGCCCAAACAAATTTCTCCTCGCGCCGACTGGACTATTCACGCTGCTAGGCTAATCTTCCTGTTTCGGCAAAAGGGCATCCCCGCAAAGGTGGCCCATTTTCATAAGTACCGCCGATGGAGGAGGTTTAATGTCTGATATTTCCATGGTCGTGAATGGCCGCAAAGTTTCCGGATCGGTCGAGGACCGGACGCTCCTGGTGCATTTCCTGCGTGAGGGGCTGGGTCTGACTGGAACCCACGTCGGGTGTGACACATCCCAGTGCGGATCCTGCGTCGTGCATGTCGACGGCAAGGCTGTCAAATCCTGCACCATGCTCGCCGCCCAGGCCGACGGCGCGGAGGTGTTGACGATCGAGGGATTGGCCGAAGGCGACAACCTGCACCCCGTCCAGGCAGCGTTTAAGGAAAACCACGGGCTGCAGTGCGGATTCTGCACACCAGGCATGATCATGGCCGCAACGGACATGATTAACCGGCATCCCGAAGGCTTGGACGAGGCAACTGTCAGGGCCGAACTGGAAGGCAATATCTGCCGCTGCACCGGCTATCACAACATCGTCAAGGCGATCCTCGCCGCGTCGAAAAAAATGAACAAGAAGGGCAAAGCGAAAAAGGCTGCCTGACCGGATCAGTTGCCAAAAGCTGCGACGGCTATCTCGGTCACAGTCTCAACGCTGACAAAGCACTCAAACAAATTGCGGAGGAAATTCCCAAATGGGTATGGAAGGTATTGGCGCCCGGGTGGCGCGAAAGGAAGACAAGAGATTCATCACCGGTGGTGGCCGGTATACCGACGACATGGTGGTTCCCGGCATGAAACATGCGGCTTTTGTCCGCAGTCCTCATGCACACGCTTCCGTCAGGAAGATCGACACCAAGGCGGCCGAGGCCATGCCCGGCGTCATAGCCGTACTCACCGGCAAGCAGCTTAAGGCCGACGGTATCGGCAATCTCATTTGCGGCTGGGCCATTACGTCGAAGGACGGTTCGCCGATGAACATGGGTGCCTGGGAACCGATGGCCACCTCGACGGTACGCTATGTCGGCGACGCGGTCGCCATCGTGGTCGCAGACACCAAGGCACAGGCCCGCGATGCGGCTGAAGCCGTGGACGTGACCTACAAGGAAAAAAAGGCTGTTATCGACGCGGTATCCGCTCTGAAAAAGGGGGCACCCCAGATTCACCCCGAAGCCAAGGGCAACCTGATTTACGATTGGGAAATCGGCGATCAGGCCGCGGCCGACAAGGCGATCGCCGAAGCGGCACACGTCACCCGTATGGACATCACCAACAACCGGCTGGTGCCCAACGCAATGGAGCCGCGGGCAGCGCTCGGTCACTACGACAAGGCCGAAGACCACTACACCTGCTGGACCACCAGCCAGAATCCGCATGTTGCGCGTCTGGTCATGAGCGCGTTCTACAATGTCGCTCCGGAAAACAAGCTGCGTGTTATTGCACCGGATGTCGGCGGAGGCTTCGGATCGAAGATTTACATCTATCCCGAAGAGATTGTTTGCCTGTGGGCGTCGAAGCGCTCCGGTGTTCCGGTCAAGTGGGTGGCCGATCGCACCGAGAGCTTCATGGCGGATGCGCATGGCCGTGACCATGTTTCGACCATCGAGATCGCCTTCGACAAGGACAACAAGATCACCGCGTTGAAGGCTGACACGATCGCCAATCTAGGCGCCTATATGTCGTTGTTCTCGTCGTCGGTGCCAACTTATCTTTATGCCACGCTGTTATCGGGGCAGTACGATATTCCGGCGATCCACTGTAATGTGCGAACGGTCTATACCAACACGGCGCCCGTCGATGCATATCGCGGAGCCGGCCGACCGGAGGCCTGCTACCTGATTGAACGGACGATGGAGACGGCGGCGCGCGAACTCGGCGTCAGTCCAGCCGAACTGCGGTCGAAAAACTTCATCCGCGAGTTTCCGCATCAGACACCGGTGATCATGGCATATGATGCCGGAGACTTTCAGGCATCGCTCGACGCGGCGATGAAAGCATCGAAATACGACGGTTTTGAAAAGCGACGCGCAGCCGCCGCCAAGAAAGGCAAGCTGCGCGGTATAGGCATGTCTTGCTACATCGAAGCTTGTGGTATCGCTCCGTCGGCTGCGGTCGGTTCGCTGGGCGCCGGCGTCGGGCTTTGGGAATCAGCTGAAGTCCGGGTCAATGGCGTCGGCACCATCGAGGTCCTGACCGGCTCCCATAGCCACGGCCAGGGACATGAAACGACATTTGCCCAATTGGTCGCCGATCGTTTCGGCGTCCCGATGGACAGTGTCTCAATCGTCCACGGCGATACCGACAAAGTGCAGATGGGCATGGGCACCTACGGTTCCCGCTCCGGCGCGGTCGGAATGTCGGCGGTCGTCAAGGCGCTCGACAAGGTCGAGGCCAAGGCGAAAAAGATCGCCGCCCATCTGCTCGAGGCTGATGACAAGGACATCGTCATCGAGAACGGCGAAGTCAAAGTGGCGGGTACTGACAAATCGCTACAATGGTTCGAGGTTTGCCTGTCGGCATATACGGCTCACAACATACCGGAGGGCATGGAGCCCGGATTGAAGGAAAGCGCTTTCTACGATCCGACAAACTTCACCTTCCCGGCCGGTTGCTACATCTGCGAGGTCGAAATCGATCCGGAAACCGGCACCACCGACATCGTGCAGTTTGTTGCAGCCGATGATTTCGGCAAGATCATCAATCCGATGATTGTCGAAGGCCAGGTGCACGGCGGCATCGCCCAGGGCATTGGTCAGGCGCTGCTCGAAGGCGCGCACTATGACGCAAATGGTGAGCTGATCACCGCAAGCTATATGGACTACACCATGCCGCGTGCGGATGAT
The DNA here is from genome assembly GCA_963669285.2 of Rhizobiaceae bacterium. Taxonomy (GTDB): domain Bacteria; phylum Pseudomonadota; class Alphaproteobacteria; order Rhizobiales; family Rhizobiaceae; genus JAWKWH01. Next base: position 342,662 of record CAXXSI010000011.1, on the reverse strand, counting down.
CTGCCTTCCTTCGACGTGTCGACCACGGAAACAGCCTGCCCGTCCAACCCACTTGGCATCAAGGGCTGCGGTGAAGCCGGCGCCATTGGCTCGCCACCTGCGGTGATCAATGCGATTACCGATGCCATCGGCAACAACAACCTTGCCATGCCGGCCACGCCGCAAGCCGTTTGGGCGGCGATTCAGGCCGCAAACTGAGCAACGGAGGAGAAAACGAATGTATTCAGTCAATTACACCAGGGCTGCCTCCGTATCGGACGCAGTAAAATCGGCAAAGAAATGCGACGATCCGAAATTCCTGGCAGGCGGCCAGACTTTGGTTCCCGCAATGAAAAGCCGGCTTGCCGCACCAAGCGATCTCATCGATCTGAGCCACATTGGCGATATGAAAGGGATCAAGGTCTCCGGCAAGAATGTCACGATCGGCGCCGGCACGACCCATGCCGAGGTTGCCGGCAACGCCAAATTGGCAAAGGTTTGCCCGGCAATCTGTCACTTGGCGGCTCACATCGGCGACCCGCATGTCCGCCACATGGGAACGATCGGCGGCTCTGTCGCCAACAATGACCCGGCAGCCGACTATCCGGCGGCAATGGTCGCACTTGGCGCGACAATCAAGACCAATAAGCGCGAGATTTCGGCGGACAAGTTCTTCAAGGGCCTATTTGAAACGGCCCTGAGGGATGACGAGGTGATCACCGCGATTTCGTTCACCGCGCCGGTCAAGTCGGGTTATGCCAAGTTTCCCAATCCGGCATCGCGCTATGCCATGACCGGCGTGTTCGTGGCAAAAGGCAAGGACGGTATTCGTGCTGCGGTTACCGGCGCTGGTGACGACGGCGTATTCCGTTCAAAGCCTGTCGAGACCGCCTTGGCAAAAAACTTCGATGCATCAGCGCTCGAAGGAGTTTCAGTACCGTCGGCAGACCTTATGGCGGATATCCATGCCACGGCCGAATATCGAGCCAATCTGATTGTGGTCATGGCCGGACGGGCAACCGCTTCGGCAAACGCCTGACTGGCAATGAAGCAATAAAAAACGGGGCATCCAGGACACCCCGTTTTTTTTGGTCCGGGCGCAAGTGCGTACGCCGTTCCCTGGAGATCAAAGATACGGTGAACTGCAATATTTCGGTCCGGAATGCGACATATACATGTTGGTGTTGGGATTGTAGGTCTGGAACTTGCCGGCGCAATAAGCGATATGCAGTTTCATCGCGTCCTTTTTCTTCTTTTTGTTGATAGCGCCGGAAACGATCACACCGGTCAGGACACCTGCTGCCAAACCCCAGCCAGCGGCCTGTTTCTGTTTGGTCGTCCAGCCAACTGTCTGGACGGCAGGTGCGGTGTTTGCGGATTTCAGTGACTGTGTATCGAGCGGCAAGGCCGACGAAGACTGTACGGATACACCAAGCATGGCGGCAACGGTGATAACGGCAACAGCCGTATTCTTGATCAATGCGGATCTCATGGTTTTCTCTCCTGTCATTGGCGGCCGCTTGATTGCGACGCTCCAGAAGACCCTAATTCGGATCATGTGATCATACTGTGCTGCTCGTCACACCCGATTTCGTCCTGCCAAGATTAAATACCGACATGACCAAAACCGCACATAAATTATTGTCAGGTGTCGCCGCAGGGCAACTAATCTGCCCCTACCCGGACTTGACCGCCAATGCCGCGATGCTGCAAGACATTAGGAATTACTGGTTATTTGTTTCGGGGACCGAATCGGAAGTAACGCAGATGCGTATGACACTCGCCGCGCTGTCCATTCTGCTGCTCACTGGCACATCCGGTCCGGCGGCAGCACAATTGTTCGGAACCAACTACCAAAACGCCTTTGCCGAGCGGGTGGGAAATCCCGGGGACACCTCAGCTCTGTCGACCTTCATCCGCGTTGCCGTTGAAGCCGGGCAGTATGATCAGGCACTATCCACGATCGAGCAGCATCTGATTGACTATACGCTCGATGCAAAAGCGCACTTGATCGCCGCGCGTCTCTACCATCATGTCGGTTCGCGCGAACTGGCCGCCCGCCATCTCGAATTCGCGCTTGAGATCGGTACGCTCGACGAGCGTGATGAACGCGACGCAAGGCAGCTGCTTGGGGTGGTCAATCGAGCGCTTTCCGGCATCAGCGGTTTTCTCGACCTGACAGTTGGCATTCGCAGTCAATCTATCAATTTTTCACCGACAGCTCCCTGGGCCGACAGAACGGATTACACCCTATTTGGGCGCGCTGCTGGCCAATTGCGCTTTGATCTGGAAACGTCAACAAACAATGCTTTATTGCTATTTGGTGAAGTCAGCGCCAGCCGCAGATTTGCTGACTTTAACTTTGATGGCATTGGCGGTCTTTATACGGCGCCGCATTGGCGCGGAGGTGCAACGCTGGATGTCGGACTGCCGACGGAACTCATACCAACCCTGCGCGGTCAGGTTTCAGTCTTCGCCGAACGGGAAGAGTTTGAACCTCCTTTTTACCGCAACTCTTACGGTGCTTCAGTCCGTGTGACAGCATTGCCGACAGCAAACAGTTTTGTTTACGCCGAAGCCGCATACGCCTGGCTGGGCAATTCCACGCCCATCCTGTTTGAGGATCACCGGTTCAGCTTCGAGGCTGGCGCCACAAAGCGGATTGTCGGAAGCCATACGATTGGCATAGCCGGTCGTGGCTACACCGACCGGATGGAAGGTTTTGGAGAGGTTGGCCGGCTCTACGAGGGTGAAATCACCTACGCAGGGCAGGTTTGGGCGTTTGAAGATGGTCCCATTTGGACCCAAAATGTAGGCTTCGCCTACGGCTACAGCCAAATACCCAATTTGGTCCTCGGGCCCGCTCGCCCGTATTTCGCACACTACTGGCGGGCGTACTGGAATCATAATTTCCAGATTGATGACCACAGCCGCGTCGATTTTGAGCTTGGTTACCGCGATATCCAGTACGAGAACCTGCCCAGGCGAAATCAAACCCAGTTCGACGCGTCGCTCAGCTACACCGTGTCGCTCTACTGAGGAGCAAGACTATGAGAACAACGATCAATCGATTGATGTTAGCCGCCGCTATTATCTTGGCAGCAAGTGCGCCCACACTGGCCAAACCGGTCGGCAAGATGACCGCATTTCAGACGGTGGTAAAACGGCTAAACGGACCGAAACTGGGTATTGGTGCGGAGATTTATCTGCGGGACCGCCTGAAAAGCAACGCTACCGGTCTCGGCATGATTGTGTTCGACGACGAATCCAGCGCCAAGATTGGTCCGAATGCCAGCTTGATAATCGATGAATTTGTCTACGATCCCGCGACGCGACGCGGACGGTCGACGATCCGGGCAAACAGCGGATTGACCAGGTTTTATGGCGGCCAGATATCCAAACGCGGCCGCATGAATGTTCGCACTCCGCACATGATACTCGGCGTACGCGGCGGCATTATCGAAGTATCGGTAAAGAAGGAACTTTCTGAAGGAATACTGCGCGCTGGGCAAATGACCTGCATTCTCCGCGGGCGCAAGAAGATCGTCACGAAGCCCGGATTCTCTTGTATTTCCAACGGAAGCGAACTTCAGGTCGGGCCAGGTGGACGAAACCGCTTTGCGGTTCTCGACAGCACGGACCGGATTGCGGGAACCGGTACTCCGGGCAGACCGGGCAGAGGCCTTGATGCGGAAACAGGTTGTGCTTCCAAAGCCGGACTTCGATTGAAACGGTGCTCCTCGCGGGACGGATCCATTCCACACGCCGATCCTCATCGCGAACCGAATTTCCCGTATGAACCGCTGGGACGGCAATAGCCAGCCGTTTTCGAATGCTGCCCAGGGTCTGGATTGGCGCAACCGTTCTGGCAGGTTTGCTGCTTGGCGCCCATGTCCTGTTTGATCGAGAGTTTTCCGGACTTCGCGGCAAGACCTTTGACATCTACCAGACCCTCTGGCCGGCACCGGCGATTACTTCGCCGGTGGTTTTGGTCACGATCGATGATCAGAGCCTGCTGGAGCAGGGTCGCTGGCCCTGGAACCGTTCGAAAATGGCCGACTTGGTGGATGCTGTCGCCTCAAACGGAGCAAGCGCCATCGGCCTCGATATTCTGTTTCCAGAACCCGATGAATCGCCGACAGGGCCGCAGGGCGACAGGCGGCTGGCAGCGAGTCTGTCAAATGCCCCCAGCGTTCTCGCCGTTAGCACTGATGTCGTGCCTACGACCAGCCGGGTATTACCAAAGGCTGGTTGGTCACTGGTCGGGGACGTTCCCAACGATTTACCGGCGGTCGGTGGAATAGTTGCTTCAAACGCCCTGTTCAACGATACCGCCAGTGGCCTCGGCGTCATACGTGCTACGCCCGACAGCGACGGAACCCTGCGTCAATTGCCTCTTGTTTGGCTGAAAGGCGAAGCTGACGGTCCATTGTTGTGGCCTTCATTTGCGTTTGAGTTGATGCGTCTGCATGTCAATGAAACCGGATTTACCGCGCGTATGGGCGGAGGTGGTTTCGATGCGCTGAAGCTAGGATCCTACATTGTTCCACTCAACGAAGCCGGAACGATCCACCTGAGGGAGAGGTATGGCAGCGTCGAAAGGATATCTGCATCGAACTTGCTGCGGGGTGAACTTACGCCCGCACTTGATGGCGCGATTGCTATCATCGCTGTCAGTGCTGTTGGTCTCGACCAATACCACACGACTCCGGCACAGGTGGCCCGACTTGGCGCCGAAGTCCACGCAATGGTTATCGAGCAACTGCTAACCGGTAACTTCATTAGCGAAGCGGACGAGGCGCGGTGGATTGAGCGGCTATGGTTCGTCGTCGGGACAATTCTCGTCATTGTTTTCGGTGGCATGATCAGTGCAAGGCCGTGGTTGTCCATCCCGGCCATGCTGTTGATCATCGTATCGCCCTTCATCGCTGGTTTTTCAGCTTTTGCTGCTGGCAATATGCTCTACGAAGGACTGCAACCCGCAGCCGGTCTTCTCCTCGTTGCAATGACATCGGGCTTTGCCAATTACCGGTTTGCCGAGCAACGGCGACAAAACCTGGCGCGTCAGTTTTCCCAGTTTTTGTCGCCAGCGATCGTCAAAAAACTCGCAGCTTCGGACGCAGAAGCGATGATCGCGGTCGAGAAGCGGGAAGTAACCGTTCTGATCATGGACATTCGTGGCTTTACTGCGATGACACACAAACTGTCCGCCGGCGAAATCGTCACGATCGTCAATCATTTTCTTGGCATCGCCACTGATGAGATCCTGAAACGGGACGGGACCATTGACAAATTTATGGGCGACGCGGTGCTGGCAATATGGAATGCGCCGGTGGAGGTTACCGATCATGCCGACAGGGCGCTGCATGCAGCGCGAGCTATCATAGAACGCATCGCAGGTGCGAACTCCGAACTGAAAGCGAGGAATCTGCCCACGTTGAGGGTCGGCGCAGGTCTAGAAACGGGTGTCTGTTCGGTGGGTAATTTTGGCTCGGCGCGTCGGATTGATTATACCGCAATCGGTGACACAGTGAATCTCGCCGCCCGGCTTGAAGGGGCGACCAAAACCGAAGGCGTTCCATTGCTTGCAGGAGCCGGATTTGCCGCCGCCACTTCAACGTTGATGAAGTCCGTTGGCCACACCAAACTTCACGGTTTCGACGAGGAGGTCGAAACCTTTACCGTTGAGGATGTTGAGAGCATCGACGGAAACCGGCTCTAAGCGGTGTCGCTCCAGCCTGCGGAAATGCGCTTTGACAATTCGTCGACATCCCGTAGTACCACACCACCGCGCGCGCGTTCGATCACGCTCGCCCTGTCGAGCGACGCCATCTCTCGCGAAACCGCTTCGCGGCTGCAGCCAATGCGTTCCGCCAAGGCTTGTTGCACCGGCGGCGGCGAAATGATCCTCTGTCCGTCGTGCCCCAGTCGTGGTCGTGAAAGACGAAGCAATTCGCTGTAAAGCCGGTACTTCGCTTTCAGGAACGAACGTTCTGCCACGCGCATGTTGAGATCACGAATGCGGGCAGAAAGGATTTGCAGCAGTGTTATAGCGACATCCGGGGCGTCGCGCATGATATCGAGAAATACCTGTCGCGGCACCGAAAGAAGCTTGGTCGAGACCATCGCAGTGATGTTGGCTGAGCGTGCCTGCCCGTCGATCGCGGCCTGTTCACCGAAGAACTGACCATCGCCGAATTCGCCCAATATCGCCTCCTGACCGGTCGCAAAGCGAAGGATGACGCGCACTCTACCGCTAATGATGAAGCGCACGTCATGACTTTCGTCCATGAAATCGACCACCAGTTCATGCTCACCATGTTCGGTAATATTGCACTGGGATGACCACTTTTGGTCTTGCGCATCGCTAAGTGATTCAAAAAGTGAAAAGGATTTTAGCGAAACCATATGCGACCCTCGTCTAATCGAACTGTCTTGACGTTACCACGTCTGCGGTTCCGGTAAAATCGCAGTGAAAACACCGGTCCGCAGGGTACGGACCGGTGTTTCGGGAGGTCGGCTTTACCGAAGGATCAGCGGCTGTAGTGATTACAATCGTTTTCTGAAGCCACCATTTCGTCGCCACTTCGGCAAAGCTCAGGGAACTTCGGAGGGGTCAGCGGACGCTTGTACCTCTGCGGCACGGTAATCTGGATCGCTTCTCTGCCATTGGCGTCCGGACCACCATCGCCAGGACCGCCGGGGCCACCACCACCGCGGCTTCCCTGGCCGGCGGCGGCGCCAACCTGCGCCATCGCGGTACCTGTGGCTACAAAACTGGTGATCAGTGCAAGTGCGATAATCTTTTTCATGGTCATTCTCCGTTTCGGGTATTGCTGTTGAACACAGGATGGAGAATGCTCTGCGCAGCAACAAAGCGCTGTGCGCCGCGTCACAACCGCGTACACACTTTGTTAACCATCTGAAATTGCATACATTGCTATCTTCATTTCCTTCAGTTGAGTACTGAGGACGTCCGTCCAATCGGATTCACTGATCGGCTCACTAATCAGACTATTGGACCAAGCTTGTTGTACCAAATGCCATTGACATCTATAAACACTAAAACCAACTGCATGCATTTTGGTCGCAATACATGGCTTCACGCACCAGCAACACAATGTGGTCTGGTCTGTTCTCGATCCAGCCAGGATCTGGTCAGACGTTGCAGGCCCAGATCCGTCAGGCAATTGTGGCGGCAATCCTCGATCGTCAGATCTCAGCAAAAATGCCGCTGCCGTCGTGCCGGGTATTGGCAAAAAAGCTTGGTGTTGCCCGCGGCACAGTGGTGCTGGCCTTCCAGCAACTCGTCGATCAGGGCTTTCTGGTCGCTCGCGAAAGACGCGGCCATTTTGTCAATCCTGATGTGTTGGTAACGCCAGATCAGCCGCCATCCGGCCAGCACCGAACATCCAGCTCGATTGACTGGCGCAATCGCGCAATCTCAAGCGCTCGCGACCTGCCGAAACCGGACAAGCCTCATAACTGGCAGAAATCTTCCTTCCCGTTCATCTATGGACAATTCGATCCTTCCTTGTTTCCGACAACGGAATGGCGCGAATGCAACCGAATGGCGTTGGCGGTGCTCGAAATCAACAATTGGGCGTCCGACATGTTCGAGCGCGACGATCCTTTACTGGTCGAGCAGATACAAGCCCGGATGCTTCCCAAAAGGGGAATTTTTGCCAGTCCTGACGAGATCATGATTACCCTTGGCGCACAAAATGCCCTTTACATGCTGGCTACTTTGCTGATGGCAAAGGGCACACGCGTTGCCATGGAGGATCCCGGCTATCCAGATGCGCGTAGCATCTTCCGCCTTGCCGGTGCCGAAACCGTGCCGACGCCGATCGACAAACAGGGATTGGTTGTCGATTCCATGCCGGATGGCTGCGACTTTGCATTTGTTACCCCAAGCCACCAGTGCCCGACGATGGTTTCGATGACAGCCCAACGGCGAAAAGATTTACTCAATCACGCCGCTGAAAACGACATGATCGTCATCGAGGATGACTATGACAGTCAACTTTTAGATGATGCGCCCGAACCGGCGTTGAAAAGCCTCGATCACTCGGGCAGGGTTGTTTATGTTGGATCACTGTCAAAAACGCTCGCGCCCGGTCTTCGCGTTGGATACATCGTCGCTCCACCCGATCTGATATCGGAATTGCGATCACTACGCCGGTTTGTGCTCCGCCATCCCCCTGCCAACAATCAGCGAGCCGTCGCACTATTCCTTTCGCTCGGCCACCACGATACGCTGGTGCGAAAACTCGCAACGGCATTTCGCGAAAGACGCGAACAAATCGTACATTCGGTTGCCGATCACTTGCCGCAATGGTCCACCGGTCATTCCGAAACAGGCACTTCGCTTTGGCTCGAAGGGCCACCGACTGCCGATGCCAACGCGTTGGCTATCCAGGCCCAGAAACACAGTGTTCTCATCGAACCGGGAAATATCTTTTTCGCCGGTCATTCAAAGCCGGCAAATTACATGCGACTTGGCATATCATCCATACCGCTCAAGAACATTGAAAAAGGCATTCGAGAGCTTGCGCTGGCGGCCCGCGAACTATCCCCTGCGGCATAGGGTAGATGCTGAATATTTAATTCCAATCAGTTCGGCATTCACTCGAGTCGTCTTTGCAGTGCCGTTATTGCGCCATCCATCGTCGCATTTCTCATCGTGAATGAAGCGGTTCCGGTGAAAAATCTGTTCCAATTTTCACCAGTTTGGACGGGCCAATGCATCGCAGCGCAAAGGATAGAGACTCGCAGGCACGGCGCTCGGGCGGCCGCGAAGCCAGGCGCGCCATGCGGGCTGCACCACTGGCCGAGAGCGTACGACCGGTCCGGGCTGGACTGTCTGGCGGTACCTACAAACCACTAACACCAGACGATCAGGACCGTATCAACGAAGCGGTTTTGACCGTGCTGGAGACGGTCGGTTTTGCCGATGCCAGTCCGTCCTGCGTTGAGGCCTGCACCCGGCTGGGCGCAATCTACGGCGAGGATCAGCGCCTTCGCTTCCCCAGAAATCTGGTTTTGTCGACGATTAAAAACGCTGCCCGCGATTTCGTGCTTTGTGCGCAAGATCCCAAGCACGACCTGCAACCCGGCAAAAGCCGGGTTCATTTCGGGACTGCTGGGGCAGCCGTTCATTTGGTTGACGTGGAGAACCGAGAGTACCGCGAATCCACGCTTAGGGACATTTATGATGCGGCCCGCATCGTTGAAACACTGGACAATGTTCACTTTTTCCAGCGCCCGATGGTAGCCCGCGATCTGGTCGATCCGGCCGAACTCGATCTGAACACACTTTACGCTGCGCTCAGCGGAACCACAAAACATGTCGGCACCAGTTTCACCGTGCGCGAGAATGTCGATGCCGCACTAAAACTCTGCTACATGATCGCCGGCGGTGAGGAGAATTTTCGCGCCCGGCCCTTTGTATCGAATTCAAACTGCTTCGTAGTCCCGCCCATGAAATTCGCCGAGGACGCCTGTGGTGTACTCGAGGCCTGCGTGGAAGGAGGCATGCCGGTTCTATTGCTTTCGGCGGGTCAGGCCGGCGCAACGGCGCCGGCCGCCATAGCCGGTGCCGTGGTTCAGGCCGTTGCAGAGGTTCTCGCCGGCCTGGTTTACGTGAACGCATTGAAACCCGGACATCCGGCGATTTTCGGAACCTGGCCGTTTGTCTCCGATTTGCGAACCGGGGCGATGTCCGGAGGCTCCGGTGAACAGGCGCTCTTGACGGCGGCCTGCGCGCAGATGGCACAATATTACGGCCTGCCGGGCGGATCGGCTTCAGGAATGGCGGATGCCAAACTGCCGGATGTTCAGGCCGGTTACGAAAAAGGCATCTCCAATGTCATGGCCGGTCTTTCGGGACTGAACCTTGTCTACGAATCGGCAGGTATGCACGGTTCGCTGATGGGATTCTGCCTGGAAAGCCTGATCATCGACAACGATCTCCTTGGCCAATGTCTACGTTGTGTGCGGGGCGTGGAGGTAACCGAAGAATCGCTGTCGATCGACACGATTGCCGATGTCTGCCAAAACGGGCCGGGGCACTATCTCGGTCATGAACAGACGCTCAAATTGATGCAGACGGAATACGTCTATCCCGCACTTGGTGACAGATCGAGCCCCAAGGAATGGGCCGAAAACGGAAAGCCGGACATCGTCCTGCGCGCGATCGCGGAAAAACGGCGGATTCTGGAAAACCTCTATCCCCGTCACATCTCAAAAGATCTGGACGACCAGGTTCGCGCAATGTTTGACCAAATCCAATTACCAAAAGAGCATATGGGCTGGTAGCGTCCATATTAGAGCGAATCTGGCTTAAAACATATCCGATTCAGTGATTGTTCCGCGGCAATCCCTTGGTCTGCACCACTCTTTGGTACTTAACCGCCGGTTTCAACACCATTCCTTCGGACAATTGCGCTACCATGCCCGTTGAATTTCCTGCCACGGCGTCTGGTGATCCGGATATTCATACCCGCCCTTCTTCTCCAATTCGGCTCGACGCGATTCCAACTCATCTTCCGAGATGAGAATGTTGGCCGTGCATTCCTTCAGATCGATCCTGACGCGGTCACCGCTTTGCAGCAGGGCAAGCCCGCCGCCGACTGCCGCTTCCGGCGAAGCATTGAGGATCGAAGGCGATCCCGATGTGCCCGATTGCCGGCCATCGCCAATACAGGGCAGCGACGTGACACCTTTCTTGATCAGATAGTCCGGTGGCTGCATGTTGACCACTTCGGCAGCACCGGGATAGCCGACCGGACCGGCGCCACGCATAAACAACATCGCGTGTTCATCCAAACCAAGCGACGGATCGTCAATGCGCGCGTGATAATCTTCCGGCCCGTCAAAGACTATTGCTTTGCCTTCGAATGCCATCGGATCGTCGGGGTTTGACAAATAGCGACCGCGAAACTCGTCGGAAATCACGCTGGTCTTCATGATCGCGCTATCAAACAGGTTGCCCTTTAGATTGATAAATCCGGCCTCATCAACCAATGCGTTTTCAACACTGCGAATGACATCCGGAGTAGCGATCGATGCATTGCGACAGTTTTCCGCCATTGTCAGACCATTGGCTGTAATCGCACCCGGATGAGGCAACAGCTCGTTTTTCAGCAACTCGCCAATCACCGCAGGCACACCGCCCGCCCTGCAGTAATCCTCACCGAGATATTCACCCGCCGGCTGGAGATTGACCAGAAGCGGCACTTTGTGACCGATGGCTTGCCAATCGTCATTATTCAACTCAATACCGAGATGGCGCGCAATCGCATTGAGATGGATCGGCGCATTGGTCGAGCCGCCGATCGCAGAGTTGACAACGATGGCGTTTTCGAATGCCTGTCTGGTCATGATATCGGAGGGTTTGAGATCCTCGTGCACCATGTCGACGATCCGGCGCCCAGTGGCATAAGCCATCTGGCCACGCTCGCGGTACGGTGCGGGGATGGCGGCCGAACCCGGCAACTGCATGCCCAGCGCTTCGGCCAGCGAGTTCATCGTCGTCGCCGTACCCATCGTGTTGCAATAGCCGACAGACGGAGCGGATGACGAAACTCTCTCCATGAACTCTTCATAGTCGATTTCGCCTGTGGCAAGCAGTTCCCTTGATTCCCAAACCATTGTTCCGGATCCGGAACGTTTACCCTCATGCCATCCGTTCAACATCGGACCGACCGAGAGAGCGATAGCTGGGATATTCACTGTTGCCGCAGCCATCAGCAAGGCCGGCGTTGTCTTGTCGCAGCCGATTGTCAGGACAACACCATCGAGCGGATATCCATAGAGCGTCTCGACCAGCCCGAGATAGGCGAGATTTCGATCAAGGGATGCGGTCGGACGCTTGCCGGTTTCCTGGATTGGATGAACCGGAAACTCGAACGCCACTCCACCCGCAGAGGCAATGCCTTCGCGTACGCGCTTTGCCAATTCGATGTGGTGCCGGTTGCATGGGGAAAGATCCGATCCGGTTTGCGCGATACCGATGATCGGCTTGCCGGATTGCAATTCCTCACGGGTGAGCCCGAAGTTCAAATAGCGTTCGATGTAGAGGGCGGTCATCCCCGGATCATCGGGATCATCAAACCAGGACTGTGATCTGAGTTTAGTAGGCTTCTTGGCGTTCATCATATATCTCACTTGCTTCAGCGAATGGATATGGCAAGCCATCTCCCGCCGCAAGTACGGTGGACAGACAATTGGCTCTGATGTAACCGGAACATAGCTCGAAGCAGCATGCGAGGGATAAACAATGGCCGTGAACATGGATGGCAAGGAACGGATCGAAGCGCCGATCCAGCAAGTCTGGGAAGCGCTCAATGATCCCGCGGTCTTGAAAGATTGTATTCCCGGCTGCGAATCTCTGGAGATGAAATCCCCGACCGAAATGGCTGCAACCGTTTTGCTCAAAATTGGGCCGATCAAGGCCAAATTTGCCGGTCAGGTGGAACTGCAAAACCTCAATCCACCCCACTCCTACACCATTGCCGGCGAAGGCAAGGGTGGTGTGGCCGGATTTGCAAAGGGCGGAGCAGACGTCACACTGACCGAAGACGGTCCGGGCGCAACAGTTCTCACATATTCCGCCAAGGCGGATGTGGGCGGCAAGATGGCCCAGCTTGGCAGCCGGTTGGTCCAATCCACCTCAAAGAAGCTCGCCGGGAAATTCTTCAGTAACTTCAATGACAAGGTAAGCGGCTAGGACCCAACGAACTACTGTCTCCCACCGCGGTAGTTGGCCGGTCGCTTCTCCAGGAATGCCGCCACGCCTTCTTTGTAGTCGTCTGAAAAGCCCGCTTCGCGCTGCAGGGTTCGTTCAAGCTGCAGTTGTTCGTCGAGCGCGTTGGCTGAGGCAGCATGAATTGCCTTTTTGGTCAAAGCGAAAGCACGGGACGGTCCATCGGCGAGTTGCCGGGCCAATTGATGCACCTCGTCCATCAGCGCATCGTCATCCACCGCCCGCCAGATAAGGCCCCAATTGGCGGCATCCTCCGCAGAAAGCGGGTGCGCAGTCAGCGCCAGCGCTTTGGCCCGCGCCTCGCCAAGATGCCGTGTCAGCCAGTAGGTCCCGCCCGCATCCGGAATCAGGCCGATCTTGGAGAATGCCTGAATGAACTTCGCCGATTTCGCCGCGATGACAATATCCGCTGCCAATGCGATGTTGGCGCCGGCGCCTGCGGCCACACCGTTAACAGCAGAAATAACCACCTTGTCCATGGCCCGCAGCCGGCGGATAAGTGGATTGTAGTGCGTTTCCAGTGTCTGACCCAGATCCGGACGTTCCGAGGAAAGGGACGGATCACGGTCCGCCAGGTCCTGACCGGCGCAAAAACCACGTCCCGCACCCGTCAACACGATGACGCGACATTCCTCATCAGCCTCAAGCCTATCCAGCGCCTCGCGTAATGCGCCATGCAGTTCCGTCGTGAACGCGTTCAGCCGGTCGGGCCGGTTCAATGTCAAAACGGCGTATCCGTCAAAATCGTCACATAAAAGGTCAGCTTCACGCATGTTTGTTCCGATAGGTTTTCGCTATTCGCTTTTCAGCATTGCACGCAGCGGACGACGGATCAAATGGGGAAATGGGACGATCTAGAACTTGCCGATAATGTTCACAAATATGCCCTGATCATCGAGCGTCACATCCCGAAGATCGTCAGAGAACCGGCCGAAATTATAACCCACGCCGATTTTGAAATTATCGCCGATGTGGCGGTAGATAGCGGCGAGCGCACCGAATTCGGTCGTATCCTGTCCAGGAATGTGCATCACGCGCGCCTCAAGCAGTGCATCCCAGTTTTTCACGATATGGAAATCCGCCCGCACAATGCCCAGATGCGCGATCGACTGTTCCCAATTGGCAGCGCCCCGAGCGCGGGTTTCGCCGACGCGCAGGCCGTATTTCGCTCCGATTGACAACCATGGGCGAACATCGAATGTCGCATCCAGCGACAGGATGTGGCTGCGCTGCGCCGGACCCAGCAGATCGCCGGAAACATTGACCTGGCTCGGACCCGGAAGATCATGAAGGTAGGTGTACTTGAACAAGGCGTTCAAACGGTCATTGTCGACAGGACGGTAGGCATAACCCAGCGACGCCTCAATATAATTGCCGTCATTGAACGATCCGCCGCCATCAGACAAAACCGCATCGATTTTGCTGATCAGGCGCCAATTCTCACTTGTCCGCCACTCGAGGCCGGCCGCAAACAGCCAGGTGTTGCGATCGCGGCTACCGTCCTGGGAATCCTCGATGCGCGCTTCGCCGCGTAGGCGGCCTGCAATTCCCGCCTCCTCGTCATTGTATGAAACTGTTAGCGAGAAAGCCTTGCGGTCGAAATCGCTACGCTCGAGTCCGGTATCCGGATCGATACTGCTGTCGCTGACGCGGGCCATTTCGATGCCGCCGTTGACCGTCCAGATCGCATCCGGCGTATAGACCACGCCATAGGTTTGGGTGAGCGAACGGCGGCGGCCAAATATGTCGAAATTGTTTTCCGCATAGGCAGACAGCGTTTCATCGAGCTTGCGCTTCGCCCCGACAATCAGCGTGCCATGATCGTCACCAACCAGAGCATAGGTTCCGGTATCGGTCAGCGCGCGGTCCGGATTGAGTTCATATCCCAAATAGTAGTGGTCATCAGCAGTCGGGTCGTACGTCACCGTGGCGCGTGCGCCAACACCGGTCGTTCCGTAGGAAACTTCACCGGTAACGCCAACTTTCTCGGTCAATTTGAACTCGGCACCGACGCCTGCGCGATCGTTTCGACGAATATCACCTGACCGGTCGAGCGTACCCTGACCAAACATGTAGAACATACGGTCTTCATTCGGTCGAAACTCAATGCGCGCACCTAGATCGGTCCGTTCGCCATTGTATCCGATCTTGGTGGTCCCCGGATTGGCATATTTGGCATGCTCGACGCCCACGGCCAGCTTCCAACGCTCGTTGAATTGCACCGTTACCGCGGCCGATCCGAGGCGACTCTGTTTGCCATTGGCGTCGCGGAAGTCGTCATAGGCGAATTTTACCGATGTACGCTCGGTCAGATCAACTTCCAGATGCGCACCCCAGATTCGCTGTTCGATGCTCACCTGCTCGGCCAAGGTGGCAAATCCGGCGTCCTTCTTTTCGTAATAGCCACCGATTGATCCGGTGAACCGGTCATTTGAAATCTCGGCCAGCGAGGCGTGTGCCCGCAGCCTCCACGCCTTGGCCGCGACACCTCTCACACCGGCCACCGGTGTGTCGCTGATCGACAGGCCGCCATCGGTGGAAAACGCGGTTGAAAATCCGGGACCGTCGGAGACTGCTATCTCGGCCTCAAAATAGGTGTTGTCGGACATGCGCAGATGCAGGTCCGCACCATAGGCCACTTGATCTGCCGTGCCGGTCTTTTCGCTCATTCCGGTGACACCGATCCGCACATGTTCACCCAGCCAGTGCTGCGCCCGTCCGCCGTAGACATACCCGTCTACGTCACCGGCTGCCGGCGTGAATTCATACTGGACGATGAGATACAGCTCTTGTCCGTCCAATGCCCCGCCGCGCACCGGGTCGGAACCACCGGTGATCGACGACAATGGCTTCGACAGGATGATGACGCCCTGTATCGCATCCAGCTCATAGTCCTTGCCGTACTGCAGACGCTGGCGCTCGATGATTGCACCAGTCGTCCTGTCACGGACTTCTACCGTCACCGTCTCGGAACCTGCCGTTATGTCCTGGTATTTGAGGAAATAGGCAGAGCCGCCGGTGCCGCGGAAAACATCGCGTTGCGGCAATGTGCCCGGTTGTGCGGCATAGGCGATGATTTCGGTGCGACGCTCGCCGAACGAGGTCGTATCGGGTGAGCGGTAAGCGCCGCTGGCACCGTAAAGCGCCCTATCCGAGCGCATCAACTCGGTCCCGGATATGGTCGTTTTGTAGTTACCCCACATGACATGGCTGTCGCCGCGTTCCAGCCTGACATAGAATTTACCCCTGGTAGGAGCATCCTCGATCGTCGTGGAATCGTCTCCGTAGACGGGATAAAAGTCGTCCGGATCAAGTCTCCGCAGCAGGTCTCGCGACGATTTCTCGTCAAAACCCTTGAAAATACTGCCTAGTTCACCCTCTCCCGTGTCAGCAGCCGCGGTGAGAAGCGTTTTGCCCTTGATCTTGCCTTTCAAATAGAAGGCCAACCTACCCTTGGTATAGACATCGCCGAATTCGCCGGGTCTGACGGTTTCAATACCTGCATCTCCGTCACGGTAACCGACCGTCACGTCAGCCAATGCGACGTAGAACCAGTCATTAGCCGGGATATTGACGGACCGCTCGAATTGAACGCCGCCGGCGTCACCGCCATCGACAACCACATCGACACCATGATCGCCAGCCGGCAGAATTCGTTGGATTACGAATGCATTCTCCCGGTCAACGGGTACTGTTTCACCCATGATGAGCACATCGTATCCGGGCGGCACATCGCGGCCATATACCGTCACGGCGCCTCCATGGACGGGAATGTTCCGCTTGGCGGTTCTGTCTTCGCCGAGCCCCGGTGCAATCGCAGCGCCAAGGCGTTCATGGCCGTCAGTAAATCGCACGGTACGCGAAAGCGTGAGCGGTGCGGTTTCATCGAACCGGCCATCGATATCGTAGACACGAAGCACATACTCATAATCTGCCGGTCCGTCAGCCGGCATCTTCCAGAAGGCGGTGCCGTTGATGTCGACCGGAATGATCGTCGCCGCGCGACCGCGATGTTTTTCGTCTTGCGCGGTTATCCAGATTTCGGCCCGATTGATGAAAGCCGGATAGTTGGCGGTCGCAAGGAAACTCACCCGTTCGCCCGCCCGATAGCTGCGGCGTACGGGAAGTGTCGAGACATTCAAAGCCGGTTCAACCTCAAGTCCGTCGAACTTGACCTGAATGTCCATCGCTTCAAGTGCCTTGTCGGTTACCCGACTGTTGTCGACGGGAGCCTGCGTGCCGGCAACCCGCTCGCCATCGACACTGATGGAAAACATGATTTCCGGATCGATATCGGCTGTATCGGCTTCAGCGCTCCTGATTGGAATGGACCCGGTGATCAGTCGCGCCGACTTGCGCGCCTGTCGGCGTTTGCCGATACCGGTTGATTTACTGGCCTTGCCGGATATCCTTCGTCTGCTCGCCTCGACACTGGCTTTTGAGCGAATGCTGCCCACAACAAGATCCGATTTCGCATTCGAAACAGCCTGATGACCTTCCGACAACACAGCCTGTTTGATCATTTTCACTTTGGCAGGCGGCAATTCAATCGGCCCCGCCTCGGCGAGCAACGGCCAACCCCCGGACGATGCGGGAACCGCTGCGGCTTCGCCGGTCTCTGACGGACTCAAGAACGGTGTTGCGATTTCGGCGAACAAAGGCATGTGGCCTTGAAGGCGGGTAGCGTTCGCGGGCAGTGGCTCAGGTGAACGGCTCGTAGGGGCCTCGTTTTGCGGGTAGGCCGGATCGGCGGGCGCATCCGATGTATCCCGATATGCAGGCTCGGCGACGTTGCCTCGATCGGACTTTCGGTGTGCATCATCGGAAACAGAAATTGAAAACTCGGATTGAGTTTCCCCCGGAGTCGTACTCCCGGTCGGTGCGGTCAGCAGCAAAAATGAGGAAAGAGCGGCCGCAAGCACAGTTCTTGTGCTTGCGACAAGCCGGCCAGACAGAATCCCCCGGCCCGCGCGGGGATAGCCCCTCGATTTATCCGCCCACGACAAATTAGAACCCGCTTGTTCAAAACGAGTCCGAGTCTTTAATGTTTATGGTTAATTAGATATGAATAAATTACGTCTGGTTGAAGTTTATTTCAAAATTTCGCTTTCAATTTCAAGGGGATAGCTCTCGTTAAACGAGTCCCACCGATCCCTGACTAACGCAATGATTGCATTAACCCTTTCGCGGGCCAACGCACCTTCACCCCGTGCGGCCCGATATGTCAGCCGAAGAACCGAGTGCTCCTTGCGCAAAACTTCGATCAACTGGTCGATTCCCGCGAGCCACTTTTGCTTCAGGTTTGCGGTACCGTTTTCGAATGCTCCACCATTGATGTCGAGCCTGACCACACGGCCGGTCGCAGCACCGAAATTCATCTTGACGGTCTTGCCGGCAGTCAAACGGACAACCCGGGGATTCTCCGTCGTCATTCTGTAACCTGTTGGTAATGTTCGCGTATCCAACTTCAGGATGAAGTTGGAGCCGATCGTCCGGTCCGGGATCTCAGCACATGCGACATGGAAGCGACCATGTCTGTCGGTAGTGATCAAAAGCCCGTTGACCGTAGCAAGTCTGACACCCGGAAGGCCCGGTTCGCCATCATCGATATAGCCGTTGCGGTTTTCGTCATCGAACACCCGCCCGATGACATCGGAACAATCGAATACCGGCTCGAGCTGGATTTCCACCGTCGCAGTAGCCTCAGGTGCCAGCAAATTGCCACCGGCATCGAACAGACGGGCTCGATTGATGTATTTACCCGGTCCGGCAGTGCTGAGCGCGTCGAGCATGATCATCACGACGATGGTTTGATTCGGCCCGAGATTGATTCCGGTGAAATCGAGCCGGGCGCCTGATTCGGTTGGAGTGGCCGCAACACCGTCTATCGTGGCCGAACCGGGGACAAACCGGAATCCTGCTGGAATGATATCCACCAGTGTCAGATTGGCGTGGACATTGGGATCCTGATTGGCGATCTCGATCGTGTAGCCCACCCGTTCGCCGCGCCGGACCACACGCCTGTCGGCGACCTTGGTCAGCGTGATGTTGGTTGTGTTGGGAACCGGGTCGATCGGAATATGGTTGTGAATGAAGTTGGGATCACCCGCCTCCAGCAAGATCGACAGCGCGTAGAGCGCGGGTGTGCCCGGAGGCGGCGGATTTGGGCTGTTTGAGGTCTGGCAGGCACCGCCGGGAACCGCATCAAAGGTGCAAGCGGTGATCTCTGCGTCACCGACCATTGGCGGCAGAATGGTTGAAACCCCCGGCAGGAAGCCGGCAGGAGGCGCGACGACGATCTGATAACGTGTTTCGCCTACCGGACAGGCAGGGTCGGCACCGGGAATGATATCGAATCTGTATCCGCCATCTGCCGCCGTGACCTGTCCCTGGCGGGTCGGATCGACGAGGCAGGCACCGGGGAGTGGGGTCCCGGTGCCGTCGGTAATCGTCACAACCGCCCCGGCGACCGGCAGACGGGAAAGCGCATCATAAACCACGCCCGACGGATCGATAGCCAGGTTCTGATCAATGAGATTGTCGCCGGGCGCCAAACTGATGTTGGAGATACCGCCAACGATATTTCCTCCGCCGTCGCGGAACACCAGCCGATAGCCGGGCCCAGCCGGTATCGACGGTATGGTGTAGGAGCCGTCCGGAGCCGTTACAACCGATGCAATCACGATACCGCCAGTGATCAGCTCAACCGTGAATCCACCTTGCGGCGTATCAGAACCGACATCGAAAACGCCGTTGCCATTGTCATCGCGGTAGACATATCCGGAAATGCTGGCCGGCAGATCGACGACTACTGTGGCGCGCGCCGTATCGCATACTGCGGGATTGACGACATCACAGATCTGGTAGTCGAGCGTGTAGGTGCCTGCCGGCGTCCCTGGCGGGACGTCAATCGTCCCGTCCGGCTGCAGGACAAGGAAGCTGCCAGGACCCTGAGCCAGCTCCGTAAGCGTGACGGCAGCCGGCAGGAACAGGACGCCGTTCAGCGTATCGTTGTCGAACACGTTCAGATAATCGGCTGTTCCCGCAACGCCATCGGCAACCGCCGGTGTAGAATCGTCTACCGCGTCAATGACCGGCAATGCGACGGTCACCGAGACCACCGCCGTGTCACAAATCGCCGGATAGGCGGCGACGCAGATCTCGTAGGTTATCGTGTGCACACCCGCCGGGGTTGCCGGCGCAACGTCGACGGAACCGTCAGGATTGAGCGTGAGCGGCCCACCGGGCGTCAGGTTTGTCAGATTGACATCAGCGACCGCAAACGGATTGGAGTTGATCGTGTCATTCGGAAAGATGTTCAATACGCCGGTTGCACCGGTCAAACCATCAATTCCCGTAATCCCGTCATCAACCGCATCGATTACCGGAAGGCCGACCGTAACCGAGGCGTCGAGCACATCGCCCACCGTTGTGGTATCGCCGATATCTGCACTCACCGCCGCCGTCGTCGTATTGGTGATCGTGTTGCCACCCTGACCGGCATCTATGGTCGCCTCGAGCGTCAACGTCGCATTTGCGCCATTGGCAATCGTGCCAACCGTCCAAACGCCGGTTGGCTGATCGAACGAACCCTGGCTAACTGTTGCAATAGCGCCCGACGCGGTCAGTCCGGCCGGCAGTACATCGGTCAGGCTGATATTTGTGGCATCATCGGGACCATTATTGGTCACGGTGATCAGGAATTGCACGGTATCTCCATCAAACAGCGTACCGCCGGTCAGAAGCGTTTTGACCGTCACCAGGTCAGCCGAAGAAATGACGATCGTTTCTGTGAGATCATCACCCACCGGATTTGTGTCAACTTCGTTCAGTCCGGTTACCGCGACCGTGTTTGTAATCGTCTGCCCCGCCGTTCCTGCATCCACTGTCGCGGTAATATCCAGAGAGACGGTGACGCCGGTCGGGATCGTGCCGACATTCCAGACACCTGTTCCGGAATTGTAGAGACCGCCGCCTGTATCCGACACATGGGTCAGGCCCGCCGGTAGCAGATCTGTAAGCTCAACGCCTGTCGCCTGCTCCGGACCATTGTTGGTCACGTCAATTCGGAAGGTAACGGTATCGCCCTCGCCTGGTGTCGGATTGCCGGACGCCAGTGATTTGATGGTGACAAGATCAGCCGCCGTACGGAACACGGTTTCCGTATCTGTTACGGGCCCTACCGGATTACTGGCCGGATCCGTTCCTGTAACCGATGTCGTATTGGTGATCGATCCAGCAACGACGTCAGCGGGAATGACAGTCATTGTTGCCGTACATGTCACCGTTTGGGTTGGGGCCAATGTCGGTATGACGGCGCCGCCACCCGGGCAGCTCAGCGTATCGGCGTCCGGATCGGAAACGTTGATCGCAGTGATCGTCGTATTGCCGGTGTTGGTGACGTCGATATCAAACGTCAGTATGTCCCCGGCATTGACATAGGTGGGCGTGGTCGCCCGCTTGTCGACGCTCAGGGCCGGAGCCAGGTCCTGAACGTCGACATTCACGGTTGCGGGATTGGAATTTACCGGGATCCCGCCATGCGAGCCGGTTGCCACAACCGTATTGTCGATGGTGGCAAACGCGTATTGAAGTTGCGCCAGAGACAGGAGCAAGGCAAGCAGAACCGTCCACGGCGACTTGCGTCTCCGCGTCCCGGTCTTTTGCCTTGCCCGTATCCAGCGCATTGCCATCATGCCGTTTCCACCTCCTCGCAGGAGCCTTGGAAAAGGCGGAAAGCAGATGGCCCGGACACGTTCCCGTACGCGCCCGACTTCCGGTGGCCAAAGCCTCCGAATCCATGCGCGCATTGCCGCCGGCAGGGTGCCAATTCAGCACACAACCGACTAAGCGGCGGCCCGACAGATACCGGGCCCATTGGGAAGTCCGGGAACATCGACAAGTTTACTGCAGATTGTCGATGTCGGACTGGGTCACCGTGTAGGTGGCGGTCACCGTCAGCACATCACCCGGTGCCAAGGTATCCCACTGACCATCACCACCCGATGGATTGGTGGAATCACCCGGTGTACCGTTGTCGGTAAGCGTCGCGGCGTCGGCGTCGGGCGCCGGTCCTGGACCACTACCGTTGTGCACATCCGCCAGCGAAATCGCGGTGATCGGCACATTACCGTCATTGGTGATCGTGTAGGTGTAGGTGATCAACTGGCCGAGAATGACGTCAGTCGTATCATCGGCAGCCTTGGCCATCAGCAGCGACGCGCTAACCGCATCAACCGGTATGGATACCGCCGGGCTGGTCCCATTGACAGCCGCCGACAGCGGATCGAGCGCGCTACCTGTCGCCGTGTTGTCGATCGTTCCATCGCCGCCAACCTGCGTCGAGATATCGGCAACGGCAACGACATATGTAGCCTGCCAGGTAATCGTGTCACCAGGCGCAAGCGTATCCCAGACATCGTCACCACCGGCATCTGTGGAATCCAGCAGCGGCGCCACATCGGTCAACGGCGAAGCTACGAACGCAATTGTCGATAGCGAGTTTGCAGCGCTGGCGTCATGCGGATCAGCCATGCTGACCGCGGTCAATGTCTGATTGCCCGAGTTGGTTGCCGTATAGGTGTAGGTAATCGTCGTGCCGGCAGCGACGGGACCGGCAGTATCGGCGACCTTGGTCACGGTCAGAGCCGGTAACGCATCAACGACGTCAACATTTTCCGTCGCGTTGTCGGTCACGTCGTTTGTGCCGCTTGGCGACGAGCCGGTGACCGTAACGGTGTTGTCGATTGTCGCCCAGGCAGGCGCGACCTGCGCCAATGCCAGCATTAGGGCAGCCGGAACGGCGACCAGTAGCCGCCATAACGCCCCGGTTCTTGGTATCCTTCTTCGATTGTCCCTCTTCATCTTCATAACCAGGCTCCTTTTGGTTTTGATGAAAATTTCCTTGGCGATTTCGTAGGTTTTTTCGTTTCCCCACTTCATTGTTTCGGCCCCGTAATTAGTGTTCATTTTCTTGCATTTCTGATTGCGACTAGACTTGGTTTTGCCACCGGGCGGCTTGTCGGGAAGCATTCCCGGCAACGCGGCCGCCGTATCATCGGCAGGCAGTACTGTTCGACCGAACAGGCACTCAAACGTGATCTTCGCTCCGAGCCGGCTCCGGCTCGATCGAGTTGGCAGGTATCGTTTGTCAGCCGGTCTCATTGCAGTGTGTCCAGGTCGTTTTGGGTTACGGTGTAGGTTGCGGTGAACGTGACGATGTCGCCGGGGGCGATCGTGTCCCAGGTGCCGTTGATGCCGCCGTCGGTGGAATCCAGCAGCGGTGCGACATCGGTTGTCAGCGTTTCATTGGTTGGCACCGGCGCCGGGCCGGAGCCGTTATGCGCGTCCGACAGCGAGACATTGGTGATCGTCTGGTTGCCGGTGTTCTCGACGGTGTAGGTGTAGGTGATCAACTGGCCGAGGATGACGTCGGTGGTGTCATCGGCGGTCTTGGTAACGGTCAGGTCGGCATTGATGTTGAGCGTGACGGCCGCACTGTCGTTCTCGTTGATCGCGCCTGATCCGCCGGCGCCGGTGCCGGTAACCGTGGCGGTATTGTCGATGTCGCCATCACCACCGCCATTGCCGTCGAAGTCGGCGACCACCGTGGTGTAGGTGCCGGTACAGGTGGTAACCGCGCCAGGCGCCATGTCGCTCGGATTGGCCCCGGCGCCGGGCACGCACGACAATCCCGACAGCAGCGGGTCGGCGACCAGAAGTCCGCTGATTGTCGTCGCGCCCGTATTGGTCAGCGTGATCGTGTAGGTGATGACATCGCCGACATTGCTGACGCTGGCCACATCGGGAACCTTGGAGATCGTCATCGCCGCCGTGGCGGTAATGGTCGTTGTCGCCGAGGCGTTACGGCTGGTCGCGCCCATTTCGGTCGTCGTGACGACGACGCCGTTGACCAGGTCGTTGCCGTTGTCGATCTGCGCCTGGGTAACGACGTGGCTTCCCGTATAGGTCCACACCTCACCGACATCGAGTGTTCCGATCGTGCCGCCGTCGCCGGTCGGACCGCTGAGCGTGATCGAGGTCGGCGTGCCATCCTGAACCAGCGTGTCCACCGGATTGACACCGGTCATGCCGGTATCGCCCGTATTGGTCACCGTGATCGTGTAGCCAAGCGTCGCCGGCAGACCCGTGATGTTCGCCGTATCAACAACCTTGGTAACCGCAAAATCATAGTCGGCTTCACCGTTGATCGTGATCGTCAGCGTCGCCACGGAATCGGTTGCCGACCCGTCATTGTTGGATAGCCCTTCGGCGTCCTGGACAATGTAGGTGAACGTCTCAATGGCGCTCTGGCCAAGTCCGAGCGAATCATATCCGCCGTTGGGATCGAATGTGTAGGAGCCGTCCTGCTGGACGGTCAGCGTCGCGCCACTGGCCAGGTTGATTGTCAGCCCGGCGCCCGGAACCGGAGTGCCGTCCACCGAGAGGACAGTAAGCGCCGTCGTCGCGTCCTGATTGTCGCTGTCGACGCCCGACCCGTCATCGTCGGTAATCATGTTGCCGCCGACAGTCGAGCTTTCGTTGGTGCTGTTGGAATTGTCGGTCGCGTCCGGCGGGGTGTTGAAAGTGAGTGTTTCTATCAATACGCCCTGGAATGCAGGATCTGAGCCGGATGCACCGACAGCTACATGGGCGGTTGTCACGGTGGAAACCGGTCCCGCAAATGTGGGTGTGAGCAGGCAATCCGGCACATTTCCAGAGCCACTGGCGCAGAAACCGTTGATCGCCTGACCGAAACCGGTTCCCGCGTTGTAGGTAACATTCACGCCGGTGGTAGCAGTCGGAAATGCACCTGTATCGGAACCAAACTGAATGCCGTCCCGAAAACTCAGCGCAGGCCCGCCATCGACATCAACGACTTCAAACGTCAAATTGTAGACAGGTTCGGAGAAGGAGAACTGTGTGATATTTTGTACGGTTCCGTTGTCAATCGTCGCATCCATCGCCGAATCGATTGATGCGAAATAGCCATCCAATGCCAGCGTCGGATCGATACGGTGAATCTGGGATGTTCTGCTCCCAACCTGGGTGCCCGATGTCGTGACGGTGATTCCGTCAATAACGACAACGTCGGTCGCGCCTACGAGAAAGTTCGTGAGCGGCCTGGTTGCCCAATCCAGTACCGAGTTCGCAAGAATATGTTGCCAGGTGACGCGCGCTTCCATCGCCACCAGAACATCGCTCTCAATTGCACCCGCATGCGCTTCAAGCTGCCAGTTGCCACCCATCGAGGCATGACCGGTCGTATCATCCGACGCGGCGATATCAGCGCCTGTAAGCTCAGCGATCTCGTCAATAAATGCACCGCCGTTTGGCCCGCCGGCAATATCACAACCGTAAAACAGGATGTCCCCGTCCGGTGCCAGCGATCCGCCGATTGCGGCCAGAGCTGAACCGGCCTTCTCCCGCAGGTTACGGGCATCGTATTTGTGATCTCCGAGCTGTAGTTGACCGGGTTTACCGTGCGAGATGATGTGGATCGATTCAACATCGGCATGATCCGCCAGGCGCTCTGCAATGTCTCTGAAACCACCATCCTCGCTTATGCGGTAGATGATTGCCCCATCGGGAAGGCCCTTTGTCAGGCCATCGGCATTGTGCACTGCCTTGTCGAGGAACACGATCATGTCGCCGCGACCTCGCTCGCCGCCGCTCCAGTCGAAAAGTGCGATAGCAGTAACAAGGAGCAGCAGGCCGTAAAGCGCGACAAATACCGGGTTTGCGGGCACAAAAACGCCACGATCGCGCGCAGCAGACATCCGCTCCGCACGTTGCAATTCAGGGCATCCGTTCCGCCCTCCCGGTTGCTCTGGTTTATTCGACCCCGCGGTAAGTCCCTCCTTCGCGTTACAAACCAGATTTCGGTCAGTTGCTCAGCGCAAGTGATCCTATGCTTAATAGGAACTTGCGCCAATGCTAAAGTGACCCATTTCCATAGCCTAAATGCCGAGATTCCAAGTGGAATTGCCTGATTGTCGATGTCGGAAAGAGGCAACCTCGATCTGAGAACAGGGATGAAGGGTGCATATCGGTGTTTTTTTGCCGCCGCTTTGCGTCCGTTCGCCGAACAACCGGGCTTCGCTCCGAGCCGGCTCCGGCTCGATCGAGTTGGCAGGTATCGTTTGTCAGCCGGTCTCATTGCAGTGTGTCCAGGTCGTTTTGGGTTACGGTGTAGGTTGCGGTGAACGTGACGATGTCGCCGGGGGCGATCGTGTCCCAGGTGCCGTTGATGCCGCCGTCGGTGGAATCCAGCAGCGGTGCGACATCGGTTGTCAGCGTTTCATTGGTTGGCACCGGCGCCGGGCCGGAGCCGTTATGCGCGTCCGACAGCGAGACATTGGTGATCGTCTGGTTGCCGGTGTTCTCGACGGTGTAGGTGTAGGTGATCAACTGGCCGAGGATGACGTCGGTGGTGTCATCGGCGGTCTTGGTAACGGTCAGGTCGGCATTGATGTTGAGCGTGACGGCCGCACTGTCGTTCTCGTTGATCGCGCCTGATCCGCCGGCGCCGGTGCCGGTAACCGTGGCGGTATTGTCGATGTCGCCATCACCACCGCCATTGCCGTCGAAGTCGGCGACCACCGTGGTGTAGGTGCCGGTACAGGTGGTAACCGCGCCAGGCGCCATGTCGCTCGGATTGGCCCCGGCGCCGGGCACGCACGACAATCCCGACAGCAGCGGGTCGGCGACCAGAAGTCCGCTGATTGTCGTCGCGCCCGTATTGGTCAGCGTGATCGTGTAGGTGATGACATCGCCGACATTGCTGACGCTGGCCACATCGGGAACCTTGGAGATCGTCATCGCCGCCGTGGCGGTAATGGTCGTTGTCGCCGAGGCGTTACGGCTGGTCGCGCCCATTTCGGTCGTCGTGACGACGACGCCGTTGACCAGGTCGTTGCCGTTGTCGATCTGCGCCTGGGTAACGACGTGGCTTCCCGTATAGGTCCACACCTCACCGACATCGAGTGTTCCGATCGTGCCGCCGTCGCCGGTCGGACCGCTGAGCGTGATCGAGGTCGGCGTGCCATCCTGAACCAGCGTGTCCACCGGATTGACACCGGTCATGCCGGTATCGCCCGTATTGGTCACCGTGATCGTGTAGCCAAGCGTCGCCGGCAGACCCGTGATGTTCGCCGTATCAACAACCTTGGTAACCGCAAAATCATAGTCGGGTACGGGAGTTACGGTAATGGGGATGACATCGGTGTCATTGATGGCGCCGGCGGTTGCGGTGAAGGTCAGGGTGGACGCACCATTGAAATCCGGCGTCGGAACGTAGGTCAGCGTGTTCATTGCCGCGTTCACAGCGGCAGGTGTGCCGTTGAACGTCACAGTCGGAGAATTATCCGCGCCCGCGGTAATCGTTATTCCTGCCGTGGTCGCAAGCTGGATGTTGCCGTTTGTGACCGTCAGCGTGACGACCGTATT
Organism: Rhizobiaceae bacterium; assembly: GCA_963669285.2. Lineage (GTDB taxonomy): Bacteria > Pseudomonadota > Alphaproteobacteria > Rhizobiales > Rhizobiaceae > JAWKWH01. The sequence goes on along the minus strand of CAXXSI010000011.1, from coordinate 315,466 downwards.
GGTTGTTCCCATATTGGTGGGGACAGTTGTCGTCAGCGCCAGATTGACATCCTCCGGCGTCACCTGCGCGCCAGGCGATTGGGTCAGCTCCTGAAAGGCGACATTGTCATAGGTCGCAATGCCCGGACCAAAAATGCTGTCTCTGGAGAAAACACCGAACTGAATTGTTTGCGCGCCGACCGGCAGCAAGGTGAAATATGTGATCGGTCCGGCACCGGAGTTGGAATTGTCGATCCCCGTGCCCGCCGCGACCAGTGTGCCGGCAAGCGACAGGCTGAACTGGGTACCGTTGAGGCGGAATTCAGGGCGATCCCAATTTCCGATATCGGTCGACGTATAGCTGACGAGAGTAAAATCGAGCGCCCCGGCTTCCGTCAGATTAATGGTCTGGGATGCGGCCGTGTAGGTGTTGGTCCCACCGTTGTCATCGCCGACAACGCGCGCATTGTTTGGGTAGGTTATGGCACCGTTCGGACTGATGACATTCGTCCAACCCGTACCGCCTGCGCTGAAATCACCGTTGGTAACCTGCGCCAGGGCCGATGTCGTCAAGCCAAGAGAGGCGGCGATGAACAAAACCGACAGCAGGAACGAGCGCACGGTCATCATGGCGCCGATTCCTGGTCCGCGGACCATGGCCGGCTACGAGAGCCCCTAAAACACCTCGGATGAAGTGCAGATTCGCAATAGCGCGGGGCAAATAATTCCGCCCCGCACGCTGGAACAGCGCACGCCATCAACGGCAAGATCCTGAACAGACCTTGCACTGCCCCGTTTAGAACAGCGTAGTGCCCCGCTTTGATGTCCTCCTTCTATCGACCCGGAACGATGCCATTGGCATCAATTCCGGGCCCGACTAGCCACGACAGAATAAAGGTACACGCACAGATTCAACCGAGATGAAAACTCACTCGCGCACAAGTATTAGAAACAATTGATTCGCCCCTATCCCATTGAATCAGAAAAACGATCCGGGTGCCAGCACGAAAGCTCGGGGGTAAAAAAGCCGGCGGCTGCGGTTCAAATATGGGTAGCGGTGAGACTGAAGATGGACGTCAGGAACTCGATAACGCGATATCAGTCAATCGATGGTATCTGGCAATACTACCTGATCAGAATTGCACGCAGGTCGTTGACGTTGGTTCCAGTCGGCCCTGGCGCGAAAATATCGCCAATTGCGTCAAAGGCCGACCAGGCATCGTTGCCATTGAGCATTGCAGCAGGATCAAGACCGGCATCGCGCAAGCGTGCAACGGTGTCGCCATCCGCAAAAGCACCGGCATTGTCTTCGGAGCCGTCAATACCATCGGTATCGGCAGACAACGCAAAAATACCGTCAACACCATCGGTTTCCATCGCCAGCGACAGCAGAAACTCTGTATTGCGCCCACCTTTGCCTTTGCCCCTAACCGTCACCGTTGTTTCACCACCGGACAAGAGAATGACCGGTTTGCTGAAAGGCCGGTTGCGACTTGCCACCTCGCGTGCAATCGCGGCATGGACTTTGGCAGCCTCCCGCGATTCGCCTTCGACAGCGTCGGACAGGATTACTGCATCGATACCGTTCTTACGGGCTTCTGCCTGAGCGGCCTCCAGCGAAACCGCCGCAGAGGCAATGACATGGTGTTCGTTCAATGCGAATACCGCGCCCTCCGGGTTCGGAGCCGAACAATCATCCGACTTGATGTACGACAGTATTTTTTCAGGTACTTCAATGGCATAGCGTTTAATCGCTGCAAGCGCATCTGCTCGGTTTCCTTGTCCCGGAACTGTCGGACCGGAAGCGACAAGTGCCGGATCGTCGCCCGGAATGTCCGACACGATCAGGCTGACAACGCGAGCCGGATGAGCCGCTACTGCCAACCTGCCGCCCTTGATACGCGACACATGCTTGCGGATCGTATTCATCGCCGAAATCGGCGCGCCGGATGACAGCAGAGCTTTATTGAGTTCGATCTCGTCTTCGAGGGTCAGCCCACTGACCGGCGCCGGCAGAAGCGCCGAGCCACCGCCGGAAATCAACGCGATCACCAGATCATCGGCGGTCAGATCCGCCACCGCACCGAGCAACCGATCCGACGCAACCAGACCGGCCGCATCGGGGACAGGGTGAGACGCCTCGATGATCTCGGTCTTCTCGCAAGGAACGCCAAATCCGTAGCGGGTGACCACCACGCCCTCCAGCGGCCCGTCCCAGTGGGCCTCCAAGGCGCGCGCCATTTGTGCCGATCCCTTCCCCGCGCCGACAACGACGGTTTTGCCTTTGGGCTTTTCCGGCCGGAAATTCGGTATCGACAGATCGGGGTCGGCGGCGGCTACGGCGGCGTCGAACAGACTGACCAGCAGTTCACGCGGATCGTTCATGGTTGTTTCACCCCGACTTGTTGCATCTGATTCTCTTCCAAGGTGACCGCCCCTCTAAGCCCAACGTGGCTGATCGCAGCTGGCGAACTGCAATTCAAGCCCGATCAGAGCAATTTTCGCCCGGATTGGATCAATTCTGCTTGCCCGTAGGCGCGGCGAACCGTCGTCGAAACGGGCGAATGTGGGATGTGGGGTATCGGACGAGACCGGTTCGGCGTCGGGCGGCCGCATACGGCAAGCCCGCAGGGACGGGCGCTTTTGCGCAATACCGGCGCGAAGGTCCTCGCAAATACACCTTGTATGTCCATCGGTCCTTCGCTTGATCTTGTCACAAAATCGCTCTGTCAGAATGATTCAATCCGGGCGGAATTTGCTCTAGTGTCGCACCGCCTCAGATGGCCGTACCACGAGCCTGTTCCGGAATCATAACCCCCAAATGGTCGGAAAAACCCGCTCATGCGTATAGGACGAAGGAGGTGACTATGTGTTGCCAATCGCGCTCTTGGCGGGCTGCCCCGCCACATAGGTCTCGGCAATGGACCGGTCGTCGCCCATCGTTTGAACGACAAACAACTCTTCAGACAGCGTCGAGACAGTTTCCATTCTGAGCGCCATCGATGGCGTTGCCCTGCTGTCAAGCACGATCAGATCGGCTTCGCTACCGGCATCAAGTGTGCCGATCTTATCTTCAAGCGACAGGGCCTGGGCATTGCCGAGAGTCATCCAGTAAAACGACTTCAGCGGTGTCAGCTTCTGACCTCGCAGCTGAAGCACCTTGTAGGCTTCATCGAGCGTTTTCAACATCGAGTAACTCGTACCACCGCCGATGTCCGTTGCAACAGCCGACCGGACACCTGCCGCGCCAAGGCCGTCCATGTCGAACAGACCGCTGCCGAGGAATAGATTGGAAGTCGGGCAGAATACAGCAACCGAGCCCGTTTCAGCCATCACCGCCCTCTCCCGCTCCGACAAATGGATCGAGTGCCCAAACAGGCTCTTGTCGCCAAGCAGGCCGTATTGCTCGTAGATCCCTGTATAATCGGGCGCATCCGGGAACAGCTCACCGGCAAACGCGATTTCGTCCTTATTCTCCGACAGGTGCGTTTGCAGATAACAGTCGGGGTGTTCTTGCACCAACGCTCCGGCCATCTCCAATTGTTGCGGCGTTGACGTAATCGCAAATCGTGGAGAGATCGCGTAGAGCCCACGGCCTCTGCCATGCCATTTGGCAATCAGATCCTTGCTATCGTCAAACCCGGATTGGGGGGTGTCGCGCAATGCTTCGGGAGCATTTCGGTCCATCATCACCTTGCCGCCGAGCATACGAAGGTTGCGCCGTTCAGCCTCGCCAAAGAACGATTCAGCCGACTGTTTGTGTACCGAGCAATAGGCCACTGCAGTGGTCGTGCCATAGCGGAGCAATTCGTCAAAGAACAACTGCGCGATCCGGTCCGAATGCGAGGCGTCTTTGAATTTCTGCTCCTCGACAAAAGTGTACTTGTTAAGCCAATCGAGAAGTTGAGCGCCCCAGGAGCCAATCACCTGCATCTGCGGAAAATGCAGATGCGTATCGATCAGTCCGGGCAACAACAGGCTGGGCCGATGGTCGTCAATCGCGCAGTCGTCGCCGGCAATGGCCGAGACATCGTCATATGCACCGATGGCCGCAATCAGGCCGTCACGCACGAACACGGCGCCGTCCTCGACATAAACACAACTGTCGAGGTCATCCGCTTGTTCGGGCGCCCGCTTGAACGACAGCAGGCGACCACGGATCAGCCTTTCATTCATCGCGTCGTGCTCCCTTGCGCAACGACATCTTCATACCAGCTCGCAATCATGCGGCGCTCTTCCTTGGTGATGGACGTGATGTTGCCGGGTGGCATGGCATGTGACCGTCCGGCCTGAAGATAAATCTCCCTTGCATGTGCCGCGATTTGTGCATCGGATTCCAGTTTGACGCCCTTGGGCGCGAAATAGATGCCCTCCCAAACCGGCTCTGCGGCGTGACACATCGAACAACGTCCCAGTACGGTATCGCGCACTTGCTCGTAACTGGCCGCGACGACGAATGGCCGATGGACCTCTGAAACATCCTTCTCGTCCTCCACCGTCAGTGTACCGGGAGCGGTGGACAGCCAGACAATGAGAATGAATAGGATCGTCGTTGCGAGCCAGGTCCATGTCGGATTGCCGGCCCGTGCGTGCGTGGTGTTGAAATAGTGCCGGATGGTCACTCCCATCAGGAACACCAGCGAGGCGATGATCCAGTTATATTCCGTCGCAAATGCCAATGGGTAGTGGTTCGACAACATCAGGAACAGCACCGGCAAGGTCAGGTAGTTATTGTGCAGTGACCTCTGTTTGGCCTGGGCGCCGAGTTTCGGATCCGGCGTATTGCCGGCGACAAGATCCGCAACCACCTTTTTCTGGTTCGGAATGATGATGAAAAACACGTTCGCGGACATGATCGTCGCTGTGAATGCGCCCAGGTGCAGGAATGCGGCGCGACCGGTGAACACCTGTGTGTAACCCCACGCCATGGCGACAAGTACGACGAATAGCAGAATCATCAATCCGTTCGTGTGCTGGCCGACCGGTGATTTGCAGAGCAGATCGTAGATCACCCAGCCAACACCGATTGAGGCAAGTGAAATGAGAATCGCTGTCGTTCCGGCGATATCGAGCACATCGCGATCGACCAGATAGAGATCTGCACCGGCGTAGTACAGCACACAAAGCAGCGCCAAACCCGACAGCCAGGTAGCGTAGGATTCCCATTTGAACCAAGTCAGATGCTCGGGCATCTGTGCCGGCGCCACCAGGTACTTCTGCATGTGATAGAAGCCGCCGCCATGCACCTGCCACTCTTCGCCGGCGGCTCCCTCGGGCAGGTCGGGGTGTTTCCGCAGGCCCAGGTCCAGCGCGATGAAATAGAATGACGACCCGATCCAGGCGATGCCGGTGATCACATGCAGCCAACGGACAGCCAAATTCAGCCAATCCCAGGCTATGGCAAAATCATACATCCTCATTCTCCCCGTGAAGCGGTTGAGCGTCGTCAGATCGTATATCAACCACGCGACATTCTCTTATTTTCCCCCATCCGCAGCCAAATCTAAAGAACCGCCAATCGCGAGCACTTTCAAACTATTCTATAAAATGATAGGAAAATACCATGTCATATCTGAATAATATCCGGGTATTCGTGCGTGTGGTTGAGCTTGGAAACCTGTCCGCCGCCGGCCGCGATCAGCGTGTTTCACCGGCTGTTGCAAGCAACCGGATCAAGGAGCTTGAGAAACACCTCGGCGTGCGTTTGTTCAATCGCACGACGCGAAAACTGACCCCGACAGAACACGGTCGTATTTTTTACGAAGGTGCATTGAAGATCGTCGAGGCCGTCGATGGCGCTGAGGCTGCCGTTGCCGATGTGGCACAAAATCCGCGCGGCTCTATCCATGTCACCGCACCGCTTGGTATCGGCCGTCGCCTGATCGGCCCGGGGGTGCCGGAGTTTCACGAACTCTACCCTGACATCAATGTCCGGCTGCGCTTGTCGGACCGCAAGATCGACCTCATGAATGAGGGGGTGGATATCGCGTTCAAATTGGGACTGATCGAAGATTCCAATCTGCGCATGCGCGGCATTATGGAGTGCGAGCGGGTGTTGTGCGCATCGCCGCAATATCTCGACAAGCACGGCGAACCGGATTCACCCGATGCCCTGATCGACGACAAGCATCATTGCCTGTTATTGCGCTTCCCCGGTTCAAACGAGTTCTTCTGGTATCTCAGAACGCCCAACGGCATTCGCAAGTTCGAAATCGACGGCCCATACGATACCGATGATGGCGACGTCCTGACCGAGTGGGCGTTGTCTGGCCACGGCATTGTCAACAAGCCCCGTTTCGAGATTCATCATCACATCGAAAGCGGCAGGTTGGTCCCGCTGCTGGCCGATTTTCCTCCGGTTCCAGCCCAGCTTGCCTGTCTTTATCCGCACAAAAAGTTCCAGGACCCAAAAGTGCGTTTGTTCATCGATTTCATGGCTTCACGTTGCCAGAAGCACATCCAGCAGATATTTGCCAACTGATCCAAATTGCTCCCTGCTCAACGCCGCACACATTGCCGCGAGTCATCATGGAAGCAATGTAGCGGCTGATTCCGCGCAGTGAATTCTCATCCGGTTTCCGGAGGAAAATATTTGATCAAATTTGAGTTCCGTGGAACAATCCGCCAAACTGCATACGCGATGCCGCATCGTTGTAATTCAAACGCACCAGGCAACTGGAGGCCCATCTATTGGCCACAAACCGAACCAAACCGCCCACGCACGAACTTGTTTACCGACGACTGCGCGAAATGATCCTCTGCGGCGAGCTTGAACCCGGCCAGGCTGTGACGATTCAGGGGCTGACCGAACGCCTTGATACCGGCATGACACCTGTTCGCGAGGCAATCAGGCGATTGATTGCTGAACGGGCTCTGGATTTTCAGGACAATCGGCGGGTATCCGTTCCGCAGTTGACGACGGAACAACTCGATGAACTGGCATTTGCGCGTCTGGCGCTGGAGCCCAAACTTGCATATTGGGCGGCCGAAAACATCGAATCCAGCCTGATCAACGAACTCGAGCGGATCGACCAGCGGATAAACGAGGCCATCGCCCGCGGCGATGTACGCTCCTACCTCAGTTGCAACTATGCCTTTCACACAACATTGTATGCGGCATCCCGGGCAGAAATACTGATTTCGCTTGTCGATGCGATATTGTTGCGGCTCGGGCCGTCGCTCCGCGTCATGTGTGGTCGCTTCGGTACATCAAACCTGCCAGACATGCACGAAGAGGCGCTGACCGCGCTACGCACGGGCAATCCGCAAAGTGTCAGCGACGCAATTCGCGCCGACATCGTTCAAGGTCTCGATCAAATTCGTCTCTCTCTTGGCGAAGCCGAACCGGCTTAGGTCATGGACCCATAAACAGGGTCAAAATGGCGCCGAAACCGCATAGCAAACCAAGGAGAAGGCCGAAAAGCGGGGCTATTCCCCCGGTTGAGGCCTTTGACGAAGGTTTGGCAAGCGGGTTCGAGCGTCCGGAGGATATGGCAAATTTGCCCGGCTATTGCGTCGCAAGCTTTTGAAAACCGGACGGTTTCCTGCAAGCTCGCTCCTAATATCCAACCAAATTTGTACATACCATTGTTGATCCTGTTTATGGGTCCATGACCTAGTTCCGCCAGCCCGACAATTTGATCAAGTAAAACACCGCCATCGATCCCGCCGCTCATTCCGATTGGTCACGCAGCTTTCAGCAATCCATCTTCTTGCAGTGCTGAATGTGTCTCATCGAGCGAACGAATCGCGCGATCGATCAACGTGTCGATCTCCCCCCGCGTAATGACCAGCGGCGGTGAAATGATCATCCGATCCCCGACATGGCGCATAACCAGACTGTTGGCAAAGCAACGCTCGCGGCAACGCAATCCGACTGTACCTTTCTCCGCTGCGAACTCGGCGCGCGATCCTTTGTCGGGTGTCAGTGCTATTGACCCCATCATGCCGATGATCCTTGCCTCACCCACCAGCGGATGATCTGCCAGTTGACTCCAACGGTCGGCAAGGTAGGGGCCGGTATCGTCGCGAACGCGATCAACAATTTTTTCTTCCTCCAGAATGCGGAGGTTTTCCAGTGCAACGGCGGCGGCGACAGGATGCCCTGAGTAGGTGTAGCCATGATTGAACTCGCTTTGGGCGATGACATCAGCAACCCCGTCACTGACCACCGAACCGCCGATCGGTGCGTAGCCGGAGCTCAATCCCTTGGCTATCGTAATGATGTCAGGCTGCACCTGCATTGTCTGATGACCGAACCAGTTACCGGTGCGGCCAAAACCGCAAATCACTTCATCGACAATCAGCAATATGTCATGCGCATCGCATATTCGCTGAATTTCCGGCCAGTAGGATTCCGGCGGGATAATCACACCACCGGCACCCTGAACGGGTTCGGCGATGAATGCGGCCACCTTGTCCTCGCCCAGTTCGTTGATCGCCTTTTCCAGTTGACGCGCGCGTTCTATGCCGAATTCAAGCGGATCAGAATCTCCACCTTCCGCATACCAGTTCGGCTGATCGATGTGATGGATATCGGCAATCGGCAAACCGCCCTGCGCATGCATCGGCTCCATGCCGCCCAGACTTGCACCGCCCATGGTCGATCCGTGATAGGCGTTCTTGCGGCTTATGATGATCTTCTTGTCCGGTTTGCCTTTGGACGCCCAATAATGTCTCGCCAGGCGAATGTTCGTATCATTGGCTTCCGAACCCGACCCGGCAAAGAACACGTGGTTGAGATCGCCGGGTACAACTTCGGCCAGCTTCGCCGCCAGTTCGATGACCGGCACGTGCGAGGTCTGGAAAAAAGTATTGTAGTAGGGAAGTTCGCGCATTTGCCGCGCTGCCACGTCGGCCAATTCATGACGGCCGTAACCGATATTGACGCACCACAGACCCGCCATGGCATCGAGAAACTGATTGCCGTCGGAATCGGTGAGTGTGGAACCCTCCGCCCGTGTAATGACCCTGACACCCTTTTCCGCCAGTTCTGCATCGGCGGAAAACGGATGCATATGGTGTGCAGCATCAAGTGCCTGCAATTCCTCTGTCGGCAAATGATTGGTGATTACGTTCATTGGACACCCCATATGTGTTTCCGGTCCCGCTCAGAATATGATCAAATTCGCCCAAGTCAATCACATTTGATCAAATTCCAACCGAATTGCGACAACCAATCCCGACCCGCCAGTCGACAAAGCACGCCGCTAATTCCGCATATATCATCGGCATTGCCGTATTTGATGGCTCGCCTTTCATGCAATCAAAAAAATTCACAGTTGCATTCAAATTCATTTTTTGATCAAATCTGATGATGAAACAAAAAACCACGGTCCATGTGGATGGGAGAGAGAAGATGAAAACAGTTTGGGTATCGGTCGCGGCGGCAGTTGCGATAAGCACAAGCGCCGCCTTCGCGGGAGAAGTGCGGGTTTATAATTGGTCCGACTACATCGACGAAGGATTGCTGAAAAAATTCGAACAGGACACTGGCCACACCCTCATCTACGACGTTTTCGATTCCAACGAAGTCTTGGAAACCAAGATGCTGGCTGGCGGATCAGGCTATGATGTCGTGGTGCCGACTGCCGATTTTCTGCAACGCCAGATTACCGCCGGCGCGTTCCAGAAGCTCGACAAGTCGAAATTGCCGAACCTGAAAAATATGTGGGACGTCATCGAAGACCGCACAGATCAGTATGATCCCGGCAACGAATACTCGATCAACTACATGTGGGGCACCACCGGCATCGGCCTCAACGTGAACAAGGTCAAGGAGGTGCTTGGCGATGGCGCGCCGCTCAACGGGATGGACATTGTTCTGAACCCGGAGAACATGGAAAAGCTCGCCGCATGCGGCGTCTATTACCTGGATGCGCCGACCGAAATTATTCCGATGGTCCTGAAATATCTGGGTGAAGACCCCGATACCAATGATGCCGAAACCATCAAGAAAGTCGAAGCGCCGCTGTTGGCTGTCCGGCCATACATCAAGAAATTCCACAGCTCCGAATATATCAACGCGCTCGCCAATGGTGACATCTGTGTCGCAGTCGGTTGGTCTGGCGACGTGCTTCAAGCCCGCGACCGGGCGGCCGAAGCCGACAATGGCGTCGAGATCGCCTACAACGCCTTTGCTGAAGGTTCGTTGATGTGGTTTGACCAGATGGCGATTCCGACCGACGCTCCCAATCCGGAAGGCGCACATGACTTCCTGAACTTCATCATGGACGCCAAAAACATGGCCGCTGCATCGAACTATGTGTATTTCGCCAACGGCAACATGGCGTCCCAGGAGTTCCTCAATGAAGACGTCATCGGCGATACGGCGATCTATCCCGATGCGGATACGGTGAGCAACCTCTATACCAAGTCACCCTATCCGGCGAAGGTTCAGCGCGTCGTCACCCGTCTTTGGACCAAGGTAAAGTCAGGCACCTAACGGCAGTTCACGCAATCACCGCACCGGTCATTCTGGTGCGGTGAAACTCAGGCAATATCCGGCCTCTCATGGCACAAAACACGAAGTCCGACATCTTCAACCCCTGGGATGATCCCGGCGCGGAACCACTGATCCGGTTCTCCGGCGTGACCAAACGTTTCGGCGATTTTACGGCGATCGACAATCTCGATCTGAACATATTCGAGCGAGAGTTCTTTGCATTGCTTGGGCCATCGGGCTGCGGCAAGACAACATTGATGCGGATGCTCGCCGGTTTCGAAACACCGACCGAAGGATCAATCACGCTCGAAGGCGTCGACATCGTTCCCGTGCCGCCAAACAAGCGCGCCGTGAACATGATGTTCCAGTCCTATGCCTTGTTTCCGCACCTAAGCGTTGCAGACAATATCGCATTCGGATTGAAGCGTTCGGCAATGTCCAAACCCGATATCAACGCGCGGCTTGAGGAAATGCTGCGTCTGACGCGATTGGAGCAATTCGCCAAACGCAAGCCGCACCAGATTTCCGGCGGTCAGCGCCAACGTGTGGCGCTTGCCCGCTCGCTGGCCAAGGCTCCCAAATTACTGCTGCTTGACGAACCGCTTGGCGCTTTGGACAAAAAACTGCGCCAGGATACGCAATTTGAGCTGATGGATATCCAGGAGAAGACCGGTACGACTTTCGTCATCGTCACGCATGATCAGGAAGAGGCAATGACCGTGGCCAGCCGGGTGGCGGTGATGGACCACGGTCAATTGATCCAGGTTGCAACTCCGGCAGAAATTTATGAGCTGCCTAATAGCGTATATGTCGCCGATTTCATCGGTGATGTGAATATTATCGAGGGCAACGCAAAACCTCGCAAGGGCGGCAAGGTGGAACTTCACTGGTCGGAAGGCCAGGCACCGATTATCGCTGAAACCTCTCGGCAGGTAACCGAGGGAGACTCGGTCTCCATCGCCGTCCGGCCCGAGAAAATCGCCATCTCGGCAACTAAGCCGAAAAGCGTCGCCAATGCCTTTAAGGGTCAGGTGCTGGACATTGCTTACCTGGGCAATATTTCGACCTACCACGTCGAACTGCCCGGCGGCCAGGTGATCAAAGCCCAGACCGCAAACAGCAGGCGCCTGGAGCGAAGAAGCTTCACCTGGGACGATTCGGTATGGTTGGCGTTTTCCGACACCGCAGGTGTCGTGCTGACCGAGTAGGCGGGCGGTATGAATCTACGCCGACTCTTCCTCATTCTGGTTCCATATGGCTGGCTGGTAGCCCTGTTCCTTATCCCGTTTCTGATCGTTCTGAAGATATCGCTTTCGGACATCCAGTTGTCGATTCCGCCATACACGCCGACGCTCGACCTGTCTGAAGGCTGGGAAGGTTTCAAGGCCTTCCTGGCTAAGCTCGATCTCGAAAACTTCGTCTTTCTGACCGAAGACGAACTGTACTGGAAGGCCTATCTGTCCAGCCTCAGGATCGCGATTATTTCAACCGTGATGACATTGCTGGTCGGTTTTCCGATTGCCTACGGCATGGCCCAGTCGCCCGATGAATGGCGACCGACATTGATGATGGCGGTCATCCTGCCATTTTGGACTTCATTCCTGATCCGGGTCTATTCGTGGATGGGAATTCTCAGCCAGGAAGGTTTTTTGAACCAGTTCCTGCTGTGGACCGGGCTCATCAGCGAGCCGCTGACCATCCTGAACACCAACGTCGCGGTCTATATCGGTATCGTTTACACCTATCTGCCATTCATGGTGTTGCCCGTTTACGCGACACTGGAAAAGCTCGACGCGTCACTGATGGAGGCCGCCGAGGATCTCGGATGCTCCCGCACACAGGCGTTCTGGCTGGTCACAATTCCGTTGTCGAAGTCAGGGGTCATTGCCGGTTGTTTTCTCGTCTTCATTCCCACGCTGGGCGAGTTCGTTATTCCGTCATTGCTGGGCGGCTCCGAAACGCTGATGATCGGCAAGGTGCTTTGGGAGGAGTTCTTTTCAAACCGTGACTGGCCTGTCGCATCGGCCGTGGCCGTCGTGCTGCTGCTCATTCTCGTCATTCCGATCGTACTGTTCCAGCGCAACGAGCAAAGGCAGAGGGAGGCCGGACAATGAGGCGGTTCTCCTGGTTCAACGCGACATCTCTGACATTGGGATTCGCGTTTCTTTATCTGCCGATGATCATTTTGATTATCTTCAGCTTCAACGCATCGAAACTCGTCACCGTTTGGGCCGGATTCTCCACCAAATGGTACGGCACACTGCTGCAGAACGACGCTTTCCTTAATGCCGCATGGGTCACGCTCAAGGTGGCGGTATTGTCGTCAACACTGGCGACAATTTTGGGAACCATGGCCGCCTATGTCATGGTCAGGTCCGGACGGTTCTATGGCCGAACACTGTTTTCCGGCATGATCTATGCGCCGCTCGTCATGCCGGAAGTGATTACCGGCCTGTCACTTCTGTTGCTGTTCATTGCCATCGGCCTCGACCGCGGTGTGACGACGATCGTTCTTGCGCATACGACATTTTCCATGTGCTACGTCTCCGTGGTCGTTTCATCACGGCTGGTCAGTTTCGACAAATCGTTGGAAGAGGCTGCTCTCGATCTCGGTTGCACGCCGTTCGATGCATTTAAAAGCGTCACCCTGCCGATCATAGCGCCTGCGGTGATCTCGGGATGGCTGCTCGCATTTACGCTCTCACTCGATGATCTGGTTATTGCATCGTTCACCTCCGGACCGTCTTCGACTACATTGCCGATCAAGATATTCAGTGCGGTTCGCCTGGGTGTCAGTCCGGAAATCAATGCCCTATCGACAATCCTCATCGGCATCGTAACGGTCGGTGTGCTCTTGGCTTCGGTCATATCGAAACGAAACATCGCCATGCGTCAGCGCGAAGAACAGGAAGCGATCGCCGCATGAGCGAATTTGCCGCTGAATACCGTGCCTATTGCGATGCGCACGGCACTCCCGACCGCATTGAGATGATGCTGTGCGACCTGAATGCCGTGCTACGCGGTAAATGGCTGCCGGGAGACGAAGTCGACAAATTGTCCAATGGCGGCGTTCGTCTACCCATGTCGACATACGCTCCGAACATCATGGGCCTGGAAGTGGAGGCTACCGGGCTCGGTATCACCAAGGGCGATCCCGACGGCTATATCGTGCCGGTCCCGGGAACCTTGAAGCCGGTACCCTGGGCCAACGGCAATGTCGCCCAGGTCCTGGTCGAGATGGTCGATGAAGGGGGAAACATCAGTGCTCTTTCCACCAGACATCATCTGAACAACATCGTCGATCGCTTCAACGCAGAAGGCCTGCATCCGGTGGTGGCGACCGAACTTGAATTTTACATCGTCAAGTTTCGTGACGACGCGGAAACCGCGCCGGAGCCGCCGGACGGCCTGCCCGATGCACAAAATTACGACCTCGAAGTGCTAAACCAATCCGAAGCGATTCTGACGGAGATCCTGGATGCAGCCAGGATACAGGGTCTGGCAACCGATACGCTGATTGCCGAGTACGGCGCTGGCCAGTTCGAGATCAATTTCCATCACACCGATGATGTTCTCGGCGCCGCCGATACGGCCTTGTTGTTCAAACGGCTGGTAATCGGCGTGGTGGACAAACATCGCATGGAAGCCACCTTCATGGCCAAGCCCTACGCCGACCAACCGGGAAACGGTATGCATGTCCATGCGTCTGTCATCGATGACGCGGGCAACAACATCTTCTCCGCCGACGAGGGAGTGTCGGCGAAGTTGCGTGCCGCTGTCGGCGGTGTACTTGATACGATGCGCGACATGCAGGCGATTTTCGCACCGCACATGAATTCCTACCGCCGTTTTCAACCGGGGAGTTTTGCACCGTGCGCGCCCAACTGGGGCCTGGACCACCGCGGCGCTGCAATCCGATTGCCTGAAACGGCTGGAAAGGGCGCCCGGTTGGAACACCGCATCAGCGGAGCCGATGTGAACGCCTACCTTGTCGTCGCGGCAATCCTGGCTGGCATTCTGCATGGCTTGCACAATGACTGTCCGGTTCCCGCTCCGCTGGATGATGATGGTGCCTCCGATGCGGAACCGTTGACCCACGACTGGATCACCGCTGTCGAGGTGTTCGAGACATCGGATTTCGCTGCTGAAGTCTTCGGCGATCACTATCGCCACGTCTACTCAATGGTGCGCCGCGATGAAATCAAGGAACTGACAAACATCATCACAGCCGTCGAGTACCGCTATTATCTCAGCCGGCTGTAGTTGCAGTATCCAGCTCGTCCTGTTTTGCGGCGGCATGACGTTCAAGCGCCTCGATCAACTCCGCCACCACCAGTCCTGCGATCACAGCCGGGCGTTTGTCGTCGACGTCGCGCTTTCCAATGGGGCACACCAAACGCTCTAGGGCGTCTACATGGTCTCCCTGCTTCAGGTACCAGCTCTTGAATGTCGCTCGCTTCGTCTTCGAACCGATCATTCCGACATAGGCTGCATCTTTCCGGTTGAGCGCCTCGGTGACAATCAGGAAGTCGAGCGAATGATCATGGGTCAAGACGACAAACGCACTGCCGGGCGGAGCCTCCCGCACGACCGATTCCGGCACTGCCGTCAGACAGGTTTCAACCTCATTCGGCGCCTGCTCGATCTCTTCTGCTCTTGTGTCCACCAACACGGTTCTGAAAGGCAGCAGTGCCAACGCGCGGGCAAGCGCATTGCCGACATGGCCCGCACCGAACAGATAGACATGTGGTTGTTCCGCCAGCCTGCGATCAAGTTCGGCAATAATTCTTCGCTTTGAATCATCGCCCAGCAGGCCAAGACGCATCTCGACCTTGCCACCGCAACATTGCCCAATTTCGGGGCCCAGTGGCACAGACATCCGGTCGGATTTCTCACCGTTCTGCAACATCGCTCGGGCCCGGTCGATCGCCATGTATTCAAGCTGCCCGCCACCGATTGTCTGAAAGATGACGGTCGGCGAAACCAGCATCCAGGCACCTTTCTCGCGCGGCGTCGACCCATCAGCGACGGTGATCACAACCTCGATCGCCATCGGATTATCGCGAATGAAATCTCTGATGCTGTCGGACGTGCTCATTCAACACTACCCCCGCGCGGCCGCCTCCGACCGCATCCGCTCAGCTGCAAACAGCACGCACTCGGGCGTTGCCGGTGTATTCAACCGTGGACAGCACCGATAGTCATTGAGACTGGCGACAGCCATTGACAGGGCTTCCAAGACGGAATTGGCCAGCATGAACGGTGGTTCGCCGACAGCCTTGGATCTGCGAATCGTGTTTTCGCGGTTTGACGACCAGTCTGCCAGATTGACGTTGAATACAGGCGGCACATCGGAAGCCAGCGGAATTTTGTAGGTTGACGGCGCATGCGTTCGCAATCGCCCGTCCTTGTCCCACCAAAGCTCCTCGGTCGTCAGCCAACCCATACCCTGAATGAACCCGCCCTCGACTTGTCCCAGATCGAGCGCTGGATTGAGCGACCGCCCGACATCGTGAAGAATATCGACCCTGTCGACCTGGTATTCACCGGTCAGGGTGTCGACGCTGACTTCGGACACCGATGCGCCATAGGCGAAGTAGTAGAAAGGACGACCCTTGCCTGCCGCCCGATCCCAATGGATTTTGGGCGTCTTGTAGAAGCCGGCCGCCGACAATTGAATGCGCGCCATATAGGCCGATTGGATGAATTCCGGAAAGGCGATGCGTTGATTTCCAACCCGGACGGTATTGGGCTCGAATGCGACCTGCTCGGGTGGAACGCCATATTCCCCTGCAGCAAACGCCACCAGGCGCGCCTTGATCTGCCCTGCAGCATTGGCTGCCGCCATGCCGTTCAGATCGGAACCGGAAGACGCCGCCGTAGCCGATGTGTTGGGAACCTTGCCTGTGGACGTAGCAGTGATCTTGACGTGATCCAGATCCACCTGGAACTCATCGGCCAGCACTTGCGCGACCTTGGTGTTCAGCCCCTGCCCCATTTCGGTGCCGCCGTGGTTTAGATGAATCGAACCGTCATTGTAGATGTGCACGAGGGCGCCAGCTTGATTGTACCAGGTTGCTGTAAATGAAATGCCGAACTTGACCGGCGTCAGCGCAATGCCTTTCCTGACAATGCTGTTGTCTTGGTTGTGGGCGACGATCGCCTTGCGCCGTGCAGCATAGTCTGAGCTTTCTTCGAGTTCCGCGATGATCCGGGCGGCGATATTGTCCTCAACCGTCTGATGATAGGGGGTCACATCGCGACCACCGGCCTCATAGAGATTGGTCTTGCGAACCTCCAGCGGATCCTTGCCGAGCGCATAGGCGATTTCCTCGATCATCCGCTCACCGGCGATCATCCCCTGCGGTCCACCGAACCCGCGATAGGCGGTGTTGGAAACGGTATTTGTCTTCAATGGTTTGGAGACGAAATGAACGTCCGGAATATAATAACAATTATCCGCGTGAAACAGAGCACGATCGGTCACTGGACCCGACAGGTCGGCTGAAAATCCGCACCGCGCCGCAAAGCTGGCATCAACCGCTTCGATGCGGCCGTCTTCGTCAAAACCGATATTATAGTCGATCAGAAAATCGTGCCGCTTTCCGGTCGCCGTCATGTCGTCGTCGCGGTCCGGCCTGATCTTGACTGCGCGATGATGTTTCTTGGCGGCCATGGCCGCTACTGCGGCAAACAGGTTTGACTGGGTTTCCTTGCCGCCAAATCCGCCACCCATGCGCCGCATATTGACGGTGACTGCGTTGGACGGCACGCCCAGCACATGAGAAACCATATGCTGCACTTCGCTGGGATGCTGGGTGGAGGAGAAAACCGTCACCTCGTCATCCTCGCCCGGCAGCGCATATGCGATCTGACCCTCCAGATAGAAATGGTCCTGTCCGCCAACCCGCATCTGGCTGGTGATCCGGTTTTTAGACTTCTTCAGCGCGCCGGCAGCATCGCCGCGTTTTAATGTCAGCGGTTCGGTTACCTCTGGGTAGCCGGCTGCATCGGCTTCGGCGACATCGATGACATACAGCAAATCCCGGTAGTCGATTTTTGCTTTTTCCGCAGCACGTCTCGCCAGTTCGCGTGTTTCGGCGACAACCGCGAAGACAGGTTGGCCAAGGAATTCGACCTTACCCTCCGCAAACACCGGATCATCATGCTTGCCTGTCGGGCTGACATCGTTGTGACCGGGAACATCGGCAGCGGTCAGCACATCGACCACTCCCGGAGCATCTCGTACGGCATCGAGGTCAACTGAAACGATCTCCGCATGCGCCCGGTCGGACAAGCCGAGATAAGCGTGCAATGTGCCGGCCGGTTCGACAATATCGTCGATGTATTCAGCCCGGCCGGTTACATGCTTGTGGCCGGAATCGTGCCGCTGCGGCTTGTGTACGCCGCCCTTGATGTCGGTCAGTATTTCGGTTCTTGTATCGTTCACCTTAGCACCTCCATCAAGCCGCCGTTTCGCGCCTGATCGTCACCGGTGCGCCATCGCTTCCGTTTTCTAGAAGGAAGCGTTTCAACAGGTTCTTTGCGCTCATCATCCGGTATTCCGCGGTTGCTCGCATGTCGGTGATCGGCTGAAAATCCTGCTTAAGCGAACTCATCGCTGCATCGATCGATTGCTCATCAAGAATACGGCCAATAAGCGCTTTTTCAGCATTCTCCGCCCGTTTCGGCGTTGCCGCCATGCCGCCGTAGCAGATCACGGCAGCGGTGGTCTTCCCGTTCGCATCGACAGTCAGCCTGATTGCGGCACAGACCGAGGAGATATCTTCATCGCGGCGCTTCGAAATCTTGTAGGCGGCAAAACGGTCGTTGTCTGACGGTATGGGAATATCAATGCGTTCGACAAAATCACCGGCCTGGCGATCCTGCTTGCCATAGGCGATAAAGAATTTCTCAACCGGCAATGTGCGCCGCTCACCGGACTTGCGAAGCGTCACCGTGGCGCCAAGCGCAATCAACGGCGGTGGCGTGTCACCAATGGGTGAACCGTTTGCGACATTGCCGCCGACGGTTCCCATATTGCGCACCTGCTCGCCGCCGATGCGTTCCCAGAAACCGCTTAGCTGCGGAATGTGTTGACTGATTGTGTCAAACGCCTGCGTGTAGGTTACGCCGGCCCCGATCGAAATAGTCCCGTCAGCCACCTCTATTTTCTGGAGTTCCGTGACATTGCCGATGAATACGGCAGGCGAGATGTCGCGCATGAATTTGGTGACCCACAAGCCGACATCTGTCGAACCGGCGACAATTGTTGCATCGGGATACTGGTCCAGAGCCGCAGCGAGGTCTTCCGCATCGGCGGGCACGATGATCCTGTTGTCGTCCGGTCCGCATTCCACACGGTGGCCATCGGCAAGCGCATTCAGCTTGGCGAGAACCTTGCTGCGTTCGCGCACCAGCGCATCGTCGTTTGAGTTGCCATTGGCGCTTGCCGCCTTGGCTGCCCTGACAATTGGGGCATAACCGGTACAGCGGCACAAATTGCCCTGCAACGCCTTTTCGATCGCATGATTGTCGGGGGCCGGATTGGTCATCCAGAGCCCGTAAAGCGACATCACGATACCAGGTGTACAAAATCCGCATTGCGAACCGTGGCATTCGACCATGGCCTGCTGGACCGGATGCAGGGCGCCGTTTTTGCCACGCAGGTGTTCGATGGTCACCACATGGCAGGCATCGAGCGATCCGACAAAACGGATACAAGCGTTGACACTCTCGTAAATCAGTTCGCCGTTGAGCAAACGGCCAACTAAAACCGTGCAGGCGCCGCAATCACCTTCCGCGCAACCTTCTTTGGTTCCCCGCAACTGTTGATCAAGTCGCAGATAGTCGAGCAGCGTGTCCGACGCGCCCACATCGGTTAGGTGCACCGTTCGATCGTTGAGCAGAAACCGGATTTCGTTGCGTATATTCACCATCCCCGTCAGCTCCCGCGATAGGTAGAGTAGCCGAAGGGCGAAACCAGAAGCGGCACGTGATAGTGGGCCGATGCATCGCTGATGCCGAAGCGCACAGGAACAATACCAAGAAACGGCACATCCTCAGTACTGCCTATATAGGCGCCGGCATGGAACCGCAGCTCATAGGTGCCGGGCCGCAGATCAGATCCCGCCAGCATCGGTGAATCCGTACGACCGTCGTCATTGGTTTGCACGGTTTTGATCAACGCCGTTCCATCGCTTTCAACACGATAGAGATCAATTCTCAGACCCGCCGCCGGACATCCCTTCGCGGTGTCGAGAACATGCGTTGTCAAACGGCCTTCAGCCGATCCAGCGCTCATCCGCTACTCCTCCATAACCATCAGGCAAACACTATGGCGCGCAGCGGTGATGATGAAAATCATCTCAACATTATAGCACTTTCAAAAAATATACGGCAATCAATCCGGTATTCTGCACATAATCTGCGGGAATGGGCAGGGCAACGGTATCGCGTCCTCCTCGCGGCGGCGCCCCATTGGTTTGCAAATCTGCAGCGGTTGCGTTTGTTACTTAGTCGAAGTTCATGCCGGCGCCGGCTTGGCGATATGAAAGCCTTCAGGCGTGACATCGGCGATGGCACGGCCGGTGCAGACGACACGTCGCGCAGATTTCGGCCAGCACACATTCCGTCGGTCAACCAATCGGATTGGCGAAAGAGCGAAATTATGCCACTTCATTCTCTGTAGTTTGCATCCGAGAACTTCCAGGCTGCCAAACTCGCAACCACGACTTTTCCAACTGCGGATGCCAGGTCGTACCATGACAAAGAATGCTGCAAATCTATGGAACCAAACGGCCGGCGGGATAGCATTTCCGGCTTTGGCCAAGGATCTCGCCACCGACCTCGTTGTCATCGGTGGAGGATTCACCGGTTGTTCGGCAGCGCTGCACGCCTCGCAGGCCGGGGCGGATGTCTGTCTGGTCGAAGCGCAAACCATCGGCCATGGCGGCTCGGGCCGCAATGTCGGCCTCGTCAATGCCGGGCTCTGGCTGCCCCCCGAAAGCATCAACGCCGTCCTCGGCAAGAAACAGGGTACTCAACTGAGTTCTCTGCTGGCTTCCACGCCTTCGATGGTTTTTTCACTGATCGAAAATTTCGATATCGAGTGCGAGGCCGTTCGAAACGGCACCTTGCACTGCGCCCATTCAGTCGCCGGCCTGCGTGATCTGCAAGATCGTGAACGTCAGTTGAAAGCAAGTGGCGCGCCTGTAGAGCTGTTACCGCGCGCCGAAACTGCAATGCGAACCGGGACGGATTGCTTCGAAGGCTCTTTGTTCGATCCGCGGGCAGGCACTGTTCAACCGTTGGCCTATGCCCAAGGATTGGCAAGAACGGTGGCAAACGCCGGTGCTCGGATTTTTGAGAACACACCGGCATTGGCCATCCATCCGGCCAAAGAGGGTTGGAAGGTTGAAACCCCAGAGGGAACCATCAGTGCCAAAAAGCTCTTGCGCGCAACCAACGCTTACATGGCGCAGGGGACAGATATCGATCCCCAGCATTTCATCCCCGTCCACTATTTCCAGATCGCCACGCAGCCGTTGCTTCCGTCGCTAAGCGCGCGGATCCTGCCGAACGAAGAAGGTTGCTGGGACACGGCGACGGTCATGTCCTCTTTCCGCAAGGATAAGGCCGGGCGACTGCTTATTGGCGGGATAGGCAATCTCGAACAATCCGCCGCAAACATACATCGCAACTGGGCAAGACGGAAACTCGCCTCTTTGTTCCCAGATGCCGCCGATACTCCGGTAGAATTTGCCTGGTGCGGGCGTATCGCCATGACCTCCGATCACATTCCCAAGATTGTTGAAATCGGACCAAATGCACTGTCTTGTTTCGGTTATTCCGGTCGCGGAATCGGACCGGGTACGCTGTTTGGCAGAAGGACAGCCGAAGCACTGTTAACAGGAAACCAGGATGTTCTGCCGCTCGAACCGATTCGGACCCATTCGGAGAGCTTTGCCGGAATTCGCAAAATCTACTACGAGACCGGCGCCACACTTACCCACTTTTTGGGCAACCGGAGATAGCCAGGCGATTGCCTGGATGTGAAGCCTTCAATCCAGCGATTGCCCTTCGCGCCAAACTCTCTTCACTGCGAAATCATCTCCGAGAAGAACAAAGCTGGCAACCGATCCCGGCCGAAGGTGACCATATGAGCTTCCAATCCCCATACAGTCGGCCGGATAGCTCGTGGCCATCTGCAATGCCACCTCGGATTTCACAATTTTGTGGGACAGAAGATACCGGATAGCGTCGGAAAGGGTGATGTCCGCGCCGGCCAATGTACCGTCGCAAAGGGTCAGTCTTCCGCCTTCGCGAAAGATCTGTCTCCCTCCGAGTTCGAATGTCGTCACATCCGTTCCGATTGTCGACATCGAATCGCTGACCAGGAAGATCTTTCCCGGTCCCGTTTTGGCTGCCAGCGCCAAACTGATGGCGACGGGATTGACATGAAATCCATCGGCGATCAGCCCCGCATACAGTTCTCCGCGTATAAGTACCGCGCCGACCATGCCTGGCTGTCGGTGCGTTAAAGGGCTCATCGCGTTGAACAAATGCGTCGCGCAGCGCGCGCCGGCATTGACTGCCGTGTTCGCCTCGCTGAGCGTGGAATTACTGTGACCCAGGCTCACGACAATACCGGCCCGTGCCAGGGCTGAAATCTGTTCGTCCGACACAGATTCCGGCGCAACCGTCACCATCAAGTTGGGAATTGATTTTCGCGCCTCGACCAACATTGCTAGATCGCCGTCGGTCATCTTGCGAATGAGCGCCGCATCGTGGGCACCCTTGCGCTCTACCGAAAGGTGCGGTCCTTCGAGGTGCAATCCCGCAAATCCTGGCACACCTGCCTTAGTTGCCTCGATCCCGGCATTGATCGCTTTACTGGTGGTTTCCGCCGTATCGGTAATCAGCGTCGGCAGCAATGCCGTCGTTCCGAACCTGGCGTGCGCGTCACAAATCGTGCGAATGGCATCGACGCTGGGGTCATTGTTGAACAGGGCACCGCCTCCGCCATTGACCTGCAAATCAACAAAACCCGGAACGATCATTCCGCCCTCAAGACGCGTAATGGCACAATCCGCCGGTATCGCCGATGCCGGGACGACACCGTCAACGCCGCGCCCATCCGTGACCAGGGCGGCGTCGCGGTGCATTTTAACCCCGTCGAATATCCGGCAACCGGTATATGCTTTGAGGCCGGTCATACCGTTTCCGTTACCTTGCGCAGGTGCGGCGGTTGATCGGGATTGCTGCCACGCCGGCGCGCCAGTTTTTCAATGCACGCGTAAAACGAGACGATCTGGACAAGAGGATCGGTCACAGGGTGCGTGGTCACAACTGTCGGCAATGTCGTTGTGCCGGCGATGCGATTGCCTGCCGCAAACACATCGGCGCCATTTCGGACCAGATCGCCACATGCTGCTGCAACAGCCGACCGCGAAGCATCTCTCGCCGCCAGCGCCAACACCGGAAATCCGCCTGAGACAATGGAAACAGGCCCGTGCAAGACCTCTGCCGAACTGTAGGCTTCGGCATGTATCTGACAGGTTTCCTTGAACTTGAGCGCCATTTCACAGGCGATGGCAAATCCTGGTCCCCGCCCCAAAACGTATAATGAGTTCTCGTGCTCCATCCGGTCGACCAGTTCATCCCAATTGCAATGAACCGCCTCTTCGCAATGGTCCGGCAGCCGCTCAAGCGCTGCCAGCAAAGCCTGGTCTTTCTGCCAGCTTGCCAGCAACATCAAACCGGCAACGACGGAGTTCACGAACGTTTTCGTTGCCGCAACACTGGTTTCGGGTCCGGCATTGATATCGACCGTGTGAGTGCAGGTTTCCCCCAGCGGAGATCCGGCATCATTTGTCAGGGCAATGGTTGTCGCGCCGCCGAGCACCGACCTGCGGGCGGATTCGACAATGTCAGGGCTCCTTCCCGATTGGGAAATCGCCAATCCGGCCGCCCTGTCGAACTTGAGCGTGCTTCCGTAGATCGAGGCAACTGAGGGGCCCAGCGATGCGACCGGTATTCCGGCATATATCTCGTAAACATATTTCAGAAAGGCGGCGCCATGATCGGAAGATCCCCGCGCTATCGTTACAAAAAGCTGCGGGTCAATCCGATCCAGATCAGCGGCCGCCCGCTCTATCTGCCCAGCCGAATTCGCCAGTAGCCTTTGCACGGCAGCAGGAATCTCTTCAATTTCATCACGCATCCGCGAGACCGAAGCGGTTTCATCAGCGGACATCAATATCCTCCCGATATCTGGAGTTCTGCAACAAAATCATAGGCGTCTCCGCGATAGATCGACCGGGTGAACTCGACCACCTGCCCCCCAGGCAGGTATGATATGCGTTCGATGTTCAAACCGGCGGCGCCTTCGTTAACTGCTAGAAGTTCTGCGTCTTCCCGCTCCACATTCACCGCCGAGATCCGCTGCAACGCGCGAACCGGCTTGCAATTTCGCTTGGCCAGATGCTCATACAGCGATCGGCCAACATTCTGCGGATCGGGAAGATATCCATCCGAAATCGACGCCCGCTCTATTGCGAGTGGTACGTCATCGGCGATGCGAAGGCGGGAAATCCGCGCGACCCGATTGTGCGGTTTTAGACCGAGGGTGATGATTTCGCTTGGAGATGGCGCAAACAAACCACGCTCCAACCATTCGGATCGGACGACTTTGCCCCGCACCGCCATGTCTTCGCTGAACGATGTGAGCCGCGTCAGGGATTGCTCCACCCGGTCAACCAATGGCGCCACCGAGGTCCCCGATCCCTGCTTCTGGACAACAAGCCCGTCACGCACCAGATCTTGAACTGCCTTGCGCACGGTAATTCGAGAGATACCGCCCATCTCGGCAATAACCCGTTCCGAAGGCAGCGAGGCCCCAGGCTTGATCTCGCCCGATTTGATCGCGCGCTCAATCCGCTCCCGCAGTTGCATGTAAAGTGGGCCGGCGTCTTTTCGCGACCAGTTTTCCGACTGCAGAAGTTCATCAAGACCTTGGGACATTCAATGTGCCCCCGCTTTGGAATAATCGTGCATTGCCAGCGCGATTGCGCCGTCAACGGCCGTACCTTCGGGCTCGCTGATTGCCTGGCGGATATGGTCACTTAGATAGTCAACATATTTGGTGCCCAGGCCGCCAAGCAGGCAGAGCTTCTGATCCTTGCGCGTGTATATCGCATTCAAGGTTTCTTCGACGTCACTCACCGCTTCCCGGACAATGGCATTGGCCGTCGGATCTCCTTTCTCCGCAAACTCGAAAATCAGCGGAGAAAAGACACCGAACTCACCGGGCAGCGCGGAATGCGCATATTCGACGATGGTCTGCGGATCGTGCTGAAAACGGTTCAACACATGCATCGTCAACTCCGACCCCTCGTGTATTCCGTCATATACAAGCAAAGCTTCCTGCAGAAGTGATCTGCCGAGCCGGGCCCCGCTGCCAAGGTCGCCGACCATGAATCCCCAGCCGCCGGCGGTGCGCACTTCGCCATCTGTCCGGTAGATGAACACAGAACCGGTTCCGATGATTGCCACCACGCCATCAGAATCGCCAATGGCGCCCTGCAAAGAGATTTGCGCGTCTGTCTCCATCCGGCAACGACGGAAGGGCAGCGCTTTCACCATGCGATCAGCGTAGTCGGCGATATTGCCGCCAGCCAATCCCAGCACTGCATCGCTGGCAGCGAAGGCAGCGCTATCCAGTCCCGCTTCCCTGAATGCCTGGCAACAGGCTTCGACGATATTGTCCCGGGCTCCCTCGAAGTTCGTCATGATATTGGCCGGACCGGCCTTTCCGAAACCGAGCCGGTGACCTTCACTGTCACACACGACAGCGCGGCAGCCTGTGCCGCCGCCGTCGATACCCACCAGATAATGTTCATTCGATTTCATTTCTCTATAATACCAATATAATACCATTAACCAAGCAAAATTTTCAAAAATATTTTTCAAGCGTATATTATTATAATTATTGAGGTTATTCATAAAGCGTTTGAAGCCACAGGTAATTTTCGTTAATCCCTATAGACAATTGGTATTAAAGTGGTATTAGTAGTTATTGTTGGAGGAGCCGAATGAACATTCCGGTGACAGAATCAATCAACGACAAATCCAGGGGTCTTGATGCGCAGAGCCCGGACGCGATTCTGTCAACGCTTCTGGAGGGCCAGACCGCAGCCGTCATGTCCGTTGGTGCAGCCTCCGAGACCATCGCTCAGGCCGCCTCGAAATTGGCGCAGATTGTGCAAAATGGCGGCAAGATTTGTTATGCGGCGGCAGGCAGCTCCGCATTGATGGCCATGGCTGATGGTTTGGAGATACCCGGAACATTCGGCATTCCGAACGACAGCATCAAGATATTGATCGCCGGCGGGATCAGCGCTTTGACAGACCTCGTGGGGCAGACCGAGGATGATGCAGGCCAGGCACGTCTGGATGTACGGGAAGCGGGCATCAAAGCAGGCGATTGCCTGATATGTGTCTCTGCAAGCGGAACAACGCCCTACGTTTTAACAACGCTCGCCGAAGCCAAATCCCGTGGGGCAACAATCATCGGCCTTGCAAATAACGGCGATGCACCTTTGTTGGAAAACAGCGATATCGCTATTCATCTCCCGACACCGCCCGAAATCATATCAGGCTCGACCCGATTGGGCGCGGCCAGCGCCCAAAAAGTGGCGCTCAATATGATGTCGACACTCATGGCCATACATCTCGGACATGTGCATGATGGCCATATGGTCAATGTGCGCGCCGATAATATCAAATTGAGAAAACGCGCCGAGCGGATCGTTCGCGACATCAGCAAGTGCAGTGAGGTGGATGCAAGATCGTCACTCGGCAAATCCGATGGTTCGGTGAAACTTGCCGTGCTGATGGCCGCCGGTGCGCCGGACAAACAGACTGCAAAGAATTTGCTCGATAGCAATAACCAGAAATTGAGGCTGGCGCTTTCGGCAATAGGTCAAAGCTGAGGCTTTGAGTTCATCCGCGCTATTGGGCGCAACAAAGGGAGAGTAATATGAGAAATACCGCGTTAAAACTGGCTCTTATGGCAACCACCGTTGTTGGTGGCACCAGCCTAGCCAGTGCACAGGATGTCACGCTGACCATCGAAAGCTGGCGCAATGATGATCTGGCCATCTGGCAGGAAAAGATCATCCCGGCATTCGAAGCGAAAAATCCCGGTATCAAAGTGAAATTCACACCGTCAGCCCCGGCGGAATACAACGCAGTGCTGAATTCCAAGCTTGACGCCGGATCGGCTGGCGATCTGATCACATGCCGTCCTTTCGATGCATCCCTGGCGCTTTACGATAAAGGCCAGCTTGCATCGCTCAAGGACCTTGAAGGCATGAGCAACTTCTCGGACGTCGCAAAATCGGCATGGATCACCGATGACGGTCAAAATCCATTCTGCGTCCCGATGGCATCGGTGATTCACGGCTTTATCTACAATGCCGACGCGTTCGCCGAGTTGGGCATCGAAGTGCCGACCACCGTCGATGAGTTCTTTGCCGCCCTCGACAAGATCAAGGCCGACGGCACCTACATTCCGATGGCAATGGGCACCAACGATCAGTGGGAAGCCGCCACCATGGGCTACAACAACATCGGCCCGAATTACTGGAAAGGCGAGGAAGGCCGCAATGCGCTCATTAAGGGCGAACAAAAGCTGACCGACGAAGGATGGGTTGCACCCTATCGTCAGCTGGCCAAATGGGGTGCCTATCTGGGCGACGGTTATGAGGCGCAGACCTACCCCGACAGCCAGAACCTGTTCACCCTGGGACGAGCAGCGGTTTATCCGGCTGGTTCCTGGGAAATCACCGGATTTAACGCAAACGCCGATTTCAAGATGGGTGCGTTCATTCCCCCGGTGCCTAATGCCGGCGATGAATGCTACATTTCCGATCACACGGACATCGCCATCGGTTTGAATGCGGCCTCTCCGAATGCCGAGGCCGCCAAGACCTTCCTCAACTGGGTTGCATCGCCCGAATTCGCCGGTATTTACGCCAACGCACTTCCCGGCTTCTTCCCGCTTTCGAAAAAACCGGTGCAACTGGAGGACGCGCTTGCTCAGGAGTTCATTTCCTGGCGCGAGAAGTGCAACTCCACGATCCGTTCGACCTATCAAATTCTGTCGCGCGGAACACCTAACCTGGAAAACGACACCTGGAATGCATCGGTGAACGTAATCAAGGGCACGGAAACGCCTGAAGCAGCCGGCAAGCGGCTGCAGGATGGCCTGAGCTCTTGGTACAAGCCGCAAATGCAATAATCTAATTCACCGGGCCGGGAAATCCCCGGCCCGCTTTTTCAAATCAACAAGGGGGACGATTGATGACACAGGACGGTTACAAAAGACCGGTCAGATGGCATATCGCCGTCTTCCTTGCTCCCGCGGTGTTAATCTACACCGCCATCATGATCCTCCCGTTGTTCGGCACGCTTCAATTGGCCTTGTTCAACGAGGTCGACAAGCAACAGGCATTTGTCGGTCTGGACAATTTCCGCACGCTGTTCGGTGACCCGCGCTGGTCCGAGAGCTTTTGGAACGCGCTGGTAAACAACACCTGGTTCTTCGTCATTCACATGCTGGTGCAAAATCCCATCGGCGTGCTGCTCGCTGCATTGTTGAGTAGTCCAAGACTTAGAATGTCGTCGTTCTACCGCACCGCAATCTTCATTCCGACAATCCTGTCCTTTGTTATCGTCGGCTTTGCATGGAAGCTGATCTTGAGCCCGATTTGGGGTATTGCGCCGAGCATTCTTGATCTGGTGGGGCTGAAAAGCCTGTTCGCTCCCTGGCTTGGAAAAGAAGCCTATGCGTTGACAACGCTCAGTCTCATTTCGGTTTGGCAGTTTGTCGGCATCCCGATGATGCTGATCTATGCAGCCCTGTTGTCCATTCCTGACGAAGTTCTCGAAGCAGCCGAGTGTGATGGGGTGACAGGCATGTCCCAGTTCTGGAAAATCAAGTTGCCGCTGATCCTGCCGTCGATCGGAATTATTTCAGTTCTCACATTTGTGGGCAACTTCAATGCCTTCGATCTGATCTATACCGCCCAAGGCGCGTTAGCCGGACCCGATTTCTCGACAGATGTGCTTGGTACTTTCCTCTATCGCACATTCTTCGGCTTCCAGCTGCAATTGGGCGATCCAAACATGGGCTCGGCGATCGCGTCGGCGATGTTCTTCATCATCCTTGTCGGCGTTTGTATCTATCTGTTCGGCATCCAGACCCGGCTGCGCCGGTACCAGTTCTGAGGAGGACGGACTTATGAATAAGGCACGCCACTCCACAGCCCGGTCAATTGCCGCGCATGCAGTGTTGATTGCTTACACCATCATTGCGCTGTTTCCGGTTTTCGTCATCGTCATCAACTCGTTCAAGACACGCAAGGCGATCTTTCGCACACCGCTGGAACTGCCAACGCCCGAAAACTTCAGTCTGATCGGCTACGAAACCGTCCTCGAACAGGGTGACTTCCTATTATACTTTCAGAACAGTCTCATCGTTACGGTCGTTTCGCTGACCTTGGTGCTGCTGTTTGGTGCGATGGCCGCCTTTGCGCTCTCTGAATACCGCTTTCGCGGAAACTCGCTGATGGGCCTTTATCTCGCGCTTGGCATCATGATCCCCATCCGGTTGGGCACGGTCGCCATATTGCAGTTGATGGTCGCCAGCGGACTGGTCAACACGCTGACGGCTCTTATCCTGGTCTACACGGCGCAGGGGTTGCCGCTCGCGGTTTTCATCCTGTCGGAATTCATGCGTGGTGTCTCCGATGATCTCAAAAATGCCGGTCGCATAGACGGCCTCAGCGAGTACCGGATATTTTTCAGGCTTGTGGCACCGCTGGTCCGGCCTGCCATGGCCACGGTCGCAGTCTTCACAATGATCCCGATCTGGAATGATCTGTGGTTCCCGCTGATCCTGGCGCCTGCCGAGGAAACCAAAACGATCACGCTTGGCGCGCAGGTATTCATCGGCCAGTTCGTAACCAATTGGAACGCGGTGCTCGCCGCCCTGTCGCTGGCCATAGTGCCGGTCCTGATCCTCTACCTGATCTTCTCCAGACAGCTGATCAGGGGCATCACATCGGGAGCAGTCAAATGAGCAGCGCCAGGCGGGTAAGTGTTCGCGGAATGGGTGTGCGGCGAAGCGAAGAGATCAGCACCGAAATGTACAACTACGGACATTTCCAAGTGCTGCTCACAGCCGGTTCGGCGAGATGGTACGAGGCCGGTTGGGGCCCGATGATATCGGAGACGGCTTTCTTTGTTAAAGATATCATCTCGTCGGCCGGCTGTGTCTCCATCGTTATGGACGAAGGGGCAAAATCCGAAGACATCGACCTGGAAAGGCATATGCAGGACACCACCATGTCATTGAGCATTTGCCTGGCGGCGGATGAGAGCATCCGCACCGGACGCGAAATAGAACTCTAACAACGGCGGGAGCACGAAATTGGGTATCCTGAAGCTGAACAACGTCCACAAATCCTTTGGCGACGTCAAAGTGATCAAAGGAGTCGACCTGGATGTTGCCGAAGGTGAGTTTATTATCTTCGTCGGTCCGTCCGGTTGTGGAAAGTCCACACTCCTGCGCATCATCGCCGGGCTGGAAGACGCGACGTCCGGTACCATCGAAATCGATGGAGAAGTTGTCAACGCCAGGCCGCCCAACGAGCGCGGCATCGCCATGGTGTTCCAGACATATGCGCTCTATCCGCATCTGACCGTGCGCCAGAACATGAGCCTCGGCTTGAAACAGGCAAAAACGCCGCAGTCCGAGATTGTCGAGCGCGTGGATTTCGCCGCCAAAATGCTGTCGTTGGAGCAGCTTCTGGAACGGCGACCGGCCGAACTTTCGGGTGGACAGCGCCAGCGCGTCGCCATCGGCCGTGCCATCGTCCGCAAGCCCAAACTGTTTCTTTTCGACGAACCGCTATCCAACCTGGATGCCGCCTTGCGTGTTAACACCCGGCTGGAGATAGCCGCCCTTCACCGCAAGCTCGATTCGACCATGATCTATGTCACCCACGATCAGGTTGAGGCGATGACACTGGCTGACAGGATCGTTGTGCTCAACGGCGGAATAATCGAACAGGTCGGTTCTCCGATGGAGCTCTACAACAACCCGGCAAATCGGTTCGTCGCCGGATTCATCGGTTCGCCTCAGATGAATTTCATTGATGCCGGTGTTCTGGGCAAGCCGGACGCTCATACGATCGGTATCCGGCCGGAACACATCACGCTGGTCGACAAAGGCGGAGAGCTGACCGGCACGGTCTCTCACGTCGAACATTTGGGTGGTGACACCAACGTCTATGTCGATTGCGGCGAAGCAGGCTTGATATCCGTCCGTTTGTTCGGACAGTATGATTTCGAGATCGACGCCAAACAGACACTCAAATTTGAGCCCGGGCAGCTATTCAAGTTCGACGAGAACGGTATGCGGGTGACGTAGCAACAATAGCCGAAGCGCTGGGGCAGGAAACTTCGTTTCGTGCGCGAACACGATTGGCCTGCAACGCCTGCTTGACCATGCAACTGCCGACCGGTAATCGCCAGCGACACATATCGCTGTTCCCGGAATCCAACCATGCCGTTCACTCCCGCGCTGCTCAATGAAATCCGGTCAAAGTTCGCTCATGTCGATTCTTGCCCGTTTACCGGCGAACGCATTTTCTTCGAGAATGCCGGCGGTGCGTTGACACTGAAATCGGTTGTGCAGACCACGACCGACTATGCGGCCATTCCCGACAATCAGGGGCGCGACAACCCGGCATCTCACGCGCTCGTCGACACAATCAGGCAGGCCCGACAAGACGCACAGGAGATGTTCAACGCTTCGACCGGACAGGTGTTTGTCGGTGAGAGCGGAACCGAGCTTCTTTTCCGCCTGATCCGTTCAGCCTGTGCCGCCACAAAAGGCGGTTCTGTCATCGGCAGCACCATCGAGCATCCGGCATCGCGAAGTGCAGCGCTCTACTGGGCGAACCAGACCGATAAAACCTACATCAGCGTAGCGCACGACAACGCAACCGGAGCGGTGAATGCCGACGCTTATGCCGAGTTGGTGCGTCCGGATACATGTGTCGCAACCATATTGCACTGCTCACCGGTCACCGGCGTCAGCAACGAAGTCGGTTCCATTGTGAAGGCAATCAGGCATGTTTCGCCCGACTGCTTCATTATCGTCGATGGTATCCAGTTCGCCGCCCATGGCGCCA
This sequence comes from Rhizobiaceae bacterium, assembly GCA_963669285.2. GTDB lineage: Bacteria > Pseudomonadota > Alphaproteobacteria > Rhizobiales > Rhizobiaceae > JAWKWH01. The sequence continues at coordinate 283,777 of CAXXSI010000011.1, read as the reverse complement.
TTGATGTCGACGAGTATAATATCGATGGCTATGTGGTCTCGCCCTACAAGGTGTTTTCGCGACACGGTTACGGCATTGCCTGGATGTCCGATCGACTCGGCGGGGTCGACCATGAACGCTTGATCGACGGACCCGCCCTTGGCTGGGAATTGGGAACAAGGGATACCGGTTCCTATGCAACGTTTTCCCGGGTGGTAGAATATCTGGACTGGCTCGGATCGCATTTCACCAGATCAGAAAACAGGCGCGACCGAATCGTGGCCGCGGCAAAAGCTGCCCGGGACCAGGAGCAGGACCTGTGCGAACTGACACTTCGTGGCGAAGGCAATCTGGCGGGTTTGGCCGATCTTCCGGGCGTTAACATTGTTGCCGGGGTAGACAATCGAGACCGCAAAGGCCTGGTCTGTTTCTGGAAAGACGGCATCGCGTCGGCGGAAATCGTCAGGCGGTTAAACCAAAATGGCGTACGCACACATGTGCGCAAGGCCGACCACTACTCCGGCAACGTACTGAAGCCGTTGGGCCGGCCCGATTGCGTGCGCATCTCTTTTTGCCACTACAATTCGCGCGATGAAGTCAAGAAACTGCTGACCGTTCTCAATGAACCGTGGGAGTGAGCGCGCAGTCCGATTGCAGTCGTTTTGATGTCGTCCGACTGCCGCTTCGACAAGTGGAAGTCCTGGCAAAGCCGGACATCCAGCTTACCGGGTGCAAGTTGGCCTGGATCACGCCTGGTCTTCGGGTGCGGGTGGATTTCAGCTGGCCTGCTTAGAGCGCTCGCCCTGACCGGCGCCCAGAACGACGATTGGGCAGCGCGCCGCGGCGAGAAGATGGCGCAACTGCTCGTAGGTGCGAAGCGGACCTGTAGCCAAATCCAGCACAACAGCAGAGGCATGGATACGCGCAATCCGCTCCAGCAGAGCGCGTTCATTTTCAAAGTGTTCCCCTTCGCGATGCTCAGCATCGGTCGGAGGTCCGTGCGGATCCAATGTCAATACAACGCTGCCGGTGCCAAGCGCGTTTGCCATTTCGCCGGCCAAACGCTCGGCATCCGTTGTCGCATCAGTTGCGGGTGCGACCAACACAACACACCCCGTTAACCGGAGGGCAACACGATGACCAAGCAGCAGAAGATCCCAATCCTTAGCCGCCTCGCAAAGCCCGCTGATCAAATCGCCACGTTGTCGCTCAAATGACCATTTGCGGCTATGGGCCAACGTTGACAGAGTCTCGCGGAACGCCCGTTCATCGCTTCTGACCAGTGTGCGGATTTGTTTTCGGGATGGCGCGACGATCATCGAACCGCTTGACGTAATCACACGCTGCTTGGGAAGACCGGTAATCTCGGTCAGCAAAGTCTCCTCAACCAACAAGCCGCCGAGTTCTGTCACCAGTTCACCCGCCAGACGTTCGACGAGCCGGAATGCTGATTTCGCGTCTGCATAGCTGCCTGCGCCGATCAGGATACGTCGGGACGATTTCGCCATCGCGTTCATGCGTTCCTGCCGCCTTCTTCATCGGCAGCCGACCGCGCGAACTCCCTCCTCGCCTCGGCAAATGATCGCAACCTCGTTTCCGCCAGCGCATTGACCGAGCCTTCGGGAAAGGTTCCGTCGGCGTTTCTCGTTCCCGCCGTTGCACCGGTCAGAATCTCGATACCCTCATCTATGGTTGTCACCGGTATCACGCTGAATTTTCCAGCCTTTGCCGCCTCTACCACGTCGGAGCGCAACATAAGGTGCTCGACATTGGATTGTGGAATGAGAACGCCCTGCTCACCGGTGAGCCCACGCGCCGAGCAGGTTTCGAAGAAACCTTCGATCTTTTCATTAACGCCCCCGATCGCCTGCACCTCGCCTGTCTGATTAACCGAGCCGGTGACCGCGAATCCCTGTTGAATTGGTAGACCGGACAAGGCCGACAACAGCGCATAGAGCTCGGCCGAAGACGCACTGTCTCCGTCAACACCGCCATAACTCTGCTCGAATACCAGGCTCGCGTGCAGCGAAAACGGCACGTCCAGCGCATAATGAGAGGTCAGATAACCCGAAAGGATCATGACCCCTTTCGAATGCAACGGGCCTCCAAGTTCAACTTCGCGTTCGATGTCTACCAGTTTACCGGTACCCATGCGAACCCGGGCAGTGATGCGCGACGGTCGCCCGAACCGGTAGTCACCGAGGCCAATAACCGACAAGCCGTTGATCTGGCCAACCTCGGCGCCATCGGTATCGATCAGGATGGTCTTGCGTGAAATGACCTCTTGCATACGATCCTTGATCCGCGAGGCGCGACGATCCTTTTCTCGCACTGCCATCGCGATGTCGCCATCTTCGATATACGCGCTGTCACGTTCTTCGGCGTAGTGATTGGCCTCACGAAGAATGTCGGACAGGGCGCCAAGCCGCAACGACAATTTCTGGGTATCATCAGCCAGCCGGGTGGCTTCATCAAGCAAACGCGCAACCCCTGCAGCGGTGATCGGGCGCAATCCCTCGCGCGATGCATAGGAACCAACAAGATTAGCAAACTGGATCAGCGTATCGTCTGTCCGGTCAACCACTTCATCGAAATCCGCCTGGACTTTGAACAGCTCGCTGAAATCGGGGTCGAGCTGTACCAGCAAGGCATGCAGAAAGCGGTCGCCAACCAATGCGACCCGCAAGTCCAGCGGGATCGGATCGGGCTCCAGCGAAGTCGTGGAGACCAGACTCATGCGCTCGGCCATCGACGTGATGGTAATCGATCGGCTTTTCAGGCTTTGCTTCAAAGCGTCCCATGCGTAGGGCTCGGACAGCACCCGCCGCGCATCGAGCACCAGATAGCCGCCATTCGCGCGGTGTAGCGCACCGGGTTTGATCATCGTGAAGTTTGTCACCAGCGAGCCCATCTGCGAGAGATGCTCGATCCGGCCGGCAAGGCGGCTGAGTGTTGGCAAATCCTCGATTTCCACCGGGGCACCGACGCCGGCCTCGCTGTCCTGCGAGACCATGACATTGACGACATAGCGATCAAACGCCGGTTCACGATGGTATTTCCGGATTGCCCCAGGAAACGGCCCCTCGTTCTTTTGCGATGCCGCCTGCAAAAACAGGTCGGCATTTGCGATGATGTCCTGCCGCACCTCTTCGAGATATCCGGATACCGCCTCCATCTTCTGAAGCGCGCCAGCGATTTCGACAAAACGAGCGGAGACTGCACGTTCGGCCATCCTCGCATTGAGATCTTCGATGCGCTTGCGGTGCTCTTTTTCCAACTTTGGAGCCTGACGCAGAACGTCGGCGAGATCCTGTTGCAGTCGCGCGATCTTTTCTTCTATCTCGGATCGCTCGGCCTCGCTCAGCTTCTGGTAATCCTCTGACTTGACCAGCTCGCCTTCATGAATGGCGGTCAGCATGAAACCCATCGGCGTCCGCACCAGTGCGACATCCTCGGCCTTGGCGCGATCGGCGAAATCCGCCATGGCGGCCTCTTGGGCATCACCAAGCTCTTGTTCTATCGCTCGCCGCTCGGTTTGATATTCCTCGGATTCGAAAAGTGCCGGTATTTCATTGGCCAGATCGTCGATCAGATTCTGTATTTCACGTTTCAGAACCGCCGCCGTACCCGCCGGCAACTGCAGCGCCTTGGGCTTATGCGCGGCTTCGAAATTGTTGACATAGACCCAGTCCGACGGCAGTGGCCGCTTGGTCGCCTGTTCCGTCAGCAGTTTTTTTACTGCCGAATGCCGCCCCGTCCCCGTTGGTCCGAGGACGAAAAGATTGAAATCCCGATGAGAGATCTGTGACGACAGGCGGATTGCGTCCAACGCGCGTTCCTGACCAATCAGATCACTGAATTCGGCAAGGTCCTCTGTCGATTGAAACGGCAGTTTTGCCGGATCGCATCGCCTGCGCAACTTATCACCTAGTAGTGGTTTCATGCCTCGACCTTCCGCACTCAGACCGGCGCCCATTCAGCCATGAAATCAGGCGCCGATGAATGATCTTGATCAATCGGCACAATTCGCATCGTGTAATCTGGCCGATGACGACCAGCCGGATGGTGAACTCCCATATAAATACCGGTTCAATGGTTTGTTGGCCAGATTAAGTTCTGTGAGATCCTACGTCATTGAGAAATGGCATCACGTTCCGCGCATCGGGGATCCAGTCCTGCCCTGAACAGGCGCGATTTGCCTCTCTGCGCCAAGACCTTTATCAGCCACATATCTAAATAATTGAATGTTTCACATCGGTAACGTAAAAGGTTGGAGAGGCCTGAGGTAGCGGGCGCAGCCGGGAGTAATGATGTGCATATAACGAGACGAACGTTTGTTGTCGGCGCAAGTCTGGCGGTCATGCCCGCCATGACCGGCTGGGCTTCGGCACTGTCGATCGGCGACAAGAGTATTTTGACCGTCAGCGATGGCAAGCTGGTTCTGCCGATGTCGTTCGTTCTGCCTGACGTCCCAAAAGCGGATACCGAACACCTGCTTGCCAGCAACGGATTGCCGACCGACCGCGTCGAACATGAATGCAATCTGACGCTACTGCGCGACGGAGAGCGGGTGGTGCTTTTCGATGCCGGTTCGGGATCGAATTTTGTGCCGACCGCCGGTGCGCTGGGCGATTTCCTGTCAGTTACCGGCGTCGATCCTGAATCGGTGACCGACGTCGTCTTCACCCACGCCCATCCGGATCACCTATGGGGAATCCTGGATGATTTTGATGAGATCGCATTTCCCAACGCGCAATTGCACATTGGCCGCCCGGAATGGGATTTCTGGCGCTCCGGCGACGCGATCGAGAAGGTCGGAGAAGCACGCCAGTCGTTCGCCATCGGCGCGCAAAACCGGTTTGCGGCGATGGAAGACCGGGTGCAGTTGTTCGATGCCGGCGCCGAAGTTCTTCCGGGCGTGGAGGCTGTTGATACGTCGGGACACACGCCGGGCCACATGTCATTCGCCGTCCATTCGGGCGCAGATTATGTGATGGTCATTGGAGACGCGATCATCAATCATGTCATCTCGTTTCACCGGCCGGATTGGCCCTTCGGATCGGACCAGGATCCACAAAAGGGTATCGCCACCCGCACCGCGCTGCTTGACAGGTTGGCCGGCGACAAGGCCCGGATGATCGGGTTTCATCTGCCAAACGGTGGATTAGGCCGCGTCGAGCGTTCAGAACAGACCTACCGGTTTGTGCAGGACAGATAGGCCGCTAGAGCAGTTTTGATGGAGCTGATGCGGAAAAGACTGCCAAGCAGCCGACACAACAAGCACTTGAATGATATGGATAAACCACAACCGTTTGAACCAGATACGCTCTAGCTGTAGCGTCTGAATGGCGCGATTGGTGACCCTTCCAGCAACCAGGCCAATCCCATCCGCGCGCCAAGCACAATTGAGCCCATTGTCAATGGAACCGAGACCGCCAACAATGACGCGGCGCTGACGCCCTGACCCATCGTGCATCCGAGCGCCAGTACGCCACCAAAACCCATCAGCGCAGCTCCCAGGATGTGCCGGCTCAATTCAGCTGCATCATCGCACGCTTCCCAGCGAACATCATCGGCGCGCCGGGCTGCGAGCGCAGCACCGGCAACCGTCCCGAGTACCATGCCGACACCGTAGTCGGGCGCCGCGCCGGTGAAGGCGACAAACTGCAGGATACTGTCGGAGACCGGTGCAATGTAGCTGACCGACTCGACCTGGACCGGATCGAAGGACAGCTCGGAAATGAGCGAAGTTGCAATCCAGCCGAAACAGACCACCGCGCCAACCACCACCCCGGTCAGCAATGCTCGCCGGTTCTTGCGAAAACCGGCATCGCTCAGCACCCAAAAAGCCGGCAAGCCGATGGCGAGCACCGTGACGGCGACCGAAAGTGTTGATCCCGACATCGCGTTCGCCAAGGCAGGCAGGGACTGATCACCGGCAAAGGACAAGTCCACACGAAACCGGTCGAGAAACTCGGTGCGGCTTAGACCAAGCAGTCCCCGCTGCGCAGAAAGTGCGGTCAAACCGAGCACCAGGACCGCCATAAGGCTTTTCAGACTGCCGCCTCCAAGTCGGACCAGCGCGCCAAAACTGCATGTTCCCACCAGCGACATGCCGAAGCCGAATGCCAACCCACCGATGATCGCGGCCGGAATGCCAACAGTCGGAGTGAGGTAGAAGCTGGTGCTCGTGTCGGCGAGGGAAAAGGCGGCTGCAAGCTGGGTGAATATCGCAGCCATCACTGCGGCAAGCACCCAAGTGCGCACGCCGTCCGAATTACCGGCATACCAGTGCTGCTCAAGCGCGGACAGGGTGCAGAAAAAGTTGCGGCGCGCAACATATCCGAGCGCAAGACCACCGACGAATCCGCAAACCGGAAGCAGGATGGATGCACTGTCCATCTTGGGCTCTATCCCTACAACTCGCGAACCTTTGGCTCGCGCGCCTGGGTGCAGAACATATCGTAAAGTTGTCCGACGATCCCCGATATATCTTCACTGGCAATGCGATAGTAAATCAGCCGACCTTCACGCCTGGTTGTCACCAGCCTGTCGAAACGAAGTCGCGCCAGTTGCTGGGAGACTGCCGCTTGTGGCATCGACATGATGGTTTCAAGTTCCGATACCGACTTTTCGCCCTCGGTGAGAAGGCACAGGATCAGCAACCTCGTTTCGTGTGAAAGCGCTTTGAGCAGGTCGCTGGCGGCGCGCGCCTGTTCGAACAGTTGTTTGAGATCCTCAGGAGAGGAGTCCATTTTCAATTTGGGAAGCGCCATCGCGATTGTCTCGTTGTTGTGAATTTCAATGTTCAATAGCCGTCAGCCCGAGGTGTCCACCGTAGCCGGCAGTTTCTTTATCATTTCTCCGACGAGGAACCAGAAAAAATCCTCACCGGTATATCCGCGCAGGCGGTCAATTTCGATACCGTTTTCCACAAGAACGAATGTGGGAGTAAACCGGTCGATTCTCACCTCTTTCAGATCCTCCGGCCAGGTCTCGTCGATGTCGACCCGGCGCAAGGGTGCAATTTCAGCCTCGCTGGTCTTTGGATATATCGGGCCGATCTCTTCGTGCCAGCGTTCGCACCATTCACATCCGGTCTGTTCAAGCATCAGCAGTTCTGCGGCAAGCAGCCTTTCGGAATGGGCAATGACAAGCGCCAAAACCGTCGAAACGGCAAGCGCCGGTATCCGCTGATATGTAATGGCCAGCCTGCCCATGGCATAGTTCAACATTGCCGAACTCTGAAACTGATATATAGTGATTTGTGAATATTTACACCGATTACTAATGCAAGTCTATCTTTTGTTGCGTTGGACGATCGGATATCTGGTAAAGGCAGTGGTCTGAATGTTGGATATCGGCATAGGCGCGGCATTTGTTGCCGGGCTGCTTTCCTTCGTATCGCCATGTGTATTGCCGATCGTGCCACCCTATCTGGCCTACCTGGCAGGCATCAGTTTCTCCGAATTGACCGACGACAAAATCGCTCCCGGAACAGCGAGAAGAATAATCGTTTCGTCGATTTTTTTTGTACTCGGATTTTCCACGGTATTTGTCGCATTGGGGGCTACGGCTTCGGTGATCGGCCAGTCAATCGCCCGTTATTTCGATACATTATCGATTGTCGCCGGGATCATCATCATCGTCATGGGTCTGCATTTCATGGGCGTGTTCCGCATCGGCCTGCTCTACCGCGAAGCGCGTCTGAATATGTCAAATCACCCCGCGGGCTTTGCCGGCGCTTATATAATGGGTTTGGCATTTGCATTCGGATGGACGCCATGCGTGGGACCGGTCCTGGCAGCAATTCTCTTTGTCGCGGGGGCGGAGGATACAGCGCTTAGAGGTGCGATGCTGCTTGCCGTCTACTCGCTGGGCATCGGCCTTCCATTTCTGTTGGCCGCAGTTTTCGCGGGCCGGTTTCTTGGCTGGGCAAATCGATTCCGAAAACACATGGGTACGGTCGAAAAAGCGATGGGCGGCCTTCTCGTCGTGACCGGCGTTTTATTCATAACCGGTTCAATGTCGTTGATTGCCCAGTGGCTGATCGACACATTTCCGGCGTTTCAAACCATAGGTTAGGAGACAGTGATGAAATCTGTTCTGGCATCTATTCTCTTTGTGATCTGGACAACCACCACGGCCGGCGCTGCGGAAATCGGTGAAGACGGTCTGCACAAACAAGACTGGTTTGCCATCACCTTCCGCGACATTGCCGAAGATATCAGCGCGGCGCAGGAGAGCGGCAAAAGGCTGGTGATGATTTTTGAACAGCGCGGTTGCATCTACTGCAAAGAGATCCATGAAAATGTGCTGACTGATCCTGAAGTTCGCGATTATCTGGAATCGAACTACATGATTGTCCAATACAACATGTACGGCGATGAGGAGGTTATCGACACCGATGGCGACGTTCTGAGCGAAAAAACCGCGGCAAGGAAATGGGGTATTCTGTTCACGCCGACCATTATGTTCATGCCGGAAAATCCGCCGGACGGCACCAGTGCCAAGGATGCCTCAGTGGCCATGATGCCTGGCGCATTTCACAAGGGAACCTTTCTCGACTTGTTCACCTGGGTGAATGAAAAAGGATACGAAGGCGAGGAAAGCTTCCAGCAATATCATGCCCGCAGTATTCGAGAACGGACCGAGGCGGGTGAGGAAAACACCGACTAAGCGCTTGTCAGGAAAGAACATATTCAAAAATTGCAATTCTAGCATTGATTGGCGCCACTTTCGGACATAGCATGTGATTTGGAGGGCGGTGCGAAATCACGCACCGGCAAATAGAGGGAGGAGTACGGGCCATGAATAAGGCACGACTGTTTCTGTCCGCATGTGCAGCCATAGCGCTCACAATGCCTGCACTCGCAGGCATGGTCGGACCTGATGAAGTCAAGATGGAAGATGGTGCAGTCGCGGTCTCGCTGACCGGATCGCCGGGTGACGCGGCAAGCGGCAAGAAAATCTTCGCCAACCGGAAACTCGGCAATTGCCTTGCCTGTCATCAAAATTCGGATCTGTCCAACCTGCCGTTTCACGGCGAAGTAGGACCACCACTGGACGGTGTCGCCGGGCGCTGGGAGGAGGCCGAACTTCGTGCAATCCTCATCAATTCCAAAGCCGCGCTCAGCGAAGAGACGATCATGCCGTCGTTTTATCGTCTCGTGAACGGGGCACGGACGGCCGAGAAATTCCAGGGCAAGACAATCCTTTCCGCCGAACAGGTGGAAGATGTGCTCGCATATCTGAAAACCCTTACCGACGAATAATGTTCAAGAGGACCAGAACCATGAAGGTAACAAGACGCAGTGCTTTGGCGGTTGGTGCCGGTGGTATTTGCTTTGCGATGTTTGGCGCAACGGCGCGTAAGGCCTCGGCTACACCTGAGGATGCCGCCACTATCATCAAGGAATTTACCGGCGGTACCGAGCCGGCAATGCAGGGCATATCGTTGACGACACCGGAAATCGCCGAAAACGGTAATACCGTTCCGATCAGCGTTTCCGTCGACAGCGCCATGACAGAAGACGACAACGTCAAGTCCGTTATCATTCTCGCAGAAGGCAATCCGAGAGCAGAGGTGGTGCGGTTTAACTTTTCGCTGGCAAGCGGCGTCGCCGAGGCCAAGACACGCATCCGCCTGGCCAAAACGCAGAATGTCGTTGCCGTTGCCAAGATGGGTGACGGTTCGGTCCGTATGGCCAGCAATCAGGTGAAGGTCACGATCGGCGGCTGCGGCGGCTGATTTGAAAGAGGACAACAGATCATGGCATCGAAACCACGCGTAAAAGTTCCCAAAAAGGCTTCAGCCGGGGACGTGATCAAAATCAAGACGCTGATCAGCCACAAGATGGAATCCGGGCAGCGCAAAGACAAGCAAGGCAACCCGATTCCGCGAAAAATTATCAATCGGTTCGTCGCGACCCTGAACGGACAAGAGGTGTTCTCCGCGGATATCGATCCGGGTGTGTCTGCCAATCCCTATCTGGAGTTCAGCGTCAAGGTCGAGGAAAGCGGAACGTTCAAGTTCCTCTGGATTGACGATGATGGCAGCGAATACACAACCGAAGCGTCGATAACGGTTGGATAAAATTACGACAGGCCCGAGAACGGTTTGCGGGAGGGAACGATGAACAACAGCAACAAACTTTCAGCGGTTGCCGTGGGAGTGGCAGCACTGGCGATCGGTGTGGCCGGAATGGCTGTTGCCGGACCGGATGAGAAAAATCTTGTCATTGACGGTGAAACGATTGTCACCGATGTCGCCGCTCCGGATGGCTCTCCGCTCGATCACCTCTACTCCGGTTGGCGATTTAGAAGTGCCGAAACACAAGCGCTGCAGATGGATGATTTTGAGAATCCGGCAATGTTGGCCGTTGAGCTTGGCATGGACAAGTTCGGTAGCGCTGAAGGTTCTGAGGGCAAAGCGTGTTCCGATTGCCATGCCGATATCACCGAGTTCAAGGGGCTTCGCGCGTCATTGCCACGCTGGGACGAGGCAAAGAACAAGCCGGAAACCCTGGAAAACATCGTCAACGAATGCCGCACCGAACGCATGGGCGCAGAGCCGTGGAAATGGGAAGCGCCAGAGATGTTGGGCATGACAGCGCTAATCGGAATGCAATCGCGCGGACAAAGTGTCGATGTGCAAACCGATGGACCCATGAAATCCTGGTGGGAAAAGGGCAAAGAATTATACTACACGCGGGTCGGTCAACTCGACATGTCCTGTGCGCATTGTCACGAGAACAACTTTGGAAACATGATCCGTGCGGACCATTTGAGCCAGGGACACACAAACGGATTCCCGGTTTATCGGCTGAAATGGGCAGGTCTCGGATCAATCCATCGTCGGTTCAAGGGATGCATGTCGAACATTCGCGCAAAACCCTTCAAGCGCGGCTCAGACGAGTTCATTGCGCTTGAGCTATACGTCGCCTCCAGAGGCAAGGGCCTGTCGGTAGAAACACCTTCGGTGCGGAACTGACGCCTATAACCGGCGCGGGATATTTGCCCGCGCCGTCACACATGCAAATACGGGAGAATTGCCGAACGGTAATTGCCGGCGGATGGTTTTGTTCGACAAAAACGGATTGGCGGTGAGATGATCACTCGGCGCGATTTTCTGCAGTTCGGCGCTGTTGCCGGTGCGGCGCTGGGTTCATATGCCGGGCCTGGCGGCAATGTAACCCGCGCATTGGCGCAACAACGGTTGACGCAGGACGACCTGCTTGAGTTTGACGCCAAGGGTCAGGTGACGCTGCTGCATTTCACCGATGTGCACGCACAATTGAAACCGGTCTATTTCCGACCGCCGGACACCAACATCGGTGTCGGAGCGTTCGAGGGAATTCCGCCTCACCTGGTTGGCGAGGCTTTTCTGCAGCATTTCGGTTTGCAGGCCGGAACACCGCTTGCCTATGCCCACACCATGGTCGACTACGTCAACATGGCACGAGCTTACGGAAAACTCGGTGGCCTCGACCGGACAGCAACCCTCGTCAAGGCAATCCGCGCGGAGCGGGGTGAGAACAAGGTTCTGTTCCTTGACGGCGGCGATACATGGCAGGGATCGTACACCTCGCTCAAGACCAATGGCCAGGACATGGTCGATTGCATGAAGCTGCTGAAACCGGATGCGATGGTCGGCCATTGGGAATTCACGTTCGGCGAAGAACGTGTGCTCGAGATCGTCGAGGAGATGGGTTACCCGTTTCTTGCCTCCAATATCGTCGACAATGAATGGGAAGAGCCGGTATTTGAAAGCACCGCATTTTTTGAGAAGGGAGGCGTCAAGGTCGCGGTTATCGGTCAGGCGATGCCGTATACGCCAATCGCAAATCCCCGTTGGATGATCCCGAACTGGTCTTTTGGAATTCGGCCGGAGATTCTGCAGTCCAATGTCGATGCCGCACGCGAACAGGGAGCGGAACTCGTTGTGCTTCTTTCTCACGACGGGTTCGACGTGGATCAGAAACTACCGACCGTGGTTTCCGGGATCGACGTGATCCTGACCGGACATACCCATGACGCAGTACCGAGAGCGATCGAGATCGGCAGCACGCTTGTGTTGTCGTCGGGCTCGCACGGCAAGTATCTTGGCCGAATTGATCTGGAGATCACCGGCGGAAAGGTCATAGGTTACTCTTCCAACCTCATTCCGGTCTTCAGCGACATTATTGATCCCGACCCGGAGATGGCGGCCAAGATCGACGAGGCTCGCGGACCATACGAGGCGGAACTGAACCGGGTGATCGGAAAAACCGAAAACCTGCTCTACCGTCGAGGCAACTTCAACGGCACCTGGGACGATCTGATCTGTCAGGGCATCATGGCGGAGCGCGATACCGAGATCGCACTGTCGCCCGGCTTCAGATGGGGGACGACCCTGCTGCCGGGCCAGAACATCACCATCGATGATTTGTACACGCAAACATCGATGAACTACCCGAACGTTTACCGGCTCGAATTCACCGGCCAGCAGCTCAAGGACATCCTGGAGGATGTCTGCGACAATCTCTTCAACAAGGATCCCTTCTTTCAGCAGGGCGGTGACATGGTCCGTGTCGGCGGCATGAGCTACACCTGCGCACCGAAGGAAGGGATCGGCAATCGCATATCCAACATGCATCTGATCCGTACCGGTGAACCAATTGATGCCGGGAAAAAATATATTGTCGGCGGATGGGCTTCGGTCAACGAAGGAACCGAGGGACCTGCCATCTATGATCTGATGGAAACCCACATCTCAAAACTCGGCACGGTGAGCATGCCGGCAAGTAAGGCAGTCGAAATTATCGGGCTCTAGGCTGTAGTGAAGAATTAGCTATCTGATCCAGATTGCGATGGCGGCGATTTTGACGAATCCGAGGTAGTTTTGGATGTGCTTGTCGTAGCGTGTTGCAACCCTTCTGAACTGTTTGAGCTTTGAGAAGAGATTTTCGATGAGGTGGCGAGCTTTGTAGAGTTGCCGGTCGAACGGGCGCGGCGTGGCGGTAATGCTGCGTCTTGGAATGACGGGCGTGGCGCCGGCCCTGCGCACCGCGTCAACAGCGTTTTGGCCGTCATAGCCCTTGTCGGCGATGACGTGACCAGCCGTCAGGCCGTCGAGCAGATTGGCCGCCTGGGTGATATCATTGCGATTGCCGGGCGTGGCGAGGATGCGCAACGGCAGGCCCAGGCCATCGCTGGTTACATGCAGTTTGGTGGTCAGGCCGCCCTTGGAGCGGCCAAGACCGTGGGCATCAGGCCCCCCTTTTTGTGGCGTGCGCCGGCGGCCTGGGCGTGCGCTTTGACAATCGTCGCATCAAGCATCAGCCATTCCGTGTCCGGTTCGGCGCGCAGACGCTCGAACAAGGCCTCCAGCGCACCTGCCTCCACCCAGAGATAGTAGCGCCGCTTCACGCTCTGCCAGTGACCGTAGCGCGCAGGAAGGTCACGCCAGCGCCCACCCGAGCGGGACATCCAAAGCAACGCATTGAAAAATCGGCGGTTGTTGGCGTTGCGCCCGCGCTTGCCTTTCGACCCATAGGGCAGCAGATCCTTGATCTGTTCCCATTGAGCATCCGTCAGTTCCTGATAATTCGACATCTCATTTAATCTCCGATCCAAAACCGGAGACAATCATGGCAAACCAATCCTTAATTCTTCACTACAGCCTAGGGCTCCGGGCCCGGAAAAGTTCCGGGATGGCTTAGGCCGCCCGCCGGATGACGAAGCGGAATATCTTGTCTTCTTCGGCCGATTCGACCAGCTCGTTTCCTGTCGTCCGGCAAAAGGCCTCGAAATCTTTGACGGCGCCCGGATCGGTTGCCAGAACCTCGAGGGTTGCACCGGTCGCCATATCCTTTAACGCCTTCTTGGCGCGCAGAATCGGCAGCGGGCAATTAAGGCCCTTAACGTCCAAAACCTGGTCGGCCATATTTCATTCTCCTTGGTATCGCGATTACACCGTGAGCGAGTGCGCTCAGATGAACAGGTTGATCTCGCTTTTCGTTGCTTCCTCGATGTAGGTCGCCGCACCGCCGAGTTCGGGCCCATCGATGAGGTCGTCAAAATCATATTCGAACAGGTCCATGGTCATCTGGCAGGCGATCAGCTTGACATCGGATTCGACCGCCATCTCGCGCAATTCCTCAATCGAGGCAACACCCTTTTTCTTGATCAGGTTTTTCATCATGGCGCTTGCTGCGGCGTCGACGCCGGGCATGGCGCTGACGATATTCGGCATACCCATATGCATGCCCATCATCGGCATTTGCATGGCCGGATTACCCAGCGTGGTCACTTGCAGATCGAGTTTTTTCTTCAGCAGGGTCAATCCGTAGAAGGTAAAAAACATCGACACATTCAAGCCCATCGCCGCTGCCGTGGTCGCCAGGATGAAGGGCGGATATGCCCAGTCAAGCGACCCCTTAGTCACGATCAGGCTCATGGACTTGGCATTTGTTCCTGTATCAGCATTCATGTCATTCCTCCTGCCGGATCACCGGTCCGGTTTTTGCGAGGGCCGCTTCGCGGTCCAGTCGCGTATGATGCCTACTGTTCACAGCCGGCAAATTCATCAGCCGCCATCTTGGCCTCATAGGGTTCGGCAACCGCCGAACCGGGCGTCAGAGCTCCCTTGGCGGATGCCCAGTCAGCCGGGGTTACCTTGACCAGCCAGCCGGCTCCATATGGTTCCTCGTTGGCCATTTTCGGATTGGCAACCAGATCTTCGTTGACCTCGCTCACTTCCGCAGCAAAGGCAATCTTGGCCGGTCCGACCCACTTTCCGGATTCGACCGTTGCACAAGACTTCCCCTCCTTGACGGAGCGTCCGACCTTTTTCGGTGTGTACGCCACCAGCGGTCCGGCCATCGCGGCGGCGACAGCAGTCATGCCCAGCGTGACGGTGCCGTCGTCATTTTCGCGGTACCAGATGTTGTTCTCCACATCGTAGAGCAGGTCGTCGGGCAGCTCGCAGCCACGTACATTCGGCATGGTCAATCACTCCTGTTCATCATTGGACGGCGATGGTCCGCTGATACTACCTCGAAGACCGCGTGATGAGCAGCAAAATTCACCGAGCCCTGCCGTTTCCAGCTTTCCGTCGATAAACAATACCAGATGACGGGCCACCATGGCCGCCAGCCGCAATTGCCGGACACTTTCGCTGCCATCCGCGCCCAGGCGCGCGCAATTAGTCCGGTAAACCAGTTCCCGGCAGGTTTCGCGGCAGGCATTGAACGAGGGATCACCCTTGGCACCCTGGCGGTGCAGGCCTAGCAGACGAAATCCCTCGACCGGTCGTTCCTCGATTGACCTGTCTTGACCCCTGAGCCACGCTTCGAGCGCCGTCTCGCCGATTGCCAACAATTCCGTGGCCAGCGCATCGGTCTTGTCCGTCATGTCCGTCTCCGGCAACTGCGCAATGGTGTCCAGGCGCTCGATCACCGCCGAACCCGGCACCTGCGAGGCGAATTCGACGGAACCGTTCGCCACCATCAGCCAAGCCCCTTCTGTTTCAACAGATCGCGGGATTCAGACATGTTTTCGTGGACGCCCACCTTGCGCGCCGACAAACCGAGCGCCATGCCAAGCAGCTGGGTAAAATAGACAATCTTCACGTTTGTCTTGCGACCAAACTTTGTTTCCGCCCTTGCCTGATGCATTTCCAGACCGCTGTGACAGGTCGGGCACTCAGTGGCGATCACTTCGGCGCCACAGGCCTCTGCCGTCTCCAGCAGATTGAGCACGAGCTTTGTTGAGGTGTCGGAATCGGACAAGGTGTGGGCGCCGCCGCAGCAGGCGGTCTTGAGCGGATACTCGACATTCTCGGCACCGGCCGCCGCCAGCAGATCATCCATGAAATGCGGCTTCGAAGTCGATTCCGAACCAGGCCCCTTGTCCTTCTCGGGGAAAATATGGCGCGGACGCGTGTACATGCAGCCATAGTAGTTGGCGACCTTGAGGCCGTTCAATGAGTTCTTCACCCGCTCTTTCAGTCCGTCTTCGCCGATGGAGTGCTTGATCCAGTCGAGCGCATGGATGGTTTCGACGTCGCCGGACTGATACTTCGTATGGCCGGCCTTGGTTGCCAGCCTGTCATTGACCTCGACGCTGTCGGTGTCGTGCTCTAGATCGTACTCGGCTTTTTTCAGATTGTGGTAGCAACCGTTGCACGGCGCCATCACCGTGTCGAAGCCCATGTCTTTTGCGATCGAAAGATTGCGGGCCGACAGGTAGGTCTGCAGCTTCGGATCGATGTTCTTGACCTCCATCGCACCGCAGCAGTTCCAGTTCTTCAACTCCACCAATTCGAGGCCCAGCTTTTTGCCGACCGCCTTGGTTGACCGGTTGTAGCCATGACCGGTCCCTTCCAGCGCGCAACCGGGATAGTATGCAACGCGTTTGTACTTGCCGCTCATGATTTCGGTTCCATTCCCAGTGCTTTGCGGTTTTCAGCTTCACGTTCGGAGATGTATTCTTCCATCGCGGCCCGCGACCGGCCCCATCCCGACGTACGCGGGCGAAACACGGTTGCCAGCCCCATTTTGGTCAACAACCCGACCGGCAGGCGAAAGATCAACCCCCGCACCAGCGCAACGAGCCAATCCTGGAACAATGGCTGACCGGTCTTGGCGAAAAAGCGGCGCAACACCTTTCCATCCTCGATTTTGCCGGTTTCGACAATCTGCTCGGTGAACTCCTCATCAAAGATCATCGAAGGCTTTTTCTCGGTATGGCCTTTCAGCTCAAGCCAGTGGGCGGTGGCTTTCATCACGCCTTCCGGATTGACATCACGCGGACAGGCGTAGGTGCACTTATTACAGGAAACGCACTGCCAGATGATGTCTTTGTCGCGCAGCAATTCCTCTTCCATGCCCGTGCGGATCAGGTAGATCCAGAAGCGCGGATTGAACTCGGGATTTATCGCGTTGATCGTGCAGGCATTGGTGCAGGAACCACATTGCCAGCAGCGGTGAATGAACTCACCGCCCGGCAACGCAGCAATTTCGTCTTCCATCGCCTCGTTGTAATCGGTAACCGAACGGTTTTCGATGAACGTGCTCCAGTGGCCCGAGACATCCACGCCGTCAAGCACCAGTTCCTCGTGCGTTGTCAGGTTTTCCTGACGGATCAGCGATTTTTCATGAATAGGCATATTGGTGACATCATCAATTCAATTGAGGTGTGGCGCCCAGCTCATGGGCTTTACCGTCGATAAGTTTCAAACGCGTTCGCCCGGTCTCGGTGTCCACCGCGTCAAGGCCCAGCATGCGCCTGGTGTGCAACATGCCGTCGACCCGGTCGCCGCAGAAATCGGGCCGCAGATATTGTCCGCCGCGATCGTTGATGTAGCCGGCGTAGATGTGCGCGCATAGAAGGTCGACATAAAACGGCAGTTCGCGAAATACGCCGTTGCTCCTGAGGAATTCCTCCAGTTCTTCACGCAGCATGGCATGTGTGGCAAATCCGTCGACGACATCGATGACCGCCGCATCGACATCATCGGCGAACCAGATTTCTCGCAAAACGCCGGTTGCTACATTCTGGTCCCATATCCATCTGGTCATCAGCGGATAGTGTTCGGGCGCTACGAAATGCAGAATTTCCGCCGCCAAGTCCCGGGTCCAGCGGAATTCACGGCCCTCCGGAAAGGCCTCCACAAACGTTGCAATCCGCTGGTCGCAATCGGTCGTGTCGGACCAGCCGTTCAAAAGCAACTCGATCTGTCGGCGCAGGTTCGCAAAGCCGTTTTCAGCCAGCCAGGCACCGATGCGCCGGCGCACCGGTGCAATAAAACAGGCGATGTCGCAGAATTCGGTTTCGGTCATCTCACCGATTCGGCCCTTGCCGAGCACTTCCTGGAACAGTGAGGCCTTCAGTGCCAGGGCGCTGACATAGCGCTCCACTCCGCCGGTGGAATCGGCGGAATCGACGAGATTTTCGAACGCTCGCCGCAGCCTCGGCCCGGAAAGATCCAGGACCGGGCGCGACGGCACCGGCTCGCTGGCCTTTCTGAGACCTAGACCAAACATTATTCGGCAGCCTCCAGCTTGCCCTGTTGCGCCAGCGTTAGCGCCGCCATTGCCGCCGCCTGTCCCTGGGCGATAGAATCATCAATCGTCTCCGGTCCGGTAGCGGCGCCGGCAACGAACACACCCGGGCGCGATGTTTCCGACATGGCCGAATACGTCGAAGCACGGTCGACATAACCATGCTCCTGCAGTTTGACGTCGAAAATTGCGGACAAAGTCATGTTGTCGACATTGGGGTCCATACCGATTGCGTGAACCACCATGTCGAACGGGATGGTGATCGGGCGTTTGACCAGCGTGTCCTCACCCTTGACGATCAGCCGCTTGCCGTCGGAGGTCACTTCGGCGATGCGCGCCTTGATATACTTGACCTTGAATTTCTCCTGGCTCTCCCAGTAGTAGCGGTCTTCGTAGAGACCGAAGGTGCGGATATCCATGTAGTAGATATAGACGTTGCAGCGCGGCAGCGCTTCGCGGATCTCCATGGCGATGTTGGCGGAAACCGTGCAGCAGACCTTGGAGCACCATGTCCGGCCGATCTGCCTGTCGCGCGAACCGACGCATAGCAGGATCGCCACCCGCTCGGGTTCACGTCCGTCGGACGGGCATTTGACTCCGGCGCCGGACGACAGCATCTGTTCCACCTGGGTTGTTGTGACGACATCCGGATAGGTGCCGAATCCCCATTCCGGCTTGTTGACCGAATCGAAATGGGTAAAGCCAGTCGCCAGAATTGCCGAAGCAGCCTCGATTTTCTTGCCGTTTGACAAAACGGCTTCGAAAGCACCCGGTTCGCCAGAGAATTCCTTCACCGTCGTATCAGCGTGCACGTCGACAAGCCCGTGTTTGTCGACACGTTCGACCATGCCGCCAATCGCATCTTTGGCCCATTCTCCGGATGGAACAAGCCTGGCGTAGCCGGAAAGAATCGGCGCACCACCGAGGCGGCCTTCCTTTTCAATGAGCGTGACCTTCTGGCCCGCCGATGCGAGGGAGTGTGCAGCGGCAAGTCCTGCCGGGCCACCGCCGACAACGAGAACCGGCCGGGTCATTTGCTTTCTCCCGCTTGGGCAAGCGCGGCCGGTTTCACGTAACCGGGACCGGAGGTAATCGCGCGTTTGGGATCATAGAGCGTCTCGATGCGACCGGCCTTGACCTCGTCGAGATAGGTCTCGAACTCGGCTTTGGCCTTCTCCCAGTCGATGCCGAGCTTCTCGAGCAGCATCTCGAATGGCGAGGCATGCCAGTGCAACTGTGCCAGTTTGTAGGGATGGGCGCCAAGTGCCAGTGCTGCAAACTGGCAATCGGCCATGATCGGAAGGGCATAGACCTTGTCGACCGCCTTGCCGATCCACTGGTTCTTGTCGAGGGTGGTGATGCAGCCGGTGTCGTGGCCGATCATCACGTCGGCACGGGCCTCTTCGACCGCCACCTTGATTTTGCGGTCGATGGCAAACGAACGGGTGAATTCGCGCTCGCCAATGATATGGCGGAAACCGAAACCGCAGCAGTCATACCAAGTCGAGTAGTCGACAACTTCCGCGCCCAGCGTTTGCATCAACCCGGTGGAGACCGCGACACGGTTTCCGTCGAGCACGGTTTCATCATAAATCACATCCTCCGGCACCATCTTGTAGACATGGCAGGCCGGATGGATTGCGGCGCGGACACTGCTCACATCAAGCGTCTGACGATCGCGGATTTGATCCCGCATCACGTGCAGCCACTCGGAGTAGTGAACGATCTCTTCTGGGATCAGAAGCTTGCCGTCGACGAGGCGGCCGAGCTTGGCAAGGATCTTCTTGACCTGCTCCCGCAACTCGGCCGAATGCATGAGGAAAATCCGCATTTCCTTGTAGTTGCCGAATGACGTACCGCAGTGGACCAGCGGATAATATGTTCCGATATCAAGGCCCTGGGACTGGGCCGACACATAGGCCTGATGGAAATTGCGCAGGAATACGGCAGCCAGGCTGACGACATTGCCGATGCCCGATCCATGATAGTTCCAGGCCGTACACGAGGTCTGATCGGTTTCATCGATATAGGACGCGCCAAGCTCGTTCATCAGCCACATCACCGATGACGGATAACCCGGAATATTGCCGCACTGGCCGCATGATTTGTGATGCCACAGATTGGTCGTGGGGATCTTCTTCTCCCAACCATACAGCGTGCGGGCGACGACCGGTTTGTGGCGTTCGTCGACGCGGTGAACGAGAATTTCACCGTCCTTTTCGAGCTGCCACATGGCATCGCGAATGTCTTCAACACGCTCTTTGTTGGTCAGCATCGACCGCTTGTCGATTCTCGCCTCGACCCAGTCGGTCGCGCGCCGCGCTTCCGCCGGTGTCAGGTTCGACTGCTGCCATTCTTCACCAAATCCGGAATAGGCGCCTTCCGGGCTTTTCGCGCCGGAATTTCGTTCGGTTTCGATGTCTTTTCTGGAGCTAGCCATCTTGTTCTCCCATGGCGGGTGCAAAATCAGCCGTCATTCTCTTCTTCCTGCTCTTCGAGCCATTCTTCATATTCTTCGCGCTTTTCTTCCATCACATCCGAAACCACATCGAAGAGGTTCTCGTCGACCGTCTCCAACTGGTCGAGTACGCCGGTCTCTTCCCAGATGGTGTAGAGCTCGATCGAGGTCTTCATATTCACTTCCCAGGCCGTATCCATGGTGTGCATGGTCGGTACCGGAATCGCTTTTCTAAGGATGTTCAGGGGTGCGTCGACCTTGCTGACATTCGGCCCCCAGTCCGGAAACGCTTCGCGGGTGATCATGTTGGGAGCTAGTTGGTTGCCCGTCGAAATCACCTTGAGCAGCACGCGCGAGAACGGCCTGAGAACCTCCTTGGCGGACTCCATGCCGTGCTTGATCGCGACTTCGCGCATGATCATCACCAGGCCACCGGGCGAGTTTTCGAACGGACAGCGCGCCGCGCAGGTATAGCACTGGGCACACGCCCAGATCTTCTCCTGCATGGCGTCGTATATGCCCTCGAGATTTTCGGTCCACAGAAGTTGGACAATCTCGCGAGGCGAGTAGTCGTAATATTGAGCAGACGGACACGTGGCCGTGCAAATACCGCAATTCAGACAGCCATGCAGTTCATGGTCGTAGAGAATGTGCGAACTGATATCCTCGAATATCTCTTCGAGTTCTTCGCGGGCAACAGGGGGTTCAGCCGATAGCGGATCGCCTATTGCAGCCACTTGTCCGACCATGTTTTCCTCCGCGTAGCCAGCGTCCAATGACGTGCCTTAGTAGGTCAGCACCTTTGTCTCGTCCTCTTCCATCACGGATTCGATCACCTTGGCGCCTCCGACAATGCCCTCGCATTCCGGTATCAGATCCTCCTCGGTCATTTCAAAGAGGTCGAGATTCGGCGAGCAACAATAGAATTTGACACCGGCATCGTGGGCGTCCTTGATAAAATCGTAAACCGTTTTCGGCGAACCGGGTTTGACGACGAGTTTCTCGGCCACACCTTTCTTCATCAGCTGCCCTGACGTGGCCGTGCAAATCACTTCGACTTCGTAATCCATCGCCGCCGCGACGGTTGCCTGAAAGAACGGCGCACCCAATTCCTCACCATTGCGAGGGTCGGTGTTGACCATGATAATGATGAGCTTTTCCGCCATGCCGCAATTCTCCTCCCGAGAATGCTGTTCGTCGAATGCAGGTGACCCAGCATCACCCACAGATTAAAACATTCAAATATCTCTATTCTTCATCGTAATCCAGTGCAAACTGCCCGGTCAACCGAAGAATCGTATCACAATTCGGTAGTGGTTTGATCCATCCAGCCGCATTTGTGCACCAGCCCGACCATGATGCCGCTAAGCGCCTCGGCGATACCTGCCTGATTCCTGCGCAATTGCTCCAGCATTTCAGCCGTGTTGTCCGGCGTTTCATCGAATTCCATGATCAGGTCTTCCACCATCGCCGATTTGATGCCGGGATGGCCGATGAAACCGAACGAATTGCCATTCACCGAAAAAACCAGCGGCTCGCCGCGTCGATTGCTGGCGAGTATCAGTGCACGCTCGGGCAATACCGGCCGGTCACGCAGATAGGCACCGTACGGAAACACTTCCGGCAGGATCTGGTCGGCATCGCACTCGCCTGACCGTACCGCCTCACCGACCTCGAAACACAGACGCGCCTCATCAGCCCCGCCGCCGGCGGCGACCGTCAGCAGGATCGAACCGATACCGAATCCGAGCACCGGTTTGCCTGAAGCCAGAAATCGCCCGGTAATTCTCAACTCCGCAGCCAGACTGGTCAGGAGCGGCCCGCTGACAACTCCAAAGGGACCACCGCCCAACAAGACGAGGCCGTCATATTCCTCTTCGTCAACGGGAAGGGTTCCGCCCCTTGTAAACGGCCGGAAATAATGAAAACGGACGGAACGGCTTTCCAGATGGTCTTCGAGAAGACCGAGATACTCGGCTTCAGTGTGCTGGATAACGCAGATTGTCTTCAACGGTTCATCCTGTCTTCTACCGCGAGCGCGGCTCTCTGCATCATCATCCGCGCCATCGCCGCGCCGAAACGAATTTGGTTTCAAGCGGGCGCATCCGGTACTCCGCAATGGCAACATACGCAAAAACATATATTGGTTCACCGGATTCCAATAGCGCTCCTGTGTTCGCGATGTCGAGTCATCGTCCGGACCATGGATCAAACCGCAACCAGAATTGGCCAGACGCCGGGAACGAGTGCTTTTTGGATTGACGCACAACACCGGTATCTGCGATCGCGCACTCGCTTGCTGATCGGCACAAACGCCTCGCTGACCCAATCAATCGCCCAATCCACAAAGTCGATTACATTGACATATTAAATTGTTTGAATGCATTATTTGAGATATGTTGAAAATGTTCAAAGCGGCAGAGGCATTTCGGATTTTCTGCGGGTCAGAAGCTGGGAGTTGCGAGGGTGGATCTTGAAAGTTTCTCACAGGCAAATTTCTTCCTTTTGTGGTCGATTTTCGCGATTGCTCTCGTTCTTGGCGCCGTCATCAGCAAAACCAATTTCTGCACGATGGGAGCCGTCTCCGACATTGTAAATATCGGCGATTGGGGACGCATGAGGGCGTGGCTGTTCGCCATTGCCATTGCGCTGATCGGTGTCGGAATTCTCGAATTCGCTTCCCTGGCAGCGCCCGACAGTGCTTTCCCGCCCTACCGCTCAGGTTCTCTCGCCTGGGTGGAAAACATCTTCGGCGGCTTCGCGTTTGGGATCGGCATGACGCTCGCGGGCGGCTGTGCAAACAAGTGCCTGACCCGGATTGGCGGCGGCAATCTGAAATCCCTCGTGGTTTTCCTGATCATCGCGCCAATCGCCTATTTCATGGTTCGACCGTTTCCGGGAAGCGACCAGACGCTTTACAGCTTGCTGTTTTTTCCATGGATCCAACCACTCAGCGTGAGTGTGGGGCCTTCGCAGGATCTTGGAGCCCTGATGGTCGGGATCGACGCGGCGCCGGTCATGCGGCTGGCATTGGCGGCGGTGTTTGGCCTGGCGCTTTTATGGTTTGCGTTTAAATCACGCGAATTTCGGGTCAATTATGCAAATGTGTTCAGCGGCCTGACCGTCGGGATCGCAGTGTTGCTGGTATGGGGTCTGACTAGCAACGTTACGATTGACGTTGACGGAGAGGCCCTCACGCTGCTGGAATACGGAAGCGATTGGGATTTCCACGCCGAAACCGATGCCGGCAAGCCGGCCGATACCGCAGCGCTGGCACCGCAATCCTTCACCTTTGTCAATCCGATGGGCCAGACGCTGGGCTTAGCCATGAACGGATTTGACGCTGCCCACATAACCTACGCGGTGATGGCCCTGTTTGGCGTGGTTGCAGGAGCTCTTGTATGGTCGGTGGCAAGCCGCAGTTTCCGGATCGAGTGGTTCAGGGACAGGGACGACTTCACACGCCACGTCGTTGGCGCGGTCCTGATGGGCTTCGGCGGCATACTCGGCATGGGCTGTACGATCGGCCAAGGAATCACCGGAGTATCCACACTCGCCATTGGTTCCTTTTTGACGATTGCGGCAATTCTGTTTGGAAGCGCGCTTACGCTCAAGGTCCAATTGTACCGAATCTATTACGAAAGCGAGGCGTCCTTCTCGGCGTCGGTCATCAGCGCACTGGTTGACCTCAGGGTTCTGCCGCAGCGGATGCGTATCCTCGACGCCATTCAATAGCGCGTCCGCCTACCGTCGCTTGTCGGCCACCAACTGGCATAGCCTGCGAAAACTGGGTTGAGCTGGCGGAAGCTGTTGGAAGCACCCAAAACTGTGCGGCGTGAAC
This sequence comes from Rhizobiaceae bacterium, assembly GCA_963669285.2. Lineage (GTDB taxonomy): Bacteria > Pseudomonadota > Alphaproteobacteria > Rhizobiales > Rhizobiaceae > JAWKWH01. The sequence goes on along the minus strand of CAXXSI010000011.1, from coordinate 259,452 downwards.
ACCGGCGCCACCCCGGTTGAGGTTGACGGGAATCGTTCGATTGTCTTGCATGTGACAACCGCGTTTGAAAATTGGATGCATGTCGATGGGAAGATTGCTTTTAACGATATTGGCGGCTTGTCTGTGGCCAATCTGGATAAACGCATCCCATGCACAACAGACAGCACAGATCCGATACCGCGGACACGGTCACCGGGCGATCAATGGAAGCTCCGACAAATACCCGGCCAGTGCAAGAAAAATTCTGGTGGTCCGATGACTGGTTCGATCGCGGAATGCTGGATGTTCCGGAAAACCACGCCGTTGTCGAACGTGAGGTCAGCTACACCAATGAAGAAGACGGAACCGATGTTCCGGCAATACTGTATCGACCCGAAACGGAAGGCCCGTTTCCCGGGGTTCTGTTCCAGCATGGCCGGCGTGGTCTCGATCCGCTGGTGCAAAGGCTCGCCAGGCGGATTGCGGCAAGAGGGTTTCGTTGTCCTCGCGCCGGACGTATTCGAAGCCAGGTTCATAGACATTCTTCCGCTGACCCACGACCCGATGACCGAATCCGACGTCAATGCCGGTGTCGATTACCTGCTGGCGCAGCCGGATTTGTCATCATCGAAGATCTGCCTGGTGTCACACACGCGGGGCGGATTCTATACGCTGCGGGTGGCGGTCGACCGAAACAGGCAGAACAAGGACGTGGCGTGCTACGTGTCCTTTTATCCCCATTGGCAGGATCCCAATGCGGCCGAACCATTGCAGGTCTATCGCTATCACAGTGATGCCGATGATCTGAACATTCCAACGCTCATCTTCATTGGTGAGTATGAACAATACCACCGGCGGCGCTCCATCGAGACGGCGGTATCGTTCATGAAGCGCGCCGGCAAGGATGTGCGGCTGATTGTCTATCCCGGGGTGGGGCGCGGCTTCGACTTCCGGCCACCGACCGTACGCACGTTCGCCGACGATCTTGCGACAAAGGATTCCAACATGCGAACCGCGGCTTTTCTCAAGAAGCACTTGCAGTAGCGAGACTGAATCAGCTGGCCTTGTTGGAGAGCCCCAGCGGTCCGTGGGGGGTCTTTTCCAACTGCGGAAGGGCCTCTCGGATTGCCGCGATGAAATCCGCCGGGGCGGCGGTCAGCAGTCCCACATCCGCTTCATTGAAGAAACTCAGCACGTTGCGCTCAATCTCGGCCAGTTCGATGCCCCGCAAGGCCGCTTCCAGGTCGAGCACCGTACGCGGCGGCGTGACGAAAAAGTCCCCGGTGATGATGATCTCGCGCACCCGGTTCTGTCTCGGGCCTTCGAGCCGGACATGCACCGTTATCGTTCCGCCCGAGCCGGTAAAACTGCCGGAGTGGACCTCCGAGGCCGATGACGGATCGTCAATCGAATAGACGAAATCGTCGGTCCCGATCTCGGTCTCGAAGATTTGCCTGGCAAGCGCTTCCTCCGCTTCCGTGATCGCGCCGGTTTCGGGAATGATGCCGAGCCGCTCCGAGAAACCGTCGAGCAGGGCTTGCTGCACTTCCAGGATCGGCGGCGGAAGGCCGTCAAAGAGTTCCATAAGCGTGACGACACGCTGGGCGCCGGAAGTCTGGCCGCGCTTGGCCAGTTTGGCCGCCGGGATGTTCAGCAGCGACGCCATCTTCTCGCCGTCCATGTCGAGCAGCGTCGTGCCTTGGTAGAATATCGTCGAACCATCGAAAAACCCGCCGGTACCGGAGATTTTGCGGCCCTCGACCTCGATATCGTTTCGCGGTCGATAGCTCGCTGCGACGCCCAGTTTTGACAGACCGAAGGCGGCCGCCTGGCAGATCTCGCGCGCCAGTTCGCCAAGATCGGTAATTGCCAGCGACTTGCGGTGGAAGACAAGCTCCCAACCGAACTGGCCTTCATCGAGATAGAGCGCACCGCCGCCGGTTATGCGCCGGCCGATATCGACACCGGACTTGCGGCAGGCTTCGAGATTGAGTTCGTGCGACAATGCCTGATGACGGCCGACCAGGACGGAGGGTGGAAACTGCAGAAAACGGATCGTATCGGGAATCTGGCCGAGTTTGTGACTGTCGATCAGCGCCTGGTCAAACGCCATTTGCTCGCGGCAGGGCCTGATGCCCGTATCTATGACTCGAAATTTGCGGCCCATCGTCGGTTAGTCCGTCCTGTCGTGCAGTTCGAATTCCTCGCCGGGCTCATATGTCTCGCCCGGCCGATCCATTTGCAATTGATGGCGAACCTTGCGGATGTCGAGGTCTTCCGGCGCAAACGGATAGCTGGCAATGTCCGATGGTGGTGAATCGCCATAGGGTCGGTCACAGGCCGAAACATCCTCGGCGAATTTGCCCGGACAGCCCGACGTTCGAAAGGCAATGCCTGAATCGATAATCGCATTGAGTTCTGATTTTTGTATGCCGAAATCGGACACGCGGCCGGATTCGTCGAATTTCATGTGTTCGACACGGGCACCGCAGTAGTCGATGAGATAGCGGCCAAGTTGCACGCGGCGCCACTGGTCACGCGGCGTCGCCGGCAGATGGTCCATCAGTGATCCCTTCTCCGGGAAAAAGCAGAACATGTGGGAATGGCCGCCGAGATCGACCAGCTTTTGGACCAGCGTCAGAACGTCATGTTCGGTTTCGCCCATGCCGACAATGATGTGCGCGCCGAATTTCTGGACGCCGAAGATATCGCGGGCATCCATCAGGACTTCCCAGTATTTCTTCCAGTTATGCGGTGACTGGACACCCTTGCCACGGGTGCGATCGAAAATCTCCGGCGTTGCGGCATCAAGCGCGACGGTGAAGATATCGGAGCCCATCTCATGCAGGCGCTCGACGTCGCCACGGGTCATCGTCGTCGGATTGGACAAAATCGAGATCGGTATTGCCGAGGGATCAATTCGGTCCGTCCATTTCTTGAGGACAGTCACCGTATCCTCATCCGAATTCGGATGGGTGATCATCGATATACACATGCGATGGAACGGCGATTCCGCACCATCGCGGGCAACAATATCGACAACCTCTTCCAGCGGTACGGCCGGCCAGTCGACCCGGATGAAATTCCGGTCGGCATAGTCGCGTTCCGCTTCCCGGTGGCGGGCAAGGCCGCAATAGGCGCAGTTTGCCCGGCACCCTTCCGGATAGGTGAGCAGGAGATTGAGGCAACGCGTACAGGAGCAACGATACATCTTGCCTTGTGTCAGACCGAGCGTGATAGCGGCTGCAGTCGACATTTGCACATAGTCAGGCGACCGCATGTTCGGTGTGAGTATGTTGTAGTCGGGAAAATAGGCGCCGCTCGGCGAGACATTGCCTTGCTTGACCCGCTCGCCGTTGCGCGCGTCCGCCGCGATGGATCCGGGTGCGCGCGGCTCCATCAGGTCGAAACGGTTGAAATCCAGTCCTCCCGCGCCCGCTGCGCCGGGTGCTGTGCCTTCCGGTTTCAGACAGGTCATGCCGTTACCCTCTCTGCCTCGTTTGCATTCATTTCGACCACCGCGTCGTCGTCGGACCAATATTGCGGATAGGCAATCCAGCCATCGCGCAATTGCGGTTCGCCCGGTCTTCCATTTTTTTCGTAACAATCCAGCAATTGCCGGCGCCGCTTGATCGCCAATGCGAGCGAGCGTCCGAACATCGCTTCGATCTCCTCGGCATAATCGTCCGCGGCATTCCCATCGCCTTTGACAACCGCGGCCGAATACTCGCCGGCAAGAGTTCCCGATATGACGGCGGCGTTGATGCCGGCACCGGTTACCGGATTGGTCAATCCCGCCGCATCGCCGCAGAGCAGAACCTGCCGGTCCCCGAGCTTGCCGACCGGACCGACGATCCCACCCACCGGGATGGCGCCACCGGTATATGCGTGGATGTCGCTACCGACACGGCCCTCTTTCACAAGGCGGGCATGCAGGCCGGCAAGAGCCGGTTTCAACAAATGTCTTTTCCCGGCGATGACACCAAGACCGAGGTTGCACCGTTCGCCCTTCGGAAACAGCCAGCCGTAGCCGCCAACGAAGTCGGGATGGAGATAGATGTCTGTTCCATTATGCGAAGCCAACAAATCTACTGTCATTTGGCGGGTCTCGACCAGATCGCCATTTGCGCATCCGATCGCCTTGCCGACAATGGAGCGCGGTCCATCTGCGCCGATGATGATTTTCGCGCGAACGGTCGTGTCGTCGGCCAGATGGACGATGCCGGAGGCGGTCACCGATCGAACCGAAGTTGCAAACCGGCATTGCGCACCGGCAGCGATCGCCCTGTCCACCAGATCGGCATCAAGGCGCTCGCGGCTGATCATGATTCCGTTGAAATCAGGCATCTCATCTGCGGCATGACTGCCGATATGGGTCAGCATCCTGTCGATGTTCTGCACTTTTGCGTCACGCACCGACGGCAGCTCGCTGCCGATCATCATCGGTACGTATTCGGCGCATTGCACAGGCAGACCTGCTTGCGCATTGCGTTCGACAGCCAGCACGTCCAAACCGGCCCGCGATGCCGTCGCCGCGGCTAAGGCGCCCGCCGGTCCCAGTCCGCATACCAAGACATCCGTGTCGACAATTTTGCTCATGCGGCGCATGTGGACGTCCGCGAGCCGGTCATCCCTCCCTGCACCTTCATTCCGGTCTTTATCGAACAGCAGGCGTGTTCCTGGTGGTATTGCCGCCCAATGGCTTGCGCCACCGCCACTGCACCATCGGCTGGAAAGGCAATGCCGTCCAGTCCGGCCATGACGGCATAAGCATCCGTCACGCGTTTGTGCATGCCTGGCGGCCGGGCGCATCCGAGCAGAACCTGCTTGGTCGGCAAACGGTTGCGCGCGTCAAGGAAGATATGACCGACATCGGTGGTGTCCGGCGTCCGGAACGTGCCGGGCCTTGCATAAAACGGCATGATGACCACCAGAACCAGCGCGTTCACATCATAACGTGACACCATCTCAAGGGCATTTGCCTCACCCAGGATCTCGCCATAGTGCAGGCCGATAACGATGTGCGGCGAGATTTCCATCGATGTGGAAGTCAGCGCTGCCAGCGTGGCTTCGAAATCTTCGACCGGTCTGTTGAGATGATAGACGTCGCGGATCGTCTCCTGTGCACCAATGACGTCCATCATCGCCGTGTCGACCCCTGCCCCCTCCATTCGCTTGGCACCCTGCTCATCGGTCAGTGCGGTATGGATGGCGACTTTCAGAAATGGAAAATCGCGTTTCAGCTTCTCGATCACCGGATAGTAGCGTTCGTACCTGATCTCGTTTTTGCGATTGGATCCGCCGGAAAGAAGAAAACCGCGCAGATCCTGCAGCAAGATCAGATCGCGGACTTTCTGGTCGAGAATATCCGGCTTGATGGCCGGAATCATCGGCTCGAGTATTTTCGCCTGGCAGTGGTCGCAATCGAGCGCACAGGCACCACCGGTTATCGAAAAGGCTGGGAAGCTGTTGTTGGCGCAGCCCTTCAATTCGGTGCTGTCATATTCCTTGAAAGTCGGGGTGGAAAATCTGATCGGCCGAGTATGCCCGCATTCGCCGGCCTGCTGCAACTTGGCAACAAGTGCGGAATCAAACGCCGCGTCCTCCAACTCCTCGATGACACCAAGCCGGTCCAACCAGGTGCTCAAATCGACCTCCCATATATCCATTCATATCGATATTTGCATCTGACCGTATCATCCACACGCGGCAAGGTGCAAGGATGCGATCCCAAGCCGAAATTCATGGCCCTTTGAGGACCAGTTTGCCGATCTGCTTGATCCTTTCCCTGACCGGACTATCATTTCGCGGGTCGATCAGACTGTTGGTCCAGTTCGGCAAACGATCCTCGTCGTCGACCAGGTCGCAAGACAAACCCTCAAGCAGCGCGATACTCTCCACCGGCAGCGATTCCGGAATGTTGTGGCCGGAGAGCTTCGCCCAAAGCCCCGCCCAGCAGCGCGCCACGGTCCAGGGATTGTAGCCGCCACCGCCGAGCACCACGGTTGAATCGCTCAGGCGCGTCAACGCCATCACCGCATCCCACAGGCAGCTGTTCGACAGCGCCAGTTTGGAAAGCGGATCGCCCTGCAATGCATCCGCGCCACAGGTGATAACAACGGCCTGTGGTTCGAATTGCCGGGCAAGCGGTAGCGCGCAGTGCTTCATTAGCCAGTCCATCTCGGTATCGTTGAAACTGCTCGGCACCGGCAGATTGCGCGCATTGCCGGTCGATCGATCATCGATCTTGCCGCTATAGGGCCAGCGGTTTTCCTCGTGCACCGACATGAGAAATACACGGTCTTCGCCGGCAAATGCCGCTTCGACACCGTCGCCGTGATGGGCATCGAGATCGACGTAGAGCACGCGGTCAAATCCGCTCTCCAGAAAAGTCAGAATGGCGAATACCGGATCGTTGAAATAGCAAAATCCGGAGGCATGGTCGCGCATCGCATGATGCGTACCGCCGGAGGGATGATACGCGATCCCGCCTTGTGCAGCGAGACGCGCCGCCAGGATCGATCCGCCGACAGCCGTGCTGGCCCGGCGGAACAGCCCTTTGAATATCGGGTTTTCCATTGTGCCTATGCGGTATTTCTCGCGCACGTGCGGCGGCACCGGTCCGTCGGTTTCGGCCTTCTGCAACGCCGAAACGTAGTCGGGGTTATGAAATTTACTCAACTCGTCGGGGCTTGCCGTTGGACTGTCGAGATAGGCGCCGGGCCCGGACTGCGAAAGCCAACCCAATTGCTCGCAAAGCGTCAGTACCGTGCCGATACGTGGAATACCGAGCGGATGGTTCGCGCCGTATCCGGTCTGCCGATAGATTTCGCTGCTGATAAAGCGTGCGCTCAATAGGTTGCCATTTCCCCGAGTTCTGCAAAGCGGGCCACATACTTTTTACGGAATGTTTCGGGGATCTCGACGGCCAGGCGCGTCTTTTGATCCATGACGATGGACGTTGCACTGATCGATGCGAGTGGCCGGTTTTCCGGTACCGTGATTATCTGGTTCGACAATGCCAGCATCTTGGAAGACATGCGGGGCACCCAGGACAGAATGGCATAATCCTGACCGGACCTGATTTTCTCGTGAACAGTCAGTTTCATTTCGACAGCCGCACCGCCGTAACCGTGTTCAGCAAACCAACCCATGTCGAATCCGACATAGGACCAGAGCTGGCTGGCGGCGGCGAAGAACCGGCCGACGAGATCTCCGTCGGCCATATAATTGTCGCCATCGCATTCATCGCCGCGAACCCGGTTGCGATGGGAGACGAGCGCCAATCGGTTTTCGAGAAGCCTGCCGGTATCTGTCGGCACAAATGGACCCGCCGGAATACTGCGCGGTTTTGCCTTCGCCGTCGGGCCGCCCCCGGTATGGGGCAAGCCTTCCACCGTATCTGCAAAATCGCCGTCCAGGCAGGTTGCCGAAACAAAGTTGCGACCGGCATCCTGCATGACATGGAGTATCTGGCCCGCGTGGTTGCCGGCGCCGATCCGGATGGAATTGACGACCGTACGCGAGTCGCTTCTTACCTCGCGATGGAAACGGAAATGACGATTGGCGGGCCGGTACCAGCTATCGCCGGCACCGTGCATCGAGAACAGGTTTTGCCCGGCTTCGGAAAAGCGCCGCACGTAATGGCTGACGTTCATGTGCTCGTTGGCATCGCACTCCGTTGAGCCGACGATGCTTTTGTGCGTCTCGATCATGGCGTCACCTGTGCCCCGCCGGGGTTGGAATTGCAACCGACCTTAGTGTCAATCATGCCGATGTGATTTCCAATGCATTCTCTAATATGCGAATGTTTGAATGTTACAATCAACAAGCAATAAAAAAGGGGAGAGAAAATGACAATGATATACCGCGCTGCCGGCGCCATGGTGCTTGCTCTGATACTGACGGTTGCCGGACATGCCGAAGACGGCGTACACAAACTGGCCCTGCAAATCAGCGACAACAATCCGCAAAAGATGAACACCGTACTGAACGTAGCGGCGAACGTATCGAGGCACTACTCGGAGATGGGCGAAGAGATCGACATCAAGATCGTCGCTTTCAATGCGGGGCTGCACATGCTGCGTTCCGACACCTCGCCGGTTGCCAAGCGCATGCAGAGCTTTGCTGAAAGCATGACGAACGTGACGTTTCATGCCTGCAACAACACCATGACCGCGATGTCCAAGAAGGAAGGCAAGGACGTGCCACTACTGGAGATGGCCGAAGTTGTCCCTGCCGGTGTCGTTTCGCTGATCGAACTTGACGAAAGCGGCTACACGGTGGTTCGCCCGTAGCAAACTGAAACGTAGTCCCGACCATTGCGGGCAGCTTGGCCATGAACGAACAAGCTGCCCGGGCTGGCATTGTATTGACACGGACTGTCATCGCCTGGTCGACTACGGGTAGCAACCCGGCATCGAAACAATTGACGGGTGAATTGGCGAGAGCGGCTCTATCCGGCGCGCGGTTCCCGTTGGGTTGCGCCATCCATTTGAATTTCTGCAGCTCGTGACGCACCGAAGGGGCCGGTTCGAATCCGCAGGACCAAATGGGTTGCGGTGGCGCCGACCCACATGAAAAAGATCGCGATCCACGCTGTCAGTGCGAAGATGGCACTGCCGGAAACGCCGGCGCCGACGGCACAGCCGCCTGCGAGCATGGCGCCAAACCCCATCAGCGCCGCACCGGCAAGGTAACGTTCCATCGGCGTATCGGCGTCAAACCTCTGTAGCTTCAGTTCTCCGGTTAGCGCTGCCATGATCGCCGATCCGCAAAACACGCCAATGACAAGCCCGGCTCCAAAATTGAGCGGTGCCAGCGGTTCGTTGACGAACACCATCAAGGTGTCGGCGGATGGGCCGGTAAAGGTAACGCTCGATATTTCGACGATGTCGAACGACGCCCGCGCGATCTGGTATGTGGCAATCCAACCCAATGCGACCGCGATCCCAACGGCCATTGCCGCGATCGTCCGCGATACCGGGTATCTGTCCCGAACGATCAGTGCAAACGCCGGAACCAGCAACAGCGCGGTCAGCGCCGTCGCCAGGAACGGGCTGATTTCGATCCACGAAAGCAGATCGCGGGCCTGACCGCCGTCGATGGTCCAAAGTTGTCCCAAATACTGCCGCGGGATCGACAGCGTGCCGCGCAGACTGGCCTGGGCGACAAGCGTCAGCACGAGACCGGTTAATAGCGCGCGCAGGTTTCCGGTCGCCGACAGAACCAGCAGGCGGCTCGCACAGCCCCGCGCCGGGATCATGCCGCTTCCAAACAGCATTCCGCCGATCACCGCACCGGAAATGCTGCCGGTCGTCGCCAGCTGTCGGCTTTGCGCAACATCGAGCACACCCAGCCCAAGCGCACCCTGGGTGGCAATGATCGCCATGCTGAAGGTGATCAGCCAGATTGCAAATCGAATGCCCGGTTTGAGATCGGCGAGTTCCAGGACCGCAGCGCGCAGACAAAAGCGGGAATGCTGGGCGGATGCGCCGAAGATCAGGCCGACCAGCAGCCCGGCGAATGCCATGACCCACTGGGAGCCGAATTCGTCCAGCAGGGTTTCAAGCATGCGCTTTTGCCGTCTTGTCTACCAGGGTTCGAAACGTTGCCCGCGCAACCGCTAAGGTGCCACTGCTTCCGCCACCACAGTCTCCAGCAATTGCTTGACCTTCTCCATGACAAGCCGGGTGGGTCCGGGAACACCCATTTCCGGATTCCTGTATCCGACGATCGTCCGCTCGGGCCGTTCATGGGTCTGGTAGGCGAAAATGACATACGGACAGGTCGCAAGATTGTGCCGGTTGGCGCGGACAGCCTGATGTGTCAGCGCTGCGGAACAAAACAGAATGAACTTGGCGTTCAAATACGGCGTCTTCTCGCCATCGTCCGTGTCGTCCAGAACGGCATCCGCAGTCCTGATCAGCATCTCATTGACGTGACCGATGTAATCGATCACCAAACCCTGGTTGATGACCGCATCCTGAAGGTCCTGGAACACGTCTTCAAAAGGCGCGTCCTTGTGGTGGATGGTGAAATCTCTCTTCTTTTCCGCATTCGCCGTTCCGACGATGGCCAAGGCGGCGAAAATGCAAAGCAGCATGGTGCTTCTGATCATGGCAATTGTCCCGGTTGTTTTCATCGCGTGCTCAGGATCGGTTGATCATTGTGCAAGAGCATGATCCGTCGTGCTTCGGTGCGCCTCAAGGCTAGTCGAACTCCGCACTGTCCATCCTTGACTTACGTCAACGAACACCTCGGACTTGGCATGTAAACGATGTATCGGATCAAAGACACATCATCGTCCCGTCTTGCGAGTGTATGAAACCTATTATATAGAAATATTTGAATATTTTATAGAGTAATGTGCCGAAGACGGCGCACTGCTTTTGTCGCGACAGCCTGGGAGAGCTGAAATGCGGCTATCGAGGAGAACCTTTTTTGCTGAGGCGGCAGCCGCCACGCGGGCGTCGACCATTGGTCGGGCTGCTTCGCCGTCTTTCCTCGCGCAAAACGATCTTCAAATTAATAAGTTCGAACCGAAGTGCGAACTCATTCTGCTGCCGCACACAAATTCAGCGGCGCCGACAGATGCGGCCATCGAAGGACGTGAGGGAGCCGGTGCGATTGACTAGTTTCAACCACTATCCATCACTCGCACCCGCACTGGCCGCAATCTTGGTGGTTGTCGTCGCCGTGATGCAAACCGGCACCACCTATGCATTCGATTCTGATGCGGCGCTTGAGAGCTTCAGGAAGTGCCGAACCTGTCACGAGATAGGCGGCGGTGCGGAAAACAAGGTCGGTCCGCAGTTGAATGGGCTCCAAGGACGGAGTGCGGCCGGGCTCAACGGATTCAAGTATTCCAAAGCACTTCGCGAGGCAGGAAAATCCGGCTTGGTTTGGGATGAATCCAGTCTCGACAAGTTTCTCAGCAAACCGCGTACTTTCATCAAAGGGACACGCATGAGTTTCACGGGCCTGAAAGAGGGTGAGGCACGCGCCAACCTGATCAAATGGCTGCTGCACTTTTCGCCCGACGGGTTGGAATTGGCCGATCCCGACACCGATATCGGCTTGCTCGGCGGCGCGGCAGCGGCGCTTGACGGCGATCCCGCCTACGGCAAGTACCTGTCGGGAGAATGCGTAACCTGTCACCAGCTTACAGGGGGCGACAGCACCATCCCGGCGATCACCGGCTGGCCAAAAGAGAACTTCATCCACGTGCTCTACGAATACAAAACCAAAGCCCGCACCAATCCGGTCATGCAGACCGTGACCGGTCGATTAGGCGATGAGGAGATGGCGGCGCTGGCCGCCTATTTCGGTTCACTGCCCGCGCAGTGACCGCATCACAAGGGAGAAAAGCAATGCATATGAACAGAAGGCGATTTCTGACTGCCTCGGCGGCGGGAACAGCGACGTTGGCAATGCCGGCAATCAGCTTCGGTCAGGCCAGACCGCGTGTCGTTGTGGTTGGTGGTGGGGCCGGCGGCGCCACGGCTGCGCGCTACATTGCCAAGGATGGCGGCGGCGCGGTCGACGTCACACTGATCGAGGCATCGAGACGCTATTACACCTGCTTCTTCTCAAACCTGTATCTTGGCGGATTCCGTGAATACGCCGCCATCGGTCACGACTATGACCGGCTGGCCGTAAATCACGCGGTCAACGTCGTTCATGACTGGGCGGCATCGGTCGACACGGCCGCCAAATCGGTCATGTTGGCATCCGGTGGATCGGTTTCCTACGATCGGCTTGTGCTATCACCGGGCATTGATATGAAATATGACAGCGTGCCGGGATATTCGGTCGACGCGCAGGACACGATGCCGCACGCATGGAAGTCGGGAACCCAGGTCAAACTTCTTAAAGCCCAGGTTGAAGCCATGAAGGAAGGCGGGACGTTCGTGATGGTACCACCGCCCAATCCGTTCCGCTGTCCGCCGGGGCCGTACGAACGCATCTCGATGATTGCCCACATCCTGAAGCAAAAAAACCCGACCGCGAAGATCATCGTGCTGGATCCGAAGCCGAAATTCTCCAAGCAGGGGTTGTTCCAGGAGGGTTGGGAAAATCACTATTCGGGAATGATTGAGTGGATTGGTCCGGATATCCACGGCGGAATCACCAACGTCAATCCGGACACGCTCGAGGTGGAAACCGATTTCGACACCTTCAAGGCCGATGCTGCATCGGTCGTCCCCGGCCAGAAAGCAGGTATGATTGCCCATGCCGCCGGCGTCACCGACGGTGACTGGGCCCCCATCGATCCCGCCAACATGCGCAGCCGCGCCGATGAGAATATCTATGTGCTCGGCGACGCATCGGTGGCTTCGGCGATGCCGAAATCGGGATTCTCGGCCAACAGCCAGGCCAAGGTCTGCGCCAATGCGGTGCTCGGCGACCTGACCAGCTCGACGGTCTTCCCGGCCCGCTATGCCAATACCTGCTGGAGCCTGATCGCCACCAATGACGGCGTGAAAGTCGGCGCCAACTACAAGGCCGGAGGTGAAAAAATCGAGGTTGTCGACAAATTCATCTCGCAAACCGGTGAAGACTCAGCGTTGCGCAAGGCCACCTATGAGGAATCGGAAGGCTGGTACACCGGCATTACCACCGACATGTTCGGATAGTTGCTATCGAGCGCGGCCAACAGGCCGCGCTCACCACGCGCTACGGAATTGTCCGGGACCGCAATTCAGTGGTCTGCATAGTGGCGACGGAATGGATTATTCGTCTCAGTAAGGAAACACCACAAGTGCGTTCGCCGCGCCTGTCGGTCTAGCGCAAATCAGTCTGGATGCCGCAAATTCGATTGCGAGACGGCTATGCAATTCGCGTCAGCGAGGTGCCACCAATCCGTTTAAAGATGACCATTTCTCGAAACCAACAACACGTTTTCGATCCGGGTAAGGATGGTCATCCTTGTCCGTTTTTGCTTCGGCTCCGACCGCGCGCATTGCGCGCTCGACTGCATTGACCAGCGGATCGATCACGCGATCCGCCGGCCAGTCCAACGCGTCAGCTGTCGGAGCGGCGTAACCAAGCATGCCGGTGCAACCAAACACGATAGCGTTTGCGCCATCGCGGTCCCGCACGATCTTTGCTCCTTCAATCGTCGCTTCAACAGATTCTTCCCTGGCCCGTTCGAGATCGAGAACCGAAACTCCGATGCCATGCACGGACCGCAAATTACCGTCTATGCCGTATTGCTTTGCCAATCTTCGAAAGGCTGCTTCCTGACGCTGCAAGACGGTCACCACTGAAAAGGCACCGAACTTCGCGGCAGCCTTCAGACCTGCTTCACCAGCCCCGACGACCGGGATCATCACGGCTTCTCTTGCCGCCTCAAGAGCCGGGTCCAACATGCAATCGATGACGATCGCTTCGAAGCCATTGGCTTCCGCGCGGCACGCTGCATCGACCACACCGGGTGCGGCAAGCACTTCGTCAATGGCCGATTCCACGGATGCAGGACCGCGCTCTAAGGTGGTTGTCGTAACATTGCAGTCGGCCGGCGTGACATCATTCAGATGGGAGTCGTCGCGGAAGTCCTTCGTAATAATCGGGGTTATTACGCAGATTTCGGTCACCGCATTCCTCCTCTAAATCAGAGCTTCGTTCACCTATCGTCCGCCGCCTGAATAGCGTCATCCGCCTCCATTCCAGGCCAGATCCTCCAACCGCACGAATGGTTCGGTGATATTGGATGCTTTTGGCCCGATTACGTCCACAGCCTCGGGCGTCCGCATTTCTTCCGTCGCCGCAACACCGATCACTTTGACACGCTGGCCGTAGCGCAACGTTTCCGTTGTGATGGCTTCACCGGTCTCTCGATCCAGTATGAACAGCAGATCAGGAACGATAGCGACCGTTTTGCCGTTCATTTTTGCCAACGAATATTCGTTTTTGAAGGACACGAACATTTCGTCGTTGCTGTCGCCAGCAGCCGACATCGTTACATTGCCCACCGTCCATCCATCCTTTGTGCCGCGGATGACATCCTGGACTTTGCCGTCAAAGAGCACTCGAGCAAATCGCGGCGGCTGGGACGTTGCAAAATAAGCAGCCAGCCCTTCGCAGATATCTTCCTTGCCTTCGACGCGAAGTTCGCGCACGCGCTTGCCGATATCAACAGCCAGCGAAACCGTGCGCGGCACACAAGTACGTCGTATCTCTTCTCCGGTCATGGCATAACTGGCAACTTGCGCAATACCACCCATTTTCACGCAAACGGCTCTTCCATAACGCTCGGTCCGCAAGGCACTATCGGTATCCAGTACGATCGTGTTTTCAAAATCATCCGCCATTACGAATGGTGAGCAATTGACACCGTATATGTTGAACGTGGTCATCTGGAATTCAGGGAAGGCACGTCCCATACCGTCGCCATCCACGACTGGCAGACCCAACTGTGCACCGACGACGAGCGGCAAGGTTGCATTCACGCCGCCGGCCTCAAGCGGGATGATTGCGTTGAATTTGCGCCCCACTTCTTTTTCTATGCGGCGCATTGCTTTGACCGTCGCGTCCGCGTTTGGAAGCTTTTCAACAAAGACGGTTGGCGCCCCCATGCAGGCGACGCTGATCGCAAACAAATCATCAGCAACATCGTCCGGATCGATCAGGTCCACACCACCGCATTTGGTTAGCTCCTGTTCCAGCATCAGGCGGCCGACGTATGGATCTCCTCCTCCGCCGGTACCCAGAATTGCGGTACCGCGTATGAAATCAGGCAGATTGTCCATCGTTATGCGTTTCATTGCAGTTTCTCCGCCTGCTTAAGATCTCCTATAGCCTTCACCTTGATCCGTACCGCTCCCGCGGGCAAATAGGCCAATGGCATTTCCTCGATGCTGACAATGTCGGTGCTGCCCGCTGAAGCGCCCGCCTGAACTGCACGATTGATGGCTTCCTCCTTCGCCTGCGCGATGGATTTCTCCCGACCGATGTCATTGTAGGAATAGATCCGATCAATCTCGCCACCGACCTGCGCCAAGCCTGCACCGATTGCATTGGCCACACCCGAAAGCTCAGGGCGTATCACTTCGCTGGCTCCCTTGATGTCTCGATCAACCAGTATGCTTCCACCACCCACAAGAATGACCGGCACATCGCCCTTGCTTGATTTCACCCTGTCAATAGTTGTCTCCAGAAGACCATGCAGTCGGTCGACAGCCGACTTGATCATCTCTGTATCCAAATCCGCCACACGAGATTTATCCCCGATATCCGCATAGCCCGCTGCTACGGCGATGTCGGTTGCTGTCAGGGTTTTGCCGCCAAACACCTTTGCCTCGGTCAGCAGATCGAGTGCAACTGAGTCCGGACCAACACTGACACCCTCGCTGGTCTCGCGGACGATACTTCCACCCCCCAGTCCAACTGCCAGCACGTCCGGCATCCGGAAATTTGTACGGACCGATCCAACGTCAACCGAAATTGCGGACTCCCGCGGGAATCCTCCTATCAGCACCCCAACATCAGTCGTGGTACCTCCGATGTCTGCGACGATACCGTCCTGAACGCCGGAAAGAAATGCCGCCCCGCGCATCGAATTGGTAGGGCCCGATGCAAAGGTCAGTACCGGGTATTTTTCAGCAAACTCAGAAGTCATCAGCGTGCCGTCATTCTGACTGACGAAGAACGGACAATGGATGTCGAGCTGATGCAACGCATCGCGAAAGGCCGATACCACTGCCTTGGAAAGGTCAGCCAGAGAAGCATTCATGATCGCGGCATTTTCACGTTCGATCAGACCGATGCGGCCGATTTCACTTGAAAGCGTCACTTCGCAATCCGGAATTTCATTGCGGATAATCTCCGCCATGCAGGTTTCCATTGCGTCATTGATCGGCGTGAATACGCCCGATACAACGACTGACTTGATATCCCGCTTGCGCATGTCCTTTGCAGCGTCTGCAACAGCGCGTTCATCGAGCTTGTTGATCTCGCTGCCGTCAAAATCGTATCCCCCCTCAACCAAATATGACTGACGGCCAATCTGGGAAATCAGGTGTGGCGGAAACTCGGTCATCGGCAAGACGCTGCGGGTGGCAGGCAGCGCAGCGCGTACAACACCCACCGGCACCAGTTTCTTGCCTTCGACGAATGCATTGGTGAATTGCGTCGTGCCGATCATCACGCTACTGATTTCAGCCACGTCACAGTCCGAACTGTTCATTATGCTGCTGATCGCCTCGACGATTCCCGATCCTACATCATGGGTCGTGGGAGATTTGACGGAAGCAACAACATTGTTTCCATCCAGCAAAACCGCATCTGTATTAGTGCCACCAACATCAACCCCAATGTGCATACAAGGCCTCCGAACGAAACAAACTGCCTTTTCAGTTTCGAATTTGGAGTGGCTTTAGGGCAAGGCCAACAATGGCTAGGACCAAAGGCGATACGGATAGGTGGTCTTAAGAATCGACGGTTTCTTCCGGAATCGGCTTTACGCCATATTGTACGGCAAGATTTGCGGCCAGTTTGCGCGAATTGACACCAAGTTTGCGATAGATGTTTTGTAGATGGAATTTGACCGTTGGCTCACTCAGATTCAGTGCGCGGGCAATTACCTTGTTGGCCTTTCCTTCCGTAAGATTGCACAAGACCTCGAATTCCTTCTCGGTCAGTACCTCGGTCAGGATATGGCCAGGATCCACGTGACCTTTTACCTTCGAAAGCAAGTTGGACAGGAAAGACAGATCTTCTCGCAAGTAACCTGAAACACCGCGTTCGCGAACTATGGTCTTTGCAGCTTCTGCAAAACGGGTGGATTCTCGAAGGAAAGCGCCCTTCATTCCCAATTGCCTGCCCAGTTTCAGCGCCTCCGCCAGCATGTCCGCCGCGCTATTCGTATCACCGGCGGATACTGCGGATATCATCATCAGCACCTGAGCTCGAAGCCGGTATCTCTGCAAGCCCCTGTCGCAGCAATCCTGTGCAATCTTCCTGGACGCTTCAAGCGCTTTTTGCGCATCGCCGAATTGTGATTCAAATCGCGCCAGTGCCAAGCGTGACAATACTTGCCCCCGCCAGCGCAGGCCATCAACACCGCGTCCCTCCTGCATGAGCGTGCGCACACTGCCGGCCAACCGGCGGGCTTCCTGCTCGCGGCCCGCACTCGTAGCAAGATCCAACTCGAGCATTTTAAGTTGTCGCGAAAAGCGGGGTAAACTGCGCCGCACGATCATTGCTTCGGCCTGCGAGACCAGTCCGAGCGCCTCTTCGTATCCACCGCTCTCCAGCTTCATTGCAAGGCAGGTTTCATACCCAGCCAGAAATAATTCGCTCCACCCTTCCCGGCTATCGGCATCGTTCAGGGCAGCAGTTAATCGGTTTTCGAGGCCGTGAAATTCGTCGGCTTCAAAAGCGGCCTCGCAAAACATGATAGTAGCAATGGCGCTCAAATTCGGATCATGTCCGAAATACTCGCGTTGCAATTTTTTCGCTTGATGCCTGCGCTCGTAAGCTCTCTCGAACTCTCCAAGATCCATATTTATGATACTTAGATTGACATGCATGAAAAAAATCAGGTGCTGCCAACCCAGGTCGGCATACAGGCTCATGGAAGTCTCTCCAGCCTCCCGGGCTTTCTCCAATTCACCAAGCTGGATATTGAACAAACAAAGAAAATTGTAGAGCACACCGCGCTTCAGTTGATCTTTAACTGGCGTCTGGCGCGCCGTATAATCCAGTGCCGCCACCTGGGCTTCCGAGATGTTGCGATCTTCATAGAGACGTAAGTGAACCTCCAGCAGTACGATTTCACGCTCTAGCTCACGATCGGCCGGCAATGCAGCGTCGCGAGCTTCCTGAATAACCAAATTGGCTTCTCCCGTTCGCCCGGATTTTAGGAGAAGATATGCACGCGCCAAACCCAAGCGCGGTGACGCGTTAATCCGTTCAAGTGGCAACAAGTCCATAATTGGAGCCAGTCGATGTGCGCCATGGCAAATACCAATCTCGGTTCCACCTGCGTCGAGAATGATCTGTTCAGCCACCTGCTCGGCACCTGCACTCATAGCCAGCTTTGCCGCGCTGTAGTGACGACCGTGTTCATTGAGCCAATCTGCAGCGCGCAGATACAGATCGTTTCGCCGCGCTTCTCCCAATGTCTGCTGACGACGCAACAAGTGGTCCTGCAGCAGCTGGTGATAGCGATACCAGCCACCGTCACCGTCTGTCTGTTCGAAAACCAGCGAGTGAGAATCATTTAGCGACCGGAGAATTGACCAACTGTCGCAACTTTCTCGCATGTGGTCCGCGAGATCTCCGTTGACTGGATTCAGATGTGCAGTGTCGAGGAGGAATTGGTTTTGTTCGACTGACAGACCGTTCAAGAACTGTTCATTCAGATATCCCGCCAGATCAAGTCCCGAGCGCAACGATCGATCATCATCTATATTTACCGGATGACCTTGCGCGGAGGATAGTCGCATCAGTTGCAGTGCTGCCGGCCAACCTTCAGCATAATCGTAGTAGTTTTTGATCATCTCGGGAGGCAGGACATCGTGAAGAAGGTCGTCCGCCTCGTCCATATTGAATTTCAGTTCTTCCACTCCGAAATCAGTCACGAGATCGGAAAGGCGCAGTTTCGCCAATGGAAATACCGGGGATATTCGGGTTCCAATGACAATATGAAAGTTATGCTCGCCGCGATGCAAGATCCGGCTGATCGTCTCCATTTCGAACGAGCCGGCATCGTGGAAATCGTCCAGGAACAAGTATCCACGGTTTCCAGTCTCACCGTTATTTTGCGGTGACCGATCACGAACGCGTTTTGCCAGCGCCGTCTCCAGAGCTGCATCAAAGTCATGTAAAGCCGGGTCAATGGAAATCCAGGTCGTGGCAACTGCGTTGTTCAACAAATGCTGGTGCCATGTTTTCAGCAGCGTGGTTTTGCCGTAACCGGCCGGCGCTTCGACAAGCGTCAATCGCCTGTAGGCCCCAGAAAGGAACTGTTCCAACAGTCGCGGTCGCTCGACGATCCCGGTTTTCAAATCCAAGTCCTCCGCACGCGCTCTCCCCGATCACCAAAAGATAGCTGTGCAACCGTAATGAAGACTGGCAGGTACTCGGCTTGTCAAGCCAGTGAGGGATCGAGGACCAGCACTTCGTCGAGTGTCTTGCGATGTGAAACAGGAACGCAAAACTCTGGTTTGAGATGCCCGGCGGACATCATTGTAATGACCAGCTCATCATCGGGAATGCTGAGACATCGCCGCAGAGAACGGTCCTGATCCGGCTCTGTGCTCCAATTCAGAAAACACGCACCAAGGCCCTCGGCGTGAATCGACAGTGCCAGGGTCATCGCGAAAATGCCACCATCTATCCACCCTTGATAGCGCTCGCCGATCAGGTTCATTTCGCTGATGTTTGCGGTGATCACGAACAGGGTCTGTATTTCCTGACGGAATCCGGCATTTCCCGCCTGATAGGTCAAAACCGTCTGTATGTCTTCCGGATCGGTCAATGCATAAACCTTGCAAGTCTGCCGATTACAGACAGACGGGCATTGCTGTGCGTTTCCTACGATCTTGCGGATCGTTTCCGGCTCGATACTGCCGGTAGCGTATTGCCGAATACTGTGCCGGTTAGCCAGGAATTGCTGGAAATCGACTTTCGATGCATTGCGGATTTGGCTGGCGGTCACAACTTCAGCCCCGCCAGCGCATTCCAAACCACTCAGGTCAATATCACGTGTCAGTTCACTAAACATGGTCTCGAGTGTTGAAAGGGCATGATTGTGATCGCGATGAAATTCGAGGTAGTTTGTCAGCGTTGCAAATGCCCACGCGACAGTTTCATCCGCTCCGAAATCGCGGTGATATGACCGCAGTTTCCTGATGACCGATTGTGCCTTGTCCTGGCCGTATCCCAGCCGCACATCAGGGAAGCACATTCCGCCTTCGAGGTAGTGGATGAATATTCGAATGATCGCACGGCGGTTACTTCTGGAGGTTTGCCGCGAGACAAAGCTGAACCTGCGGTACCGGAGAAAGTCATAAAGGAAAGCACGAACGAGCCTGATATTCGTCTTGCAGGTCGAGAGCATGGTCTTCAAACTTCCTGGAACGACCTATTCGGTGATGATCCAACCGCAATCGATGCGCCAGCCAACATCGATCGTCGCACCTTGTTCGAAGCGGGGCACATCATGTCGATTGGCAACTTCGGCAACGAGCTCCTGCCCTTCAAGATCGAGCAGGAAGCGAATGAAAGATCCCTGATAAGTCATCTTTTTCAACGCGAGTTGCAGTTTGTTCCCTCCGGCCGGAACAGTTTCGGAACCGATGAGAACCCTTTCGGGCCGCAATGCGAGAACGACATCGTCTCCGACGGCGATTCCCTCGCGAAGAGGTGCCTTCACTGTCTGCCCTCCAACATCCAGTTCACAGGTCGAATTTTCAAGCGAGGTCACCCGGGCGCTTAAAATATTTGATTCACCGATGAACTCAGTCACAAAACGGGTGTTCGGGCGTTCGTAAATCTCTTCCGGCGTACCAATTTGGGCAATCTTACCATTGCTCATCACCGCGATGCGGTCAGACATTGTCAGAGCTTCACCCTGATCATGGGTGACATAGATCGTGGTGATACCGAGTGATTGTTGAAGTTCCTTGATCCAGAACTTCATTTCTTCGCGCAGGTTCTTATCCAGAGCCGAAAGCGGTTCATCAAGCAGGAGAATTCTCGGCTCGGTAACCAACACACGCGCAAGTGCAACACGCTGCTGCTGCCCGCCGGACAATTCCCGCTGGAACCGGTTTTCAAAACCGGTCATGCCGACCTGTTCCAGAGCGGCACGGACCCGGGTGTCGATATCGCCCTTTGACAGTTTCCGCAGCTTCAGTCCGAACGCGATATTTTCATAAACATTCATATGCGGAAATATCGCGTAATTCTGAAATACAAATCCGATGTTTCGGTCCTCAGGCGGAAACTGGGATACGTCGGTGCCACCGACCTCAATGCGGCCAATGCTGGTTTCCTCAAAACCGGCAATCATGCGCAACGTCGTCGACTTGCCGCAGCCCGATGGGCCGAGCATGGAAAAAAACTCGCCTTCGACAATTTCCAAAGAAACATCGTCGACAGCGGCAAAATCACCAAAATACTTGCTAAGTTCTGAGAGAACGACATTCGCCATGCTGTTTACCTGAATTGGCTGGCCCGGCGGCGACAGTATTCGCCGGGCCAGTTGTCATTGATTAGCCCGCGAAGATTTCGTTCGTGGTTTCGACAATCTCATCTTCGTTGTCGAGGTACCAGTTCCAGTCGGGGATCCAAAGACCATCCAGCGCGTCAGCCGTATTGGTTACGCCCTTATTGGTAAGCCGCTCAGGCAATTCTGCTTTCTTGTTTGACGGGCGAAGATAGAATGTATCCGCCGCCTTGTTTTGGAAAACAGGATCCAACTTGGTGTTGACCAGCGCCAGCGCAAGTTTCTTTTCCATCGGGTCGGAGTAACGCGACACCGTATGGGTCTGTGTCAGGATCGGTTTCTTCTCCCAGGTCAGCGGTGCGACGGCAATTCCCTTATCCATCTGCAGGAAAATCTCGCCTTCCCACTGAACACCCATCTGTACTTCACCGCGTTCGACCAGGGTCTGCATGTTACCGGTGAAATCGCTGATCTTCATCGGCATTGCCGCCCGCATTGCCTCAAAACCGGCCTCCAGATCGTCAGGTCCGGAGCCAAACTCGGCGGCTGCGGTCATGAAGAACGTCATAAACAAACCATTCGAGGTGATGTAGGTCGCGCGTTTGTCGGCGAAACGATCTTCCCAAAAGGACTTGAAGCCGACCGGTGCAGGATCGACGAGATCGGTCCGCCAGACATGAGCATATTGACCGAAACCCCAAGTGATGCCGAGACCGCTTCCGAACGCGAAATCCCAACAGTCGGCCGCATTGGGCAGGTTTTCTTTCAGCTCATCCGTCGACAGGAAAAAATCGCCTGCTCTTCCAAGCTTGATAATCTCGTTCAGGTTCCAGTTTCCCATATGAAATGCCGGCGCTTCCGGACCGCCTGCGATATATTTGGGAAACCAGGGAAACGATGAATCATAGGCAACCTTGCAGTTGTATGTCTTCTCGAATTCATCGATCGCGTTCTTCTGCATGAACTCCTGCCAGAATCCACCCCATTCATTGATGCGGATCGTCGCGCCACCGGCATCGAACGGTTGTCCATCCCACATTACGTCCTGCGACCACACGTGGTTTATGTTGAACAAGCTGACAGGCCCGGCCAGAACAGCAGCCGCTGCGCCGCCCTTCAGAAGGCCCCGGCGTTTTAAATCGACAAGTTTCTTGCTCCCATTCGACATTTCACTCTCCTTTGCTGATTTTGTTTCAATTCATGAGAAGTTCACGTTTGCGAGCTGGCGCAGATTGGTCAGTTTCGCGGTTATCAGCATCGAAACGACCACAAGAAAAATGGCGAATATCCCGGCAGCGGCCGCCGTGGGCTCAAATGTGTAGCGAAGTGATGAGTACAGGGCGATCGGCAGGGGATTGGAGTCAGGCGGTGTCAGGAAAAGCGACACATCGAACTGACCAAACGAAACAATGAACGAGAATACCGATCCAGCAATGATCCCCGGAGAGATCACCGGCAACGTTATCGCTCGAAATGTCTTCAGTGGCTTGGCACCGAGGCTTCGGGCTGCTTCTTCCAGGGTGGTGTCGAACCCGACCAGCGCCGCATTCACCGTACCAATTACATAGGGACAGGTTACCAGAACATGCCCGATCACAAGACCGGGCATTGTGCGAACCAGCCCCAGGCCGCTGGACAGATAGAACAAATAGAGCGCAAGCCCCAGAACAATACCGGGCAGCATCAGCGGCGCCATGAAAAACGCACGCACCATCTGCTTGCCGCGGAACTCCGTGCGGGCCAGAAACAGGGCAATCGAGGTGCCAAGAATGGTCGAAATGATCATGGTGACCACGGCCAGCACCAGACTGAACAGATATGCAGGCAGAAATGCGTCGGACTGGAAAAAGGCGATGACCCAGCGCAGGGATAGTCCTTTTGGTGGAAAGGTCAGATGGTCGCCTGAATTCAATCCGGCCAAGATCACCACGACAACCGGCGCCAGCAGCAAGATCAGCGCCATAATGGCCAGCAGCTTCAGCACAAATGGTACGGCTGCTTCGCGCCTGATGGATTTGTCGGCAAGTGCCATCAGATGCGTCCCCCCGACGCTTGTGCCGCGGCACGCTGATAGATCAGCATAACCAGAAAGCTGATTGCGAACATGACCACCGCGATGGCAGCGCCAAACTGCCATTTACCGAGTTCGGCGACCTGCTGAAAAATGTGGATCGGGAGCACGACCACCTTCCAGCCGCCCATCAAGGTCGGAACGACATATGATGAAAACGAGATCGCAAAGACCAGCAACAATCCGGCCA
This sequence comes from Rhizobiaceae bacterium, assembly GCA_963669285.2. Classification (GTDB taxonomy): domain Bacteria; phylum Pseudomonadota; class Alphaproteobacteria; order Rhizobiales; family Rhizobiaceae; genus JAWKWH01. The sequence goes on along the minus strand of CAXXSI010000011.1, from coordinate 236,034 downwards.
GGATGCCTGGCATACTCATGGGAACCGTAATTTTCCAGAATGTCTGCCATCGCCGCGCACCGAGGCTGCGCGCGGCCTCTTCAAGCGATGGATTGATGCCCTGTATCACCCCGACCAGCGAAAGGACCATGAACGGAAGCGAGAACTGGACCAGCCCGACGACGACACCGGTGAAATTGTACATCAGCGGTAGAGGTTCGTCGCCAATAATGCCGATCCAGCGAAGAAATTCGTTTATGATACCGACATCGCCCATCAGGACCATCAGGCCAAAAAGGCGGATAACCATATCCAGTTGCATTGCGCACAGCACAAGGATCATCAATGTCGTGTTGCGCCGTACGTTGGTCGTTTTGGCGATTAAGAACGCCAACGGATAACCGAGCACAAGGGTAATCGCGGACACCAGCGCGGCCAGACCGGCGGAACGGATTGCCGCTTCATAATACAGTGCCCGTCCGAAAAAACGCTCAAAATTGCGAAAATCGAACATCCATTGGACGCTCGCATTGCCTATGGATGGTTTGTCGAGAGAAAGCAGAAACAGGCTTACAAGGGGCACTACAAAAAAGATCGCAAAGAAGAACACGCCCGGCGCCGCCAAAAGTGCGCCACGCCCCGGTTTGCCAATTCTCTGCAAGAAAGCCGACAATTACACCCCTTCGTGTAGATTGCAGGATGATATCCTGGTTGCCTGTGGTAGTGCGCCCGCTTTTCGGGTGGCCCCGATTGGTGGCAAAGAAGCAATGGTGCGCCCCACAGAGTTCACAATCATATCAGCGCAACTGACTTCTCAGACCAACAGGTGATTTGGATAGGTGCTGCTGCCAGACGGATAGGTTTGGCGCGACTGTCGACATTGGCCGACCTGATGAGCGATTGGACGGATACATCTTCGGCGTGTCTTTGCCGCCATCGCACCCTACTTACTGGCGTTGGCGATGCGGTCTCCAACCAACATTATCCGGCTTCCAAGGCGGGTTATTGTTCAGTTCCCGCGCATTCGATTGGGCGCGATTTTTTGGCAGTCCTTATTCAATCCGCGTGCGCTTTCGGTGCGGATAAGTCTGGTCCGAAGCGAGATGAATGTGTCGGAACACCGATTCTGTCGGGTACTGGGGCAGCACAGATCAACGCAAAGGCATCGGCCTACGGTCGCGAGGATAAGGATCGGTTTGTGGCGGAGAGGGAGGGATTCGAACCCCCGATAGAGTTGCCCCTATACCGCATTTCGAGTGCGGCGCTTTCAACCACTCAGCCACCTCTCCGCTCGTGGTTGGTCCCCGGGTAGGGGCGCGGCGCCTAGATAGCGACTGGTCGCGTTGCGCACAAGGGAAATTTCAGCGCGTTGCCGCGTCGAAGCTGTGCGAGCAGATATCCGGCGCCAACCGGTTTTCCTTGACATTTGGACGATCCTTCGGCATGAGACCGCTGTTCTTCGGCGCGGGCTCGTTTCCGCGCCGTTGTACTTTGACTAAATGAACCCGAAACGACTGACAAAAAGACGGCCGGGACAGCATTCCCGCTCCCAGAGCCGGACGGAACATATGAAAGGCAAACAAAATGTTCGCAGTCATCAAAACCGGCGGAAAACAGTACCGTGTTGCCGCCAACGACCTGCTGAAGGTCGAGAAAGTCGCCGGTAATGCCGGTGACATCGTAGAATTCGGCAATGTTCTCGTCGTTGGCGAGGGCAAGGCTGCATCGATTGGAACGCCATTCGTCGATGGCGCGCTGGTAACGGCGGAAATCGTCGAGCAGGGTCGCGGTGGCAAGGTCATCACCTTCAAGAAGCGCCGCCGGCAGAATTCGCGCCGCACGATCGGACACCGTCAGCTTCTGACCACCGTCCGGATTTCGGAAATCCTGACCGACGGGGCCAAACCGTCGAAGAAGGCGGCAGCCAAGAAAGAAGCTCCGAAAAAGGCAGCCGAACCCAAACAGGATGCCCCGGCAAAGAAGGCCGAGCCGAAGGAAGCCGAAGCCAAACCGGCGGCCAAGAAAGAGGAGGCGCCCGCTGCGGCTGCACCGCTTTTCAAGGCGCCCAAGGGCGATGGCGACGACCTGACCAAGATCAAGGGAATCGGACCGGTGGCTGCCGGCCAGCTCAACGAGCAGGGCATCACCACATATGCCCAGATCGCAAAGCTCACCGACAAGGACATTGCGCGCATCGACGAGGCCATGCCGTTTTCCGCCGACCAGATCAGCGATTGGCGCGATCAGGCCAAAGAGATGGCGAAATAGGGCGATCTTGAATTAAGGCGCGTTTCTGCGCATAAGGACACGAAAGCGTCGGAAAATCGACGTGAAGGAGAATTGAAATGGCACACAAGAAAGCTGGCGGTTCGTCGCGCAATGGTCGCGATTCAGAGTCCAAGCGCCTTGGCGTGAAAAAGTTCGGTGGCCAGAAAGTGATCGCCGGCAACATCATCATTCGTCAGCGCGGAACAAAATGGCATCCGGGCACGAATGTCGGCATAGGCAAGGACCACACGCTTTTCGCGCTTACGGAGGGTTCCGTGGCGTTTCAGAAGAAAGCCAATGGCCGAACCTATGTGTCGGTCAACCCGTTTATGGAGGCAGCGGAGTAGCCGGTTCCGCGATTTCAAACACCGGCGTCCCATCTCGGGCCCGATGTTTGAAAGCCAAAAATGGCAAAAAAGACAAAGGGGAGATGGGCCGCCATCTCCCCTTTCTTTTTGGCGTTGGAGGTTGCCATGGAAGTATTGATCACGAGAAGATTGACGTTGAGACCCCCGCTGGAGGTCGATGCCGATGACATCGCCTTGCACCTGTCCAATTGGAAGGTCAGCCGGATGCTCGCGCGCGCGCCGTTTCCCTACGACCACCGTGATGCGATGGAGTGGATCAACCGCCGCGAGCAAGCGGCGGATAGTGATCTTGTCTACACCGTTCACCGCGAACGTCTGATCGGCGTTATCAGCATCGAGAACCGCGAGCATGGCCCGTCGCTCGGCTACTGGCTGGGTGAGGCCTGGTGGGGACAGGGATTCACATCGGAAGCGGTCAGTGCGGTGCTCGATCACTATTTCACCGGCAATCCGCAAGCGATCGTTGGCACCTCGGTGTTTGCCGACAACCTGGCATCATTGGCCTTGCAGAAGCGGATTGGGTTCTCGGTGGTCGGCTCCGGCGAAGCATTCTCAACTGCGCGTCAGGCGATGGTGCCGGTGATTAAGACGCAATTGGCAAAGGCCGATTTCACCGGCATCGGCGGTGTTGTCTATGATGTGGCGGCCTGAATTCCTCTCGGGCCGCCTATTCGATCCCGATCCACACCGGTCGGTGGTCGGAGCCCTCGCTCGCCGTGTCGACACGGGCGTTGCCGGCGCGTTCGGCAAGGCTGGCGGTGACAAGACAGTAGTCGATACGTTTGGAGTCCTGTTTGCCTTCCGGATCAAACCACGTGTGACTGTCTTCGGCCGACATGCCTTGCGGAATCGACACATCGCAGAAATCGTCAGCACAACGCTGCCTGCCGAACTGACCGTCGACCCGGCCGCACAACGCCACGTAGTCCGGGCTCTCGGGCAACAAGTTGAAATCACCCATCAAAACCGCGTGTTCGGGATGAGGCGGCTCGGGAAAGCCCATCGAGGACAGTCCCGTCACCGCGCCGCCCTCGCGCTGGTAGGACAGAACGCGTTCTTTCAGAAACGCGATCTGCGCCAGCCGTTCCCGCTCGCTGACATGATCGAGATGCACCGAATAAAACCGTACCGCACCGAGCGGCGTCTCAACCATCGCCTCAAGCGCGCCGCGCTGGAGATTGATAATGTCGTAGGTGCGGATTCTGGGCAAAAGCAGGTTGCGCGAAGATATGATCGGCGTCTTCGACAGCACCATATTGCCGAATTCGAAATACACCGATGCCGCTTTGCCATCCGCCATGTGCGAGCCGAAATTGACCTGATAGGGCGAGCCGAACACAGTAAAATACTCCGGCAGCAGGTCACCCAATTCCGCCACCATATCCACCCCGCCGTTTTGCGGATTGTTTCGCGAAACCTCCTGCAGCGCGATCACGTCGGCACCACGAACTGCACTAACGATACGGTCGAGATCGTATTTTCCGTCCATCCCGACGCCAAAATGCACATTGTAGGTAACGCATTTCATAACCACGGATTTACCCCGCCGAACAGAATTTTTTCCAAGTGCTATCGTTTTAGTTGCTTCCATGCGATAGAGCATCAATCCCTTCAGCTCAATACGATCCCGCCTGACCTCAGGGCAACGCAGCCATGAAATTTCTGGACACAGCAAAGGTCTATATCCGCTCGGGCGACGGCGGCGCCGGTTCGGTTTCGTTCCGACGCGAAAAGTTCATAGAGTTTGGCGGACCTGATGGCGGCGATGGCGGTCGCGGCGGCGATGTGTGGGTGGAAGCCGTCGACGGGCTGAACACACTGATCGACTATCGCTACAAACAGCATTTCAAAGCCAAGACCGGCATGCACGGCATGGGCCGTCACAAGACAGGCGCCAAAGGTGCGGATGTAACCCTGAAGGTTCCGGCAGGCACACAGGTGTTCGAAGAGGACGACGAAACGCTTATCTGTGATCTGGTTGATATCGGAGATCGTTTTTTGCTGGCCAAGGGCGGCAATGGCGGGTTCGGCAACATGCATTTCAAGTCGTCGACCAATCGCGCCCCGCGCCGCGCCAATCCCGGACTACCGGGCGAGGAACGAACGATCAGGTTGCGGCTCAAGCTGATTGCCGACGCCGGCCTCGTCGGCTTGCCGAATGCCGGCAAGTCGACCTATCTGGCGCGTGTGACCGCGGCAAAGCCCAAAATCGCCGACTATCCTTTCACCACACTGCATCCCGGCCTTGGGGTGGCTCGCATCGATGCCCGCGAATTTGTCCTTGCCGATATCCCCGGTCTGATCGAAGGCGCGCATGAGGGTATCGGCATTGGCGATCGCTTTCTCGGTCATGTCGAACGCACCCGGGTTTTGCTTCACCTGGTTTCCGCACGCGAGGAGGATCCTATCGAGGCGTATCGGACGGTGCGGCGCGAGCTCGAAGCCTATGGCCACGGATTGGCGGAAAAACCCGAGATCGTCGCGCTGTCGCAATGTGATCTGCTTGACGAGGAAGATCGAGAGAAGCTGCGATCGGATCTGACGACAATCAGCGGCAAGGCAGTTGTGGTGATATCTGCGGCGACGGGTGAGGGAATCGAGGCCTCCCTGCGCAAGCTCATGGAGATAATCGCCGGCACCCGCAAACAGGAAACGCCCGAGACAACAGACCCGCGGTGGCAAAAGACGGATGACATGCCATGAAACCGCTATCGGAATATCGCCGCATCTGCGTGAAGATCGGCTCAGCCCTCCTGGTCGATCCGAAGTCCGGTCTCAAACGCGATTGGCTGGCCTCGCTTTGCCAGGATGTCATCGATCTGACGCGTGGCGGATCCCAGGTCATGATCGTCTCCTCCGGCGCGATCGCGCTCGGACGTACCATTCTCGATCTAGGCTTGCGCCCATTGAAGCTTGAGGAAAGCCAGGCGGCCGCGGCTGCAGGGCAGATCGCACTTGCCCGCGCTTGGGCGGAAGCACTCGGCGAACATGAGCTGACATCGGGTCAGGTGCTTGTCACGCTGGGCGATACCGAGGAACGCCGGCGATATCTCAATGCGCGCGCCACGATCTCAACCCTCCTGAAGCTGGGAGCGGTCCCGGTCATCAATGAAAACGACACGGTCGCGACTTCGGAGATCCGGTACGGTGACAATGACCGTCTGGCCGCCCGGGTGGCAACCATGATGGGTGCCGATCTTCTGGTCCTATTGAGCGATGTTGATGGATTGTACTCGGCTCCGCCAATCGACAATCCGAAGGCTCGCTTCATCGCCGAAGTCGATCGGATTACACCGGAAATCGAATTAATGGCCGGCGATGCCGGCTCCGGCTTGTCGCGGGGCGGAATGCGCACCAAACTGGATGCCGGTCGCATCGTTACCGGTGCCGGAGCGGAGATGATCATAACCGCTGGCACGCACATGAATCCTTTGTCGGCCATTTCCAAGGGCGCGAGAGCAACGTTGTTTCGGGCCTCGTCGCGTCCGATCAGAAGCTACAAGACCTGGATCGCCGGAAACCTCGAACCAGCCGGCCAATTGACCATCGACGACGGAGCAGTCCGGGCGCTGCACGCCGGCAAGTCGCTACTGCCAGCGGGTGTAACCGCCGTTTCAGGCCTTTTTTCACGTGGCGATACTGTTGCGGTCATCAATCACGAACAGCAATTGGTCGCTCGCGGCCTAGTTGCCTACGACGTGACCGATGCCGTAAAGATCATAGGCCTGAAGAGTAGCGAGATTGCCGACAGACTTGGCTACGAGGCGCGCGCGGCCATGATTCATCGTGACGATCTCGTGATGGCCGGACCCAAGAACGCAGCCTGATCGACTGCAGGGAAACAAGAAAACATGCTCGACAAAACGCAAAACAGCAGCACTAACGTCACCGAGCTCATGTCAGACATGGGAAACCGCGCCCGTGCGGCGGCGCACAAAACTGCAATTGCCGATCCCGGCGCCAAGAACGACGCGCTGTTTGCGATGGCGATGGTGGTCGACCATGAGGTCGAAACCATTTTGGAGGCCAACGCGAAAGATCTGGCAAATGCTGAGACGAGCGGTCTCAGCCCGGCCTTCATCGACCGGTTGACGCTGACCGAGGAACGCATCAAGTCGATATCGGATGGCATACGCGCAATCGCTGCACTGGACGACCCGGTCGGCGAGATCATCGACGCATGGAATAGGCCGAACGGTCTGAAGATCGAACGCGTTCGCACCCCGCTTGGTGTTCTTGGCGTCATCTACGAGAGCCGCCCCAATGTCACCGCCGACGCTGCAGCGCTCTGCCTGAAGGCCGGTAACGCCGTCATCCTGCGTGGCGGGTCCGACTCATACCATTCTTCGCAGGCCATCCATAAATGCCTGCTTCACGGGCTGGAAACCTCCAGCTTGCCCGGCGATGCCGTTCAACTGGTGCCGGTCACAGATCGGGCCGCAGTCGGGGAGATGCTCAAAGGGCTCGATGGAACTATCGACGTCATCGTTCCCCGCGGCGGCAAGGGCCTTGTCGAGCGGGTGCAAAACGAGGCGCGGGTGCCCGTATTCGCCCATCTTGAGGGGATCTGCCACATCTACATCGATAAATCCGCAGATCTGGACATGTCGATCGATGTCACGGTGAACGCAAAGATGCGCAGAACAGGCATCTGCGGTGCGGTCGAAACCCTTCTCATCGACCGGGCGGCTATCGGCACCCACATGAACCGGATTCTCCAGGCATTGGTCAACGCCGGCTGCGAGGTGCGTGGTGATGTCGATGTGAAACGCGGTTTTCCACCCGCCATTCCGGCCACCGACGAAGACTGGTCGACCGAATATCTCGATGCAATAATATCCGTTGCGATCGTTGACGGGATTGACGGGGCGATCAAGCACATCAACCGGTATTCATCCAGCCATACCGAATCGATCATTGCACGCGACAGGAACGTCGCCGAACGGTTTTTCCATGAGATTGATTCTGCGATACTGCTGCACAATGCCTCGACCCAGTTTGCCGACGGCGGCGAGTTCGGTATGGGTGCCGAAATCGGTATTGCCACCGGCAAAATGCATGCGCGCGGTCCGGTTGGCGTACAGCAACTGACATCATTCAAGTATTGTGTGCGCGGAACAGGTCAGATTCGGCCTTGAGTGCGGCGCACGAAGAGATCCAGCGGGTTTCATCGCACTATCTGCGCATGCCAAATGCCGCGAAAGACCTTTCGGTAGGCTTGTTCGGCGGATCGTTCAATCCGCCTCACGAGGGCCACCGGTTAGTTGCCGAAATCGCCTTGCGCCGGCTTGCTCTGGATCAGCTTTGGTGGATTGTCACGCCCGGCAGTCCACTGAAATCAACCAGCGAACTGAAGCCACTGGCGCAACGTGTCAGCGCATCGGAAGCAATCGCCGATGACCGGCGTATCAAGGTAACCGCTTTCGAGGCCGCCAATCATGTCCGCTATTCAGCCGATACTGTCGATCTGGTGCTTACGCGCAATCCCGGCGTGAATTTTGTTTGGATCATGGGCGCCGACAATTTGAAGAACTTTCACAAATGGCAGCGCTGGCGTCAAATAGCGGAGCAAGTCCCTATCGCGGTAATCGACAGGCCCGGCTCCACGCTCTCCTTTCTTTCCTCGATCATGGCAAAGTCATATGACTTCGCGCGCATCGATGAGGAAGATGCCTCACTTTTGGCGCGCTGCGACGCACCGGCATGGACATTCATTCATGGTCCACGATCATCGCTGTCCTCGACGGCAATCCGCAACGGCGGCTGATCCAGCAGGGTCGCTGATGAAATTCGTGTCGCATTTTCTGCTTCCCGGTGATTGAAATCGGCAGATGCTTGGTTGGTGAGCACGCATATCGAACCGACCGACGATCTTGAATACGGTGCCGGTGAGTTACCGACACCGGCGATCGCGGTTACCAGCGTGATTATTTCAATGGCCCTGATCGCCGTTGGCAATGGGCTCATGTTTGCGTTTATTCCGTTGCGTCTTGCAGCAGATGGCTTTGAACCCGCTTGGGCGGGCGCCATGATCACAGCGCTATCGGCAGGTGGCATTGCCGGGTGTTTTCTGACCGGCCATCTTGTGGCGCGTGCCGGTCATGCCCGCGTTTTCATGACATTGTCCGCGCTGATTATCCTTTCCAACGTGATTCTCGGGCTGGCGACCGTCCCGCTTTCATGGGCGGCGGGGCGCTTTATGTACGGTTTTGCGATCAGCGGATTGTTCATTGTTGCGCAGAGCTGGCTGAACGATGTGGTCGGCAACGAGATTCGTGGCCGTGTAATGGCCATCTTCTATGTCGCCTATGTCATTGGTATCGGCTCCGGTTCATACATTATCGCCTATATCGATGTTTCCGGTTCGCTGGCACCGACAATCTCAATCGCGTTCGCTGCCTTTTCAATAGTGCCGGTCGGTCTGACCCGGCTGCGTCCGCCGGCACCGCCGGAAACCGCGTCCATTGCGATCAGGTCTGTGTGGCAGATTTCACCGGTCGCGCTCATCGGAATGCTGGCCGTCGGCGGTCTGACGATGATGGTCGCCGGTTTTTCGCCGATACACCTGACAGCATCGGGCTACTCCAAATCCGATGTTGCCCTGATGATGCTGGCGATGCCGCTTGGGACTCTGCTTGTCCAACTGCCCGCCGGTTGGGTCTCCGACCGTATGGACCGGCGTTACGTCCTCCTGGCCGCTGCGGTTGCCGTTGCGATTGCCGGTATCTTTGCCTGGTTGATGGACGGTTCACCAATCTCGATTCTGATCTTCATCTATGTCGTATGGGCAGGATCGACGGAATCCATTTTCTCAATTGCCAATGCTCACGCCAGCGACCGGGCCGAAAAGAAGGAACTGGTTCAGGTCGCGAGCACCATGCTGTTTGCCTGGTCCCTTTCCGGGTTTCTGATCCCTGGTATGGCGACCATGCTGACGGCGGCATTTGGCACCGCAACCTTTATCGTCCTTGCGACCGCGATTGCGATTGTTTTCGGAATTTTTGTGATTTGGCGGCTCGCAATAGCTGAACCTGTTCCGGTCGACGAGGGCGGCACTTTCGCCCCGATGTCAGCCCAGGCGCCGGTTCCTGCCGATCTTGCATATTGGCCCGATGAGCAAGATTCCCAGGACGGCCGAACGCCATAGATTTGTCCGCCCGTCTTGAATCCTTAACAATTTCCTGCATATCTAGAGGTGTCCGGTGATTTGGCCGGGCCATTTGGTTGTTCTTGCTAGGAAAGGAAAGACACTGAGAACAGCAAATACGCGGAAGGCATCTCGCGATCCTTCACCAGCCGACATGAGCGTAAATCACGACTCATCAGCGGCACTCAACGTCGTTCTTGCCAGTCTCGAAGACTCCAAGGCCGAAAACATTGTTCCCATCGACATTCAGGGTAAATCCAGTCTCGGCGATCATATGGTTGTCGCGTCAGGGCGATCGCACCGGCACGTTTCCGCCGTAGCCGATCATTTGCTGAAAGCGCTCAAGGATGCCGGATTGGGAAAAGCGCGCGTGGAAGGCTTGCAGAGCGCAGACTGGGTGCTCATCGATGCGGGCGATATCATCGTGCACGTTTTTCGCCCTGAAGTTCGCGACTTCTACAACATCGAGAAGATGTGGCTGGCGCCGGATCTTGATGAGCAGACCGTCCATTAGTCGCGGTCTGGCCGGCAAACGTGCGCATAACAATCCATGCGGTCGGGCGACTGAAACGCGGCCCGGAAGAAGAACTTTGCCGCAGGTACCTTGAGCGGTTCTCCAAGATCGGCCCTTCGATCGGTCTCGAATTCGCTGGTTTGCAACAAATCCCCGAAAGCCGGGCCGGCGACGTTGCTACCCGGCGCCGTGATGAGGCATCAAAGCTGGAACCGCTTCTGGCAAGCGGGCACAGCTTGATCCTGCTGGACGAGACCGGGAAAGACGTCGATTCGCAAAGCCTGGCCAACAGATTGTCAGCAATGCGTGACGACGGTATTCGCGATTGCGTTTTTGCTATCGGTGGTCCCGATGGTCACGACCAAACTCTCAAACAGGCCGCGAGCCTGGTGCTGTCATTTGGAAAACTAAGCTGGCCGCACCAGATCGCCCGAATCATGCTTGCCGAACAATTGTACCGGATAACGACAATTCTCTCTGGCCATCCTTATCATCGCGCTTAGAGCCGTTGATCTTTAGCTGGAATCGTTTGAACGCCGCTCATTCGTGGTCTGGCGAGGAGCGCAATGCGACGCGGTGCGAGCACCGTTAGCCTTGCGCGACAACGTCCAGAACGCGAAAGAACAAGTTGAAACGATTGCGGTTTGTTGCGAAAAATCAGTATTTTCTCCCGTTCGGCTTGGACGTCTTTTCCGCCTCAGCGTCGTCGAAATCCTCGCACGATATCCATATCGCGCTGCGGTATTCTCCTTGCTGAGACGAAAAAACCATCCCATCAAACCGCTTCCATCTAAAGATGAACGACTCTAGGCTGTAGCCATGATTGGATCGGAGATTAAATGAGATGTCGAATTATCAGGAACTGACCGGGAACAGATCAAGGATCTGCTGCCCTAGCGAAAGGCGCGCGGGCGCAACGCCAACAACCGCCGATTTTTCAATGCAACCTTCCTGCGCGCTACGGTCACTGGCAGAGCGTCCGCTACTATCTCTGGGTGGAGGCAGGTGCGCTGGAGGCCTTGTTCGAGCGTCTGCGCGCCGAACCGGACACGGAATGGCTGATGCTTGATGCGACGATTGTCAAAGCGCACGCCCAGGCCGCCGGCGCACGCCACAAAAAGGGGGGCCTGATGCCCACGGTCTTGGCCGCTCCAAGGGCGGCCTGACCACCAAACTTGTAACCAGCGATGGCCTAGGCCTGGTTGCGCATCGAAATCGCAATGATATCCATCTGCCGACGGCCTGACGGCTGGTCAAACTGACGGCCAAAACGCTGTTGACGCGGTGCGCAGGGCCGGCGCCACGCCCGTCATTCCAAGACGCAGCATGCCACGCCGCGCCCGTTCGACCGGCAACTCTACAAAGCTCGCCACCTCATCGAAAATCTCTTCTCAAAGCTCAAACAGTTCAGAAGGGTTGCAACACGCTACGACAAGCACATCCAAAACTACCTCGGATTCGTCAAAATCGCCGCCATCGCAATCTGGATCAGATAGTTAATTCTTCACTACAGCCTAGAGCCGGGAAATTGACAAAAATACCGGGCACGGTTAGCGCGGTATCAATACAAATCCCGGCATATGCGTGATGTGGGACCGAAAACTGCGAGGCGGCGCGAATTGGGCATTGGATTTTCCATCGCCGGAGCGATCAGAAAACTGGCAGCATCCGGTTGCGTCGTCGTGTGTGCCGTCACATTTGGATTTGCCCAATCTGGCGATCCGGAACAACTGGAACAACGAAACGACAAGAACCGCCGCGTCTATGAACAGCTCAAGCGGCAGATAAGCCTGTCCGACGATCGCCTCAAAACGCTCGAAAAGGAAGTCGCTGCGATCCGCAAGGACAACGCCAGCCTGACGGCTGCGCTGATTCAGGCTGCCAAAACCGAAAAGAAGATCTCCGAGGACATCGAGGATATCGAGGACCGGCTCGAAGCCTTGCGCAAGAGGGACTTTGACATCCGGACATCGCTTAAACTACGCCGAGGGATTTTGGCCGAGGTCCTCGGCGCATTGCAGCGCATGGGTCTCAATCCGCCTCCAGCCCTGCTGGTGCGCCCGGAAGACGCACTGGCTTCGGTGCGCAGCGCCATTCTTCTGGGCGCCGTCGTCCCGGAACTGAGAGAGGAAACTGAAATCCTGATCGCCGATTTGAAATCACTGACCAGGATAACCGCGTCGATTACCGAGGAGCGCAAACGGCTTGCCGCCCGCATCGTTGAGCAGATTGCGGAGAAGGAGCGTCTCGGCAAGCTTCTGGCTGAGCGGAAACGCCTGCAGGATCGGTCCGAATCCGAAATGCTCGCCGAGCGCCAGAAGGCAGCTAAATTGGTTGGCAAGGCAACCAATCTCAAAGATTTGATTGCTTCTCTCGAATCGGAAATCGGTTCCATTCGCAGAGCACAGGAAGAGGCCCGCCGAGCCGAGGAAGAACGCCGCAAGCGACAGGCCGCGCTTGCAAATCGACCTGTACCCAAGGCAAACCGTCTTGAGGTGATCCGACAATTCGCCCGGCTCAAGGGCCGGCTGGCACTGCCGGTATCGGGACGAATCACTACCCGTTTCGGCGCCAAGGATGGTGTCGGCGGCAGGCGGCGTGGCGACACCGTTCAAACACAATCGGGAGCTATTGTTACTGCTCCGGCCGATTCAATCGTGTTATATTCGGGACCGTTTAGGTCTTACGGTCAACTCTTGATCCTTGACGCAGGCGACGGATATCATGTCGTTATGGCGGGATTGGACCGAATCAACGCGACACTTGGCCAATCCGTGCTAGCGGGGGAGCCAGTTGGCGCAATGGGAGAGGTTCGTTTGGCGAGCGCGGTCGCACAAAGGACGGGAAATGGCAATCCGGAACTCTATATAGAGTTTCGAAAAGACGGAAAACCGGTTAATCCAGCCCCGTGGTGGGCGGAAAGACGATCTGGAAGGACTGGAAATGATTCGTAAGGTGTCGCTTCTTGCGGCTGGCGCATTGATTGGCGCTTCGGCTATCAGCCTTATCAACGCCGCACCTGGTTATGAAGCCAATGCCGCTGGCTCCGAAACCTATCGGCAGCTGGCGATTTTCGGCGACATCTTTGAGCGCGTCCGTGCTCAGTATGTAACCCCGCCGTCGGAGAGCGAGCTGATTGAGAGCGCCATAAACGGTATGCTCACCTCGCTGGACCCACACTCCTCCTATCTCAATCCTGAAGCTGCGCAGGATATGCGCGTGCAGACCAAGGGTGAGTTTGGCGGCCTCGGCATCGAGGTGACGATGGAAAACGAACTGGTCAAGATCATCACACCGATCGACGATACGCCCGCTGCGCGCGCCGGTGTTCTGGCAGGCGACCTGATATCAAAGATCGATGGCACCGAAGTGCGCGGATTGTCTTTGAATGAAGCCGTCGACAAGATGCGTGGACCGGTTAATACGCCGATTGATCTGACGATCCTGCGCGAAGGTGCGGATAAGCCGATCGAGATCACCATCATTCGCGATATCATCAAGGTCAAGGCGGTCAAGCTGCGCATCGAGGAAGACGTGGGATACATGAAGATCACGTCGTTTACTGAAAAGACGCAGACAGACCTTGAGTCGGCGATCAACAAGATCAACGAGCAAATCCCCGCCGACAAGTTGAAAGGCTACGTTCTTGACCTGAGGCTCAATCCGGGCGGTTTGCTCGATCAGGCCATCAGCGTCTCCGACACATTCCTTGATCACGGTGAGATTGTATCCACCCGCGGCCGCGAAGCTGGTGATGTCACGCGTTTTGATTCCAGACCCGGTGACCTGGCAAACGGCAAGCCCTTGATCGTGCTGGTCAATGGCGGCTCTGCCAGCGCATCGGAAATTGTTGCCGGCGCGCTCCAGGACCAGCGCCGTGCGACGGTTGTTGGCAGCCGCTCATTCGGCAAGGGGTCGGTGCAGACGATCATTCCGTTGGCCGAAAATGGCGCCTTGCGTTTGACCACCGCACTTTATTACACACCGGCCGGCAAATCGATCCAGGGCAAAGGCATTACACCTGATATCAAGGTAACCCAGCCGCTTCCTGACGAGTTGAAAGGTCGCGACGTGACGCGCGGCGAATCCGAACTGCGCGGCCACATCAAGGGTGCGGAAGAAGACGAAGAAGGGTCAGGCTCTGCCGCCTACGTTCCGCCGGATCCAAAAGATGACAAGCAACTGGCTTTCGCACTGGAATTGTTGCGTGGCGAGCGGCAGGATCCGGCATTTCCGCCCGATCCGACCAAGAATGTTCTAAACCAGTAGAAGTCTCTGTAGAAGCAATCGCGTACCGCGTATAATCAGGTGATTCTCAGGACTGCGCGCCTGAACAAAACGACGTGGGAACGCATTGTCACCGCTGGACAAGAAGATCGAGCAGCCGCTCGGACAAAGTATGAAGTCGAAACCCGGTGGCCGTTCGCGGCGAATGCCGGGTTTGGGCAACGTGCTGACGGTTTTGGGGATCCTCGTCGTTGTCGGCGGCGCGACATATGTATCGCTTCGTGACGACGGATTTCGATCCACCCCCACGACTACAGCCGAAGTGACTGTGGTTCCGGAAGCCGATGTCGATGCGCATGACGAGCCCGAAGACGAAATCGAAGTCGGGGCGATCGAAACCCATGCCGACGAACCAAGCCCTTCGATCATCAAGGTCGATCCCGAGCCCGAGGGCCAATCCACCGACAATGTAATTATCATCCGTGATCCATCCGCCATCGGACAGAATCTTCGTGTGGCCCACCTGCCCGACAAGGCACTCGTCGAGAAAACGGACTTTGGCCCGCTGCCCAAACGCGCTGGCGATGGCAGACGCCCATTCGACGTTTACGCCCGGCCCTGGTCCGGTGCACGCGGCGCTCGCGTGGCCATTGTGATCGGCGGTCTTGGCCTGTCACAGACGGGTACCCAATCCGCGATCGAGAAACTGCCGGCCGAAATCACGCTGGCATTCGCCCCGCACGGCAACAGCATCGGCCGCTGGATGACAGCAGCGCGTCGATCCGGCCACGAGATCCTGATGCAGGTACCGCTCGAGCCATTCAATTATCCGGCGGTCAATCCGGGCCGCTATACGCTGACCATTACGGCCGGTGACGAAAAGAACCTAGCAAATCTGCGCAAGGTTCTGGGCCGCACAACAAATTATACCGGTGTCATGAACTATATGGGCGCACGTTTCGTGGCGGACAAAACCGCAATGGAGCCGCTGATGATGGAACTCGGTCAGCGTGGTCTGCTTTACCTCGATGACGGCACGTCGGCGCGCTCGCTGGCACAGGATCTGGCGCCCGCCAAGGGCGTGCCGCTTGCTTCAGGTGACGGCGTGATCGACAACGCCAAGAACCGCGGCGATATCTTGAAGAAACTTGACGAACTGGAACGCATCGCCCGCGCCAAGGGTTATGCGCTTGGAACCGGTTCCGCCTTTGATGTCACGGTCGATGCAGTGATATCATGGGTTGGCGAGGCCAAGAAACGCGGAATCGAGATCGTTCCGGTCTCCGCGCTTGCCAACGATCCCGAGCGCAAATAGACGCATGGCGAAGAAACCTGCCGATCCGGAATCGCTTCCCTACAGGCCCTGCGTGGGCATCATGGTGCTGAACAGCGATGGCATGGTCTGGACGGGTCGGCGACTGTCTGAAGGCAATTCCGAATCCGACGGCAGTCCGCAATTATGGCAAATGCCGCAGGGTGGTATCGACAAGGGCGAGGATCCACTACAAGCCGCCAAACGCGAACTCTACGAGGAAACCGGTATTCGGACAGTCTCGTTGCTGGCAGAGGCACCAGACTGGATTATCTACGACCTGCCACCGCACCTGATCGGTATCGGTCTCAAGGGCAAATACAGAGGCCAGAAGCAACGCTGGTTCGCCTTCCGCTTTGAAGGCGACGAAACTGAAATCGAAATAGATCCGCCGCCGGGTGGCCACAAGCCGGAATTCGACGCCTGGGACTGGAAACCGATGAAGGATCTGCCATCGCTCATCGTTTCGTTCAAGCGCAAAGCCTATGAGGAGGTCGTGGCGACGTTTCGTGAACTGGTTTGACAGTAGATGGAACGGTCAGAGTGTCAGCGACCAAGCCTGAGGCAAGCTTTTTCATCCGCAAAAAACCGGGCTTGGAAGCCCGGTCTTGTTCGGTCGGCGGCATTCTCGGGCTCTAAACCAGCGCGCTTTCCAGCGTTGTCAGGTGTGCCAGTTGTTCGTTGGCCCTGGCCTTCGTCGCCTCGTCCTTGGCATCGGCTACGTCTTCCTTGGCGTTCTGGATACGCTGGGCAAGATCATCGCGATCGATGTCGGCAACAGAAACAGCCGATTCTGCGAGTAATGTCAGCGTTTCCGGCAGGATGTCGGCAAATCCGCCGAAGACGACATACCGGTCTTCCGATCCGGCGGTTGTCTTCACCGAAACGACACCCGGCTTGACGCTGGTCATCACAGGAGCGTGGCTCGCCATTACCGTCATCTCACCTTCGGTGCCAGGCACGACAACCTCGGTCACGTCTTCGGAGACAAGCAGCCTTTCGGGCGAAACCAGTTCAAATTTGAAACTATCGGCCATATTGGTTCATCCTGTTTGCGCGGCCATGGTTTACATGACCACGCCAAACACTTTCATCTGCCTTACGCTGCTTCTGCAGCCAGCTTCTGCGCCTTCTCGACAGCTTCCTCGATCGTTCCGACCATATAGAAGGCAGCTTCGGGAAGGTGATCGTACTCACCGGCACAAAGACCCTTGAAGCTTTTGATTGTGTCTTCCAGATCGACCAGCTTGCCCGGTGAACCGGTGAACACCTCGGCCACAAAGAACGGCTGTGACAGGAAGCGCTCGATCTTGCGGGCGCGGGCAACGGCGACCTTGTCCTCTTCGGAAAGCTCGTCCATGCCGAGAATGGCGATAATGTCCTGAAGCGCCTTGTAGCGCTGCAGGATTTCCTGCACCTGACGCGCGGTCTGGTAGTGCTCTTCGCCAACGATCAGCGGATCGAGCATGCGCGAGGTCGAATCGAGCGGATCCACCGCTGGATAGATGCCCTTCTCGGAGATCGCACGATTTAGCACGGTCGTTGCATCAAGGTGGGCGAACGATGTCGCCGGCGCCGGATCGGTCAAGTCATCGGCGGGAACATAAATGGCCTGCACGGACGTCACCGATCCTTTGTTTGTCGTGGTAATACGCTCCTGCATCGTCCCCATGTCGGTGGCGAGCGTCGGCTGATAACCCACGGCGGAAGGAATACGTCCGAGCAGAGCCGACACTTCCGAACCAGCCTGCGTAAAGCGGAAAATATTGTCGACGAAGAACAGCACATCCTGTCCCTGGTCACGGAAATGCTCTGCCACCGTCAGACCGGTCAGGCCGACACGAGCACGCGCACCGGGCGGCTCGTTCATCTGACCGAACACCAGCGCGCATTTGGAACCCTCGCCGCCGCCGGCCTTGTTAACGCCGGATTCGATCATCTCGTGATACAGATCATTGCCTTCGCGAGTGCGCTCGCCCACGCCGGCAAACACTGAATATCCACCGTGCGCCTTTGCGACGTTGTTGATCAATTCCTGGATGAGAACGGTCTTGCCGACTCCGGCGCCGCCGAACAGGCCGATTTTGCCACCCTTTGCATAAGGCGCCAGCAGGTCGACAACCTTGATGCCGGTGACCAGGATTTCAGCCTCGGTGGACTGCTCGACAAACTCGGGCGCATCCTGGTGGATGGCGCGCCTGGATTTGGTCACTACCGGACCGGCCTCATCTACCGGCTCGCCGACCACGTTCATGATACGGCCAAGTGTCTCGTCGCCAACCGGCACGGAAATCGGCTCGCCGGTGTCGCTGACTTCCTGACCACGAACGAGACCTTCCGATGAGTCCATCGCGATGCAGCGGACGGTATTCTCGCCCAGGTGCTGCGCTACTTCGAGGATCAGCCGGTTGCCGCCATTGTCGGTTTCCAGCGCGTTCAAAATAGCCGGCAGATGATCATCGAAAGCCACGTCGACGACAGCGCCGATAACCTGGCTTACACGGCCAACCGCGCCTTTTGCCGTAGCCGCTTTCTTGGCAGTGGTCGCCTTTGCGGGAGCCGCTTTCTTGCGTGTGGCTGGCGCCTTTTTGGCCGGAGCCCGTGTTGAGGTCGCTGCTTTAGCCATTTTCAAACCCTCTCGTAAGAAGTGTCAGAGCGCTTCGGCGCCCGAAATGATTTCGATAAGTTCTTTGGTAATCTGCGCCTGCCGCTGGCGGTTGTAGTCGAGCGTCAGTTTGTCGATCATCTCACCGGCGTTGCGTGTTGCGCTGTCCATCGCCGACATGCGCGCACCTTGCTCGGATGCCGCATTCTCGAGCAAAGCCCGGAAAATCTGCACTGCGATGTTGCGCGGGATCAGATCGTCGAGAATATCGGACGCTTCCGGCTCGTAGTCATAAACCGCACCGCCTTGCGAACCGATCGCTTCGTCTTCGGCCGGGGCGGCCGCCGGGATGATCTGCTGTTCGGTCGGAATTTGAGCGATAACCGATTTGAATTCCGAATAGTAGAGCGTGCAAACATCGAACTCGCCTTCGTCGAACAGTCCGATTATTTTCCTGGCGATTTCGTCAGCATTGGCAAAGGCGATACGCTTGACTTCGCGCAAATCAACTCTGTCTATGATCAGCGGGCCGTGCTCGCGGCGCAGTATATCCGCACCCTTCTTTCCAACGCAAAGAATCTTGACGGTCTTGCCTTCCGACTGCAGTTTGCGCACCCGGTCCCGCGCCAGTCTGGCGATCTGCGAATTGAAGCCGCCGCAAAGGCCGCGCTCGGCCGTACAAACCACCAGCAAATGGGTCTGATTACCACCGGTTCCGGCCATGAGCTTTGGCGCATCCGAACCGCCGGCAACCGCCGATGCGATGTTGGCCAAAACCGAACTCATACGCTGGGAATAAGGCCGAGCCGCCTCGGCCGCCTCCTGCGCACGGCGCAATTTCGCTGCGGCGACCATCTGCATCGCCTTGGTGATCTTCTGCGTTGCCTTGACCGAGGCTATCCTGACCCGAAGGTCTTTCAGTGAAGCCATGCTTTAACGTTCCATTCGATACGCGTTGCGACCAATCAGCCGAAGCCTTTTGCGTAAGCATCGATCTGCTTGGTCAAGGCGTCCTTGGTTTCGTCGCTCACCTGCTTTTCGGAGGCGATCGTGGCCAGCACAGCATTGCCTTCATTACGCATGTGCGTCAGCAATCCCTGCTCGAATGCGCCAACCTGATTGACTTCCAGATTATCGAGGTAACCGTTCACACCGGCGAAGATGACCGCCACCTGCTCCTCGGTTTTCAACGGCGAGAATTGCGGCTGTTTCAACAGCTCGGTTAGGCGCGCACCGCGGTTGAGCAGGCGCTGGGTCGCAGCATCGAGGTCGGAACCGAACTGCGCAAATGCCGCCATTTCGCGGTACTGAGCCAACTCACCCTTGATCGAGCCGGCGACCTGTTTCATCGCCTTGATCTGTGCCGATGAACCGACACGGGAAACCGACAGGCCAACATTAACAGCCGGACGGATGCCCTGATAGAACAGGTCGGTTTCAAGGAAGATCTGGCCGTCTGTAATCGAAATCACATTGGTTGGAATATAGGCCGACACGTCATTGGCCTGCGTTTCGATGACCGGCAATGCAGTCAGTGAACCAGCGCCATTGTCTTCGTTCATTTTCGCGGCGCGTTCCAGCAGACGCGAATGCAGGAAGAAAACGTCGCCCGGATAAGCCTCGCGGCCGGGCGGACGGCGCAGCAACAGGGACATCTGGCGATAGGAAACAGCCTGTTTGGACAGGTCGTCATAGGCGATCACGGCATGTTTGCCGTTGTCGCGGAAATATTCTCCGATCGCACATCCTGCAAACGGTGCAAGGAACTGCATCGGCGCCGGATCAGATGCGGTTGCGGCGATAATCACCGAATAATCCAGGGCGCCGCGTTCTTCGAGCACTTTCACGAACTGCGCAACGGTCGAGCGCTTCTGGCCGACGGCAACATAGACGCAGTAAAGTTTCGCGCTTTCGTCGTCACCCTCGTTGAGCGGTTTCTGGTTGAGGAACGTATCGAGAATGATGGCGGTCTTGCCGGTTTGGCGGTCACCAATGATCAGCTCGCGCTGGCCGCGACCGATCGGGATCAGAGAATCAACAGCTTTCAGGCCGGTCGACATCGGCTCGTGAACCGACTTGCGCGGAATGATGCCCGGAGCTTTCACATCAACACGAGCGCGCTGCTTGGCCTTGATCGGGCCCTTGCCGTCAATCGGATTACCCAGCGCATCGACAACGCGGCCGAGCAACTCGGGACCGACCGGCACGTCCACAATAGCGCCTGTCCGTTTTACGGTATCACCTTCCTTGATATCCCGGTCGGCGCCGAAAATAACGATACCGACATTGTCGGTTTCAAGGTTCAGCGCCATGCCGCGAATACCACCGGGGAATTCGACCATTTCACCGGCCTGGACATTGTCCAGGCCATAGACACGGGCGATACCATCGCCGACGGAGAGAACCTGTCCGACTTCGGAGACTTCTGCCTCCTTGCCGAAATTCTTGATCTGATCTTTCAGGATTGCGGAAATTTCCGCGGCGCGGATATCCATCAGCCGACCTCTTTCAGTGCAAGCTTAAGCGAATTGAGTTTTGTTTTCAGTGACGTGTCAATCTGGCGCGAGCCCATTTTGACGATCATGCCGCCCAGCAGCGACGGATCGACTGAAACGTTGATTGTCACATCCTTGCCGGCAACGCCTTTCAACGTTGCAGCGAGTTCTTTTTGCTGTGCCGCTGTCAGGGTATGCGCCGATGTAACTTCGGCGGCCACTTCACCGCGGGCGACAGCGGCAATTTGGCGAAAAGCCCTGATCATGCCGGGAACTGCGAACAGGCGACGGTTACGCGCGACAACGCGAAGGAAGTTTCCGGTCAGTCCGGTTATCTTGGCCTTGTCTGCGACGGCAGAGATGGCACGAAGCTGATCATCGGCGGAGAAAACAGGACTGGCGATGAGCCGTTTAAGATCATCACTACCGTCGATCAGCGCCTCAAATTGACCGAGTTCCTTTTCGACCTTTGAAACGGATTTTGCCTGTTCCGCCAGCTCGAACAGCGAGCCCGCATAGCGCTGGGCAACACCGGAGATAAGCGAGGTTGACTGGGCCACGAACGGTCTTTTCTTTGCTTGGCAGGCCTTGAGATTCGTTGCCGCGCACGAGTGCTCAGCTAAACCATTGACCTTGTTGACATTATTTGACCGAATAATGGGCCTGGCCGCATCCCCCGGTCGGAAGCCGATTGCCGTCTAGCACAGGCTTTTCAGACTCGCAACCGCCTGTCGGATGCGGTTTATTAGCACTATTGTCGCATGCCGTGTACACCACGCGGCAATCCCGGCGCCGCAGTCAGTTCACAAAGCCGAAAACCATCGCCAGCGGCATGACCGCGAGAATCAGCTCAATGGCGACCGAAATCCAGTTAAACAGGGTGTTGCCTCGGTCCGACATCATCGAAACCATCCGGCCAAATGCGGTAAATCCCCAGGACGCACCAAGCGCGAGATACAACAACGGCTGATCCAGCAAAATGCAACACAAGCCAAGACCGAGGTAAAACCCGGCCATGGTCGCACGGCTCTCGGACAACGCTTCGGGGTGTTCAGGCACGGTCTGCAGACGCATGAGGCGGAACGACAATCGCGGTGCAAAAAGTAGGATCAGTCCAAACACAACCGTGATTGCCGCAGAAATGAACGCAAGCCAGCCACCTGGGCTGACTGGCCACGGAAATTCGAAACCCAAGGTATTCTCCCAAAAATCTAGTTCAGCTTGTCCGGTTCCACACCGCAGCTTCCCTCGAAGGGGACAAGGCTTTGTGAAAAGCCGTTTTTGACGGTCACCGCACCCGTGTATTTGAAGTACACTGTTTGGCCAAGCTTGCTTTTCTTGGATTCGCCTGTCCGCAGGTCAACTTTGACAGTCAGCGGCGGCCGTCCGAACGTCTTGTATCGCCGCACCTCACCGGAATCGGTCTCGTGACGGGAGACAAACTCAAGCTCGCGCAATCGACCATCGAGCCGCATATATCCGCGTTCGGTCGACGTAATGTCATCGGATACGAGTTCGGTAACGAACAGATAGTACCAGCTTTCAGGCTTGGCCGGGTTTGGTTCCGCTGTTTCGGATCGCACAAACCGACAATGTGTATCGTCGGGATGCCAAATTAGATCGCTTATTCGGGGCGGTTCGGCCAATGCCGGAAACGCAAACCCGACAAGTCCCAAAGAAAGAATACATCGTCGTCTCATGGCGCCTATGCAGCCATGGTCATTTGCGATTGTAAAGAGCATGCTGACTGATAGGTCGTTCGGAAGGCGACCTCACAGAAAACTCTGCGGATCGATATCGATTTGCACGCGCACGCTGCCTCGCGTTCTGGGAGCATTGCCCATCATCGATGCGATGTAGGCCTGCATATCTGCCCGCCGGCTACCGTGTATCAACAGCCGGAACCGATGACGCCCGCGGATCATGGCCATGGGAGCTTCGGCCGGCCCGAGGATACTGATATCCTGAGTATCGGCGGCGGCCTTGCGCAATGCCCGCGCGTGACTTTCCGCCTCTGCTCTGGTGGCTGCAGTGACAATGATCCCGGCAAGGCGTCCGAACGGCGGCAGTTGCGCCCGTTCGCGCTCGGAAATCTCCCGCCTGTAAAACTCCTCATGGTCACCCGAAATGATCGCCCTGATCACCGGATGGTCCGGCTGATAGGTCTGCAACATGCCCTGGCTTGCCTTGCCGGTTCGACCCGCCCGCCCAGTGACCTGCGAAAGCAACTGGAATGTCCGCTCGGCCGCCCTCGGATCTCCGGAAGACAGCCCGATATCCGCATCCAGAACGCCCACGAGGGTGAGATTTGGGAAATTGTGTCCTTTTGCCACCAGCTGCGTGCCGATGATGATATCGGCCTCACCGCGCGAAATCGCCTCGAGCTCCAACCGCAACCGCTTGACCCCGCCGGCAATGTCCGATGACAGGATGATGGTTCGAGCGTCGGGAAACCGCTCGACAATCTCTTCGGCAATTCGTTCAACGCCCGGTCCGCAGGCGACAAGATGATCGAGTGTGCCGCATTCCGGACAGGCCTCGGGACGCGTTTCGAAATAGCCGCAGTGATGGCACATGATCTGCGCCCGAAACCGGTGTTCCACCAGCCAGCTTGAGCAGTTGGGACATTGAAACCGGTGTCCGCACACACGGCACAATGTCAAAGGCGCATAACCGCGCCTGTTGAGAAACAACAGCGACTGTTCGCCCCGCTCCAATGTCTCCCTTACTCCGGTCAGAAGCAGCGGAGAAACGAAGCTGCCGCGTTCCGGCGGGTGTCGGCGCATATCGACCGCCACAAGCGAAGGCAGGGCCGCCTCGGCAAAACGGGCAGGCAAGGCAATGCGGTGATACCGTCCCTGATCTGCGTTTACCCGGGTTTCAACCGACGGTGTCGCCGAGGCAAGCACCGCCGGAAATTCGCCAATATGTGCCCGTACCACGGCCATGTCGCGGGCATTGTAAAACACCCGGTCTTCCTGCTTGTAGGCTGCTTCGTGCTCCTCATCGACAACAATCAAGCCAAGGTCGCGAAACGGCAGAAATAACGCCGATCGCGCGCCTGCAACCACCCTGATTGCCCCTTCTGCCACCTGCCGCCAGACCTTTTCGCGCATGCGCGGCGCAAGTTCGGAATGCCATTCGGCCGGTTTGGCGCCGAACCTGCTCTCGAACCGATCCAGGAATGATTGCGTCAACGCGATCTCCGGCAACAGGATAAGCACCTGCCTTTTTCGCTTCAGGGCCGCTGCCACCGCCTCGAAATAGACTTCCGTCTTGCCCGATCCCGTCACTCCGTCAAGCAAGGTGACGGCGAAGGTTTCCGCTTCCACGGCATCGACGAGCGCATCCGCCGCCGTTTCTTGATCGGCCGAAAGTTCTGCTCCCGGCAATCCGGGGTCAGGCGGCGGCACCGCAGGCCGAGGTGGAATTGTCACGGTTTCGAAAACGCCATGATCGCGCAATCCGTCGACCACACTCAGCGAGACGCCAGCCCCATGCGCCAAACCGGAGCGCGTCCAGGCCAGTCCGTCAGACGCGGCCTCCACGACCCGCTGTCTGGCATCGGTCATGCGTTGTGGCCGTGCATCAGTCAAAACGATGCCTTCCAGCGGCTTTTCCGGCTCAAAGGCGGCGGGTACTCTCAGCACCATTCGGGCGACCATTCCGGGCGCCGAAATCGTGTAATAGGAGATCCAGTCGATGAATCGACGGATATCAGCGGCAAGCGGTGGGCAGTCGAATTTCTGCTCGATCGGTCTCAACTTCGCCGGATCGACGTCGCTGGCACCACGATCCCAGACAACGCCCGATACCAGGCGTGGGCCCAGCGGCACCTGCACGATTGCCCCCGGCCGAACCGCCATGCCTTCGGGTACACCATAGGTATAGGGGCCGGGCGCTGGCGTCGGCACCAGGACCGGAGCAGTTTTCCGCGTATTGTCAATCTCGGGCGAATCTTTACACATCGGGCGTGACCTTGCCCCGATCTTCAATTAAGTGGAAGCCGGTTGGCCCCACTACAGATCATTGCCAGAGGAACAAACATGAAATTCTTTCTCGACACAGCAGATGTCGACGCCATTCGCGAGTTGAACGATACCGGTCTCGTTGACGGTGTCACAACCAATCCGTCCCTGATCATGAAGTCGGGCCGTGACATCATCGAAGTGACAAAGGAAATCTGCGGTATCGTAGCGGGTCCGGTTTCTGCCGAAGTAACCGCTACTGAGTATGCCGGTATGGTCAGCGAGGCGGCTGTTCTGGCCAAAATCGCCGACAACATCTGCATCAAGCTGCCCTTGACCATGGATGGCCTCAAGGCGTGCAAGAAGCTGACATCTGATGGCCTCAAGACAAATGTTACATTGTGTTTTTCGGCGAACCAGGCGTTGCTGGCTGCAAAGGCGGGTGCGACATTCATTTCGCCCTTTATCGGCCGGCTTGACGATACCGGCCTCAACGGCATGGAACTGATCGGAGAAATTCGCACAATCTATGACAATTACGGATTTGCCACCGAGATCCTTGCCGCCTCGATCCGGACGGTGAACCATGTCAAGGAAGCTGCCATGATCGGCGCCGATGTCGCAACCATTCCGCCAGGCACTCTCCATGCGCTTTCAAAACACCCGCTAACTGACAAGGGATTGGATGCGTTTTTGGCTGATTGGGCCAAAACGGGACAAAAGATCGTCTGATTTCAGGCTTCCGTCCGCGCCAACCTGCACAACCGGGCGTTTCCGCCGTGCTCCGTTAAATGCACATTAACGCTATTCGCGCAATTTTAAGCAATCGTGTATTTGTGCGGACGGGGCCATGTCGCTTGAAATCACGCGCGGATATCTTCGCGCCCGGCTGATTATTGTATTGATAGCCTTTTTTGTCGCGCTGACCGCCGGCACCGCTTTCATGCTCTACATGCTGGAACAGGAAAAGGCCAAGGTCAGGTTCGGCGCCGCTTTGGGGACGATGGCCGAACTCTCCTCCGATCTGCTGAACAGTTCTGCAAAACTGGAAAACTCTGCGCAGATTTACTCCCTGTCGATGAACGCCGCTGGACATGGCAGCAAACAGGAAAACCTGGCCGCCAACAGGCTGGTCGAGCTTGAAGCCGCCAAAGGCGATTTCAGTGACCGAATTCGCCGCCTGACCCATCTGTTTCATGCGTTGCAATGGTCGGCCGATGGCGACATCACCGTCGGCGAAAGCGAGCGGCTGACCGCTGAGGAAACCGGCGATGCACTATACAAGCCCGACGCGGCTCTTTCATCGATCGTCCGGCATATCGAGGGCCGCCGGATGCCCGATGCAATCCGTCCGATGTGGGCGGGAAACGAACAGATCAACCTCAAGCGCGATATCGGCGAGGTTATTTCGCTCAGCAATCGGCTTGATCTGTATCGCGATTTGACCGGTTCGACTGCAAAGCGAACCTTCCTGCAACTGAATAATCTTGCCGATGAGCGCATAAAACCAGGGCTGAGCCTCACCCTGGACCGCCTGCACGCCGATATGATTGTCAGTTACTTTGACCTGCAAAAGATGCTCGGCACGTCTGCCACTGCGATGGCGGTCTTTTCCTTGATCATCGCCATTATGGTTCTGTTGCCGATGGCGCGACGAATCGCGGAATCGCACCAGCAATTGTCGGACACCAACGAGAAATTCGAAGCGGCACTCGAACGCGCAGAGTCCTCCGACCGGGCAAAATCCGAATTCCTGGCCAACATGAGCCATGAAATTCGCACGCCCATGAACGGCGTTCTCGGCATGGCCGAACTGCTCGCCAAAACCGATCTGGACACAAGACAGCAGACGTTTACCGAAGTGATCGTCAAATCAGGCAATGCCCTGCTGACAATCATCAACGATATCCTCGACTTCTCAAAAATCGATGCCGGGCAACTGGAACTGGATCCGGCACCGTTCCGCTTGTCCGAAGCAGTCGAGGATGTTGCCGCCCTGGTATCGGCCCACGTGGCAGAGAAAGATCTGGAGTTGATCGTCCGTATCGATCCCGGACTGCCAACCCATGTCGTTGGCGATATCGGGCGCCTGCGCCAGATCCTCACCAACATGCTGGGCAACGCGGTGAAGTTTACCGAACAAGGGCACGTACTCATCAACGTGTCTGGTAGAGACATGACCGAAACCGCCGGTGGCGGGAAAAATGTCGAACTGACGTTCAGCGTCGAAGATACCGGTGTCGGCATTCCTGAAGACAAGCTGCGGGCGGTGTTCGAGAAATTTGCTCAAGTGGATTCATCGTCCACCCGGCGTCATGAAGGAACCGGATTGGGATTGGCGATTGCCACCCGCCTGGTGCGGCTGATGGGTGGCGAGCTACAACTCAAAAGCAGTGTCGGTGAAGGCACGACCTTCTGGTTTGATGTTCAACTGCCGGTCCACAAAGCCCGCTCCACCGAAAAAGCGCTGCCGGTCGACGTGTCAGATGCGCGAATTCTGATCGTCGACGACAATGCCGTCAATCGCGAAATCCTCATCGAACAACTTGCCAGTTGGAATTTCGACTGTTCGGCAGCAGCGAGCGGCGCAGAAGGTCTGCAGAAACTGGCCGACGGATTGGCTGACGGTTCTCCGATCGATTGCGTAATTCTCGACTACCAAATGCCGGAGATGAACGGTGAGCAGGTCGCCAGGGCGATCCGTGATGATACTGAAACGGAAGCGATCCCGATCATCCTCCTGACTTCGGTCGATCAGGCAGACTTCAACCGCTTCATTTCCGACACCCGAATATCTGCTTGCCTGACGAAACCCGCCCGCGCGTCCGCACTATTCGATACGCTGATCGGCGTGCTGCAGACGGACCGGCAAGGCAGACATGCTTCTCACTCCGACGATGTTGAGACTCCCGCCGGACCTATCAACCAGGGCGATGAACCGGTTGCGGCATTTGCCGATGAACCGGAAGAGTCCTTGATCGACGATACCGCCCACATCACACCGGAGGCCGCGCCTGAAGCATTCATCGACAGCGAGTCCGAACCAGAGACCAGTAACAGACTTGCTGCCGAAGACGCTCCGGCTGGCGCTGAGGACGAACCTTCAATGACAGCCGGAAGGCTTGCCGCCATGGCTGCCCGCATGCGGCAGGAGCGCGACGATACGCCGGAAACGGCCGCATCAACGGACCGCACTACTAAAGATCGCCCGCCGTTCGATGAAAGACTGGACGTGCTGGTGGCCGAGGACAATGAAGTCAATCAGATGGTTTTCACTGAGATACTCGATGGGACCGGATTGAACTACCTGATCGTCGGCAATGGCAAGCGAGCTGTCGACCTCCACACCAAGCGGAAGCCCGGCATAATTCTGATGGACGTATCCATGCCGGAGATGAACGGGCTTGAAGCCACACGAACGATCCGCGAAGTCGAAAGCGATAGCCCGGACAGGCATACGCCGATTATCGGTGTTACCGCGCACGCGCTCAAGGGCGATCGCGAGCGTTGCATAAATGCCGGTATGGACGACTACGTTACAAAGCCCGTGTCACCGGAAAAGCTGGGCGACGTCATAGATCGATGGTTGCACAAGAAAGGCAAGGCGCTGGCGTCCTGAACGCCAAGGCGCGCATCACTGCCGCTTGCGTTCCAGATCCTGAGCTACCGCAAGGCGCAATATTTCGGCCAACTCGCGAGCAGCGCGGTTTTCGGCATCGCGTTCGGCGCGCATTGTGGCAAATTCCTGCCTTGGACGATCGAATGATGCGGAGGTGCTGCGCTTTCCTGTGGCAACCACATCGCCAGTCGCCACCTCTGTCAGGGTATAATCTGCGGTCATCGTAACCGTCCCGGCCGAAGGCTCATTGTCGGTTGCGATCTGAACAGTGGCAGCACTGATCGTGCTACTGGTCACCGCCAGGTTAAGTAGTAATCCCGGATCGGCCGGCTGTCCGGATCCGCCGGACAGCAAGAAAATCAGGTGATTTCGTACTTCCAGTGCCTGCCGCGTCTTGACCGGCTTGACTTCGATCAGGGCGAGCGCCGCCGATGTACCCTGGCCTTCGGCAATTCCAGCATCGCCATAGAGCGGTCGTACGGTACAAGCGCTTGCCGATAGCAGCCCAACCATGGCGATTGCAGCTACAAGCGCATTCACGCCGTGTCTGATCGAATTATTGTCACGCAACGACATTGACGATCCTTTGCGGCACCACAATTATCTTTCGCGGTGCGTTACCGGCAAGTACGGACTGGACAAAATCCAGTTCCAGCACCGCATCTTCGACCGCACCTTGATCTGCGTCGCGAGCGATTGTCAATTCACCGCGTTTCTTCCCATTGATCTGAACCGGCAGCGTAACCTCGTTTTCAGAAACGAGACTGGGATCGAATTTCGGCCAGTTTGCCTGCGCGACCATCGAATCATTACCCAGTTCTGCCCAGCATTCCTCGGCCAGATGCGGCATCACCGGTGCAATGAGCTGAACAAGTATCTGCAACGCCTCGCACGCGCACGCGCGTTCCGAATCCGACTGTGCCTTGTCGATCATCGGCACAATGTCGTTGACCAGTTCGTGCACGCGGGCAATGGCCTTGTTGAAGGCCAGCCGCTCGAAATCCTCGCCGACCGCCTTCAGGGTCTTGTGCGCTGCACGGCGCAAGGCCGAATCGCCTGAAGCCGATCCGGCATCACGACATATTTCTGCTCCGCCTGCCACCAGGCGCCAGATGCGTTGAACAAACCGGTGAGCGCCTTCAGCACCCTTGTCGGTCCATTCGACATCGCGCTCCGGCGGTGAATCCGACAGCATGAACCAGCGCGCGGTGTCCGCGCCGTAAGACTGCGTGATATCCTCTGGACCAATCGTGTTGCGCTTCGACTTCGACATCTTTTCAAGCGAACCGATGGTCGCCTCTTCGCCGGTCGCCCGATCGAATGCCTTGCGCGATGCATCGTGGCCTTCGATACGAACCTCCGTCGGATCGAGCCAGCGTCCATCGCTGGAGCGATAGGTCTCATGCACCACCATGCCCTGGGTGAACAGGCCCTTGAACGGTTCATCAATGTCGAGATGGCCGGTCTTGTGCATGGCGCGCGCAAAGAAGCGCGAATACAGCAGATGCAGGATCGCATGCTCGATACCGCCTATATATTGATCGACCGGCAACCAGTCATTTGCCGCGGCGCGATCTGTCGGTTCGTCCTGCCACGGGGCGGTGAATCGGGCAAAATACCATGACGAATCGACGAATGTGTCCATCGTATCGGTTTCGCGCTGCGCCTTGGCCCCGCAATTCGGGCAATTGGCGTCACCCCAGCTTGGGTGTCTGTCGAGCGGATTGCCAGGCTTTTCGAAATCGATGTCATCCGGCAGCTTCACCGGCAGATCAGCCTTCGGCACCGGCACCGCACCGCATGATGCGCAATGAATGACCGGGATCGGACAACCCCAGTAGCGCTGCCTTGACATACCCCAATCGCGCAACCGGAATTGCACCTTGCGCTCGGCTTGCGGTCTGCCGTCCAGATCGACTTCTTCCAGCCGGCTGGCAACCTCGTCGAATGCCTTTTTGGGCTTCATGCCGTCGAGAAAACGCGAATTGATCATCACGCCGTCATCGACATAGGCCTCTTCGGTGATCTGGAATGTCTTGGCATCGCCGTCCTCGGGCATCACCACAGCCACAACGGGCAGGCCGTATTTGTTGGCGAAATCCAGGTCGCGTTGATCGCCGGACGGACAGCCGAAGATCGCACCCGTTCCATAGTCCATCAGCACGAAATTGGCGACGTAGACCGGCAGAAGCCAGTTGTCGTCAAATGGATGAACAACCTTGATCCCCGTATCAAAGCCTTTCTTCTCCGCGGTCTCCAATGCTGCGACCGACGTGCCCATTCGCCTGCATTCATCACAAAAAGCCGCCAGCTGCGGATTGCCTTCGGCAGCTTTCTTCGCCAGCGGGTGATCGGCAGCTATTGCCATGAACGATGCGCCGAACAGCGTGTCCGGCCGGGTCGTGTAGACTTCGAGTTCGCTCTCACCTTCAGGCGCGCCTGCCTGTTCGATCCGCCAACGGATTTGCAGGCCTTCGGACCGGCCGATCCAGTTGCGCTGCATCAACCGCACCTTGTCCGGCCATTCGTCGAGATGGTCAATCGCGTCCAACAGGTCCTGGCTGTAATCGCTGATCTTGAAAAACCACTGCGCAAGCTCACGCTGTTCCACCGGCGCGCCGGAGCGCCAGCCGCAACCATCGATCACCTGCTCGTTGGCCAGCACGGTCTGGTCGACCGGATCCCAGTTCACCTTTGACGTCTTGCGCCCAACCAGTCCCTTGCCGAGGAAATCGACGAACAGCATTTGTTGACGGTGGTAGTAATCGACATCGCAGGTAGCAAACTCGCGCGTCCAGTCGATCGACAGCCCCATCAGTTTCAGTTGCTCGCGCATGGTCGCGATATTCTGGTAGGTCCAGTCCTTCGGATGAACCTTGTTCTGCATTGCCGCGTTTTCCGCCGGCATGCCGAACGCATCCCATCCCATCGGATGCAAGACATTGTATCCCCTGGCCCGTTTGTACCGCGCCACCACATCGCCCATCGTGTAGTTGCGCGTATGACCGATATGAATGCGCCCGGACGGATAGGGGAACATCTCCAGCACATAGTATTTGTCGCGTGGATCGTCGTTGCTTGCTTCGAACAGCTTCGCTTCATCCCAAGCTTTTTGCCATCGGGGTTCTGCGATTCGCGGATTGTAACGTTCGGTTGCCATGGACAGGATTTCGCCTGATAAAAAGCCTTCGATTCGGGGCGGACCTTCACCACGGTTTGCCGCAAGCGTCAACAGCAGTCCGGCAGAATTGCCGTCAATGGAGAAATCCGCAATACCATGAAGGATACGGTTTCAAGGTTCTCGGATGTCGTCGGTGCCATCGAAGCTGCGGCTAAGGCAGCGGGCCGGCCGGTAAATTCGGTCGCACTGGTCGCCGTTTCCAAAACCTTTGACGCCGAACACATCCGCCCGGTTCTCGATGCCGGACATCGCGTGTTTGGCGAAAACCGGGTCCAGGAGGCACAAGGCAAGTGGCCAGGACTGAAAGCTGAGTTCCCAGACGTCGAACTGCACCTCATCGGCCCGCTTCAATCGAACAAGGCCAAGGATGCGGTCGCGCTTTTCGACGTTATCGAAACCATCGATCGCGACAAGATCGCCAAGGCGATCGCCGCTGAAATCAAGGCCCAGGGACGCAACCCCCGCCTTTTTGTGCAAGTCAACACGGGCTCTGAACCGCAGAAGGCCGGAATTGACCCGCATGAGGCGGTCAGTTTTGTCGAGCGATGCCGTTCGGTTCACGGCCTCGAAATCGATGGCTTGATGTGTATCCCGCCTTTCGACGAAAATCCCGGTCCCCATTTCGCCCTGTTGGAGAAACTTGCCCGCGCTGCCGGTGTCGAAAAACTCTCGATGGGCATGTCCAGCGACTATGAAACCGCCATAGCCTTTGGCGCCACCAGTGTTCGCGTTGGCTCGGCCATTTTCGGCGCCAGGGGCTAAACCCGTTCAGTGCAGAACGAGTTCACCGCTCACATTGCGCCATTCTGAAGGCGAAATCAGCTTCTTGTGTGTGTAGCGAACCGAGTGCAGTGGGCCCTCGATTTTTTCCTTCCAAAAATCAATAAAGCGGAACAGCACCGGAAATCGGGGCGCAATGTCATAGGTCTGCCAAATAAAGGTCTGCAGCAGTTGAGGATGATCGGGCATGCGGTAAAGGATTTCCGCCGTTGTCAGCCCGTAGCCCTTCAGCATTAGTTCGGTTTCGCGGTTCGTCGCCATGTTCAGCTCCTTTGCACCGTGCGAACAAACCTCCCTTTTTCAAAAAGTCTCGCGAAAATGCGTTAAACAAACCCTTCAATGGAGTATTTATGGCCGGGTGGCCATTTGTCTAATGTTACGGCGCTCACGAAATTGATACTAGAACTCCCGGGAAGTCAGCTGAACGCTCGCGCGCAGCACAGACAGAGTTCGTTACCGGATCGGTGAGGAGAGGCAAAAATGTCCGAAGTCCACAAACACAAAATCAAGGCGGCCTGGAAGAAGCACGGCCTGATCGACAACGACACCTACCTGAAATGGTACAAACAGTCCGTCAAGAATCCGGAGAAATTCTGGGCAAAACACGGCAAGCGCATCGATTGGTTCAAACCGTACACCAAGGTCAAGAATACCTCGTTTGACGGCAAGGTTTCGATCAAGTGGTTCGAAGACGGTATCACCAACATTGCCTACAACTGCATCGACCGGCACCTGAAAAAGCGTGGCACCCAGACAGCGATCATCTGGGAGGGCGACAACCCCTACGACGACAAGAAGATCACCTATAACGAGCTCTACGAGCAGGTCTGCCGGTTGTCGAACGTCATGAAGTCCAACGGTGTGAAGAAGGGTGATCGCGTCACCATCTACATGCCGATGATACCCGAAGCGGCTTACGCCATGCTCGCCTGCGCCCGTATCGGTGCTGTTCATTCCATCGTCTTCGGCGGTTTCTCGCCCGATGCGCTTGCAGGCCGCATCGAGGATTGCGATTCAAGCTTCGTCATCACCGCCGATGAAGGTATCCGCGGTGGGCGCACCATTCCGCTGAAAGCCAATACCGACAAGGCCATCGCGATTGCCGCCAAGGACGGCGCGGTTGTCAAGAAAGTATTGGTGGTTCGCCGCACCGGCGGCGCCATCGATTGGGATGACAAGCGCGACATCTGGTATCACAAAGAAATGGCCGTCGCGAAACCGGATTGCAAACCGGAAAGGATGAAAGCCGAAGATCCGCTTTTCATCCTCTACACCTCGGGTTCCACCGGCAAGCCGAAGGGCGTTCTTCATATTACCGGCGGTTATCTGGTCTGGGCTTCGATGACCCATCAGTATGTCTTCGACTATCACGATGGTGACATTTACTGGTGCACCGCCGATGTCGGTTGGGTCACCGGCCACTCCTACATCGTCTATGGACCGCTCGCCAACGGCGCCATCACACTGATGTTCGAAGGCGTGCCGAACTATCCGACCGCCAGCCGTTTCTGGGATGTGGTCGACAAGCATCAGGTCAACATCTTCTACACTGCACCCACGGCAATTCGCGCCCTGATGGGCGCGGGCGACGAGCATGTCACCTCGACGTCGCGCAAATCGCTTAGGGTGCTCGGCTCGGTCGGTGAGCCAATCAATCCTGAGGCTTGGGAATGGTATTACAACATCGTTGGCGAGAAGAGATCACCGATTGTCGATACCTGGTGGCAGACCGAGACCGGCGGCATCATGATCACGCCCCTGCCCGGCGCCATCGATCTCAAGGCCGGTTCGGCAACGCTGCCGTTTTTTGGTGTCCAGCCGCAATTGGTCGACAACGAAGGTGGTGTTTTGGAAGGCGCAACCGACGGCAATCTCTGCATCACCGACTCATGGCCCGGTCAGATGCGCACCGTCTATGGTGACCATGAGCGGTTCATCCAGACCTATTTCTCCACATACAAGGGCAAGTACTTTACCGGCGACGGCTGCCGCCGCGACAAGGATGGCTACTACTGGATCACCGGCCGCGTCGACGATGTCATCAATGTGTCCGGCCACCGCATGGGCACCGCTGAGGTCGAATCCGCCCTAGTCGCACATGACAAGGTGTCTGAATCAGCCGTTGTCGGCTACCCGCACGACATCAAGGGTCAGGGCATCTATGCCTATGTCACGCTGATGTCTGGCGAGAAAGCGACCGAGGCGCTGCGTAAGGAACTCGTCACCCATGTCCGCAAGGAGATCGGTCCGATCGCTTCGCCTGACAAGATTCAGTTCGCTCCGGGACTGCCGAAAACCCGCTCCGGCAAGATCATGCGCCGCATCCTGCGCAAGATCGCCGAAGACGATTTCGGTTCATTGGGCGATACATCGACGCTTGCCGATCCGGCGGTCGTCGACGATCTGATCGAAAACCGGCAGAACAAGAAGGGATAGCGAGGCTCCGGTCACGCCGGACAGTTTTTCGCGGCGGCTCTTTCTGGGCCGCCGCCAATACAACCTGTTGGATAAACGCCGTTTTGGAGCAGGAATGTTAGTTCCCGCTCTCCATTAAGACGGTAGATATGAAAAACACCCTCGTTGCCGAAGACAAAGGCCTTCGGCATTGCCATTTCAACCGTCTTGGAACGCCCTGTTAGTGCGTTACAGGGTCCTCAAGTTTTACGATTTCGTCCTTGATCGCCAATTTGCGTCGTTTCAGCGTGGCGATTTCCAACGGATCGACCGATGGGTGTGCCATCGCTTCATCGATCTGACGTTCGATATCACCATGCTTCTTCTCAAGCTCTGCAATATGGGTCGCAAGAGACATAGGCCATTCTCCCTTCAAAAAAGGTTCCTCGAACGACCATCGCAAACCCCGCCGCGGGCGATTCGCGACAGTCACCTATAGTTTGCCACCAGATCTTCCGAATGTCGAATAACGATCGTCAGGATTTTCCTGCAGTGTGAATTGTGGTAATCATTTGGTTCACCTTTGCGGCATATATGATTGCCGGAACACAGAATATATCTTACCGGAAAACAGGATCGAGACTGCAGGCATGTCGGAACAGGAACAGGCCGAAATCCGTCTAGAATTCGCCCGCCTGAAACAGGAACACAATGATCTGGACGCCGCGATACAGGCGATGATCAAGATCGGCTGCGATCCTTTGCAGATCCAGCGCCTTAAAAAGAAGAAACTGTCGCTGAAAGACCGGTTGCAGGCAGTCGAAGACCGTATTATCCCCGATATTATCGCCTGACAGGCAGAAAACGGGGACATTCAGACAAATGGCCGATGTAGCGATCATCATGGGCAGCCAATCCGATTGGCCCAACATGCGGCACGCCGCGGAGATGCTTGAAGAACTCGGCATCTCCCACCAAGCAAGGATCGTTTCCGCACACCGGACGCCTGACCGGCTTTACGACTTCGCCCGCAATGCCAGGAAAAACGGTTTCAAGGTCATACTGGCCAGCGCCGGGGGCGCCGCTCACCTCCCGGGTATGACCGCTGCGATGACACCACTTCCCGTTTTCGGCGTGCCCGCCGAAACCAAGGCACTGTCAGGCCAGGATTCCCTCCTTTCCATTGTCCAGATGCCCGCTGGAATCCCGGTCGGCACCTTGGCAATCGGCAAGGCCGGCGCAATCAACGCCGCGCTTCTGGCCGCCGCCGTCCTGGCCCTGTCAAATGACCAGATCGCCGACAGGCTGGATGCCTATAGAGCCGAACTTGCGGCCAGTGTGGCAGAATTCCCGACCAACGACGCATGACCGGGCCGCTTCCCACGCAGTCTACGATTGGAATCGTCGGCGGCGGCCAGCTTGGCCGAATGCTGGCAATGGCCGCTGCGCGTTTATCCTATCGCACGGTCATCCTTGAACCGGGCATTGATTGTCCGGCCGCGCAGACCGCCAATCGCCAGATTGGCGCTGACTACGACGATCCGGCTGCATTGGATGAACTTGCACGGACTTGCGACGTAGTTACTTACGAATTCGAGAATGTACCGGTTAGCGCTGCAGACCGCCTGGCATCGCATCTGTCGATTTTCCCGCCGCCGAAAGCGCTGGAAATCTCCCAGGACAGATTAACGGAGAAGGAATTCCTCAATAAGGCAGGCCTGAAAACTGCGCCATATGCGGCGGTGAACAGTGATGATGAACTACGCGCATCGCTGGCTGATTTTGGCGGCAATGGCGTGCTGAAGACCCGGCGGTTAGGATATGACGGCAAGGGTCAAAAACGGTTTCGTAGCGCCGATCCAGGCGTCATTGATGGAACCCATGAAGAAATGGGCGGTGTGCCGCTAATTTTGGAGGCCTTTGTTGCGTTCGAACATGAAATATCGGTCATCGGCACCCGTTCCGCCAACGGCTCGATTGCCATCTACGATCCGGCGGAAAACGTGCACAAGGATGGCATCCTCCGCACCTCGACAGTTCCTGCAAACATAACAGTTGAGCTTGCTGACGCGGCGCGGCGGCAGGCAAAGATACTGTTGGAAGCGCTCGACTATGTCGGCGTAATCGGCATCGAGTTCTTCGTCCTGCCCGACGGTGGTCTGATTGCCAACGAATTTGCCCCGCGTGTCCACAATTCCGGTCACTGGACCGAGGCGGCGTGCTCCGTTTCCCAGTTCGAGCAGCACATCCGTGCCATTGTGGGGCTTCCGCTCGCCGGCACCGACAGGCATTCCGACTGCGTCATGGAAAACCTGATTGGAGACGATGTAGACAGGTTGGAAGAGCTGGCCGCGCAGCCGGATACGATTGTCCATCTCTACGGCAAGGCTGACGTGCGCGCCGGTCGAAAAATGGGGCATGTCACGCGTATCAAGCCGCGAAGGGACTAGAACAAAAAACCGGCTATTCGGCGATGATCTTCACTTTGTCGCCCGCCGACAGGGTCGCACCTGCTGGTAATGCATTCAAAAGCCTGAACAGAGCGAGCTTGCGGTCGGATCCGGCCATGCGTCCGGCAATGCTACCCACTGTCTCGCCGGGCTTTACCGTGACCACCTGAACCGTGAGCGGTCTCAAGTTTTGACGTTCAATATCACCCATCTTGCGGAAACTTGTCGAAACGCTTTGCGCCACCTTGCCAAGTCTGGTGCTCGACAGCGGCGCGGCGGTCAGCAGCCGATAAATCTGGTCACCGACGCGGATTGCCGTGATCTCAAAATTCCAGCCATCCGCTCGAGCTTTCGCGGTGGCCGCTTGCAGCCCGTTTATCGTGGTCGGAGTAATGCTGGACTCGTCAAGGCCGACTACCCAACCGCTCTTGATGTATTTGGCCGGTTTTGTCCGCTTCGAAACAGCGACGCCGTCGAAGCGAATCGCAACATCGCCTGGCCCGGCTGCAGTGACCGCCTCGGCGGAATTGTCGATGACGAAACCCGGCGGAACCGAGAAGACAACACCAAGTCCCGGATGCAGGAATGTTCGTCCACGCACATATCCCTCATCCGACGTATCGCCAAAAAGCATGCCATCAAGACCGGCCAGATAAGAATCACGGTCGCGACGTCCCGTTCCCGGAGGACCGAACTGCCGCGCATGGCGTGCCGCCAGCTCTATCCGCCGCGGCGCCGCGGGATGGGTAGCGAGAAAATCGAGACTTGCATCCTTGGCGCCGCTCACGGTCCTGAAGTCGCTATAGGATGCCATTGATTTCAAAAACCGTGGTGCCGCATAGGGATCAAAGCCTGCGTCACCAGTCATCTTGATGCCGACCACATCGGCTTCGAGCTCCTGGTTCCGCGAGAACTGAGCCAGCCGCAGCTTGCCGCGCACCAGCGCCGTCCGGGCTCTGCGATCATTGGCAAGCACATCCGAGACTACCTTGGTCGCTAGCTCTTCCTCGGCCTCCTTGCGTTGGCGTTCGATTCCGTGATTGGCGGTCACATGACCCATCTCGTGGGCGATCACGGCTGCAAGCTCCGCAGAATCATTAGCCAGCGCCAGCAAGCCCCGGGTCACGTAGAGGTAACCGCCGGGCAGGGCAAATGCGTTGACGTTTGGCGAATTCAATATGGTGATCCGGTATGTCTGAGCCGGATTGTCCGACACCCGGGTTAGTTCACCAACGATTTTGGCCACCGCGCGTTCAAGTTTCGGATTCGAGTATTCGCCGCCATAGGTCGACAAAATACGCGGGTGCTGTGCTCTGGCGATTGCGGCCAAACGGTCGTTCTTTTCGACCGTTTCGATCGTGACCGGATTGCGGGACGGTTGGAACGCCTGCTCGCTGATGGCACCGTTGGTCAGCTGACAGCCGGACAGAACAGCCGCAAGCACGACCGACACCGTCAGTTTGGCAGCAATACCAAGCTTCTTTCGGGTCATCAGCACCGAATATGCACCCCGATTTGTCTCCGTAAACATCTGATCGTCGAATCCGTTGCCCCCGTGCCCCTATAACACGGATTCCCCCTGTGCGAACAACGGCGGATATGGTGCAAAATTGTGTCGTTATCCGGGCGCAGCATCAATTATCCGTCTTGCCCTCGGTTTCCAAGATATTTGGCTACCGCTGCAGGCGATCGATCGCCAAGTAGTTCGGCCGCCGTGCCACTTGCTGCTATTCGGCCCTCGTCGATGAAAAAAATACGGTCAACAAAACCGGCAATGTCTTCCGGGTGATGACTGACCATGACGATCGTCATGCCCAGGGATTTGTGCAGCTGTTGCACGAGACTGAGCATATCTGTGCGAAGTGCGGGACCCAGCGAGGCAAAGGGCTCGTCAAGCAACAGCACCGGTCGCTCGCGGACAAGTGCACGGGCCAGCGCTGCCCGCTGCCGCTCACCGCCTGACAATTGGGCCGGCAAACGGCGTTCCTTTCCGGTTAATCCGGTTTGCTCGATTGCATTTTGCACCAGGGCCCGATCATCCGGTGACAATCTCAAGGACGCAGAGCGCCCCAGTCCGACATTTGACAGGACATCCAGATGACCAAACAGGTTGTTCTCTTGAAAGACAAACGTTACCGGCCGCAAATGTGGAGCATGTGTTGTGACGTCCTCATCGCCGATCAGCACCTGACCGGCATCAGCGATCTCAAAGCCTGCAATCAAATTTAGAAGAGTTGATTTCCCCGATCCGCTTGGCCCGGTGACAGCCACGATTTCACCCGCTGCAATCTGCACGTCATAGCAGAACCGAACGGGCCGGAAGGAAAACCGCACATCGCGCAAAGTAACCGTTGCTCCGGTCATGCTCTGTCCCTCGTGCGCCCGGCGACCATCATCAGCGCAAATGTCAGCAAACCCAAAAGCAGTGCCAGTCCTGCTGCATCATCTGTCCGGTAGGCTCCGAGTTTGGCCAGAAGCAGATAAGGCAATGTTTGCACGGCATCACTACCAAACAAAGCGATGACGCCGAGGTCACCCAGCGACAGCGCCATCGCAAACAAAAATCCCGTCATCAACGGTTGGCGCAATACCGGCCAGACGACCAGGGATAACCGCGAATACCCGA
This sequence comes from Rhizobiaceae bacterium, assembly GCA_963669285.2. Lineage (GTDB taxonomy): Bacteria > Pseudomonadota > Alphaproteobacteria > Rhizobiales > Rhizobiaceae > JAWKWH01. Next base: position 196,101 of record CAXXSI010000011.1, on the reverse strand, counting down.
TGATACCCAGCGACGCAGCGAGCCTGTCATGCCGCTCGGCTGCAGCGTCATACGCCGGGCGGATCGTGCGTACAACAAACGGCATCGCCATGGCCGCGTTGACGGTGACTACCATTACCGGTGCGATGGCAAAGACGTCGCCAAAATGCCTGGCCAGGACAAACCAACCCGCGCCGAGAACAATCGGCGGAACCACAAGGATCAGTCCGGCGCCCTGATCACAGCTGCGTTCCAGTAGCGTCCGGCGGTGCTGCCGGTGCCCTGTTTTTGCGAGACGGTTTCTTGTCGAGACCAGCGAATATGACAGGCCGGTTGCAAGCAGTGCAGCGGCAAACGCCAGAACCAGGCTCGTAATGGTGGCCCGCAACACCGCGGTCTCACCGGCCAGCCTTGCAAGATCCGCCTTCAGACCAGCGACAACAACGGCTGCCATCGGCGCCAGAACGAAAGCTGAGGCAATCGCCAAAACGGCCAAATTGAGCAACGCTTCGCCGATTCCGGGTGACCCATATCGACGATTCACAACCGAAATCTCCGCGGAATCGGCAAAGCGGCCGCCCAACAACATCAGTAAAGACACGATGCCGATGGTCAGACCGAGTTGCAGCAACGTCAGGGTCACCGCACCAACCGGATCGAAATCGAAACGCAGCGCTTGATAAATGGCGACTTCAAGCGTCGTGGCAGCCGGTCCGCCGCCGAGCGTCAGGACAATGGTAAACGAGGTGACGCAGAGCATGAACACCAACCCGGCAACGCCCGGAAGTGAGGCACGCAACACCGGCCATTCGATCAACCGCCATTGCGCCAGACTGCCCATACCGAGCTGGCTTGCCAGACGCCAATTGTCGTCAGGGATCGATTGCAGTGATTGGCTGAACAGTCTGACGGATAGCGGCAGGTTGAAAAACACGTGCGCGATCAGTATTCCGGACAGGCCGTAGACACCGGGCCATCGTCCACCGGAAATCGCTGAAAAGGGTTCGGCGAGGAATCCCGCACGGCCGAAAAGCGCCAGCACGCCAAGTGCTACGACAATTGCCGGCAGCGCCTGTGGAATCGCAAACAACCTCAACAGCAGCTCACGCCCGGCGAATTGATGCCGCGACAACGCGCGGGTCACCAGCAGGGCCGGAATGATTGAAAGCGCCGTCGACAAAACGGCTTGCCACAGCGTGAAGCGCGCAATCGCGAGCGTTCTCGCATCAAGAAAAGACAACGCCCGCAACCAATCGCCCGAAGCCTCGCTGACAAGCCCGCCAAAGGCTCCGCCAGCGAGAACAATCAGAAATCCCAACGCCAACCGCCCCGGCCAGAGACCGGACGGTTTGCTGCGGATTCGGCTTTCACCAATTGCTGGTTTCAGTGTCCCATCACGTTCAGCCATTCATCGACCCAGGCCTTTCGATTAGCAGCAACTTCATCGGCGCTGAACAGCAGTGTTTTTGCCGGCTTGACCAGTTTGTCAAAGTCCGGGTTGAGCGGCTTTGATGTCTTGCCTGCAGGAAACATCCAGTTTGTTTCCGGAATAACGTCCTGAAATCCCGGACCGGTCATGAAGGAGAGGAACTTCGAAGACAGATCGTTGCCCGCGCCCTTGACCGTGGTTCCGGTGACTTCGATCTGCATGTAGTGCCCCTCAGCGAAGCTCGCTGCCCTGTACTTGTCCGAGCCCTCCGCAATCATGTGGTAGGCGGGTGAAGTGGTGTATGACAGCACCATTTCAGCCTCGCCATTGGTGAACAGGCCGTAGGCTTCCGACCAGCCGGGCGTAACCGTTAAAATCGTGTCTTTCAGGTCCGACCACGCCTTGGTTGCCTCATCGCCGTAGACCGAACGCAACCACAACACCAGACCCAGTCCGGGCGTTGAAGTCCGGGGATCCTGAATTGCAAGCTTTGTCTCACCTGGCAACGCCACCAGTTCGGCCAGACTTTTGGGCGGATTGGCGATCTTTTCGGAATTGTAGATCACCGCGAAATAACCGTAGTCGAAGGGAACGAAAACGTCGTCGCTCCATCCGCCCGGAACGTTGACATTATCGAGGTCGATCCCGTGCGGAGCAAACAGGCCGGTTGCCTTTGCCTCGGTGGTCAGGTTTGTATCGAGACCAAGCACGATGTCTGCCTTCGTGGAATTTCCCTCCAGCTTCAGCCGGTTCAGCAGTGCAACCCCATCGGCAACGGAAACAAATTCCAAATCGCAGCCGCATTCCGCCTCAAAGGCCTTTTCCACTTGCGGTCCCGAACCCCAGTCGGCGGTAAAACTCTCATATGTATAAACAGTGAGCTTGTCTGCAGCCGTTGCCGGCAACAGCGCGGCCGCCATAACTGCGGCAGTGGAACAAATCAGCAATTTCAAGCGCATTGGCGCCTCCTTCTTTTTCGTTGATGGAAAGATCGAAGCGCCTTTTTCAAGGAAACGTCTAATCCCTCCGCCGGTGCAAACCGGATCAGGTTCAGCGGGTTGACTGGGCATGGTGCCTAGGTCTCTCAGCCGGATGGAAACAAACGCCACCGGCACCCCGTTAGAGCGGTGCGGACACTACTGTGCCGCTTGATGACTGGCAAGTCCCTGGTGCTTCGGGTTGCGGCAAACCTGGTTTGACCTTGCCGTCGCCCGTGATAGAGCGGCGCCATGAATCGGTTCGCGATATTGCTGGATGGTGACATGACGCCGACTGGCCGGCTGAAGCGGCAGCTACAGGGTTGCCGCGTTATCGCCGCTGATGGCGGTATCAGGCATGCGGCTGCCTTGAACCTGGTTCCCGAAGTCTGGCTTGGTGATTTCGATTCGGCTCCGGATCAATTGCCCGCCAACCTGAACGATGTTCCGCGTATTGCATATCCTGAAGACAAGGATGCCACCGACGGTGAAATCGCCGTCAACGAGGCGCTCGCACGCGGCGCCGGTGAATTGATGATGGTCGGAGCGTTCGGCGGTGCCCGCGCAGATCACGCCTTGCTGCAAAAGACCATGGCTGTCAGCCTCGCAAAACGGGGCGTGACGGTAACGCTTTGCGACGGGGGGCAGGAAGGGTATCCGATCCTGCCGGGAACCTATCGCTTCGAATTGTCCGAAGGTACGCTTTTCAGCCTTGTCGGGCTTTCCGAACTGTCCGGTCTTTCGGTTACCGGCGTCAAGTGGCCACTGGACCGGGTCAAAGTGCCGATCGGCTCGTCGCTGACGCTATCCAATGTCGTTGTCGACGGCCTGACAATCGAATTGGAGCGCGGTTCCGCACTGATGATCGCCCAGGTTGCCGGCTAATGGCCCCGCCGCTGCTCAATCTCGACGGAATCAAACTCACCTTCGGCGGCCCGCCCTTGCTCGACGGTGCGGCGCTCATCGCCGCCGCGGGCGATCGAATAGCGCTGGTCGGGCGCAACGGTTCTGGAAAATCGACACTGCTCAGAATCGCTGCAGGTCTCGTTGAAGCACAAGACGGCACGGTTTTTCGCCAACCGGATACCACGGTCCGCTATCTCGAGCAGTCGCCGGACATGACCGGGTATGAAACCATCCACGCCTATGTCGCCGCGGGCCTCGGACCCGCAGACGATCCCTACCGCGCCGATTACCTGATCGAACATCTTGGTTTGTCGGGCAGTGAGGACCCGTTGACCGTTTCGGGCGGTGAAGCGCGCCGCGCCGCGCTGGCCAGGGTCCTGGCGCCCAATCCCGATATCCTGCTTCTCGACGAGCCGACCAATCATCTCGATGTTACGGCGATCGAATGGCTTGAAGGTGAACTGAACCGGATGGGAAGCGTCGTCATAGTCATTTCGCACGACCGCAGATTTCTCGAAAATGTCAGCCGCGCCACCATCTGGCTCGATCGCGGCCAGACGCGCCGTCTTGATCGGGGCTTTGCCCATTTCGAGGAATGGCGCGACAAGCTGCTCGAGGAAGAAGAGCGCGACGCGCACAAGCTCGGCCGGAAAATCGTTCGCGAAGAGCACTGGCTTCGATATGGCGTAACCGCGCGGCGCAAGCGAAACATGCGGCGCCTGGGCGAACTCCAATCCATGCGCCAGGCCTACCGCAACCGGTCGCGGCCGATTGGCGGCGCGAAATTGACAGCAAGCGAAGCCCGCGAGGCAGGAAAGCTCGTGATCGAGGCCAAGGCGATTGGCAAGCAATTTGGAGACAAAGATCTGGTTCGCGATTTCTCAACCCGCATTCAGCGTGGCGACCGCATAGGTCTCGTCGGACCCAACGGCGTGGGCAAAACCACCTTGCTCAAGATGCTGATCGGCACATTGGAACCTGATTGCGGTCATGTGCGCCACGGTGCCAATCTTCAGATTGCCACGCTTGAACAGCACCGCGACAGTTTCAATCCAAACCAATCGCTGGCCGACTACCTGACCGGAGGGCGTAGCGATCAGATTGCGGTCGGTGATCAAAAACGCCACATCGTCTCCTACATGAAGGATTTCCTGTTTCTGCCCGAACAGGCCGGAACGCCGGTTCGCGAACTGTCCGGCGGCGAACGTGCAAGATTGGTGCTGGCGCGCATTCTCGCAAAACCTTCCAACCTGCTGGTGCTGGACGAACCGACCAACGACCTGGATATGGAAACGCTTGATCTGCTGCAGGAAATGGTCGCCGGCTATCCGGGTACCGTTCTGCTTGTCAGCCACGACCGCGATTTTCTTGACCGCACCGTCACCAGCGTCATTGCGCCGGAAGGCGACGGGCGCTGGGTGCAATACGCCGGCGGCTACAGCGACATGCTGGCCCAACGCGGCAAAGCGCCCGCTGAACAGAAGATGCCAAAGAAGGCCAAGCCGAAAAGCGCTGCAGACGGCGACGCGCGAGCAGCGAGAACACCGGCAAAGAAGCTTTCCTACAAACAGAAATATGCGCTGGAGACATTGCCCGGACGCATTGAACAGCTTTCTGCCGAAATCGCCGAGCTTGAAGTTAAATTGTCCAATCCAAGGTTTTACGAGGTCGATCCCCAAGGATTCGACGACACCGCCGCCAACCTGGACAGCAAACGCGCCGAACTCATTTCAGCCGAGGATCAATGGCTGGAACTGGAATTGCTGCGTGAGCAGCTTTGATGCGTCAAATCGGTTGCCATCAACCGGGCGACAAATTGTCTTACTTGTTCGGGTTTCGGTCTTTCCTTGCCGCATCCTGCAGCCAATCAGCAAATGCCTCGACATCCCGATTGGTACGCGCGTGCGGATCGTGTGCCAGAAAATAACCGTATCCGTCCATGCTCGCTGTGCCAACGCGTTCGAGCCGTCCCGATCCTAGTTCCTGTGCAACAAGATCATCGTTGAGCGCTATTCCTTGCCCGTCAATGACCGCCTGCACCCGTACATTAGGATCCGGGATGACGAGCGTGTCCCGCGGTTCGTGGTAGCAGAGCCCGGCGGAATTGAACCAGTCTTCCCAGGCGCGGCTGCCGTCCCGATCTTTCAGCAGGGTCAATTCATGCAGCGCGGCCTCCATGCCCAGTTTTTCCACCCGTCTGGCCGTCCCAGCCGGTCCTGTTGCAAATGCCGGACAAAGAAACAGCGGTTCGATCGCAACATCGTCCCAGTTTCCGTCACCCCACCTGATCGCGAGATCGATCCCCTGTCCATCGAGCGCAACCAGATCGATCATCGGCTGAATCCTGAGCCTCACCGACGGATGGGCTTTCATGAAATCCATCAGCCGAGGTGATAGCCAGCGTGACGCAAAATAAGTCGTTACTCCCAACGTGACTGACCGGTTCTCCTCGCCTCTCAACCGATCGATGGTTCTTTCCACATCGTCGAAAGCGCCGCGCGCCGAGTTCAAGAGATCCTGTCCTTTTGGAGTGAGCGCGACCCCCTTCGGTAGCCGCTGAAAGACCTCAAATCCCAGCACGGATTCCAAACTCCGGATCTGGTAACTGACCGCGCCTTTGGTCAAATTCAACTTCTCCGCCGCAGCGGAGAAACTGCCATAGCGTGCGATAACGCTGAAAATCCTCAAACCGTCATAATGTCTGAACCGCATCTCAGTCGTATAAAATAACTAGTCGGACGGTACAAATCATTTGAATTGCCTGCTGACCAGGAAGTCGACTAATTTCGTTCCATTCTGTGGTTCTGCACTATCCTGAACAATGGCAATTCCGTGGAGTTGGTTCAATGAAATTAAACGCAAAAGAACTACCTTCCGCCCGAATTCAGATCGAACGGCCATCTGTAGTAAGGCGCGGCCGGGCTGGACGCGCCAAGGTAGGCGGATCGGGCAAGCCCCCCACCAATCGCGTTCTTCGCCGCATTCCGGCATACCAACTGCTCGAAGAAGATGCGTTGCAAGCCATCGAGGCGCAGGCCGATTGGATCGCCAGGGAAATCGGATTCGAATTTCGAGGTGACCCCGAAGCGCTTGCCCTATTCCGGCAGGCGGGTGCCTCTGTCGATAACGAACGTGTCCGGTTTGATACCGGGCATCTGCGCGAGCTTTGCTCGACCGCGCCAGCCAGCTACCAGATGCATGGCCGCGATGCGCAAAATAGCATCACGCTTGGCGGCGACTATCTGGTGCTGATGCCGGGATACGGCTCGCCCTTTGTGACCGATCTCGACAAAGGTCGCCGTTACGCAACACTGGGCGATTTCGAAAACTTCGTGAAGCTGACTTTCATGTCGCCGTGGCTGCACCATTCAGGTGGAACCGTGTGTGAACCGGTCGATATCCCGGTCAACAAACGCCATCTCGACATGATCTATGCCCATCTGCGCTACTCGACCAAGCCATTCATGGGCAGCGTCACCTCGCCCGACCGCGCAGCGGATTCAATCGAGCTCGCAAAGCTCGTATTCGGGGAAGACTATCTCGATGGTCACGTGGTCATGCAGGCGAACATCAACATCAACTCGCCGCTGGTTTTTGATGCGACAATGTCGGGCGCTCTGCGAATCTACGCCGCGGCAAATCAGAGTGTCGCCATTTCCCCGGCGATTTTCGGTGGTGCCATGGGACCGGTAACCCAACCCGCCGTCGTTGCCCAGACTCACGCGGAGATCATGGCTGGCATTGCTCTCACTCAGCTTGTGCGAAAGGGCTGTCCGGTCGTCTATGGCAGCTTTCATTCGACGATGAACCTGAGATCGGGCGCACTGACCTTCGGTACGCCTGAAGCCAATCTGGCAACCTTTGGCCTTGCCCAGTTGGGCAGACGGCTTTCCGTTCCGGTTCGCTCCGGCGGAGGGCAGATCACCTCTGCAAATTCGGCGGACGGCCAGGCCATGCAGGATTCCGCCTCCGCGATGATGGCCTCGGTATTGTCCGGCGCAAACCAGATCTGGCACTCGGCCGGATGGTTGGAGGGCGGGCTGACCATGTCGTACGAAAAGTTCGCTCTCGACCTCGATCATTGCGGCATGATGCTGCGCTTGATTCAGGGTCTCGAGATCAACGATGAAGCGTTCGGCCGGGATGCCTATCTGGAAACCGGACCCGGTCAGAATTTCCTCTCCACCCGGCATACGTTGCGCCACTACGCATCGGCCAACTATCACTCCGAGATCGCCGAAGCCGGCCCCTATGAAACGTGGAAGGAAAACGGAAGCCTGACCGCCGAACAACGTGCCAATGACCGCTGGAAGTCCATGCTTGCAGACTACCAGGCACCGCCCATTGATCTGGCAATAGACGAAGCCCTGCTCGACGCTATTGCGCGCAAGAAATCATCCATGCCCGACGAATGGTACTGAATGCCGGGTGTTGACCTCAACACTTTGATATATCTATGTTCCCGGCGTTGCCCGCGCCGAAGACAGGATCATCCTCAATGGCAGATAACGCCCTCATTGTGATAGACGTGCAAAATGATTTCTGTCCAGGCGGAGCGCTTGCCGTACCCGGCGGAGACGAGGTCGTACCGGAAATCAACCGGCTGATCCAACAGTTCGACCATGTTGTTCTGACACAGGATTGGCATCCCGCCGGCCATTCCAGCTTTGCCTCCAGCCATTCCGGTAAGAGCCCGTTCGAAACCACCGCCCTGCCCTATGGCGAACAAACGCTTTGGCCGGATCACTGCATCCAGGGATCCAACGGCGCAGAGTTCCATCAGGACCTTCGATGGACCAAGGCCGAAATCGTCATCCGCAAGGGCTTCCGGCCGGAGATCGACAGCTATTCGGCCTTTTTTGAAAACGACAGATCAACGCCGACCGGCCTCGGCGGTTATCTTTCCGATCGAGGAATCAAATCGGTGGTACTTGCCGGCCTAGCGACCGATTTCTGCGTCGGTTTCTCAGCGCTCGATGCTGCGAAACTGGAGCTCGATGTAGAGGTGCGGCTTGCAGCATGTCGCGGCATCGATATGGAAGGATCGGTTGATGCAATGTGCGGGCAGATGCGTGAAGCCGGCATACGCTTGACCTGACGGCTCGAAACCAGCCAGACTTGCAGATCACCACAACGCGGCAGGAAACCAGTCATGACCAAGACCGATATTGCGCGCCGCGTCTACAATCATACCTGGAAACTCGATCCGATTGTCCGCAGCTTGTTGGATACCGATTTCTACAAGCTGCTCATGTTGCAGATGATCTGGAAGCTGCACCGTGATGTTGACGCCACCTTCACTCTGATCAACCGCAAAAAAACCGTCCGCCTGGCCGACGAAGTGTCCGAATCCGAACTGCGCGAACAGCTGGACCACGCCCGAACCCTGCGCTTGTCCAAAAAGGAGATGATCTGGCTGGCAGGTAACACCTTCTATGGCCGCAAGCAGATATTTTCACCCGAATTCCTGACCTGGCTGGAAGATTTTCAACTTCCCGAATACGAACTGGTGGTCAAAGATGGGCAATTCGATCTGAATTTCTACGGCCCGTGGACCCACACGATGATGTGGGAAATCCCTGCGCTCGCCATCATCAACGAGCTTCGTTCTCGTGCTGCCATGCGCAAATTCGGTCGCTTTGCCCTGGACGTGCTTTATGCGCGCGGCAAAGCAAAGATGTGGGACAAGGTCGAGCGCCTGAAGCAGCTTCCCGATATTCGGATTTCCGATTTTGGCACCCGCCGGCGCCACTCGTTTCTGTGGCAGCGATGGTGTGTGGAGGCACTCAAAGAGGGTATTGGCGAGGCGTTTACCGGCACATCCAACGTATTGCTGGCGATGGATACCGATCTGGAGGCGCTTGGTACAAACGCCCATGAATTGCCGATGGTCTACGCTGCACTGGCCGAAACCGAAGAAGAAATGCTTGACGCGCCCTACCGCGTGCTCACCGACTGGAACAAGCTATACGGCGGCAATCTGCTGATTGTGCTGCCCGACACGTTTGGCACCGCTGCTTTCCTGCGTCGCGCGCCGGATTGGATCGCCGACTGGACGGGCTTTCGCCCCGATAGCGCTCCACCGATTGCAGGCGGCGAGCGGATCATCAGATGGTGGCTCGAACGTGGTCGCGATCCTTCCGAAAAGCTGATCGTTTTTTCCGATGGTCTCGATGTCGACACGATCATCGAGTCCTACCGGCATTTCGAGGGAAGGGTTCGGATGGCCTTCGGTTGGGGCACAAATCTGACCAATGATTTTGAAGACTGCCTTCCCGATGGCAGCAATTCACTGAACCCGATTTCGCTCGTCTGCAAGGTGAGCGCTGCCAACGGCCGACCGGCAGTCAAACTCTCCGACAATCCGCAAAAGGCAACCGGCGAAGAAAGTGAAGTCGCGCGTTACGTGAAAATATTCGGTGAGGAAGACCGGGTAGATCGGGCGGTCAAGGTCTGACTGCTCTAGGTCATGGACCCATAAACAGGATCAACAATGGTATGCGCAAATTTGGTTGGATATTAGGAGCGAGCTTGCAGGAAACCGTTCGGTTTTCAAAAGCTTGCGACGCAATAGCCGGGCAAATTTGCCATATCCTTTGGACGCTCGAACCCGCTTTCCAAACCTTCGTCAAAGGCCTCAACCGGGGGGATGGCCCCGCTTTTCGGCCTTTTCCTTGGTTTGCTATGCGGTTTCGGCGCCATTTTGACCCTGTTTGTGACTCCATGACCTAGGCGGATTTTGCGCCGCCGTCCGGTTTGTCTGCGAGCTTCAACGCAATCGCCTCAATCTTCTCGGCAAGTCCGCTCAAAACACCGGTTACGGCAGCATCATTCTTGTCCGCCTTGATCAATGCATCGTCACGCGTTTTGCGCAGGGTTTCGATCTCGCTTTCCATGCCGCGCATACGCTTTTGCAACTCGGCCAGTTCGTCCATCACCATAATACCGGCCATGACCGTCAGGCGCTGATCGCCGATCTCGCCGAAGGAAGACTTCAGGTGCGTGACATATTTGTCGAGTTGCGCGGCAAGCCCCTCAAGGTGCTCTTCCTGGCCTTCATCGCAGGCCATCCGGTAAGCTTTGCCATCAATTTGAACGGTTATTTGCGCCATATTCCCGGTCCCTATCTGTCCAGCACCGCTCTGATCGTCTCCATAGCAGAGACCAGTCGGCGCGAAACTTCGGCATTGGCATCCTGCAGCCGTTCGGCCTTGGCCTCGGATTGATCGAGTTCTAGCGCCAACCGCGCACGGTCAGCGCCCATGCGCTGCACTTCCTCTTCGGAATCAAGATAGGCCTGATCTCGCTCGAGGTGTTGATCGGCCGTCTTTTCCAGCGTCTCGACGGCTTTTGCCAAACGGCTAATCGCCTGCTTGAGTGTAACGTCACCGCTCATGGTTCTGCTCCGGGCCCGCCCATGGCGCGAATCGTGCGCTTACATAATGCGTTATAGGCGAAAGATTAGGCATCGCGGTAATCCGCCGTCAACAAGGTGAACCACTGTATCCCCGACATTGCGGGCGAAATACGGTGGAACCATGCCCAAAGTGCACACTTTGTCCCGGTCGGCTTTGTTGACTCAGGCCCGCCACCTGCTATGTGTCCGCGCGAATTCTTTGAATGGTGCCGGCGGGGGCCAACCACGGGCGGCCGGCAATCAATTTGCGAGACACCATGACCTCACGTGAAAAACACGATCGGATGGCAAATGCGATCCGGTTTCTCTCCATGGATGCCGTTGAGAAGGCAAAATCCGGTCATCCGGGCCTGCCGATGGGGGCGGCCGACATAGCAACGGTCCTTTTCAACCGTTTCATCAAGCACGATCCCAAAAACCCCCACTGGCCCGACCGTGACCGCTTCGTGCTTTCGGCTGGCCATGGTTCGATGCTGGTTTATTCGCTGCTACATCTTCTCGGCTACGAAGACATCACCATTAGCGAGATCGAGAATTTCCGCCAGCTGGGTTCAAAAACTGCAGGACATCCTGAATTCGGGCACGCCGCAGGTATTGAAACAACAACCGGACCACTTGGTCAGGGACTCGCAAATGCGGTCGGCATGGCCATCGCGGAACGGCATCTGAACGCGCAATACGGCGACGATCTTGTCGATCACTATACCTATGCGCTCGCGGGCGACGGCTGCCTGATGGAGGGTATCAGCCAGGAAGCAATCTCACTGGCCGGCCATCTCAAACTCAATCGTCTTATCGTTTTGTTTGACGACAACGGGATCTCGATCGACGGTGCCGTCTCGTTATCCGATTCCACCGATCAACAGGCCCGCTTTGCCGCCTCCGGATGGAATACCGCCGCCGTTGATGGTCACGATCCGGAAGCCATTGCCGATGCGGTTGAAAAGGCCAAAGCGTCCGACAGGCCAACCATGATCGCCTGCCGCACGACCATCGGCTTCGGCGCTCCAAACAAGGCCGGTACATCAAAAGCGCATGGTTCACCGCTTGGCGCCGAAGAGATCGCCGGCGCTCGCGAAGCGTTGAACTGGCCGTGCGAGCCATTCAAGATACCCTCAGATGTTCTCGATGAGTGGCGGTTGGCAGGCTTGCGATGCACCAAGGAACGCATCGCCTGGGAGAAACGGCTGGCCGATGTCGAAGCCGATTTGCGCAGCGGATTCGAACGCCGCATGCGCGGTGAACTCCCCGGTGGTTTTGATGCCGCGATGCAGGAGTACAAGAAACAGCTGGCGAAGGACAAACCCACCGTCGCCACGCGCAAATCATCCGAGATGGCGCTCGAAATCATCAACGGAGCGGTGCCGGAAACGCTGGGTGGATCCGCGGATCTGACCGGATCAAACAATACAAAGACAAGCCAGACCGTTCCGATGACTGCCGAAGATTATTCCGGCCGGTTCATCCATTACGGTATCCGCGAACACGGCATGGCGGCGGCCATGAACGGCATCGCGCTGCATGGCGGTATCATTCCCTATTCGGGCACATTCCTAGTGTTCTCCGATTATTGCCGCCCGGCGATGCGGCTTTCATCACTGATGGGCCTGCGGGTGATCTATGTAATGACCCACGATTCCATCGGGCTCGGCGAAGACGGCCCCACCCACCAGCCGGTGGAACACTTCGCCGCTTTGCGGGCGATTCCCAACCACCTGGTATTCCGTCCGGCCGACGCTGTCGAAGTTGCCGAATGCTGGGAACTGGCGCTGAAAACGGACGATTCGCCGTCCACATTGGCGCTGACCAGGCAAAATCTGCCTGCGGTTCGTACCGAACACGAAGATGAGAACATCTGCGCCTACGGCGCCTACGAATTGAAACTGGCAAGTGACGAGGCCGCTGTCAGCATCTTTGCAAGCGGTTCGGAAATCGAGATCGCCCTTGCTGCGCGCGAACAGCTTGAGACGGCCGGCCACCCGACGCGGGTTATTTCCGTTCCCTGCGTCGAACTGTTCGAGCAGCAGGACGACGAATACAAATCCGCTATTCTCGGTTCAGCACCGGTCAACATTGCCATAGAAGCCGGCATCCGCCAGGGCTGGGATCGCTTTGTCGGTCGTGATGGCATCTTCATCGGCATGGATTCCTTCGGCGCCAGTGCTCCCTACAAGGAACTCTACGAACATTTCGGTATCACCGCCGAAGCGGCTGTAACTGCGGCCAAGGCGAAACTGGCCGGAAACGAATAACCATCGGATAACTTTCCTCCCCACCCAAGAACTGGAGAAATCGACCATGACAGTCAGGGTTGCCATCAATGGATTTGGCCGCATCGGCCGCAACATAGCCCGCGCCATATTTGAATCAGGCCGCAAGGATATCGACATCGTCGCGGTCAACGATCTGGGCCCGGTCGAGACCAATGCGCATTTGTTCCGGTACGATTCTGTCCACGGCCGTTTTCCCGGCGACGTGACCGTATCCGGCGATACGATCTCGATCGGTACCGACAGTTTCAAGGTGACCGCCATTCGCAACCCGGCCGAACTGCCCTGGAAGGAACTGGGGATCGACATAGCGCTCGAATGCACCGGCATTTTCACATCGAAGGACAAGGCCTCGGCACATATCGAAGCCGGCGCCAAGCGGGTAATCGTATCCGCCCCGGCGGAAGGTGCCGATCTGACGGTCGTCTACGGCGTCAACCATGACAAGCTCACCAAAGATCACACGGTGATCTCGAATGCTTCATGCACCACCAATTGCCTGGCTCCGGTAGCCAAGGTGCTGAACGATGCCATCGGCATCGACAAGGGCTTCATGACCACGATCCATTCCTATACCGGCGATCAGCCGACGCTCGACACGATGCACAAGGATCTTTATCGTGGCCGTGCTGCGGCGGTGAGCATGATCCCGACATCGACCGGCGCCGCCAAGGCGGTCGGTCTGGTGCTGCCCGAATTGGCAGGCCGGCTCGACGGTGTGGCCATCCGCGTTCCGACGCCAAATGTTTCTGTCGTCGACCTCAAATTCATGGCCAAACGGGAAACTACCGTCGAGGAAATCCAGAATGCCATTCGCACCGCCGGTGACGGACCGCTGAAAGGCATTCTCGGCTATACCGACGAAAAGCTTGTCTCCATCGACATGAACCACGATGCACACTCGTCCGTGTTCCATATGGACCAGACCAAGGTCATGGACGGCACGCTGTGCCGTGTGATGAGCTGGTACGACAATGAATGGGGCTTCTCCAACCGCATGGGCGACACAGCGGTGGCAATGGGCAAATTGATCTGAGGATACGGTGGACAGGGCGCTCTACGATATTGATCGCCCACCACCCTATTTGTCCGTGATGAAGACGAGGCCGCCATCTGCCGTACACCATGGGCGGTCCTTGAGAAAGCCACGGGTCCGGTGGCAACAGGTTTTCGAGTCGCCGCGCTGTAGGCATCGGACTTTTGGCGAGTTGACTGTCATGGCTGAAGTACCGCATCAACAGTTCCGTGAACCGCCGGAGCAGGACATATGAACTTCAAAACCATCGACGATATTGGTGACATCACCGACAAGCGCGTTCTGGTCCGTGTCGATCTCAACGTGCCCATGGCCGACGGCAAGGTCACCGACATGACCCGCATCGAGCGCGTAGCGCCGGGTATCGAGGAGCTGTCGGGCAAGGCTGCCAAGGTGATATTGATGGCCCATTTCGGTCGGCCGAAGGGCAAGCCAAATGCGGCGATGTCGCTGGAGCCGGTTGCCCACGCCATGGAAGCTATCCTCGACACGAGGGTTTATTTCTCACCGGATTGCATCGGCGAAATCCCGGCCGAGAAAATCGCCAAGATGCACGGCGGCAACGTAATTTTGCTGGAAAACACCCGTTTTCACCCGGGCGAAGAAAAAAACGACGCGGATTTCGCCAAGGCGCTCGCATCGCTCGGAGATATTTTCATCAACGACGCTTTTTCGGCCGCACACCGCGCGCACGCTTCCACCGAGGGGATCGCGCATGTGCTGCCCTCCTACGCCGGCCGCACCATGGAAGCCGAATTGAAAGCCCTGGAGGCGGGCCTCGGCGATCCGCGCCGTCCGGTCATCGCAATCGTCGGCGGTGCCAAGGTTTCAACCAAGATCGAACTGCTGGAAAATCTCGTCGAAAAGGTCGAGATGCTGGTGATCGGCGGCGGTATGGCCAACACCTTCCTCAATGCCAAGGGCATCGGTATCGGCAAGTCGCTCTGCGAAAAGGACCTGGCCGAAACCGCGAATAGAATCATGTCCAAAGCGGATAAAGCCCACTGCGAGATCATCCTGCCGCAGGATGTCGTCGTCGCCGGCAAATTTGAAGCCAATGCCGACAATGATGTGACGACGCTGGACGCCGTGCCCGCAGATGGCATGATCCTGGATGCCGGCCCGAAATCGGTTGATCTCATACTGGAGGCCATCGACAAGGCCGATACGCTGGTGTGGAACGGTCCGCTCGGCGCGTTTGAGTTGGCGCCTTTCGATCACGCCACCGTTGCTGTGGCCCGCCATGTTGCCGAGCGTACGGAAACAGAACGGTTGATCTCGGTTGCCGGTGGCGGTGACACCGTAGCGGCGCTCAACCACGCCGGTGTCGCCGATGAACTGACCTATGTCTCTACCGCCGGCGGGGCATTTCTGGAATGGATGGAGGGTAAACCTCTACCCGGCGTCGAGGCGCTCAGTCATCGCTAAACCCGTTCATCTGCAGATTACCCCGCACAGGTACTGAGAGATAGGCCTTCGGATTTGTCGTCAATAAGTTTACCATCATCGCTTATTGCGCTGATCAACTGACTCTGCATGTCAGTATTGCCCAAATTTCGCTATGTTGCAGCGCGAAAGTCAAGTATATGACCCGTCGCAACGTACCGTTGAACGATCGATACGTTGAATGGACTCCGTGGCATGACCATATGGCAACAATTGCTGTCGTTGACCGGCGGCGGACCAGATCAACTGAATTTGAGTGATGGCGAGTTTCAGATTTCATAAAATGGCAGCACTTGCGGTGCTTGTCGCAGCAGGTGTCTGGGTTTACACCGGCGACTTCGCATCCGTTGGCAGCGCCACTGGTGAACAGGCTGAATCCGTCGACAAACCCGCCGCCAGCAAACCGGAAGCGAATGACATTCGCCGCACCGTTGCCTACGTCGTCCCGCCCTATTTGTCGCACGCCCGCGCCATCCGGATTTCCGGTCAGACCAGATCAGACAAACGAGCCGACCTTGCCACGCGGGCCGGCGGAATCATCGAAAAACTGCCCGTTGATCAGGGTGACTGGGTCGAAGCCGGCGATCTGATCCTGTCGCTTGAGGCGGAAGAAAAGATCGCCATGATCGAAACTGCAAAGCAGTTGCTGATCCAACGCGAGAGCGAATTGACGGCAACCGAGGCTTTGGTCAAACGCGGCACGCTGCCGACACTGCGCGCTGACAACGCCAAATCTGCAATCGCTGCTGCGCGCTCCCAACTCGAGGCCGCAGAAGCCGAACTTGACCGCATCCGCGTTGTCGCGCCCTTCGCCGGGATCATAGACCGCGTGACGGTCGAACAGGGAAGTTCGGTCTCTCAGGGTGCGCCTGTGGCAACATTGGTGAGCATCGATCCCATCCTGGCGACCGGAGAGATCTCCGAACACGATTTGCGTCACGTCAAGATCGGCAACGATGCGACGATAAGGCTGATCGACGGCACGATCGTCGAAGGCAAACTCAGCTACATCAGCCGTGAGGCATCCGCTCAGACGCGAACCTTCCCGATTGAAATCGAGATTGTAAACAAGGATGGCCGCATTCCCTCGGGCATGACCGCCGAAATCATTCTTCGTGCAGCACCGGTATCGGCGACCATACTGCCGCGCTCGGTGATAACCCTGTCTTCGAAGGGTGACCTGGGCGTCCCGCGTGGTGAGCGAAGAAAACCGCGTGATCTTCTTTCCGATCGATCTTGTTGACGATACCGGTGACGCGTTGGTTCTTGGCGGCATTCCGACCGGGGCCAAAATCATTGTCGCCGGCCAGGATCTCGTTTCCGAAGGCGATGAGGTCAATGCCGTTGAAGCCGACCCGGCGATGATCGCGAAGTTGACCGGTGAGGTTACCGGCGGGACCGAGTAAGATGGTCGGTCTTGCCATACGCAATGCGCGCCTGACCATATCGGTCCTGCTGTTCTTTCTGGCCGCCGGGGCGCTTGCCTATCAATCGATTCCGAAAGAGGCCGAGCCGGACATTCAGATACCGGTCATATACGTCAGCCTCGGCTACCAGGGTATATCGCCTGAGGATTCCGAGCGTCTGCTGCTAAGGCCGATGGAAACGCGCTTGAAGAGCATTTCTGGCGTCAAGGAAATGCGTTCGGCTGCTTATCAGGGCGGTGGATTTGTCCTGGTTGAGTTTCAGGCCGGCGCCGACCTGTCCACGGCGCTGGAAGATGTGCGCGCCAAGGTTTCCGATGCCAAACGCGATCTTCCCCAGGATGCAGACGAACCGACCGTCAATGAGGTGAATATCTCCGAATTCCCGGTTCTTGTCGTCACGCTATCGGGCGATGTTCCCGAACGCATATTGACGGCCGCGGCACGGGAGCTTCGCGATCGTATCGAGGAAATTCCAGGCGTTCTTGATGCCGCGCTGCAAGGCGCCCGCGATGATCTCGTCGAAGTCGTTATCGATCCGGTCAAACTGTCGTCATATAATCTGCGGCTCGATCAAATGATCGTCGGGGTCAATGCCAACAACAGCCTTGTGGCCGCCGGTGCCATCGAGGGTGGCGAAGGCCGTTACGCGGTCAAGGTGCCGTCGTTGATCGAAACGGTCGAAGATGTCGCCAATCTTCCGATTGTCGCAGGCCCCAACTCTGTGGTGCGCGCCCGCGATCTGGCCACGATACGGTCTACGTTCAAGGACGCCGAAACGATCACCCGGCTCGATGGCCGTCCGGCAATCGCCATCGAAGTGTCGAAGCGCACTGGAGCCAATCTCGTCGAGACGGTGGATGAGGTGAAACGCACTGCCGACGATTTTGTCAAGCGCCTGCCGGAGGGCAGCGCAATCTCCTACAGCCAGGACAAATCCAAAACCATCCGCCAGTTGCTCGGGGATCTGCAGAACTCGGTTTTGACCGCGGTTGTGCTGGTCTTTATCGTCATTTTGTTCGCCCTGTCCGGGCGCGCTTCGATGTTGATTGGCCTGGCAATTCCCGCCTCCTTCCTGATGGGCATTTTGCTGCTGTCTCTCGGCGGTTACACGGTCAACATCGTCGTCCTGTTCAGCCTGATCCTTGCGGTCGGCATGCTTGTCGACGATGCCATCATCGTCACGGAGTTTGCCGAGCGCCGCATGGGCGAGGGCATGCCGCGCGAAGAAGCCTACGAACTGGCAGCCAACCGAATGGCCGGACCGGTCGTGGCAGCGACAATGACCCGCGTGGCAGCTTTTTCGCCACTCTTGTTCTGGCCCGGCATTGTCGGCGAGTTCATGAAGTTCATGCCGATAACGCTGATCGTCACGCTATCGGCATCGCTGTTCTACGCGCTGATATTCACACCGACGCTTGGCGCCAAGTTTTCCAAACCGCACCCGGAATCGGCGCATCAGGGCGACGGCGCCTACATGGCGACCGCCAAGCTGGCAACACGATTTCCGATCACCGTCCTCGCGCTTGCGGTCGGCCTGCTGATCGCCGTTCCGTATGCCTACTCCAAGCTCGGCAAGGGTGTGGAATTCTTCCCCGAAGTCGAACCGGAATATGGACTGCTTTATGTGCACGCACGTGGCAATCTATCGCTGGACGAGATGGACGCGGCCACCCGTCAGGCCGAGCAGCGTCTGCTCGGCTGGCCGGGAATCAGCACTGTCTACACCCGGGTCGGCAAGACCGAAGGCGGCGGCGGTGCAGAGATTGCTGAAGATGTGGTCGGCGTCATCCAGTATGAGTTTCTCGATTGGCGCGAACGCAAGTCCGCAAACGAAATCCTTGCTGAATTGCGCGCGGAAATGGTTGGCATCCCGGGCGTCGACGTCGAGGTTTCCGTTCCCCAAGCGGGCCCGCCCACCGGCAAGGCGATCCAGGTACGCATGTCAGCGGCCGATCCGACCGGCCTGTCCGAGGCCGCTGCCGAAGTTGCAGGGATGCTGCGTTCGATCGCCGATGTGACCGACATCGATGATGGCTTGCCGCCGCCCGGTGTCGACTGGGAATTGAAGGTCGATCGCACCAAGGCCGCCCGCTACGGCATCGGCCCGGGATCCGTCGGTACGGTGGTGCAACTCGTCACCAACGGGCTTAAACTGACCGACTACAGACCGGCAGGCGTCGATGATGCCGTCGATATCAGGCTGCGCCTTCCGGAAGACCGGCGCACGCTCGCCACGCTTGATCAGCTCAGGGTGGAGACCGCCCAGGGTGCGGTTCCGATATCCAACTTCGTGACCCGCGAACCGGCACATCGCGTCCGGTACGCTCAATCGCATCGATGGCGAACGCACCATCGTGGTGCAGGCCAACATCACCGAGGGTGTCCAGGCCGACCCGGTGCGTCAGGCGGTGACCGAATCGCTCGAGGGTATGGAATTCCCGGCAAATATCCGGTGGAAGCTTGCCGGCGAGGACGAGGAGCAGAAGGAGGCCAGCGCCTTTCTTTCCAAGGCGTTCGGTGCCGCGCTTTTCCTGATTTTCGTCGTGCTCCTGGCCCAGTTCAACAAGTTCACCAGCGTTTTCCTGGTTCTGTCCGCGGTAGTGATGTCCACCATCGGCGTGTTTCTTGGCCTGATGCTTACCGCACAGCCATTCGGCATTGTCATGTCGGGCATTGGCGTCATTGCGCTCGCCGGTGTGGTGGTCAACAACAACATTGTTTTGATCGATACCTATGACCGGTTGCGCCGCGAGGGCTGGGACAAGCACGAAGCCGTATTACAGACCTGCCGCGAACGCGCCCGGCCCGTCGTGCTGACAGCCGTCACCGCGATCCTCGGCGTGCTGCCGATCGCCTTCGGTATCAATCTCGAAATTCTCAACCACGAAACCACTATCGGCGCACCGTCGACACAGTGGTGGATCGCGCTATCGAGCGCCATCGTATTTGGTCTTGCGTTCTCGACCGTTCTGACGCTGATCGTCACGCCGGCGGCGCTCATGGTGTTCACACGGGCAAATCCGGTCCCCGGTAAACGTTCGTTGCTCGATCGCCTTTTGCGGAGAAACCGGGATCTGCAAGATGGAGAAAACCGTCCTGCAAATGACCCCGGTTCAGCCGTTCCAAGCGCTGCCGAATAATGCATTCACGCGGCCAGTTTCGCCGAACCGTCAAGCTCCATGTCTGCGATGGCCTGCTTGATCGCGTCGACCGGCGGCGTCGCTTCGAAGGGACCGATCAGACGTTCGAACTTGCTCCCATCCAGCGAATGGGCGGTTCGCCACAGATAGGACATTATGGCCACCTCCCGGTAGAGCGGTTTGACCAGCCCGATCGCCCGCAACAGCATCCAGGGCACACCGGTCCTGCGCAGTCTGCGCCCCACCGCCTGTTCAGTCTCGCGCTGCATCTCGTCGCCGGTAAGCGTGTGACCGGTAAAGTGCAACCGTTCAAACGCGGCAAGCTCGGTTCGCTTTTCAGCAACCTTGACAAAGGCACGACCAAGATCGGGAAGATAAGCGAAGGCGTGCGGCAGATCGGAGGGTCCGGGCCAGGTAAAGACACTCTTCTGCAGTTTTGACAGGATCATCATGTCCAGCCAGCTACCAGGCTTTGTACCACCATAGAAATCGCCGGCACGGAGAACGATGGTTTGCACGCCGTCTGTCTTCGCCGCCTCTTCGAACAGCGCTTCCATTGCAATCCGATTTTCGCTTTCCCCGTCGACGCAACCTGTCGGGCGTCTTCCGCCACATTCATCCCGACATCGTGGCCGAAATTGTAGACATTTCCCGGCAACAGTTGTGTCGCACCCACGGCTTTGACTGCGGCAATGACATTCTGCGCCATTGGAAGCACTTTCGTATCCCATTCGTCATATTCCGGGTTGAGTGCATTGAGAACGACATCGGCACCCTGGCATGCTTCAACAAGCGAACTGCGGTCACGCGCATCGGCAACAATCGGTTCCACACCCGGTGCCATCTCGTGAATTCTCGCGTTGCGTCCAACACCCTTGACCTGCCAACCGGCGGAGACGAATGCACGCGCCGCGGCATCTCCAATGCGGCCCGCCGCACCGAGAATGACGATTTGTCTTTTATGCGTGCTCATTGCGATGCCTCCTCTGCGGCAGGTTGCAGAATTGTGTGGATCCCTGCAGCGACATTTCTTGGCAGTTCACGGCATTGCGTCATTGTAAAGATGCGCCACGCCGCTTCTAAAAACATGCGCGCAAAAAACGCTGCTACACCTGCGGTATTCGGGTCTTCGGACCTGGTCATCGGGCAGTCTCCAACTGATTTTGATTGGGCTCAATATGATATCAACGTTCGTGAATTGAAATTCCCATTTTCCGCATTATAATTATTCAAAAATGAATAGTTGAATGTGAATGGACGATTTCGACTGGAACCTGGTGAAGAGGTTTCGCCGCTGTCGCCAAGGCCGGCAGCCTCTCCGGTGCGGTGCGAACAACAGGCATCAGCCAACCTACACTTGGCCGGCACATCGGCGAACTAGAGAGCCAGCTTCAGATTACCCTGTTTGAACGCCGGCGCCGCGGCATGACCTTGACCGAAGCCGGACGCGAGCTGTTCGAAAAGGCGCAAGGTCTGGAGCGCGAGGCCGCCGCGTTTTCAATGGCGGCCACCGGGCGTTCGAGTGAATTAGCCGGTACTGTGCGTATCGCAGCCAGTGAAGTCGTTTCCCATTACATCATGCCGTCGGCTATCAGTGAATTGAAACGTCAAGAGCCGGCGCTTGAGATCGAACTGGTCAGTTCCAACGAGTTGCAGAACCTGCTGATCCGCGATGCCGACATAGCGGTACGCATGGTGGAGTCATCGCAAAGCGAACTGATAACGCGCAAGGTCAATGAACTATCCATCGGATGTTATGCCGCGACCAGCTATCTGGAGCGCGCGGGAAGGCCATTGAATGCAGAGGAACTCTTCAATCATGTCATTATCGGTTATGACCGCAACGATCTGCTGATCAATGGTATCCGTGCGCTTGGCTACAACGTAAACCGCCATACCTTTGCCATTCGCACCGACGCCCAAATTGCCCATTGGAAAATTGTCCAGGCCGGAGGGGGAGTGGGATTTGTCCCCGATTTCATCGCCGGCAACCAGGCTGGTATGGAGCGGCTCTTGCCGGACCTGCCAACTGGATCGATCCCGATGTGGCTGACAGCGCATCGCGAATTGCGCACCAGCCGACGTGTGCGCCGAGCCTACGATTTCCTTGCCGGCCAACTCTCCAAACTCGACCTGTCGCCATAACTTCGCGACTTTTGCAATCAAATTTACCTTATTGCCCGGTTTTTGGGGCTTTCCAGCGTTAAAAAATCGTAAATGTGACCAATCTGCGCCACATTCTGATTCCTATAATGCCGGCTGCAGGCAGCGTGAAAGTCGCTGTCGGTATGCGTTTGTGTAAATGAGTAGCGGCGGAAAGTAACGGGGTGAGGGGTAGTAACGTCGAGAGGCCTAGCCTCCGGGGAGACACAATGTCTAAGTATTTCGTGACATCACAACCGGCCAATCAGTATCCGTATTCACTACAGGATTTGCGTATCCGGCCACCAAAAAAGAGGCGTACGGGCTTGCTGGTTGCTTTGGTGGCCTGCGCATCAGCGCTTAGCGGCGGTGCGGCCGCATATGCGCTTATCGCCAGTTCAAATGAACGGGATCCCGTGCGCGTCGCTTCACTGGATAGTGCTGGCGCTGAATTGTCCGGCGTGCTTTCCGATGCCCGCCCATCGGAGTCGGTTAAAATTGCAGCCCATTCGAGCGTCGAGCCTGCCAGCAGCGAACCTGCAAAGATTGCTGTCGCTGACACCGAGCCTGTCGCGCCCAAGCCGGTGAAGGTCAAGACCACGGTCGTCAAGCTGGAAAAAGCGATTGCCGCCGAAACGCTGTCTGGCGAGCCTGCGCCGCTGACCACGGACGATCCCCGTTGGGCAGAAACGACAGCGAAGTTGGAAGACAAAACCGGCGAAGGTGAAACAGCTGTCACCACCATTGAAGGTATCGAAATTGCTGAATCGGAAGCAGAGGTCATAGCGCTCGAAGAGAAGATGTCCTCCCCGCTTGTTTCCAGTTACGTCGAACCAGCCAAAACCGAAAAGCCGGTGAAGCCTGCACGTGTTTCGGCACCGTCATTTGCCACGGCTGACCTGCGGGCGGCACTAGCGACCAAATGGGTGAACATGCGCGCATCAAAAAACAAGCGTGCAGCCAAGATGCTGGTCATACCGCAGGACGCCGAGATCAAGTCGGATCCCACCTGCAAACACTGGTGCCGCGTTGTCTATGATGGCAAGCTCGGTTACGTCTATCGCACGTATATCCGGTTTGCCGGCGAGACTTCAGTTGCCGCCAAGAAGGCTGAGCCTGTCGAACAAAAGGCGGAAAAGAAGTCAGGTCTGCTCAAAAAGTTCTCTGACGGCTTCCGGCCCGATCCCTGATATTGGTTTGCTGATGACCTAGTGTGCGCTTTGCGCATACCGGGTGATTCCCGCCAGTGCGAACACGGCGATGAACAGGGCTGCAAGACCAATATAGATCGGGACGAATCCCGTATGCTCGGCGATGAATCCGATAATCGTCGGCACGAAAATGTACCCCGAATAGGCCAGTGTCGTCACGATCGACAATCCCACACCCTGTTTCATGCCCGGCAGGTTTCCTGCGGTCGACAGTGCGATCGGCAGGAGATTTGCCATGCCGAAACCCGAAACACAAAAGCTGACGATCACCAGCCATGGAAAGGGCGCGACCGCCGCCGCGAACATGCCGATGCCCGCGATCACGGCGGATAACCTGAATAATGCCACCGGCCCGAACCGCGCGCGCAATCCATCACCGAAAAACCGCATCACGGCCATAGACAACGAAAATGCGGCAAACGCAAAGCCCGATGTCGCGATGTCCGCGCCGCGCTCCTGGATCAGGTAAAGCGCTGCCCAATCGAGAACTGATCCCTCAGGAACCATCGACATCAGCGCGACAAAACCGACGACATAGACAATCGCTTCCCGCGGGAAACGGAACCTGGTTCCACCGGTCTCACTGCCATCGTCACCATCTTTCAGCGCGGTGAAAAAACACGATAGCCAAACTGCAACACCGACGAACGCCACCCACAACGCCTGACCAATCGGCCCGACCTCGGCAATCAGCCATCCCCCTGTCGCACCGCCAATCAGTCCGCCCAGCGACCAGTATCCGTGCGATGCGGACATGATCGGTCGTTTGAGCGCCTTTTCGACGCTGACCGCATTGGCATTCATTGCCACATCCATCCCGCCCAGGAACAGGCCAAAACAAAATCCGACGCCAATGGCGACTTCGAAACTCGGAACGAGGCTGAGCGCCAGCAGAATGAACGATGACAGGAATGCGCCGAAAAGGCTCAGCATGCGCGAGCCGAAGCGCGAAATGTAGACCCCGGCAAGCGGCAATCCGGTGATCGCGCCAAGCCCGAAGGCAAACAGAATGATACCGATCTGCGATTCACTGATCACAAGCCGTTGGGCAATTTCGGGGATTTTCGGCGCCCAGTTGCCGACCACATAACCATTGAGAAAAAACAGGCCCGCTACCGCATATCGTCCCCGGATCGCGCGCCGTCGGTCCTCACTCATACACCACCAGCAGATCCTTGGCGTCGATCTGATCGCCGGCACCCACCATCACATCGGCAATCACGCCGTCGCGTTCAGCATGCAGGGCCGTCTCCATTTTCATCGCCTCGATCGACAACAGTACGTCGCCGGCCTTGACTTCCTGGCCCTTGGCAACCGCAAGGGTGGACACAACACCCGGCATGGGTGCGCCGACATGGTTTTCATTAGCCGGATCGGCCTTCGGCTTTGCGCGGCTGCCGCCGGCGCCATGCGCCCTGTCCGGCACCTTTACCCGACGCGGCTGACCGTTCAGTTCGAAGAACACGGTCACCATGCCCTTTTCATCGGTATCACCGATTGCCAGGCAACGGATAACGAGGGTCTTGCCGCGCTCGATATCGATAAACACTTCGTCCTCCGGCTGCATGCCGTAGAAATAGACCGGTGTTGGCAGGTTGCTCACCGGACCGTATTCCTCCGTTGCGGTGGCAAAATCGGTGAATACTTTCGGATACATCAGCCAGGCTGCAAACTCCTGCTCGCTTGGTTTCCGCTCCAGCAATCCTCCGATCTCCTTGCGTCCCGCTTCCAGGTCCGCATCGTCCAGCAGGGAACCCGGACGCACACTGATTGGCGTGCGATCCTTCAGCACTTTTTTCTGCAGTGCTTGAGGCCAACCACCGGGCGGTTGTCCCAGGTCGCCGTGCATCATGGACACGACAGAATCGGGAAACGCGATGTCCTTGTCCGGATTTTCGACATCACCCACGGACAGATCCTGGCTCACCATCATCAGCGCCATGTCGCCGACCACTTTCGACGACGGTGTCACCTTGACGATATCGCCAAACATGCGATTGGCGTCGGAATAGGCTTGGGCAACTTCGTGCCAGCGCGTCTCCAGGCCGAGCGAGCGGGCCTGTTCCTTCAGATTGGTAAACTGGCCGCCCGGCATTTCATGCAGATAAACCTCCGAGGCAGGACCCTTCAGATCGCTTTCGAATGCGGCATACTGGTTGCGCACGGCCTCCCAGTAGAACGAAATTTTCCTGATCCATTCCGGATCGAGGCCGGGATCGCGCTCCGATCCGGCAAGCGCCTCGACGATCGAACCGAGACAAGGCTGCGATGTATTTCCCGACAAAGCGTCCATCGCCGCATCGACGGCATCGACACCCGCATCGACGGCGGCCAGCACCGTGGCAGCAGAGATGCCTGATGTGTCATGGGTGTGGAAATGGATCGGCAGACCGGTCTCTTCGCGCAATGCCTTGAACAGCACTGTCGCCGCTGCCGGTTTGAGCAGACCTGCCATGTCCTTGACGGCGATAATGTGCGCTCCGGCCGCTTCCAGTTCGCGTGCTAGTGTCGTGTAGTATTTCAGGTCATATTTCGCCCGGTCCGGATTCTGGAAGTCACCGGTGTAGCAGATCGTCGCTTCGCAAAGCTTGTTCTCCTCGATCACCGCATCCATCGACACACGCATGTTGTCGACCCAGTTCAGGCAATCAAATACGCGGAACAGATCGATGCCGCCGGCCGCAGCCTGTCGGACAAAGTGCTTCACCACATTGTCCGGATAGTTCGTATAGCCGACGCCGTTGGCGCCGCGCAGAAGCATTTGCAACAGCAGGTTTGGGGCACCCTCGCGGATCAGCGATAGCCGTTCCCATGGATCTTCGGTTAAAAACCGCATGGCGACGTCAAAAGTCGCGCCACCCCAGCACTCAAGCGAAAGCAGCGTCGGCAGCGCCCTTGCATAGGTTCCTGCTATGCGTGCGATATCGAAAGTGCGCATGCGCGTGGCCAGAAGCGATTGATGTCCGTCGCGCATCGTCGTATCTGTCAGAAGGATCTGCTTGTGGCCGCGCATCCATTCGGCGAATTTCCGTGGCCCGTCGGCATCAAGACGCTGTTTTGTACCATCGGGAACAGCACCGTGAAAAAACGGAATTTGCGGTGCAGCGGCATCCGCTGCCGGTTTGGGACGGCCCCGGGCCTCGGGATGGCCGTTTACCGAAACATCAGCAAGATAGTTGAGCAGCTTGGTCGCCCGGTCCTGCCGTTTGACCTGTGAGAACAGTTCCGGCGTATTGTCGATGAATTTGGTCGTGTAGCTGTTGTCGGCAAATTTCGGGTGCGCGATGATCGCTTCCAGAAAGGTGAGGTTTGTCGCCACACCGCGAATGCGGAATTCGCGCAACGCGCGGTCCATGCGTGCAATCGCCTCTCCTGGTGTCGGCGCCCAGGCCGTCACCTTCTCCAACAAGGGATCGTAGAACCGGGTGATGACCGCCCCGGAATAGGCGGTGCCGCCATCGAGGCGAATGCCGAAACCGGTCGCACCGCGATAAGCGGTAATGCGGCCGTAGTCCGGAATGAAATTCTGTTCGGGGTCCTCGGTCGTTATCCGGCACTGCAGCGCATGGCCGTTCAGCCTGATGTCCTCCTGCGCCGGAACACCGGACGCCGCAGTCCCGATCGCCTCGCCATCGAGAATGTGAATTTGTGCCTTGACGATGTCGATCCCGGTGACTTCTTCCGTCACCGTGTGTTCCACCTGGATACGCGGATTGACCTCGATGAAATAGAACTCACCGGTGTCCACATCCATCAGAAACTCGATGGTTCCCGCCCCGACATAATTCGTTGCCCGCGCCAGGGTCAGACCGTATCCGGCCAGTTGGGAACGCTGCTGATCGTTCAGATAAGGCGCCGGCGCTCGCTCCACGACCTTCTGATTGCGCCGCTGGATTGAGCAATCCCGCTCGAAAAGATGCACTGCATTGCCGAATGTATCGCCGAGAATTTGCACTTCGACATGCCGCGCTCGCTCGACCAGCTTCTCCAGATAAACCTCGTCCTTACCGAATGCCGCCATAGCCTCGCGCTTGGCTTCGGTAACCTCGCGTTCGAGATCGCCGGCTTCTCGAATGACACGCATGCCACGCCCGCCGCCGCCCCACGAGGCTTTCAGCATCAGCGGATAGCCGATCGCCTCGGCCATGGTGCGAATCTCATCTGGATCGTCTGGCAACGGGTCGGTTGCCGGCACCACCGGTACGCCGGTCTCGACCGCCAGATTGCGCGCCGCCACTTTGTTGCCAAGCCGACGCATGGTTTCCGGTGACGGGCCGATGAAGGTAACACCGTTCGCCGCGCAGGCTTCTGCAAACTCCGGGCTCTCCGAAAGCAGGCCATAACCAGGATGGATCGCGTCTGCGCCAGACAGTTTCGCGACCCGAATGACCTCATCGATCGAGAGATAACTCTCGATTGGACCGAGCTCTTTTTCCAGATGCGGCCCCCGGCCGATCTGGTAACTCTCATCCGCCTTGAAACGATGCAGCGAGTACTTGTCTTCTTCCGCCCATATGGCGACAGTTTTCAATCCGAGTTCATTGGCTGCCCGGAAAACACGAATGGCGATTTCGGACCGGTTGGCGACTAGTAATTTCTTCATATCGAACGAGAGGCTCTGGGTTTACGGGATCGCGCCAAGTCCATAAACGCCGCACCGGCCATTGGCAATTGCGGCGCTGTGTTCAAATCCCCGAAATCGTCGATCTTGATGTCTGAGGCCCGAAACAGCGGGTAGTCAAACTGTCGCAGACGGCACCAAATGCGCGCAGATTTGATTTCATATCGCGCTCAAACACTCTAAATAGACGTCATGACAGACACATCCGTCAGGCGTTCGACAATTACGGAACTGGCCAATCCAACCCGATTCGTCGGTTTGGCGAGCGCCGTTATTCCCTGGTTGGCCGCATTGTCGGCGATTTTGGTCGCGACCGGCTTGTGGATGGGTTTTACAGCTCCGGAAGACTACCAGCAGGGCATCACGGTCAGGATCATGTATATCCACGTGCCGTTCGCCTGGCTTGCGATGATGGTATGGGGCGTGATGACGATTTCGGCGCTCGGCACGCTGGTCTGGCGCCATCCGGTCGCCGATGTGTCGATCAAGGCGGCAGCCCCGATCGGTGCTGTCTTCACCATGCTGGCTCTGTTTACCGGCTCGGTCTGGGGTAAGCCCATGTGGGGCACCTGGTGGGTCTGGGATGCACGACTGACAAGCGTTTTCGTTCTTTTCATCATGTATCTGGGCCTGATTGCGCTCACGCGCGCCTTCGACGAACCGCTTAAAGCCGCGCGCGCCGCGGCGATTCTCGTGCTGATCGGTTCCATCAACCTGCCAGTCATCAAGTTTTCCGTCGAATGGTGGAACACCTTGCATCAGCCGGCTTCGGTCATTCGGCTCGACGGACCGACAATTCACCCAAGCCTGCTATGGCCGCTACTCGTGTCAGCGCTTGGTTTTTCCTGCCTGTTCTTCACCCTTCACCTTGCCGCCATGCGTACCGAAATCTGGCGCCGCCGTATCGCTGCCATGCGCAAGCTTGCCGCCCGCCAGGCTGATCGTCCCGGAGAAATGAAATGAGCCATACGTTCTTCGTCTCGGTCGCCTATGGCACATCGGCGCTGGCCATTGCCGCTCTGACCATCTGGATCATCGTTGATCACCGTGCCCGTGCCCGCGAGCTTGCCAAGCTTGCGGAAAGCGGTATACGCCGGCGTTCCGACACACCGGCGGAGGCTGGCCAATGAGCACCGAATTGGCAGAAAAACCAGAAGAAAAAACCCAGATCCGCCGCTGGGTTGTGTTGCTGCCGCTTGGCATCTTCATGGCTTTGGCAGCCGTGTTTCTGATCATGTTGCTGGCCGACCGTGATACGTCAAAAGTTCCATCTGCATTGATCGGCCAACCTGCTCCCAAAACCGACCTGCCACCGCTCGACCCGACCCGGTCGGTCGGACTCCAATCGGAAAATTTCATCGGTAATGTCACGCTGGTCAACATCTGGGCATCCTGGTGCGGTCCCTGCCGCCAGGAGCATCCGGTTTTGCTGGAACTGTCGCGCGACAAGCGATTTGTCATCGCCGGCCTGAACTACAAGGACAAGGCTGCAAACGCCAAGGGCTTCCTTTCGGAACTGGGTGATCCATATCGTGTTATTGGTGTGGATCAGGATGGCCGCACAGCCATCGATTGGGGTGTTTACGGGGTACCCGAGACGTTCCTGGTCGACCGCGAGGGCATCATTCGCTTCAAACATGTCGGACCTTTGACTTCAGATGCGGTCAGAACGCAGCTTATGCCGGCAATCGACAAGGCGCTTTCCGCACCGGATACATGACAAACGCTATCACCGCTCACTTTCACAAACAGGCCGAAGCCTGCGAGAAGATGGGCTCTCCATTCACAGCAGTGCTGTGCCGGAATTTGATCGCCATACTCGATCGCAGCACTGCAACCGGTCGAACCGTCCTTGACTGGCCGGATGATCCGGCGGCGGCTGCCCTTGCGCTAAGACTCTGCGGCGGTCTGCATGCATTGGTTCTCGACGAAAACGATGAACAGCTGGCGCAATGCTATCCGCCCGATCCCGATATAGACAGCCTGGCCCGTATCCTGCCCGGTGTGATCGGCAGGAACGATGCGCGGCTTTGTGCCAGTTTGGGCAATGCACCACAGACCAACGAGATCGCTCGCGCCGCGGCACTCCTTCCGGGACTGCGTGAGATCGCCCGTCAATGCCGTCTTCCACTCGCCCTGCACGAAATCGGCGCCAGCGCCGGCCTCAATCTGCTGGCCGACCACTTTGCCTACCGGTACGACAGGGTTTCGCTAGGCGATCCGGACTCCGCAGTACGGATTTCGCCCGCGATGCGAGGCGGCATGCCCGATCCGCGTGGCAACTTCAGAATTATCCGGCGCAGCGGTTGCGACATCGCACCGCTTCAAATCGGAGATCCTGAAGACCGCCTGCGTCTGCGCTCCTACATCTGGCCTGATCAACCGGAGCGCATGCAGCGTCTTGATGCAGCTATCGCCATTGCCGAGCAGACACCGTTCGATCTGATCGCGGCCGATGCCGCAGATTATGTCGACCAAAGCCTTGCAAACCGAAAACTGGACGAGTGCCATGTCCTGTTTCATTCGGTCATGTGGCAGTATTTACCCGATCCCACAAAAGCTCGCATTGAGGCGGCATTGGAAC
Source organism: Rhizobiaceae bacterium (assembly GCA_963669285.2). Taxonomy (GTDB): domain Bacteria; phylum Pseudomonadota; class Alphaproteobacteria; order Rhizobiales; family Rhizobiaceae; genus JAWKWH01. Next base: position 165,516 of record CAXXSI010000011.1, on the reverse strand, counting down.
AGGTCAGCAATATCGCGACCCGCGATGCGCCCGTTGCATGGCTCAGAATGGAGGGATTAGGCGGCGTTGAACCATATGCGACCCTGCAGCTAACGCTATGGCCGGGCGGAGAGAAACAGATTCTGGCGCGCTGCGACTGGCATTGCCGCTGGATCGAGTGGCTTGCCGGGTGATGGAACCTTACCACATGGTCTTTGCGTAGATGTCGGCGATCTCCCGGTCGGTCTGTTCGGCGTCCGAACCATCCGCCATCTGATCCCTGAGCATCTCACCGAGCGTCGGCATCGCATCGCGTGGCGGCCAGCTTTCAGGTTGCCAGAGTTTCGAGCGCATAAATGCCTTGGCGCAATGCATGTAGACCGCTTCGACATCGACGATCGTCACCGATACTGCCGGTTTGCCATCAACGGCAAACCGCGCGCACATCGCCTCATCCGCGGTGATCCGCGCCTTGCCGTTGATGCGCAACGTCTCGTTCATTCCGGGGATCATGAACAACAGGCCGATGGCCGGATTGTCGAGGATGTTCTCCAGAGTATCGAGACGGTTGTTGCCCGGCCGGTCGGGGATGGCGATCGTGTTATCATCGAGCACCAAAACGAAACCGGACCGGTCGCCCTTTGGCGACACATCGCCGTTGCCGGACAGGTCTTGTGTTGCAATCAGCATGAATGGTGAGTTAGCAATAAATCGGCGCGCGTGCTTGTCCAGCCGGCGCATCTCCTTTTTGAGCGCTCGGTCCGATGCAGGCTTGTAGATCGAACGCAGTTCTTCTTTCGTCAGAACAAACTTCGGTTCAGGCATCCTTGCCTCCCTCCTCTTCCAGCGAGTGGCGCATGATCAGCGGCATCTGGCTCATGGTAAAAAGAATCGTGATCGGCATGATCCCCCATACCTTGAATGTCACCCAGGCGTCGGTGGAAAAGTTGCGCCAGACGATTTCATTCACAACCGCCAGAAAAACAAAGAAAATTCCCCACCGCAGCGTCAGTTTTCGCCAGCCGGCCGCATCGAGCTTGAAGGCGGAATCGAACACATAACCCAGCAGCGATTTCCCGAACAAAAGCCCGCCCAAAAGCACGCCTGCGAACAGCGTGTTGACGATAGTCGGCTTCATCTTGATGAAAGTTTCGTCCTGAAGCCACAACGTCAGCGCGCCGAACACGAAGACGACGACACCGGAAACCAGCGGCATGATCGGCAGGGTGCGGGTCAACATCCACGAGACAGAAAGCGAAATTGCCGTCGCCACCATGAACAACGCAGTGGCAATGAACAGCGGGCCGCCAAGCTCCGCGAGTGCCGGGAATTTCTGCGCCAGCCATTCGCCCCTGGAGTTGGCGAAGAAGAACACCATCAGCGGCCCAAGCTCCAGCACCAGCTTCAACAGCGGATTGATTTCCTTGCGCTTTGGATCAGACGGATCGCGTTCCAAGATTGGTTCGTTCATGCCTCGCCCCCGGTGATTGCCATGGCGAATTCCTTTGCTTCGAACGGTTCCAGATCGGCGACCTGCTCGCCGACGCCGACAAAATAGACCGGTAGTTTGTGCTTGGCTGCAATGGCCACCAGAATGCCGCCGCGCGCGGTGCCATCGAGCTTGGTCATTACCAGGCCGTTGACGCCGGCGATATTGCGGAAAATCTCGACTTGGCTGAGCGCGTTCTGTCCGGTTGTCGCATCCAGCGTCTGCAACACCGTATGCGGCGCGTCAGGATCGAGCTTGCCGAGAACACGCACGATCTTGGCCAATTCGTCCATCAGTTCGGTACGGTTTTGCAGCCTTCCGGCCGTATCGATGATCAAAACGTCGGATCCGGCTTCCCTGGCCTGCTCGAAGGCATCATAGGCGAGCCCGGCGGCGTCGGCTCCCAGTTTAGACGAAACCACCGGTGACCCTGTGCGCTCGCCCCAGATTTTAAGCTGTTCGATCGCCGCGGCACGGAATGTATCGCCGGCCGCCAGCATGACATTCAGCCCGCCCTCGTGCAGCTTTGCCGCAAGCTTGCCGATTGTCGTTGTTTTGCCGGTGCCGTTGACGCCGACAACCAGGATCACATGCGGTTTGTGCGACAGGTCCAACTGCAGCGGTTGCGCGACGGGACCGAGCACCTTTTCGACCTCTTCGCCCATGATGGCCCGCACCTCGTCGGTGGCAATGTCCTTGCCATAGCGTCCGGTGGCGAGTGCATCGGTAATCCGCATCGCGGTCTCGATGCCCAGATCAGCCTGGATCAGCACGTCTTCCAAATCCTGCAGCGTATCCTCGTCCAGCTTCCGCTTGGTGAAGATGCCGGTGATATTGTCCGTCAGTTCCTTCGACGACCGCGAAAGCCCGCTTTTTAACCGCTGAAACCAGCTCTTTTTCTCCGGTTCCGGTTGGGTTTCCGGAAGCGCCTCATCTGCGGGTGCATGTTCAACCGACTCCGCTACCGAAACCAGTTCCGGTTCCCGCTCCACCGGCTTCTCTTCGGGTTCGGGTTCGGGTTCGGGTTCGGGTTCGGGTTCGGGTTCGGGTTCGGGTTCGGGTTCGGGTTCGGGTTCGGGTTCGGGTTCGGGTTCGGGTTCGGAAACGTCGTCCGCTCCTTCCACCGCGGCAAGGTCTTTCTTGTCTTCGTCTTGCCGGGTTACCGGCGGTCCTTCGATCGCATCGGCCACAGGCTCCTGCGCCGAGGTATCGGCGGGCGCCATCTCGATGCTTTCCCTGGCACGCGTGTCATCCACGGCTGGCTCTGGCTCTGGCTCTGGCTCTGGCTCTGGCTCTGGCTCTGGCTCTGGCTCTGGCTCTGGCTCTGGCTCTGGCTCTGGCTCTGGCTCTGGCTCTGGCTCTGGCTCTGGCTCTGGCTCTGGCTCTGGCTCTGGCTCTGGCTCTGGCTCTGGCTCTGGCTCTGGCTCTGGCTCTGGCTCTGGCTCTGGCTCTGGCTCTGGCTCTGGCTCTGGCTCTGGCTCTGGCTCTGGCTCTGGCTCTGGCTCTGGCTCTGGCTCTGGCTCTGGCTCTGGCTCTGGCTCTGGCTCTGGCTCTGGCTCTGGCTCTGGCTCTGGCTCTGGCTCTGGCTCTGGCTCTGGCTCTGGCTCTGGCTCTGGCTCTGGCTCTGGCTCTGGCTCTGGCTCTGGCTCTGGCTCTGGCTCTGGCTCTGGCTCTGGCTCTGGCTCTGGCTCTGGCTCTGGCTCTGGCTCTGGCTCTGGCTCTGGCTCTGGCTCTGGAGGCGACACTGCCGGTTGCACCGGCTCCGTCAAGTCCTCAACAGCGGTTTCCGGCGGCGGTGCAGCATCTGCGGGCGTCTCATCAACAGCCTTTTCGGCTTCGTCGGCCAGTATCTCCTCGACCTTGTTCTTGCCAAACGAGAAGATTTTCTTGATGAATCCGAATGCCATGTGCTGTCAGTCCCGCCTCAAGCCGCAATCCGGCTTACCGGCCGGGCTTTCAACATCTGCCCGTCATGGCCGGTAACAAGGCATTCGACGATTTCGCCGGCGCGACCTTCTTCAGCAACGATGGGGTAAAATCCCTCAGTCCGGCCGATGCCGTCGCTTTCCACCAATACATTTTGCCGGCTGCCGATAATGGCGCTGAATTGGCCATTCAAGGCACTCAGGCCCGCCTCGCGTAGTCGCGCTGCACGCTCCTTGACCAACTTGCGCGGCAATTGCGGCATGCGCGCTGCCGGCGTACCCTCGCGTGCACTGAAAGGAAACACGTGCAGATGTGTTAGTCCGCACTCCTCGATAATCTTCAACGAGTTGCCGAACATATCTTCTGATTCAGTCGGGAATCCGGCTATTAAATCGGCTCCGAAAACGATATCCGGGCGGGCTCTGCGAATATCTTCACAAAAACGAATCGAATCTTCCCGTGTATGCCGCCGCTTCATGCGCTTCAGGATCATGTCGTCGCCCGACTGCAGGGACAGGTGCAGATGCGGCATCAATCGTTTTTCCGAACCGATCAGCTCGATCAGTTCGTCATCTGCCTCGATCGAATCGATCGATGACAATCTCAGTCTCGGCAGGTCGGGCACGCTCTTCAGAATGGCTCCGACGAGCCGTCCGAGCTTCGGTGCACCCGGCAGGTCGGCGCCATAACTGGTCATATCGACACCGGTCAGCACCACTTCGCCATAGCCAGTGCCCGCAAGGTGTTTGACCTGCTCGACCACCGCGCCCATGGGAACTGAGCGTGAATTGCCTCTTCCATAGGGGATGATGCAAAAGGTGCAGCGGTGGTCGCAACCATTTTGCACCTGAACAAATGCCCGCGCCCGGCCTTCGATCGAATCGATCATATGGCCTGCGGTCTCGCGCACGCTCATAATGTCGTTGACGCGCACTTTTTCCGTGTCATTGACACCGAAATCCGGCAGTGCCCGATAGTAGTGTGCAGCAAGTTTTTCCTCATTGCCAAGCACCAGGTCGACTTCACCCATCGCAGCGAAATCGTCGGGTGTGGTTTGTGCCGCGCAGCCGGTAACGATGATGCGGGCGCGTGGTTGCTCACGTCGCATCTTGCGTATCGCCTGCCGCGCCTGCCGCACAGCCTCGCCGGTCACCGCACAGGTGTTCACGATAACCGCGCCGCCGTCCAAGGCACCAAGCTGGGCCTTGTCGGCTTCCTTGCGGATGACTTCGGACTCGTAGGTATTGAGCCGGCATCCAAATGTTACAACTTCGACCGCCATCAGGCTGCCCCTGCCTCATCGCGGCTCCATGCCCCGGTAGACGGATCGAATGTGCCGGAAAACTCCCATTCCGCGGGGCCGGTCATGATCACGTGATCATCACCACGCCATTCTATTTCCAGCGGGCCGCCCGGCACCGTCACCACAACCCTGCGCCCGGTCCTGCCGGTTCTGGCTGCAGACACCGCGGCCGCACATGCCGCAGAACCGCAAGCCTTGGTCAGCCCGGCGCCGCGTTCCCACGTCCGGATCGTGATGGCCTGCGCCGAGGCCACGTTTGCAATCGTGATGTTGGCGCCCTCGGGCAGTATCGGGTGGTTTTCCAGCAGCGGTCCGAAGCGATCGAGATCATATGACCACACATCGTCATTCACCCAGAAAACCACATGCGGATTGCCCATGGATATTGCCGAAGGCGAGTGCAGCACCGGGTTGTCGATCGGTCCGATCTGTAATTCTATCTTGCTCGTATCGTGAAACTCCTCGGTCAGGGGCACTTCATCCCAGCCGAACCGCGGTAAACCCATATCGACGGAGATCATTCCGTTTTCATATTCCTGCGCCTCAAGAAGGCCGGCAACCGTCTCGAACTTGAACGTGTTCTCACCGGTTTCCGCCGATAGCGCCTTTACGACGCAACGCATGCCATTACCGCAAGCCTGTGCAGGCGAGCCATCTGAATTGAGGATCTCGATATAGTTTTGCGTACCCGGTGACCGCGCATCGTGAATTGCCATGATCTGATCGAACCTGGTAGCCGGATCGGAGTTGAGTGCCACCGCCGCAGCGGGCAAAACGCGATCCGCACGACCGCGCATGTCGGCGACGATGATTTCGTTGCCGAGCCCGTTCATTTTGGCGAATGGCGCACGTTCGGACATTTCGCTGATACCGTTGGTTTTCGCGGCTTATATGGCCGAAAGCGACCGCAATTACCAGCCTGTTAGGTCAAAGCAGATTCGGGCACGTCCCAAGCCTCACCCGGCTGCATCGGCCGGAAACGATCGCGGTCGATATCCTGTTCGGCAAGGGCTTTGTGCAACGCATCGCGCGGTTCTTCAATCGCTTCGTTGGTCAATTGTACCGTGCCCCAGTGATGGCCTGCCGCAAACTGCGTCTCGCACAGTTGAAATCCGGCGACCGCCTCTTGCGGATTCTGGTGTTGCCCTTCCATGAACCAACGCGGCTCGTAGGCGCCGATCGGCAGCAATGCCAACCGGAAGCCGCCGTGTTTCTTCGCGGCTGCGCGATAGTTGCGGCCGCCGTGAAAACCGGTATCGCCAACATGATAAATCTTGCCACCCGGTCCTTCGATCACAAACCCGGCCCAGAGCGCCATGCGCCGGTCAAATGTGCCGCGCGCCGACCAATGATGAACCGGTTCGACATGAACCTTGAGGCCATTCGCTTCAATCACATCGTGCCAATCGCCACCCGCCACCCGCATACCCGCGATCGATTCGGTCACGATGGCATCATTGCCAAGCGGTGTTATAACCAGTGGATCGTGGTGCGTTTTCAACCGCTTCAGTGTTTCGACATCGAGATGATCGTAGTGGTTATGGGTCAGCAGCACCAAATCGATTTGCGGCAGATCTGCAAATGCAATTCCCGGCGGATTGACCCGTTTCGGGCCGGCAAACTGGACCGGGGAAGCCCGTTGTGACCACAGCGGATCAGTCAGAATGTTGGCGCCCGCGGTCTGGATCAGCATCGTGGCGTGACCTACCATCGTAATCCGCAGAGCTGATCCATCAATGCGCGGTGTCGGTTTTGCCGGTTCATGCGGGCTAAGCCACTGGTCCGGCCATTTCTTGCGGCCGTCACCAAGTTGCCATCGTAAGAGATCGGCGAAACTGCGCGGCGGGATGCCTTCCGGATTGAAAAACACACGCCCGTCGAAATGATCGGATTTCGGTCCGGAATAATACCGGTTCCCCGCCTGGCTGCGGTTGACCGCAAATCCACCGCCGGCAATGGCTGTCACGCCGGTAAAGCCAAACCATTTGACCAGTGTTCTACGTTTCATTGGCAAAACTTAGCGACGGATTGTCGATGATCAACCCCTCTGCCCGTGCTTCCGACTGGCCGGATTGGGAATTTGCTCATTTCCAAAAGCCACGACGCGAAAAACCGGTGGAATGTCGAATTCACTTGAACAACGCGACAAAAAAACCCGATATTAACCATGATGCGGAAAACATTACCCAAACATTGCCACTTTTGTGCGCCTTGAAGGGCATGGGTGCGGACCAGTGACCGGTATCGACCGGCGGAGGTAGACGATCATGGGTATTTTGCAATCGGGCAGGAGGTCTGCTTCAGCACTGGCCATACTGGTTCTGATGGCAATAGGCGTGACGGCGTGTCAGGGCACCAGGATCCCTTATTTGAACACCCGAAACACACAACCCGAACCGTTGACACCTGCACCTGCCGGTACAGTCGAAGCCGAGGAACTCAAACCTGCCGACGGCACCACAAATCCGGAGGATTTCCCCGACGCGCCGAAAGATGAGACCGTCAATGTCGATGTTGCCGCCGCCAGCGCGCCGGACATCACGAAAAATGCCATCGTGGGTTCCTGGAAGACAGCGTCTTCGGGCGTTAGTTGTCAGATGTTCCTGACGCTGACCAAATATGGTGACAATTCGCGCGGTGGCACGCGCGGTTGTGCGGGCGAACTGCAGACCATGCGTGGCTGGAACGTCGCCGGTAAACAGCTTGTCTTGTATGACGATGCAGGTACGAGGATTGCCATACTCTATTCGACCGGGTCGGAACGCTTCGACGGCCAGACCACGGGTGGCCAAGCCGTAAGTCTCTCACGCTAGTTTGTCTGACCAAGGGTAGTTTCATCGAGGCGTGCCGCCATGGAACATGACCGGCTCGACACGCTGAACACGGTTGCCGACGCGCTCCTTCGTCTTACTGAAGACGGTGTGATCGCTCACGACCCGGCGCAATCGGCAATCGCCGCCAAACTCGACCGCGTGCTCGACGACATCGCGGTGAAACGAATGGCGGCCAAAACCAGCGCTCTTGGCTGGTTGTTTGCCAAACGCATCGAAAAGGTTGACGGTCTTTATATCCACGGCGAGGTCGGCCGCGGAAAAACCATGCTCATGGACCTGTTTTTCGACCGTGTCCCTGTGCCCGCCAAGCGCCGTGTCCATTTCAACGACTTCATGGCTGACGTTCACGACCGCATCGCCGCACATCGCAGCGCAGTCAAAAACGGTAACGCGAAGGGTGATGATCCGATTTCTCCGGTCGCCGCCGCGCTGGCACGCGAAGCCTGGGTTTTGTGCTTCGATGAGTTTGCCGTCACCGATATCGCCGATGCGATGATCCTTTCGCGTCTGTTCACCGCGCTGTTCGACGCCGGTGTTACGTTGGTTGCCACCTCCAACGTTGCGCCGGAAAATCTCTACCGCGACGGGCTCAATCGTTCGCTGTTCCTGCCGTTCATCGACGTACTGAAGGCACATGCAAAGATTGCGGCACTTGACGCCTACAAGGATTACCGCCTGGAACAGCTAAGCCGCATGCCGGTTTACCTGACGCCTTTGGGCACGGATGCCGACCAAGCCATGGACGCGGCATGGGACGCCGCATCCGCCGGGCGCGACGAAATGGCTGTATCCATCACGGTCAAGGGCCGCGAAATCAGGGTCGAACGCGCAGCGGGAACGGCGGCTCGCTTTACCTTCGAGGAGCTTTGCGCAAAACCGCTTGCCGCGCGCGATTATCTAGAGCTTGCTGCGCGATTCGACACATTTTTGGTCGACCATGTGCCGGTAATGGACAAAAGCAACCGCAACGAGGCCAAACGCTTTATCCTGTTGATCGACACGCTTTACGACAAGAAACGAAAACTGATCCTCTCCGCCGCCGCCGAACCCGCCGCGCTCTATACCGACAAAACCGGCACAGAAGCGTTTGAGTTCAGGCGCACTTCATCAAGGTTGATCGAAATGCAGGGCAATGGATGGGCAGCCGATAAGCCCGACAGCAAGCGTGAAGGCCGCTCATAGCAAAGTTGCACAACTACCTACCTTAGACGTTGCTCACTCACCTGATCGAAGACAAAACAGCGATCAGCGTTGAAGCCCGTCTTATAGGATTTTCCTTCGGTGCAGGACGAACCCTCCGCAAGTTGGATGGTCAGCGGTTCATCATCCTTGCCGCGCGCATAGGCAAAGGCTGTGCCGCCGAGATTTTCGATGACATCGATATGCGAGGCGATTTTGACTTTTCCGCTCTCGTCAAAATGCTCCGGCCGCACGCCGACCAGGAGTTTACGGCCTGGCTCGATACCGTCGGTGGTCAGTTTCTTGCGGAAACTGACGCCGCCAAAATCATCCAGTTTCAGCTCCAAACCCGCTTTGGTCTTGGAGCCGGCCGTGGCATTGAGGAAATTCATCTTCGGCGATCCGATGAATCCGGCAACAAAAACATTGTCGGGATTTTCGTATAGTTCAATCGGTCCGCCGACTTGTTCAACAATGCCGCTGCGCAACACGACGATCTTGTCTGCCAACGTCATAGCCTCGACCTGATCATGGGTGACGTAGATCATTGTCGCACCCAGATCCTGGTGGAGTTTCGCGATTTCCAAACGCATTTGTACGCGAAGTTCAGCATCCAGATTCGATAGCGGTTCATCGAACAGGAACACTTTTGGCTCACGGACAATTGCCCGCCCGATGGCCACGCGTTGGCGTTGGCCGCCGGACAATTGCTTCGGTTTGCGGTCCAGGAGTTGCTCCAGGTGGAGAATTTTTGCTGCGCGCGCCACAAGTGTGTCAATTTCCGCTTTTGGATGGCCGGTCATTTTCAGACCAAATCCCATATTGTCGGCAACCGACATGTGCGGATAGAGCGCGTAGGACTGGAAGACCATGGCGACCCCCCGGTCCGCGGCATCGACGCGGGTGACGTCCCGGTCACCAATGTTGATTGCGCCTACGGTGGCTTCCTCAAGACCTGCGACAAGGCGCAAAAGCGTTGATTTCCCGCATCCCGAAGGACCGACAAATACGACGAACTCACCACTGTCGATCGCGAGGTCTACACCTTTGATAACATCCACGGGGCCGAATGATTTCCCGACCCCCGCTAGTTGTAGATTTGCCAAAATGGTCTCCCTTCCATCCTTGATCCCGAGTTTGTGCCCGGCCTAGGCGCGTGGCCCGAGCTTGTTGGCCATGTCTTCCATGATCACGGCAGCCGTTTGCTGAATGAGCGGTTTCCAATCCGCCAATTGGTCGGTTGACACCCGAAACACCGGAGCGGTCACGGAAATTCCGGCAAAGAAATCACGGCTGCCGGAAAAAACCGGCGCGGCGATACAATGAATGCCCGGCTCATGTTCCTCCCGGTCATAGGCGATGCCGGATTTACGGATTTCCGAAATCTCCGATCTCAGCGCCTGTGGCGTACTCAAAGTCGAGCCGGTGAATGTCTTGAAAGTGATGCGGGCGATGCGGGCCTCAAGTTCCTCATCGGAAAGGGCGCTCAGCGCAGCCTTTCCTACTCCCGTGCAGTAGACCGGTGAGGCGTTGCCGATCTGCGAGTGCATTCGAACCGACTGGCGACCCTCGACCTTGTCGAGGTAAATGACCTCGATATCGTTTAGCAGGCCAAGGTGAATGGTTTCGCCGGTAGTTTCTCCAAGCGCTTTCAAATGCGGTTCGGCAATGGAACGGAACTGGTTGCCCGACCAGGCACGGGCAGCAAGCTTCAGCAGCTTGGGTCCAAGTTCGTAGGAATGATCGGAACGAACCGCAAGAAGGTCTTCCTCGATCAGATTGGAAATGTTCCGATGCAACGTTCCGCGGGGTTGGTCGATCCGGTCGAGCAGGTCGGTAAAGCGCGGTGGCGCTTCTCGCGATGCGACGGCCTCAAGCACGTCCAGCGCCTTTCCAAGCGTTCCGCTATTGCCATTCCTCGCCACTACTATCCACCCAACTCCTGGCGCACCGGATTCAAGTGCTTGACATAAGTCCAATATATGGGAATAATTCTGAATAGTCAAACACAGTTCCAAATAATGGAATTTGATATGTTGGGCTTGTACCGCCCGGTTGAAACTTTCAAAGTCGACGGAAGGGCAACTGATTGCCCGGGGGCGATCACTCAAGAACATTCCACGGGAGGAAGATATGAATCACATATTCTCAAGGCTGATCGGAACCGCAGCAACGGTCGCCCTGTCGGCGTCAGTAGCCGTTGCCGGCGATCTGGTCATCAATTTCGATGATCCAAATCCGGGTCCCAAGGCCGGCTTTGAAGCGGCCGTGGAGGCTTTCAAGAAAGCCCATCCGGACATCAATGTGACCGTCAATATCAACGATCGCGAAGCGCATAAAACCGCGATCCGCAACTTCCTGTCCGCCGATGCACCGGACATCACTGCCTGGTATCCCGGCAACCGCATGGGTCCGTTCGTCGATGCCGGCCAGTTTGAGGATATTTCCGACCTTTGGGCTTCCGACCCGAACCTGTCGACGTCTTTCGAGGCGATCAAGCCGACCATGACCCGCGACGGCAAGCAGTGGGGCGTTCCCTATTCCTACTATCAGTGGGGCGTTTACTACCGCAAAGACATTTTCGATCAGAATGGACTGTCCGAGCCAAAAACCTGGGACGAACTGCTTGCGGCCTGCGACAAGCTGAAGGAGGCCGGCGTCACACCATTCACCATCGGCACCCAGTTCCTGTGGACTGCTGCCGGCGTGTTTGATTATCTCAATCTGAGAACCAACGGCTACGACGTCCATAACGATCTGACCGGCGGCAAAATCCAGTACACGGATGATCGTATCCGCAAGACATTTGAAAACTGGAAGACGATGCTCGACCGGTGCTCATTTGTAGACAATCACGCGACGATGAGCTGGCAGGACGCAATCGCCCCGTTCGCAAAGGGCGAAGCAGCGATGTATGTCATGGGCAACTTCTCGGTCGATGCCTACCGCAATGCCGGGCTGACGGATGACCAGATCGACTATTTCCAGTTCCCGGAGATTACACCCGGTCTGGCCCGCGCAGAAGAAGCGCCCGCCGATGCACTGTTCATTCCGGCCAAGGCGAAGAACAAGGAAGACGCTCGCAAATTCCTTTCATTCATCGCGCGTCCGGAAATTCAGGGTGATTGGAACAAGACGATTGGACAGTTGCCGCCAAATTCGAAGGCCGAAATCAACCAGGACGACAAGTTCATTGTTGAAGGTTTCGAGACGGTGTCGACGGCTGCCGGACTTGCCCAGTTCTACGACCGCGATGCGCCAGCCGAGATGGCCAAAGCCGGGATGGAAGGCTTCCAGGAATTCATGATCAAACCCGATCGGCTTGATGCGATCCTGAAGCGCCTGGATAAGATCCAGAAGCGCGTCTACAAATAATCGAAGTTTAGGTTCGGGCGATCAATCGCCCGAACCCACTATTGAGTTCCCGGCGGAACATGGCGTGACCGCGATCCGGCGATAGCCGACCAACCGGGAGACAGGGACTATCCACGAACCGGAAACGAAGTGCCTGGTGACTTCCAGGCACCGGACCACAAACGGGGAGCAAAGACGATGAGCACGAGCGTGCCGGCAAATCCGCACTCGTCTGGTTCGTCAGCCGTATCACTCGGCGATGAGCGCAGTTGGTATCAGAGAAACAAACTGCAAGTCGCTCCCTGGATATTTCTTGCACCGGCGATGATTTTCTTCCTCGTCTATGTCATCGCTCCGATCTTTCAATCCATGTGGTACTCGTTCTACGAGTGGGACGGTATTGGCGATAAGGTCTGGATCGGCCTCGGCAATTATCGCGAGCTCATCGACGATGACCGGTTTTATACTTCGCTTTGGAACAATCTGCTTTGGTTGATCCTCTACATGCTGGCAGTACCCGCCGGCCTGTTCATCGCCCTTTTCCTGAACCAGACGGTGACGGGAATGCGCGTTTACAAATCACTTTTCTTTTTTCCCTTCGTCATCTCGCAGGTGGTCGTGGGACTGATATTCACCTGGTTTTACAATCCCAATTTCGGCATCGTCGGCAAAGTCTGGGCGTTCTTCGGCGCAGATCCGCCATCGATACTGGGCGACGAGCGATTTGTTACCTATGGAATCATATTCGCCGGACTGTGGCCGCAGATCGCCTATTGCATGATCCTGTACCTGACCGGGCTGAATAATGTTTCTCCCGATCAGGTCGAAGCCGGCAGGCTCGACGGCGCCCGCGGTTGGAAAATGCTTCGCCACGTCATCCTGCCGCAACTTTGGCCGGCGACATTCCTGGCAATTGTCGTGACAGTAATCGGGGCGCTACGCTCATTCGACATGATTGCGATCATGACCCAGGGCGGGCCCTATGGTTCATCCAATGTGCTGTCCTACTACATGTTCGAGACGGCGCTGTCTGAATACGGATTCCGTATGGGTTATGGATCTTCCATCGCGGTGGTGCTGTTCTTCATCATGCTGGTTTTCATCAGCTACTTCCTGTGGACGATGTACAAGGATGAAAGGGAGGGTCATTAGATGTTTCCCAAACCGATCGAAAAATCTCCACCGGTTGTCCAAACGGCCTACAAGAGCTTCCTGCCTATCGCCCTGTTCCTCTGGTTGCTGCCGTTAATGGCGATATTCATGACGTCGATTCGGCCGGCTGCCGATATCAATTCCGGCAATGTTTTCGGTTGGCCTTCAGACTTCCTGTTGATCGAAAACTACACGGCAGTGTTCACACAATCCCAGGCCGCCCGGTACTTTCTGAACTCGATCTATATCACCGTGCCGACCGTAGCCATCTCGGTAGCGTTGGCATGCCTGGCCGGCTATGCCCTGGCCATCTATCGATTTCGTGCCGCCCTGCCGCTCTTTTTTGTCTTTGTTGCAGGCAACTTCGTGCCGTTCCAGATCCTTATGGTACCCGTACGTGATTTGTCGGTGCAGACCGGCTTGTACGACACCGTGACCGGCCTTGTGCTGTTCCACGCAGCATTCCAAACCGGATTTTGCACATTGTTCATGCGCAACTTCATCAAGGCCTTGCCTTATGAGTTGATCGAATCGGCGCGCATTGAGGGCGTCGGCGAATTTCAGATATTCTGGTACCTGGTTCTGCCTCTCGTCAGGCCAGCCATCGCGGCGCTTGCGGTACTGATCTTCACCTTTGTGTGGAATGATTTCTTCTGGGCAACGGTGCTGACGCAGGGTGAGGCCTCCAAGCCGATAACCGCCGGCGTCAGAGCATTGAACGGCCAATTTGTCAGTCAGTGGCATCTGGTATCGGCGGCCTCATTGTTGGCAGCGGTTCCTCCGGTTCTCATGTTCTTCCTGATGCAGAAACACTTCATTGCGGGTCTGACATTGGGCGCGACCAAGGGATGAACCTGTTGGTTCGGCATACCAATACAATCCGGCTCGATGGTCTGCGGACGACCATCGTGTTTGCCTGGACCAACGGAATTCCCGCCATTGTCTATCATGGCAAGAAGCTCCAAGCCGATATTGATCTGGAAACACTGGTTTCCGTCAATGCGCGGCCGCTTCCCCAGGCCACGATCGACGAGAACGAGCCGATCAGCCTGCATCCGGAGATCGGCCGCGGTTTTCTCGGTCACCCGGCCCTGATCGGCAAACGGAGAACAACATCTGGCCCTGGTTGGGCGGGCCGTTTCACCTATGTCGGCAATGTCACGCTGCCGAATGGTATTGCGTTCCAGATGACAGATCCCGAAAGGGGTCTCAGTCTGGAAATCGAATATCGAATAAACGCTGAAACGGATGTGGTTACTTCATTTGCGCGGCTCCAAAACGATGCCGACACAGCGTTCGAGATCGATTGGCTGGCGGCCCCGGTTGTCGCTCCGTCACAACAGTATTCCCAGCACGTTTCCTTTCACGGACGGTGGTGCGCGGAATTCTCCATCGAGCGCCAGCAAATACCGCTCGGCCTTACTAAAAGGGAAAATCGTCGGGGCCGCACGTCTCACGAAGCGTTCCCCGGCATCATCCTGGTCAATGAGAAGACAGACGAGGATACCGGCCCCTGTCTGGGCGTGCATTTGGGCTGGAGCGGCAATCACAGGCTAGTGCTGGAACGTCTGTCCACGGGAGATACCCAGATCCAAATGGGTGTTCTTCTCTTCACCGGGGAAAAAACCCTCGAACCCGGACAAAGCGTACAAACCCCCCCTCTATACGTCGCCTATTCGTCTCGCGGCTTGAATGCCATGTCGCACAAGCTGCATGAGCATGTGCGCCGCGAAGTGGTGGAATTTCCCGATCCGGCCAAACCGCGTCCGGTCACCGTCAATACGTGGGAGGCGCTCTATTTTGACCATAAATGGGATAAGCTGAAGCAACTTGTCGATACCGCCTCCGAAATTGGCGCTGAGCGTTTTGTCCTGGACGACGGTTGGTTTCGCGGACGCAACAGCGACATGTCTGGTCTGGGCGACTGGTTTGCCGATGAGCGCAAATATCCCGACGGTCTCCAGCCATTGGCTGATTTGGTCATCGAGAAAGGCATGGAGTTTGGTCTTTGGGTCGAGCCGGAGATGGTCAATCAGGATTCGCTGCTGTTTCGCGAACATCCGGACTGGGTTTTAGGCTTGGGTAACTACCCGAAATTGACGGGGCGAAATCAGCTGGTCCTGGACATCGCCAAGCAGCCGGTCAGCGAATATCTGTTTGAACGATTGTCGGTGCTGATCGGGCAGCACCACGTCTCCTACCTGAAATGGGACATGAACCGGGACCTGGTTCTGCCGGGCGATTCCGAAGGCCGGGCGACTGTATACCGGCAGACCGGCGCCCTTTATGCGCTGCTTGATCGGTTGACGAAATCCTTTCCCGGTCTCGAAATCGAAAGCTGCGCCTCCGGTGGAGGCCGCGTTGATTATGGTATTTTGAGGCACACACAGCGATTCTGGGCTTCGGACTCCAATGATGCCGTGGAGAGAATGCGCATCCAGAACGGTTTTTCCTATTTCTTCCCGCCGGAGGTGATGGGCTCACATATTGGCCCAGCCTGGTGCCACACCAGCGGCAGGGGTTTGCACACTGGATTCAGGGCACTTGTTGCCGGTTATGGCCACATGGGCGTCGAGGCCGATCTGACTACGATGACTGAAACGGACATTCAGGTCGTCAGCAACGCTATTCGGCGGCACAAAGCCGACCGCCACGTATGGCATTCAGGCCGTTTCTACCGGATCAAGACCGTCGATCCCAATCTGCTGGGCGCGCTCGCCGTAACCTCTGACAGGGATCAGGCCCGTCTGGTGTTGGCGCAGATCGACAGGCCGCGTTCGACGGTTCCGCCGCGGATTTTCATCCCCGGTCTTGACCCGGAGCGAGAGTACAAAGTTCAATTGCAAACCGCGACCGAGGGTGTGGACCGTGCTAATCGCAAATTCGAAAACCCGCTGGTTGGCGATGGCTTCATACTCACCGGTGCGGCATTGGATGCCGTTGGTATCGGGCTGCCGTCACTTTATGCGCAAACCGGATTGGCCGTCGCAATTGACGCGTTGGAGTATGATCAATGAACCTATCGACCGAATTTAGGGACCTAAACGGCAAATCCGTGTTCATCTCGGGAGGCGGTTCCGGTATCGGCGAGTACCTGACCGAGGGATTTGTTGCACAGGGCGCCAAGGTGGCGTTTTGCCAACGCAGTGATGCCTCATCTCTCTGCGACCGTCTGCAGGAAGAATATGGTCGGCGCCCGCTTTTTTTGAAATGCGATGTCACCGACATATCGGCCTATCGAGCTGCCTTGGCCGAAGCTGCAGGCGCACACGGCGCAATAGGAGTACTCGTCAACAACGCGGCATGGGACAACCGGCACACACTCGATGAACTCTCGCCGGATGAATGGGATCACATGCTGAACGTGAATATCCGCCATCACTTCTTTGCCGCGCAATCCGTTGCGCCGGCAATGACGGAGGCCGGATGGGGCTCGATCATAAACTATTCCTCCATATCCTACATGATGGGCAATGCGGGATACCCCGCCTATGTCTCGGCGAAGGCCGGGATTACCGGGCTGACGAGGGGGCTTGCCCGCGAACTTGGACCGCATGGGATCCGCGTCAACGCCTTGATGCCGGGTTGGGTGATTACCGATCGGCAGAAAGAACTGTGGGTGACCGATGAAGCGTTGGCTGCCCACATTGAGCGGCAATGTCTGAAAGAACCGATACATCCGGTCGCCATGGTGGAGCCGACGTTGTTTCTTGCATCCGACGCCTCGCGAATGATGACCGGACAGGCGCTGGTTGTCGACGCCGGCGTCGTCGTGACCGGATAGCGCGATGAGGCCGTTTTGCGCCGCCATCGATTGGGGAACCTCCAACTTTCGCCTTTGGCTGTTGGACGGTAATGGCGGTGTCATAGACGAAACGTCGAGCGCCGACGGAATCCTGAAATGCGGTATCGATGAATTCGAGCAGGTTACGGAAACCCATCTCGCCGAGCTTGGCGCACCAGCTGACCTGCCGGTTATCATCTCAGGTATGGCTGGCTCCAGACAGGGTTGGGCCGAAGCCCGTTATATCGATACACCGGCTGCCCTTGATGACGTTGTCAGGTTGGCGGTTTCGGTTCCAACCGCCAGGCGTTCCATTCTTATTTTGCCTGGTATCGCACAACGCGATGCCAAGCGGCCGGATGTCATGCGCGGCGAAGAGACACAACTCATCGGCGTGGCCGCTTCCGGCGACATGCTGGCCTGTATACCGGGAACGCATAGCAAATGGGTGCAGGTTAAGGCGGGCAAGGTCACCGAGTTTTACACATTTCTGACCGGTGAATTGTACTCTGTGATTTCGCGCAACAGCATCCTGCGCCATGCAGTCGATACAGACCACCTCGACGATGACGCGTTTGAGACCGCTGTCGCTGAAGCATTGCGGGATCCAGGATGTCTCACCGCGTCGCTGTTCTCGATCCGGGCAGGCCAGCTTCTGGGATTCACCAATCCTGGATCCGGTGCTGCACGCCTTTCCGGTCTGCTGATCGGCTGCGAGATTGCCG
This sequence comes from Rhizobiaceae bacterium, assembly GCA_963669285.2. Classification (GTDB taxonomy): domain Bacteria; phylum Pseudomonadota; class Alphaproteobacteria; order Rhizobiales; family Rhizobiaceae; genus JAWKWH01. The sequence continues at coordinate 147,791 of CAXXSI010000011.1, read as the reverse complement.
CCGCGTCCAAGCTTTATGGTCATAGCCGCACCACCAACCTGATAGCGTCGGGAAAACTGGCCGAATTGTATCGCACGGCATTGGCAATTGCCGGTCACAGGGTGAGAATCCATGACGCATTGCAGGCCTCTCGACGCGGGTTGTGGATTGCCGCACGACAGTCATTTTCAAACGATCCCGCTGTAAGGAAATTGGGTTGATGATCGGGATGTTATTGCGGTATCGCGACCGGAAACAACAACTGACCATCCTGCCGTCTACCTGAATGGCTGAAAGCACATGACCAAACTAGGTGTTTGCTATTATCCCGAACACTGGCCGGAATCGTTGTGGGCAGAAGATGCCGCGCGGATAGCGGGTCTCGGTATCACCGTCGTGCGTGTTGGCGAGTTCGCTTGGTCGCGCCTCGAACCCGAACCCGGTCGCTATGACTTCGAATGGCTTGAAAGGGCAATCGACACGTTGGCCGGAACCGGACTCCAAGTCGTTCTGGGAACGCCAACGGCGACACCGCCAAAATGGCTCGTTGACCGAATGCCGGACATGCTGCCTGTCGGCCCAGACGGAAATGTGCGGCGCTTCGGCTCACGGCGGCACTATTGCTTTTCGCACCGGGGATACCGCGGTGAATGTTCACGGATCGTGACCGATTTAGCCAAAGCCTTCGGCAACCACGACGCTGTTGTCGCGTGGCAGACGGACAACGAATATGGCTGCCACGACACGACGATCTCCTGGTCGCCATCGGCGCGTGACGCTTTCCGGCAATGGCTTGCTCAAAAATACCAATCCCCGGACGCGCTCAACCGGGCCTGGGGCAACGTTTTCTGGTCGATGGAATACCGAGAATTCGATGAAATAGAGCTTCCGAACCTGACGGTAACCGAAGCCAATCCGGCCCACCAGATGGATTTTCGCCGATTTGCTTCCGAAGAAGTCACCTCATTCAACCAGCTTCAGTGCGACATAATCCGCAAACACGCACCGGGCCGCGACATCATTCACAATTTCATGGGTGGCATGCTGGCTTTCGATCATTTTGAGGTTGGAAACGATCTCGACGTCGCGAGTTGGGATTCCTATCCACTTGGTTTTCTGGAAGACCGCAGCACGTTGGACGATTGTGAAAAGCAGAAGTTCCAAAACGCCGGCGATCCCGACTATCAGGCATTCCACCATGACTTGTACCGAGCCACCGGCAATGGGCGGTGGTGGGTCATGGAACAGCAACCGGGGCCGGTGAACTGGGCACCACGCAATCCGGCGCCGCGACCAGGCATGGTTGCGCTTTGGACTTTGGAGGCGGCTGCGCACGGTGCCGAGGTGATCAGCTATTTCCGCTGGCGCCAGGCGCCATTCGCACAGGAACAGATGCACACTGGTTTGTTGCGTCCGGACAACGAGCCATCGCCTGGTTTCAAGGAAGCTGAAAACGCGGCAAGCGCCCTGGCATCGCTTCCGCCTCTGCAATCCGAAGACCAGGCTGACGTCGCGATTGTGTTCGATTACCCGTCGGCTTGGGCTTGGGAAATCCAGCCTCAAGGCCAAGAGTTCGCGTATTTCGCACTTGTCTACGATTTGTACGCCGCGCTGCGCCGCAGCGGATTGAATGTGGACTTTGTTCCGGCTGGCAAACCGGTACTTGACGGCTACAAGCTCGTTATCGTTCCGGCGCTTTTTGCATGGAACGACAAAATTCTTGCCGCCCTGCGCAATTGCAAGGCAACCGTGTTGATTGGTCCGAGGAGCGGTTCGAAAACCGAAAATTTCTCAATCCCAGAAAACATGCCGCCGTCGCTGCCGCATGATTTGCTGGACCTGAAAGTGTCACAAGTTGAAAGTTTTCGCCCCGACTGCAGCATGGATGTCGAAGGCAGCGGTGCGATCAAAATCTGGTTCGAGCACGTCGAGGTCGGCCCTGCAGCAACCGCCGAGATGAAGACCGCCGACGGATCGCCGTTCTTATGGTCGCAGGACCGAATGTTCTATCTCGCCGGCTGGCCGGATGAGGATTTGGCAAACCGCATCATCCGGCATCTCTCCTCCGTGTGCGGATTGTCCGTTTGCGATCTTCCCGCCGGCGTCCGGACGCGCAGATCGGGAGATCTTGTTTTCTATTTTAATTACGGCGCGCAGAGCGTTAATCTTGGCAGCTTACCGACACAGTACGATATCGACGACGTGCTGCTTGGCGGCGCGGTCCTGCCGCCATCCGGCGTGACGGTGGTCCGCTCACCCGCTTGAGCTCTCGGCAATCAAGGCCGTTGCAATTCGCTCCGGCGCGGCCTATATCCCGCGGGTCCGGCACGCTCCCATCGTCTAGTGGTCTAGGACGCCGCCCTCTCACGGCGGAAACAGGGGTTCGAGTCCCCTTGGGAGTGCCAATTTATTCTAATCCATAAAATTCAATAACTTATACAATTAGGCGCTAGCCGATATGCCCGGCGGGCGAGGTACCGCAGAGCCGGTATTTCGGTTCATCGGCGTTGCTGAATGCTGGTGATGCCCGAGACCAGTACCGGCAAATCCGTAAGGAAGGCATTGATTAAGGGAAGCCTGATATCTTGCTGCAAGTCAGGTACAGGAATTCCTGGATGGAAGTACGGGTTTTACAAAGCTGGGATGATTTAGCTCCACTGCAGGCGTCATGGGAGAAGGCCCATGCCCTGGATGATGATGCAGGTTATTTTCTGTCTTGGCCATGGATGGTCGAGGTCTTTCGCGCCAATCCCGACCGCTGGTGCATCCTCGCCGCCAAGCCAGGCGGGAAATCGACGGATCATGTGTGTTTTCTGCCGTTGAAAACCCGAACGCGCTGGAGCGAAAGCAACCAACGGTTCAAGACCGAACTCGGACCGGGCGGCAAGCTCTCCTGGGCGCAATATACCGGATTTGTCTGCGTTCCGGAATTTGAAAAGTCGGCGATCGGTGCGATCGCGCATGCAGTCCTTGGGATGCCGTGGTCGCGATGGAGCCTCCAGCACGATGGCTGCGAGCGGCGGCTCAATATGCTGCTGGACCGCATTCCTGAGAAGCACTACCGGATCAGGCACCGCCCGCAACTGATCAACAAAGGCGAAGTCGATAACCTCATATGCCCGCAGATCGCTTTACCGGCGGACTACGAAACCTATTTGCAAACTTGCCTGAGTTCCAACACGCGGCAAAAACTTCGCCGCTTTTGGCGGCAATTCGAAACCTCGGAAGAATTGACCATAACCGACAGTTCCGAAGCTTCTTTTGCCGACGATCTGAATTGCCTGCTCGACATGTGGCAAAAAAGCTGGGCACCAATACGCGGCCAAAGCTCGGCTGAGCGGGCGGCTGCCAAATATCGCGAGGTTCTCGGCCAAAGCAACAACCTCGGCACCGTGCACATTTGCACACTGAGGCGTGGCGATATCAGGCTTGGGGCGCTTTGCAGCATTGTCGATCGACACAAAAAGCATTCCTACTTTATCGCCGCCGGGCGCGATGAAACCGTTCGCGATATCAATGTCGGAATGCTACTGCATGCCCACAACATTCAGTGGGCAATCGCAAACGGCATCAAAACCTACGACTTTTGCCACGGCAACGAAGCCTATAAATACAGCTACGGTGCGACTGACCGACCTGTTTCAAATGTCGAAATTACCCGCCGGTCAAGTTGCGAAATCAGCCAATTGGATCCAGCACGCGTCGGCGATGCGATGCGCCGTACCATCAGGATGCTGGAGGACGGCCAGACCGAGGCGGCGGCAAACGCCTGCCGACAGATTCTGCCTTTGATCGCATAAAACGCGTCTGATCGCAGGGCACTACCTGCGAATTACACCCTCCAGCACGCGATCAATGGCGTTCAGCGTTTCGTCGCTCAACTTCACACCGACTGCGCCGACATTCTGATCAATCTGCTCGGGGCGGCTGGCCCCGGTTATCGCCGAACTGACACATTTCTGGCGAAGCACCCATGCAAGAGCCAGTTGCGGCAGTGTCAGCGACAACTGCCCGGCAATTGGACGAAGGCGCTGTACTGCTGTCAGAACCTCCGGCTTTGAAAACCGCCCTGATTTGGATTTGCGGATCGAACCGCGCGATCCCGCGGGCGGCGGCATGTCGGCGGTATACTTTCCGGTCAGCACACCCTGCGCCAGCGGCGACCAGACAATCTGGCCGATTCCGAGATCGCTGCACAGCGGAAACACTTTGCGTTCCGGCTTCCGGTAAAGCATCGAATACTGCGGTTGGCTCGACACGAAAGGCGCTGCACCATCGATATCACGGGCGGCCCGAATACGTCTTGGCGACCACTCGCTGAATCCGATGTGACGGGCCTTGCCGGCCACAACGACTTCGCCCATCGCCTCCATCGTCTCCTCAAGCGGCGTATCGTAGTCGTAGCGATGGCACTGATAGAGGTCGATATAGTCGGTCCGCAATCGCGCCAGGGATGCATCTATCTGTTTTCTGATCTGCGCCCGCGACAGACCCCGGTCGGTCTTTGACATCGGGTAGTAGACCTTTGTCGCCAGGATGTAGTCCTCGCGGCGATGATCCGTCAGCAGTTCTCCCAACAGCGTTTCCGCCGCCCCCCGGCCATACATGTTGGCCGTATCGAAAAAATTGATTTCCACGATCGAAGGCGCGTTCAATGCAAGCGCGGCTGTTATCCCGGTCGACGGAGACGCCATAGGTCAGCCAGGATCCCAGACTGATCACCGAAACCTTCAGGTCGCTGCAGCCAAGTTGCCTGTATTGCATTAAGTCCTCAGTATTCCGATTCGCCCGGGGTGTCAGGCCGGAATGGCTTGGCGCTCTTTTTGGTCGCTAAGCTCGTCAAGCCGCAATGACGGATAAACGCTGCCGTCATACGCATTGCAGATCGGAGGCAGCGGACGCTGATGCCAGTAGTTCACCAACAGCGTCAACCGCCGCTCCGGCTTGCCATCCGGACGCCGCGGATCAAGTTTCAGCTTGTCCGGATTTGGAATGACACCATGGCGCAGATTGCCACCAAAGACCATATACCGATTGGCAACCGCTTCTACAGCCTGGGTATATTTCGGTTCCTCCGGGACCTTCGATTTCCCGTCAGGCCCGGGGACCTGGCCCACGATCACTGTCGGCGTCGACGGGTAGTCGTTCAGATACATCACACTACCGAAGATCGGACACACGACCTCACCGGTCTTTTCCTGCAGCGCAAGATCGCGGTCGAAGTGAAAGCGCAGTTTCTTGCCATTGCCCAGTCGGCCCAGCCACCATTCGGCGCCGATGCAGGCTTGGGGAGGATTGATGGTTCTGAACAGGCTGACGATCGCTTCTTCGGCCAGGTTTGTCGGTTTGGCATTGCGCGGAAACCAGAATGTTGTCGAATAGCTGCCGTTGCTCTTCATTCGTTCATTGCCGATCGCGCGTACCGCACCTTGAAGCCGGCCGAATAGCTGCACCGGAAGGGCATCCTCGTATATCCTGACTGTAGCGTCGGTTGCGGAACTGTTGTGCATTTCAAATCTCCCTGCGTGTCATCTGCCCGCGAGGCATTTCAATTGGCCAATCGTTTACCCGGTTGCCTTCAAAAGCGAACCCGGTTCAGCGGTGCTGTCAATGGCAAAGTCCGACGGTTCGATGCGAAGCCGGGTCATAACGCTGTCAAACCAGGGAACCAGCGGGCGAAGCTCGTGCACTTCGCCGGCCCAGCGCTGGGCCCGTTCGCACATGCGTCCTACTTCGGATTTGGTCACGCCAATCTTGTCGCCCATCAGGCACATTTCCCGGCTCCACCATTTGCCGTCGCGTTGGCGGTATTTGATCGCCCGGCGAATGCGCGCGCTCATGTGGAACACGCCGTATGCCATGACGTAGGCGAAAGCATCATCGGTTGCCCGCCCACCGCTGAATGCCGGAAGGTACTTTTCCAACAACCGGGTTTCCGCCTTGAGGTCCAATGCCGTCCATTCATCGGCCAGGATAAACACTAAATCGTCAAGCGCGTTCCGCGTTCCGCAACCGTCCCAATCGATCCATGCGACGCCGTATTCCCCGACAAGAGCATTGCCGGGACGAGCGTCCCCCTTGATGAAATCGCGATGATCGTTGCGGAAACGCTTCGTCAGCGGCGCGAGATCAAGCACGGGAACGGCGATCCCCAGGACCTGCGAGATTCGGTGCGGGCGATCGAGATGACCGGACGACCAATCCTCGTCTGCATCAAGCTTGCCGACACGATATTGCAGCCGGTCTTCGATTGCGTGGTGATGAAGCGCGGCCAATGTTCCGATGGTCTGATCCATCAGAGCCTCGCGGTCCGCCATATTCGGCAGCTCATCCAAAGCCACCGGAACCCGAATACCCGGGAGACACTCCTGGACAATCCACGGCCCGCTGACGGCAATTAATTGCGGCACCAACCCTGTCTTGGACAGGCTTTTCATCACGATACCCTCAACGGCCGCAGCCTTGGCGTCTTCGCGCTTGGCCAAGGCATAGTTGGCATCGCCGATATTCGCGATGAAAGTTGATCTGTGTTTTCCACCTGGAAAGGCGACCCGATTGGGAACCGTGCCGAAAACGCGCTTGCAAAGCGTTTCAACCTCGGTTTTTCGATCGACGCCTATAGCGTCCCTGGCAGATTTTGTCGGTCGGGTGGGCATGGAAATCCTGAATCAGTCAACATTTGGATGGCAGTCAGGAGTGTAGTATCCATACCTTTTTCAATCCCTACAGCCGGCACACAACTCGCCGCGTGGGTAAACAAATCATTACTCCATAATTTTGGTAAAATGTGCCAGCACTGTTGTGAATAGTTAAATTTTTAGCAAATTTGTACTGTTAATAGTTAATCGAATACTAATTTTACTTCTTGTTAATATTCTGACATTTCTCGCTCCCCTCAACGGAGTGTTAAAGATGCGTTATTCAAGATTTTACAATTGGTATTCCTGGGATGATGACGACGGTCATGGTTCCGGCTCCGGTAGCGGTTCGGGTAGCGGATCAGGCTCCAAGCGTGGTTCCGGTAGCGGCTCGGGCAGCGGATCAGGCTCCAAGCGGGCTCCGGTTCGGGAAGCGGCTCGGGTTCCAAGAAAGGTTCCGGATCGGGAAGTGGATCAGGCTCCAAGCGTGGTTCCGGTAGCGGTTCGGGCAGTGGCTCGGGCTCCAAGAAGGGTTCCGGATCGGGTAGTGGATCAGGCTCCAAGCGTGGTTCCGGTAGCGGTTCAGGCAGTGGCTCGGGTTCCAAGCGTGGTTCCGGATCGGGTAGCGGATCAGGCTCGGGCAGCGGCTCGGGCTCCAAGAAAGGTTCCGGTAGCGGCTCGGGCAGTGGCTCGGGCTCCAAGAAGGGTTCCGGTTCGGGAAGCGGATCAGGCTCCAAGCGTGGTTCCGGTAGCGGTTCGGGTAGCGGATCAGGCTCCAAGAAGGGCTCCGGCTCGGGAAGCGGATCAGGCTCCAAGCGCGGGTCCGGCAGCGGTCGGGCAGCGGCTCGGGCTCCAAGAAAGGCTCCGGATCGGGTAGCGGATCAGGCTCCAAGCGTGGTTCCGGTAGCGGTTCGGGCAGTGGCTCGGGTTCGAAGAAGGGTTCCGGATCGGGTAGCGGATCAGGTTCCAAGCGTGGTTCCGGTAGCGGTTCGGGCAGCGGCTCGGGTTCGAAGAAGGGTTCCGGATCGGGTAGCGGATCAGGCTCCAAGAAGGGCTCCGGCTCGGGAAGCGGCTCGGGAAGCGGATCAGGCTCCAAGCGCGGTTCTGGTAGCGGCTCGGGCAGCGGACGCGGATCGGGATCTCGAGGGTCCGGTAGCGGTTCCGGAAGGGGCTCCGGCGACGACCGCTACGGACATCACCACGCGAACTATGGTTATGACCACAGCGACTGGTCTAGTGGAGATGACTACGGTGAAGACGACTACGCAGCTTAGCGCAGAACGTCCACAATGATCTGGTCGGGGCCCTGCTTGAAACAGCAGGGCCCTTTCCTTTTGCAGACCAGGTCCCCAATCCGATCGTTTACTGAGGATTAATCATAATATTCCATTATTTAAGCATGTAATGGAGTGTGTTGTGTTGCCGAGTATCGGGCTGGGCGGATTTGCCCGCAGCTATGTCAAGTGGCTGTTTTTGTTCTCTGTGGTGGTCAATCTTCTGCTCCTGGCCACACCGCTGCACATGTTGCAGATCTATGATCGTGTCCTGAGTTCGGGAAGTGTTCCGACACTGCTGTATCTGACCGCAATCATTCTCATCGTTTTATGCATGGGTGGTTTCGCGGATTATTGCCGCAGATTGATCGCCCAAAAATTCGCCGCTCGTTATACCTCGGAGGCTTCCGACACCCTGCTGAAGGCGCTGGTATCACCGGCGCGAGATGACCGGGGCGGCTCAAAGGTGCTTCGCGAATTCGCGCTGGTACGCAGCTTCATGGCGTCTCGCACGTTCATCAGTCTGTTTGATCTGCCCTTTACGCCGTTCTTTCTGCTGTTCATGTTTCTGCTCAACATCTGGTTGGGCCTCATTGTTCTCGTGGGCCTCGCCATCATGCTCGGCCTTGGCTACCTGAACAAGAAAGCAACTGCGCCGGACCAGGCAACCAGCCGAAAGGCGGAGTCCGACGCCATGGGGTACGCGTCGGCATCGCTGCAGCATTCTGAAGAAATGCGCGCCATGGGCATGATACCCGCGTTCCAGCAGCGCTGGGGGCTCAAGCTTCTTCAATCAATGAATTCCATGGACAATGCCGGCCGGCACATGTCGGCATTTGCGTCCGGAAGCAAGCTACTGCGCCAGGCGCTGCAAGTAATCGTCATTTCGTGCGGCGCATTCCTGGTCCTTTCCGGCGATATGTCGGGTGGAATGATCTTCGCCGCGTCGATGATTACCAATCGCGTGCTGTCACCGGTTGATCAATTGATTGGCGGATGGGATTCGATCGTTCGTGCGCGCAGCGCCTACGAGTCCGTGACCGCGATCATCGACAGCTCCCAAATCGAGGAACACAGGCTGCAATTGCCGGATCCCAAGGGGCATTTGGCGGTTGAACAGGTCTGCTTTCAACCGCAGCCCAAACGCACTCCGATCCTGCGCGACGTCTCCTTCGAAATCAAACCCGGCGAGTTGGTTGTTGTGACCGGACCGTCGGGTGCCGGTAAATCGACGTTGGCGCGCATCTTGAGCGGCGCGCTGCAACCAACCTCGGGAACGGTCCGGCTTTCGGGTACTGAACAGGATCATTGGCCCGTGGAGCAATGGGGCGAAACGATTGGTTATGTTGCTCAGGACTTCAACCTTTTGCCTGCGACGGTCGCCGAGAACATCGCGCGCCTTTCGTATGGATTTGACGAGGAGAAACTGCTTGCCGCGTCGCGCCGGGCAGGCGTGCACGAGATGATTTCCTCGCTGCCCGATGGCTACAACACCAAACTCGGCGAGGGACGGTTCCGCCTGTCCGGCGGTCAGAAACAGCGTATTGCGCTTGCCCGTGCCCTGTACGGCTCGCCGAAACTGCTTGTTCTTGATGAGCCCGACGCCAACCTCGATCGCGAAGGGATGAAAAGGCTCATTAAGGCCCTCGACCAGATGAAGCGAACCGGCACGGCAATCTTGATCGCCAGCCATAGAACCCGTCTGTTGGACAAGGCCGACAAGGTTCTGACCATCGAAGACGGTATTGTGAAGGAGAAAAGCCGGTCGAGGAAATCCGCTGCCTCGACCACACGGAAACACCGAAAGCCGGAAACGGTCCACGGGCAAGATCGCCGCTCCGAGCCAAAACCGACACCAAATGAGCCGCAAACGGAAGATGCGAATGTCGTCGCGCTATCCGATCTTGATCGCAAATTCGAGGAACTGCGGCGCCTTTCGGCCAAGTCCAAATTGCGGACTGCCCGCGGAAAACTTGAGGCGGTGTAGTGGACAATCGCCAGCCAAAATCGGTCCAATTCGACCTTCGAGACGTCGCGCCGACCAGCGTCGAGCCCGTCATCAATCGCGGCCTGTATGTCGCGGCGGGGTTTTTGGGACTGTTCCTGATCTGGGGATTGTTCGTGCCGCTGTCCTCGGCGGTGATCGCGGAAGGTCAGATCGCTTCAGATGGCCAAAACAAAGTTTTGCAACATGTCAGCGGCGGCAGGATCAAGGAGATCAAGGTTGCCGACGGCGCCTTTCTCAGGCGTGGCGAGACGGTAATGGTTCTCGATCCAGCCGTAAACCAGGCTGAGCTTTCGCAACTGAAGGCCCGGCAAGACACGTTGCTGGCGCTTGAGGCCAAGCTCCGGGCTCTCGCGGGAGCGCGCGTCAATCCTCGGGCCAATAGCGCCGCGCAGCTTGGATCAGTGTTCGACGGCCTTGCCCTGCGGGGCACGGGAAGTGGTATTGTACTGGTGTCCGCCAATGATGATGTTGAGCAACCTGCCAATGTGTTCGAGGCACAACGGCTGGAATTGCAATTCGCCGCCGAATCCGAACGCGCCGAATATCGCGCAATACAACACCAGATAGACCGTCTGGCCAAGGACCGGCGCGCAAAGAAACTGCGTGCGCGTTCACTCGCCACCTCCCTGGAAGTCACCCGCACCGAACTGGAAAGTATCCGACTGCTGGTCAAACAGGGATATCTTCCGCGCAAGGATTTGTGGGAAGCAAAGCGCCAGGAAGCACAGCTGGCCGCGGATGCCGAAGAGGCCAATGCCCAACTTCATGCCGTCGGAGAGCAGATCGGTGAGGCCGAAAACCGGTTGATCGCTTTTGCGGCTGGCAACAAACGCGATGTGACCAAGGAACTGACCCGGGTCTTAGGCGAGCTCGCCGAGATCAGGGATCGGATCAATGCCGCCGGCCAGGCTCTGGCCCACACTGAAATAAAGGCGCCGGTCGATGGAACCCTGGTGAAGTCAGCCACGCACACCGTTGGTGGCGTAGTGCGCGGCGGTGTCGTACTGGGCGAGATCGTGCCCGATGGCGCCGAACTGGTCGTCGAAGCCCGCATTCTGCCGAAGGATATCAGTTCGGTCGAAGTCGGCCAGTCCGCCAGGGCGGTCGTCACCGCGTTGAACCGCCGTCGCTTTGATCCGCTCGAAACCACGATTACGTATGTCTCGGCGGATTCGATAGCGGATCCGAAAACTGGCGCTAGGCATTACCTGGTCCGGGCCAAAATCGCCGCTGCTCCCACCGCCGAGGACGGCAATCGCCTCATCAAGCCGGGCATGAGTGTCGTCCTCTACGTCGACGCCGGATCGCGGCCGTTCCTCGCCTATCTCATGCAACCGCTGACCGATAGTTTTGCAAAGGCCTTCAGTGAACCGTAGCGCGCCCATCAGCTTGTTTGCCTCAACGGCCCGGGTTGCCCGTATTTGCGCGGCAGCGGCGTTTGTTGCTGTCCTGACGTTTGAGCAGACCCGCGCCGATGAAGCATATGACCACGAAATACGCGGTGCAATTGACACGCCGACCGTCGAGTATTTCGGCATTCGGCCATTGCACAACTCCTATTTGAGAACCAAAACGATCTTTGCCGGTGATGACAGCAGCGAAGGCATCAGGCTCGCAATCGAAGCGGCATTGTCTTTTGACCCCAAGCTTAGGCAAACACTGGAGCAAGGCCGTGTTCGAAAAGCCGAGGTGTGGCGCGCATATGCAGCCTTTCTGCCAACGGTATCCGCTTCGCTGCGACACAGCCACGGTACGGATATCGTCAGCTCGCTCCGCAGCACCACAACCCGTGCCCATGAAAACGTGTTTGAGGTCGAAGCATCCATACCTGTGATGACCAGCGGTGCGCGCATATTCCGCCTCAAACGCGCCAAAGCCGAACTTAAGGCAGCAAGATATGACACCGAGGCCGCCGGCAATGATGTCCTGACCGATGCGGCAAACGCCTATCTGGATTTGCTTGCGTCCAAAAAACGCCAGGAAGCCCTGCGTCGCAGCACCGGCGCGGTCGCCAGGATCGTCGAGATCACCCGGTCGAAATACCGGCGAGGGTTTGCTGACCGCTCAGACGTAGCACTTGCTCAGGCGAAGCTCGCACAGGTTCGTAGAGAATACGAAGCTGCCGTCGAACAGCGTGAGAACGCCGAAACCCAGTTCCGTGTCACCGTCGGATCGCTGCCACCGGGAACATTGGTAGAGCCAACCGGTGCAGCACTGCCGGCAGGTTCGGCAGACGAAGCCGTCGCCCTGGCGCTCAAACACAATCCCCGCCTTCAATCGGCCCGCAGTACTGCGCACGCGGCGCGATTTGGCGTGCGTGAGGCGATCAGCGAGCGCCTGCCGCGCGTTGACCTGACCGGCAGCTATGAAAATGGTCTTTCCGGCTATGATACGGGCGAAAACTGGAACATCGGCGTCAAGCTGACCGTGCCATTGATCGATCCGGATGCCATACCGGCCATCAGTGGAAAGAAACATGAAGCCTGGGCCGCCCGTTACCGGGCACAGGACACACAACGCGACATCGAAAAGCTCATCCGCCGGCAATGGAGCGCCTACCATTCAGCCGATCGGCAACTCGGGCATGAAGGCAAACGGCTGGAATCGCTGAGGCGTGCCGCGCTGGCAGCGACCAAGCGCTACGAACACGGATATGCCGCCATTGATGACGTGCTGACAAGGCAGCTGGAGGTGCTGGACTCCGAGGTCGCCCTTGCCGATCTGGAAGCGGTGATGAAAGCCGCCGCCTATCGGATCGCCATTGAAACCGGAATCTAGAGCCGGTCGGTCAATCGGATTTTCTACGGATAGCGGTCAACCAAGATCGATCACGGTGATTTCAGGTGGCACACCAAAGCGAACCGGCAGGATCGAACACCCCAATCCTCCCGAGACCACCAGATCGCGGCCGCCGTCGATGACATGGCCGTAGGCGAAGCGGTTTCCATAGCTTGACGGCACGACCGGCGAATAACCGAACAGCCGCACCTGACCGCCATGTGTGTGACCGGAGAGCGTAAGCGATACCCGAGTGGGCACCTTAGGGAAAATGTCCGGCTCATGTGCCATCAGGACCACCGGAGCATCGTCGGTCACCTTGGCAAGTGTACCGTCGAGATCGTCGAGGCCTTGCATTTGCCCGCGTCCGAACCGGCGTCCTGGCTTGAGCGCCCATTGAGAGGACAGACCAGCCAGCCAGAACGCCCAACCGTCCTTTTCGAGCCGAAGTGCATCATTTTCGTAAATCCGGATATCGACCTCGCGCAACGCCTTGAAGGCACGCGTTTCACCGCCGCCGGCTATCTGTGCCGCCTCATCATCCCACCAGTCATGGTTCCCCTGAATGGCGTGCACGCCGAGTGGCGCGGTCAACCGGGCCAACTCCCGTGACCAGATTTCAGGTGAGACCGTGCCGGTGGATAATTCCATGCTGGAAACATAGTCCCCGAGCAACAAAATGACATCGGGATCAAGCGAGTTGGCCCGCTCGCAGATGCTGGCGATACGCCCTTGGGACATCCAGGGTTCACATGCATGGAAATCGGCAAGTGCCACGATCCGCAGTTTGCTTCCGTCGGGCCAGGATTGTGGTTTGAGACGGTGCGTGACCATCTTGAGCCGCCACAATGGCTCGATGGCGAAAGCATATCCCGCCAGCGCCGCCCCGCCCAACACGCTCGCACCGAAAAGTTTTAAGAATGTGCGGCGCGTGAGCACCTATTCTTCCTCGAACAGGCTTGCCTGAATCGCAGCGAGGTCCTGCGGCGCATCAAGGCCCAGATGTTTCCAGGCATTCGCCGTCAGCATGCGCCCGCGAGGCGTTCGCTGAATGAAGCCCTGCTGTATCAAAAAGGGTTCGATAATGTCCTCGATCGCATCGCGCGGTTCCGACAGGCCGGCAGCGATCGTTTCGATTCCCACCGGTCCACCGCCGAAATTGCCTGCAATCATAGTCAGATAGCGCCGGTCGAGCTGGTCCAGGCCCAACGAATCCACTTCCAGGCGCGACAGCGCCTCATCGGCAACTTTGCGTGTGACTTCACCGGCTTTGGCCACATCGGCAAAATCTCGTACCCGGCGCAGCAACCGGCCGGCAATGCGCGGTGTACCGCGGGCACGCCGGGCGATCTCGAGCCCGCCATCATCGGAAATGGGCAATCCCATGATACGGGCGCCGCGGCGCACGATGAGTTCCAGTTCTTCCGTCGTGTAGAAATTGAGACGTACCGGAATACCGAACCGGTCGCGCAACGGCGTCGTCAGCAAACCGAGCCTTGTCGTCGCCGCCACGAGCGTGAACTTCGCCAGCTCGATCTTGACCGAACGGGCCGCCGGCCCTTCGCCGATGATCAGATCAAGCTGATAATCCTCCATTGCCGGATAGAGAATTTCCTCGACAGCCGGATTCAGCCGGTGAATCTCGTCGATGAACAGAACGTCGCGTTCCTCGAGATTGGTCAGAAGGGCGGCCAGATCGCCCGCCTTGGCGATCACTGGTCCGGAAGTAGAGCGGAAATTGACCCCCAGTTCGCGTGCCATGATTTGCGCCAGCGTCGTCTTGCCCAGCCCGGGAGGACCGACAAACAGGACGTGGTCGAGTGCTTCTCCGCGCGACTTGGCCGCTTCTATGAACACTTTGAGGTTTGCCCGCGCTGTTTGTTGACCGACGAAATCATCAAGCAGCTGCGGCCGCAGTGTGGCATCAGCGTCTTCGCCGCTCTGATCCGGCGATATGAGGCGGGTCGCGTCGTTCATCGCCTTCCCATCGCATCATCGTCAATATTGATGCAAGCGGTTTTCAACGCGCCAACTCCTTCAATCCCAGCCGGATGAGTGTCGCCGAGGCAGCATCATCGCCGGCATCCTTGAGTGCGGCCGCGACCGCGTTGGCGGCCTGATCGCGGCTGTAGCCAAGATTGGTCAGTGCCGACACAGCATCCGCAACCGGCGCGGCGGCAACCCCCTCGCCCAACTCCTGTTTTAATCCGATCGTACCAGAAGCCTCGCCTGCAAGCGCAGGCGCCTTGTTCTTCAGCTCGGTGACAATCCGTTCTGCAACCTTTTTGCCCACGCCCGGCGCACGGCTGACCATGGCAACATCGCGCAATGCAACGGCGTTCGCCAGTTCAGCGGGCGTCAGCGTCGACAACAACGCCAAAGCCACCTTGGCGCCGACACCCTGAACACTCTGCAGAAGGCGAAACCACTCGCGTTCCAACGCGGAAGCAAAGCCAAACAGCTTCAACTGGTCTTCCCGCACGAAAGTCTCGATAAACAGAGTTACTGCCTCGCCGGCGCCCGGCAGGTTACCGAGCGTACGCGTGCCGCAGTGGGCAACGTAGCCAACGCCGTGTACGTCGATGACGACATGATCCTCGGCGATCTCATCCACTGTGCCTTTGAGCTTCCCGATCATGATCCTGTCCCAGTTGAAAATTCGGCGTCTGCGATCTCACGCAACCGGTCGATCAGTTTGCTTCGGCGACCGGCCAATCCCTTGTAGGCCAGCTGATCGGTACTCATTGCCTGCAGCGCATCAATGAAGCCGGCACAAACCGACTTTCGATCGGAATGGCGCTCCAGCAGGGATAACGGATCTATATGAATACGCACAGTAAAAAGTATGTCGCCGGTTTGCGGAAGTTTGCGCAGGGTCTGATATTCAACGCGTAAGAACTCGCTCGCATCGATGTCACGCGCCATCACATGATCACCGGTGTGCGCATCATGAAATAGCTGATCATCCGGATAGATAGACCAATTCATGCGCCAGACCGGCTGTTCGACGCGCAAATTGTCGAAAATTCGGCTGATCATCCCGGCATTGCGCGTGCCTTTACCGAAACCGGGGACCGGCTTGTGGATTTCCTCCATGGGACGCCCGAATTTTTCCCTGAGCGACCAGGACGACGGGAAGCACAGTGATCCGGCAACCAACCGCCAGCCGTCACGATGGTCGCGATGCAAAACCAGCAAGTCCTCCTGCACCAATTGAGCAGCAAGAAGGAGCTTCGGCACATCCGCTTCAAGATCAATCGATCGATTGTCGTTAATGTGCACCACGTTCCCATCGCGCTTGTAGACGTCTGAAAAGCGGCGATGCACATGCCGGACGATCAATTGCAGCACCTCATTTTGCACTGCCGTGGTTTCAGGTTCGGCGCTGAATGTTTTGGCGGCATGCAATGTCATCAAGCGCTGCTTTTCGGCCAGATAGTAATCGAGGTTTTCATCCACCTCGATCCAGTCGACCAGATCAAGCGGCTGCAAATTGATCCTGAAAGGTGGATGGCTACCATCATAAGGCGTATGCCTTATCTGTACCGCATCCGCCCTTTGCGCCTTGTCACGCATGCACGTCACCCGGCGGCAAGCTTCTCTGCCATGGCCGCCGCACCGCGGTGATGTGCGTGGCAGATGGCGATCGCCAGTGCGTCGGCGGCGTCATCGCTGTCAAAGCGCGCCTTTGGCATCAGCACCTTGACCATTGTGTGGATCTGTTTCTTGTCGCCGTGACCGGCGCCAATCACCGCTTTCTTCACCGCGTTTGGTGCATATTCGGCGACCGATAAACCGGCGCGTGCCGGTACCAGCATGGCAATGCCGCGCGCCTGGCCGAGCTTCAGCGTCGCCACCGCATCGCGGTTGACGAACGTTGCTTCGACGGCCGCTTCGCCAGGTCCAAAACGTTCGACGGTTTCGATCAGGCCATCATGAAGTTGGCACAGGCGAACGGCAAGTTCGGCCTTGCTGTCGGACTTGATCGTCCCGGAATCCACAAACCGCAGCACATTTCCAGCTATTTCAATGATTCCCCAGCCGGTACGGCGAAGGCCGGGATCGATGCCGATGATGCGAATCGCCTCGTTCATGGACGCCAACATAGCGCGGACGGTTTGCCACGCCACGCCGAACTTGCAGTGAACCGACAATCAGCGGTGGGAAAACGCTGTATTAAGCAGGGAGATCTGATCGTTGACCGGATTGACCACGACCGAACCCTGGTCGGGTTTATCTTCGCCGTAGATTTCTTCATCCATGCGCCGAACCACGCCCTGGAGGCTGAGCGAACGCGAAACAAGATCGCGAAACGCCTCCGGCAGTTCCGGCCAGGAGGCAGACTCTTGCGCGGCAGACAGCGTATCAAGTCGTACCTTCGCCTTTTCGGAGGCTACCTGAGCACGGGTCATTTCACCGGAGTTGGCGGCGCGCTGCAACAGCAACCATGATGCGATTTGCATTAACCGGGTGGTCAGGCGCATGGACTCGGCCGCATATAGTGTCGCCGCCACGCGCGAAAGCGATTTGGCTTCGGCGCGGCCCTCTCCGTCGAGATACTCGGCCGCCTGCTCGACAAGTTGCATGCCCTCGTCATAGAGCGGTTTGAAGGATGAGGAAAACGCCCGCCGTTCGGCAAGGTTGATTGTGACTGATTTTGTCCTGTCGGGCCCGTTCATGCCGCACTCAGCCCCTTCAATCTTATAACCCACCGCTGCAAGTGACCGAATTGGTCACTACCCGTGATGCAGCGGTTCGAAACACTGACTGCTTTAGCACCGGGCAGCGCGAAATTGCGCTCAACTTAGTGCGAAGGCAAGAGTTTGTTTAACAAAGGGTTAACACGCGCAGTAGCATTCGACTATATCGCAGTGCGCATTCGCCGCGCCGGGACGAAAAAGAGCCGCAACAAGGGCGGCTCTGGGAGTTAAACAGGGAGGCGTCAAACAAAGTGGCAAAGCCACTTGGTAGGAATCCAGAAAACTGGATTGGTTTCAGTAAACACTCATAAAGCTTAATAGATGGTTAACGTATTCGATTTTACTTAAGTTTTATGGATTTCCCGAAAGCCGATTTCCCGGACGACTGAACTTCGTCAAAGCGCTTTTGCCATCTCTCTCAGCTTGAACTTCTGGATCTTGCCGGTCGATGTTTTTGGAATTTCTGCAAAGATCACCGTACGCGGGCATTTGAACTTCGCCAGCAGCGTACGGCAGTGGTCGATGATCTCGTCTTCACCGGCCGATTTGCCGGGCTTCAACTCCACATAGGCGACCGGTGTCTCGCCCCATTTATCATCCTGTTTGGCGACAACGCCGCATGCCGCGACCGCCGGATGCTTGTACAGAGTGTCCTCGACTTCGATCGAAGAAATGTTCTCGCCGCCGGAAATGATGATGTCCTTTGAACGGTCTTTCAGCTGAATATAGCCATCGGCATGCATGACGCCGAGATCGCCGGAATGAAACCAACCGCCGAAAAAAGCTTCATCTGTGGCCTGTTTGTTTTTCAGATAGCCTTTCATGACGATATTGCCACGGAACATGACCTCACCGATCGTTTCGCCGTCGGGCGGGGTTTTCTGCATCGACTGCGGATCCATAACCGTCAGATCTTCCAGAGCAGCATAGCGAACGCCCTGGCGTGCTTTCTTCGCTGTGCGGGCTTCCTTGTCGAGCGCATCCCATTCGCCATGCCATTCATTGACCACCGCCGGACCATAGGTCTCCGTCAGCCCGTAGAGGTGGGTGACGGCAAAGCCGGCGTCCGCCATTCCGGCCAGAACAGCTTCCGGAGGCGGCGCAGCCGCGGTATTGAACGTGACTGTCTGATCAAATGTGCGCCGGTCCTCGTCGGCGGCATTGAGCAATGTCGCCATGACCACCGGCGCTCCACACAAATGGGTCACCCCATGATCGGCGATCGCTTCAAACATAGCGTCGGCGCGCACCCAGCGCAGACACACATGGATTCCCGCCTGGACGGCCAGCGTCCAGGGAAAACACCAGCCATTGCAGTGAAACATTGGCAGCGTCCACAAATACACGCAGTGTTTTCCCATGCTTGCGTGAATTGTGTTGGAATAGGCCATCAACGCCGCGCCACGGTGATGATAGACCACACCTTTCGGATTGCCGGTCGTACCGGACGTGTAGTTCAGCGAAATAGCATCCCATTCATCGTCCGGCATTGACCAGTCGAATTCATCATCACCGCCGGCAATAAACTCGTCATAGTCAACCGCGCCGAGTCGCTCGCCCTTCGGATAGGGTGCATCATCGGGGTACTCGGGATCATCATAGTCGATCACCAGCGGCTCGACCGCCGCCAGTTTCAGCGCCTCTGCGACGACACCGGAAAACTCGCGGTCGACGATCAGTACTTTTGATTCGGCGTGATCGAGCTGAAACGCGATAATCGCAGCGTCCAGCCGCGTGTTCAGCGAGTGCAGCACTGCCTTGGTCATCGGTACACCGAAATGCGCCTCCAGCATCGGTGGCGTGTTCGACAACATGACCGAAACCGTATCGCCCTTGCCGATACCCCGTTTGGACAGGGCCGAGGCCAGTTGGCGCGACCGGCTGTAGAATTGCCGGTATGGTATCCGTGTCGCACCGTGAATGATGGCAACATGATCAGGATAGGTTTTGGCGGCGCGCTCCAGATAAGTCAGTGGCGTCAAAGGCTGGTAATTGGCAGCATTCTTGTCGAGGCCGGTATCGTACTGATCGGTCATTGTCCCGTCGCTCCGGTGTCGTTTCCGCCCATAAATCACATCACCACGTTGCGGTCACTACTGTAGAAATACGGTCAATCCATCCCAGGTGAGTTTCGCACCGACGATAAGCACAACAACGTACATGAACGGATAAAACACCTCGCGATTCATGCGCTTGACGATCATGACGCCCGTCAAAATAGCCACCGGCGCGATCGGCAGCAGAACCGCGGATGCCACCAGGTTTGTGGTATCGAACTGTCCAAGCGCAAAATACGGAATGACCTTGACGGCATTGACGACTGCAAAAAACACCGTCGATGTGCCGGTGTATATCTTGGGATCGTGTCCCAGCGGTAAGGTGTATATCTGGTAGGGCGGTCCGCCCGCGTGCGCAACAAAGCTTGTGAAGCCGGCTCCCGTGCCCCAGAAAGTGCCGCGGAGATAGCTTTGCCCCCGCGCTGACACGATTCCGCGGCGGCGTTCCACAAACCAGCGAAGCGCGAAAATGAGTGCTATGACGCCGACGATCAGCTTGATCATCGCAGCGGTCACGATTGCTGCCGTCAGCCAGCCGATGCCGATACCGATCATTCCGCCCGGCAACATGCGCATCAATGTGGCGTTGTCCCGGTAACCGCGCCAACTCCATAGCGCAAACAAATCCATGACGACGAGAATCGGCAGCATGACCGCAGCTGCCTGTACCGGCGGCAGCACCAGTGCCATCAGCGGCACCCCAATGAGCGCTGTCGCCCCGCCGAGACCTCCCTTGGAAAGCCCCACAAGCGCGACAGCCGGAACTGCAGCAGCATAAAATTGTGGATCGGTCAGAAGTGGGTTCATGGAAAATCCGTGGTCGGAAAACGGCATTTACCGTCTATTGCGCCCGCTTACCAGTAACCATCACCGGAATCGGAACCGGCAGAACGGTTTTCAACGAGGTAAACCTTGGTTATGCCCCATTCATGCCAGGATCGGTATACAAGACAGCAACGCAAACGGCGGGAGAAAGATGAAAACGCACGCACCGGATCGCTGCCGGCTGATATTGATCAGTCCAAACACGGCGGATTGGCAAAGAAGTGCCGATCTGATCGCCAGCGCGCTTTCGGGCGGCGACGTCGCATCGCTGATATTATGGCCGGGTGAGCTTGCCGAGAGCGATTATCAACAACTCTGCGAACAAGCTGTTCGCGACGCACACGCCGCAGATGTGGCGGCGATCGTCGCAGGTGATACCCGTATCGCTGGCCGTTCCGGCGCCGACGGAATTCATCTGGATAGCAAAGCGGAACTGGCCGAACGGCTTCGGGCCAACGACGGAAACCAGGTTATCGGTGCGGGCGGTGCAAAAACCCGCCATGACGCGCTCGAAATTGGCGAGATGCGGCCCGATTACATGTTCTTCGGTCGCTTCGGCTACGATACCAAACCAGATCCGCATCCGCGCAATCTTGCGCTGGGGCGCTGGTGGGCCGAACTCGTCGAAATACCCTGTGTCATCATGTCCGGGTCCGTGATGGAATCGCTCACTTCCGTCGCCGAAACCGGTGCCGAGTTCGCCGCCGTTTCGTCTGCCGTTTTTACCGGTACCATCGATCCGGGCGAAGCTGTAAAAAGGGCCAATGCTCTGCTTGATGAAAGTGCGCCGCGGTTTGGAGGGCAATCGTGCTGACTTTTGCGAACATTGTCAGATCGACGCTTATGGTCCTGGCCTTGTCGCTGCCGGCGCAGGCCGCCGGCGAGACGAAACAGGGTCGGCCCGAAAACATTGATCCGAACCGGTTTGGCGGACGATTGCCGGATGCCGCTTTCGGCGCATATCAGCGCGGTCTTTACATCACCGCATTGAACCTGGCGCTGCCGCGGGCAGAAGCTGGAGATCCTTCTGCACAAACGCTCGTCGCTGAAATACTGTCGCGCGGTCTCGGTGTGCCGCGTGACGAAAAGCGTGCACTGAAATGGTACTCGCGTGCCGCAGAGCAGGGCATCGCGGAAGCTCAGTTTCGCTATTCACTGGCATTGCTGGACGGCGAGCATGTCGCCAAAGATGAGGACGCTGCACTTAGGCTGCTGAAAATGGCGGCGGATCAGGGCAATCGGCTCGCACAGTTCAATTTTGCTCAACTGACAATAAAGAAAAAACCCGGTGCCCAAGGCCTGAAAGCGGCGATCGACTATTATGAAAAAGCCGCCGTAGCCGGATTGCCCGATGCGCAATATGCCATGGCGCAGGCATATGCCACAGGCGCCGGCGGCCGTTCGCACGATCCGCGCCTTGCTCGCCAATGGCTGGTAAAAGCCGCCCGGCGGAACTTCGATACCGCCCAGCTCGATTTGGCGACCTGGCTGGTAGAGGGGCGCGGCGGCGATCGCGACCTGAAGGCTGGTTTCTCCTGGATGAAGATTGCGGCCGAAGCCGGAAATGTAGCTGCGCAGAACCGGCTTGCAAAACTCTACCGTGGTGGACTTGGTGTAGAGGCCGATCCCGTGGTTGCCGCGGCCTGGTATATCATTGCGCGGCGTGCCGGTTTGAGCGATCCGGAAATGAACGTCTTTCTCGACGGACTGACGATTGATCAGCAAAAACAGGCAATCGAAACCGCAAACAGATTACGCTGAACCAACCGTGGCGGCTTGCATGCCGGTTCGATATGTGGTCTTGAGGCGCCGCGTCGCGCAAACAACAATTTTTCGGAACGACACAGATGAAGATCAACGGAAACGAAATCCGTCCCGGCAATGTGATCGAGCACAACGGCGGACTTTGGGTGGCGGTCAAGACCAATGCAGTCAAACCCGGCAAGGGCGGCGCCTACAACCAGGTCGAACTGAAAAACCTGATCGACGGCACAAAACTGAACGAGCGCTTTCGAGCCGCCGAAACGGTCGAAAAGGTCAGGCTTGAGCAGAAAGATTTTTCATACCTGTACCAGCAGGGCGACGCACTGGTTTTCATGGATCTCGAATCCTATGAGCAGCTCGAACTGCAAATGGATTTTGTCGGTGACCGGGCCGCATTTCTGCAGGACGGTATGACCGTTACCGTCGAGCTCTACGATGAAAAGCCGATTGGCATCTCACTGCCCGACCAGGTGACATTGAAAATCACTGAAGCCGATCCGGTCGTCAAAGGTCAGACAGCGGCTTCATCTTACAAACCGGCGCGCATGGAAAACGGCATTCGCGTCATGGTGCCTCCGTTTATCGAAGCGGGCGAGAGCATCATCGTCGATACAAATGAAATCACCTATGTGCGCCGCGCCGACTGAAATCGGGCGCTTGATCTAAAAATTCATTCGGAGGCCTTTGGTCCATGGCGCGTTCGGCAATACTCAATGTCATGGTGCAGGCGGCAATGAAAGCGGGCAGATCGCTCGCCCGCGATTTCGGTGAAGTTCAAAACCTGCAGGTTTCGCGCAAGGGGCCAGGCGATTTCGTCAGTCAGGCTGACAACCGTGCCGAGGACATTATTTTCCGAGAACTGAGCAAGGCGAGGCCTGGCTACAGTTTTTTGATGGAAGAACGAGGCGAAGTACCCGGCGAGGATGATCAGCATCGCTGGATTGTTGATCCGCTCGATGGAACGACGAATTTTCTGCACGGAATTCCGGTTTTCGCCGTTTCCATCGCTTTGGAGCGACAGGGCGAGCTGGCTGCCGGAGTTATCTACAATCCGGCGATGGATGAGCTCTATACCGCCGAACGCGGCGGCGGCGCTTTTCTCAATGACCGGCGCATGCGGGTAGCTGCACGCCGCGACCTCGTCGACACCGTGATCGCGACCGGCATTCCCCACCTGGGCCGGGGTGAGCATGGCAAGGCGCTGGTGGAACTACGCAATGTAATGGCCGAGACCGCGGGGATCAGAAGGATTGGATCCGCCGCCATCGATCTGGCCTGGGTCGCCGCCGGTCGTGTCGACGGGTTTTGGGAAGCCGGATTGAACCCGTGGGATGTTGCCGCCGGAATTTTGATGGTTCGCGAATCCGGTGGATTTGTCTCCGATCGGAAGGGCAGGCAGGATATTTTCGCTTCCAAAACCATTGTTGCCGCTGGCGAATATGTCCACAAAGGTTTGCTCACCGCGCTAAATCGCCCGGTTTGACGCCGAATCCGCATAAAGCCACCAAAAAGCCCCCGCTTTCCTTTTATTTTCGACATAATTCCGGTTAGATTCGCGGGCAGATTTGCTTCGGGGAAGAGGTGTGGCGATGGCATGGTTTGGCGCAACGGAAGAGGACCACCTGACGGGTGAGGCAGCCTACGATCCGCAGCGCCTTTCTTCGCCGCAGGTCTTTTTGCTGTCGATGCTGATTTTTCTGGCAATCGTCGGATTCATCGTCGCCATTCTTTATCGCCAGATATCCTCGGCATTCCAGACAAATCCGGGGCTCAACGGCCTCATTCTGGGTGTACTTGCAGTCGGCATTTTGTTGGCGTTCGCCCAAGTTGTCCGGCTCTTTCGCGAAGTCCGATGGGTCAATTCGTTCCGCGCCGGCACGGATGCAAAATCACCGATCCTGCTGGCGCCGATGATGGCCTTGTTGAGCAGGTCGACGACCATGGCGCTGTCGACAATATCGATGCGGTCAATGCTTGATTCGATCGCAACGCGGCTGGACGAGAGCCGCGACATCTCCCGCTATCTTATCGGCCTTCTGGTGTTTCTCGGTCTCTTGGGAACATTTTGGGGTCTGCTGCAAACGATCGGGTCCATCGGGGAAACCATCGCCTCGCTCGATCCTGCATCAGGAGATGCTTCCGATGTGCTTGATTCGCTGAAATCAGGCCTCGCCGCCCCGCTCGACGGTATGGGTACGGCTTTTTCGTCATCCCTGTTTGGCCTGGCGGGTTCGCTTGTCTTGGGATTTCTCGATTTGCAGGCCGGTCGCGCACAGAACCGGTTTTACACCGAACTGGAAAACTGGCTTTCGTCGGTTACGGATCTCGGATCGGAGTTTGTCGCCGGTAACAGTGCACAGGGAACCGAAGCGACGGAGGAGGTCAAGATTCTGTCGGACCGCTTGCGTTCATTGCAGGAGAGCGGTGGCTCGAACCAGAGGGTCGCGACCGCCATGGCCAACCTCGCCGAAGGCATTTCGGGCCTCGTCAAGAGCATGCGCAACGAGCAGCAAATGATGCGCGACTGGGTCGAAGCGCAATCGGAAGAGCAAAAAGCGACACGCATGACGTTGGAGAAAATCGCCGAAGCCATGAAAAAACAGGCGGGCGGCAAGTAAATGGCGCTGGCTCGCGCAAACCGGCGCCAGCGCGGCGTCGATTACTGGCCTGGTTTTGTCGATGCACTGTCGACGCTGCTGCTGGCAATCATGTTTCTATTGTCGGTATTCGTCCTCGCTCAGTTCCTGCTCAGTCAGGAGATTACCGGCAAGGACCAGGTACTGAACCGCCTCAATTCCCAGATCAACGAACTGACGCAATTGTTGTCACTGGAGCGTTCCAACAAGCAGGATCTTGAGGATTCGCTGGCGACGTTGCAGGCATCACTCAGCAGCGCCGAAGCGGAAAAAACGCGCCTTGCCACACTACTCGAACGCGGTGCCGGCGCAGGTGCGGCGGCCGAGGCAAAAATCTCCGCAGTCGAAGGAGAACTGGATACGGAAAAACAGATCAGCCAGCGAGCGCTCAGTCAGGTCGAGCTTCTAAATCAGCAGATCGCCGCACTGCGAAAGCAGATCGGCGCACTCGAGGACGCATTGGAAGTTTCGGAAAAGAAGGACCGCGAATCCAACGTTAAGATCGCCGATCTTGGGCGGCGACTGAATGTGGCGCTGGCGCAACGTGTCCAGGAACTCAACCGCTATCGTTCGGACTTTTTCGGCCGGCTGCGCGAAATCCTCTCAGACCGGGAAAACATCCGCATCGTCGGCGACCGCTTCGTGTTTCAGTCCGAGGTTCTGTTTTCGTCCGGCTCCGATGAAATCAATTCGGCCGGTGAAACCGAGATGGCCAAGCTTGCCGGAGCGCTTTTGGAGCTTCAGCGCGAAATTCCGCCTGAAATCAATTGGGTACTGCGCGTTGATGGACACACCGACAACATTCCACTGTCGGGCACCGGCCGGCTGCGCGACAATTGGGAACTGTCATCCGCGCGCGCCACGTCGGTGGTTAAATTCCTGATCGAACAGGGAATACCGGCCAACCGGTTGGTGGCAGCCGGATTCGGCGAGTTCCAGCCGCTTGACCAGGCAGACACCGATGAAGCGCGCAACCGCAACCGCCGCATTGAGCTCAAGCTGACCGAGCGGTAATCCGTCACTTCACCGTAATATGAAAATGCTGGTTGCGGCCGCCCATTATACCGACGGGACGCAGAATAATGTGGGCGGTCCCGCGAAATCCTTTTGGCGCACGATAGTAGAACAGCTTTGCCTTTATCCGGGTTCCGTTGCATCTATTGGCATGAAATCCGGTTGTGTAACCCTTCGCCGGATCGATTGAGCCGTTTACCTGCCTGAGCTTGCCTTTTTCCGGTCGCTTGACCACCTTCACCGTGACATTGAAGCTCTTGCAATCGAGCGGTTTGAAAAGGGCATAAGCGTGCAGCAGGATTTCCTGCCCACCCTTGATTGTCGCCCTGCCTCCGGCTGCGGGCGAATTCTGAGCAGATGCAAACAACGCAAGAATTGCCAAGGGAATGAGCAGAGTGTTGCGTAGAATATCCATTTCCACCACCTAACAAATACTCACGATTCTCGGCGGACTATATAAGTCAGGTCCGATTCCCGCAAATCGTGTGATGGGTCTCAAACGGAGCTTGCGAATTCGCCTCTCAACGTCCAGCATGCCAGGCAAAAATGGGAAATCATCATGCCGAATGCCGATGCGATCATCGTTGGTGGAGGTCTTGCCGGACTGGTCGCCGCCGCCGAACTTACTGACCGGGGAAAGCGCGTCATCATATTGGAACAGGAAGGCGAAAACTCGCTTGGCGGGCAGGCTTTCTGGTCACTCGGCGGATTGTTCTTTGTCGACAGCCCCGAACAACGGCGCATGCGCATCAAGGACAGCCGCGAACTGGCGCTGCAGGACTGGATGGGATCGGCGGGTTTTGATCGGCCGGAAGATCATTGGCCGCGGCAATGGGCCGAAGCCTATATCGATTTCGCTGCCGGAGAGATGCGGCCCTGGCTCCACGAACAGGGCATGCGCTGGTTCCCGGTTGTCGGTTGGGCAGAGCGCGGCGGCATGTTTGCCGATGGACACGGCAATTCAGTACCACGTTTTCACATTACGTGGGGAACCGGGCCGGGATTGCTGGAACCCTTTGAGCGTCGCGTGCGCGCCCATGTCGACGGCGGATTGATTGATTTGAAGTTTCGCCACCGCGCCGGCGCCCTGATCAAGACAACGGGTGCTGTCACAGGCGTCTCTGGCGATATTCTCGAACCGTCGACAGTAGAACGCGGCCAACAGTCCGGACGGCAGGTCGCCGGCACGTTCGAATTCTCAACCGAAAAGGTCATCGTCACCTCAGGCGGCATTGGCGGTGATTTTGATCTAGTGCGCAAGAACTGGCCCAAAGACCGGCTGGGTCCAGCGCCGAAATCCATGGTCGCCGGTGTGCCGCATCATGTCGACGGGCGCATGATTGCAATCACACAGAAGGCCGGTGGTGCCGTCATCAACAATGACCGCATGTGGCACTATACCGAAGGGGTCAGGAACTTCGATCCGATCTGGCCCAATCACGGCATTCGCATCCTGCCGGGGCCTTCCTCCATGTGGTTTGATGCGACAGGCAACAGGCTTGCGCCCCCTTGTCTGCCGGGTTTCGACACGCTTTCGACCCTCAAGGCGATATTGGCGACCGGACACGAGCATTCCTGGTTCGTGCTGACGCAGAAGATCATCAAGAAGGAGTTCGCCTTGTCGGGCTCCGAACAAAATCCCGATTTCACCTCAAAGTCCTGGGGCCAGGTTCTCAAAGCCAGACGAGGCGCCACCGCCACGCCGCAAGTCGAGGCCTTCAAGCAAAAGGGTGAGGATTTTGTCGTTGCCTCCAATCTGCGCGAACTGGTGGCGGGAATGAACGCGCTGACCGACAAACCGTTGCTCGACCATGACCGGCTGGAAGCGCAGATTATTGCTCGCGACCGCGAAACCGACAATCCGTTTTCCAAGGATACACAGGTGACTGCCATCCGCGGTGCGCGCAATTACCTGGGCGACAAGCTGATCCGCACGGCCAAGCCGCACAAAATCCTTGATCCCACAAATGGACCGCTGATCGCTGTGAGGCTCAATATCCTGACAAGAAAAACCCTTGGCGGATTGCATACCAATTTGAATTCGCAGGTGCTGGACAAGAACGGCGAGCCGGTCCCCGGCGTGTACGCGGCAGGCGAGGTCGCCGGTTTCGGCGGCGGCGGCTACCATGGCTACAATGCGCTGGAGGGAACGTTTTTGGGTGGTTGCATCTTCTCGGGCCGCATCGCTGGGCGCCATGCGGCCGGTTGAGCCTGCCGCGTCAGACTTCCTCGGCGATATCTTCGGCCCACAATTCTGGTTTTTCCTCGATGAACCGCTTCATTAGCGCAATGCAATCGGGATCATCGGCCAAAATGACTTCGACACCACGCGAGCGCAAAAAGTCCTCGTTGCCTCCGAAATTGACATTCTCACCGACCACGACGCGGGGAATGTCAAACTGGATGATCGTACCGGAACACATCATGCAGGGTGATAGCGATGTGTAGAGCGTCATGTTTCGGTAGCTCTTTTGACGGCCGGCCTTGCGCAGGCAGTCCATTTCTCCGTGCGCAATCGGGTCGCCACCCTGAACCCGCTGATTGCGACCTTGCGCGATCAGCCGGTCGCCTTCGGCCAGAACCGAACCGATCGGGCAACCGCCCTCATTGAAACCAGCCAGCGCTTCCTCATAGGCAATGCGAAGAAATTTTCTGTCGGTTTCGCTCAGCATGTTGCGTCTCGCTAATTTTTGATCGTTTGGTCAAGAGTAGTAGGTGCAGGCCTCTGCCGCAAGCTCTCATAGTTCAACTGCTTCAAAGCTTGCAATTCCGCCTCGAACGCGCAAACCTGCCGATATTCCGTGTCTGTAACGAAGGTGAGTTTGCATGATGGATCGTGGGGATACAGGGGGTGGCAGCGAAGAAACCGCGATATTGATACCGCTCAGCGAGCTTCGTCGCGAGCGGTTGCAAGTCCCGGTGACGTTTCATCGAAAGGAGCTCGATCAGCTCCTCAATCTTTACGGCAAGATGGTTGCAGCCGGTGAATGGCGGGACTATGCGATTGACCATCTGAGCGATCGCGCCGTTTTCTCGGTCTTTCGACGCACATCGGAAGTTCCGCTGTTTCAGATAACCAAGGATCCAAAACTGGCGCGTCGCCAGGGCGCATGGTCGGTAATTTCCGCCGGCGGTCGAATCCTCAAGCGCGGCCACGAGCTTTCACGCGTTCTGAGGGTGTTCGACAAAACCCTGCGGCTGGTGAAAGCCTGATCGATCAATGCCGGGTCGGGGTTGAACCCGACAATGCCCGGTAGAACTGGACGTCAATCTCGACCGGGCCGTCACGAGGTGTATTGAGTTCGGCGTCGAATTCGACGGGGAACTCCACACCGATCTTGCTTGCATAGCCCACGGCAACCGGTTCACCGGCAAAGGCCGATTTGCCGTTGGCATAGCTCACCTGCGCACCGACCGTTTCCCCATCCTTGCCCAGAAAGCTGATGCGGACGCCTTTTTGCTGTTGATGGGCGGCAAGCGCAATAAATGGGGCCAACAACAAAGCACCATAGGCCGGACCGTTGATGCGGGCCGGGAAGGTCAGCTTGTCAAAATTGTTAAGCAGGAACATGCCTGCTGTCAGCGGCTCGGGAAACCGCATCTCGCCCGATTCCAGCGTCTCGGGCTGCGCAGACTTGGCATCATAGGCCTCGCTCTGCTCCAGCACCAGCGTCATGACGGCCACGCCTGGTATGCGATGGCGTTCCAGCCAGACCACCATTTCGCCGCCGAATTCAGCCAGTTGCGGCGGATATCCCTTGGCGATTGCCGCTTCGCGGCACATTTGCGTGATTTCATCGAATGAACAGGTCTGGGATTCGAATTCCGGTTGCTCAGTCATGTACTTTTCGCTGCTCTTCGATCTTCGTCAATGATGGTCCGCGCCTGCCTATTGCATTGAACCGGAAAAGAAAAGCCACCAGCTCTGTCATCCGAACGTTGACGGCTCTAAATCGCTTCACCGCGCAGCAATCTTGGCGCCGGGCCGGTGATCCCGGAGGCCTGTCGAATGAAGAAATCCTTCATGTGAGGCATGCGGTCCACCAGGCCGAGACCGACATCCCGCGCTGCTCGCAAGGGCGAAAAGTCATTGGAGAACATGCGGTTCAGCACATCGGTGGTGATGCCCATCCGCACCGTGTCGAACCGGCGCCAGCGCTCGTAGCGTTCCAGCACGTCAAGTGCTCCGATATCCTGACCAAGCCGGTCCGCCTCGACGATGGTTTCGGCCAGCGCGGCGGCATCCTTGAAGCCAAGATTGAGCCCCTGGCCGGAAATCGGATGAATTCCATGGGCCGCATCGCCTGCAAGCGCGAAACGCGGCTTTACGAATCCGCGCGCCAGTCTGAGCCCGAGCGGCCATGCCCGCGGCTTGTCCACCACCTCGATGTGTCCCAATTTCAGCCCGAAGCGCATTTCCAGTTCGGTTTCGAACACCAGCGGGTCGCCGTTGACCAGTCTTTCGGCATCCTCGGTCCGCTCCGTCCAGACGATCGAGGAGCGATTTCCCTTAAGCGGCAGAACTGCAAACGGACCCGCGGGCAGGAAGTGTTCCTCGGCGCGGCCATTGTGCGGGCGCTCATGGGCAACCGTGCAGACGATTCCGGATTGGCCGTAGTCGAAATGCACGGTCTTGATGCCGGCCATATCGCGCAGCCGTGAGCGCACGCCGTCGGCCGCAATCAGCAATCGCGATTCAATTGCTCCGCCTTGGGCAAACTCCACCGACACCGAATTGGGCCCGGTTTCAAATCCGTTGACCGCCGCATTTTCGATTAGCCTGACGCCGAGTTCATTCGCCCTTCGTCGCAGCGCCCCATTGGTCGCGGTGTTGGGTATCATGTGGGCGAAGGGTTCGCCGGGCGCGACCTCGCCGTCAAAGGTCAGGAAAACCGGCCTGACCGGATCGGACGTGCGCGAATCGGTCACGATCATCTCGGTCATCGGCTGCGCGTGCGGCATGATTTCTGCGGCACAGCCCAGCCGGTCGAGCATGCGCATCGCCGCGGCGGCAATCGCCGAAGCACGGGTGTCCTTTTCCCACACACCGGGGGGAGCGGCATCGACAATGGTTACCGACAACGATGGCCTGGCCGCTGCAATCGCCACTCCGGTCGCCAGACCGACATAACCGCCGCCGGCAATTAGGATATCGGTCTTGCGCGGCAAGCCGCTTCTAGCAGCCTTTGTGGTGGCGCGTTTTACCATTTGCAATCAGCTTCCCGGTTGACACGTTCGACGCTTCCTGATCGATACCGACGGCTTGGCAATTTCCATGGGAGGCAATCTGCGATGTCGGCTGCGATGCAGGAACTTTTGGACATTCTTGACCTCGAGGTGCTCGAGCGCAACCTGTTTCGTGGTCGCAGCCCAAAAGTCACGTGGCAACGGGTCTTTGGCGGCCAGGTGGTGGGCCAGTCTCTTGTTGCCGCACAGCGCACGGTGCCGGCCGATCGCTTCGTTCACTCGTTGCACTCCTACTTCATGCGGCCGGGCGATCCTTCAGTCCCGATTATCTATGAAGTCGACCGCATCCGCGACGGAACATCATTTACCACCCGGCGGGTCGTCGCCATCCAGCACGGTCACGCAATCTTTTCGCTCGCGGCATCCTTTCAAAAAGACGAAGAGGGGCTGGAGCACCAATTTGACATGCCGGCTGATGTCCCTACTCCCGACACTTTGCGGAACCGGAAAGACCTGATTCTCGACAGCAACATTCCAATGCCGGAACCGGTGCGAAAATACTGGGAACATGATCGCCCCATCGACATGAAGCCGGTCATGCTGGAGCACTATATCAGCCGCAAGAAATTGCCGCCCAGGCAACAGGTATGGGTGCGCGCCACCGGCCCTGTACCCGATGACCGAGCGCTGCAGGCAGCGGTGCTTGCCTATCTGTCCGACATGACGCTTCTCGATACATCGACATTCCCCCATGGCAAGGCCGTATTCGATCCGGACATCCAGCCGGCCAGCCTGGATCACGCCATGTGGTTCCATCGACCCCACAAGCTCGACGACTGGCTGCTGTATGATCAGGACTGCCCGTCGACATCCGGCTCCCGAGGTTTCAATCGCGGCCAGATTTACGGCTTGGACGGAACCCTGGTCGCATCAGTCACACAGGAAGGCCTGATCCGACTGCGCAAAAAGCCTAGAAAATAGGCAACACTATCCGATAGCCTATTATTTAAGCAAAATTGCTCAATCGATCGGGTGCAAAATCCCGATCGGATCAATTATGCGTTAACTATCAAATACTTACTGCAGTGCACATAAACTGGCACGAAGCTTGAATGGCACGTCCTGTCATTCCGGGCGGCGTGGCGCGAAGGGGCGCAATGTTGGCATCGGGCAAATCAGGGACAGGATTTATGAAATTCATTTCCGCAATCATCAAACCACACAAGCTGGATGAGGTGCGTGAAGCACTCACCACTCTCGGTGTTCACGGCCTGACGGCCACCGAGGTGAAGGGGTATGGCCGCCAGAAGGGTCACACCGAAATTTATCGTGGAGCCGAGTATCTCGTCAGTTTCTTGCCGAAGATCAAGATCGAGGTAGCGGTTTCATCGGAGACCGCCGATGCGGTCATCGAGGCGATCACCAACGCTGCACGAACCGGCCAGATCGGCGATGGCAAGATTTTTGTTTTCGCGCTGGAACAGGCCGTCCGCATTCGCACCGGCGAAACCGATCAAGATGCACTTTAAGGCCATAAGGGGACCTTTGAAAATGATAATCAGGAATTTGAGATCAATCATCGCGGGATCTGTGGTATTCGCCGCAGGCACTGTTCCCGCTTTTGCCCAGGATGCGGTACCCGACAAGGGGGATACCGCATTCATGATGCTTGCGACCATTCTGGTCCTGCTGATGATCATCCCAGGTCTGGCGCTGTTTTATGGCGGCCTGATGCGGGCAAAAAACATGCTGTCGGTGCTGATGCAATGCACGATGATCGCGGCAGTCGTTATGATCATCTGGGTTACTTACGGCTACTCTTTTGCCTTCGGCGGCTCCACCAGCGCCTTTTTCGGCGGGTTCGGCAAGCTGTTTCTAGTCGGTGTCACGGCAGATTCCACGGCCGCGACCTTCACCGACGGTGTGGTTATCCCCGAGTTTGTCTTCATCTGCTTCCAGATGACTTTCGCCGCCATCACGCCGGCACTGATTGTCGGCGCGTTTGCCGAGCGGGTGAAATTCTCGGCCGTCATGCTCTTCACGGTCCTCTGGGTGACCGCGGTCTACTTCCCGGTAGCCCACATGGTCTGGGACGGCGCGGGACTGATCTTCAACATGGGTGCGCTCGACTTTGCCGGCGGTACTGTGGTGCACATCAATGCCGGCGTTGCCGGATTTGTCGGCTGCATCATGATCGGCAAGCGCAACGGCTACGGCCGCGACATGTTGGCGCCGCACTCCATGACGCTGACGCTGGTCGGTGCGGCCATGCTCTGGGTTGGGTGGTTCGGCTTCAACGCCGGCTCCAATCTGGAAGCCAATGGCGGTGCGGGACTTGCGATGATCAACACGTTCACCGCAACAGCCGGGGCGATTGTCGGTTGGTCAGCAGTCGAAGCCATCACCCGCGGAAAAGCATCCATGCTTGGCGCGGCGTCGGGCATGATTGCCGGCTTGGTTGCCGTGACACCGGCGGCCGGTTCGGTCGGACCGGTCGGCGCGATCGTGCTCGGCCTAATCGCCTCGGTGATCTGCTATTACTTTGTCAGCGTGGTCAAGATTCGCTTCGGCTACGATGACAGCGCCGACGTCTTCGGCATCCACGGAATCGGCGGCATCGTTGGCGCCGTCGGCACCGGCATCTTCACCAGCGGATCGCTCGGCGGCATCGGCGATGCGGAATTCTCCATCGTCGCGCAGACCTGGATCCAGATTCAGGCGGTGCTGATCACCATCGTTTGGTGCGGTGTCGGTTCGGTCATCCTGTTCAAGGTCACCGACCTGATCGTCGGCCTGAGGCCGTCGAAGGAAGACGAGCAAATGGGCCTTGACCTGGCTTCACACGGCGAGGCGGCCTACCACAGCTAGGGCCATAACTGTCCGCCGGTGTTTCAGGCACCGGCGGACGCAACAACTACGAAAAACAAAGAATGCCTGCCGTTTGAGCGGGCAATTGGCCTTTTCTGCCTGTTTTTTATGCAAATTGGCGAAATCACCGGCTGCAAGCAATGAAAACGCCGGCAAACCCGATTTGGCACGCCACTTGTATTGCAGCCGCCAACCAAGCGGTTCGACCGCAATGAAATCCGGTAGGAGACGGGATATGGAAACCAATTCGGCGGGCGGGGACGTGTTTTTCGTCCTCATGGGTGCAATTCTGGTGTTCGCCATGCATGGCGGTTTTGCCTTTCTCGAGGTCGGCACGGTCAGGCACAAGAACCAGGTCAATGCTCTGGTGAAAATCCTGGTCGACTTCGCCATCTCGACCATTTGCTATTTCTTTGTCGGTTTCCTGGTCGCCTATGGCGTGACCTTCTTCGTCAATGCCGCCGTGCTGTCCGGGGCTCAGGGTGGTGAAGTGTTCCTGCCGCAAGGGTTCACCCTGGTAAAATTCTTCTTCCTGACGACCTTTGCTGCCGCGATCCCGGCGATCATTTCAGGTGGGATAGCGGAACGGATGCGGTTTGCGCCTCAATGTTTCGCCACCGCCGCGGTAGTCGGACTGGTCTACCCGTTCTTCGAGGGCATTGTGTGGAACGGAAACTTCGGTTTGCAAGGATGGATCGAATCCACATTCGGTGCGCCATTCCATGATTTTGCCGGCTCCATTGTGGTTCACGCGGTCGGTGGGTGGATCGCGTTTGCAGCCGTTGTTCATCTGGGCAGCCGATTGGGCCGATATTCGACGTCGGGCAAATCGTTTCCGATGCCGCCCTCTTCCATTCCGTGGCTGGCGCTCGGCTCCTGGCTGCTGTGTATCGGCTGGTTCGGTTTTAATGTCATGAGCGCGCAATCGGTCGCCGGCGCCACCGGACTTGTGGCACTCAATTCACTGATGGCCATGGTCGGCGGGATCATCGCGGCCCTGTTTGCCGGCCGTAACGATCCGGGATTTGTGCACAATGGCGCGCTGGCTGGTCTCGTTGCGGTATGTGCCGGTTCGGATATCTTTCATCCCATTGGCGCACTGTTGGTCGGCATCGCTGCCGGAGTGATTTTCGTCAAGGGATTCTCATGGTGCCAGGAAAAGCTCAAAATCGACGACGTGCTTGGCGTCTGGCCGCTACACGGTCTTTGCGGCCTGTGGGGTGGGATTGCCGTCGGTATTTTCGGACTTGAAACACTGGGGGGCTTGGGTGGCATATCACTTGGTTCGCAGATCGCCGGCAGCCTCCTGGGCGCTTCCTATGCGGCGATCGCCGGGTACATCGTCTATGGAGTGCTCAAGGCAACAACGGGTTTGCGGCTGAGCGAGGAAGAGGAGTTGCGCGGCGCGGACTTGTCGATCCATCATATCGGCGCCAATCCGGAGGCCGAAATCCGCGGTGTTTGACCGCCGGACATAGAAAATCGCGGACCGCCGACGGGTGGTCCTCAAGCGCCCAACGGGACCTTCAATTCCAATGCATGGTTAATGCAGCCTTAACCATCGCCTCGTTAATCTGGCGATTAAGTGACTTCCGTTGTGTGTATTGGCGGAAGTCGGGCCATGCACGGGGTGAATCGTATGCGTTCTGGATTATCGGCAACTTTGGGATTGGATCATCTTCCACGAAGCCTGCAAGGCTTCTTGAGGCGGCAATTTGCGCGCCTGACCGGTCTGTTCCTGCTTGCCGGAACCGCCTTCGCGACCGCAAGCCTCGCAACCTGGAATGTCGCCGACCCAAGCTTCAGTCACGCCACCGGCAACATTGTCACCAACGCCATGGGTTTTCCCGGCGCCGCCTTTGCCGATATCGCCATGCAGTTTTTCGGATTGGGTGCGGTAACCGCGCTGTTGCCCGCGGTGTTCTGGGGTGTATTTCTCACTTCGGCCCGGAGAATAGATCGAAAACTCAAACGGGCAGCCGCTTGGCTTGCCTCGGCCATCCTGCTTTCAGCCATCGCCGGCTGTATCTCGCCTCCCGCTACCTGGCCGCTGCCGTCGGGCCTTGGCGGCGTATTCGGCGATATGATCCTGAAAATTCCCGCTCTGGCGACGGGATCCTATCCAAGCGGAGCACTTGCCGCCCTGCTGGGACTTCTGTTGCTGGCACCTTCGCTTTGGCTGTTCTCCTTCGGAGCCGGCATTCTGGACAGGAGCACTTCGGAAGATCACGAGCCCGCTCGCGATACGATCGAGGTCCACGATGACCCGTTGCTCGATCACGACGAGGATGAAAGCCGGGGTAACCTGATCCTCGGAGCGCTTGTACACTGGTGGTACTCGCTTTGCGCGCTGGCTACGAGATGGTGGGGTTGGAAACGGAAACGGATCGGTCAGAGCGTCGCATCTACTCCCAACCGCGATCACCTCGCAGATGGCATTGAAGAATTTGTCACGAACTTTGCCGGCGATCGCATCGAGCCGGAATTTGAAGCCGGCCAGTCGGAAGCGCCATTCGACATTCCTGTGATTGACGACGAAACCGAGGATTTTTCCATCGGCGCCAAGCCAGCGGCGCGCGTAGACCAGCCGGCGCCACGACCCAAACCCGGGACACGGGTTACCCGCGAGGCGCAGACCTCGCTGATAGGCACAGGCGAGTTCGAGATGCCGGCGCTGCACTTTCTCAGCGAGGTAAAAGCGACGGGAAAAACCCCGGCAATGTCGAAGGACGCCCTGGAGCAGAATGCCCGTTTGCTTGAGGGCGTTCTGGAAGATTTCGGCGTCAAGGGAGAGATTATTCATGTACGCCCAGGACCGGTTGTCACCCTGTATGAACTTGAACCCGCGCCCGGCATCAAATCCTCACGGGTAATCGGACTTGCTGATGACATCGCCCGCTCCATGAGCGCGATTGCAACCCGCGTCGCCGTCGTTCCAGGCCGCAATGCCATCGGTATTGAACTGCCGAATGCCAATCGCGAAACCGTGTTTCTGCGCGAGATCCTGGCAAGCCGCGACTATGAGAACATGAAGGCCAAATTGGGCCTCGCACTGGGTAAAACCATCAATGGCGAGGCCGTGATCGCCGATCTCGCCAAAATGCCGCATGTCCTGGTTGCCGGTACCACCGGCTCGGGCAAGTCAGTGGCGATCAACACGATGATCCTGTCATTGCTTTATCGCATGACGCCGGAGCAATGCCGCCTGATCATGATCGATCCGAAGATGCTGGAACTGTCTGTCTATGACGGTATCCCGCATCTGCTGACGCCGGTTGTCACAGACCCGAAAAAGGCCGTCGTCGCTCTGAAATGGACCGTCCGCGAAATGGAAGAGCGCTATCGCAAGATGTCCAAGCTTGGCGTGCGCAATATCGACGGCTTTAATCAGCGGGTTAAGCAGGCGGAGAAAAAGGGCGAGCGCATCAGCCGGACCGTTCAAACCGGGTTTGACAGGGAAACCGGTGAGGCCATCTACGAAACCGAAGAGCTGGACCTGACAGCGATGCCTTACATCGTCGTGATCATCGACGAGATGGCCGATCTCATGATGGTCGCTGGTAAGGACATCGAAGGCGCCGTTCAACGGTTGGCACAAATGGCCCGCGCTGCAGGCATTCATGTCATCATGGCGACCCAGAGACCGTCCGTCGACGTGATCACCGGTACGATCAAAGCGAATTTCCCGACGCGCATCTCCTTCCAGGTCACATCCAAAATTGACAGCCGCACCATCCTTGGCGAGCAGGGCGCCGAGCAGCTGTTGGGTATGGGCGACATGCTCTATATGGCAGGTGGCGGGCGCATCCAGCGTGTTCATGGTCCCTTTGTATCCGATGACGAAGTCGAAAAAGTCGTCAAGCACCTGAAACTTCAAGGTATTCCGCAATATCTCGACGCTATTACGGAAGATGACGGGGAAGATGAGAACGGCGGCGGATCAGGCAATTCCAATCTCGGCGAATCCGATGATCCCTATGATCAGGCCGTGGCGGTTGTGCTGCGCGACGGCAAAGTGTCGACCAGCTACATCCAGCGCCGTCTGGGCATTGGCTATAACCGCGCCGCCTCGATCATCGAACGTATGGAAGAAGAAGGCGTGATCGGACCTGCCAATCACGCGGGTAAACGCGAGATTTTGGTTCCGACCGAAGAAGACAAACTTTGAGAATCCTGCAAATGCAACAAGACATGCCAAAGTTGGGCCCCAATCGGGCACTAGGTGAAGCCAAAGGACGCGGGGGTGTTGACCGCCCGCCGCAACGGAGCATCTGGATGGAAAAACTTGTCAAACCGGCACGCATTGTGCGTCGCGGCGTGTTGTTGGCTGCGATGACTGCGATGATTACCGCCGCCACGGCCATGGGCCCGTTGCCGGGCACGATCGCGCGTGCCGGAACAGCGCAGCAAATCGCCGATCATTTTGCATCGGTCAAAACCATGACGGGTGAATTTGTCCAATTCGGCCCCCGCGGCGAACAGACCGGCGGAAAGTTTTTTATCGAACGACCGGGTCGCATTCGTTTTAATTATGAAAAACCGTCAGCCTTCCGCGTTGTTTCGGACGGGAAATCGGTGGTGATCAGCAATAAAAAGCTGAAAACCGCTGATTTGTATCCGCTCTCCAAGACTCCGCTAAAACTGTTGTTGGACGAGAAAATCGACATATCAGGCGACCGGGTTCAAAAAGTCAGGGAAGAGGACGACCTGACGACGATTACGCTTGCCGACAAATCCGTTTTTGGCAAT
Source organism: Rhizobiaceae bacterium (assembly GCA_963669285.2). GTDB lineage: Bacteria > Pseudomonadota > Alphaproteobacteria > Rhizobiales > Rhizobiaceae > JAWKWH01. The sequence goes on along the minus strand of CAXXSI010000011.1, from coordinate 109,314 downwards.
TCCACCATCACAATGATGTTCGATCCGGCGAGCTACGAATTGCGTCAGTGGACGATCCGCGATGCGCAGGGCAAAGACACGACCGTAATGATCTTCAATGTGAAACAGGGCGTGAAGTTCGATCCGAAGATATTCAAGATCGACTATCGCAAAGTGGCTGAAACCAACAATATCGGCAATAACCGCTAAGCCCGCCTGCCTAGGTCATGGACCCAAATAACTGTGGATCGCCCGGATTGCGGTGGCCGTGACCGGACGAAAGCTTGCAACCCTTTGCGGTGCCTGCCAGATTCAGGCATCCAAGTCCTGCCGGGTTACTTTTCATGTCGTTTTCCATCGCCACCTGGAACATCAATTCAGTTCGCCTGCGCATGCCTCTGGTCGAACAGTTTCTACGCGCTCACCAGCCTGATGTTCTGTGTCTTCAGGAAACCAAGTGCCCCAATGATCTGTTCCCGTTTCGACCGCTGAAAGCACTGGGATACGATCATATCGAAATCCATGGCCAAAAGGGCTATCACGGTGTGGCGACGATCTCCCGCCGACCCATCAAGGCTGTCGAACGCCGCGAATTTTGTAAAATGGGAGACACCAGGCATCTTTCCGTCGAGGTTGACGCCGGCGGCAAGGTGGTATTGCTGCACAATTTTTATGTTCCGGCCGGCGGCGACGAGCCCGATGCGGACAAGAACCCGAAATTCCGCCACAAGCTCGATTTTCTCGAGGAAATGCGCTCGGTACGCGCTGATCACACAAACGGTACGGCCTCAGTCCTGGTTGGCGACCTCAACATCGCGCCACTTGAGGAAGATGTCTGGTCGCACAAACAGTTGCTGAAAGTCGTCAGCCACACACCGGTCGAAACCGAAACGCTGGAGGATCTGCGGGTGAATGGCGGATGGTCCGATCTCATGCGTCAGCACATCCCGCCACCTGAAAAAATCTATACCTGGTGGAGCTATCGCGCGCGCGATTGGGCAGCCTCCGACCGCGGCCGGCGATTAGATCACGTCTGGTCGTCGCCAAACATTGCCGGCAACCTGAAACATTTGCATGTACTACGGGAAGCGCGGAGTTGGGAGCGTCCATCGGATCATGTACCGGTGATCGCCGAATTCGACTTCAACTAAAACCGTTCTTCAGGCGATATTCAGCTGATGCTTTGCGGCATGGCGTTGATAGGAATCAATGCGCGGTCATCGCCGCTGGCATACCGGTTTTGATCTCAAGCGGACAGGAACGGTCATGGAAAAACAACGGATCAAAATCGAACAACATGGTGGCCTCGGCCTGATCTGGTTTGCCGGCTGGCTGTTTGCCATCGGCTATCTGAAACTATCCTTCTGGCAGGGCGTGTTGGCGTTGCTGGTCTGGCCCTACTATATCGGCGCCTATTTCGCGCCTGTTTGAGCGCTTCCCGCCGGCGGAGAGCAGCGGTTGGTTGCATGAATCGCTGTTTAATGGGTGCGGGCTACACCCCGCCCCAAATTGCTTCGGCCGTTTTCACCACCAGTTCCAGTTTGCGTCGCTGATCGTCATAGCTGATCGCATTGCCTTCTTCCGTTGATGCGAACCCGCATTGCGGAGCGATCCCAAGCTGATCGATATCGGCATATTTCGACGCTTGCTCGAACTTCGCCTTCAGATCATCAATGCTCTCAAGATCCCCCGTTTTTGTGGTGATGAATCCCGGCATAACCCTTTGGCGGCCTTTGGCGAGCAGGGAGAGCGGCTCCAATTCGCCGGCACGTTCGGTATCGTATTCCATGAAGAAAATATCGACGCCAGTCTGGTTGAAAACGACATCAGCCGCCGGATCATACGCCCCCTCTGCCGCATAAGTCGATTTGTAATTGCCCCGGCACATGTGCATGCCGATCACCATGTCGTCTGGCCGATCCTTGATCGCTTCGTGCATCATCCACGCATAACGCTCTATCAGCCAATCTGGGTTCTGGCCCTGCGCGGTCTTCTGCGCCCGGTGTTTCGGGTCACACAGATAGGCGAAAAAAATGTCATCCATCTGCAGATATCGGCATCCGACAGCATAAAATTTGGCCACCGCCTTGCGGTATGTGGCGGCAATATCAGCAAACAGAACATCAGCATCCCGGTATTCGGCCGGCGCTATATCCTGCAGTTCAGTTCGGAAATGACAACAGCTGGGGCCCGGAATGGAGATTTTTGGCGTAACCATTGTGTGGCTGGCAACAAAACTGAAGTGGTCCAGCATCGGATGATCATCAGGGAAATCAAGCTTCCCCTTGATGGTCGGGAAGATCGGTCGGAGATTGACGCCAGAAAATTGCACACCCTCCTCGCGTTCCTCCAACTCAAGCCCCGTCAGTGATCCCAGAAAATCGTAGTGCCAGAACGAACGCCTCGCCTCGCCATCCGTCACCGCTTTCAGGCCAACATCTTCCTGCATCCTTATCAGTACAGGTATGGCCTCGTTCTCAATCGCAGCGAGCTCATCGGCGGATAGTTCACCGTCCTCAAAATGCTTTTTTCGCGCCTCCACAACCGATCGTGGTCGCAGCAAGCTGCCGACATGATCGGCCCTGAAGGGAGGTTTGTTAGCCATTCCCGTGTCATCCTCTATGAACGGGTCAAGATTGTACACATGTTAATTTAACGTGTCGAGAATCGAACCATCCGCTCTTGTAGGGTTCACCCTTCAATCGCGAGTGCATCCTTATCAACCCACCGACCGGAAAGTCGACAATTCGCAGGGTTCAGCGCTAAACATTCCCATCATGAAGAATACGAAAGGAGAGATCATGAGATTGACCGGCGGCTGCGCATGTGGAGCGTTTCGATACGAAGTCACCGGAGAGCCAACCGGAATGGCGGCCTGCCACTGCAAAGCCTGCCAGCGCCGCACAGGATCTGCCTTCGGCATAGGGTGTTTCTTCGAGGGGAAGGATGTCTCGATTACCGCGGGCGCCGACAATTTTGATATTTATAATCAAACCTCGGACTCCGGAAGGATCGTCTCTCACCGTTTTTGCAAGACCTGCGGAACGACCGTGATGTGGAAGCCCGAACGGCTGCCTCGCGGTATCGCGATCGCGGGCGGAACATTCGACGACACGAGTTGGATTAAGCCCAGTGCCTACTTTTGGGTTTCAAAAGCGCACGCATGGTTTGAATTTCCCGATGACATACCTCGGTTTGAACAGAACCGGACGTCCGATTAGATCCCATGTGATTTGCGGCTGACGAAATGGTGTTCGATCAGGAAAACCGCCAGACCGTTGTGCGCTTGATTTCCGAATCCTCCAGTTCCCGGGTTGATCGGACTTCGTAAACGGCCAGTTCGCTGAGCATGTCTGTTGGCAGATAGGCTCTGCCCGGATCGCCGACGAGGATTGTTTTTCCTCGTCGATCCAAATCCAAAAACCAAGGCGACACCTGCCCGGCAAGCTCCCTATCATAGAAGACGTCACCGGCAAGGACGACATCTGCCGACATCACTTCGCCGACGATGTCGGCGATCTTGCAATCGACGGAAACACCGTTGAGCAAGGAATTGAGTTTTACCGCTTCACCGCAAAACGGGTCCGAATCGACGCAGGTCACGTTCTTGCACCCCGCCAATGCGGCGGCGATTCCGACCAGGCCGGACCCGCAGGCAAAATCGACTATTTCCTTATTCCTGACCAGTTGAGGATGATCGAGAACATGGCGCGCCAGTCCTTGGCCACCGGCCCATGCAAACGCCCAGAATGGCGGCGGCAAGCCAGCTTTTTCCAACTCATATTCGGTTTTGTGCCAAAGCGGATTGAGCTCCGTCGCCAAGTGCAGGCGGATTTCCGGCACATGGGGAGGGGCGGATATCTCGGTGTTCTGCCGGATGAAACCAGCCATATCGAGATCGACCGATGAATCGGATTGGCGGCGATTATCCTTCAATTGCTGGTATCCAATCGCGGCTCAGCCTTTTAGCCCGCCCATCCGGCAGACCTCGGCCCATTCGGCTTCAGTCACCGGCTGCACCGACAGCCGTGAATTGTTGACCAGAACCATATCGGCCAGTTTTTCATTTGTCTTGATGTCCGCCAGCGTGACCGGATTGGGTATATCTTCGACGGCCCGGATATCGACACATTCCCAGCGTTCGTCGTCAGTGGTCGAATCCGGATGCGCGAGCGCACAGACTTCGACGATGCCGACGATTCTGGTTTCCTTGACCGAATGGTAGAAGAAACCGTGGTCGCCGAGCTCCATCGTCCGCATATTGTTGCGTGCCTGGTAGTTGCGCACCCCATCCCACTCCTGGCCGGCATCACCCATTTTCTTTTGATCTTCCCACGACCAGGCACCCGGCTCCGATTTGAACAGCCAATAGGCCATGTATTTCTCCCTCAATGATTCAGACGGTTTCCGCCTTCAACGGCCGGGCCATCAACCCGGTGACCGCATCTCTAACCGCGAGCGTTCCGTCGAGCACTTCCGCCACGGCGGTGATGATTGGCGCTTCAATACTTCGCTCATCGGCAAGTCGCGCTGCAATCCCTGCTGTGGCAACGCCTTCCGCCAATGGCAGGCCTTCGACCGGTTCGTTGCGCCCAAGCGCCAGGCCATATGAATAGTTCCGCGATTTCGGAGAACCGCAAGTCAGAATCAAATCTCCCAGACCGGACAATCCCATCAGGGTTTCCGGTCTCGCGCCGAGCGCTGCCCCGACGCGGCGTAATTCGACAAATCCGCGGGTTATCAGCGCGGCCTGTGCGCTGTCGCCCAGCCCGGCGCCCGACACAATTCCGGCTGCAATCGCGAGCACATTTTTCAACGCGCCGCCAATCTCGACACCTGTCAGGTCATCACTTGAATAGCAACGCAGGTTCGGCGCCGATAGCACGCCGGCAAGCTCATGCGCCAGATCACCGCACTGTGCGGCGACGGTCACCGCCGTCGGCAGGCCACGGGCAACATCCACCGCGAAGCTTGGACCCGACAGCGCGCAGACAGGATTGTCGGGCAAAAATTCCTTGGCGATTTGCGATGGCAATTTGCCGGTTTCCCGTTCTATCCCTTTTGCGCATAAGACAACGGGCGTGCCTGCGGGGACGTGTTCCGCCAATTCCTCGATCACGGCGCGTAGGACCTGTGCCGGGATGGCGATCAGTAGGCATGCCGCATCTGTCATGGCTTCGCCCGCATTTGCCGTAGCTGTCAGCGTGGCTGCCAGACTTACCCCCGGCAGATACCGGAAATTCTCATGTGAAGCGGTAATCTGCGCTACCGTGGCGCGATCGCGCGCCCACAGGACGGTATCGTTCCCGCCGAGACATTGGCTATGGGCCAGTGCAGTGCCCCATGCACCGCCACCAAGGACGGCTATTTTCCTATTTTTGCTCAACTTTGAACTCACGCTTTGGCCCCCCGCTTGCCTGATCCTAGCAGAGGTTCGGCGAGTTCATCCAGCGGCCAGCGTGGTTTTGGTGTCGCAGCCATGGCGTCTTGCGGCGTCAAGCCGGCCAGCAGGCGTTCAGCTGCCGCATATGCAATCATCACCGCATTGTCCGAACAAAGCGCCAGCGGCGGGGCGACAAAGCGATATCCGTATTCTGCGCAAAGCGATTCGAGCCCCTGTCGAAGTGCCTCATTTGCAGCAACGCCACCCGCGGCCACCAACACCGGCTCACCAAGGTCGGGATACGACTTGCGAAACCGTTGGAGACTGCATCCGACCCGTTCATGGAGCGTGTCGACAACGGCTTGCTGAAATGAAGCGCAAATATCAGCCACATCGGTTTTACTGAGCGGTGCTGTCTCTTTGGCTGCTTGCCTGACCGCAGTTTTCAACCCGGAAAAGGAAAAATCGGGCCGATCATCGCCCCGGAGCGGTCTCGGAAACGAAAAACGCCCTGCATTGCCATCGACTGCGGCTCGCTCAACGCTTGGACCTCCCGGATGGGGTAAACCAAGCAGTTTGGCGGTTTTGTCAAACGCCTCACCAAGGGCGTCGTCGATCGTCGTCGCCAAACGGCGGTAGCGTCCGACACTTTCAACCGCAATCACTTGGGTGTGACCGCCGGAAACAAGCAGCAGCAGGTAGGGAAACTGCACCGCGTTGGTCAACCGGGCCGTCAGTGCATGTCCCTCAAGGTGGTTGATCGGAAAAAGCGGCTTACCCGTTGCTGCGGCAATCGCCTTTGCCTCCATCAACCCGGCTATCAGTCCGCCGATCAAGCCAGGTCCGGCGGTAACCCCAATTGCGTCGATATCTTCCAGGGACGTTCCGGCCTCCCCAAGCGCGGTCTGAATGATGCCATCCAGCTTTTCAACATGCGCGCGGGCCGCAATTTCCGGAACCACCCCGCCAAAGGCGGCATGCGCCTCGATCTGGCTGAAGACTGCGTTCGACAAAATCTCGGCATCGCATGCACCGTTACGCGCGCGAACAACGGCGGCCGCCGTTTCATCGCAGCTCGTCTCGATACCGAGCACAGTAATTCTTTCGGCCGCTTTGATCATGACCGGATTGCCGTCTGACAATTTCCCCGTTAGGACAACCGGGAATTATCACGGACACCCCGCCATGCAAACAGACGTCTTGCGGATTGGAACACGCGGCAGCCCGCTTGCGTTGGCTCAGGCCAACGAAACCCGTAATCGATTGATGGCTGCCCACGGCATGCCCGAAGAAGCCATTGAAATTGAAGTGATCTCGACCGCCGGCGACCGAATCCAAAACCGGCCGCTGTCGGAAGTGGGGGGCAAGGGGCTCTTCACCAAGGAAATCGAAGAGGCGCTTCTCGACGGCCGTATCGATATTGCGGTTCATTCCGCCAAGGATATGCCGACCGTTTTGCCTGACGGGCTTGAACTCTCCTGTTATCTGGAACGCGAGGACGTTCGCGACGCCTTTATCGGCCGTGCCAGCAACACGCTGCAGGAACTGCCGCATGCAGCGACGGTCGGATCATCGTCGCTGCGCCGGCAAGCCCTGATCCGCAAATTGAGACCGGATCTGAAGGTGGAACAATTTCGCGGCAATGTTCAAACCCGTCTAAAAAAACTTGAAGACGGTGTCGCCGACGCAACATTGCTCGCCAATGCGGGCCTGACGCGCCTGGGTATGACCAAGATAATCACGGAACTGCTCGACACAGACAGATTTCCGCCTGCACCCGGCCAGGGAGCAATCTGTATCGAGCAACGATCGGGCAACGACCGTGTGTCGGACCTGCTTGAGGCGATCAATCATCCTGCTACCGCGACCGCCCTTGACTGTGAACGGGCATTCCTTGCGGCACTCGACGGATCGTGCCGCACGCCAATTGCCGGGCTTGCCCGCTTGGATGGCGAAGAATTGGCGTTCAACGGCATGATACTGACCCCCGATGGGCAGACGTCTCACTTGGTTTCAGGTGGTGGCCGCATTGCCGATGCCGCCGGCATTGGTCAGACCGCAGGCGAGAAAGTGCGCTCCGAGGCGGGAACAACGTTTTTCGATAGTTGGAGTTGACCATTGCGAGTGTTGGTAACCCGTCCGGAGCCTGACGCGTCCGGAACTGCCGAAAAATTGCGCCTGATGGGCCATGAACCGGTAATATTGCCGCTAAGCCGCATTGTCCCTGTCACACCCAACCCCATACCTTCCACCAAGGGGTTTGCCGGAGTGGTGATAACCAGTGCAAGTGCGGTCTCCCACATGCCTGTTTCACTGCATCGAAGGGTATCCGAGCTTCCCTGTCATGTCGTTGGACAAAGAACAGCTGATGCCGCGATCACCAACGGTCTTGACGTTCGAACCACTGCCACCGACTCCGAAAACCTCCTGCAGGCACTTGCCCAACAATACGCACCGGCCACGCCTGTCCTATTCGTTTGCGGCAGGGTGAGAATGGCTGGGACGGAACGGGGTCTTGGCCGGTTGGGTTTCGATGTCACAGTTGTCGAGGTCTATGATACACTACAAATCAGTTATGCAACTGACTATATTTCTGAGACAATCGGTGAGAAACCCATCAATGCGATTCTGGTTCTATCTGCGATCGCAGCGCGCCAGGTTCGCGATCTCATGACGCAAGATGCTGTTTCAAAATACCTAAAAGATTCAACAATTTACTGTATCTCAAATCGTGTGACTGCCGATTTTCGCCAACTGCGTGGTGTCAAGGTGAGCGTTGCACCGAATCCAAGCGAGTCTGGCATTCTGGAGGTTTTGGCAAACCGATAGTCAGGCTGCGACGCCATAGGCCCTTGGTAGCGGCGCCCAATATGCTAGGAGGATCGGCAAAGGCGGGTCTTGGAATCATAGCCGCAGGAAATTTGACCACTATCGGAACTCAAAATGGTAAAAACGCCGCGTACAAGGCACTCGAAATCGAGCAGGAAGCCGGTAACAATCGATCACGAACCCGAAAAGCCGGTCAAGCAGGATGCGGCTACGAAGGACTCACCGTCAGACGTGTCGGATGAAAGCGGATCGGCAACACCTGAGGGATCCACAGATGCTTCTCAGCCGATTGCCGAAGATCCATCCGCCGATGCCGTCGCAAGCAAACCCGAAAAAGTTGACAGCGGCCGCACTTCCATAACTGGCCTCGTCGCAGCGGGTTTGATCGGCGGTGTTCTGGTTCTCGGCGGTGGTGCGGCCATGGGATGGGTCGGACCTTGGAGCGACAAGGGTGCATCGACTTCCCAATTGTCGGCATTGCAAGGCGAACTGGCGGATCTGAGGGCGCAATTGCAGGCGGGCATCGATGCCGCCGGACGCGACGCCGAGGAAGCCACAAAAAGTGCGATATCGGCAGCATTGTCCGATGTCGGGGGCAGGTTGACCGCAAACGCTGAGCACGTTGCAAGCCTGAGAGAAGAGATTGACGGGTTACGCAGCACGCTCGAAGGTGGCGGTGCAGGCGATGAAGTGGCGGTGCAGGCGCTCAGGGATCGGCTCGACGAGCTTGAGAACAAGGTTGCGGCGATTGACACTGCACCTCCGGCCAGCGGCGGCACGCCGGAAAACCTGATCGCGCTGGAAAAGCGCATCACTGATCTTGAGGGTAAAGTGGCGGCGGCTGGTGATGTCGCGGCCAAGGCACTCCAGTCGTCCGAAAGCGGCGCAACCGCGATCTCGGCTTTGGAAAGCAAGGTGGACGCACTGGCCGAGCGGATCGATCAACAGGCGGCCAATCCGGAAGTCGCGATTGCGATTGCTGCTGCGGCTTTGAAGTCGGCAATCGACCGCGGTCTTCCCTTCATGTCGGAACTGGAGACCTATGCGGCGGTCGCGCCCGGTGCGCCGGAAATCGAGGCGCTGCGTGATCTCGCGGCCAGCGGCGTTCCGACAAGGGCAGATATCATTGCCGAAATGGGAGCTGCCGCCGACCGAATGATCGCCGCGCTCAACGTATCCGATCCAGACGCCGGATTTTTCCAGCGATTGCTTTCCAGCGCGCAATCGCTGATCAAGGTGCGCCCGATCGGAATGGTCGAGGGCGATACACCCGCCGCGATCATTGCCCGCATGGAAGTCGCAGTAAACGGCAACGACTACGTGCGTGCCTTGACCGAGTTCGGCGGCCTTCCCGAGGCTGCGAAAAGCGCCGGCGAGGGCTTCGCTTCAAAGATCGAGGCCCGCATGAAAGCCGATGATCTGGTCGACAAGGCGCTTGCTGCTGCCTTGAAGCCATCATAGTCCCGCGTTCCGGAGTTCGTTTTTCATGATCCGCATCCTGCTTTTTCTTTTCGTTGTCTTCTGCCTCGGCGTGGGTTTTGCGTGGCTCGCAGACCGCCCCGGCGAGCTGGTCATTACGTTCAGTGGCTACCAGTACGAGATCACCTTGATGGTGGCTGCCGTGGCCGGCGTTGCAGTCGTTGCCTTGGTCATGATTGCCTGGTGGGTAATCAAAAGCATCTGGAACAGTCCGCGCGCGGTAAATCGTTACTTCAGGGCGCGCCGCCGTGACCGCGGCTATCAATCGTTGTCGACGGGATTGATCGCGGCCGGATCAGGAGACACCGGTCTGGCACACAAGATGCGCAAACAGGTTTCGGGTTTGCTGAGTTCTGATCAAGAGCCGCTTTTGCATCTTCTCGATGCGCAAACCATGCTGCTGGAAGGAAAACACGAAGACGCCCGCAACAAGTTCGAACAAATGCTGGACGACCCGGAAACCCGGCTGCTCGGCTTGCGTGGGCTCTACCTTGAAGCACAGCGCATGGGAGAACGCGATGCCGCCCGGCACTACGCAGAGCAAGCCGCTGATAGCGCACCACAGCTGATCTGGGCCTCCAATGCCGCAATCGAGACGCGAACCATGGAGCAAAACTGGGATGGCGCCTTGAAATTGCTCGATAGTCAGCTTTCGACAAAGCAGATCTCCCGGGAAGATGCCGACCGCCGCCGCGCCGTTTTGCTGACAGCCAGATCAATTGATGTTCTGGATACCGACCCCGCCCTTGCGCGCAATGTCGCCCTGGAAGCCCACAAACTGATGCCGGATTTCGTACCCGCCGCCGTTGCCTCCGGCAGAGCGCTCTATCGTCAAGGCGAAATACGTAAGGGAACGAAGATCCTCGAATCGATCTGGAAGAAAAATCCCCATCCGGAGATTGCGGAAATCTACGTACATGCGCGTTCCGGAGATTCGACGCATGACCGGTTGAAGCGGGCACGCAGGCTGCAGTCATTGCGAAAGAACCATGTCGAATCTGCTATGGCCGTTGCGCGCGCCGCAAACGGTGCCGGTGAATTCACGATGGCGCGCGAAGCACTCGAAGCGGCGATCAAACTCGAGCCCCGCGAGAGTGCCTATTTGCTGCTGGCCGATATTGAGGAAAACGAGACCGGTGATCAGGGGCGCGTGCGCCATTGGCTGTCAAAAGCCGTTCGCGCGCCGCGCGATCCCGCCTGGACTGCCGATGGCTACGTCTCCGAACATTGGGCGCCTGTTTCGCCGATAACCGGGGTACTCGGTGCCTTCGAATGGAAAGTCCCGGTCGAGCGGTTGGGTTCCGTTATAGAAGCAGAAGATAGTGATGTGTTTGCCGAAATTCCGATTATTCCGGAACCTGATTCAGGCAAAGATGCCGGGCCGGAGGCAATCGTTGTCGAGGCTGAGCCGGTCGCCGTAGTTGAAGCCGCCCCGGATCAAGCGACTGAAGAAGATCTGCAGGCCGCCGAGCCGGCAGTGGAGGAAGATGTTGCCGACAAGGCGGATGAGCCGGACACGGACACGAGCCGCCAGGAAGATGACGACCGGCCGGAAGAGAACGAAGAAATTAAGGCCGATGGCGCAACAGCTCCGGAAGCTCACCAAACCCCGGCACCTGCCGTCGACGATGCAGATGCGGCTGACATCGCAGACGAAAGCGATACCGTGCCTCTGCAACCAATTCCCGATGATCCGGGCGTCGAAAAAGATCCGGCGGACAAGGAAGCCCCGGGACGCTTCCGGTTGTTTTGACCAGCCGTGTTGCGATAGAAGCGGTCGTGCTTTTTCATATTTTCCAGCGGCAACATGATTGACAGACTGATCAATTTCCTCCGCGACCTGCCAGCAGGCGACGACGCGCGTGCGCGGAAAAATCCTGATGACCCGCGCATCGCTGCGGCAGCGCTGATGTTTCACGTTATGGATGCCGACGGAGTGCGCCAGGCTGTCGAACGGGACCGGCTGAGCCAGATGCTGGTCGAAACCTATGCCATCGACGACGACGATTTGAACAAGATCCTGCATGCCGGAGAAGCGGCCGACCGAGAAGCAATCGATCTGTATGCATTTACCAGCGTTCTGAAACGCAATCTTGACACGGTCGCGCGATCGAATTTCATCCGCATTTTGTGGGAGATTGTCTATGCCGATGGCGAACGCCACGAGCTTGAGGAAAATGTCGTCTGGCGCGTGGCCGAACTGATCGGTGTCGAGCGCGCCGAACGGGTCGCGCTGCGGCGAAGCGTGGAAGCGGCGGTTGGCCTGCGAGACAGCAAATGAACGCTCCGGTTTTGCGGCCCAAGGTTCTGATTGTCCTGCACCAGGAGCTATCCAGCCCGGGTCGGGTTGGGCAGATGCTTCAGGCCAAAGGATTTACACTCGATATCTGCAGGCCACCGCTAGGCGAACAATTACCGGAGACCCTGGCCGATCATGCCGGGGCGGTGATATTTGGCGGCCCCATGAGCGCCAATGATTCCGACGAATTCGTTAAGCGTGAAACCGACTGGCTCGCGGTACCGCTGGCCGAAGACAAACCGTTTCTCGGAATTTGTCTCGGCGCGCAGATGTTGGTCAATCATCTTGGCGGCGCGGTGACAGAGCATCCCGATGGAATCGTCGAAGTTGGCTGGTACCCTCTGCAGGCCACCGATGCAGGCAAAGCCCTGATGGATTGGCCGGAGATGACCTATCAGTTTCATCGCGAGGGTTTTACGTTACCGGCGGGTGCAACCCTTCTGGCAACAGCCGACCACTATCCCAACCAGGCGTTTCGCTACAGTAAGAACGCATGGGCTGTCCAGTTTCATGCCGAACTCACCCGAGTGATGATGCAGCGCTGGATCGTTCGCGGTGCGGAGCGATTCAGCCTCCCCAACGCCCAGATCGGACGAGAGCATCTTCACGGCCGGTTGGTCTGGGACGGGCGCCTGCGCATGTGGCTCGACGCCTTTCTGGACAGGGTCTTCGAGCCGTCTTCAGCCGCTGTCATGTCCGGCCATCCAGGTGCCGTGCCTTCCTGAGAGCTGGAAAGAGATAGGCCCACATACCGGCAATGGCGACAGCGCCGACGCCCCCAAAGACCACCGCCGGCACCGTGCCGATGAAGGCAGCCATTGTCCCGGCCCTGAATTCTCCCAATTCGTTCGAGGCGCCGATGAACACCATGTTGACGGCATTGACCCGCCCGCGCAGCCTATCGGGTGTCCACAATTGAATGAGCGTCTCACGGATGTAGACGCTGACCATATCAGCAGCGCCAAGACCGGCAAGCGCAATGATCGACAGCCATGGCATCACCGATACGCCGAACACGATCGTGAAAACACCGAACAGGACGACGCCGGCAAACATCATCAGACCGGCATGATCACGGATCGAGTGTCCCGTCAGCCACATCGCCATGGTGACGGCTCCGATACCTGGAGCCGACCTCAACAGACCCAGACCCCAGGGCCCCAGTTCGAGAATGTCGCGCGCGTAGACCGGCATCAGCGCAACCGCGCCACCGAGCAGCACCGCAAACAGATCGAGCGAGATTGCGCCGAGAACCACTTTCTCATGCCAGATGTAGCGAAAACCGGCGAACAGCGTTTTGACGGAAGCGCCTTCGTGCTCGATGCGTTGATGCGGTTTTGGAATTGAAAAAACCAACACCGATGACACCGCCATGAAGACCGCCGCCACCGCATAGGCGGCCTCAGCTGCAATCCCGTAGAGCAGGCCGCCGGCAACTGGACCGACGATCGTCGCCGTCTGCCAGGCCGACGAATTCCAGGCCACAGCGTTGGCAAAATCCTTCGCCGGCACCAGATTGGCAACAAGTGCACCTGACGCCGGCGCAAAGAATGCCCGCGCAATACCAAAAACTGCGAGCACGGCAAAAACGGGTGCCGGTGAACTCAGTCCGCGAATAGTCAGGATCAGGATGGCGGCGGCGCAAATGGCTTCCAACGACGCTGACAGACCCATGATCAGTCGGCGCCCGAATTTGTCGGCGGACGCGCCGGTGACCAGCACCAGCAGCAGGGATGGCGCAAACTGGATTAGACCAACCAGGCCGAGATCGAAGGGATCGCGTGTCAGGTCGTAGATCTGCCAGCCGACCGCGACCGAAACAATCTGGGTGGAAAATGTCGCCAGGAAGCGGGCCGCGAAGAAGCGGGCATAGGCACCATGCCGAAACGCTGCGTAGCGCGAAGACGTCGGCGCATCACCGGCGTTCAAATCGACACCTTGGTCAGGCCGGCGTCTGTGTGCAATATCGATCGCCGCATAGTTTGTCCCGTCGCTTTGTTGGCGGTGTCCAATCCAGTATCAGCAGCGGGAAAAAGGGCAAGACCATTCTACGACGATCCTGCCATCGATCATGATAGGAATTCAGAAGGTGCGAAATTTGCCGCGGTCGATTTCACCCATACGGCGCTCCAGATCAGATATCGACACGGAGCTGTTCAAGTAATCGTTTTCCAGTTGCCGGCGGGAAGGCCCGCGAAATGCATCCGCAAATTCTGAGGCCAGCCTTCTCAAACGGTTGTTTGCCATTGTTTTTCTCCTTTTTGTTTGACTGAACATGGCACTTGCACCGGGGCGGTTGAAGGCTCGGAAATGCAATCCTGCCATGCATTGTTGCAAACGGTCGCAAAGTCCAAATTACGGTTCGATCAATTGATCAAATGCGCCTTCCCGTAACCAACAAACAAGTTGATCCAATTACCGGTTCCCGTAGGTTTGGTGTTCCGAACTAGCAATATGGACCAACACTTCGAGCAAAACGGATGGGCTGGTGATACGCATGGTAAAACGGATTGCGGCGGGTCTGGGAATCTTGGCGCTGATTGCAATCGCAGTCGTCGGGTTCAACACGATCCGTTACGTGCCCAGCCAAACGGCAGACATCGAACTGGCGGCATTTTCCATCGACACCGAGGCAGCGGCGCAAAACCTGTCTCAGGCGATACAACTGGAAACTGATTCCACAGTTCCCGGCCATCCCGATTTCGACCGGTTCCAGGAGTTTCTTCGACAGACTTATCCGATCGTGCATGGCACAATGGAACGAACCATGATCGAAGCGAACACACCGCTCTACAAATGGAACGGTTCGGACGGCGATTTGCAACCCATCCTTTTGGCAGCCCATTACGACGTGGTTCCGGTTCCGCCCGACGGGCTTGACCGCTGGGATCATCCGCCGTTTGCGGGAGACATCGCCAACGGCTTTGTCTGGGGACGCGGAGCACTGGACAACAAAGGCGCACTGATATCGATCATGACCGCCGCCGAGACGCTGATCAGCGAGGGATTCACACCTGAACGAACAATCTATCTGAGCTTTGCCCACGATGAGGAAGTCACCCACAACGCCGCCAAGGCCATTGCCGCGCATCCTTAAGCAGAACGGCGTCCCAGCTCGCCTGGGTGCTCGATGAGGGCTCGTTTGTATTTGAAGACGTCATTCCCGGTCTGGATGTCCCGGTAGCCAGCGTCAACGTAGCGGAGAAGGGCAGCGTGACCCTGCAACTTGTGGCAAAGGGCACCGGCGGACATTCATCGATGCCGCCACATACGACGGCGGTCAGCAGGCTAGCTGAAGCGGTCGTGCGCCTGCAGGGAAATCCCGTACCCGGCGGCCTGAGCGGACTTTCGGAGGCTTTTTTCGATCAACTCGGCCGACATTTCTCGCTTTCGCGCCGCGTGATCTTTGCCAATCGTTGGGTGTTCGACCCATTGCTGGTGCGCCTTCTATCGCAATCACCGTCCACCAATGCCATGTTGCGCACCACGACTGCGCCGACCATGCTATCCGGTTCCAACAAGGCAAATGTGCTTGCAACCGAAGCGGTCGCCACCGTCAATTTCCGCATTCATCCGCGCGACACGGTTGACAGTATCATCGCTCATATTCGCAAAGTCATCGACGACGAGGAAATTGAAATTCGCGTGATGGACGATGTCGTCAATCCGCCATCAGCGGTTTCGGATACCGGTTCGCGCGGATACCGCGACATCGAGCAAAGCCTGTTTGAGACGTTCGGCAACATCGCCTCAGTCCCGGGTCTGACCATCGCCCGTACCGACGCCGCTTATTATGCCGACGCCGCAGACAATGCCTATCGCATCAACCCGTTCCTGGTCACCGGCGACGACCTGCCCCGTCTTCACGGCACCAACGAACGCCTCTCGGTGGACAATCTCGAACGCGGCATCACCTTCTATCTGTCCCTGATGCGCCGGCAGTGACCGGTGGCGGTCTGCGGCAAACCTGGCCCAGTTCCCGATATTCGCCAATCCGGGGATCGCATCCACTTGCGCGACCTGCCAATGTCCGGATAGATGGGGTGGCGCGGTCCCGTAGCTCAGTTGGATAGAGCATCAGATTCCTAATCTGAGGGTCACAGGTTCGAATCCTGTCGGGATCGCCAATAGAATCAATGAGATAGGATTCTGCATTTTCAGTTCGCATTGACGCGTGTAAGCATCATGTAAGCAACTGTATCGAACTTGGACGGCCGTTGACCGTAGCTCCTTTCAAATTCTTTGAGTGAAAGACAACGCTCGTCATTGTTGTCTTGCTGTTTCTGAGTATTGATTTGTTTGGAACAACTGAGTGATCAGATTGTTTGTCCGCCGGGGCAAAGCCGTCATTGGACAACGTCATCAACATGCCTTCCATTTTATCGTGGACTGATTGGATCTGAGCTAACCGCGATAACCCAGACAGTTAGCCACCTCGCCAGCGATATTGTGGATTCGTCACGCCTTGTGTGTATGAGCGCCATGAAGAACTCATCCAACACCGAGCGGCATCTCGGGTGTGCAACTAAATACTCGGCGTTAGGAAGAAATGGGTGATTGCTGTCATTCGGCTCAGTTGCAAGGCCAACGAATGGTTTCGCGCTAACTGAATCCCGGGGATTGCATTCAACCTGTCGACGCTTCCAAATCCTCGAACGGTTGCTACTATCAGTGTGGTGAAAACAGCGCAGAAGGCAGCCTCATGGCGGAGCGTTTCGTCGAAACGGAGCAAGGCAACATTGCAATTGCCGAAAGTGCCGGATCAGGACCCCCAATTCTTATGATCCACGGCAATTCTTCCTGCAAAGAGGTGTTCCGCAATCAATTGGAAGGACCGATCGGCGAAAAGTTCCATTGCATATCCATGGATCTTCCGGGCCACGGTCACTCTGACGATGCTCGTGATCCAGATGCCGCATATTCCATGCCAGGTTATGCCGATATCGCATTGGAACTAATGTCCGGACTTGGACACAATCGCTTCGCGATGTTGGGTTGGTCGTTGGGCGGTCATATCGGGCTTGAGGTGATCGCAAAATCGGATGTGCTGACCGGCTTGATGATCACGGGTAGTCCGCCCGTGGGGATGGGTGAGGAAGCGGTCGCGGCCGGCTTCAAACCCTCGGAGCACATGCACCTGGCAGGCCAGCGTCACATGTCAGACGAGGAAGTCGATGCCTATTCACGCGCGACCTGCGGTGTCAATGCGCCGTTCGAGGAGTTTCTCAGAACTGCAGTGGCGCGTACCGATGGGCGGGCCCGAGAGTTGATGCTCTCAAAATTCATTGCCGGCACAGGCTGCAATCAAAAAGAGATCGCCGAACACTCGCCAGTGGTACTGGCGATCGTCAACGGCGGCGCCGAACCCTTCGTCAACAATGATTACGTCACGTCACTGACATACGACAATTTGTGGGAAAACCAGGTGCACTTGATCGACGGGGTTGGTCATGCTCCATTTTGGGAAAGCCCGGATATCTTCGACGAATACCTCAACCGGTTCTTGAAGGAAGTTTGGAAAATCCTCTGAGTCACTCCTGTCTTTTCTCGGGGATCAGTTTGTCCAGAAGGCCCAGAAGACCGCCGGGTGCGAGCCGTAGAACAAGGATCATTGCAACGGCAACAACGATAAACCGCGCTTCCTCGAAGCCACGTAGGCCGGCCAGAGATTCGGTTGCAAATGTCAGGGCAAGTGCAGCCACAATCGGGCCATAGGTGGTTCCTGCGCCGCCAATCAACACCATCGACAGTGCAAGCGACAGGGTTCCGAAACCGAATACCTCCGGTGATGCAACCCGTAGATAGATGGCGTAAAACCCGCCCGCAATTCCCGTGAAGATCGCGCTCAATACAATCACGAGAACCCGCTGCCGTGACACCGAGATGCCTCGAGCGGCTGCATAATCCTCCGCATCCCGTACCGCCTTAAGCGACTTGCCGAACGGCGAATTTGTCACCGCCAGCAGGAATAGCGTTGAGATAACCAATAATCCGAGACCGACATAGTAGTAGCCGAGCTTGTAGTCTTTCAGGAACGAATAGTCCCCGAGCCGGAGATATGGAATGCGAACAATCCCCTCGGCACCGCCGGTGATATACGACTGGCTCAGCACAAGCTGCATCGCCAGCTGACTGAATGCGAAGGTGACTAAAACGACATAAATGCCCTTCAGTCTTGCAACCGGGGCTGCGACAAGGAAAGCCGCAATCGCCGCAGTCACTCCAGCAAATAGAATTGCGAGCCAGGGGTTCACGTCAAATGTCTTGGCGGCGATAGCCGTGGTGTAAACGCCAACCCCGAAAAAACTCAAATGTCCGAAGTTGAAGACACCACAATGGCCAAGGCTCAAATTCCAGTTCGAGGCGATGATCGCGTAGATGAAGGCAATGACGAACAAATGGCGCGTGTATCCATCGATGGCGAAAACGGGAACCAGCGCCAACATTGCGAGACAGGCCAGCGGCAAGACAATATTTCTGAGCGCCGGGTTCATTCCGCGCTCCCGAATATTCCATTAGGCCGAAATATGAGCACGATTATCATCAAGAGGAACAGTACGAAGGGTGTCCAGTAGAGCCCAAGCCACAATATCAAAAGCGCTTCGATAATTCCGATGACATACGCAGCACCCGCTGTCGCGCCAAGGCTTCCAAGTCCACCAAAGATGACCACGATCATCGCTTTGACCAACGGGTCGGCACCCATGACCGGTGTAATGAACCTGATCGAACCCAGCAGTGCACCCGTCAGCCCGGCAAGCGCGGCCGAAAGGCCAAATGCAAGTGCAAAGGCTACCGGAACATCGATGCCTATCAAGGTCGCTGAATTCTGGTTTTGTCCCACGGCACGCAAAGACCGGCCAGTGCTGGTGCTGACGGTAAATCGCCATATGGCGATCAACACCAATGGGGCAATAACGGCCAAAACCGCTTCATGGGCGGATATTGTCGTGCCGAAAACTGATACTTCGCCATCGATAAGGCGGGGCAATTGTTTGAGCCTTGCGCCCCAGATTATCTGCGCTCCCTTTTCCAGAATGATCATCGCGGCAAGCGTTGTCATCACGGTGATCAGCAGCATGTTGCGGTTGCCGTAAAATGGTCGGATCAAGAGCCGCTCGATAATAACGCCAATGACCGCGGCTGCGAGCGTTCCGGCGGTAATACCGGCCAGCAGACCGAGACCTGCCGCTTCGCTGACGGTCCAGGCGATGAAGGCGCCGACCATCATCAAGGCGCCGTGGGAGAAATTGAAGACGCCCAACGTGGTCCAGACGACGCTCAATCCGCTCGCCATCAGGGCGTAGAGCGAACCGAGTACAAGTCCGGAAACAAGCGTTGCAATCAGAGTTTCGGTCAATGCGTGTGTTCTCCAAAATAAAGGCGCATAACCTCATCATGACCAGGTGCGTTTGCGCGGTCGATTTCCCGAACGATTTCTCCGTGTTCGACAAGGTAGAGACGATCGGCGAGCGACATCAGGAACTCGACATCCTGTTCGACAATGACAAGCGGAATTCCACTCTCGGCAATTTTCCCAACGGCTACCGCAAGCTCTTCCTTCAATCGAGGAGAGAGCCCAAGTGTCGGTTCATCCAACATTAAAAGACGCGGTGCGCACATCAACGCACACCCGATCGAGAGCATCTGGCGCTCGCCGCCCGAAAGCGTTTTGGCTTTCTGGGTATTTCGCTCGCCGAGGCGTGGGAAGAGTTCAATAACCTTTTGTATATTCGTTTCGCGATCCTTGCGTGCCCGTCTCGAAAATGCCGCCAGTTCGAGAGTTTCGAAAACCTGCATGTCTCCGAAAAGTGTGTTGCCCTGGGGCGACTGGATCAATCCTGAATTGACGATTTGTGGTGGCTTCGCACCAGTAATATCGGTGCCGTCGAATGAAATCGTTCCCGAGGTTGAACGTATGAGACCGGAGATCGTATGAAGGAGTGTGGATTTTCCATGCCCGTTGGGACCGAACAGGCCGATGCACTCTCCGGGATCCAGATGCAAACTGATCCCCCGCAATATGGTGATACTTCCATAGCCTGCGGTGACATCGACAATATTGAGTAGATGGTCCATCAGCCACGGCCCCCGAGATAAGCCTCGATTACCGCTTCATCCTTGACAACATCACCGGGTTCGCCCTCGGCGAGTATCTCACCATAGTTCAGGACGACGAGCCGCTGCGATACCGACAAGAGCAGGCTTAGAACGTGCTCGATCAAGAGGATCGTAACGCCTGACTTGTTGACGTCGATGAGCAGATTGTCGAGCTTGGCGATCTCCGGCTTCGTCAACCCGGATGCCGGTTCATCGAGCATCAGAACCGCCGGCCGTGATACGAGAGCGGATGCGATCATCAGCTGCTTCTTTTCGTACACCGACAATTCATGAGAACGCATCTGTCGCCGTTTTGCCGCAAATCCGACCAGTTCAAGCACCCTGGCTGATTGACGCATTGCCTCTCGGCCGCCCCTGCGGCCATTGTAAACCGCACTGATCTGCAGCGTCTCATCGGCGGTAAGCTCGGGATACTCCGCATCCTTCTGGAAGGTTCGGCAGAGCCCGGCACGCGCTATTCGATGGGCGGGCCACTTGTCGATCCGGTTTCCCTGAAAGCGAACCTCGCCGCTGGTCGGTCCATAGGGAATGCCGGTCATCAAATTGAACAGCGTACTCTTGCCGGAGCCATTCGGTCCGGCAATACCGAATATCTCGCCCTGGTCGACCGAAAACGATACATTGTTGACCGCTTTCAGGCCTCCAAATGTCTTGCACGACCCTATTGTCTGGAGAATTGGATTTGACATTTGGCTCCCGATATCGAGGCCGCCGGTAAGGCGGCCTCATCCAATGTCGGCATCACTTCATCCACGACGGCTGGGCGAATTCGCCGGTGGCGTATTGATCAGGATAAAACAGGAAACGTTCGCCATCCCTGATCTGGTAGAACTGAATCGGAACGCCATCGTTGCTCTGAACCGAGAGGTGGGTAGCCGGATCAAATTGAATTTTGCCCATTGCGGTCTGTTTGCTGGTCTTGCCGATTTCCGCTCCGATCGCGGCACGCTTTGACGGATCGCCAACTTTCGCAAGCGCGTCGGCATAGATCAGAACCTGTTCGTATAGCGCCGGTCCGTAGGTGCCCGGCTCGTTGCCGAAGGCGGCCTTGTATTTTCCTAACACCTCTGCCGCGCGCGGATTTGTCGGCGTGTTGAGAACACCGCCAAGCAGATTGTAGACGACGCCGCTGGACTTTTCCTTAGTCAATTCGAGAAACTCAGGAACCGACGGCGCATATTGGATAAACACCAGACTGTTGGTCGGGTCTTCCATGAATTGGGTCATAAAGGTCGCTGCATTAGCCGAAACATAGTCAGTATTGATCAATACCGCCGGAGGATTTTGCCTGATTTTGGCAAGAAAAGCCCGCCAGTCATTGATCTCGCCGAATGGCAGCAGGTCGTTTTCGGTGACCTCCCATCCGGCGCCCTTGAATGATTCAACCATACCATCGGCAATTCCTTTGGAATAAGGATTGTCCGACGCGATGATAGCGACCTTCTTGTTCGGCAGTGTCAGCTTGCCATCAGCTCCAAGTCCCTCGATCACCGGCACGATCTCCGTATTGTAGCCGGCATATGATGGGGTCATCGACCATACCGTACCAAAGTCATCCGGATTCGGCTTGATGATACCCTCTGTCTGTGCGGAATTGGCCGATATCATGTAGACCATATCCTGTTCGGCCATCATCTCGATTTCGAAATTCGATCCCGAAGCATAGCCGGTCATGATCGCGCCCATTGCGCGGTCACCAAGCAGGCGCTCGGCTGCAGTCGCAACTGCGTCCGCGCTGGCGTCGCCGACATCGCCAACCGCCAGCTCGAACGTATGTCCGGCCACGCCGCCAGCAGCATTGAGTTCATCGACCGCCAATTGAGCGCCGTTCACCATCTCCTGCCCATCAGCCGCGGCCTTGCCGGTCACCGGCGCCAGTACCCCGATCTTGATGACGTCTGCCTGGGCAATCGCCCCCGAAAATGAAAGTGCGAGCGCTGAAGCCGCGCCTATCAAAATTCGCCTGTTTAGCATCGTATCCTCCTGTCACATTGCTTTGATTTGCTAATTTACTTAGTGCCGCAATTATCGATCACCGCTGCCGCGATGACCTTCGTCGCTTCGATCAGACTGTCGATTTCGACACATTCGTCGTTTCCGTGGAATCCGTCTCCACTCGGTCCGTAAATCACCGAATCCACGCCTGCGCCGGCATAGTGAGCGGCATCTGTAACCGCTTCAAACCCCTTTATTTCCGGAGTTTTTACTTGAATTTGTGAAGCTCGCTTGAACAGCGACTGGGTTAGCGGGTGATCGACCGGCGTATTCATCGGTGGGAAATTGAGGTCAAAAAGATCCCAAAGGATTTTGGGCGGGTTCTCCCGCATCCAAGGATCCATTGCCGCGAAGTTGGCGACGAATTCCTCAAATTCCTTCTTAACGTCATCGAACTTCTCATCCGGCATAAATTTGTAGTCAAGATCGATAGTGACGACATCCGAGATCATGGCAGCATTGGTCATGATCACCGGGTTGCCGTCCTCGCCCATCCCCGCCCCGCCGCGGATCACGCCTGGATTGATCGTCGCCAGGCCGGCAGGCACGAGCGGATGCCAATGGTTGCGGCAGCGCGATGCTTCGAATTCCCGCAGTGCATTCAAGAACCGGGTTGCAAGTTCGATCGCATTCACACCGGGCTCGATTCTGTCTTCGGTATGTGGCTGCGGCCATAATTCATTGAACCGCCACCCCGCATGAGCTTGTCTACCGAATATCGTAACTCGTACCCAACTGAGGCCGCCCTCGGCTGGCACTATTTTGCCCCAAGTCGGTTCGGCAATGATTGCCCGCTTGGCCAGTTTTTTGTTTTTGACAAGGTCCATTGCGCCAAATCCGCCGGCCTCCTCATCGACGACACTGTGAATTGCAAGCCGTCCATCAAGCTCTATGCCGGCCTTTTTGATTGTGCGTGCAGCCGCAATGCAGGCGGCGACACCACCCTTCATATCGACAGCGCCCCGTCCCCAAATGCGGCCGGTATCAATTTCCCCACTGAACGGATTTCTTTTCCATGCAGACGAATCGCCCACCGGAACGACATCGATATGTCCGCAGAGGATCAGGCTCCTGTCATCGGATCCCTCCCATTCACCGATCACGTTTGGTCGATCAGGGAACACATCCCATCGATCTGTTCTGAATCCGTCGCTTTCCAGCTGATGCTGAATGACATTCTGAACATCGGATTCGCGGTTTAACCCTTGTTCAACATGAAACTTCGGATTGACGGAGGGGATCTGAACCAATTGCTGGGTCAGTTCGACAACGAAGTTCGGATCCTTGTCGATTTCGGCCCATACCTTTTGTGCAGCGTCAGTCATGATGTATCCTCCCTAACTCCGCGAGGAGCGCGTCAGTCGATAGTTGCCGGCAATAGCCCCTTATTGCCGCAAGCGAATTGTCGTGCCTTGTTTTGGAATAGGTCGTGCAAGCATCGGTGACCTGTGTGACCAGATATCCAAGATCACAGGCGTCCCGAATGGCGCTTTCAACGCACTGATCTGTAATCAAACCGGAGATAACAAGCTGGCGAATTCCAAGATTGCGCAGGATGTAATCAATGTTGGTGGACACAAATACCGACGACGATCCCTTCGGCAGCCAAATTTCATCGTCGGTCGGGGCGATTTGATCAATCACCTTTCCGTCCCACGATCCCTTTGGCACATTGAAGCCGGTAATCTTGTAGTCGAGGCTTCGATCCCGCCCATCTTTGGTCAGGCTTTCAATCGTTGTATAGAGGACCTCGACGCCGGCCGATCGGCAGGCCTCCTGCAGCCGCTGCATGTTGCTGACCACGCAACTTTCAAGTTGCTCGAAATACCAACCGTATTTGGTATCGAACTCTGACTTGGAGAGACCGTCGAACTCCGATCCATCCCGATGGGCACAATAATTCTGCACGTCGATAAAAAGCAGCGCAGACTGATCAGGTATGAGCGGTATGTCCCTTGATAGGCTCATTTGCCACCGCCCCCAAGAACCCGTTCAATCGCCTCTGAGAGAAGAATCGCCCAATCCCGGCACGCTGCATCAGAACCAAGATGGTCGTTTCTGATTTCGATCAGGCTATGTGGCAATCCACGTCGCTCGCAGTGATGCGGCACAAACCAATCCGTTTCATCGTCCACGGCGTATGGTTCGTTCATGCCGATACTGGTTTTGGGTTGTCGCTTTCCGACCGCCTCGGCCAACGCTTGGGAGGTTTCAGTATCCCAGCGATAGAGAAAGGCCAGGTCCCATCTGCGTATTGCGGGTCCGAGGACCGGTGTAAAGCTGTGTATGGCGAAGGCTGCTTTGCAACGACGCGAGTCCAAAAACTCCGAGACCGCATTTTGGAACGGGACGAATATCTCGTCGATCCTTTGCCGACGTTGCTGCAAATCCATTGTCTGATTGCCGGGAATTGCCACACCATCACTGACCACCGGTATTGCACCTGGCGAATCTGCGGGCCGATTGCAGTCGACGACCAAACGGCTATAGGGCTGAAGCACGAGTGGCGCATCGAGCAAGACAGCCATGTGCCTGGCAACCACCTCAGCTCCAATATCGCAGGCGATATGTCGATCCATTATTTCGGGCGCCAAACCCAGATTACCGAGCGCTGCAGGAATGGATTTACCGGCATGCTCACAAACCAGGAGTATGTCGCTTTCGCTCAACCCATTGACGATCGTAACCGGTTCCGGATCACCTGCTTGCAGTAATGTGTCTGTTTGAACCGCCGTACCCGAACCCATAACGACCATGTCTCCGCGTGCATGTCATTAAGTGCATCATTTTTTTCAATGTCAATTGTTCTTTCCGTATTGACGAATTTTTTTCAAAATGGAATTGTGATGAAAGGAGAGTCGAATGGACCTGCGCGAGCGGATTGAGCGAATGTCGGACGGACTTACTGTCGCTGAGCGCAAACTCGCGTCGGCACTGCTGGCTGACTATCCGTTCGCCGGACTTGAGACCATCCAGTCATTCGCGAAAAACACCCACACCTCTCCGCCGTCGATCACCCGTTTTGTCCAAAAACTGGGTTGCAATGGATATCAGGAGTTTCAGCGTCAACTCATTGGCGAATTGAAAGAAGGGCAGCAGTCCCCGGTGGATCTCCGGCGACGCACAAAGCCATTACGTGACGGCTTTCTAGGAGAGTTTCTCAACCACACATCCGAACTGATCCAACAGGTCTCGGAAGGGGTGACTGAAACCCAGTTTTTACGTGTCAGTGAGATGTTGGCCGATCCCAAACGCTCGACATATTTCATTGGCGGGCGCGTCAGCGATGCTATTGCACAGTTTCTTTCGCGTCATTTGCGTCAGATCAGGCGCGATGTTTATCATCTGCCATCCGATCCGGAAGTCTGGCCTGAGTATCTGCTTAGAATGCGTGCCCGTGATGTCTTGTTCATGGTGGATTTCCGCCGCTATGAGCCCCGGCTTTCACGGCTCGCAGCGAAGGCGGCAGCGGAACGGGGAACGAAGATCATACTGATCACCGACAAATGGCTTTCACCGATTGCCGAACACGCAAACGACGTGATGGCAATGCCAATCGAAAGCGGCACTGCCTGGGACAGTTACTGTGGTGCGGTCGCCGTCGTCGAAGCACTGATCACCCATGTCGCAGAACAGGATTGGGACAGTACGAAAAAGAGGATTGGTAGATGGGATTCACTTCGCCTCGATTCAGGAATAAGCGGAAATGAAACGTGAACCTCTGATCATTGCGGCCACCAGCGATATCGCCGGAAAAATCCGCGGCAAAGCCTTTCCCGCTGATCAGTTCGATAAGCGGTTGAAGCGCGGCATTGGCTGGACGCCGACCAACGTTCAGATCACCTGTTTTGATACCATCGCCGACAGTCCCTACGGGGCGCTCGGCGACCTGGTTCTAATACCGGATCCCGGAACCTTGGTGAAATCCGATTTCGGTGACGACGGTCCCTTGGAGCAGTTTGTATTTGGCGACATACTGGAGACCAACGGCGTGCCGTGGGAATGCTGCACGCGATCAATCCTGAAGGGCGCTCTGGATCGGCTCGGACATGTCGCCGGGCTGACACTGTTTGGGGCTTTCGAGCACGAGTTCCACTTTGTCGATGCCCTTAGTCCGCCGGGCAGCGCCTACACCACATCAGGGTTCCGTGCTGAACGCGAGTTCGGCGAAACTCTGACCGCGGTGCTGCGGGACGCGGGATTGAAGCCGGATACCTTCATGAAGGAGTATGGAATCGACCAGTATGAAGTCACCATCGGTCCATCAACCGGTGTGACGATCGCCGACCACGCGGCCATTCTCCGTGAGCTGGTTTATGCTACGGCTGAACGTTCTGGGCAAAAGTCCAGTTTCACGCCACTTCGCAACCCGGAAGGCGTTGGAAACGGCGTTCATATTCACATGAGCTTTCGCGACGCCGATGGCAGGCCAGCGACATACGACCCTGAAGGCAAACACGGGCTAACCAACATCGCGGGCCAGTTTGTCGCCGGTGTTCTTAAATATCTCGACCGGATCGTGGCGCTGACAGCGCCGAGTGTTGTTTCATATACCCGCCTGACGCCGCATCGCTGGAGTGCGGCGTTCAACAATCTGGGTTTTCGCGATCGCGAGGCGTCTGTAAGAATCTGCCCGGTTTCCGAGGTCAGCGACATTGCGAAAGCCGAACAATACAATTTCGAGTTTCGTGCCGCAGACGCTGCAGCCAGCCCATATCTGGCACTCGCGGCAATCGTCCATGCAGGAGTGCAGGGCATTGAAGAAGAACTTGAATGTCCTGAGGCAACCGAAGAAGACCTGTCCCTGCTCGCACCGGACGAACTTGAAAAGCGAGGCTACATTCGCCTGCCGCAAACCCTTGAGCAAGCTCTCTCGGTTTTCAGCAGAGATGCTGTCGTGACCGGTTGGTTTCCGCCCGCCTTTGTCGATGTTTATATGCGACACAAGCAGGGAGAAATGGAATTTCTGCGAGAGCACACCGAGACCGAAACTTGTGAAGCATATGAGGCGGTGTACTAGGTATAATGAGCCAGCGCCTTGGTTTGCTCAGCATTATGATCGTCGACCCGTTTTCGTCAATCACATCAGATTACCGACCATCGCTGTAAACGCCGGGAGTAAAAAGCCAATGGCCGTTCTGCAACCCAAACCAGCTCCATCCGAACTGGCGATGGTGCCGTTTGTGAGCGTCGACAACATGATGCAGATCGTCAATTCCGTTGGTATCGAACGGTGCCTTTCGCTGCTTGTCACCTATATCGAAGAAGATTTCCGCCGCTGGGAACAGTTCGATAAAACCCCGCGCATTGCCAGTCATTCCAAGGAAGGTGTGATCGAACTCATGCCGACTTGCGATGGGGAGGTCTACGGTTTCAAGTACGTCAACGGTCACCCGAAAAACACCAAAGACGGCTTTCAGACGGTGACGGCTTTTGGTCTTCTGGCCGAGGTGTCGAACGGATATCCGGTGCTGCTGTCGGAGATGACGATCCTCACCGCACTTCGCACGGCCGCAACCTCCGCCTTGGCTGCCAGATATCTTGCCCCAGAAGGTTCGAAAACCATGGCCATGATCGGTAATGGCGCACAGTGTGAGTTCCAGGCGCTGGCGTTCAAATCGGTGCTTGGAATCGACACGGTGCGGCTCTACGACGTTGATCAGGCGGCAACCATGAAAGCGGCGCAGAACCTGGTTGATCGCGGATTGAATGTAGTGTGCTGCAATGCTTCACATGAAGCAGTTGAGGGCGCCCAGATCATCACTACCTGCACGGCCGACAAACAGTATGCAACCATTCTGACCGACAACATGGTCGGTGACGGAGTCCACATCAACGCGATCGGCGGTGATTGCCCCGGCAAGACCGAGTTGCACCGCGATATCCTGTTGAGGTCGGACATATTTGTGGAGTATCCGCCCCAAACGCGCGTTGAAGGTGAAATTCAGCAGTTGGACAGCGATCATGACGTCACCGAGCTTTGGCAGACAATCTCAGGAATGGCAGACGGCCGATGCTCGGAAAAACAGATCACGCTATTCGACAGCGTTGGATTTGCAATCGAAGATTTCTCTGCACTTCGCTTTGTCCGCGATCAACTGGCACGTACCGGACACTATGTCGATCTGGACATGCTCGCTGATCCGGATGATCCTCGCGACCTGTTTGGTATGGTCATGCGGTCCAGGTAAACAAAGCCGATCCTCGTACTAAGCGGACCTCGGGTGGAAGAACGGGAATGTTCGCAAAGGGCTGTGATTCGATTGATCGCCGCAACGCACTGGCAAATCAGTCGCCTACTGAAACGAACATGACCAGTTTTCAGGCGACAGACAATCATCGCATCGACCCAACACCAACAATCGCAATCCAGACGCTGATACGCAGCTTCGATCTGCCAATACCGGACAGTCGCTGCCAAGAAATACTAGATCAAACCAACACCCCGGAACTGTTCTAGAGTGAATTGAGGAATGCGATTAGGGCATCGCGTTCATTTTTCGCCAATGACGCAAATCCATCGCGCGAAGCCTCCGCTTCCCCACCGTGCCAAAGAATGGCTTCGGTAAGATTGCGGGCACGTCCGTCGTGCAGAAAGAATGTATGACCGCTGACCGATTCCGTCAGACCGATTCCCCAAAGCGGCGGCGTTCGCCATTCACGGCCGCTGGCATCGCCTGCTTGCATGCCGTCGGCCAGCCCATCTCCCATGTCGTGCAGGAGAAAATCCGAGTACGGCCAGATCAACTGGAACTGAAAGCCATTTTGCTTCGCATCGCGACGGGTGACGTATTTGGGTGTGTGGCAACCGGTGCAGCCAAGATCGTAAAACAGTGCCTTGCCGGCAAGAACGGATACGCCGCCAACATCACGCCGGGCGGGAACAGCAAGGTTGCGGGAATAGAACACCACCAGATCCAAAACCGGATCAGGAGCCTCTGTTTTTCCAAGTCGATCCTGTTCACCGTGAGGTGCGGCAAGGCAGGCGATTTGTGCCTCGGTGCAATCGCCGGTATTCGAAGGTGCGGCCGGGTTTGAAATGCCGATATCACCGGCGAATGCCCCGCCCGACTGATCTCGGATCGATGCCGCCGAAGCCTTCCAGCCAAATCGGCCGAGCGCCGGTTCGCCCGTTTGCCCATCCCGCACAATCGATGGTTTGCCTGAGATTCCATCACCGTCTTCGTCGTCCGGGTCTGCCAGCTTCAGGATGTCGGCGGCGTGTATCTGCTCGACCAATCCGAGGCCGATCATCTGGTTGGCAATACGCGGTGACAGCTGAACGTCTGCGCGCATTGGCCCGTATTGCGGGTTTTTAACCGAGTACGTTGGTTTTCTCAGCTTGACTGTCGTTCCATCGCCAACAGAGGTAGCTTGTTCTTCATAGGCGATGACCATTTCGCCTTCAGCGGCAATGCCTGGTATGGCTTTGTCCTGCAACTGGGTGCCGTATACGGGTTCCGGAATCAGTAACATCGACCTGTTTGCGACCGCCAGTTCTTCATCCGCGGTCATCGGGGGAACAGCCAACCGCAAAAACATCGATGTGGCGTCGCGGTCGCCTTCCGGCGGGTGACCGCGCCCGTCCTTCAGGTGGCAGCTTTGGCAGGAACGCGCATTGAACAACGGGCCGAGCCCATCCGACGCCTCGGTTGATGCTGGAGAGGAGACCCATAATTTCCGAAACAGGGCATTGCCGAGTTTGAAACGTTCTTCCTCGGCAAATGTCAGATTCGCCGAAAAGTGGGAGAAGGAATCGCGATTGATTGCCTGCCGCGATGTCGCACTGCCGCCGGACATCGCTTCATAGCGCTCGGGCTTGGAAAAATCCGCCGTCGGAGCGGTGATTGCTTCAACCCGTTTTTGATCCTGCTCGCTTAGATCATCGCGTGTCAGGGTGGTGGAGAACAGTTCATCGGCGTGCGATGTGCAAGTTAATCCCGCGAGGATGACCGCCGCAACCGAGAGTGAAACTAACGAACGATATGTTTTTCTATTTGTCATCATTGGCAATGAAAATACTCAGTTCCGGGAAGAGAATTCCAGCGATTTGGTCAGCCTTAGCCCGAAAGTATGACCGCGAACACCGCCGTCGCGCCAAGTTGCCAGTCCGGCACTCAGGTCGATAGCGTTTTTGAAATTATATCCGGCTGAGACTTGCGCGATGAAGTCGTTGACATTCGGTCCACCGGCAACGTTGATCGAGCGCGCCGTACCGGCAATTTCGCCGTGCCACGGACCATTTGCAATCGAAAAACCGCCGGTCAGGTATGTTGCGTCATTGAGCGTCCTTCCTGCCCCGTCGAAATATGCAATCTCGCCATTTGCGGTCACAATCAATCCGTTTGGCAATTCCCGCTCCGTCCCCAGCCCGAAGACAAAGCCGTTCTGATCGGACAAATCGCCAATACCGGCAGCCAGGCGGGAAAAGCCCGCATGCCAGAACAACCCGTCGGCGCCGGGAACATCCGAACCGTCAATCGCGACCGAAAAACTGTTCAACTGCTCGGTATTGCCGACGCCGCCATCGGCAAGCCTGGTC
This sequence comes from Rhizobiaceae bacterium, assembly GCA_963669285.2. Taxonomy (GTDB): domain Bacteria; phylum Pseudomonadota; class Alphaproteobacteria; order Rhizobiales; family Rhizobiaceae; genus JAWKWH01. The sequence continues at coordinate 78,687 of CAXXSI010000011.1, read as the reverse complement.
CGGCCGCGGCTGGTGAAAGCCGAATCCGACAAGAAAGTCGTATCGACGAAGAACGCATTGGCGCTGACCACGACGGTGCCGACATGCGTGTTCTCGAATGTCACGGCTCCGCCGACACCGATCATTTCCGCCAACTCATAATCTTCAGCGAAGTCGGTACCGAAAACGCCCGGCGTCACCTCCCATGCCGTGCCGAAGGCCGGTCCGAACTTTCCCGCCACGACGGAAGCATTTCCAACGTCGACCTGAACATTCAGCGTATCGACATAAAGACCCAGATCACCAAAGTAGCGGTCAGTCGCCGGCATAGGATCCAGCACCGATTCAAGTGTCAGCCCACCGTTGATCGAAAACCAGGATGTCAGCCCGACAACAAAAGCCATTTCGCCGGTGAAGAAGAGGTCGTTGAGTTCGTTTGCCGGATCATCGGAATGAAATGTCAGATCATTGCCGAGTTCGAGGTCGAGCGTGCCTTCGACATAAGGGTAGACTTGGGACGCATATTCGTCTTCGGCAAAGGCCAATTTCGGAATCGAGGACGCAAGAAGGGCAGCCGCGGAAACCGCAGCCAAAGATAAGGTATTCATTTTTACAATCTTTTCAGTAGGTTATCAGTTGCGTGGTGGTGATTGCGGCTTTTTACAATCCTACTCAAACACCGCATTTGCGTCGTCGAGGCTATCTGATCCTTCGAAATCGATCTTTCTCAGATCAAGCGCCGCGATAACCCGCTCGATCGATTTGGTCTGATCGATCAGGGCGTCGATCGCGGCCTGCACACCAGCGTTTCCTTCCGCATTGCCTTCCCCGATCTGCTGGTCGTAAGCTTCACCGGCTTCCGCCCGGTCCACGATCGCCTGCATCGCATCCACCGTCTTGTCGAGCTTGGTGCGCAGTTCCTCGTCGAGTTCGGGATCAACGGATCGGACAAGTTCGGACAGCGAGGCTCCACTGACCAACGTCTCGCCGGCGTGCTTATATGTGCCGAGATACACATTGCGAATACCGATCACGTCGTTGAAGTGCGATGCATGGGTATTGTCAGCGAAGCAGTCGTGCTCTTCTTCCGGATCGTGAAGCAACAGACCCAGTTTCATGCGTTCTCCGGCGAGTTCGCCATAGGACAATGAGCCCATGCCGGTCACGATCACCGAGAGGCCGGTCTTGCCATCGGCCTCAATCAATCCCTTGCGCGCTGCACCACCATCTTTCCAGTTGGCGACCATCTCTTCCAGATCGGCGACCAGCAGATCGGACGCTGCGGCAAGATATGCTGCGCGGCGTTCACAACTGCCACCGGTACAGGCCGAAACGTCATAATCGGTGTATGGCCGGTTTCCCTCGCCCGGGCCGGTTCCGTTGGTGTCCTGACCCCACAGCAGAAACTCGATGGCGTGATAACCGGTGGCGACATTGGCTTCGATGCCGCCTGCTTCGTGCAGTGTGCCGGACAGAAATTCCGGTGTGATTTTCGAGGCGTCGACCGGTTTGCCGTTTATGGAGATTTCCTTGTTCGCAATAACATTTGCCACGTAAAGCGTGTTCTCGTCGGATTCGGTACCGTACGCGTCAACAACATAGTCAATCAGGCCTTCATCCAACGGCCAGGCGTTCACCCTGCCTTCCCAATCATCCACAACGGCATTGCCAAACCGGAAAACCTCGGTCTGTTGATAGGGCACACGCGCGGCGATCCAGGCCTCTTTCGCCGCCTGAAGGCCGGCTTCCGAAGGCGCGGCGACAAATGCGTCGATCGCCCCGTCCAGTTTTTTCGCGGTCGCAAGCGAATCGCTATACTTCGCCAAAGCAATATTGGCATAGTTGGAGACGACATTGATCGCCATGGCGTTTTCGATTGCTGACGCTGGAGCCTGGGCAGCGGTCATCAAGGCTGTTGCGCCAACGGTCGCTAAAAGCCATTTCCCCATTTGTTGCATCCTACTCTCCTTCAGTGGGTTGTTGCTTGCCAGTCACGTGACAATACGCCACCGGTCGAAGGCGGGCACCGTAACCTTTCAAATGTCTCAGCTCTGAATGAATGGCAGCCCGGCTGCAAAGATTTGCTGCGACCACGCGAGCGATATGTGCCGGTTTTGTACCGGCAGAAACGTTGTGCATTTGATCCTCCAATCGAACGGGTTCAGGCCCACACACCAAAGGTGCGCCAAATCGGCACTTGCGTCATAATCTTAATATGATAATTGTTGTCAAGTTTAAAATTGAGAAAAATTAGTAAGTTAGAAGAGCTCTAAATTAGGAGGCGAGGCGATATGTTGTTGCCGGAATCCGGGTGTACGAATTCGCAACGATGGGGAGGTGGGAGCGGATGAAAGGCCGAAATAGACGAAAAAGCCATGATCAGGACAATGGCGGCGCGGGTTGCAAACGCGGCCGGCGTGTTCTCCCTGGCTTTGGCCGGCGTGGTTTACGCATCGCCGCAATCGCCGCCTTCCAGTCCATTGTGTTGGCGTTGCCGACTCAGTCTCCGGCACAGGAAAAAATACGGTCGTTGGATGAGATATCCCAACCATTGATGATTGCAGCCCGCGACGGCTTTATCCGTCCGGGTTACGGGAAATTGGTTGCTGCATCAGGCGGGCTCAAGGAAGCGGTATCGGCGCTTTGCAACAAACCCTCATCATCGAAATTGGACGAGGTCCGCCGCGCCTATGCGGATCTTGTTTCTGCTTGGGGTGGAATTGAAATGGTTCGTTTCGGACCGGTTCTCGGAGATAATGTGCTGGACCGGTTTTTGTTCTACCCCGACCGGAAGGGCCGGGGACTGAAACAGGTGCAAAGAGCGTTGGCGACGGAAGACCAGACCGTGCTCAGTGCGGCGCAACTCGCCGGCAAAAGCGTGGCCCTGCAAGGATTGGGAACTCTGGATTTCATCCTTTCCGGAAGCGGTTCGGACGATTTATCGGTCGGCGACAACTCATTTCGCTGCCTGTTTGCCGGTTCGATTGCCGGTAACTTGCAGACCATGGCGGTAACGCTGGAAGATGGTTGGAACAGCGATGCGCAGTTCATCGGCATGTGGTCGGACCCTGGACCGCAAAACACTGTTTTCAACGATGGGCGCGAAGCGGTTGCGCACTTGCTGAGCACCATCGTTCATGCGCTCGAGGCTGTTCAGCAGGTCCGGCTTGCCGCTTTCCTGAAGAACGATCCGGCAAAGGACAGGCCGCGCTCCGCTGTTTTATGGCGATCTCAAAACACCCTGCGGCTGATGCGAGCCAATGTCGAATCCATGGCGAGGTTCTATGATATCTCGATGTTGGAGGAGGCGCTGCCCGACAAACTACGTCAAGACGTCAGCGGAGATATCCGGCGCCAATTCAAGGCATTGATAGAGGCAATGGACACCGACCAGACGATTGCTGAAATGCTATCTGACGACGCGGGCCGCAAAAGACTGATCGAAATCCGGCAAAAGTTGGATGCGCTCATCTTGACCTTCTACGGCCGCTTCGCCAAGGCGATCGGATTGCGCGTCGGTTTCTTCTTTGCCGATGGTGACTGAAACAATGATCAATGGCTTGATAGACCGACGACACTTTATGCGCGCTGCTGGCGTGATATTTGCATCGATGTTGGCGCCGAAATCTGCAGAGGCGCTGTCGCGAACAGATGCCATCTACGCCAGTGCCTTTATGGATCCGGGCGGCCAATACGGATTGGCGGTGTTGACCGAAGACGGCCGGATTTTATGGAAAGCGGCGCTGCCCGCGCGCGGGCACGATATCGCTGCCTGCCCCATCTCCGGCCGACTTGTTGTGTTTGCCCGCAGACCCGGCACTTTTGCTCTTGCTGTTGATCGCGACGCATCCACCGAGCCACTATTGTTCTCGACACCGCAGAATCGGCACTTCTATGGCCACGGAGTCTTTTCCAGAAATGGCAGATTGCTCTTTGCGACGGAAAACGATTTCGACAATGCCAGCGGCGTCATCGGCATCTATGATGCGACCGATCGATTTCGACGGCTCGGCGAACTTTCGAGCCATGGTGTTGGCCCGCATGAAATCCTGATGATGGCCGACGGCAAGACGATCGCGGTTGCCAACGGTGGAATCGAAACGCATCCGGACTTTGGACGCGCCAAACTCAATCTCGCCGATATGCAACCGTCATTGGTTCTCATCGACACGGAAACGGGCGACCTGAACGAAGTTTTCGAACTGCCCAAGGATCAGCACAGGCTTTCTATCCGGCACATCGACAATACAACCGATGGCGCGATCGTATTCGGATGCCAGAACCAAGGCGCCATCACCGACAACTATCCACTTGTCGGAAAATACCGACCTGGCGAAGGCGCCCAGTTGTTTGCGGTCCCGGAGGCTGAAAACTCGAGCTTGCGCGGATATGTCGGTTCGATATGTGCAAGCAAAGACGGCACGCGGATTGCCGTTTCCTCGCCCAAAGGCAACACGATTGTGGTTTTAAGCGCTGCCAACGGGGCGCTCGTCGACCGGTATGAATTGAAAGGTGGATGCGGGTTGGCGTGGACTGGCGATGATTTCATGGCCAGTTCGGCATTCGGCCACTTTGGCGAAATCGGAACTTTCGGCAGTCACACCGGCCATCCAGAAATGGCTTTTGACAATCATATGACGGCACTTTGAATTCAGGATGTTCGGAACTGTCCGGTCAGACCGAAAACAAGCGAATGCTCGCGTAGATCTAAGAATGCAGATCTGGCGTCGTAAATAAGCAGTTCTTTGTGTATTCGAATGAAGGAAATTCGGCGCACCGGTCATTCACGCAATCCCGGTAGCTGCCCTCAAGTCGAATGCCCGCTCTGAGCCTTTTCGCGACCTCACATCAAGATCGATGGTTTAAAAAGCCGCCGTTGGACAACTTCTTGATGGGCGGCAGTTTTGCGCCCGTTGCATCCACCGGGTCTTTGGCGACGGCAGCATGTCTTTTCCTGGGTGATAGATCGATCGCGACGACATTGATGACCGAACGCAGTTCGCCAATCACCAGTTCAACGAGCGATGCTCGGCAACTCGGTTGGATGGCCTTGACCGGCAAGGCTTTTGCGACATCGCCGTTTTTGATCGCAAAGCAATGGCAGCAATGTATGATGCGCGGCGCCGAAGAAACATGTCATCGAAAACCGCATGCCCAAATTCGAGCTCAGCCGCAGAAGTTTGACCATACTGATAATCGGTTTTCTGGTGTTGTTTGTCGGTGGTGGTTCGCGGTTCGCAATCGGGCTGGTGCTCAAACCCATGGCGGAGGAGCTCGACTGGACCCGCGGCGTGTTTGGCGCGGCGGCAGCCATTTTTCTCGTTGTTTCATCGATCTGCATGTTTGCATCGGGGCGTCTTGCCGACCGCTACAGCCTGCGCGTCGTCTTGTGCGCCGGCTTGCTGGTATCAGCCATTGGTACCGCGGCAATGGGTTTTGTGCGCGCTCCCTGGCAGGCATTGGCATTTTACGGGGTCGTTTTCGGCATCGGCAACGGACTTGCATCCATAGCGCCGGTCGGTGTCATGGTCAGTCGCTGGTTTCCCGGCCGCATCGGATTTGCCAACGCCATCACCGTATCGGGAATCGGCGTCGGCCAGCTGCTGATCATCGGCGTGCTGGCGGCAGTCCTCTCAGATATCGGCTGGCGGTCGGCCTATGTCTGGCTCGCTGTCATCAATCTGGCGCTCATCCCCATCGTGGTCGCCGGCATGGCGAACAACCGCAAAACGGGAAGTTCCTCAAATCTGGATCCGGGCATCCGCGACGGCATGAGTTTAAACCAGGCCATGCGCACAACCAGACTGTGGGTATTGGTGGCGGTCTACGCTATTTGCGGCTTCCAGGATTTTTTTGTCGCCACCCATGTCGTCGCCTTTGCCCAGGACCATGGCGTGGAAGCCTTAATGGCCGGGAATCTGCTTGCGTTCATGGGTCTGGCGGGAGTTGTCGGAGTTCTGGTATCTGGTCTCTGGAGTGACCGCAAAGGTCCCCAGCGAGCGACACTCGCCTGTTTCTTGCTACGGACAGCAATCTTCGCGCTCATTCTATTCGATCAGACCACCGTCTCTATTGCCACCTTTGCACTGCTGTTCGGCACGACTTTCTGGTTGACGGCGCCGCTTGCGGTGGTGTTCACGCGCGATGCATTCGGAGTAGCCCACCTTGGTGCGATCAGCGGTATGATTGTCATGATCCATCATATGTGCGGCGGTCTCGGTGCTTATATCGGTGCGATCCTGTTCGACATGCAAGGCAACTACCATACGGCATTTACCCTCATGTTGGTGCTGTCGCTCGTGGCGACCGCATTGACCGCCTGGTTGCGCAATACCGCGACGGTGCCCGGTTAATCGACGAAGCTGGTAAGGCGGCGAAGGATATGTCGAAGTCGACCGGGTATGCACAACAGCACCGTAAGCGAAAAAATGGGAGCGCCACGCTATCGGCGCTCCCAGCTGTCGGCTGGAGTCGGAAGCCGAGCAAAACTTCTACCGGATCCGTAACCGGAATCCGTCTTTCCGTCTGGCGCCGTCAGATAAAACGCACGCCCACCACGGCACCGTCCTTCCAGACCTTGGCAACTTTCAACTTTCTGGTGGTTCCCGATACCTGGATGTGAAATCCGTCAAGCACGTAGTTTTCATTCGCGAGCAGCAGCCGCGCACCACTTCGGGAGATATCCTTGACGATGCAGTCGACGATGAACGCATCACGCAGATATATCCTTGCAAGCTTGTTCCATTTCTGTCGTGGCGAAAGACGTCGCTCTATGCGTCCGGCTTCCCGCCAACTCGACCAGAATATGCTTGATGCTGTCGGCATGTTCATGACCAATCCGCCCGTTTGGCCAGATAGGTTCCGCATTGTGCCGTGTCGGTCACACCGGAATACACCGCGCAGACACGAAAATCGCGCGCCGTATCGCCTCGCATCGCAACGACCACGACGAACTCGCCGGTCGCCTGTGCCTTGAGCCTGATCTCAGCCGGGTAAACGTCGGCCGCAATTGGGCGGTTTCGCCCGTCAGTCACCGAAAGCGACATCATGGCTGAGATTGTTTTGGTATTCGTCGAATAAAGCCGGATACCGGCTCTGTCGGCGAAAGTATGAATGATCGAGCGGATTGGGCGTATTCCAGTGTTTGCACCTTCTGCAATTGCACCGCCGAAATAGACCGGGGTCCCCAACGCCAAATCTGCAGAGACCACGTGGCCAAGAACAAGAATACTCAACACTGAGTTGAGCACGGTCTTGTTATTGCTGATCTTTAATTCCGCCATGATATTTCCCTGAAGAAACATCATCCACGGGTTGCAGCAAAAAACCGTCTATGAGTCGCCGCACATATCCACCGGTCAACAATCACCAGCGAATTTCGGGTCCGACTGGAAGGGAATTGCTAACTATGACCTGGAATACGACCGCCTTGTTTGTCACTGGCACCGAAAAATGGTGATCCGCGCCCGCTGGCGCAGCCTCTACCGGCCGCTTTCAGCGATCGAATTCACCAGCCGGACCCCTTGCGTCAGTTGTTCAGCAGTCCTCGCCGGATGGCCTTGGCCACGGTATGCGCCTTGTTGGCCGTTCCAAGCTTGGCGGCCGCAGAAGACAGGTAGTGATTGACCGTGTTCTCCGATATTCCCAGAATTGCTCCGGTTTCAGCACTTGTCTTGCCCGCCGATGTCCAAACGAGACACTCGCTCTCGCGATCGGTCAATTGGCATTCTGCCTCGTGAGTGTCATCTTCGATATTGGACAGTCGATCGTAGATATGTATGGAAATGTAGCTTAGTTCTGCGAGCGTCTCGTCTGGCAACATCGATTGCGAGCCGGCAAAGCCGACGGCGCCGCGTGCGCCATTCCCGCCGATGCACGGAATAAACACCCCCTGCAGATGGTCAAATTGACTGAACAAAGAGATAGCGTCCTGCTCCTTGTTGTCACGGCGATCAGCGTTGACGTCCTTCAGGTCGAATGAAAACGGTAACGGAGACCGCCTTAGCTTTGATATGACCGGACTGCCGGTCACCAATCCGAGCGAATCATATGCCCGAATCAGCTCCGGGTTCCAGTTCGTCACCATGATCCGGTTGTTCAGGGATTCATCGGTGCGATCAGGCAGATGCAGCACGATAAAACTGTGAAAGCCATATGCCGCGCAAACATCCTTTAAAATCCGGAAAACATCGTAGCTCGTGTTACAGCCGGTCAGCGCATTTACAATACCCGCCAATCCTCGCCCGGATTCCGGTTGCTGATCTTTGGCATTTACCATTTTCGTGACAGCCGAGCTCATGTGTTATTTATATTATCACACTTACTAATGATTTTATACCAACAATGAAACCTCTGATTGATTTTAGTATTTTACCAACTAATAAAAATCTTTAGAAATATATTATTCATAGTATGAAAATTTGTTTATTTAACTAGTAAAACGATATTTCGCGTAATAGGAGAGAAAAATTCAACTATTGCAATAGCGACAACAATTCCAACTTGCCCGTCTGGACAAGGGGATATGCCAATAACTGCGGCGACGATCAAAGGAGGCAAGCGGATTCAGCGATCTCCATTGGTATGACGCTATGGAATATTTCTTTCCGTTCCGGCAAACCACATCTGTAATCAATCGCATCAACGGAGATGGATAATGCTGGTATTTAACCAGGGCACTAGCCGCTTCAATTTCCGCGTCGCCGGCATCGCCAAACGCGACGGCCGTGTTCTGGTACATCGCGCCAAGCACGAGGCATTCTGGACATTTCCGGGCGGGCGCGCCGAGATGGGCGAAGAAACACGTGCAACCCTCAGCCGCGAGATCCGCGAAGAGACCGGTGTGGAGGCAAAAGTTGGCCGCCTGGTGTGGCTGGTGGAGAACTTCTTCCGTTACGAGGGTCGCGATTTCCACGAACTGGGTTTTTACTATCTGATGGATATCGATCCGGCTTTTCCATATCACCCGGCCGATGTTGTCCATCAAGTCGTCGATGGACCCAACGAGATAGAGTTCAAATGGGAAATGGCCGACGCATCATCGCTCGCCGCCCTTCCGCTATTTCCCGAGTTCATCCCGGCGCGCATTGCAAACTTGCCGTCTGCACCCGAGCATCTCGTTTGGCGGGACAACATACCACTGGTCAACCAACTAACCCGAGCCGGTTAACGTAACTTGTCGACCACCTCAAGCACATCGGGTTCCGCCTCCCTCCCTTCGAATTCCTCGACAACACCGAACGCACCGCCATAACCCCAGATCGCCCACGGAAATCCGAAAGTTTCGGCAAGCCCGGTCATGTCGGCTACATACATTGCCCGCCAACGCGGATCCATGATTTCAGGCGTGCCATACTCCTGCCGGATCATTCCGAACTCGCCAAGCAGGATGTTGGCGCGATCAATCCCGTGTCTGTCGGCCCAATTTGCCGCCATTTCAAAAGGCTCCCTCATTGAAGCAGAGAGTTTCTCGGGCGTGTCGATTTCCGCGATCAGTTCATCGAGATAGGACAGCATGCCGGATCGACGCGTGATCGGTGCCTCGGACCGGATCCGTTCACGAATTCTCGTTAGTGCGGCTTCCCGCTCATCGGTATTTCTGCCGAAGGGCGGGTAGGGAATGCCGGTCACATAGCGGATAAAATCGCCGGCCCAACCTGCCCCCTGATGTGTGAGCACAAACGGCGCATAGGAATGAAATGTCCACAGCACATTGTCGTCCGAAATTTTGCCGGGTTCGATGTCCGCCAGGCTCTCCGCTCCACCCCAGCAGCCACCGGAAAGGATGAGAGTAAGGCGCGTTGCCGACGCCCGGGCGGCGGCATAGAGTCGCTTTTGCATCTTCGCCCATTTCGCTGAATTGCCATCGCATCCGGCAAGCGGTTCGTTCATGAGTTCCAGCGCCACTACGTTGGCGTCTTCGCCCTTAAGAGTCTGCGCCATGCGCCGGACTAATTCGACATAGCGATTAAACAAGGCCGTATCATCCGCCAACCGGTCTGAACCCGAAGACCGGTCGCCTGCGGGGATCGCATGAAGATCAACAACAACGTTCAGGCCTGCCTTGGTCGCCGACCGAACACCCTCGAGCACCGAGGAATAAAGCGCACCGCGAAACGAGGCTGTCCTTGGCGAAAGGAAAGGCGCGGGATCGACCGGAACGCGAATAAAGTCGAAACCGGCCCTTTTCAATCGCGCCAGATCTTCAGACGACAACTTCCGCCGCCATTCCGGAAAGGGCAGCAAAACACCCCGATCGCTCCATTGCCTTTCGTCCGGCCATGTATCCCAAATATCGAGATTGAGCCCGCGCTTGAGCGAAATCGGTGCCGGATGCGCCGCCGCCAGCGCCATCATTGCCAGGGCCAACGCCACCGCACATGTCTTGATCACACGTTCCATATCTGCCAGTGCCTTTTCTGCCGACAAAATGGGCCGAGCGACGAACGAAAGAAAGCGCGATGGACAATGATGGTAAATCCGACGACGAAACAACGGCATTGTCGGGACAGTTGACGGAATTCGGCCATCGCCTGATGGCCCGCGTATATTTCGCTGATACGGACTTTTCCGGTGTTGTCTACCATGCCCGTTATCTGGAGTTCTTCGAGCGCGGCAGGTCCGATTATCTGCGGCTCGCCGGCGTTCATCACAACGAGCTGATCGACGGCAAGCACGGCGAAAAGCTTGTTTGGGTCGTCAGACGCATGGAGATCGACTTCCGTGCTGCCGCAAAAATTGATGATGTTCTGACCATCGATACCCGAACCGCAGAAATCTCAGGCGCGCGCATTGTCATGGCACAGAAGATCAGGCGCGATGATACGCTTTTGGTGGAAGCGCATGTCCAGGCCGCCATTATCGGTGAAACCGGCAAGCCGAAACGTTTCCCAAAGGAATGGATAAGCGTTTTCATGCCATCCGGTTCATGATAATTCCGCCGCATCTCGCACCCGTCCGAGAAAACACCGGATTTCGGCCGGGCCTAACGGTCCATTAACTATAAAAGTCCATGAATTCCGCAAGGAATGCGCCCAAACAAGGCCGCGCCTTCCTTTGACCAAATTTTACCCGGAAAAGCCTGCCACCGGGTGACGAGACGGGATGGCCTGAGTCTGGACTTGCGGCCAATTCGCCACCCTGGCGGCAATTCCGGAGTTACATCGCAGGAATCTGCAGGCGCGGTAGCCGTGCTTGTGCATCGAACCGGACTCCGAGGGACAGGATTCGAAAAATGGAAATCAGCGCACTTGGCAGCCCAGGCGAATTGTCGATCTGGGCGCTGTTCTGGCAGGCCGGATGGGTCGTGAAACTGGTCATGGTCGGTCTGCTTCTCGCCTCGGTATGGACCTGGGCGATCATATTCGACAAGATTTTGGGCTTCGGCCGAACGCGACGGGCGCTTAACCGCTTCGAGAAAGTCTTCTGGTCAGGCCAATCGCTGGAAGAACTCTATCGCGGGCTTTCCGAGAAGAAGACCACCGGCATGGGTTCGATTTTTGTCGCCGCCATGCGCGAGTGGAAAAAATCCTTCGAACGGGGCGTGAATTCTCCGATCAGCCTCCAGTCCCGCATCGACAAGGCAATGGATCTTGCTCTCACGCGCGAAGTCGAGCGGCTTGAGGGTCGCCTTGGCTTTCTCGCGACAATCGGATCGTCGGCGCCCTTTATCGGTCTGTTCGGGACGGTCGTTGGTATCATGACTTCGTTTCAGGCGATTGCCGGATCGAAGTCGACAAATCTGGCTGTCGTTGCTCCCGGAATCGCCGAAGCGCTCCTGGCCACGGCGATGGGATTGCTAGCGGCCATTCCCGCCGTAATCGCCTACAACAAGCTGACCGCCGACGCCGGAAAGATCGCCAGCAGGCTCGAAGGATTTGCCGACGAGTTCTCGGCCATCCTGTCCCGGCAGATTGACGAGAAAGTTCCCACCTATCGCGAGGCGGCATGATGGCAATGGCGGTTGCAAATTCGGGTCGGATGTCCCGAAATGATCGCCGGCGTGGCCGGCGTCAACATCTAATCTCCGAAATCAACGTCACGCCATTCGTCGACGTGATGCTGGTCTTGTTGATCATCTTCATGGTTGCAGCGCCGTTGCTGACGGTCGGCGTGCCCATCGACCTGCCGGAGACCGAGGCAATGGCCCTCAATTCCGAAACCCAGCCGATAACGATTTCGGTCAATGAGGAAGGGCAGATTTATCTTCAGGAAACCGAAATCGCATTGGGCGAGATCGTTCCCAAACTGGAGCAGATTGCCCAGACTGGCTATGAGGAACGAATCTACGTTCGCGGCGACAGCACCGCTGATTATGGCACGGTGATGAAAGTGATGGCGCGAATTTCATCCGCAGGATTCGGTAATCTTGGTTTGGTCACACTGCAGGAGCAGGACGGCCAGTAACCGATATGAAAACCGGCCTGTCGACATCGCTTGTTCTGCACACTGCGCTGATTACCGTCGGCGTCTTCTCCCTGTCGGCTCCACCGGCCTTCGAGGTGGCTGATGTCGAGTCGCTTCCTGTCGACATCGTTTCCGTGTCCGAATTCGCCGAGATCATGCGTGGCGACCGCAAAGCGCCGGCGGCTGAAAAACCGGCGCCGGTCCCAACCGATCGTACAGACGCGATCAAAGACGCTTCAAACATCGGTGACAACAGTGTGGATCTCAAAACGGCACCAACCCCGGAACCGAGGCCTAAACCCGTAGAAACAACGGCCACCCCGGAACCCGTACCGACACCCCAGCCAAAACCCGAAAAAGAAGCGGTAAAGACAGCAAAAGCCGATCCGGCGCCGGTTCCCGCGACCGAGGTAACCCCTCAACCGACACCGAAAGCCGAGGTCAACCCAAATCCGGAAGAAGAAACCGCAGTTGCGAACAATCCGGAAGCCGAGGCTTTGGAACTGCCCGATACCGCGCCAATACCGCAAGCGCGGCCAAATCCGCCCAAGGCGACGACCGCCAAAGCACCGGAGCGCAAGGATGCCGACAAACCGGCGATCGAAACGGCGGCAATTTCCAACCGCGAAGAAACCGAATTCAATGCCGACGAAATCGCCGCTCTGTTGAACAAGGAAAAGGCGTCGGGCGGCGGCGCCAGACGGTCGCAAAGAGACGCTGCTCTGGGTGGCAGAAAAGATACCGAGGCAAAGAAACTCTCCCAGGGCGAGATGGATGCTTTGAGAAGCCAGTTGGAAAGCTGCTGGAGCTTGCCGGTCGGTATGGAAGGGTCTTCCGAATTCAGGGCATCAATTCAGTTCCAGGTCGACACATCCGGTAAGCTGGACGGCAGGCCGGTAATCTCCAGATCGAGCGGCAATCGCCAATTCGACGAAAGCGCGGTTCGCGCTGTTCAAAAATGTGACCAGATCGGATTGGCATTGCCTGACGGCAAACAGGCGGTCTGGGCCGATATCGTAGTCAATTTCGATCCAAGTGAAATGTTTTAGCAAATGAGGCTTTGCCAGCAATGATGACCAAGCCAATCAAATCGTATTTGTCGTTTCTGCTGATTGTCGCCGCATTGGCGATTGCAGCGGTCAAACCGGCAAATGCTCTCGTGGAAATCGACGTCAATCGAGGCACGATCGAACCGCTGCCGGTCGCGATAACCGATTTTCTGGCCGGCGACAGCCTTGGAGCCGACATATCCGGTGTCGTGGCAAGCGATCTGAAACGATCCGGCCTGTTTGCCCCGATAAGCCGTGAGGCATTTATCGAAAAAATCTCCAATCCCGACGTCGCACCGCGGTTTGAGGACTGGAAAGTGATCAATGCACAGGCGCTCGTAACCGGGCGGGTGAGCCAGGAGGCCGATGGCCGTGTGCGCGCCGAGTTTCGTCTTTGGGACACGTTCGCGGGCGAACAGCTGATCGGGCAGCAGTTTTTCGCCAACAGGGAAAACTGGCGTCGTATCGCTCACATCATCGCCGACGCCATCTACAAGAGGCTCACCGGTGAGAACGGCTATTTCGATACGCGCGTTGTCTTCATTGACGAATCCGGAACGCGCACCGAGCGCAAAAAGCGTCTTGCGATCATGGACCAGGACGGAGCCAATATCCGCTTTTTGTCCAATGGCAACGATCTGGTGCTGACACCGCGGTTTTCGCCCAGCCGTCAGGAAATCACCTATATGTCCTTTGCCGGTGGCCAGCCGCGCGTTTACCTGCTGCAGCTGGAAACCGGCCAGCGCGAACTGGTCGGCAACTTTCCGGGCATGACATTCGCACCGCGATTCTCGCCGGACGGCCAGAAGGTTATCATGAGCCTTGGCCGCGATGACGGTAATTCCAACATATACACCCTCGATCTTCGCAGCCGCACCACGACCCGGTTGACGAGTTCCAATGCGATCGACACGTCACCATCTTACTCGCCGGACGGCAGCCAAATCGTGTTCACCTCCGATCGTGGCGGACGAACCCAGATCTATGCCATGAACGCAGATGGGTCCAACCAGCGTCGGATTTCATTTGGCGATGGAACCTACTCCACGCCCGTTTGGTCGCCGCGCGGCGATCTGATCGCATTCACCAAGCAGTCTGGCGGCCGTTTTTCGATCGGCGTCATGCGCACCGATGGCTCCGGCGAGCGGATCCTCACCTCTGGATTCCACAATGAGGGGCCGACATGGGCGCCAAATGGGCGGGTACTGATGTTCTTCCGCCAGGCCGCGGGATCGGGCGGACCAAAGTTGCATTCCATCGATCTTACCGGCCGTCATGAACAGTCGATCGCCACGCCGAATTTCGGCTCTGATCCAGCGTGGTCACCTTTATTGGAGTAGGAGTACCCGATTGCCAAGCAATTGCCGTAATTGGCCATAATCTGCCAGACACGCTGGCAACGCAGGTCAATGCAAAATTGTGGCATTGAGAATTTATTAACCGTGTCTGTTGAACGCCGGTTAACCGAACCGTGGTTACTGGAATGTCAACAAAATCCCCAGCAATTTAAGGAGCAGCCACGATGTACCGTCTGGCATCCGCAAGTAGAAATCCCGTTGTTCTGGCCCTTGTCGCTTCCCTGGCGATCGCTGGCTGCGCATCGAAGAAAGTTCCCAACACGCCAGCCGACATCGGCCTTGGCGCCAACGCGGAAACGCCTGGATCTTCCCGCGATTTCACCGTCAATGTCGGTGACAGGATCTTCTTCGATACCGATTCGGCGGTTATCCGGGCAGATGCCCAGACGATCCTGTCCAAACAGGCCCAATGGCTGAACCAGTATCCGGCCTACTCGATCACAATCGAAGGCCATGCCGACGAACGCGGAACCCGCGAATACAATCTTGCACTTGGCGCCAGGCGGGCAGCAGCAACAAGGGATTTCCTGGTTGCGCGCGGCATCGCCGGAAACCGGCTTAAAACCATCTCCTATGGCAAGGAGCGACCGGTTGCTGCCTGCGATGACATTTCCTGCTGGACACAAAACCGCCGTGCCGTCACGGTACTTGCCGGCCAGGGCAGCTGATGCGTAATAGACCACTGCAGAATTCCGAATTCTGATTGTCAAATCGATTGCGGACCAAAATTTGGCCGAACTTGTTTGGCTTGATACCATGCCGCATTGAGGGGTTATTGGCGGTAGTTCCGCGTCCGAGGGCAAGCACGACATGCAGATCAAAACACACATTCTTTCAGTCGCTGTTGCGGCATCTACCGTATTTGCCGCGACCGGAATGAGTTCGGCTGTCGTGCCGGACCGCGATTTAATGATTCGAAATAACGCCAATTCCGATGTGTTGCTGGTCCAGTCGACCGATCCACGGGTTCTTCAACTGGAAGAGCAGTTGCGTCAGATGAACGGCCGTATCGAGGAATTGAATTTCCTGCTTTTGCAAACGCAGGAACAACTCCGCCGGATGCAGGAGGACAACGATTTCCGCTTCCGTGAGTTGGAAAACGCCGGAGACGACACGGAACCCCAGCGCAAGAGCGAGATCCGGCCTAAAAAACAACGTGTGATCACCGATAACGGAGCGGCAGGCACAGGCGATCCGCCGCGTGAGCTTGGAACGATTGTCATCAACCCGGATGGCAGCGTGAAAGAAGCGACGATCGGCGAGCCCATGGATTTGCTTGGTCGCGAGCAGCCCGCCGGCCAGGATGGAACCGTGGTCGCGGCGTTACCGTCCACGAGCGATCCCGAAGAACTTTATTCCAATGCCTACGAATTCATCCTGTCGGGTGATTACAAAACCGCGGAAGCCGGATTTCGCGAGCACGTTGAACGTTTCCCCGGCGACACGCGCAGCGCCGATGCACACTACTGGTTGGGCGAGGCAATTCTGTCACAACAACGTCCGGCCGAAGCTGCCGAGGTATTTCTGGCGGCAAGCAAGAATTATCCGGACTCTCGAAAAGCGCCGGATATGCTGCTGAAACTCGGTATGTCGCTGGCCGCTTTGGGCCAGCAGGATATTGCCTGCGCCACATTCAAGGAAGTCGGAACACGTTATCCCGGTGCTTCCGACATCTTGAAGGGGCGGGTCTCGCAGGAACAGGCCATTGCCGGTTGCTAGATTGTTCAAAGCAATTCGATCCCGACAGGGCATTCGGCTGGATTGATCTCAAACCGCGAAAAACCGTCCTTCTTGCTGTTTCCGGCGGCAGTGATTCAACCGCACTTCTAATCGTGTTCAAAAACTGGGCGGACCGCATACACCCTGCTTTGCGCACGGTTTGCGTCACGGTCGATCACGGCCTTCGGCAGCAATCAGCCGCAGAAGCCCGCCAGGTCGGCGCATTGTGCATGCGGTTGGGCATTGAACACCAGACCAAGCGATGGACCGGCAAGAAACCGGAAACGGGACTGGCCGAAGTGGCACGCGAGGCACGCTATGCGCTGCTCGCCGAGGCCGCACGCGAGATCGGTTCCGATATCATTCTGACGGGTCACACCGCTGACGATCAGGCCGAGACGGTTCTGATGCGTTCGGCGAGAGGCTCCGGCCGCGGCCTTGCAGGCATGGCGCGTGTCACCCTGTATGGCGGCAATACCTGGATTGCCCGTCCCTTATTGGCGGAGAGACGGGAATCGCTTCGCCGAGTGCTGCAGGATGAAGATATGTCGTGGATCGACGACCCGACGAATTTCGATGAAGGGTACGAGCGGGTGCAGGCGCGGCGGCAAATTGAAGCCGACCCAGATAAAATATCATTGGTTGAAACTGCGGTGCGTCACGGAATTGCCAGAACGGAACTGGCCCAATTATCGGCTACCCTGCTTGAGGCTGGTGCAAAACAAGTGTCGCCGGGACTTTCGCAACTGAATCTGTCACTGCTCGATACCGGCGATGCTGTCGCCGACGTCTGGCGTGTCCTACTGGCTTGCACCGGAGGCCGGGCGCATCTGGCCAATCGCCACGATGTCGCGAGACTGATCGAACGTCTTGGCAAGGGCCGAAGCTGCCTGTCAGGAACGGTCGCAACAAAAAGACGCGATTCCGTCTACCTGCATCGCGAATTGCGCAAAGATCACCGGTTGCGATTTTGCAATGGTTTGTTCGACGGTCGATACCGGATTTCGCCGGCCGCCGCCGCTGCCGGTTGGCGCCTGGTGCAACGCGATCCTGACGTGGAATTGCAGTATGAATCAGTGCCTGACGCACCTGACGACATTGTCAAGGCAGCCATGCTCGCCGAGCCCTTATTGGATCGCAACGAGGCCACAGAACCCCAAATGGCCAAAGAAGAACCCAACATTCAGCGTTATCTGGCGCCGTTCGATCACTTTTTGCCAGAATTCGACTTGGCACTGGCGAATGCGGCTGCGAATCTGTATGGACGCAAAAAATATCCAGCACCGCCGGTAAATGACCAATTTAAACCCGAATTTTAACGTATGGCGCTAGATAAGGTTGGCAACTCCGGCCATGGTCCCTATCTTGGAACCAGACCTTTTTGACATTTGCGCGGGCTCAGAGCTCAGCCAACGGGACTTTTGATGAATTCCAACTACAGAAATCTGGCCCTTTGGGCGATTATCGGCGTGCTCCTCATCGCGTTGTTCAACCTGTTTCAGTCGCCGCAACAGCGCGGTTCGACACGGGATATTGCCTATTCTGAATTCCTGCAGGAACTGGACAATGGTCGCATCAAGTCGGTAACCATTTCCGGTGAGCGGATCACCGGTGATTATGTGGACAGTTCGACCGGCTTCCAAACCTACTCGCCGGGCGATTCAACCCTGGTTGCACGGCTTGAGGAACGTGGTGTGACCATCAACGCCCGTCCAGAAAGCGATGGATCCAATTCCATCTTTGGTTACCTGTTGTCCTGGCTGCCGATGATCCTGATTTTGGGTGTGTGGATATTCTTCATGCGTCAGATGCAGTCCGGTTCCGGCCGGGCAATGGGTTTCGGCAAATCCAAGGCAAAACTGCTGACCGAAGCCCATGGGCGCGTGACATTTCAGGATGTCGCCGGTGTAGACGAAGCCAAGGAGGACCTCGAGGAGATCGTCGAGTTCCTTCGCGATCCGCAAAAATTCCAGCGACTTGGCGGTAAGATACCGCGCGGTGTGCTGCTCGTCGGACCTCCCGGTACAGGCAAGACCTTGCTGGCCCGATCGGTCGCAGGCGAGGCCGACGTGCCGTTCTTTACGATTTCGGGTTCGGATTTTGTCGAGATGTTCGTTGGTGTCGGCGCTTCACGCGTCCGCGACATGTTCGAACAGGCCAAGAAGAATTCCCCTTGCATAATTTTCATCGATGAAATCGATGCGGTTGGCCGCCATCGCGGCGCAGGTCTGGGCGGCGGCAACGACGAACGCGAACAGACGCTCAATCAGCTTCTTGTCGAGATGGATGGTTTCGAAGCCAACGAGAGCATCATCCTGATCGCGGCCACCAACCGCCCCGACGTTCTCGATCCGGCGCTGATGCGTCCGGGCCGTTTCGACCGGCAGGTCGTGGTGCCCAATCCGGATATCATCGGCCGCGAGAAAATTCTCAAAGTTCACGTCCGCAACGTTCCGTTGGCGCCAAATGTCGACCTGAAGATTGTCGCCCGCGGCACACCCGGTTTCTCCGGCGCCGATCTCGCCAACCTCGTCAACGAGGCAGCGTTGATGGCAGCGCGGCGCAACAAGCGCCTGGTTACGATGGCGGAATTTGAAGACGCCAAGGACAAGGTCATGATGGGCGCCGAGCGCCGCTCGACCGCCATGACGCAGGAAGAAAAGCAGTTGACCGCCTATCACGAATCCGGTCACGCAATCCTTGCGCTGAACGTCCCGTCTGCCGATCCGTTGCACAAGGCGACGATCATACCGCGTGGCCGCGCACTCGGCATGGTCATGCAGTTGCCCGAGGGCGATCGCTACTCGATGAGCTACAAATACATGGTCTCACGGCTGGCAATCATGATGGGCGGCCGCGTGGCCGAGGAAATCAAGTTCGGCAAGGACAACATCACCTCCGGTGCGGCCTCCGATATCGAACAGGCCACCAAACTGGCACGCGCCATGGTCACGCAATGGGGTTTTTCCGACAAGCTGGGCCAGGTCGCCTATGGCGAAAACCAGCAGGAAGTCTTCCTCGGTCATTCTGTTGCGCAGCAGAAGAACGTATCGGAGGAAACCTCGCAGATCATCGATGCCGAAGTCCGCCGCCTGATCGAGGAAGCCTACGATACCGCACGAAAAATCCTGACCAAGAAGAAGAAGGACTGGATTGCGCTTGCCGAAGGGCTGCTGGAATACGAAACCCTTTCGGGCGACGAGATCAAGCAGTTGCTCGCCGGCGAAAAACCATCCCGCGATCTGGGCGACGACACGCCGACATCACGCGGGTCGGCCGTTCCCAAAGCAGGATCAGCAGGCGCCAAGGGCAAGAAGAAGGGCGACGAGCCCGACTCGGGCATGGAGCCGCAACCGCAGGGCTGATACTGCTCTATCCGATGCCTTAAAACGCGCGATCGTTTTGAGACGTATCCTGATCACCGCTTGATCACCGGCCGGGCATGGCCGCCGCGAGTTTGCCTGCAGTCGGTGCTTGTCGGCACTCACCATACCGTGGCGGTACAATTGACAGCCCGGTCATGGCACGCAAGACTCTCGCAAAATGGTGAGGGATATGTTTATGGGTTCTCTGCGTACGTTGCCGTGGCTGCCACTGTTTGTTGTTGCCTGGATCAGCAATCCGCTTGCAGCCGAAGTGTCAGTCGAGGCAGGCGACGGCGCTGCCGGCCGTCTGGCCGAAGCGCTCATCCTGGCCGAGCCCGGGGATACAATTCTCCTTGGTGCCGGCACGTTCAACATCACCGACGGACTATCGCTGGATGCCGACGACGTTACGATTCGCGGTTCAGGTCCGGCACGCACCATAATCTCCTTCAAGGACCAGACAGGCGCCGGCGAAGGCCTGCTGATCACATCCGATCGCGTGGTGCTGGAACGGTTCGCCGTCGAGGACACCAAGGGAGATGGCATCAAGTCCAAGGGCTCCGACCAGATCACCTTCCGCGATTTGCGGGTCGAGTGGACCAACGGCCCGGACGAAAAGAATGGCGCCTACGGCATCTATCCGGTTGATTCAAAAAACGTATTGATCGAACGCGTCACCGTCAGGGGCGCCTCCGATGCCGGTATCTATGTCGGTCAGAGCGAAGACATCATCGTCCGCAACAACCGCGCCGAGTTTAACGTTGCGGGTATCGAGATCGAAAATTCCAAACGTGCAGATGTGTACGAAAACGTTACCACCCACAATACCGGCGGCATATTGATATTCGATCTGCCCAACCTGCCGGTACAGGGCGGCAGTGACATCCGCGTCTTCGACAATGATGTGGTCGACAACGATACCGGCAATTTCGCGCCAAAAGGCAACATTGTCGCCATCGTGCCGAAAGGCATGGGTATCATGGTGATGGCCAACCGCAACGTGCATGTATTCAACAATCGCCTGTCTGGAAACGGCACGGCACATGTGCTGATAGCTGCCTATCCCGACGAGTATGACGACGAAAACTACATGTTCGTGCCGCGCGGCGTCTTTGTCCACGACAACGAATACGGTGAAGGTGGCAACGCGCCGGATGGCGAAGTCGGAGAGACGATCACAAACGTATCGGGTACACCCGTTCCCGACATCGTATGGGACGGCGTGACCCGCATTCCCGAATGGCTGAGCTGGGCTGCACCCGAAAACCGCGTATACATCCGTGAAGCCGAGGGCACGACATTCGTCGACCTGAAAATGATTTCGCAACTGATCTTTCCCTGGAAAACTCCGCCCGAACGACGCATTGAACGCCACCGCGGCAGTCTGCCCGAACCCAAGGCGGTTCAATTGCCACAGGACGGCCAGAGCTAGCTCAATGGCGATATGCCGGATTGTGACAACCGTTACCGCGATCCTTCTCACGGTCATATCGCTGATGGCGACATCTGCCGCCTGGGCGGTGTCGGAATCGGCGATTCTGGCCCGCAAACCGCCGAAATTGCTGTCCGAATACGGGCTTTTTGCCGATTTGCCCGCACAGATTCCGGCAAAAGACGTCCTGCCCTACACGCTCAACACGCCGCTTTTTACAGATCATGCGCGAAAACTGCGTTTTGTGTTTGTGCCATCCGGAAAACCCGCGACATATAACGATAGCGAGGCATTCGAGTTTCCGCTCGGCACCGCGCTGATCAAGACCTTTGCCTATCCCGGTGGCAGGAACGGTCCCGGCAGGAATCTCCGCCTGATCGAAACCCGATTGTTGCTGAAAACCGACCGCGGCTGGCAGGCTTGGGCCTATTTATGGAACGAGGAACAAACCGACGCCAAGCTCAAGATTACCGGTGCGAGGCTGAACGTCAAAAGCGAAACCGCCGACGGCACCAAGCTCGATTTCACCTACTCCGTGCCCAACAGGAACCAGTGCAAGGGTTGCCATTCGCTTAGCGGCGAATTTACCCCGATCGGACCCAGTGCGCGAAACCTGAACGGTGATTTCGAATATCCCGATGGCGCAATGAACCAGTTGCAGCGCTGGACAAACGCCGGAATCCTGTCGGGCGCGCCCGATCCAGCCGGTGCACCGAAAGCAGTTGATTGGCGCAATGAAGCAGCGAGCCTGGACGATCGCGCCCGCGCCTGGCTCGACGTCAACTGCGCCCATTGCCATCGCCGCGAAGGGCCGGCTAGCAACTCCGGCCTGTTTCTGACTTGGAACGAAGGCGATCCGGTCGCGCTCGGGATTGGCAAACGGCCTGTTGCCGCCGGTCGTGGGTCCGGCGGGCGCCTGTACGACATCGCTCCGGGCGATCCGGACGGCTCAATTCTGCTTTATCGCGTCGAAAGCATCGAGCCGGGTGTGATGATGCCTGAAATCGGACGAAGTTTAGCCGATCACGAAGCCGCGCAATTGTTGCGTGCATGGATATCGACGTTGCGTTAAGGCTTTTGATCTAATTTGAATGATAGTTTTGACTTTTGGGCGTACGAATATAGCTGTTGCAGACCCAAACATAATGTGACCCAACACTGGTCGCAGATGTGGCACATGACGACGGCAGATTTGACGTTTTGAGAAGCGTGATGAGCAAAAAATACTTCGGAACCGACGGAATTCGTGGAGAAGCCAACAGCTATCCGATGACGGCGCAGGTGGCGATGCGCGTCGGGATGGCCGCCGGTGTCACCTTTCAGCGCGGAAACCACCGCCACCGCGTTGTCATCGGCAAGGATACGCGTCTTTCGGGCTACATGATCGAAAATGCGCTGGTTGCCGGTTTTTGCGCCGCAGGCATGGATGTTTTCCTGCTCGGTCCGATGCCGACCCCTGCCGTCGCGATGCTTGTTCGATCGCTAAGAGCAGATATCGGTGTGATGATATCGGCGTCGCACAACCCGTTCCACGACAACGGTATCAAGCTGTTTGGTCCGGATGGCTACAAATTGTCCGACGATATCGAAGCACGCATCGAAGCACTGCTGGAGCAGGATTTGGATTCCATGATGGCGGGTTCGGCAGATCTTGGCCGCGCGACCCGCATCGATGGCGTGCATGATCGCTATATCGAATTTGCCAAGCGCACTTTGCCGGGATCGATTTCCTTTTCCGGTATGCGGATCGCCATCGATTGCGCCAACGGCGCCGCCTACAAGGTGGCTCCGGCGGCATTGTGGGAGCTTGGAGCCGATGTGGTCGCCATTCATGTTGATCCCAATGGCACCAACATCAACAGGGATTGCGGCTCGACCAACGTCAATTCGCTGACCAAGAAAGTGCGCGAAGTCCGCGCGGATGTCGGCGTAGCGCTTGACGGCGACGCGGATCGCATGGTCATCGTCGATGAGACCGGCTCCGTTATCGATGGCGATCAGATCATGGCATTGATCGCCGACGCCTGGCAGGAACACGGTCGGCTGATCGGCGACGGCGTCGTGGCGACCGTCATGTCGAATCTGGGCCTGGAGCGTCACCTTGAAGAGACCGGCCTGAAGCTCTACCGCACCAAGGTCGGTGATAGATACGTCGTCGAACATATGCGCACCCACGGTTTCAACCTCGGCGGCGAACAATCGGGCCACATCGTCATGTCCGATTTCTGCACGACCGGCGACGGTCTGGTTGCGGCGTTGCAGGTCCTGGCTTGCATAAAGCGGGCCGGAAAACCGGCAAGTGAAGTCTGCCGCAAGTTCGAGCCAGTTCCACAATTGCTGAAAAACGTTCGCGTCAATGATGGTGCGCCATTGGAACATTCGGTCGTCAAGGAAGCCATCGCGGAAGCCGAGAACAGGCTTGGCAAAACCGGTCGGCTGTTGATCCGGCCGTCGGGCACGGAGCCGTTGATTCGCGTGATGGCGGAAGGCGACGACGAGGCCCTGGTCAAGACGGTCGTCAACGACATTGTCGGCGCCATTTCCAACCACAAATCTGCGGCGTAACCGGCAGCATCTTTCGACAGCCGCAGACGATTGCGTTTGGCCTCGACGGATTTGTGGTTAATCGGCATGGTGAAAAAACAGGGTTAAGTCCGATTTAACCTTTAAACATCATTATCCACTCATGAGTTCAAACATTTCGCAAGGTCATCGCCTGCGAAGCGTAGACTGAGGGTGACAATCATGTTCAAGACCATCCGGCCATTTGTTGCAGTTGCCGCGCTGCTTGCAAGCACATCAACGGCAGCATTCGCAGCCGATCCGTATGTGCCGCCTCCGGTAGAACCGCCGCCACCCGTCGTTTACGAGGAAGAAAAGAGCCACGATTACAGCGGCTGGTATATTCGCGGCGATGTCGATTATCACTGGTCGGATCTGCGTTCAGTATCCTACACGACCTATGGAGGCGGTGTTCCGACCTCCGGTAACCTGTTTTCAAGGAAGGAACTTGACGGAGCTTGGTCGATCGGTGCCGGTGTCGGCTATCAGATACGCAGCTATTTGCGTACGGACTTGACGATCGATTATTGGTCAAAAGCCGATTTTGTCGGATCGACCCCCGGCGCCTGCGGCAATCCGTTCTGCTCGACTGATACATCCTCCTACAAGGCATGGCTGGTCATGGCTAACGCCTATATCGACCTGGGCACGTATCATGGCATCACACCCTATGTGGGCGCCGGTATCGGTGGAGCCTATGTCGAGTGGGACAATCTGAGGAACACCGTGCCCGCAGGAACGTTCATCCACAACGGCGCGGCAACCTGGCGTTTTGCTTATGCCTTGATGGCTGGCGCTTCCTACTGCCTGACCAACAAGCTGGAAGTCGATCTCGGTTATCGCTACACCCGCATCGAAGGCGGCCCGATGTTCGCATTTGAAGCCGCATCGGTCACCGGTCCCGGCCGCGATCACGGCTTCAAGGTTCATGAGGGTCGCGCCGGCCTGCGCTGGCATCTCGGCAATCGCGGCAACCGTTGTTCGCCGCCACCGCCGAAACTGGTCGACTATATTCCTCCAGTCTACAAATAGACGACCAGGAAACACCATCGCAACGCCCGGCTCTCAGCCGGGCGTTTTGTATTTGAGTGCCTGAGATAACCTTTTGAAACCAAAAGATTTTTATTGGTTTCATTTTTGCT
This sequence comes from Rhizobiaceae bacterium, assembly GCA_963669285.2. GTDB lineage: Bacteria > Pseudomonadota > Alphaproteobacteria > Rhizobiales > Rhizobiaceae > JAWKWH01. The sequence continues at coordinate 53,676 of CAXXSI010000011.1, read as the reverse complement.
GTCATGCTTAACGGTGACTTAACTACTATAGTTAATGATCAGCTCAGAAACAGCGGTTCACTTGCGGGCTAGTGGGGGATCGCACCGTTCCGGAGCTTGAGACATGACCGTGTTATCGCGTTTTCTAATGGCAACCACAGCCGTCGTAGCAGCCGCAACATTTTCGGCCGAGGCCGCCGACTATGATCCACCGATCATCGTCGACAAGGCGCCGGAATTTGTTCCGGTCGAAGTGGGCAATGGCTGGTATCTGCGCGGCGACATTGGCTACAGCTTCGGCACAGAGGCAAACTCGCCTGCCAGCTATCGCGAGTTTACCTCTCCGCCACCGACCTACACGCCCGGTGTGTTCACGCCGACCAACTTTGAAAACAATTATGTCTGGGCAATTGGTTTCGGCTACCAGTTCAACAGATGGCTGCGCGCCGATACCACGTTCGAAGCACAGGATAACGACTTTGGCGGCACATCTGGCGTCGCCATCAATTGTGCCGGCGGCGGTGGGGCAAGCACCTGTTCGACATCGTTTTCGTCCAACGTCACGACCTACTCCATCCTGGCGAATATCTATGGCGATCTTGGTACCTATGCCGGATTTACGCCGTATGTCGGCGCAGGAGCAGGCATGAGCCGTGTACAATGGGGTTCTGTGACCAGCGTTCAAAACTGTGTCGGTGCCGCCGGCTGCCCGGCAGTTGCCGCTCCGGTAACTAGAACTCACGGCGGAATAGCCACGTGGCGGTTTACATATGGCCTCATGGCCGGCGTTGCCTATGACATCAGCCGCAACATGAAAATCGATCTCAGCTACAAGTATCGCCACATCACCGGCGGCGACATGTTCTCGTTCGATGCCGCCAGCGCCGGTGCCGGCGCGGTTGGCGTTCAGGGTGCTGATGACGGCTTCCGGCAGCACGAGGTCAAGGTCGGTGTGCGCTACTCGCTCTGGTAAGCAACCCAACATAATTCATTAAAAACAGCGGGTTATTGGCCCGCTGTTTTCGTTTGTGCACAGTTGGCAACCGAAAAATTCATGCTGCAGTGCACAATCTGACTTGACGTCAACCGGTTAATTCTCTATCGCCGCCAGTGGGACACCTCTCCCCAACGAGAGGCAACTATCTGGAAGGATAGATGACATGACTGAACTGCCGCAGCCGGACGTGCGTCCGGCCAATCCCAATTTTTCATCCGGTCCCTGCACCAAACGCCCCGGCTGGTCGCCTGAAGCGCTTGCCCAAGCACCGCTTGGCCGTTCACATCGTGCGAAAATCGGCAAGGAGCGACTTTCCCGCGCCATAGATCTGACGCGCGAAGTACTGCAGGTGCCGCAAGACTACCGCATTGGCATTGTGCCAGCCTCCGACACGGGCGCTGTTGAAATGGCACTGTGGTCGCTGCTGGGCAGCCGTGGCGTTGATCTGCTGGCATGGGAGAGCTTCGGCGCCGGGTGGGTGACCGATGTCGTCAAACAGCTCAAACTCGAAGACGCGCGTACATTTGATGCACCCTACGGCAAGCTACCGGATTTGTCGGCCGTCGATTTCGATCGCGACGTGGTCTTCACCTGGAACGGCACCACATCGGGGGTTCGCGTCCCGAACGCGGACTTCATTCCTGCCGACCGCGAGGGCCTGACTATCTGCGACGCCACATCAGCCGCATTCGCCCAGCGGCTTGATTTCTCCAAGCTCGATGTTGTGACATTCTCCTGGCAAAAGGTTCTGGGCGGTGAAGGGGGTCACGGCGTCCTCATTCTGTCTCCCCGCGCCGTCGAGAGGCTCGAAAGCTGGTCCCCGGACCGGCCATTGCCAAAGATTTTCCGCCTGACCAAGGGCGGCAAGCTGATCGAGGGCATATTCCGCGGCGAAACCATCAACACACCCTCGATGCTCTGCGTCGAAGATTATCTCGACGCTCTGAAATGGGCGAAATCGCTTGGCGGGCTGGACGCGCTGATTGCCAGAGCTGACGCCAATGCCGCCACGATTGACCGGTTTGTCGAACAAAGTGATTGGCTCGACCACCTGGCCGTTGATCCGACGACGCGATCCAACACATCCGTCTGCCTGTCGATCAATGATCCTCGCATTACCGCGCTTGATGCAACCGACCAGGCTGCTTTTGCCAAGGCCGTCGCCGCTTCGCTCGACCGCGCTGGTGTTGCCTATGACATCGGCGCTTATCGCGATGCGCCGCCGGGCTTGCGCATCTGGTGCGGCGCAACTGTCGAGATCAGCGATCTGGAAGCCCTGATGCCGTGGCTGGATTGGGCGTTCCGATCGCAGATCGCGACCTTGGACATGGCGGCCTGATCAATACCGCATTTGGCGGTTTGCACCGCCATTTCCCGATAATCAATTCAATGGAGGCCGCAAATGGCACCTCGAGTACTCGTATCCGACAAATTGTCCGGCACCGCGGTTCAGATCTTCAAGGATCGCGGTGTTGACGTCGATTTCCTCCCCGATGTCGGCAAGGACAAGGAAGAACTGCTGAACATCATCCCGCAATATGACGGGCTCGCCATTCGCTCTGCCACCAAGGTGACGGAGAAACTCATCCAGGCTGCCGACAACCTCAAAGTCGTCGGCCGTGCGGGTATCGGTATCGACAATGTTGACATCCCGGCCGCTTCGCGGCGCGGCATCATCGTCATGAACACGCCGTTCGGCAATTCGATCACCACTGCCGAACATGCCGTTGCAATGATGTTTGCTGTCGCTCGCCAATTGCCGGAAGCCGATACGTCGACACGCGCCGGAAAATGGGAAAAGAGCCGCTTCATGGGTGTCGAGATCACCGGTAAAACCCTCGGCGTGGTCGGTTGCGGCAACATCGGTTCCGTGGTCGCTGCGCGCGGCATCGGCTTGAAAATGCATGTCATTGCATTCGATCCGTTCCTGTCGCCGGAACGGGCAAATGAACTTGGTGTCGAGAAAGTTGAACTCGATGAACTGTTCTCGCGTGCCGACTTCATCACCCTGCACACGCCGCTGACCGACAAGACGCGCGGGATCATAAACGCGGATACTCTGGCGACCATGAGAGACGGGGTTCGCATCGTCAATTGTGCCCGCGGCGGCCTGATTGTCGAGGCCGACCTTGTGGCTGCGCTCAAATCGGGCAAGGTCGCCGGCGCGGGCATCGACGTCTTCGAGGTCGAGCCAGCCACCGAAAGTGCCCTGTTTGGCCTGCCCAACGTCGTGTGCACGCCGCATCTAGGTGCGGCGACATCGGAAGCGCAGGAAAACGTCGCACTGCAGGTTGCCGAACAGATGTCCGACTATCTGATCAAGGGCGCTGTCACCAACGCCATCAACATGCCCTCGATTTCCGCGGAAGAGGCGCCGCTGCTCAGGCCATTCGTTAATCTGGCCGAAGTGCTGGGCGCGTTTGTCGGCCAGGTGACCGAAGATCCGATCAAGGAAGTCGAGATCCTGTTCGACGGCGCGACATCGGCCATGAACACGCGTGCGCTGATCAGCGCAACGCTGGCCGGCTTGATGCGCCCGCAAGTAGCCGACATCAATATGGTTTCGGCGCCTGTCATGGCCAAGGAGCGCGGCATTATCCTGTCGGAAATCAAGCGCGACAAATCCGGTGTTTTCGATGGTTATATCAAGCTGACGGTCAAAACCGCACGGCAGACGCGGTCAATCGCCGGCACCTGTTTTTCCGATCACAAGCCGCGCTTTATCCAGATCAAGGGTATCAACCTTGACGCCGAAGTCGGCCAGCACATGCTTTACACGACGAACAAGGACGTACCGGGTATCATCGGCCTGTTGGGCGGCGTCTGCGGCAAGGCCGGCGTCAACATCGCCAACTTCCAGCTCGGGCGCGACAAGCCTGGCGGCGATGCCATCGCTCTGCTCTATCTCGACGCACCCTTTCCGGCTGACGTCCTGGAAGAGCTGCGTTCAAACGAGAAGATCGATTCGGCCAAACCGCTGCATTTCGATGTCGCGGACTGACCGTGTGACCACCGGTAGCCGGATCCCGCGATCTTCCGGCCACCGGTTATTTCTTGCGCTCGGCCAGCCAGATACCGCTGAACACCAACAGCAACGCGACGGCGTGGAAGAGGTAAAACCGCTCGAACAGCACCAGAACCGACAAAATGGTGCCGAATACCGGCACCAAGTTGACGAACAGCCCCGCGCGGTTGCCGCCAATTAGCGCATTGCCGCGGATGTAAAACGTTTGGGCAAGAATTGCCGGAAAAATCGCAGCGTAGACAACGACGATCCAACCTGTCACGTCGGGCCATTGCCCATAACCGAGCGCAAACTCCGCGGCTGTAAACACGAGCGCAGACAAAAGCGCCCCCGTCGACATCACGATCATCATGCTTTGCCACTGTAATTTCGGCATTCGCCGAAGCCCGACCGTGTAGCTGCCATAGATGACAACGGCGACGAGCAGCAGCAGGTCGCCGAAATTGATGCCGATCAGCGCCACGCCCAGCGGATCTCCCTGACCGGCCACAACCGCGACACCGATGACCGTCAAGACAAACCCGATCGCCTGCCAGACGCTGATCCCAGTACGAAACAGCGCAAAATTCAGCACAAAGATCACCATCGGAATGACCGCTTGCAGGATCGATGCGTTGATCGCCGTGGTGAAGTGCAACGCCGTATAGAGAAATACGTTGAAGCCGGTTAGCCCGACCCCGCCCATGATCAGCAGATAAGTCCGGTTTTCGGCTATGATCGCGCGGTCGGTTTCCAGGTGCTTGCGTCCGATCAGCCACACGATCGCCAGCGCAATCAGCCAGCGGATCGCCGTGAGCAGCATCGGTGAAACGTGTCCGGCGGCGAATTTCGCGGCAACGGCATTGCCGCCCCAGAACAGCGCTGCGAACAAAAGATATACGTAGGCAGTACGGTGCATCCCGGACCCAATCAGGCAGATACCGGGCGCAGCCGGGCTGACAAACCGGTACCATATCGGCGGTTGATCGGCAAAACCGGCCCGCGAAACACATTTTTGCTTCAGAAAGCCTCGCAATAGTCGCCGCAGGTGACTATAAAAGGCGCCGGTCGATTCCGGCCCAAATCCGATTTCTGATAAGGATGATTTCATGGCCAATGTGGTGGTCATCGGCTCTCAGTGGGGCGATGAGGGCAAGGGCAAGATTGTCGACTGGTTGTCGGAGCGCGCCGACACCGTGGTTCGGTTTCAAGGTGGTCACAATGCCGGCCACACGCTGGTCGTCGATGGAATAACCTACAAGTTAAGCCTGTTGCCGTCCGGCGTGGTCCGGCCCGGCAAGCTCGCCGTTATCGGCAACGGCGTTGTCATCGATCCGCATGCGCTGGTTGCGGAGATCGACCGTCTTGCCGAGCAGGGTGTGAAAGTGACATCCGACAATTTGAAAATTGCCGGAAATGCCACCTTGATCTTGTCGCTGCATCGCGAACTGGACGGATTTCGCGAAGATGCCGCGTCAAATTCCGGCACCAAGATCGGTACGACACGGCGCGGCATCGGTCCTGCCTACGAGGACAAGGTTGGTCGCCGGGCGATAAGGGTGATGGATCTGAACAACACCGATACACTTCCCGCTAAAATCGACCGCCTGCTAACCCATCACAATGCATTGCGGCGAGGGCTGGGTCATCCGGAGATATCACACAGCACCATCATGGAAGAGCTGACAAGCGTTGCCGAACGGATACTGCCGTTCCGCGAAACCGTCTGGCGTCTTTTGGACAAGAAGCGCAAAGCCGGTGCGCGCATCCTGTTTGAGGGCGCGCAGGGCACCCTGCTCGATATCGATCATGGAACCTATCCGTTCGTAACCTCATCCAACACGGTTGCCGGTCAGGCCGCTGCCGGATCTGGCATGGGGCCCGGGTCGGTCGGCTATGTCCTCGGGATTACAAAGGCTTACACCACACGGGTCGGTGAGGGGCCGTTTCCGACCGAGCAGCAAAACGAGATCGGGCAGTTCCTCGGCGAACGCGGTCATGAATTCGGCACCGTCACCGGACGCAAGCGCCGTTGCGGCTGGTTCGACGCGGTGCTGGTCCGCCAAGCAGTGGCCACGAACGGCATCACCGGCATCGCACTGACCAAGCTTGATGTTCTTGATGGTCTCGAGGAAATCAAGATTTGCACCGGTTACATGCTCGACGGCAAGAAAATCGACTATTTCCCCGAAAGCCAGGGCGCGCAGGCGCGCGTTGAACCCCTGTACGAGGACGCTGGAGGGCTGGGACGCCTCCACGGTCGGCGCTCGAACGTGGAATGAACTGCCCGCGCAGGCCGTCAAATACGTCCGCCACGTTGAGGAGTTGATCGGTGCACCGGTGGCGCTGTTGTCGACCAGTCCCGAGCGCGACGACACAATACTTGTGACTGATCCATTTCAGGATTAGTCTTTGCGAATCAGCATTTTCGATTTGCGGGACAACATTTGGTCAAATCGGAACTGGCGGCAACGAGGGGATGCGGCATCTTTCGTCTATCCGCGCTACAGCATGGCCAATGCGTCGTCGATACACTTTCGGCGCTGCCACATCTGGGCCGGATTTTCCGTTATGATGCGCGGGGTTTTGGAATTCAGGGCGAATTGAATGGCTGATTTTGTAGCTGTTTTAAGAAAGACGCTTGACGGCCTCGACAATCCGTCGCCGGAAATGCGCGAAAAGGTATACGCCAAGGCACGCACGACGATTGCGGCAAAACTTGCTGCGATCAACCCGCCGCCGTCTTCAGCTGTTATAGACGGGCAAAAAGCGGCGCTGGAAAAAGCGATCACCGAGATCGAGAGCGGTTTCGAGAAAACCGCTGCTAACCGGTGATGAGGATCCGCTTGCTGAATTCGTGTCGGGTGCCGCATTCGGCACGCAATCGGCAGAGTCGCGCTCACCCGGCACCGCGGCGCACGTTCCGCCGGAACCAGTCAAACCCGCTGAGCCTCAACCGGTGGCGCCGGCGGCAGCGCCAAATCCCGAAGCCCCGGCGGCACAAACCAAAACAACCGAAACCCCCGCAGCCGACAACGACAAACCGGCGCGGGCGGAATCTGGCCCGGCCCAACCCGCGAAGAAACGCTCCGGTTCGGGCCTTGTTGCTGCCGTCATTATTGTGCTGCTTCTGGCTGGAGCCGGATACGCCGTCTGGCAAAACAAGGAAGATTTCGCCCAGATGGTGGGTTTGGAACACCTGCTGCCGGACGCGCAGAAAGCCGACATGGCGGATAGCGGGGACCAGCCGGCGCCGGAAACAACTGACGATCAGGCTGCAACGGAAAACACCGACGATCAAAACGCCGGCTCCGATGAAGCCGCCAACGGGTCAAGCGCCGAAAGCGGCGAGAAATTCACCCCAACGCCTGATGGAAGACGGCTCGGAAACCGATCCCGGTCCGGCAGGTGGCGAACCGACTGTTGGCGAAGGCACTTCGGTGGCGGCAGCCAATATCGAAACGGATGGCGGTGCAACGGGCACCGATCCTGAAGCGGACGGAAATTCGCAAGACCCCGCCGATGCGGCTACCGACGAGGCCGCGGAGACCGGGGCTGCCGCCCCGGAAGGCACAACCCTACCCGTTGGCCAGAGGGCGATCTTCTATGAGGAACGCACGACGGACCTGCAGGGTTCGGCCGAAGCGGGCGCGGTTGTCTGGTCGCTGGTGCAGGAATCGCCGGGGTGGCAATCTACCGCCCGAGGCGGCGATCCGGGGGGAAGCGACCATCCCCGGCAAGAATATGCAGTTCCGCATGACGATCCGGCGCAACGGTGATGAATCTCTGCCGGCAAGCCACATTATTGAAATGATCTTCATCACGCCGGACGATTTTGATGGCGGTGGCATTGAAAACGTGTTGCGCATTACCTTCAAGGATTCCGAACAGTCGGCAGGCAATCCCCTTCTGGGCATACCCGCCAAGATCTCTGATGGCTTCTTCCTGCTGGCGCTGACGGACAGCAAGGCCGACATCGAAGCCAATACCACGATGATGCGCCGGCTCGACTGGCTGGATGTACCGATCGTCTACAGCTCCGGCCGTCGCGCCCTCATCACAATGGAAAAGGGCGTTCCAGGTGCCAAGATTTTCGATGATGCACTAAAGGCGTGGACGCCGGAGAGCAGCGGTTAGAGCAGCTTTGATCCATTCGGAATCCTCCTTGAAGATCGAAGTGTGTTAACTCCAATCAACATGGTCCGGTCCGAATGGACAACCTATTGAAAGCTCACATCTAGGTCGCTCCGGACCGCGTATTTCACGGTCCGGATTGCCTGAAGTTACGCTTCGATTGTTCTCAAAGCCTGCGCTTGCCGTTTGGCCGCATCCTTCACCGCAGCCTGAACTTTTTCGAATGCCCGCACTTCAATTTGGCGAACACGTTCCCGGCTGATGTCGAACTCACCGGAAAGTTGTTCCAGTGTCAGCGGATCCTCTGACAATCTGCGGGCGTTGAATATGCGTTTTTCGCGATCATTCAGTACCGACATCGCGTCTGTCAGCATGGCACGCCTGTTCTCCAGCTCATCCTGATCGACCAGCATTTGTTCCTGGCTCTCGCTTTCGTCAGCCAGCCAGTCTTGCCACTCGCCGCCTTCACCTTCCGCCGCCCTGATCGGGGCATTGAGTGAGGCATCGCCGGAAAGGCGCCGGTTCATCGACACCACTTCCTCTTCGGAAACTTTCAACCGGGTGGCAATTTCGCTGACCTGTTCAGGATTCAGATCGCCATCATCCAAGGCCTGGATCTTGCCCTTGACCTTGCGCAGATTGAAAAACAGCCGCTTCTGATTTGCGGTCGTTCCCATTTTAACCAGGCTCCAAGACCGCAGAACATATTCCTGAATCGACGCTTTAATCCACCACATCGCATAGGTCGCCAACCGGAATCCGCGCTCCGGTTCGAACTTCTTTACGGCCTGCATCAGGCCGACATTACCTTCTGAAATCACCTCGCCGATCGGCAGACCATAGCCGCGATAACCCATCGCGATCTTGGCAACGAGCCGCAGATGGCTGGTGACTAGTTTGTGCGCAGCAGCAGTGTCCTCATGCTCGTGATACCGTTTGGCGAGCATGTACTCTTCTTGCGGCTGCAACATGGGAAACCGGCGAATCTCTTCCAAATAGCGGCTTAAACCACCCTCGCCGGATACAATACTTGGCAAATTCTGGGCCATTCAGCACCCTTCCTCTCCAGTGTTTTCGCCCCCTGAGTCTTCCAGGCGGACATATTATTAACGGCGAGCCGCGTGTCAGCGCACTCACCGATATGATGAAATATAGGGATTTTTGCGGTCAGTTCATCAAAAACGCGTATTAAATTTTCGTCATAATCAAAAACAAACTTCTCAACATATTGATATTTATAGAATTTTCATGCTGCGCACCAATTCTGCAATATCGGCTGGAAGCGGTGCTTCAAAGCGCAAATACTCGCCGCTGACCGGGTGGCGAAACGCAAGCGTTACGGCGTGCAAAGCCTGGCGCGAAAATGCGCTAACGGTTGATTTTACCGGTTCGGGCAGGCGGTTGGCTTTTGTGCGAAATCCCTGGCCATAGACCGGGTCGCCGATTAACGGGTGGCCGATATGCGCCATGTGAACCCGAATCTGATGCGTTCGGCCCGTTTCCAGCCGGCATTCCACAAGCGAAGCAACCGCTGTGGCGTCCGGTTTGAGCCCGTATTGCTCAATGACGGCAAAATGTGTCACGGCGTGGCGGGCATCGGCCCGTCCCTGCGGTACGACGGCCCGCTTGGTTCGATCACTGGCCGCCCGGCCGATCGGTGCATCAATCGTTCCCGTCATCCGTTTGGGCGTGCCCCAGACAACCGCATGATAGCTTCGTTCGAGGTCCCCCGAACGGCCGTGATCGGCGAAGGCTTCGGACAGCACACGATGCGTCACGTCGTTCTTGGTCACCACCATCACGCCGCTGGTATCCTTGTCGAGTCGATGAACGATACCGGGGCGCTTCACGCCGCCAACACCTGAAAGGCTGTTACCGCAGTGGTACAGGAGCGCGTTGACCAATGTCCCGTCGAGATTTCCGGCACCGGGATGGACAACGAGGCCAACCGGCTTGTCGATAACAATCAGGTGTTCGTCCTCAAACAGGACGGTGAGCGGAATATCCTGTGCCTTCGGTTCGGCTTCCTCGGCTTCCGGCACCATCCATTCGACCAGATCGCCGGCCGCCAGTTTCCTTTTGGCTTCTGTTGTTGCGCCGTTCAATCGCACATGGCCGCCGTCGATCAGCATCTTGACCTTGCTGCGCGAAACATTCGGCCCCAATTGCGCAGACAACCATTGGTCAATTCGCGAACCGGCAGCCGCGGTGCCGACCGGCATCTCTTCCCAAGCCGTTCGTGCTTCTGTATCAGGTGCCGGCATCAACCTCTCCGGAGCACTCCAAAATGAGCGACCAGGCGCCATCAGACCAGACCTCGGCCTTCAACGACGAGGACAAGCCGCTCGACCCCGCCGTCGAAAGGGTTCGGCGCAAGATGATGCGGCTGATGGCGATTTCGGTTGGTATCATGATGGTCGGCCTTATGGCCGTGCTGTTTGCGATTGTCTACAAAATCTCAACGCGCGATGATTCCGCCACCGATCAGGCCGACAATTTCGAAACCGTCCTGGAATTACCTGTAGGCGCCAGGATCGTATCGCAAAGCCTGTTTGGCGACCGGTTGACCCTTTTGGTTGACCACGAAAGCGGCAGGCAGACAATTTTCGTGTTCGATGTAACAATCGGAAAGGTTACCGGCCGTATCGAGACCGGCATCAAATGAGCAATCTCGGGCACAGGTCAGCAATTGTTGGGTTGTTCCACAGCATCCACCAAGCCGCTAAATGTCGGTTTTATTGTGTTCATAACGACGAGGCAGCATGTCGAGAAATCTGATTGCAATATTGCGCGGTGTCCGCCCCGATGAGGTGATCGCCGTCGCCGAGGCCGTGCTGGAGGCCGGCATTCGGTCCATCGAAGTTCCCTTGAATTCGCCGGATCCCTTCGAAAGTGTCTCAGCGTTGGCCACGCAGTTCGGAGCGGTCGCCGAAATCGGCGCGGGAACGGTTTTGACGGTGGAGGACGTGCGGCAACTCGCCGACATTGGCGCAGGCATGGTGGTTTCGCCCAACTGCAACGTCGACGTGATCAGGGAAACCAAAGCACGGGGCATGAACTCCTATCCGGGCGTTCTGACACCGAGCGAGTGTTTCACGGCGCTGGACGCCGGTGCCGACGGTCTGAAGATATTTCCCGCATCAATCGCCGGTACGCAGGGAATATCGGCGCTCCGCTCGGTGCTGCCGAAGGATGTGATGATCTATGCGGTTGGCGGTGTGGATGCCGGAAATCTCGAGGAGTGGATTGGTGCGGGTGTCGCCGGTTTCGGTGTGGGCTCGTCCCTCTACAAACCCGGTAAAGCTGTGGCCGAAGTCGCTGCGGCCGCATCGGAAATCGTCAGATCATACGACGCGGCGCTGGAAAACCGGTGACCAACAAACTGTACCAAGCGCTGTTTGCGCCACATGCAACGAGCGAAAAACCGTTTCTCATCGATCCCGGCGGCAAGATCCAGTCATACGGCGCTTTCATCGATCAGGCGGGGCAAATCGCCAATGCGCTTGTGGCAAACGGCGTCAAACCCGGCGACCGCGTCGCGGTTCAGGTTGAAAAATCCGCCACTGCGCTGGCTCTGTACGTCGCTTGTGTCCAGGCCGGCGCCGTATTCCTGCCGCTCAACACTGCCTATACGCCAACCGAGCTTGCCTATTTTATCGAAAATGCCGAGCCGTCGCTGATTGTTTGCGCAACCGCGTCGCAAACCGCTGTGTCGGCGATTGCAGCCAACGCGATTGTGCTGACCCTTGATGGCGATGAAACCGGCACTCTGAGCGATATTTCGGCGAACCAGTCACCGCAATTCGCCACCGTCGACCGATCCGGCGATGATTTAGCGGCAATTCTCTATACGTCAGGAACCACCGGGCGTTCCAAGGGAGCGATGCTGACGCAGGACAACTTGCTGTCAAACGCGGAAGCACTCGTCGACTACTGGCAGTTCACCGACGGTGACGTGCTTTTGCATGCCCTGCCGATTTATCACACCCACGGCTTGTTCGTGGCGACAAATGTCATGCTGCTCGCCGGCGGTTCGATGATCTTCATGCCCAAATTCGACCTGGATGCGATCATTGCCAATCTGCCCAAGGCCACTTCGATGATGGGGGTTCCGACTTTCTACACCCGTTTGCTGGCGGACCGGCGCTTCGACAGGGATGTGGTCGGCCATATGCGGTTGTTCATCTCGGGCAGCGCTCCTCTGCTCGCCGAAACCCATGAGGAATTTGAAGCGCGTACCGGCCACCGGATACTGGAACGCTACGGCATGACCGAAACCAACATGAACACCTCCAACCCCTATGACGGGGAGCGGCGTGCGGGTACGGTAGGGTTTGCATTGCCCGGCGTTCAAACCCGCATTTGCCAGGCAGAGACCGGTAAACCGGTGGCCAAGGGTGAGATCGGCATCCTTGAGGTCAAGGGACCAAATGTCTTCTCGGGCTACTGGCAGATGCCCGAAAAGACGGCCGAGGAATTCCGCGACGACGGTTATTTCATCACCGGCGACATGGCATCGATGGATGAGGATGGCTACATCCGCATTGTCGGCCGCGGTAAGGACCTGATCATCTCCGGCGGGCTCAATATTTATCCCAAGGAAGTCGAGCTCTTGCTCGACGAACTGCCTGGAGTCCTGGAAAGTGCCGTGATTGGCGTGCCGCATGCCGACATGGGAGAGGCGGTTGTCGGTATTGTCGTTGGCAAATCCGAGGCGGTTCTGGATGAAAAAACGCTGCTGGCGGCCATCAACGGCAAAATCGCCCGTTTCAAGCAACCACGCCGGATCGTCGAGGTCGCCGAATTGCCGCGCAACACGATGGGCAAGGTGCAGAAAAACGCTCTGCGGGAAACCTATAAGGATCTGTTTGCCGGCTGATTACTCCGCCGCGTGCCGTTCTAGCCCAGTGGGTATCACCTCGTAACCGGGTTCCTCTGGCTCGTCATCGACCATTTCCGGCGGAAATCCGGAGGCCAGGACATCAACACCGCACGCTTCTTCCAGGCGCTTGACGATATTGGGCGACCATTCGCGTTCGCCGTACCGCGCAATTCCGTCCTTGAAGATATCGATGAGCAACGGCGAGACTTCGAGGTTGACACCGGCCCTGTCGGCGATCTCCTGGAAAAGCCCGATATCCTTGGCCACCAGGTCCATGGTGAAGTTGATGTCGCGCGAACCGTTCAGGATGACCTGGCTTTCGGTTTCGTGGACGAAGGAAGTTCCAGAAGAAATGCGAATGGCCTCAAATGTCGTGTTGAGATCCATGCCGGCCGCCTTGGCGGTCACCAGGGCCTCACAGAGCGTCACCAGATTGGCCGTGGCCAGATAGTTGGTCAGGACCTTGAGGACAGATGCCGAGCCTAGCGGCCCCGTATGCAGGATGCGACGACCAAGGCAGGTCAGAACTGGAAGAATGCGCTCGAATGTACCGCGCTCGCACCCGGCGAAAATGGAGATGTTGCCGGTGGCCGCACGATGGCAGCCACCTGAAACCGGGCAATCAACGGGCTCTGCGCCTTTCGCGGCTGCCAACGCCCCCAACCGCTTGACCTCGGCTTCGTCGGTTGTCGACATCTCGGCCCAGATCTTGCCGGCGGACAAACCTTCCAGCAGGCCGTCTTCGCCTTCCATGACCCTGGCACAGGCCGCCGGAGACGGCAGGCAGGTAATCACCATATCACATTTTTCGGCCATCTCGCGCGGACTGTCAGCCCAGTGCGCGCCCTTGTCCAGGAACTGTTGGGCAATCTCTCGGTTCAGATCCCGCACCGTCAGTTCGAACCCGTTGCGAATGACGCTGCCTGCGAGCTTCCCACCGACATTGCCAAGCCCGATAAATCCGATTCTCATCAACGTTCCTCCCACGAAAACCGTTTCGCAAAATGCCCTATTGCAAAAGGCGCGGTTGGTAGAAAAGCGAACTGAATTTGGGATTGTCAGCCACTTCAGAGCTCTGAACGCAAGCTCTGACGGCCAATTTGGAGGTCGTTTGCGCTTCTATTGCTCGGCAATCACCGGCGGCGGCAAATCCACACTTCCCTGGCGAACAAGCGGCTCATCGACGAAGCAGGCGAAATTGCCGGCGAGTTCGTCAGCTACCTCTCGCGCCTGTTCATTGGCATTTTTGTTGCCCGTCGCGACAACATAGCCGACCACGCAACCATCGCCCCCGGGTCCAGCCACTTTTTCGACCACCAGCACCTGAATTTCGCCGTCGCTGTTAATATCCGAAACGGTCCAGCGGTGAATGGCCGCAAACGGCTTCGGGCCGTTTTCACTGCCTTTAACCCGCCATTCGATTGTGCCGCTGGTTGAATTGAATCCGCCGAAGCTTTCCCAGCGCGGCGCCAGATCTCCTCCGGGCGGGAAGCCGTAATGCAAGCTCTCACGCAGGTCGCCGTAGTAGATCAGCACCGGATAGCCGCGGAATCCGTTACAGGTCAGATTGGCCCAGTCGCCATCGCCTTCGCCCGCCGCGGCAAACACCGTGCAGTCCTTCTCGGGATAGAGTTTGGTGTATTCGCTGCTGATTTCGCCGGCTGAAACCGGAAATGTGATCAACAAGCCGATTAGAATTGCGGCAAGCCGCACAGCACACCCATTCATCGTCCAATCCTCGCTTTAGTCGCCGAACGCCTTCATACGCCTCCGCAGCAACTGATCCAAATCGCCGGCGTCGCCCTTAACCGAAACCAACTTTAGTCGCGATGTCTGACCGGTGATGATTTCTACACTGCTGGCCGAAGCGCCGAGCCATGATGCGACAAGTTTGATCAGCGCGGCATTGGCCTTGCCTTTGTCGGGAGCCGCCCGCACCCGCGCTGCAAACACCAATCCGCCGTCGGACAGGCGCCTTATGCCGTCGACCATGTCGCGAGATGATTTCGGCGTCAGCCGTATCGCGAGAACCACGCCACTGTCTGCGATCCGCCACGGCCTGTCTTCGTCTTCGCTCCTTACGCCGCTCAAAGAATGGCCGGCGCCACGGTGTAGACGATGAATTGGCGTACGAAGAAGATAAGCAGCAACAGAATGATCGGGGAAATGTCGATTCCGCCAAGATCCGGCAGAAACCGTCTGATCGGCCGCAGTGCCGGTTCGGTCGCCTTGTAAAGAAAGTTGCCGATCATGCCGACAATCTGGTTGTTCGAGTTGACGACGTTAAACGCGTAGAGCCAAGAAAATACCGCCGAGGCAATGACGATCCACCAGTAAATATCAAGCGCTAGAAGCACGGTCTGAATGAGGGCCAGCATGAAAAACTCCTGAATTCAGCCTGACATTTAGCCACTGCGGCCTGTGGCGGCAAGAGCTGTGCGAGTGCATCTTTTCCAAGTGCGCGCTTGCTTGACACCAGCCCGGCCAAACACCTAAATCATGCGCGAATTCTGATCGGGGCCATAGCTCAGTTGGGAGAGCGCGTCGTTCGCAATGACGAGGTCAGGGGTTCGACTCCCCTTGGCTCCACCAGGTCCCTGATATCCGCGCCGTCATGTGGTTTTCACGGTCGGTTCCGCTGCGGTGCAGCCATCCGCATGCCCGATTGGCGGTACGGATTATCCAAGATAAAGATTAATAATCAAAGCCTTAAGTATATTTCATCGAAGTCGTGGAGCGAACCGAACTTGCTGTTGTTCCGTCTGCTTCCCGCCACCCCCCGTCGCGCCTTCAAGCCGCTATTTCTTCGTACTGCCGGGCGATGCCCCTGTGCTTTCAAAAGCGCGGTAGCCTGGAGGCAAGAGGCATTAAATGTTACAAAAAAGGTCGACATTGGCATATATTTGTAGCATAAATTTTATGACGGAAGGCGGGTGACACCGGTAGCGGAATCTATCAGTCAACCGCTCACACCATTCCCGTCCGACCGGTCGATTCAGACCGAAGTCGACAACCATCTGCCTGTCCGGGGGACTTGTGGAGAGGTTAAAAACGAACGATGATCGATGAAAGGGCAGGTAATTCGATTGATCTCTGTCTCGAAGGTATCGCAAGCGCAATACCATCCGCCGAAAGGCTGACAGGATATTGTTGCGCTCAAACGGAACCTGAAAGGGCAATTGCATAGAGCGGTTGATAGTTACAAATCGCTGCTCATAACAACGTCGGCATTGTGTGGCCGACCCAAAGAGCCAGCGTCGCTCCGAAGTGGGCGGCACACGACGCAAAACGGGAGGAATTAATGATCTTCAAAGCAATCAAACGACTTGCATTGGGTGTGGCGATAACCGCCTCAACCTCGGTGTTCGCATTTGCAGCCGACACCACGCTAATCATTTCGAGTTGGGCGCCGCCCACGCACGGCATCAATGCGATCGCCTGGCCGCGCTTCATCAAGATGATAGAGGAAGCGACCGATGGCCGTGTTACCGCCGAAGTCAAATACAAGCTGGGTTCACCGCCGGCGCAGTTTGATCTTGTTCAGGATGGCGCCGCCGATGTCTCCTGGATCTTTCATGGATATAACCCGGGACGGTTCGTCGCCACCAAAATGGTCGAGCTGCCGGGCTATGAAGGCAACGCGGCTGCCGCTTCTGCAGCTTACTGGAGCGCCCACGAAAAATTCTTTGCCGGCGCTGATGAACACAAGGGCGTCAAACTAATTGCCCTGCACACGCACGGACCCGGCGTTCTGCATTCTTCCAAAAAAGTCACATCTCTCGACGGGATTGGTGGAATGAAGCTGCGTCTCGGCGGTGGTGTGTCCAACGCCGTGGGTACGGCGCTTGGTGCAACAGCCATCAACGTACCGGCACCGAAGGTGTATGAAACCCTGGCATCGAACGCCGCAGATGGCGTGATGATGCCGATGGAAGGCAAGAAGGGCTTCAAGCTTACCGAAGTTGCCCAAAACACCTTCATGGTTCCTGGCGGGTTTTACCGCGGTTCATTTGCGACGATCATGAACCAGGAAAAGTTCGATTCTCTGTCCGACGCGGACAAGGCCGCACTTGAAACCGTATTCGGTGCCGCATTGTCCAAGGCGTTTGGTGAAACCTGGGATGAGATCGACAAAATCGGTGAAGAGGCATCCAATGCCACAGCCGACAATTCGATCAATACGGCTTCCGACGCGGACATCGCCAAGTACAAGGAGCTATCGGGCCCGATTGTCCAGGGCGTGCTGGACGAAGTTTCCGCCAAGGGAATTGACGGCAAAGCCGCGATGGAATTTATCGCCAACGAAATGAAAAGCATGTAACCTGTCATTGACGTGGCGGGAAACTCTGAAAATATAACCGAAGCGGCCGGCCCGGCGAGGGTCGGCCGCATCCTCATGATGCTGCCGTCGTGGCTTTCAGCGACCACGCTGTTTGCCCTGATGGTAATGACGTTTGCCGACGTCATCCTGCGTAGTGCATTCAACGCCCCGCTTGCTGCCGGAACCGAACTGACGAAGATCTTCATGGCCGTCATCGTGTTCTCGGCCCTGCCGCTGGTTACCTGGCGTGGCGAAGGGATCGTGGTCGATCTGCTCGATCCGTTCTTCAGCAGAACCATGGCACGCATTCGCGATGTGTCCATCGATATGGTCTGCGGTATCCTGCTGTTCTGGCCGGCGCTCAGAATCTGGGACTTCGTCGAGCGGACCCGCTCTTACGGCGATACCACCGAATTCCTGCAAATACCGGTCTATCCGGTTGTCGCGATGATCGCGGTCAGCACATTCGTGACAGCCATCGTTCTGGTATTGCGCGCACTGGTCGGTATATTCCGTCCCAAAATGATCCCGCGGCGGAACTGATCATGCTTGTTTCGGTCATCGGCTTTGCAGCCGTTCTGGTCCTGGTTTTCCTGCGGATGCCGATCGCTATTGCCATGGGATTGGTCGGTATCATCGGTTATTCCCAACAGACCAATTTCAAAGCCGCTCTGTCGATGGCAAGCCGCCTGATCATCGATACCGCACAGGATTACGGCCTGTCGGTCGTGCCGTTGTTCATCCTGATGGGCCTGTTCGTCAACAAGGGCGGGTTGTCGCGCGAACTCTACCAGGTTTCCTATGCGTTCCTCGGCCATCTGCGCGGTGGCCTCGCAATGGCAACAATTGTCGCTTGCGCCGGATTTTCGGCCATCTGCGGCTCTTCTCTCGCTACGGCAGCCACAATGTCGAAGGTCGCCATGCCGCAGATGCGTAAATATGGCTACGCCGACCGCCTTTCGACCGCTTCGATCGCAGCCGGCGGCACACTCGGTATTCTCATTCCGCCGAGCGTCATCCTGGTCATCTACGGACTGCTGACCGAAACCAGCATCGGCAAGCTGTTCATCGCTGGCATCATTCCCGGTCTGATCGGTGTCTTCTTCTATCTGCTGGCGGTGCGCTATACCGTGGCGCGGGACCCTGAAGCCGGCCCTGCCGGCGAGCGGACCGTTTGGAAAGACCGGCTCTCGGCGCTGCGCGGCGTATGGGCGGTGTTACTGCTGTTCGTCGTTGTCATCGGCGGCCTTTACGGTTTCCTCGATTTCTGGCCGATCAACCTGACATTTTCGCCGACCGAAGCGGCCGGCATGGGCGCCGCTGGTGCATTCATCATCGCACTTTCGCGCGGCAACCTTTCCTTTGCCGATATACGTGAAGTGCTGGTCGAAACCGCCCATACGACTGCAGCCCTGTTCACCGTGCTTATCGGTGCGTGGATCTTCTCCAATTTCATCAACCTTGCCGGATTGCCCGAACAATTGCTCAGCTGGATCACCGCAATGGGATTTGGTCCCATGGTGGTCATGCTGATGATCATTCTGGTCTATGTTGTGCTCGGCTGCGTGTTCGAGAGCCTGTCCATGCTGCTGCTCACCGTACCGATCTTCTTCCCGCTGGTCACGAGCCTCGGCTTTGATCCGGTGTGGTTCGGTGTGATCGTCGTCGTGGTCACGGAAATCAGCCTCATCACTCCGCCCGTGGGCCTGAATGTGTTCGTCCTTAAAGGTGTTGTCGGCGACGTTTCCACCGCCACGATTTTCCGGGGCGTCACCCCGTTCTGGATCGTCGACATCATGCGCCTTGCCCTCCTGCTGTTCGTACCGTGGCTGGTGCTGGTGCTGCCGAACTCGATGTAATCGCAGCCGGCAACCGGCGATGGATTGGCTTCTTCACAGTGCCGAAGTGGGTTTGAGCACCAGTTATTTTGACGTTTACGTAACTCCCAATATTACTAACCGATTGAAATTGCTTATGCCTAAAGAATGAGTTGAATTTTACCGGCAGCAAGGTTAAGCGATTTGACAAGCGCGGCTCAATGGCGGCCGATACCGGCAACCGAGGCCGTACAAAGCAAAAACGTGCCTGGCGCACCGAAACGGCCAAGCAACAGGGGAATAATTCACCAACATGGCAAGAAACAAGATTGCGCTGATCGGCTCAGGCATGATCGGCGGCACGCTGGCTCACATGATCGGCCTGAAAGAACTGGGTGATGTCGTTCTTTTCGATATCGCCGAAGGCATCCCCCAGGGTAAGGGCCTCGATATCGCCGAATCTTCGCCGGTCGATGGATTTGATGCCCGCGTTTCCGGCGCAAACGATTACGCCGCGATCGAAGGTGCCGATGTCTGCATCGTCACCGCCGGCGTTCCGCGCAAACCCGGGATGAGCCGCGACGATCTTCTCGGCATCAATTTGAAAGTCATGGAGCAGGTCGGCGCCGGTATCAAGAAATATGCGCCCAACACATTTGTTATCTGCATTACCAATCCGCTCGACGCGATGGTCTGGGCGCTGCAGAAATTTTCCGGCCTGCCTTACAGCCACGTTGTCGGCATGGCCGGCGTGCTCGATTCTGCCCGGTTCCGGTATTTTCTTGCCGACGAGTTCAAGGTTTCCGTCGAGGATGTCACCGCCTTCGTACTCGGTGGCCACGGCGATACGATGGTGCCTCTGCCACGCTATTCCGCAGTCGGCGGTATTCCGCTGCCGGATCTGATCAAAATGGGTTGGACATCGAAGGACCGGCTCGACAAGATTATTCAGCGCACACGCGATGGCGGTGCCGAAATCGTCGGACTGTTGAAAACCGGCTCTGCCTACTATGCACCGGCAGCGTCCGCCATTCAGATGGCCGAAGCCTATCTGAAAGACAAAAAGCGTTTGCTGCCGTGCGCCGCGCACCTGACGGGCCAATATGGCGTCAAGGACATGTATGTCGGCGTTCCGACAATTGTCGGCAGCGGCGGCATTGAACGGGTTATCGAGATTAACCTTAACCGTTCCGAACAAAAGATGTTCGACAAGTCGGTGTCCGCCGTGCAGGGTCTCTGCGAAGCCTGCCTGACAATCGCCCCGGCTCTGGCCAAGAAGTGAGGCTTCCTGAAAAATGAACATTCATGAATATCAGGCCAAGCAGGTCCTGAAGGGTTTTGGCGCACCGGTTGCCGGCGGCGTCGCGATCATGGATGCCAGCGAGGCGGAAGCCGCAGCTAAGTCATTGCCGGGGCCTTTGTTTGTGGTCAAAAGCCAGATTCATGCCGGCGGACGCGGCAAGGGCCGGTTCAAGGAACTTGGTGAGGACGCCAACGGCGGCGTACGGCTGGCTCAAAGCATCGACGAGGTTGTTTCCAACGTCAATGAGATGCTCGGTAATACGCTGGTCACCAAACAGACCGGTCCCGCTGGAAAACAGGTCAACCGGCTCTACATCGAGGACGGCGCCGACATCGACCGCGAACTTTATCTGTCGATCCTGGTTGACCGCACCGTCGGCCGCAACGCCTTCGTGGTGTCCACCGAGGGCGGCATGGATATCGAAGCCGTCGCCCACGACACGCCGGAAAAGATTGTCACGCTGCCGATCAATCCCGAAACCGGCGTGACCGAAGCCGATGCAAAAGCGCTGTGCGACGCGTTGAAACTCGCCGGTGATGCCGCGGCAGATGGCATGAAGCTGTTTCCGATCCTCTACAAGGCGTTTTCCGAAAAGGACATGAGCCTGCTTGAGGTCAATCCGCTGATTGTCATGAAGGACGGCCATTTGCGCGTGCTCGACGCCAAGGTCTCCTTCGACAACAATGCGCTGTTTCGCCATCCGGATATCATGGAACTGCGCGACATCACCGAAGAGGACGAAAAAGAGATCGAGGCGTCGAAACACGATCTCGCCTACGTCGCGCTCGACGGCAATATCGGCTGCATGGTCAACGGCGCCGGTCTGGCGATGGCGACGATGGACATTATCAAGCTCTATGGAGCTGAGCCGGCAAATTTTCTCGACGTCGGTGGCGGCGCATCGAAAGAGAAGGTCACCGCGGCGTTCAAGATCATCACCGCCGATCCCGCCGTCAAAGGCATACTGGTCAATATCTTCGGCGGCATCATGAAATGCGATGTGATTGCCGAAGGCGTCGTCGCCGCGGTCAAGGAAGTCGGCCTGCCGGTTCCGCTGGTGGTTCGGCTGGAAGGCACCAATGTCGAAAAGGGCAAGAAGATCATCAATGAAAGCGGGTTGAACGTCATCGCCGCCGATGATCTTGATGACGCCGCACAGAAGATCGTCAAGGCGGTGAACGGGTGATGCTTCCAATGCCGAAGTTGGCGTTAGCGCTGCCGATTCTGGCCTTGTCGACGGCGATCACCGGCCCTGTGGCTGCCACAGAACAGTCCGACGAAGCCGATCCCGTCTACGTCTTCAACGAGGTCTGCTACTCCAAGGTGCCGGCGCTCGACGCCATCCGCGACATGGCCACAAGGCTCTCCTGGAACCCAATTTCCGGCGATGACCTGAAGCGTTTTACTGCCCTTAAAAATCCCGATCTTCTCGAAGGCTGGGACATGCAGGTGGGTGAACGCCTGTTCCGGTTGGGCATCGTGCAATCGCGGCCGATTGAGTCCATGGCCAAGACCTTTCCCGATTTCGCCGACGGCACCGCCACTTCCTGCACTCTTGTGCTCGACGGGCAGGATGAAGCCGGTGCGATCGCCGCACGCATGCAGTCGCTGGCCGGCAAGGAGCCGGCAAGCCGCGACGTACCGGAAGGTGAGTTGAAAACCACGACATGGGCGGGCGGCAACGCCGACTACAAGGTGTTTTTGTTTTCAAAAACTGACGAGTCCGGCAATGGCGGACTGTTGAATGTGACAATACTGGCGAGATGACCGCCAAGAGCTGAATTGCGACAAGGGATCGAACAACAAAACGATGTCCATACTGATCAACAAAGACACCAAGGTTCTGGTTCAGGGCCTGACCGGAAAGACCGGCACATTTCACACCGAGCAGGCACTCGCTTATCACGGAACCAAGATGATCGGGGGCATACATCCCAAGAAGGGCGGCACCACCTGGGAAGGTTCCGGCGGCGACAAGCTGCCGATCTTCGCAACGGTTGCCGAGGGCAAGGCCGCCACCGGCGCCAACGCTTCGGTCGTCTACGTACCGCCGGCGGGCGCAGGTGCAGCCATCGTCGAGGCCATCGATGCGGAAATCCCGTTGATCGTCTGCATCACCGAGGGCATCCCGGTCCAGGACATGGTCAAGGTCAAGGCGCGCCTCGACAAGTCGAATTCCCGCCTTGTCGGTCCCAACTGCCCGGGCGTTCTGACGCCCGAAGAGTGCAAGATCGGCATCATGCCGGGCAACATCTTCAAGAAGGGCTCGGTCGGCATCCTGTCGCGTTCCGGCACGCTGACCTATGAGGCCGTGTTTCAGACCACCAATGAAGGCCTCGGGCAGACGACGGCGGTCGGCATTGGCGGTGACCCGGTCAAGGGTACCGAATTCATCGACGTGCTTGACCTGTATCTCGACGATCCGGAAACCGAATCCATCATTATGATCGGCGAAATCGGCGGTTCGGCCGAAGAAGATGCCGCCGAATGGCTGATCGAGCAGGCAAAGCAGGGCCGCAAGAAACCGATGGCGGCATTCATTGCCGGCCGTACCGCACCTCCCGGACGCACTATGGGCCATGCAGGCGCGGTGATTTCCGGTGGCAAGGGCGGCGCCGAAGACAAGATTGCAGCGCTTGAGGCGGCGGGTATCCGCGTGTCGCCGTCACCGGCGCAGCTTGGAAAGACGCTGGTCGAAGTCCTTAAGGGCTGAAACCGGTAACAAGAATCGGACGGACGAACCGTCCGGGGTAGCCGGCATCAAGCCGGCTCGATAGTAGGGAGACGGCGCACACAAATGCGCCGGATGGATACAATGGCACGGTCAGATCAGGCCAATGACGCCTTTGCCTCAACTTCATTCCTCTACGGTGGCAACGCCGCTTATGTCGAACAGCTTTTTGCTGCCTACAAGGACGACCCTAATTCCGTCAGCGATGAATGGCGCAACTATTTTGCTTCGCTGCCGGACGACGGCGCCGACGCGCGCAAGAACGCCGATGGCGCATCATGGAAAAGGCCGAATTGGCCGATCGCGGCCAACGGCGAACTCGTTTCCGCGCTTGATGGCGACTGGGCGCCCACCGAGGCCGAGATCAGCGGCAAGCTGAAAGACAAAGCCAAGGCCAACGGTGTTGCGATTGCTGCCGCTGATCTGGAAAAGGCGGCCCGCGAATCCGTACGCGCCCTGATGATGGTTCGGGCCTACCGCATGCGCGGACATCTTCATGCCAATCTTGATCCGCTGGGTCTGGCCGGCAACAAGGAAGATTACAACGAACTGTCGCCGGAAGCCTACGGTTTTACCGCAGAGGACTATGACCGGCCTATCTTCATCGATCATGTGCTCGGTCTCGAATACGCGACCATCCGCCAGATGCTGGAGATCCTCAAGCGCACCTATTCCTCAACGCTCGGCATCGAGTTCATGCACATTTCCAATCCGGCTGAAAAGGCCTGGTTGCAGGAGCGCATCGAAGGACCGGAAAAGGGCATCTTCTTCACCAAGAACGGCAAGATCGCCATCCTGCAGAAACTGATCGAGGCGGAGGGTTTCGAACAATTCATCGATGTCAAATACAAGGGCACCAAGCGTTTCGGCCTCGACGGCGGTGAAGCGCTGATCCCGGCGTTGGAGCAGATTATCAAACGCGGCGGTTCGATGGGGCTGAAGGACATCGTGCTCGGAATGGCCCACCGTGGCCGCTTGAACGTGCTCAGCCAGGTGATGGCAAAGCCGCATCGCGCCATTTTCAACGAGTTCAAGGGTGGTTCCTTCACGCCCGACGAGGTCGAAGGATCGGGCGACGTTAAATATCACCTTGGCGCTTCATCGGACCGCGAGTTCGACGGCAACAACGTGCATCTGTCGCTGACCGCAAATCCGTCGCATCTCGAAATCGTCAACCCGGTTGTGATGGGCAAGGCACGGGCCAAGCAGGATCAGGTTTTCGGCCGCACCCGCGAAGAGGTTGTCCCGATTGAGGAACGTGCCAAGGTTCTGCCGCTTCTGCTGCATGGCGACGCCGCTTTTGCCGGTCAGGGCGTGGTTGCCGAATGTCTTGGCCTGTCGGGCCTGCGCGGCCATCGCGTCGCCGGCAATGTTCACTTCATCATCAACAACCAGATCGGTTTTACCACCAATCCGCGTTTTTCGCGGTCATCGCCCTATCCGTCGGACGTGGCCAAGACGATCGAGGCGCCGATCTTCCATGTCAACGGTGATGACCCCGAGGCGGTCGTCTACGCTGCCAAGGTCGCCACGGAATTTCGCATGCTCTTTCAGAAGCCGGTGGTCATCGACATGTTCTGCTACCGGCGCTTTGGTCACAATGAAGGCGACGAGCCGGCATTCACCCAGCCGATCATGTATCGCAAGATACGCACGCATCCAACAACCGTGCAGATCTATGCCAAGAAGCTGATCAACGAAAGCATCATCACCGAAGACGAATTCGAGAAAATGAAAGCCGATTGGCGTGCGCATCTCGAAGCCGAGTTCGAAGCGGGGAATTCCTACAAACCCAACAAGGCCGACTGGCTGGATGGGGCATGGAGTGGCATCCGGCTTGCCGATAACCAGGACGAACAGCGCCGCGGCAAGACCGCCGTACCGGCCAAGATCCTGAAAGAGATGGGCCGCAAGCTGACCGATGTACCGACCGATTTCGAGGTTCACCGCACGGCAAAACGGTTCATGGACAACCGCCGTAAAATGATCGATTCGGGCGAAGGCATTGACTGGGCAACGGCTGAAGCCCTGGCTTTCGGCTCGATCCTCTCGGAGGGCCATCCGGTACGCCTGTCCGGGCAGGATTCCGAACGCGGTACTTTCTCCCAGCGTCATTCGGTGCTCTACGACCAGCGTGACGAGAAACGCTATATTCCGCTCAACAATCTGACCGCCGGTCAGGCAAACTACGAAGTCATCAACTCGATGCTGTCGGAAGAAGCGGTGCTCGGATTCGAATACGGGTATTCGCTGGCCGAGCCGGATGCGCTGACGCTTTGGGAAGCTCAGTTCGGCGATTTTGCCAATGGCGCGCAGGTGGTCTTTGACCAGTTCATTTCGTCGGGTGAGCGTAAATGGCTACGCATGTCGGGTCTGGTTTGCCTGCTGCCGCACGGATATGAAGGGCAGGGGCCCGAACATTCGTCGGCCAGGCTGGAGCGGTTCCTGCAACTATGTGCCGAAGACAATATGCAAGTGGCCTACTGCACGACGCCATCGAACTACTTCCATATCCTCAGGCGTCAGCTCAAGCGTGACTTCCGCAAACCGTTGGTTTTGATGACGCCGAAATCCCTGCTTCGCCACAAGCGGGCGGTTTCCAATCTCGCCGAAATGTCGGGCGAATCCTCATTCCACCGCCTTCTGTGGGACGATGCGCAAACGCACAAGGACGCGCCCGTCAAACTGGTGACGGACTCGCGCATCCGCCGTGTGGTGATGTGCACGGGCAAGGTCTATTTCGACCTCTATGAAGAGCGCGAAAAGCGCGGCATTGACGATGTCTATCTGCTCAGGGTCGAACAGCTCTATCCGTTCCCGGCCAAGGCGCTGATCAACGAATTGTCGCGCTTCCGCAACGCCGAGATGGTGTGGTGCCAGGAGGAGCCCAAGAACATGGGCGCCTGGTCGTTTGCCGATCCCTATCTCGAATGGGTGCTTGCCCACATCAATGCCAAGCATCAGCGCGTTCGCTACACCGGCCGGCCGGCTTCGGCTTCGCCGGCCACGGGAATGATGTCCAAACACCTTGCCCAGCTCGAAGCGTTCCTTGAGGACGCGCTCGGCGAATAATCTGAATCCAACTCGCAACGGAATCAAGAATCATGGCAACTGAAATTCGTGTCCCGACACTGGGTGAGTCCGTCACAGAGGCAACAATCGGCCGCTGGTTCAAGCAGAAAGGCGAAGCGATCGCTGTGGACGAGGCCGTCGTCGAACTGGAGACGGATAAGGTGACGCTGGAAGTGCCGGCGCCTGCCGCCGGTATGTTGCAGGAGATATCCGCCGGCGAAGGCGACGTCGTCGCCGTCGGCGCCCTGCTCGGGCTGATTGCCGAAGGCGCCGAACAGGCTGCGGCGGCGTCAACAACTGCGGAAACCGCTTCGGCGGCGCCGGCAGCTGACGAAGACGCTTCCGATGAAGTCGCCCCTTCACCGGCCGCCGCAAGGATGATGGCCGACAAGGGCATTGACGCCAGCTCGATCGAGGGAACCGGCAAGCGCGGCCAGATCCTCAAAAGCGATGTGATCGAGGCACTGGAAAAAGGATCGGCCGCACCATTGAAGGAGGCGGCTCCAGCCAAGACCGAACCGGCACCGCAGCCCGCTCCGGCACCTGCTCCCGCAGCAACCCGCGCACCGTCGCCGGACGGCGATGTGTCCGGCGAAGAACGTGTCCGGATGACGCGCCTGCGTCAGACCATCGCGCAGCGCCTTAAGGATGCACAAAACACCGCCGCCATGCTGACCACCTTCAACGAGGTCGACATGGGCGCAGTGATGGATCTTCGCAGGAAATACAAGGACCTGTTCGAGAAGAAGCATGGAGTCAAACTCGGCTTCATGGGTTTCTTCACCAGGGCTGTTTGCCATGCGTTGGCCGAGATTCCGGCCGTCAATGCCGAGATCGATGGCACCGACATCATCTACAAGCAATTCTGCCACATCGGCGTAGCCGTCGGCACCGACAAGGGATTGGTTGTGCCGGTGGTGCGCAATGCGGAACAGATGACCATCGCCGAAACTGAAAAAGAAATAGGCAGGCTTGGCATAGCGGCCCGGGACGGCAAGCTCTCGGTCGCCGACATGCAGGGCGGCACCTTCACCATCTCCAATGGCGGTGTTTACGGATCACTGATGTCGACGCCAATTCTCAACGCGCCGCAATCCGGCATTCTCGGCATGCACAAGATCCAGGAACGCCCGATGGCCATCGGCGGCGAGGTGGTCGTACGGCCAATGATGTATCTGGCGCTTTCCTATGATCACCGTATTGTCGACGGCAAGGAAGCCGTCACATTCCTCGTACGCGTCAAGGAGAGCCTCGAGGATCCCGAACGTCTGGTGCTTGATCTATAGGCATGACCGCAACGGAAAAAACCCTCCTGGTTACCGGTGGTTCACGCGGCATCGGCGCGGCCTGTGCCCTGCTGGGCGCCAAGGTCGGTTACCGGGTTGCGGTCAATTTCACTGCCAACAAAGCGGCGGCCGATGACGTGGTCGCGCGGATCGAGGCCGATGGCGGCGAAGCTTTCGCGCTAAAGGGTGATGTCGGCAGCGAAGCTGACATTTTGACCATGTTCGGATCCGTCGACAATCGTTGGGGGCGACTCGATGCACTGGTTAACAATGCCGGAATCGTCGACCAGAAAGCCCGTGTCGACGAGATGAGCCTGGACCGGCTGGAGCGCATGTTCCGCATCAACATCACCGGTTCGTTCCTTTGTGCCCGCGAGGCGGTACGGCGAATGTCGACGAAACATGGCGGCCATGGCGGCGGCATCGTCAACCTGTCTTCAGCCGCCGCCACACTGGGAGCTGCAGGCCAATATGTCGACTATGCTGCTTCCAAAGGCGCGATCGACACATTCACACTTGGGCTTGCACGTGAGGTCGCCGAGGAAGGCATTCGCGTCAACGCCGTACGTCCTGGTATCATCGACACCGATATTCACGCATCAGGCGGTCAACCGGATCGTGTGGCACAAATGCGGTCTGTGGTTCCGATGAAGCGCGAGGGACATGCCGAAGAGGTCGCTCGAGCGATATTGTGGCTTCTGTCCGACGAGGCTTCCTACACGACCGGGACGATTGTCGATGTCACTGGCGGACGATGAATGTTAGGGATATTTTCAGTGACGGCAGCCTATAGGGCGGCAACGAGGGGAATTGCGTATGGCTTATGATGTTGTTGTAATCGGCTCCGGTCCCGGCGGCTATGTTTGTGCCATCAAGGCGGCACAGCTGGGTTTGAAAACCGCGATCGTCGAAAAAAATCCGACATTCGGCGGAACCTGCCTGAACATTGGCTGTATCCCCTCAAAAGCGCTTCTTCATGCCTCCGAGCAGTATGCCCACGCTGAACACGAGCTGGATAGTCTTGGTGTGGACGTCGGCAAACCCAAGCTTAACCTGAAGAAGATGATGGGGCACAAGGACGCCACGGTTGAGGCGAATGTCAGCGGCATCGAATTTCTGCTGAAGAAGAACAAGATCGAAAGTTTTCGCGGCACCGGCGTTGTTTTGGGCGAAGGCAAACTGGCGGTGCGCGCCAAGGGCGGCTCTACAGACGAGATCGAAACCAAAAACATCGTCATCGCCACCGGCTCGGACGTCGCCGGGATTCCAGGCGTTAGCGTCGAGTTCGACGAGGAAACCATCGTCTCGTCGACTGGGGCGCTGTCCTTTAAGAAGGTGCCCGGACATTTGGTCGTCGTTGGCGGCGGCGTCATCGGCCTCGAACTCGGCTCGGTCTGGGCCAGGCTTGGAGCGAAGGTCACCGTCGTCGAGTATCTCGACTCCATCCTTGGCGGCATGGATGGAGAGGTTGCCAAACAGTTTCAGCGAATTCTCGCCAAGCAGGGAATGGTCTTCAAGCTCGGTGCCAGGGTGACCGGTGTGGAGAAGACCGGCAAGGGCGCTTCTGTTACGTTTGAGCCTGCAGGCGGCGAAGGTGACAGCACCGTCGTCGACGCCGATGCCGTCCTCATCGCGACCGGCCGCGTGCCGTTCACAAAAGGACTTGAACTGGAAAAAGCCGGCGTCGTGCTCGATGAAAAGGGCCGCATCCGTGTCGACGGGCATTTCTGCACCTCGGTGACCGGCATCTACGCGATCGGCGACGTTATTGCGGGCCCGATGCTCGCCCACAAGGCAGAGGACGAGGGCGTTGCGGTTGCAGAGATCATTGCCGGCAAGACCGGCCATGTGAATTACGATGTCATACCCGGCGTCGTCTATACCAGCCCGGAAGTGGCCTCCGTCGGCAAGACGGAGGAGGAACTGAAGACGGCAGGCGTCGACTATCGCGTCGGCAAGTTTCCGTTTTCAGCCAACGGTCGGGCGCGCGCCATGCTGGTGCCCGATGGTTTTGTGAAGGTTTTGGCCGACAAGCGCACCGATCGCGTTTTGGGCGTACATATTGTCGGTTTCGGCGCCGGTGAAATGATCCACGAGGCCGCAGTTCTGATGGAGTTCGGCGGCTCAGCCGAGGATTTGGGACGCACTTGCCACGCGCACCCCACAATGTCCGAAGCCGTCAAGGAAGCCGCCCTTTCAGCCTTCGACAAACCAATCCACATGTAAAAAAACCCGGCCAAGGCGGCCGGGTGCAAATTTATTTATGATCGCGTGTGACGTTATTCAGCGGATTCGGCTTCACCGGTTTCGATAGCGCCGGTCGTTACCGCATCCACGGCCACATCTTCTGTGGTTACGTCACTGGAGGTCGACATGGGAAGCTGCTCATCTTCGAGCGAAGCCACCGACATGGTCTGATGTTGAGCCGTTTTCATGAACGGGCAGGCCGTGGCTGATACGGTAAACAGGGCCAAAGCCGCCGCGCCGACCAATACGGATTTCATGGCATTTTCCTCCCATTGGCGAATAACGACATGGTAGCAGAAATTGGCAGGGTGGCCAGTAAACTCTCCGGGAGGTCGTGGGCTGAGGCGTGGTCATGCCGTGATTACTCAGCAAACCCGGCGTCGCATCAGCCGATGTTCATGACCTGGGCCTGTTGAGGATCACCGAACCGGGCTGACCGTGTATCCTTCTTTTCGAAGCAGTTCGACGATACCTTCTTCACCCGGCAGATGCAGTGCACCAACCGCAATAAATGCCCGGCCTGCATCGATGTGTTTCAGGGCATTTTCCACCATGCCGTGGTTGCGCGCCGTGATCATCGTCTGCTCAAACTCGGCGTAGCCTTTTTCGTTTTCGGAAGGCAGGATCGCCTTGAATAGAGGCCATACCATGCCGATTTCGCCGCGTTGGTAGAGATCGATCAGCGTCTCGAACATGTCATCAATCCGGCTGCCGAGCTTGAGCGTCTGGACCAGGCCTTGCAGGTGAAACTCGACCGGCAGCGATGCCATTGCCTGCAATTGGCTGACCGCAGTCTCCAATCCGGCGATTTCCTTGCCGCCGGCTTGCGCATCCTCGGCAAGCTTGGCGTCAAGCACCAGCAGACCGCCCTTGCGCCGCGCATGTTCGCAGGCCGGGATCGAGACCATTGCCGTCAGAAGCCAGGGCTGCATCTTGATGACGCTGCCTGGTGGAATACCGCGATTTTCCAGCGCCGCATTGACGATTTCCCTGTCCTGCGCAGACAACAGCGATTTCAACGTGTCGCTGCCGGGCAGCATCATCAGTTCCGGATAAGCCAGCAGTTTCAACGCCACCGCTTGCTGGTCGAGAATGTCCGTCGTCTCGATGATGACCATATCGGCGCTGTCAAACGCGGCGCGGGCGCCATTGGTCAGTCGGGTCACACGGTCATCGGTCAGGTGCATTGTACCAAAAAGAAAGGATGGTTCGATGCCATCCTTTTCTATTTTCCAGAGCAATCCCGAGCCGTTGGGTGTTCGTTCCGCTTCGAGCCGAATTTGTCTCAGCTTTTCCGGATCATCCCGTTCCAGCATGTCAATCAGGCTGGCACCGGTGCATTTGGGAACTGGTGCGGCCTTGACCACCGAAATGCCGGTCAGAAGGATCACCAGCAGCGACGCCACGAAAAGCAGGTTCGCCAAGGCTATGATGCCAAGGGCGATACCGGATGCTTTGTCAGCGATTGCGGCGGTTTTCGACATGCCCCGCCAATAGGTCAAAATGACGGATATTTCGTTAATCCAATTACGCGAATTGTCGCCATATCAAGCCCGTGGATGGGCCGAATCATAGACATCGAGCAGCCGGGCGGTATCGACATCGGTGTAGATTTGCGTGGTCGATAGGCTGGCATGGCCGAGCAATTCCTGGATCATGCGCAAATCGCCACCGCGTCCAAGCAGGTGCGTGGCAAACGAATGGCGCAACGCATGCGGCGTTGCTGTTTCCGGCAAATTGAGCGCCGAACGCAGTTTCTGCATGGCTCGCTGAATGATCGCCGGCTGCAAGGCTCCGCCACGCGCTCCGCGAAACAGTTTGGCGCCGGAATGGAGATCGTATGGACAGAGCCGGCGATATTCCTGCACCGCTTCGACTGAAACCGGCAGCAACGGAACCAGCCGTGTCTTGCCGCCTTTTCCCGTTATCCGCAGCGCCCGGCACCGGCCGTTGGCGATTTCGCCACCATCGAGACCCAGGGCCTCGGATATCCGCAAGCCCGAGCCGTAAAGCAAAGTGAGTAAAGCGGCATTGCGCATGGCAATCCAGGGCTCCTCGTCAAGCTGTCCCGACACCGATACCGCATTCTTGGCGTCTTTGGCCGTCAACGGTTTCGGCAGCGATTTTGGCTGCTTTGGCGCGCGCATGGCCGCCGCACCGGCGGCATTGGCCAAACCATTGCGCTCCAGATACCTGATCAGTGAACGGATGCCGGCCAGGCCACGCCCCAGCGTTCGCGCACCTGCGCCTTTGTTGCGACGGGCTGCCAGAAACGCGCGAAAATCCGCCGGCCGCAAATCGGCAATATCCTTGATCGATACGGGCTTTGCCAGATGGTCGGCCAGAAACTGCAGGAATTGTCGGCTATCGCGCTCGTAGGCCTCGACAGTCAAAACCGCCAGGCGCCTTTCCTTGCTCAATCCATCAAGCCACTGCAAGCGCGCCGCTTTGAGCGTCGGCGCCATGAATATCAGGGGAGCGTTTGTCGATTGGTTCATCTGCAACGAATTACCACAGCAGCCGGTTTCACTGACGTCAGCTTAGTCGCGCAGGGTTACGGACCGGTTGACGCAATCCGCGCTTCGAAAACATTTGCCCGCCTTCCGCCGGCGCGTTATGCCCGTGGTTTATGAGCAGCAGCGAAGTCAAAACCGGCGCCAGCCGACCGAACGAAGCAATGGTCGTACTCGGCATCGGTGGGGCGCCGCACGGCATCAAGGGTGAGTTGCGCATCAAGACATTCACCGAGGATCCATTGGCCATCGGCAATTACGGCCGGTTGACCGGTTCAGACGGCAAACACTATGAAATCAGATCCGTGAGACCGGCCAAAAAAATTGTCGTGGCAAAACTGTCAGGCATAGACCATCGCGAACAGGCTGAGGCGCTGAATGGCGTCGAATTTTCCGTCTCGCGCGACGCGCTGGGCAATGACGGACTGCAAGAGGATGAGTTCTTTCACGCCGACCTGATCGGATTGGCCGCGATCGATGCCGATGGCGCCCGACATGGCCGGATCGTCGCCATCCACAATTTCGGCGGCGGCGACATGCTCGAGCTGTCAGGCGGCGGGCGCAAGACAGTCCTGATCCCGTTTACGGAAGCGGCAGTACCGCAAATTGACGCCAAAGGCGGAACGATCACTGTCGACCCCATCGCCGCCGGCTTGGTCGACGATGATGAAGGCATGCCCGAATGAGTTTTGCCGCCACAGTCCTCACCCTCTATCCGGAGATGTTTCCAGGCGTGCTCGGCCTATCACTGGCCGGCAAGGCCCTTGCGCGCGGTGACTGGTCGCTCGAAACCGTCCAGATCAGGGATTTCGGCGAGGGCAAGCACCACAGCGTCGATGACACGCCGGCGGGCGGCGGTGCCGGTATGGTGATGCGCGCCGACGTCCTGGCCAAAGCGATCGATCAATCAGCGCTGCCCGACGATCCGCGCCCGAAATTACTGATGAGCCCGCGCGGCAAGCCGCTGACACAGCAACGTGTCCGTGAGCTGGCCGCCGGCCCCGGCGCACTGATCGTCTGCGGCCGGTTTGAAGGCATTGACCAACGGGTGATCGATGGTCGCCATTTGGAGGAAGTTTCGATCGGCGACTATATCCTGTCCGGCGGCGAGCCGGCCGCACTCGTCTTGCTGGATGCGGTAATCCGCCTCCTGCCCGGCGTCATGGGCAACGACCAGTCGGGAACCGAGGAGAGCTTCGAAAACGGGCTTCTGGAACATCCGCACTACACCCGGCCGCAGGATTTCGAGGGAGCAACGATCCCCGAGGTGCTGTTATCGGGCAACCACAAGAAAATCGCCGAATGGCGGCACGCCGAGGCAGAAAAACTCACCGCCGCGCGACGGCCTGATCTGTTCAAATCAGGTAAATGATCGAATCGCCTATGAACTGGGTGACAAGCGGCGAAAAAATGTGTATGAGCCGCCATCCAATCGGGGCAGAGACCCCGTGATCCGTCAATGATGGATGGTGCATTCGCCCCTGCCCGAGCGCTTCTGCGCAACGGCATTGTCAAGCGGCTCAGATGACCTGCTGGCAAGCGATGGGCGCTCTGACTGTTCGAACCAAGAACAAGAGGATTTGAGACGATGAACATCATTCGTCAGCTCGACGCCGAGCAGATTGCAAAGATCGAAGCAAAACGCACACTGCCGGAGTTTTCACCCGGTGACACGGTTCGCGTGCAGGTGCGCGTAACCGAAGGAACACGGACCCGCGTTCAGGCCTATGAAGGTGTCTGCATTGCACGCGCCGGTTCGGGATTGAACGAGAATTTCACCGTCCGCAAGATTTCATACGGCGAAGGTGTGGAGCGTGTCTTCCCGCTCTATTCCCCGCTCGTCGAAGATGTAGAGGTTGTCCGTCGCGGCAAGGTACGCCGCGCCAAGCTTTACTACCTGCGTGATCGTCGCGGCAAATCGGCCCGTATTTCGGAGAACACCGGTGTTCGCGCCAAGAAGCTCAACGATGCCGAGCGCCAGGCGCTGGCTGATGAGAAAGCCCGCATTGAGGCCGAAAAGGTAGCCGCCGCCCAGGCGCTGGCAGCTGAGAAAGCAGCCGAAGAAGCCGCTGCCAAGGCTGCAGAGGCCGAAGCCGCAAAGGCAGAGGCGGAAGCACCAGCGGAGGCCGCGGAAGCGGCGCCCAAGACGGAATAGCGGTGGTCTATCTGCACCGATGACAACGGCTCGGCATTTTGCCGGGCTTTTTGTTTACGGCTACAACCCTGTCTCGACAACGATCTTGCCGTGCGTCTTTCGCGGTTTGGACATGTAGTCGAAGGCATCTCGGTAGCCTTCCATCGGGTAGACGCGATCTATGCGCGGTGCGATCTTGCCTGACGCAAGTGCCTCATAGACAAATGCCTTGCCCTTCTCGCACATGTCCCTGTCCTCAACGTAGTTGAACAGCGAATAGGGATGAAAAACCGCATTGGCCTGGAACATGTCGACGATCGGCAGTTCGGGGAAGGTTTCATCCAGCGTTCCGTAGAAATAGATACGCGCATTGCGGGCGAATGCCTTGGAATACTGTCCAATCAAACCACCGCCGACCGGGTCGAAAGCCGCATGAATGCCGACACCGTCGGTCGCCTTCATGATCTGCTCGGCCAGATCGCCACCACCTGTCGCGATGACATGATTTGCGCCGACGCTTTCCAGGAAACCGCGATTGTAGTCATGGCGCGTCGTTCCGATCATGGTCGCGCCCAGAATTCTGCCGATTTCAAGCGATGCGGTCCCTGCCGTTCCCGTCGCCGCAGTGACCAGCATATTAAATCCCGGACCTGCCCTGGAAATCTCCGCCAGCGGGAAATAGGCCGTCATGTACTGCATCCACACCGACGCGCATTCGACCGCGCTCAGCCCCTCCGGTGCCTTGGTGACATAGCGCGCATCGACAATGGCAGATTCGGCGCTGGTTCCCTGATTGGCGTAGAAATACGGCAGCGTGCAGACACGCTCACCTGGTTCGATACCGGTCACATCGGGACCTATAGCCTCGACAATGCCGGTTGCTTCCATTCCGATCCTGGCCGGGAATTCGGGAAAGCTGAACGAATAGCGATCGTGCATCAGGTCCATATCACCCCAGTTGAGCGCAAACGCCTCAACGCGCAGCCTGATCTCGCCCGGACCGGGTTCTTCAGTATCAAACGTCTCGAGCGATAGGCCCTGATAGCCTGAATAGTCGTGAATGACCCAAGCGCGCGGCATTTCGATTCCTCCCGGTTCACTGTTTCAAAGTGTTTTTTTAGTATTACTAAAATCTTGGATAACCGAATATCACCATCCGGGCAAGCATTTGCCGATTCAGCCGCTGACAATGCAGGTCGACTTGTTTTAGGCTGACAAGAACAATTCAGTTGGAGGTAAAGTCACCATGTCGATGTTGAAAACCGTATTCGCCCTTACCGCATCGCTTGTCCTTGCACCGGTTATCGCCGCTGCGCAATCGCTGCCCGATCTCGGCGGGCGCGATGTTGTTGTGGTGACGGAAAACGCATATCCGCCATTGCAGTTCATTGATCCGAAAACCGGTGATCAGATCGGTTGGGAATATGATGCGATGACCGAGATCGCCAAGCGGTTGAATTTCAAGCTCGAAATTCAAAACACCTCGTGGGACGCGATGATCCAGGCCGTTTCGGACGGCCAGTACCATGTCGGCATGACCGGCATCACCATCAAGGAAGAGCGCAAGGAGAAAGTGGATTTTTCCGATACCTATATGCGTTCAGAGATGTTCATGCTGGTGCGCGGTGATGAATCGCGTTTCACCGATGCGGCAAGCTTTGCGGCATTTGAAGACGGGCTGGTCGGTGCGCAGGCCGGTACGACACCATTTTATGTCGCGGTTTACGACGTTCTCGACGGCAACGAACAAAATCCGCGCATTAAGCTGTTTGAGACGTTCGGCGCCACCGTCCAGGCCTTGAAAACCGGCGATGTCGATATGGTGCTGACCGACGGCACGGCCGGCAACGGCTATGTCGAGGCGTCGAATGGCGGATTGAAACTGGTCGGTGAAGCACTGGGAACAGAGGATTTCGGTTTCATCTTTCCCAAGGGGTCGGATCTGGTCGCACCGATCAACGCCGCCATCGCCTCCATGAAA
This sequence comes from Rhizobiaceae bacterium, assembly GCA_963669285.2. Lineage (GTDB taxonomy): Bacteria > Pseudomonadota > Alphaproteobacteria > Rhizobiales > Rhizobiaceae > JAWKWH01. Next base: position 17,275 of record CAXXSI010000011.1, on the reverse strand, counting down.
GCCGACGGCACAATCGATTCGCTGAACAAGAAGTGGTTCCTCGACTACAAGTTCGGCCAATAATATCCTTGGGCGCGGACCAGTTTCGCGCCCGTTTACGCTCCTATGAATCCGCCCCTTTCCGCAGAACCTGACAAGGAGTTCCCCTGGTGGTTGGTGGCTGCCGGCGCCATCGCAGCCACCGTCGCGATCATCATAGCCGCAAACAGCCTCTACACGCAGGTATTCACCATCGTGTCGAAAGGCGTCGTCATTACGGTTTTCGTCACCGTTGTCGGTTTCGCACTGGCGTCGGCCATCGGCCTGGGCGTCGCCCTGATGGGCCTTTCCGGCTCCAAAGTGCTGCGCCAGATCGCTCGGTTCTATGTCGAGATCATTCGCGGCGTGCCGATCCTGGTGTTGCTGTTCTACATCGCTTTTGTCGGCGCACCGGGTTTCGTCGCCGGCTGGAACTGGCTAACCACACCGCTGCGCGAGGCCGGCCTGATCGAGCAAATGATGGTACGTGACCTTTCGCTGTTATGGCGCGCGATCATCGCCTTGACCATCGGGTATTCAGCCTTCATTTCCGAAGTGTTCCGCGCCGGCATCCAGTCGGTCGACCCTGGTCAGGTCGAGGCCGCAAAGGCGCTCGGCCTGTCGCGTTTCCAGCGGTTCCGGCTGATCATCCTGCCGCAGGCGATCCGAACGATCCTGCCGCCGCTCGGCAACGACTTCGTCGCCATGGTCAAGGATTCCTCGCTTGTTTCGGTTCTCGGCGTTGCCGATATCACCCAGATGGGAAAGGTTTATGCTTCCGGATCCTTCCGGTTTTTCGAAACCTACTCGATTGTCGCCTATATCTATCTGATCCTGACTGTTGGCCTGTCTTTGGCCCTGCGCCGCCTTGAAAAGCGGTTGCGCCAAAAGGGAGAATTGCGATGAACGATCCGCTCGACGCGGTTTATTCGGCGGCAAACGACGAGGAATTGGCGGAAGCTTATGCGCGCTGGGCCGCCGATTATGATCGCCATACATTGGAGATGGGTTACTGCCTTCCCTGGGTGATCACTGCCTGGGTGACGCGGCATGTACCGCCCGGCGATCATCCACTGCTCGATGCCGGTTGCGGTACCGGTCTTTCTGCACCGGCGCTGAAAGCACTTGGCTACAACAATATCGAAGGTGTCGACCTGTCCGATGAAATGCTCGCCATTGCCGGGCACCGGAACGCCTATCGGGCGCTTAAATGCGCCGCATTGGGCAAGGCGCTACCCTGGCCGGACGATCATTTCGCAGCCTTTTATTCCACTGGCGTATTCACCGAGGGCCATGCGCCGGCATCTGCCTTGGATGAACTGGTACGCATCACCCGAACCGGTGGTCATGCCATTTTGACCGTACGCGACTCTGTTTTAGCGACAGGCGGATTCCGCGATAAATTCGCCGAACTGGAGCAAGCCGGCAAATGGTCGCCGGTCGAGGAAAGCGAGCCGTTTCGGGCATTCATGATCGACGAGCCCGACTTGCTGGTCCGCACCTTCGTATTCCGGATCGCATAGAACCGTCTGTCCCGGAATTATCACGCCAGTTCGGGTGGATAACGGAAATGACCGGTATGTCCGAACGCGAATAGCCGGTTTTCCATGCGTGTTCCCGCACCGATATTGTGGATGACTAGCGGTGTAATGCCATCACCCGCCAGGCGATCCGACACAATCGATATATGCGGCAGGTTTCCGGGCAGACGCTGCGACACCAGATCCCCCGGCTTGAACGCGGCCGGATCCGATGATGCCTCCAGCGACGCGCCGGCGCGGCTGAAGAACCGTTCCAGATTTGGCACCCGCCTGTGATCGATATTGCGGTCGGGCCGGGTTAAGCCCCAGATTGCAGGGTAGGAGGCAAAATGCCTCTTCATGTCCTCGTGCACCAGCTTCTGCAGGTCGATATCGAACGCGTCGCGATAGGCGCGAATGACCACATCGGTGCATACGCCACGATCTCTTGGGACATCACCACCGGGATAGTCAAGACCGACATAGGAGGGATCGTAAGTGACGGTTTCACCGATCTGTTTTGCCGCTTCGGCAATCAGCCTGTTGGCCCAGCCTTCTGCCGGAAGGTGACCTGCCCGCGCCTTTGTGTGCCAAGGAGACAATGCATAGATGGCAGATGCGGGACCAGCAAAGGCCAGCCATTTCGCGATGGATCGGCGCGTGTACATCATCTCATGTTCAACGGTATCAAGGCCGGGCAGGTAACTGTGCCAATGTGGTGAAAATGCGAAAACTTCCCGGCTCTCGGTGATTTCCCGGCCATGGTTTGCTCGCAGTTTCTTGACGCTGTGACGCGCTCGGTGCATATGACGGCCAATCACCCGATATATTGCAGGGAAGACCGGCGATGACCGCACCGCGTACGCTTTACGACAAGATCTGGGACGACCATGTGGTCGATACGCAGGAAGACGGCACCTGCCTGCTCTATATCGACCGTCACCTGGTCCACGAAGTGACCAGTCCGCAGGCATTTGAAGGGCTGCGCATGGCTGGCCGGAAGGTTCGCCATCCGGAAAAAACGCTTGCCGTGGTCGACCACAATGTGCCGACGACACCAGACCGCGTCGACGGCATCAAGAACGAGGAAAGCCGCATCCAGGTCGAGGCGATGGCCCGCAATGCCGCCGATTTCGATGTTGAGTATTTCAACGAGGCCGACAAGCGCCAGGGTATCGTCCACATCGTCGGACCCGAGCAGGGATTTACACTGCCCGGCATGACCATCGTCTGTGGTGACAGCCATACGTCGACCCACGGGGCATTCGGTGCGCTGGCACACGGAATCGGTACTTCGGAGGTCGAGCATGTGTTGGCCACCCAGACGCTGATCCAGAAAAAGGCAAAGAACATGCTGGTTCGCGTCGATGGCCAGTTGCCGGACGGTGTGACCGCCAAGGACATCATTCTTGCCATCATCGGCGAAATCGGTACCGCGGGGGGCACCGGCCACGTGATCGAGTTCGCAGGCGAAGCAATCCGTTCATTGTCGATGGAAGGCCGCATGACGGTCTGCAACATGACCATCGAGGGCGGTGCAAGGGCCGGCCTTATCGCCCCCGATGAAAAGACATTCGAATACATCAAGGATCGTCCGCGTGCGCCCAAGGGCGAGGCCTGGGACTTGGCCATGGCCTACTGGAAATCGCTGCATACCGACGAACGCGCGCATTTCGATCAGACCGTGGTTCTCGATGCTGCAAACCTGCCGCCGATCGTCTCGTGGGGATCATCACCCGAAGACGTTGTCTCAATCACCGGTGAGGTGCCGGATCCGGAGCAAATCGAAGACGAGAACAAACGTGCCTCAAAGCGGCGCGCGCTCGACTATATGGGCCTGTCGGCCGGTACGAAAATCACCGACATCGAACTTGACCGGGTTTTTATCGGCTCGTGCACAAACGGCCGTATCGAGGATCTGCGCGCTGTCGCCAAGGTCGTCGAGGGCAGAAAGGTCGCAGAACGCGTCGACGCGATGATTGTTCCGGGCTCCGGCCTGGTCAAGGAACAGGCGGAAAGTGAGGGGCTGGACAAGATTTTCGTCGAGGCCGGCTTTGATTGGCGCGAACCCGGCTGTTCCATGTGCCTGGCCATGAATGACGATAGGTTGAAGCCCGGCGAACGCTGCGCATCGACGTCAAACCGCAATTTCGAAGGGCGTCAGGGTTTCAAGGGCCGTACCCACCTTGTCTCACCGGCGATGGCAGCAGCAGCAGCGATCGCCGGTCACTTCGTCGATATCCGCGAGTGGGAATAACATTCAGCGGATCCGTTAAATCCGGATCGGCTGATTGCTATTCATCATCATCGGCACGGCGCACGATCTCGTGAAACTGATCATGTTGGCCCGGTACTTCCTTGGATACGACCAGAGCCAGGTGGCGCTTGTTGAACAAGTCGAACCACTCGTCCCAATCGACAAGCTCGAGCCCACCGCGTGCGCCTGATCGATCCTGCCAATCATTGTCGGCATAGGCACGCTGACCAAACACCAGACGCAACACCGGTTCGGAATCGATTGCCGAAATCCCTTCCTGGATCGCCGGGCGTCCAGCTCGGGCGGCGGCCCAATCGCGAATCTCGTCTCGGTCGGTCAGCGTTACGGTCTCAGTCATCACACAAGCTCCTTACCCACGAAATATGGGGTGCCCAAACCTTGGCGGCAACCTTGATAATGCCCGTCTCAAGCGGAGGTGGATTGATCCTGGTCAATCACCGGCAATATTTGTTGACGTAGACCGGCTCGCCCTGATTGACGCCGTAAGTAAATGCGCGCCCCTTCAGAACCACACCATACGGGATGCAGGTGGCGCCATCGGCCCTGTGCATGCGGTCGTTGCCTCTGTCGGCACTTCTTTCGACATACCCGCCGTAACCGCGGCGCGGATGATGGTAAATGATCTCCGGTTCGCCGATTTCGGCGCGAACCTCATCGGCAAGATGACCTTTGCCGACTATGATCTGTTTGAAGCCTGACGGATTGTGAATGATCAGATTACCGTAGGCATCAGCATAGACGCGCTGATGCGCCTCGACGGCGGATACGGCCGCCAATAACGCTGCGGCGGCCAGCGGCACCGACAATACTCTCGAACTGAAACGCATGGCGCGTCCTCCTTGCCGGGCAATTTACTGGCCCGAATCGCGGTGGTCGCAGCCTCCTCAATCCTGAACTTAATCTTTTGTTAAGCATTGTTAAGGGCACAAAGCGCACAATCGGCGGAATTAGCCATTATGGTTAACAAAGTGGGAAATCGGCGACCGCAGTAAACCGCCCACACCCCGGACGCCGTTCTGGAAGCTATTGCTGTGCGGCGACCTTGGCTTCCTCAAGCCGTTCGCGCGTGGTCTCGATCCACTCGACCCGATCGGGTGCCAGGCGTTCCTCAGCGTGGAGCTTTTCAAGTAGTTCCAGCGCCTTGCCGAAATATTTCACGCTTTCATCCGTATTGTCGGCGATCCGCCACATCGCCACATAAAGCCCCCATTGCCTGTCGGCATCATCCGGGTTGGCGGCCGCAAGGTCCTCGGAGATCTTCAAATTCTTCTCGTAGATTTCCAGCGCTTCAGCATTTCGCCCAAGCGTGACATAGGTATCGGCCACCCGTTCATAGCTGACGGTCAGGTCGGACCGCCAAAGCGTATTGTCGGGTTCGGCGGCATTGAGCTTTTCGATGACGCGAAGGCTTTCAAGGAATGTTTCCATTGCCGCGTCCGTTTCCTCAAGCTCGACCTGCGCATCACCCAGATTGATAAGGCGCACATGCCGTATCCGCTGCAGATCAAGGGCCTCTGGAGCCGCGGCGATTTCCGCCTCGATAAGCGACAGGCTGGACAGGAAATGTTCCTTGGCACCGGCATAATCGCCTTGGTCCATAAGCGTTTCACCGGTTCTTTCATCGTCGGACCCTGCAACACTCGCCTTGTTGGCGCGCGCTTCTTCAAGACGATCACGCGTGGTTTCGATCCATTCGTACCGATTGGGTGCAAGCTTGCCATCGCCATGGAGCTTCTCCAGCAGCGCCAGCGCCTCGGTGAAATACTCGACTTTCTTTTCGGTGTTGTCGGCAATTCTCCACAACGCCACATACAAGCCCCACTGCCGCTCGACATTAGTGGGATCGGAGGCAATGAGATCGCGCGATATCTGCAGGTTCTTTTCATACACCTCTAGCGCTTCGGCATGGCGTTCAAGCGTCACATAGGTATCGGCAACCCGCTCATAGCTGATTGTCAGGTCCGACTTCCATTCGGCGTTCAACGGATCTGCGGCGATCAGCGCTTCAATGATGAACTGCCCCTCCAGAAAGGCCTCCAACGCCTTTTCGGTTTCCCCCTGCTCGATGTAGACATCACCGATCTTGTTCAGGCGGATCTGGTTGATACGCTTCAGATTGGCGTTTTCGGGATCGGCCTCCATCAGCGGAACAACGCGGTCAAGGCTTGCCCGGTAGTGGAACATGGCGTCTTCGAATTTGTCGCGCTCCAGATAGATATCACCGACACGCTCATCGCTGATGGCAAGATCGCGCTGCCATCCGGCATTGCCCGGATCGACCTCGACCAGTGCCTTGGCGATGTCCATCGCCTCCACATAGGCGTCGTACGCACCGTCAATATCTGTCTTCAGCAGCCTGATATCGCCAACCTTGTTGAGCGTGACCATGACAAAGCGTGCCAGATCATTGTCGTTCGGATCATCGTCCACAAACGGTTTTAGCCGGTCATAGGTCGCCTGATGGTGTACCAGTGCACCGTCCAGATTGCCCTGTGCCTTGAGCACATTGCCCATTCGCTCGTCACTGACCGACAGATCCCGCTGCCAGACGAGGTAATCCGGGCTTACCGCCACCAGTTCCTTGGCGATCTCCAGTCCTTCACTGTAGGCTTTGCGCGCGCCATTCAGGTCACCCATCGAAACGAGCACATCGCCAACCCGGTTCAAGCTGACCTGTTGATTGCGCTTGGCGTCCAGATCATCAGGATCGGCCTGCACCATATCTTCGGCAAGATTGCTCGCTGCCTTGTAAAACGACAGCGCCCGTTCAAGCCGGCCCTGCGCCAGCACGATATCGCCCTGGCCATTAGCCGCCCAGTAGCGGTCGGACAGCGACCCTGCATCGCGCGCCAACGCGCTTGCCTTGCGATAGGCGCGCAAAGCCTGCGATGTGTTACCGGTATCGATCGACGTGGACGCCAGATCCATCCAGGTCTGATAGTGATCAGGCTCGAAATCCGTCGCACGCAGGAAGTATTTGGCGGCCTTGGCGACATCCTTCGGCCGCGCCAGTGCGGCAATATGGCGAGCCGCATCGGCAGCCTTTCGATTGGCATCCGCCCGCCGTTCGGCGGCTGCAAGTGCCGCCGCTTCGGCTTCCGCCGCGCTCGCGCTGATGACTTCTTCGAACAGCTTTTCGGCTTCAGCTTCGTTGCCTTCTTTCAGCGCCGCAAGTGCGCGTTCACCTTCAGCGTCATTTCGTTCCGCGAGCGCCCGGCTTGCACCGCCGATTTCGCGCAATATGCGCTTGCGTTCGTCCTCGCTAAGCTGTTTGCCGTCTTCAATCCCGGTAGATCGCAGATATGCCGCTCCGATCTCGGCGAGCTCCTGGCTGCGCAGATTGTCTTCGGTCAGCTGTGCGATTTCGCGGCGCAGAACCTCTGCCTGCGGATCGATCCCGCAGCCTTCCGCCGCCAGACAGGCTTCCGGCGAACCCCCGCGAATCAGGATTTCGGGTATCTGTGTGAAATTATCCGCTGTCGTCTTCTCGATCACCCGCTTGGCAACGCGTCCGAACATCTGGTCAAACTGGATGCGCGGTTCCTGCTCCATCCAGTGAAACAGCGCCTTGGCGAATGGCGAATGGGTACCAGGCGCTCCGTCCTGCGCCACCTGTCCATTGAGCGTCGAAGTCATCAGCAGAAACCGTGACACGCTGTCCGGCACCGCAAAGGTTCCGAACGACAGTTTCCGAGCGCCCCGTGCCAGGCATTGCTGGGCCTTGAAAGGATCGTTGCGGCAAGCATCCAGAATCACGATCTTCTCGCGCGCGCCGGACATCGATTCCAGCACGTCGTCCAGCAGTATTTCGCGCTTGGCTTTCCAATTATCGCACGAGATTTGCATATCGATCGGCGCCAGCACATTGCCTTCCGCGGTCTGCAGCCCATGGCCAGCGTAGAAAAACAGCGCGACATCGGCTTTATCGGCTTCGTCTTCGAAATCCTCTAGCGCATCGCGCAGATCGGAACGACCAAGATCAAAGCAACCCGGGTTATTGCCATCACAGCTCATGACCTCAAAGCCATGGCCGGCAAGCACCTTGGCGAGCCGTCCCGCATCACTTCCGGGATTGTTTAGCGAGGAAAGGTGTTCATAGCTGTTGTTGCCGACAACCAGCGCAACCCGCTTGGCCGCCTCCGCAGCACTGAAAGCTGCGAAAAACCATCCCGCAGCAACCGTCACACCAATCAGCGTTCGACTGAACATCGTTGTAACGAGCCCAATTTACCCAACCCTAACATAACGCTACTGGAGCAATGAGGAAAGATTGCGACCACATTTCGCATCTGCTGGTTGATCTTGAGCAGTCTTTTCGGCTAGTGCTCGCTTAATACGGGTCTGGGCAGACGGGTATCGGGTGAAATTCACAGAACTTACAAAAACCGGCATTGCGCTGGCAGCACTGCTCTCGCTGACAGCCTGCGTCGGGGGCGGAACCGGTGCCGGCACCGTCCTGCGGCAGACCGCCTATTCGGTCTACAGCTGCGGCTCGGACGGGCGGTTGTCTGTTCGTCATCTTTCCAGCGCGATAGAGGTATTAAGTCCGCGGGGCGTTGAAGTCCGCCTGCCGGCATCGCCTCCCGGACAAACCGCCCGATACGGCGAACCGCCCTATGCGCTGGTGTTCGACAAACGCGAAGCCTTGTGGTTCGTCACCGGCAAACGGCCGATTTCCTGCAAACGCTAACCCGGTTACGACGCAAAACCCTGGTTCGCGGGCGCAACACCGCTCAATAAACCGATTAAATGCGCGCTATCGCCAACCCCCTACAAAATGGTAACGATTTGATACCCGTCCGGGCTTTGACGCAGCGCAAAAAGGCCCCTAGAACAGGTCCGTCCGTGGCTGCGACCGCGGTATCCAGACCGATGTTCCGGCCGGAGGTACAGTTGAGCAAAAATACCGTCTTGCGCGAAAGACCGATTTCGCCTCATCTGACCGTCTATCGGTTGATCCCGACAATGCTGATGTCGATTGTGCACCGCATCACCGGCGCTGCACTTTATATCGGAACATTGCTGATCGCCTGGTGGTTGATCGCCCTGGCAACCTCGGCGGACGCCTTTGAAACGGCCAATTGGTTCTTCGGATCGATCCTGGGGCGCTTGATCCTGTTCGGCTACACTTGGGCGCTCATGCACCACATGCTTGGCGGCATTCGCCATCTGATCTGGGATACCGGTGCGCTATTCGACAAACAGACCGCGACGAAACTTGCCTGGGCAACGCTCGGCGGCTCCATCACGCTGACGATCCTGATCTGGATTGCCGGCTACGCGATGCGCTGAGGAGGGATCGATGACCGACTTTCGCACCCCACTCGGCAAAGTCCGTGGCTCCGGTTCCGCTAGGGAAGGAACCGGGCATTTCTGGCGCCAACGTCTGACGTCGATTGCCAATGTGCCGCTCGTCCTGTTTTTCGTCGGCCTGCTGATTTCGCTCAATGGCGCAGATTACGACACGATAAGGGCCGCGCTGGCCAATCCGCTGGTCGCCATCCTGATGATTTTGATGATTGGCTCTGCGCTCTATCACATGCGCCTCGGCATGCAGGTCGTCATCGAAGATTACGTTCACGGCGAGGGCGCGAAGTTCACGCTTTTGATCCTGAATACTTTTTTCACCGTCGCCATCGCTGCGGCCTGTGTGTTTTCCATGCTCAAACTGGCCTTTGGAGGCTGACCTCACGACAATGGCAACCGCGACAAATCCAGCCTACAACTATGTGGACCACAAATTCGATTGCGTTGTGATCGGCGCCGGCGGCGCCGGGCTGCGTGCGACGCTCGGCATGGCCGAACAGGGACTGAAAACGGCCTGCATCACAAAGGTGTTTCCGACCCGCAGCCACACGGTCGCCGCCCAGGGCGGTATCGCCGCATCGCTGCAGAACATGACGCCCGATTCATGGCAATGGCATCTCTACGACACCGTCAAGGGTTCTGATTGGCTCGGCGATGTCGACGCCATGCAGTATCTGACCATGGAGGCGCCGGCAGCGGTATATGAGCTGGAGCATTACGGCGTGCCATTCAGCCGTACCGAGGACGGCAAGATTTATCAGCGCCCGTTTGGCGGTCATATGCAGAATTTCGGCGAAGGACCGCCCGTACAACGCACCTGTGCCGCCGCAGACCGCACCGGCCATGCCATCCTGCACACGCTATACGGCCAGAGCCTGAAAAACGACGCCCAGTTCTTCATCGAGTATTTCGCCATCGACCTGATCATGGAAGATGACGGCCGCTGCACCGGCGTTGTCGCGTGGAATCTCGATGACGGCACCATCCATCGCTTTTCCGCCAAGATGGTGGTGCTGGCCACCGGCGGCTATGGCCGCGCCTATTTCTCCTGCACATCGGCTCACACCTGCACCGGCGACGGCGGTGGCATGATCGCGCGCGCAGGTCTGCCGTTGCAGGATATGGAATTCGTGCAGTTTCACCCGACCGGCATTTACGGCGCGGGCACGTTGATTACCGAGGGTGCCCGCGGCGAGGGCGGATATCTGGTCAATTCCGAGGGCGAACGCTTCATGGAGCGATATGCTCCCTCGGCGAAGGACTTGGCATCGCGCGACGTGGTTTCGCGTTGCATGACCATTGAAATCCGCGAGGGTCGCGGTGTTGGCAAGAATTCAGATCACATTTTCCTGCATCTCGACCATCTCGATCCGGCTGTGCTGGCCGAGCGGCTGCCCGGCATTTCGGAAAGCGCCAAGATTTTTGCCGGCGTTGATGTGACCAGGGATCCGATTCCCGTTCTGCCGACGGTCCACTACAATATGGGTGGTGTACCGACCAACTTCTGGGGCGAGGTGCTCAAACCGACCAAGAAGAGCCCGGACGCGGTTTCGCCTGGTCTGATGGCAATCGGTGAGGCTGGCTGCGCATCGGTGCATGGCGCCAACCGGCTCGGCTCCAACTCGTTGATCGATCTGGTGGTCTTTGGCCGCGCCGCCGCCATTCGCGCCGGCGAGGTGGTTGACCGCGCTGAAGCGGTTCCGCCGGTCAATGAACAGGCCTGCGACGCCATCATGGACCGTTTCGACCGGCTGCGTCATGCCAACGGCCGCACACCGACCGCGGCGTTGCGTGACAAGATGCAGCGCGCCATGCAGGAAGATGCGGCGGTATTCCGCACATCGGAATCGCTGAAAAACGGTTGCAAGCAGGTTTCGGCAATTTGGGGCGAACTTTCCGACATCAAGGTCACAGACCGGTCGATGATCTGGAATTCCGATCTGGTCGAGACGCTGGAACTGGAAAACCTGATGGCCAACGCCATCACCACCGTCTATTCGGCGGAGGCGCGCAAGGAAAGCCGCGGCGCACATGCACATGAGGATCATCCCGACCGCGACGACAAGAACTGGCGCAAGCACACGCTGTCAACGGTCGATGAAAAGGGCAAGGTCAAGCTCGACTACCGTCCGGTCCACACCAAGCTGATCGCCGACGGTATCGATCTGGCCAAAATCGCGCCAAAAGCGCGGGTTTACTAAGGAAAAGCGGCAGCAAAGACATGGTTGAACTCACGCTCCCGAAAAACTCGCAAGTCGTCGAGGGCAAGACCTGGCCCAGGCCGGATGGCGCGACCAATGTACGAGAATATAAGATTTATCGCTGGTCGCCCGACGATGACGACAATCCGCGTATCGATACCTACTACGTTGACCAGGACGATTGCGGCCCGATGGTCCTGGATGCGTTGTTGTGGATCAAGGACAATGTCGATCAGACTTTGACGCTGCGCCGCTCCTGCCGCGAGGGTATCTGCGGCTCGTGTTCGATGAATATCGACGGCACCAACACGCTGGCCTGCACCAAGGGCCACGACGAGGTGGTTGGCGTGGTCAAGATCTATCCACTGCCACACATGCCGGTGGTCAAGGATCTGGTGCCGGACCTGACCAATTTCTATGCCCAGCACCGTTCCATTGAGCCGTGGCTGAAAACCGAATCACCGGAACCGGCAAAGGAATGGCTGCAAAGCCATGATGACCGCGTCAAACTCGACGGGCTATACGAGTGCATCCTGTGTGCCTGCTGCTCGACGTCATGCCCGTCCTACTGGTGGAATTCCGATCGCTATCTCGGCCCGGCTGTGCTGTTGCAGGCCTATCGCTGGCTGGCTGACAGCCGCGACGAGGCCACCGGCGAGCGGCTCGATGACCTGGAAGACCCATTCCGGCTCTATCGCTGCCACACCATCATGAACTGCACGCAGGCCTGCCCGAAGGGCTTGAATCCGGCCAAGGCGATCGCCGAAACCAAGAAAATGCTGGTCGAGCGCAAAGTCTGACCAACATCTGACCTGCCGGGATCATCAGCCCTGTCTCGGTTCGGCGATCATGAATTTGATTCCGCGATCCATACCTCACAAACTCGTGTAACGGCTTGATTTCACATTCCTAAAGCCGCGCACTAGGTCTGCCTCAAACCACTTGAGGAGACACCTTGTCCATGATCCGTACGACAATTGCCGCTTTCGCGGTCGCCGCTTTGACCTCACTGTCCTCACCGGCCATCTCAGCCGACACCGAAACCGCAATCTTTGCCGGTGGCTGTTTCTGGTGCGTGGAATCAGACTTCGACCATGTCGACGGTGTTATCGAGACGACTTCCGGCTATATCGGCGGCACCGGCGCCAATCCTACCTACAAGAACCACTCAAGGACCGGCCATCGCGAAGCCGTGAAGATCGAGTTCGATCCTTCCAAGGTGAGCTACGCCAAGCTGGTCGATTCCTTCTTCCATTCGGTTGATCCGACCGATGCCGGCGGGCAGTTCTGCGATCGCGGCCATTCCTATACCACGGCTGTTTACGCGACAGACAAGGCACAGGAAAAAGCTGCGAAACTGGCAAAAGCTGCGGCCGAAACCGAACTTGGCAAGACCGTCGTGACACCGATCGAGACGGCCGGAGAATTCTACGCGGCGGAGGACTACCATCAGGATTATCACGACAAGAGCCCGCTGCGGTACAAATACTACCGCTACAGCTGCGGCCGTGATAAATCGGTCAAGGCGCTTTGGGGGGCAGCCGCGCGGCGGGGGCTTGGATCATAACCAACCCTGGAGGGATTCATGATCAGAACACTTGCTGCCGCGGTGGTGTTTGCCGCGGCCTCAGCGCATTCGGCGATTGCAGCCGAAGGCTGGATCACCAAGACCAGTTCCCATGACGTTGTCACGACCGCGGATAAACTCGTGGCCGCCGTCGAAGGTGCCGGAGCGAAGGTGTTTGCCCGCGTCGACCATCAGAAAGGCGCCATGTCGGTCGGCACAGACATCGCCGGCGCGACGCTTGTCATCTTCGGCAATCCGAAAATCGGCACGCCGATCATCGCGGAAAACCCCGAGGCCGGACTTGACCTGCCGATACGCGTCTTGATCTGGGACGCCGACGGCCAAACCATGATCGGCTATCTGTCGCCTGACGAACTGACAAGCCGCTACGGCCTCTCCAGCTCTGTGGAAGCATTGAAAAAGATGGGCGGGGCGGCTGGAAAGCTGACCGACAAAGCCGCCAACTAGCGCTGGTCAACGGTCCCCGTTGATGCGCTTCATCGCCAGTTGAAGCGCAATTTCGTTGGTCGGCTTGCCGGTCCTGTCGGCATCCGCGAAAATGTCCGACAATGTGGCTGGTATCACGGCGATCTTGGCCATGACTTTCTCGCGGTCGTATCCGCCGGGATCGATCTCGGCGGCAACGTTAATCAACCCACCGGCGTTGATCACATAGTCCGGCGCATAAAGGATGCCACGCTTTTTCAACGCGATCGCGTCGTCATGGTGCAGAAGCTGATTGTTTGCCGACCCTGCGACAACGCCGACCTTGAGGTCCGCAATCGTCTGCTGGGATATTACCCCGCCGAGAGCGCACGGCGCCAGCGCGTCCGCTTCGGCCTTCAGGATCGACTTCGTCGAGACCGCCTCGGCGCCGAGCATCTCAACTGCCTTGTTGCATTGGCTTTCGTTGATATCGGCAACAAGCAATCTCGCGCCTGAACGTGAAAGCCGTTCGGCAAGCGCCCAACCGACAGCGCCAAGCCCCTGGATGGCAACTGTCCGGCCGGCCAAATCGCCCGATCCGGTTTTGTGCTTCAGCGCAGCCTCAATGCCAAGGAAAACACCGAGCGCGGTGTAACCGGACGGATTGCCGCTGCCGCCGACCGTCGTACCTGCCACATTTGGCGTCTGTCGGCGCAGGTAGTCTGCATCAGCCAATGTCATGCCGACATCTTCCGCCGTCACGTAGCGATTGCGCACCATTGCCAGCATTTCGGCGTAGGCATCGAGCAGTTGCGGCGTCTTGTGCCGTTTCGCATCGGCACGGATGACAGCCTTGCCACCACCGAACGGCAATCCCGCTATTGCTGCCTTAAACGTCATTCCGCGCGACAACCGCAACGCGTCGGTTACCGCGGCATCAAAACTGTCATGCATCCATATCCTGGTGCCGCCCAGGGCGGGCCCAAGCGTCGTATTGTGAATGGCGATAATCGCAGTCAGCCCGCGGTCGTCGTCGCGGCCAAGAAGCACCTTTTCGTGCCCGTCAAATCCTTCAAGCGTGCTTGCCGATGCGGTGATATCCTCGACCACAAGGCTCGATCTGCTTTTTTCGGCCGGCCTTTCGGCCACAGCAGCCTCTGTCAACATGGGCACTCCTCCGGGTTGACTGTCATCCTTCTATTTAAGGTCGCTGGCGCGAACTTTGGTTTCGAATTTGAACCACTTACAGCATGTCAATTACCAAGCCTCCCCCCAAAAAATGAAGAAAATGTCTCCAATTCGACGCCGCAATGGCGCAAAAGTCTTCGCGAAAGGGCAGAAAATACCGAAAAATGGCTTCCAAATCGGAGATTTGGCATGAGCGAATCGGCAAAAACCGTCTCATTTACCCAGATGAAGGATGGAACCAGGGACGATTACCTGTTCCTCCAGGATCTCGAGCATGAATTTATCGCCGGCACGGGCGAACGGATATTGAAAGAACTGGCCAAACAGGCCGACGAGACCCTGACCGGATACAAGATCACCCGGCTCGATCATGCGCTGCAGTCAGCCACACGGGCCGAAAACGACGGAGCCGATATCGACTGGATTGTCGCCACCCTGCTGCACGATATCGGAGACGGGCTGGCACCGGCCAACCATGACAAGTTTGCCGCCGAAATCATCCGCCCCTATGTGCGCGAGGAATGCACCTGGGTAGTGGAACATCACGGCGCGTTCCAGAAAATTTATTATATGCATCACTATGGCGGTGATCCGAATGAACGCGAGGGTTTCAGGGATCACCCCAACTATCAGGCCTGTGTCGACTTTTGCGAGCGTTGGGATCAATCATCCTTCGACCCGGATTATCCCTCCAAACCGTTGGACTATTTCGCGCCGATGGTCCTGGAGGTCTTCGCCCGCAAACCGCATGATCCGGCCGTAACGCAACAGGGTGTCGTGACCGGGCTGCCGCAGGTCTGAGGATTGCTACTCCGGCAGGGTTTCGGCGCCGCCGTTGATCGACAACTGCATCAGTATCGTATCGAGCCAACGTCCGTGTTTGAAACCCGAACCGGCAATCTTCCCGGCATGGGTAAATCCCAGTGATGCATGCAGGCGTACAGAGCCGGCATTGTTGCTTCCGTCGCCGATCACCGCGATCACCTGCCTGAAACCCAGTTCCGTCAACTCCTCGATCAGTTGCGAAAGCAGCAGCCGGCCAACGCCCTTACCCTGCGCCCCGGGCGCAATGTAGATCGAATCCTCGGCCATGTAGCGATAGGCCCGGCGCTCGCGATATGGTCCGGCATAGGCATATCCGAGCAGGCAATTACCCTCGCTAGCGACGATGTAGGGAAAATCCCGGCTCGTCAGGGCCAGGAATCGCACCTTCATCTCCTCAGCCGGCGGCGGCTCGAGTTCGTAGCTAGCGGCGCCATGTGTCACCGCATGCGCGTAAATCTCGGTGATTGCGGGAATATCTTCCGGCCGCGCCGGCCGCAGTATGATGTCGGACATGGTTGGCCGCCCGTTGGTCTGTTAACGCCGCACCATATGAACCGCGCCGGGCAAAAAGAAAAGGGCGGCTCGGTGAGCCGCCCTTTCCGATTGATGAACGTTCAGTCCTATTCGCGGTTGCCGAGGAACTGCAGCAGGAACAGGAACAGGTTGATGAAGTCCAGATAAAGCCTCAGCGCACCCATGATCGCCTTGCGGCCCATGACGACAGCGCCATCGCCCTCATAATACATTTCCTTGATCTTCTGCGTGTCGTAGGCCGTCAATCCGGCAAACACCAGCACACCAATGCCGGAGATGGCGAATTGCAGCGCAGAAGACTGCAGGAAAATGTTGACCACCATGGCAATGATCAGGCCGAACAGCCCCATGATCAGGAACGAACCCATTCCTGTCAGATCGCGCTTGGTGGTGTAGCCCCAAAGTGACAACGCTCCAAACGAAGCGGCCGTGATGAAGAATGTGCGGACGATGCTTTCCGACGTGTAGACCAGGAAAATTGTCGACAACGACAATCCTACCAGTCCGGCATAAATCCAGAACGTCGCCTGTGCAGCCGAAACACTCATCTTCTCAATCCTGAAACTCAGGAAGAAAACCAGCGCCAAAGGCGCCAGCATGATGACCCATTTCAGCGGTGACGTCCAAACGGTTACGCCCAATTGCGTCAGATACAGGCCTTCTCTGACCTGCGCGACGCCGGCAGTCGGATCGCCGGTGGTTGCCAGATTGAAAAAGCCCAGCGCTGCAACGCCGGTTATTGCAAGACCGAGCGCCATCAGGTTGTAAACCCTGATCATGTAAGCGCGAAGACCCTCATCGATGGCCGCATCGCCGCGCGCAGCGGTGGCAACGCGAGCCTGATAGTTTCGAAGATCAGCCATATTTATCCTCTTTTTGCTCGTCCCGTCGGGTGTCGGAGTTATAGCAAGCGCGCACAACTCTAGGCGCCGCTGGCGGGACTCCAGCATGCCTCAGGTCGAATATGTGCGTTCTTTGTGACAAGGACAAGGCCCTTTGCCTTCGAAATCGCAGGATTCTTGCCCCTTTTGACCTGCCGTACCAGCACTGCACCGACATGGTTAACCAAAACTTGCCAAATCACAGATTTCTGAGGACCGGCGCCGCCTTGTGACCCAAAACCCGCCAGGTACCGAGCAGGCCGAATCCGACGGTCAGCGCCAGTGCTGCGGCGATTGTTGCAATGGCAACCTCGGGAAGAAATGTCGATGGAAGCGTCATGATCTTCGAAATCACGAACCAGGCCGCTACACCACCCGCCGCAAGCGCAAACACAGCTGTCGCCAGTCCGATTAGCAGATACTCCAGTGAAAAAGCGGTAATAAGCGTTTTTCGAGTGGCGCCTAGCGTTTTCAGCACCACAGCGTCATGCACCCGCGCCCGATTTCCCGCCGCAAGTGCCCCGGATAGC
>CAXXSI010000010.1:0-65796 GCA_963669285.2 Rhizobiaceae bacterium | reverse complement strand
CCCGTTCGCCGATATTGGCGAGAAGCGCGGTTGGAATATCGGGGAAATCGCGCCGATAACGACGGGCCAGCCTCATTGGCAAGCTGAATGAACAGCCGGGGAATATCCTCACGCCGCTCCGCCAGGGACGGTATCGCAATTTTGATGCGCCCAAGCCGATAATAAAGATCCTCACGGAAGCGACCGGCCCGCGCCGCGCTCTCCAAATCCAGTTTGCTGGCCGAGATGAACCGCGCGTCGAGTTCAATCGGTTCATTGGAGCCTAGCCGTGTGATTGTCCGTTCCTCGATCACCCGGAGCAGCTTGATCTGAAGATCGATCGGCATGTTTTCGATTTCATCGAGAAACAGGGTGCCGCCGCGAGCGTGTTCGAATTTGCCGTAACGTGGCCGCAAAGCGCCCGGAAAGGCGCCGATTTCGTGACCGAACAGTTCGCTTTCAATCTGATCTTCGGGGAGCGCTCCGCAATTGATAGCAACAAATGGGCGGTCGGCGCGCGGCGAAAGAGCGTGCAGCGCGCGGGCTGCGACTTCTTTTCCGGTACCGGTCTCTCCGATGATCAGAACTTCCGCGTCGGCGGGGGCGACCGCGCGAATTGTCTTGCGCAATCCAATCATGATCCGGGTACGGCCGGTCAAACGGGTTTCAAGATCGTCGCGCTTCGTCAGATTTGACCTGAGTTCGCGGTTTTCAAGCGTCAGCCGCCGCTTGTCTATGGCACGCCTGACGACCTCGATCAGATGATCCGGCGCGTAGGGTTTCTCAATAAAATCATATGCTCCGGCGCGCATGGCATCGACCGCCATCTGCACATCGCCGTGACCGGTGACCAAGACCACCGGCAATTCGAAATCGATCTCCAGGGCCTTGTGCAACAACTCCATGCCGTCCATCGCCGGCATGCGGATGTCGGAGATGATGATGCCCGCGAAATCGCGGGTGACATGTTCGAGAGCCGCCTGTGCCGATCCAAGGCATGTGGCTGTCAGTCCGGCGAGTTCGAACGATTGCGCGGCCGCCAGCCGCAAATGCTCCTCGTCGTCAACGAACAGGATTTCCGGGTCTTGCTTCGATACATTCACTCGGCAGCGCTCCGTACGGCATCAGCATCAATCAATGTGATCGTGAATACGGCACCGCCATCGGGATGGTTTGCAGCATTCACCCGGCCGCCGAAATCCTGAATGATATTGAACGAGATCGACAATCCCAACCCCAGTCCCTCATTGACATCCTTGGTGGTGAAAAATGGATCAAAAATTTGATCGATATCGGCCTGATCAATACCGGGACCATGATCGCGGACTGCGATTATGACATTTCCCTGTTCGACCCCGGCGTATATCTCGACGGACTGATCAGGCAATCCGGCCATGGCATCAAGGGCATTGTTGATGAGGTTGATGATCACCTGCTGCAACCGCACGGAACCGCCCATGACCATCGTCGGTTTCTCAAGCGGCCTGATGTCAAGGCGGGCACCGCTTTCCTTCAACCGCGCACTCATGATGTTGCTGACAGCTAAGAAAACCTCGCCGAGATCGACTACGTCCACTTTCTGCTTCGGCTTGCGGGCGAAATTCCTCAAATGGGTTCCAAGCTCGGCCATCCGGTCGGCCATCTCAGATATCCGGCCGATATTGTCGCCTGCCTGATCCGTCTTGCTCAGTTTCAGATAGGCCCGCGCATTCTCGGCATAGGACTTGATCGCCGCCAATGGCTGATTGAGTTCGTGCGACAGGGCGGCCGACATCTGGCCGAGTGCCGCAAGCTTGCCCGCCTGGACGAGCTCGCGCTGTGCGGAACGCAATTGCTCTTCGGCATTGGTACGTTCCCTGACCTCCTCTCTCAGGCGTCGGTTGGCGCCATGCAGATCCTGGGTCCTTTCCTCAACGCGCAGCTCCAACTCCTCTCGATTTCGGCGCTGGCGCTCGATGTCACGCATCATCCGTCTGCGCCGCTGGAGCACTATTCCGGCCAGTAACGCAGTAAGAAGAACGGCCAAAAGGACCACAGCTGTCACCGTGACCGCCCATCCGGTCGCGGCGGTTGCCGGCGTTAGAACATGCAGTGTCCAGCCCGCTTCCGGCATTTGGCGCGGATTTGACAGAAAGACCTGCCCTGCTCCCGCCTCGTTGATTTTTCTGATCACCGAGCCGTCAATTCCCGAGAATTCGACCTGCATGTCGAGTTCTTCCAGCCTGTCGATCGGATAACGTCGCGAGGTTTCGATCTGGCCAAGCGCCAGATCGGTCAGCGGTGTCAGTGACTTGAACAGCCAGTCCGACCTGCTCGCCATGAAGATTACGCCGTGATCATCGGAGACGATGACCTCGCTGGCATTGCCTTTCCAATTCTCCTCGAACGGACCCACTTCGATCTTGACGGCGACAACCCCGGTCACGCGGTCTGCGCCACGTACCGGAGCGGAAAAGTAATACCCGCGCTTCAGCGATGTCGTTCCAAGCGCAAAATAGCGCGCCGGGCGCCCCGAATAGGCTTCTGTGAAATATGGCCGAAAACTGAAGTTGCGGCCGATAAACGACCTTTCAAGATCGAAATTGCTGGCCGCCACCGTCAAACCGGAATTGTTCATCACATAGATGTCCGATGCGCCAACGTCAGCGGCAATTCGTTTTAGTTCCGGATTTACAGCCGCTTTCAGCGCTTCGTTCGACGGTTCCGCCAATAATTGCTGGACGACCCGCTTGTCGGCAATCAACGTGGGAATCGGATCGTATCTGAGCAATGCTCCGTCGAGACCGGACGACACCAGCCTCAGCGTGCCATCATTCTGGCTTGCCAGTTGGCGCAGAAAGTAGCGCTCCGCGATATCAAAGCATATCCACGCCGTGCCAATAAGCGCTGCAACGACCGCCAGCATTGCACCAATGGATTTCGATGAACTCAACATGACAGCAGCCTATCACCGCGTAGCCGGTCCAAGCAAAACGCTCAATCTGCTCGCGATTTCGGCGCCATTTTGACTCTGCCTATGAGGCCATGATCTAGTCCACCGAACCGACAAACGGATTATTGAAACCGTCAATGCTGACCCAGCGGCCGGTGTGATTGCTCGCCTGGCGCTTCAGATACCAATAACCGGTGTCTTCCCACGGTTTGACGCGATCAGAAAGGTTGTCGAGGACGAAATCGCCTTTGTTTGTCCGCACCGTCAAAATCGCATGGCCTTCGCCATCGGGCTTTCGCACGACGGTAATCAGCAGGTTGGACAGCGGAACGCCCAGTGCTTGGATCTGCCGGCGTTTTTCCAGCACATAGTCCTCGCAGTCGCCGGGCACCATTCGGGTAAGCCCAAACCTCATCCTTGCCATAGATGTCATAGTCATTCACCGGCTGGATCTGCTGATTGACCGCGACATTGATCCTGACCAACTCGCGCCACAGCCGCCTTGTCAGCCTTTGAGGTCCATAGTCGAGCGACCTTATCCGGCATTCCGCAGGTACACGCTTGCAAAACTCATAGTGGCCGATCGGTTGCGATGTGTATCCCCCGGTCACCATCGGACTCGCCGAATTGGCCACCGTAGCCCCGTTCAGGGATAGGATGATTACCGCTGCTGCGGCGCTACTCAAAACTCTGCGCATCGCGGCCATGCGATGTCCTCCGCTTCCCCGTATATTATTAACAAAAAGTTAACGACAG
This sequence comes from Rhizobiaceae bacterium, assembly GCA_963669285.2. Taxonomy (GTDB): domain Bacteria; phylum Pseudomonadota; class Alphaproteobacteria; order Rhizobiales; family Rhizobiaceae; genus JAWKWH01. The sequence goes on along the minus strand of CAXXSI010000010.1, from coordinate 62,129 downwards.
GGGTCGGGAAGAGTCAATCGGACGCGCCGGTATAGTTAAATTATGGTTACCGGAAAAAAGCGGCTGTATTTCAGGCCGATTTGACCAGTTTCAGCCGACTCTTAGGCCGCTTGGCCGCACCATGCTTGTTGATAAACTCGACAATCATCGGTGCGATTTCGGAACGGAAGCGGGATCCGTTGAACACACCATAATGACCAACGTCTTTTTGCAGATGGTGACGACGCTTGGTCTTTGGGATGTTGACGCACAAGTGCTGGGCCGCCTCTGTCTGCCCGACACCCGAGATATCGTCGTTCTCGCCCTCAACCGTCAATAGCGCAATGGTACGAATGTCGGTCAGATCGACTGGTTCACCGCGGTGTTTCAGCGTGCCTTTCGGCAATGCATGCTCAATGAAAACGGCCTGCACGGTGTCGAGGTAGAACTCGGCGGTCAGATCCATAACCGCCAGATACTCGTCGTAGAAATCGCGGTGCTTTTCCGCCGAATCGCCATCGTTCTTGACCAGGTGCAGGAAGAATTCCTTGTGCGCAGACATGTGGCGATCAAGGTTCATGCCCATGAAACCGGACAATTGCAGGAAACCCGGATAGACGTCGCGCAAGAAACCCGGATGCGGCCAGGGCACCTGCATGATCACGTTATTGCGGAACCATTCGAGGCCCTTTTCCTCGGTGAGCTCGTTGACCGCGGTCGGATTGACCCGCGTGTCGATCGGTCCGCCCATCAACGTCATCGATGCAGGAGCAAATCTGTCACTGTGACGCTCCATGACCGCAGCGGCGGCCAGAACAGGCACTGATGGTTGGCAAACTGCCATGACATGGCAGTCATCGCCGAGCGCGTGCAGGATTTCGATGACATAGTCGATATAATCGTCCAGAGCGAAATGACCATCCGAGACCGGCACCATGCGGGCATCGGTCCAGTCGGTAATGTAGACCTCGGCATGCGGCAGCATGGTTTCGACGGTGCCCCTGAGCAGCGTCGCATAGTGACCGGACATGGGCGCGACAATCACCAGCTTCGGATCGGATTTCCGATTGGTCTGCAACAGGCGCTCGAAGTGGATCAGATTGCAAAACGGGCGCGACCACACAACCTTTTCGGTAACCGGCACGGTTTTGCCGTCAACCACGGTCTCTTCAATTCCGAATTCCGGTTTGGCATAGCGCCTGGTGGTGCGCTCGAACATTTCCGCCGCCGCGGCAACGGTGCGCCCAAACGGCGTGCGCGACATCGGATTTAGCGGATTGGTATAAAAAAGCTTTGTGGCATCGGCCACCGCTCGGAATGGCTGCAGTGCAGCATGATTCATTTCGTAGAATCGATAAAATGTCACCGTATTCAAAATTCCGAAGCAAAATCAAGCTGATCCGCCCGGCCCTCTATTGTTGCCCTGCAGCAAAGTTAACAGGTTGACGATCTTTTGCAATGCACCATTGTGTGCAAAAGCAGTTACCACCACGTCAACTCATCGACCTTTCGGTGGATCGACGACATTGTCTGCTGGATTGCGGCGGGCATTTCCGATCCAAAAATGCGAATCGCCCGCGCAGAAGATCAACCGGCAAGGGTGAGCGGTTCAGGCACCTTCGACAACGATCATCTCGGCATCGGCCACTTCCTGGCGGATCGCCGCAGCTGCCTGATATTCGGTGGAATTGTAGCAGTCGACGGCATCCTGCAATGACGGAAATTCAATCACCACATTGCGCTTACGGTGCTGACCTTCCAGAGGAGCAATTGCGCCGCCGCGTGCCAGAAAATTTGCACCGTAGCGTTCGAATGCCGGTTTTGCCGTTGCAATATAGTCCTTGTAACGCTCCTCGTCGCGTACATCGACGCGGGCAATCCAATAACCTTTCGGCATCATCACTCTCCCTCTACACGTTTCAAACCGTGTTCATTTCTTCAATGATTGCAGCGGCGGCGGCTTGCCTGTCAACCGCGCCGATAATGGGCCGAGCGACAACCAGGTGCGATGCGCCTGCGCGGATCGCGTCGCCTGGTGTTACGACACGCTTCTGGTCACCATGATCAGCACCTGCGGGTCTGATGCCGGGTGTAACAACAGCCATGTCCGGCCCGACAATGTTTCGCACCCGACCGGCCTCGGCAGCCGAACAGACAACACCGCCCATGCCGGCTTCTTTGGCATCGCCGGCACGTTCGCCAACAATGTCTGCAGCCGTCTGCGAATAGCCGGCAGCGGCGAGATCAGCGTCGTCCATGGAGGTCAGCACGGTTACCCCGAGGAGGCACAGGTCAGAGCCCCTTGCCGCCTTGACCGCGGCGCGCATCGCCTTGGGATAGGCATGAATTGTCAGCATTGTGACGCCCATTTTGGCGACATTTTCTACGCCCCTGGCCACGGTGTTGTCGATATCCAGCAACTTCATGTCGAGGAACACCTGTTTGCCGTCCTTTGCGAGGTCGCGGGCAAATTCAAGCCCGCCTGCAAATACAAGCTGATAGCCGATCTTGTAGAACGAACACGTGGCGCCCAGATCCGCAACTGCCCTTTCGGCATCGGTAACGACAGGCAGGTCCAATCCGACAATCAGGCGATCCCGCATTGCAACACTCATGGCTCCAACCTCGTCGACAACAAAGATGCATGCTGACACAGCGTGCGGCAGACATTCTCCATCATGCCGGCTGTTCTCGCATCGGACAGATTGCCCTCTTCATCGAATGCGCTTCCGGCGTTGCCTACCGAGCACTGCGGCGTGATCACCTCCAAACCGACATTCATGCAGATGGGTCGCAGATGGCCAAGCGCGCGAATGCCGCCAAGCTTGCCCGGCGACGAGGCGCAAAGCGCGGCGATCTTGCCAGCAAACGGCTTTAGCGGTTTGTCCCCGTCGGCAGAAATTCGGCTGAGCCAGTCAATGGTATTTTTCAGCAGTGGCGGTATGGAAGCATTGTACTCCGGTGTAACGATCAGAAGTCCGTCATGCTCAGCGATCATCCGGCCAAGCCGGATCGCGTTTTGTGGAACACCTTCGGTGTCCTCGAGGTCCTGATCCAGGATTGGCATCGGATAGTCCGACAATGCGACGCGGGTAACTTCGGCGCCCAGCAGCGCGAGTGTCTTTACTGCCGCATCGGCGGTCTTTCCACTGTAGGCACCTGTGCGGTTTGAACCGGCAAAGGCAAGGATTTTCGGGGTCATGGTTTGTCCGGCTTTACAGATAGATCGTGCGCCGGGTTATCGTGAAGCGAATTGCAGGTCAATTGCACACAGCGTTGACGGATCGGATTACCTCATCCAAGTATCGACACGCTATCGAAACAAAGTTGGAAACTCGAATGTCACTGACGGGAAAGATCGGCGTTGTAACCGGGGCGGCCGGAGGCATCGGTTACGCCATCGCAGACCGCTATCTGCGTGAAGGCATGAAGGTGATCATAGCCGATATTGATACCGAAAAGGGTGAAGCCGCGGCAACCGACCTTAGCGCTTTGGGTGATGTGCGCTTCGTCAAGACGGATGTCAGCCACCGGCTCGATGTTCACAATCTCGTCGCCGCCGCAATCGATGCGTTCGGCGATATTGACGTCCTGGTCAACAATGCCGGTATCGTGCATGGCGCGGAATTCCTGGAGCTGAAGGAAGAGGATTTCGACCGGGTACTGAGCGTCAACCTGAAGGGCTCGTTCCTAGCCGGTCAATCGGTAGGGCGCTATATGGTCGACAAGGTGAAGAATGGCGGGCCGGCCGGCGCAATCGTCAACATGTCATCGGTCAACGCGGTGTTCGCGCTCCCCGACCAGCTTCCCTATACGGTTTCCAAGGGCGGGGTTGCCCAATTGACGAAGGTAATGGCGTTGGCACTGGCACCGTACGGTATTCGCGTCAACGCCATAGGACCCGGATCGATCGGCACCGATATGCTGACTTTGGTCAACAGCGACCCCGAGGCCCGCGAGCGGATCCTGTCGCGGACACCGTTGGGGCGAATTGGCGATCCCTCGGAAATCGCTTCGATTGCGGCTTTCCTGGCCTCCGACGATGCCAGCTATATTACCGGTCAGACCATCTATGCCGATGGTGGGCGATTGCCGCTGAACTACACCGTGGAAGTGAAAGAGGAATAAGTCGAACTGACCTGAATTGACACCTTGTACGGGCTCCTGACGTAATGTTGTCAGGAGGGGTGTGCGACATTGAGGCTCCCAAATCAAAGGAGCCCGTCCATGAACCCGATCCGCACCCGCCCTGGTCGTTCGATTGAGCGCTTTGTCACCCGATACCGTAAGCGCCGCAGCCAACTCAACGAAATACGCCTGATCGAGCAATTGCCCGAACGTTTCCGCAGAGACATCGGCTGGCCGCCGTTTGGCGATCTCGACGAGCGCTGCGGCTCCTGACAGAATGCTGTCAGGAGCGATATGGCAAACACAAGCGGCCGGGTACGCCCGGCCGCATCGCAATTCGACACGATGGAGCAACTGATGTCCGCTAATCCTCCCAAAGACGCCGCCGTATGGTTCGAAATTCCCGTGAGCGACATGAACAAGGCCAAAGCCTTCTACGGTGCCGTGGTTCAAGGTGAACTGATTGACCAAAATGACGGTCCGAATCCTGTTGCCATGTTTCCGGTCGCCGATATGTCAAAAGGCGTGTCAGGCCATCTCTATCCAGGCGAACCGTCGAAAACCGGTTGCGGCAGCACCGTCCATCTTGCCGCGCCGGACAAGCTTGAGGGCACATTAAAGCGTGTGACCGATGCCGGCGGTGAAGTCGTTTCGCCGGTAATCACCATCCCTCCGGGGCGTTTTGCCTATTGTCTGGATCCGGATGGCAACTCGTTCAGCATGTTCGAACCGGCCTAGATCATGGACGAATTGGGGAGCTGAAGGATAAATGCGCCGTGCAGACCGACTGTTTCAGATTGTCCAGCATATGCGTGGCGGGCGGCTTGTCACGGCGTACAAACTTGCCGAATGGCTCGAAGTCTCCGAACGCACGATCTACCGCGACATCGCCGACCTGCAATCGACCGGTGTTCCCATCGATGGCGAAGCCGGTGTCGGGTATATCCTGCGGCAGGGATTCGACCTGCCGCCGCTGATGTTCACGCGCGATGAAATAGTCGCCCTCGTAGCCGGCGCCCGCATGGTCAAGGCCTGGGGCGGCGCTTCGATGGCACGGGCAGCGCTGGAAGCGCTGGTCAAGATCGAGGCGGTTTTGCCCGATTCCGAAAAGGCTCGCATCGAGCGCACCGAAATTCATGCTCCCGGCTCGACAATGTCCGATTCCGACCGCGAAAGGCTCGATGAGCTGGAACACGCGGTGGAACGCCGCGATCAACTGTCAATCAGCTATACCGATCTGGAGGGCGCTGAAAGCCGGCGTGAGATCCGCCCGCTGGGGCTTTGGTTCTGGGGCAAGGTATGGACGATGGTTGCCTGGTGCGAGTTGCGAAACGATTTCCGCGTGTTTCGCCTGGACCGCATCAGCGAGATGACGTTGACAAGCAGCCGGTTCAAACCCGAGCCGGGCAAACAGTTGGCGGATTTCTATCGGCAAATGGAGGCCAGGGAGCGGCGCGGGCAAGACTGAGATGCGATCGACGCCAATGCAAAAGTCGGGCAATGCCGTTCAGCATTCGCCGGTGTCATTTGCGGCGCGATCGCGCAATTCCTCCACGGAATATTCGACATCGGGCAGAAATGCTGCGCATTCACGGAAATCCGGATCAGTGGGCAGACATCCAGGCCCACACAGCAGGACGGAAACCCGTTCTTCAACCAAATTCAGCCACAACCTGCCCCCCGGGGTTGCGATATAACCGTCCACGCCTTCGTCGATATCGCCTGTCAGATCGAACACCGACGGCACTTCGGTATCGTTGTTTCGCGAATAGCCGCCATGGGTGTGGTAGGTGGCAAGGACTTCAAGGTCAGGAGGGCCGACCTCCGGTTCGCAGCTGTCCGCCTGTCCGCGCATTGCCTTTGTCGCGACCAGATTATCATCGATGTCCAGACCGAACAGCCCGCAATACTCGACGTTGTCGCGAAACGACCTGGCCTGAATTGTCGCGAGATGGTCGGCAGCGAAAATGTCGAGCTCGTCGCTCAGTGACTGCCGTGTCTGGCCCGATGCGGCGGCAATGGGGGCGACAAGAAGCACCGCAGTGATGGTTGCCCCCACTGCAGTCCGAATTGATCCGGTACTGGCAGATATCTCGCCTGCCAACGGACTATTGGCCTTCCTTCTCCGCATCCGGTGTTTTCAGCGAAGACAGTTTTGCAAAGACGGCATCGGCATCCAACTCCTCTTCGGCCTTGGGCTCCGGCTCCGCCGGCGCAACCTCGAGGTTCTCGGTTTCGGATGCCGGCAGCAGAGTATCGCCCGCCGGCTCGGCGGCAGGGCGGTCTTTCGATGCCTTTTGAACCTCGAAATCGAGATCGATCTGGGAGCAAAGCCCCAGCGTTACCGGATCGAGCGGCTGCAGATTGGCCGAGTTCCAATGGGTGCGCTCGCGGATCTGGTCGATGGTCGATTTCGTTGTGCCGACAAGCCGCGAAATCTGTGCATCCTTCAATTCGGCATGGTTGCGCACAAGCCAGAGGATCGCATTGGGCCGGTCCTGCCTTTTCGACAGTGGCGTGTAGCGCGGACCCTTGCGTTTTGTTTCGGGCACGCGGACCTTTGGTTCGGACAGTTTAAGCCTGTGATTGGAATCCGCCTCGCCGGCCGCGATCTCATCGCGCGATAGCTGTCCGGTAGTGATCGGGTCCTGCCCCTTGATACCTTGTGCTGCATCACCGTCGGCAATTGCTGATACTTCCAATGGATGCAGCTTGCAGAACTCGGCGATTTGATCGAACGTCAAGGCGGTGTTGTCGACAAGCCAGACGGCGGTCGCCTTGGGCATCAGCAATGTATTGGCCATGGAAATATCCTTCTCGCTCGCCCGCGTCCCTTGCGCGGGCGGTGGTGCTAGCCACCAAAATTGGGAAATCACCTGCCCCTATAACGCCAATTTGGTCGAGGAGCAATGGGTACCATGCGCGTGGCTGAAAACCTGTCGGCATCCTTGTGACACGGCGCACAGCCGTGCGTGAAAACCAACTCTATTGCGCTCACCACCGAACCAAAAAGGGATTTGGAAAACATGAGATATCTAGCGTCACTAGGTGCAGCGCTCGCTGGCGCCATCATATGCGGGCCAGCCCTGGCGCTGCTTTGCGAACTGACCTTTGTTTCGATTTTCTACGGCAGTATTTACGAATCGACTGCCGGTTGGGCGGCGATTTATGTTGCCGGGCCGATCGGCTTGATTGCCGGATTCCTGCTCGGCGGCTGGCTCGTGCTTCGCATGACAACAGGAAACGCAAACCGAGACCGGCCGTCAATGAAGGAGGCATTCGTCCACGAATGACCGTCGTCTACGCAATCATCGTTGCGCTGTTCGGCGCAGTCTCACGATAGCCAAGCGCGCCTGGCAGGAATGGCTCATCCAGTCGATCCAGCACCCATGCGAACCCAAATTACCTGGGAATAGTTCTACCAGAAGTCCGGCATCACCTCACCAAGCCGCGGTCCCAGCCTGAGCGGCGCGATTTTTTCGGCAAGGCCAGTGCGATCGGAAATCTCGACCGCCACACCACAGAGCGTGGCTGGTCCGGTTGCCGCCTCAAAGCGTCCTTTTGCAACCTTGGACAGGAATCGGTTGATCGGCTCCTCCTTGTCCATGCCAAGCGAGGAATCGTAGTCGCCACACATGCCCGCATCCGAAAGATAACCGGTACCGCCGTTCAAAATCTGATGATCGGCCGTCGGGCAATGGGTATGAGTGCCGACAACGAGGCTGGCGCGGCCGTCGACGAAATGTGCAAAACAGATCTTTTCCGATGTCGCTTCGGCATGAAAATCGACGATCACTGCGTCGGCCTGCTCGCCAAGCGGGCAAGCGGCCAGTTCGCGCTCGCCGGCCTGGAACGGATCGTCGAGTTCGGGATGCATGAAAACCCGGCCCATGATGTTGGTCACCATCACCCGGGCGCCGTTTTCTGCCACATACACACCCGCTCCGCGCCCAGGCGTTCCCGAAGGATAATTGACCGGGCGCAGAAAACGCTCCTGGCGTCCGGCAAACTCCAGAGCTTCGCGCTGGTCCCAGACATGGTTTCCGGTTGTCACCACATCAGCGCCGGCATCCAGGGTCTGTTCGAAGATGCTTTTGGTAATGCCGAAGCCGCCAGCCGCATTTTCGCCATTGACCACGACAAAATCGAGATTGAAATCGGATCGCAGGCCAGGCAGTTTTTCCCAAACCGCAGTCCGACCCGACTTGCCCACCATATCGCCCAAAAACAAAAAACGCATGAGCGCCCGTCTATCAGTGCTGGTCGAAGCGACGCAAGCCGCTTTCGGTCAGGATTTCGTGTAGGGGGATGTCATGCGGTTCAACCGGCACAGCCGCGACCTTTTGGCAATCGAATGCAATGCCGATCAAACGAGGCTTAATCCCCTTGGCGATCAGTTTCGATATCGCCCGGTCATAGTAGCCGGCGCCGTAACCGATCCGCTGGCCGCCGGAATCGAAGGCCGCCAACGGCACTAGCATGATTTCAGGATCAAGAACCTCGGCCTCCGGGCCTGGACCTGCGGTACCGAAACCCATGTCGATCATCGGCGCGCCACGCACCAGTTCGCGAAATACAATTGTCGTCTGATCGATGATGGCAGGCAGGCATAGCCGGGCGCCTTTATCGCGCAGTACAGCCATCAACGGGCGGACATCGACCTCGGAGCGGATCGGCCAAAATCCGGATATGACCGTTCCGGGCTCGAAATCGATCTGATCAGCTGCAGCGGCGAAGCCAAGCGAAGCCTCGATGCGCCATTCGACATCAAGGCAATCCCGACGGGCGAGCGTTTCGCGCCGAAGGGCCTTTTTTTGCGTTTGAAATTCGGACATGGCGGACAGGCCGGAAATAAGCTTGGAAATGGTCGGCGAACCATGACGACCGGTGAAGATTTCGACCCCGGGAACCTACAGTGTAGGTGGGCGCCGTGTGAAAGAACCCACGAGCTCAATCAGGGACAGCTCCCTAGGAAGTCGCTAAGCCCCCGGGAATACAACTCCTGCCGGGAAGCACAGAACGCCGGAGGCGTATATAGGCGCTTGCCCATATTGACACCAGTGGGAATTTGCGGTTGCTCCCGATGGCCGGGCTGAATAGTGTCCGCCGCGCTGTGAATTATTTGGAGCTGCCATGACAATGCAATTTACCGGCACCGACGCCTATGTGGCCGACAAGGATCTGATGGTGGCCGTCAATGCGGCCATCAAGCTGGAGCGTCCGCTGCTGGTCAAAGGTGAACCGGGTACCGGCAAGACCGAACTTGCCCGCCAGGTCGCCGCTGCTCTCAAACTTGACCTGATCGAATGGCATGTCAAATCGACGACCAAAGCACAGCAAGGTCTATACGAATATGACGCCGTCTCGAGGCTTCGCGACAGCCAGCTCGGTGATGAACGTTTCAACGATATCAGGAACTACATCAAGCGCGGCAAGCTGTGGGAGGCGTTTACTTGCGATCAGAAAGTGGTTTTGCTGATCGACGAGATCGACAAGGCCGATATTGAGTTTCCCAATGATCTGCTTCAGGAACTCGATCGCATGGAGTTCTTCGTCTATGAAACCGGCGAGACGATCCAGACCAAACACCGGCCGATCGTCATCATCACATCAAACAACGAAAAGGAACTGCCCGACGCTTTCCTGCGCCGCTGTTTCTTCCACTATATCCGCTTTCCCGAAGCCGAGACGCTGACAAAGATCGTCGATGTGCACTATCCGGGTATCAAGCAGAAACTGGTCGCCGCCGCCCTGTCGCAATTCTATGAAATCCGCGAACAGCAGGGATTGAAGAAGAAACCTTCGACATCCGAGGTGTTGGACTGGATCCGGCTGCTGGTGGCCGATGACATTTCGCCGGAAGACCTGCGCGGTGACGCCACCAATGCGCTGCCGCGCCTGCATGGTGCGCTGTTGAAAAACGAGCAGGATGTGCATCTGTTCGAGCGATTGGCGTTTCTGGCCCGTCAGCAGCGATAGGTTCACAATATTGACCGAGACGGCGGTCGGGCATATCTTGGCAGTGTGGTGATTTGGCCGGCCGGCTTGCAGCCACGTAAAAAAACTCGCTAAAAGGGCCGCGGGCAGTTCCCGATCCGGACCGGTTAGCGACTCAATCGTTGGCCGGTTTTGTTTTGGAGTAAGTTCGATGCCGATCCGCATCCCCGACCGCCTTCCAGCCCGCGATGTCCTCGTGCGCGAGGGTGTCAACGTGATGGATGAATCCGTCGCCATCCGGCAGGACATCCGTCCGATACAGATCGGGCTCTTAAACCTGATGCCCAACAAGATCGCCACCGAAACCCAGATTGCGCGGCTGGTGGGCTCGACACCGCTGCAGGTCGAGCTGACGCTGGTACGTATCGGCTCGCACCGGGCGAAAAACACCGCCGAGGATCATCTGATCAACTTCTACCATACCTGGGACGAGGTGAAGGACCGCAAATTTGACGGTTTCATCATCACCGGCGCACCAATCGAAACGCTGCCTTTCGAAGACGTCACCTACTGGAACGAGCTGAAGAACATCCTCGACTGGACGGAAACACACGTGCATTCGTCGTTCTTCGTCTGCTGGGGGGCGATGGCGGCGGCCTATCATTTCCACAATGTCCCCAAACGCCAGCTGCCGGAAAAGGCATTCGGCGTCTATCGCCACCGCAATCTCAATCCCGCCTCACCCTATCTGGCCGGATTTTCGGACGACTTCCAGATTTCGGTTTCGCGCTGGACCGAGGTGCGCCGCGAAGACATCAAGTCCGAAAGCGGTCTGGAAGTGCTAATGGACTCCGAAGATACCGGGCTTTGCCTGCTGGCCGAAAAACGCTGCAACCGGCTCTACATATTCAACCACGTCGAATATGATTCCGGCACGCTGGCCACAGAGTATTTCCGTGATGTGAAAGCCGGCACATCCATCAAGCTGCCGGCCAACTATTTCCCGGATGACGATCCCGACCAGGAGCCGCAGAACCGCTGGCGCAGCCACGCGTTCCTACTGTTTGGCAACTGGATCAACCAGACATATCAGACAACGCCGTTTGATATGGACGATATTGGAGTGAAGCGGCAATCTGAGGCAGCGGAATGAGCGCACAACTGAACATCCGGCCAATCGCTGCCGCCGATGAGAGCGAATGGCGGCGGCTTTGGACCGCGTATCTGGAATTCTACCAATCGAGCGTGCCGGAAGAAGTCTACCGATCGTCATTCGATCGCATGCTGGCCGGAAATGCCGGTGCTGAAAACGAGTTCCGCGGCCTGATCGCCGAACTGGACAGCAAGCCTGTTGGTCTTGTCCATTACCTGTTCCACCGCCACGGCTGGAAACTGGAAAATGTCTGCTACCTGCAGGATCTCTATGCCGACCCTGTGGTACGTGGCACCGGCGTGGGCCGAGCATTGATCGAAGCGGTCTACGAAAACGCCGATGAAGCCGGCTGCCCATCGGTTTACTGGCTGACGCAGGATTTCAACGCCACGGCCCGGCAGCTTTATGACCGCATCGGCACCAAGACGCCGTTCATTCAGTACAAGCGCTAGAGCCCTTTTGATCAAGGCTCCCGCACGAGCCGGAACCCGATCAGGATGTGCTTGATATTGCTCGGCCTTTGATGGCGCTCGGCCGGGCGGCAGACACCGCAGCCCTTGTCATCCCAAGATCCGCCTTTCACATAATGGCGCCCCGGTCGCGGGCTGTCTGAGACCCATTCAAACAGCTGGCCAACAGCATCCATCACGCCATAGGGGCTGGCGCCATCGGCAAAGCTGCCGACCGGCACGGTGTCGAACGGCCCGGCATCGTGCGTATTGGCAAGTTTGGCATTCCATTCATTGCCCCAGGGGAAGACGCGCCCGTCGGTGCCGCGCATGGCCTTTTCCCATTCCAGTTCCGTCGCCAGGCGCCATTTTTGGCCGGTCTTTTGCGACAGCCAGTCGGCATAGGCTTCGGTATCGGCGATCGTCACCATAGTGACCGGGTGGCTGCCGCGGCCTTGCGGCATCTTGTCGTCGTGCCACTGAAATCTCAGCGTCCGCTCGAAAGGGTGGATCAGGCGATAGGCCTTCCAGGTGGCCTGATCGACCACCGGCGCGACGTGACCGGTCTCGGCGAGAAACACGGCGTAGTCCGCGTTGGTCACCAGATTGACCATGATGTTGAACGCGCCGGTTTGCCGGGTCGCGCGGTTCAATTCGCTCTCATACCATTTGTTCTTGCGGGTTACCGAGTGGCCATAGGCCTTTTCGTCGAGCTGATAGGCCAGTTCGCGCTCGGCCCGGTCCGATCCGCTGATGAACGGCCCGGCGGAAACCGCCACGGTGGCGGGCGGTTGGAACTGTTGGGATGCGGCACCCAATCCCGCAGTGAACGATAGGAATAGTGCACCCAACAATGCTGTAAAACCAAAGCGCATGACGGCTCCTGTGCTGCGGGTAACTTTAGGTCATCGGTGACTGACGGTTTAATCAAAATGCTGTGTGCATCAGGGCTGACAACCGACCTGAAACGAATTAGTTTCCCGCCCATGTTCATCCCGTTCTTCCTCGAATTGAAGGCTGCACGCGTTCCCGTTTCGCTGCGGGAATATCTCACCATGCTGGAGGGCATGGAGGCCGAGCTTGTCACCTACGACATTGAGGGATTCTACTATCTGGCGCGCTCGGCGATGGTGAAGGACGAACGCCATATCGACCGTTTCGACCAGGTGTTTTCGCATGTTTTCAAGGGCGTCGAAGCCGTGTCCGGTGAAGCGGCGATCGACGTCGCCGACCTGCCCGAGGAATGGCTGCGCAAGCTGGCGGAAAAGCACCTGTCGGAAGAGGACAAGAAACTGGTCGAAGCGCTTGGCGGCTTTGAAAAGCTGATGGAGACGCTGAAGAAACGGCTCGAGGAGCAGAAAGCCCGGCATCAGGGCGGTTCGAAATGGATCGGCACCGCAGGTACATCGCCTTTCGGCGCATATGGTTACAATCCGGAAGGCGTGCGCATCGGTCAGCATGAATCGCGGCACCGCCGTGCGGTGAAGGTGTGGGACAAGCGTGAGTTCAAGAATTTCGACGATTCGGTCGAACTGGGTACGCGCAACATCAAGGTTGCGCTCAAGCGCCTGCGCCGCTGGGTGCGCGAAGGCGCCGACGAGGAACTTGATCTGGGCGGTACCATCAAATCCACAGCCGAGCACGGCTATCTCGATGTCCAGACCAGGCCGGAACGGCGCAATGCGGTCAAGCTTTTAATGTTCTTTGACGTCGGCGGCTCGATGGACGACCATATTCGCACCGTCGAGGAGTTGTTTTCCGCAGCCAGCGCCGAGTTTCGCCAGCTTGAATATTTCTATTTCCACAATTGTCTTTACGAACGCGTCTGGAAAGACAACCGCCGCCGCCATTCCGAAGTGATCCCGACCTTTGACGTGCTGCACAAATACGGTCACGACTACAAGGTGATCTTTGTCGGTGATGCGTCAATGAGCCCCTACGAAATCGCCTATCAGGGCGGCTCGGTGGAGCACTGGAATCCGGAGCCCGGCATCTTGTGGCTGCAACGCGCACTCAATCAGTGGCCGAATGCCATCTGGATCAACCCGACCAGGCACAAGCACTGGGATTACACCCATTCGGTCAGCATGATCCGCGAGATTTTCGATGACCGCATGTTCCCGCTGACGCTGAAAGGCCTGGAATCGGCGACCAAGGAACTTAGCAGGAAGCACTGATCGAACCATCAAACTGCTTGCCCGCCGAGATGAGCGGCTGGTGCTTCACACCATTCCGAGCGCGTTCTTGTAGAGATCGATCATGGCTTCGGCCTCCTGCCGCTCGGCCTGGTCCTGCTTGCGCAACCTGACGATCGACCGCACGGCCTTGGTATCGAAGCCGGTGCCCTTCATTTCGGCATAAACTTCCTTGATGTCGTCGGCGATGGTCTTCTTTTCCTCTTCGAGCCGTTCGATACGCTCGATGAAAGCGCGAAGCTGGCCGGCGGCCACTGTCTGAGAGGATTCGCTGGTGATGTCGTCTGCCACGTTAAATTCTCCGGATTGTTTGCGCCGCAGAATCACGGCCTCGGTCGGAAATCTGGTTGCAGCACGGCAGCACCGCCGTCAAGGCATCCGGTCAATGACTGTGTGGATGGCTCTTTTTGAAAGCTTCCTTCTGCTCCGGTGTCGCTTCGGACTGATATTTGTCGCGCCACTCAGCATAAGGCATGCCGTAGACGATTTCGCGGGCCTCGTCCTTGGAAAGTTCGACACCGGCGTCGTTCGCCGCGTCGCGGTACCAATTCGACAGGCAGTTGCGGCAGAAACCGCCCAAATTCATCAGATCAATGTTCTGCACGTCGGTGCGGTTACGCAAATGGGCCACGAGTATGCGAAAGGCGGCTGCCTCAAAGTCGCGCTGTTGCTGATCATCCAGTTTTGCCATGCTGTCCTCTCTTTCGCACCGGTTATCTGTGGGTGCGGGAACCAAATTTCTGTTGTTCGTGGATATCGGGCCGCGCGTTGATATCGTCAAGTATCCGAGCCAGCCGTGCCGCCCACTCGGCCTGACCTTCGTCATCGGCGATGAGGTCCTGGCGGATCTCGATCAGGACGTGCGGATAGCCGGTGCGGGTGGCATGCTGATACATGGTGTCACCCTTCAGCGCACCGTCATAGGGCTCGTTGTCGCCGATCAGGAATTCGCCCTCCGCCGTCAACGCGTCATACAAGAGCCGCATGGCACGATCGTCGGTATCCCAAAGCAGAGACACGTGCCAGGGCCGGGCATAACCCTGCATGTGCGGCGTGAATGAATGAACGGCGATAATCAACGGCGGAATGGCGCTGCAGGTTGCGACCTGGTCGACCGCAGCCGCAATTGCCGCATGGTAGGGCCTGTACCAGTTGTCCAGCCGCCTCTCGCGCTCAGCCTCATCGATGGGATAGTTACCGGAAATCACCGCACCATCATAAAGCTGGCGGATGAGTGTGGGATCATCTTCTCCACGATTCGGATCGATCAGCAGGCGGGAAAACCCACACATGACCGCAGGCACACCCAGATCGCGCGCCATCTTTCGAGTGACCGCCTCGACACCGATATCGTAGGCGATATGGCGCTTGAATTCGGCGTCATCCAGGCCAAGCGTACCATGGGATGCGGGCAACTGGTTGCGGGCATGATCGGCCAGCAGGATCATGCCGGACGAATAGTCGCCGTCGATGAGAAGAAATGGCTGAGGATCGCTATTGTGTTGCATTACGGAAAATCTGGGGTGGAAATGAGCTGTCCTTTTTCCATGGCAAAGACGCCGACGCAATCGTTATGGCGAAGCAGCGACACCAACACCATCATTATGCCCGATCCATTTGCACTTTAATCGATTGAGTGGAAATGCGATGGCGCGTTGACATGTGCCCGGACTTCTTCGAAAAGGGATTTAGTGATGCGGAATGTAGATCCAAGGGGCCGAGCATGATCAGGGTCCGGCGCGCGATGATGCTGTCCGGTATGTGTCTGTTGTTGTACGGCATGTTTCCAGGTGCCGCCCTTGCCGATTTCCGTGTTTGCAACGCAACACAGAATCTCGTTGGGGTGGCAATAGGCTACAGGGCAAAGGCCGGTTGGATCACCGAGGGGTGGTGGCATATCGAAGGATCGACCTGCAAAACCCTGATCGAGGGATGGCTGTCTTCCCGCTACTACTACATTTACGCCGAAGACGCGGAGCGTGGAGGCCGCTGGGACGGTCCGATAAACATGTGCGTCGCCGAAAAGGAATTTAAGATCGTAGGTACAAAAGACTGTTTTGCGCGCGGATTTCAGCGTGCCGGATTCCAGGAACACGACACCGGTACCCAGCCGAGCTGGATGGTGCAGTTGACCGATGAGGCGCAACCGGACAATACCGCTACTATTTCCGACCCGGTTACCGACGGCCAAACCCAATGAGGCGCAGCCGCAAGGTCAAGATCATAGCGACACTCGGTCCGTCGTCTTCTAAAGAGGACGAGATCAAGGCTCTTTTTGAAGCCGGAGCCGATGTATTTCGGATCAATATGAGCCACGCATCGCATGAGCTGATGCGTGCGCTTGTCGACAGAATCCGGTCCGTGGAACGCGATGTTGGCCGACCGATCGGAATTCTCGGTGATCTCCAGGGCCCCAAACTGCGGGTCGGCACTTTTGCTGCGGGCGAAGTCGCGGTTGAAGCTGGTCAGACGTTTACGCTCGATGACGATAAAACGCCGGGTGATGCCAAGCGGGTACACCTGCCCCATCCAGAAATTCTACAATCGGTGGAACCGGGCCATCGCCTGCTCATCGACGACGGACGGCTTCAGCTTGTCGCCCGGAAGACCGACGGCCGCTCAATCGAATGCGAGGTCGTCTCCGGCACAAAGATATCCGACCGCAAGGGCGTTAGTCTGCCGGATACCGATTTGCCTGTCGGCGCACTGACCAACAAGGATCGCAGTGATCTGGAGGCCATTTTGGCATCCGACTTCGATTGGGTCGCGCTTTCCTTCATCCAGCGACCTGAAGACCTGGCCGAGGTTCGCAAGATCGCGCGTGGCAAGGTTGCGGTACTGTCCAAGATCGAAAAGCCGCAAGCCGTCACGCGACTTGCCGAAATTATTGAACTGTCGGATGCGCTTATGGTCGCCCGGGGTGACCTCGGCGTGGAAATGCCGCTGGAATCGGTGCCCGGTACGCAAAAGCAGATCGTCCGCGCTTGCCGGAAAGCGGGAAAGCCGGTCGTGGTCGCAACGCAGATGCTCGAATCGATGATTTCCGCGCCTGTACCCACTCGGGCCGAAGTGTCCGATGTCGCCACAGCGGTATTCGAAGGTGCGGACGCGGTAATGCTTTCGGCAGAATCGGCGGCCGGCGACTATACGGTCGAGGCGGTGACCACGATGGACGCAATTGCCGAGAAGGTGGAACGCGATCCGACCTATGCCGGCATCATCAACGCGCAGCGCACCGAGCCGGAGGCGACCGGAGCGGACGCGATATCGCTGGCCGCGCGGCAAATCGCCGAAACCCTCAAACTGTCGGCCATCATCAATTATACCGCCTCTGGCACGACGGGCCTGCGCTCTGCCCGCGAACGGCCAAGTGTGCCGATTATCGCGCTGTCGCCGGTGGTGGGAACGGCCAGGCGTTTGTCGCTTGCCTGGGGTTTGCACTGCGTCGTCACCGAGGATGCGCGCGACCAGGACGACATGGTCGACCGCGCCTGCCGCATCGCCTACCAGGAAGAATTCGCCCGCCCGGGCGACAGGGTGATCATCACCGCCGGTGTTCCGTTCCGCACGCCGGGCGCCACAAACATGCTGCGCATCGCCTATGTCGGTTCGGACGGCATGTCCGGGCACTGAATGTAGTTTTTCTGTTATTCGGCGGCAGCCGCCTTGCTGTAATCCGGCTTTTCATCCGGGCAGCGCTCTATTGGTCCAAAAGCATCATCGGCGATCCGCCTTTCCAGCGCGGCGACCGCTGCCTCCAGCTCGGCGGGTTTGCCGGCCAGCTTGGCAACGGCCTCGACGATGACGTCTCGCGCGATCCAGTCAGGCTTGTGACCAAGGTTCCTGATCCAGACCAGTTCGGCGCCGGGAATATCGCGCGCAAGGCCGACCGAGTGGATTTCTTCGTAGACCACGGTGTCGCGGGTTCCCGAAATGACAATTGTCGGTGCGGATATGGTTTTATAATCGGATGCGTTGGCCGATACGTATGCATGCAAACCTTCAACATCCTCGGCATTGGCGCGAAAATTGACCGGTCGCAAGACAAGGGATATCGCGGCGTCCGACGCGTAATTGTCAGGCGCGCGATTGGGGGCAAATACACAGCGCACGGCTGCATTGAGTCTTAGCGCACCTCCCGGCCAGGCAAGGGTTTGCGAAAAGAGGTGCCCCAATACCGGTCTGCTGGCGAGGCGATAATACCATGACGTGTCACCGCCGGGCCAAGGGTGCGTGGCAGCCGCCAGAAACAAAAGACCCGCAGTCTTTTCGGGATGGCGAACCCCGAATGCGGCGGCAATCGATCCGCCGAATGAATGACCGGCGATAATCGCCCGATCGATTCCGAGGTGCTGCAACAGCGCTGCGAGCGTGTCGGCTTGGCCTGCAGGATTTTTGTTGCTTTGCGGACCGCGCGCAGACCAGCCGTGGCCGGGCCGGTCAACAAACAACAATTCCGCATGATCTCTCAACATCGGCGCAAGCGGCGCCATCTGATCGTGCAGATTGCCGCTTGCGCCATGCAGAAAGACGATCGGCGGCAACCCGGCTTCCGATTTCGCAGGAAGGTGCACATAGTGCATGCGCGTGTTGTTGACCGTTGCAAACTCACCCGCAGGCGGATGGTTGATCCCGGTTCGCCACGCACCAATGCGGGTGACGCCTGCAGCAATCAGGCTCAGGCCGGTAATGATCAACAGGGCAGCGGAAAGAACATTCATGCCGGTGGTCTATTCAGGTGTACACAGCATGTTTCGCAACATTCAGATATCATCGCCCGCCAATTCGTCGGTGAGTTCGACGACCTCAGCCTGGGCGTTGCGCATCATCGGGTAGATTTCGAGCGCCTGCGAGAAAACCTTAAGCGCCTGTTTCTTCTGGCCGGTGTTCTTCAAGATCATGCCCCAGCCGGACAAGGCGCCAAAATGGCGCGGCTCCAAGGCCAGTGTCTGCTTTATGTCAGCTACCGATTTGGAATACTCGTTCATCATGAAATGCAGGGTCGCACGACGATTCCAACCCTCGGCATAGTCCGGTTGCAAGGTGACGACCTGATCGAGAAAATCAAGCGCGACATTGTATTTCTTGGCTTTGACGGCATCCTGCGACCAGGTCATCATCAGGTCGATGGAAGCACTTCCGGATTTGAACCACTCAGCCCAGATTTTCTGGGCGATCCGGCTTGCCGATTTCTCATTGCGCTCGCGTTTCAGATCGAAAAACAGCTGATCCAGCGTTGAAAGCTGCTCGGTCGCTTCACCTGCAGGCTTGTCCGTCGATGATTGCGCAAGCACAGGTCCTGCAATCATGATTGCGGCGACAAGAAATGCACCCGGAACGATTTTGCTCATGCGCAAAGGGTAGCGCGGACAACCAAATGGTCAAACTGAAATTCACGTGAATACGAACGTAAAAAACCGGGCGCGCAGAACGGCCCGGTTGCAATCAAGCCCAATGGGCTAATCCAGCTTGTTAGCCCTGGCGGGCCTTGAAGCGGGGATTGGTCTTGTTGATGATGTAGATACGGCCCTTGCGGCGCACCATGCGATTCTCGCGGTGGCGGTTTTTCAGTGCCTTCATCGAATTCTTGATCTTCATCGGTCCGGTCCGTCAATTTGGCACCGGCAAGTCCGCTAAAAGGCGCCGGTACCGCAATGTGAAAGACGCGCCATAGGCGCGCCAAAACTGCTTGCGCGGTTCATAAGGGAGTCACGGCGCAAATGTCAAGCGTTGGCACCCGCAAACCCTATGCCAGAAGCCAGCCGCCATCGACGTCGATGGTTGTTCCGGTGACAAAATCATTGCGGATCATGAACAGGATCGCATCGGCCACCTCATCGGGGGTTCCGGCGCGCGGAATCAGGTTGTTTCCGGTCACTTTGCGGTAGAACTCCTCCCGCGCCTTTTCATCCGATGGCCACATCGGTGTGTCGATGATGCCCGGTGAAACGACATTGAGCCGGCGCGGCGAGATCTCCGGCGCGACGGCGCGCACGAAGGCCTCGACTCCGCCACCGACGGAGGCAAGCGCTGCCTGACCGGGTCGTGCCTTGCGGGCCGGGGCGCCGCTGACCAGAACGATGGTTCCATCATCGGCCAAGTGTTGCGTTCCAAAGCGCACCACGTTGGCGTAGCCCCATAATTTGTCGAAGGATGCCCGGTAGCCGTCCATATCCATTTCGAGAAAAGGGCCGGCAGCCCGTTCGCCGCCGGTCGCTGCGCTGACAAGAATGTCAAACGGCGCGTGCTCGGAAAACAGTGATTTCAGCGCATCCGGATCACGCACATCGCAGCGCGCCAGGCTCACGCCCGCCGGGGGGTCGCCAACTCGATCGGGATTTCGGCTGACTGATACGACGGTTGCACCGCCGTCGACCAGTTGCCGGGTTGTTGCCAGACCGATGCCAGATGTTCCGCCAAAAACGAGCGCCTTCTTCCCACTGATCTTCATTTATTACACTCCGTTGAGCCTGTCGCAGATGTCTGGATCGATAGGTAACCGGCCCATGACGGCAGTCAAGCAGCAAGGGACAATCCGGCGCGCAGATTTAATTGGGAGACGACGCCGAATCTGCTTATATCCGGTCCATGGCGATCCACAGACTTTCCGAAACCATGATCAACCAGATCGCCGCCGGCGAAGTCGTCGAGCGGCCGGCAAGCGTGGTCAAGGAACTGGTCGAAAACGCTCTTGATGCAAAAGCAACGCGTATCGAAATCACCACTGCCGGCGGCGGATTGAACCTGATCCGCGTTACCGACAATGGCTGCGGCATGGCAGCAGGTGATCTTGAGCTTGCGGTATCGCGCCATTGCACCTCCAAGCTGGATGAAAACATTTTCGACATCCGCTCACTCGGTTTTCGTGGTGAAGCATTGCCCTCGATCGGGTCGGTGGCGCGCCTTACCATCCGCTCGCGCCTTCCCGACGACGACAGCGCGGCTGAAATATCGATCGACGGCGGCAGGATTGCCGGGCCGAAACCGGCCGCCGCCAATGCCGGAACGATGGTTGAAGTGCGCGACCTGTTCTTTGCCACGCCGGCGCGGTTGAAGTTCATGAAATCGGAACGGGCCGAATCGGCGGCGATTACCGATATTGTCCGGCGCCTGGCCGTCGCTTTTCCTGAAGTCCATTTCCTGATTTCCGGGAGCGACCGGCAGACCCTGGAATTTGCGGCGACCGGAAAGGACACAACAGCCCGGCTGGAGCGTATTGCGCAGGTGCTGGGCCGCGAATTTCCGGATAATTCGGTCGCCATCGACGCCGAACGGGAGGCGATCAGGCTGACCGGTTTCGTCTCCATACCGGCATTTAATCGCGGCAATGCGCAACAGCAGCACATCCATGTCAATGGCAGACCGGTGCGCGACAAGATGCTCGCCGGCGCCATTCGCGGCGCCTATGCCGATCTGCTGCCGCGCGACCGTCATGCCCTGACCGCACTCAATGTGGAACTTGATGCAGGCCTGGTCGATGTCAATGTGCACCCGACCAAGGCCGATGTGCGGTTCCGCGATCCCGGCCTTGTTCGCGGGCTGATCGTCGGCGCCATCCGTCAGGCACTGGCCGACGGCGGAATTCGAACGTCGACTGCCGGTGCAGACGCCATGGTGGGCGCCTTTCGGCATGGCGGAACGCATGCGAACCGATCTTTTGCCAGCGCTGACTATGATATCGGCAATTCACCAAACCGGCCGATCGACGGATTTGGCGAGGCCGCTCAGGCGGCTTTCGATGCCGGGCCTGTCGCCAGCGCCGATGCCAGGGCAGGAACCGGAGATCCGCAATCCGATCTGCTCGACCTGCGGCTCGGGGCGGCGCGCGCCCAGGTGCATGAAAACTACATCGTCGCGCAAACCACCGATTCACTGGTGATCGTTGACCAGCATGCCGCCCACGAGCGTCTCGTTTATGAAGCCTTGAAACAGGCTCTGGCGGCCGAACCGCTGGCGGCGCAGATGCTGTTGTTGCCGGAGATCGTCGACCTGCCGGAAGATGACGCCGACCGGCTTGCCGAACAGGCCGAAACCTTCAGGCGCTTCGGTCTCGGGATCGAGCGTTTCGGTCCCGGTGCGATATGCGTGCGTGAGACGCCGGCCATGCTTGGCGAGGCGGATGCCGCGGCGCTGGTGCGCGAACTCGCCGATGAGCTCGCCGAAAACCAGGCGGACGGGCTTGAAGGCCGTCTGCATGCGATCGCCGCCACCATGGCCTGCCACGGCTCGGTCCGCTCCGGGCGAAGGCTGAAACCTGATGAAATGAATGCGCTTTTGCGGCAGATGGAAGCGACGCCGGGTTCGGACACCTGCAACCACGGGCGGCCGACCTGGATCGAACTGAAACTGACAGATATCGAAAAGCTGTTCCACCGCCGCTGACATGTGAAAGGAACTTGGATGCCCCTCATTCCCAGCCTTGGCGACGCGCCGCATCTGGGTGAATTCTTCAGTGCCTTTCCCGACCATGCCGGTCCGCTGCTGGAATATTGCGACGGCGTCCTGCGCGGCGAGGGAGAACTCTCGATTGGCGAGCGGGAACTGATCGCGACCTTCGTATCCGCGCTCAATGCCTGCCGGTTTTGCACTGATTCACACCGGATCTACGCCGAAGCGTTCGGCATCGATGCCGGAATGATCGATCAACTGATCGAGGATATCGAGGCCGCTCCGGTCGACGACCGGCTGAAGCCGGTGCTGCGCTACGCGCAAAAACTCAACGATGAACCGAGCCGGATGGTCGATGCCGATGCCAAAGCCATCTTCGATGCCGGCTGGAGCGAAAAAGCGCTGGTCGAAACCGTCCGCGTCTGCTCGCTGTTCAATCTGTTCAACCGCATCGTGTTCGGCGCCGGCGTCAATTTCGACTACGGCCAAAACCGCGAAGCCCATCCGGCTGCCGACGGCAACAGGGACAAGCTTGCCCATTCCTATATCGATTTCGGCCGCCGCCTCGGCGTAATCGATTGACGACAACCAAATCTGCGGTTCCAATTGACCAAATGAACGAAGCGAATCCCCAATCCGGCAAGTCGAATGCCGCCGAATTCACCGTTTCGGAGATTTCCGGGGCGCTCAAACGGGTAGTCGAGGACGCCTTCGGCTATGTGAGGGTACGTGGCGAGATCTCAGGCTATCGCGGTCCGCATTCGTCGGGCCATGCCTATTTCTCGCTGAAGGACGAGCGTTCGCGACTCGAAGCCGTGATCTGGCGCGGCGTGTTTTCGAAACTGAAATTTCTTCCCGAAGAGGGGTTGGAAGTCATCGCGTCGGGCAAGCTGACGACCTATCCCGGCTCGTCCAAGTACCAGATTGTTATCGACCGCATCGAGCCGGCCGGCGCCGGCGCGTTGATGGCGCTTCTGGAAGCGCGCAAGAAGCAGCTTGCTGAAGAGGGTCTATTCGACGAAGCACGCAAGCAGTTGCTGCCCTTCATGCCGAAGGTTATCGGCGTCGTGACGTCACCGACAGGCGCAGTCATCCGCGACATCATCCACCGCATCACCGACCGGTTTCCGCTGCATGTTATCGTCTGGCCAGTGCGTGTGCAGGGCGAAACGGCAGGGGCTGAAGCGGCAGCGGCAGTACGTGGGTTCAATAGCTTTGCCGGCGAAGATTCCGCACGGCGACCGGATGTCATCATTGTTGCCCGTGGTGGCGGGAGCCTCGAGGATCTTTGGGGGTTCAACGACGAAGTGCTGGTTCGCGCGGTGTCGGACTCGGATATCCCGGTCATCTCCGCCATCGGGCATGAAACCGACTGGACCCTGATCGACCTTGCCGCCGACATGCGCGCGCCGACGCCCACGGGCGCCGCGGAAATGGCCGTGCCGGTCAAGGCCGAACTGGAAGCGGAACTGGCAGGCCTGTCGGCAAGGCTGAAATCGGCGACATCGCGGAATCTCGACCGGCAGAGGCAGGCGGTGCGGTCGGCCGCCCGCGCATTGCCGTCGCCCGATCAGTTGCTGGCGCTGCCCAGGCGGCGGTTTGACGAGTTTTCCACACGTCTCGGCCGGGCACTAGAAACCAGCGCCGAGCGTAAACGCACGCGGTTTAACGCAATACGGCTGTCGACATCACTGCTGACCCGGCTGCTGCGCGAACGGCGCAGCGGGTTTTCCGCTATAGCGGGCCGTGTCAGGCCGGAGCCGCTGGTCGAACGATTGTCGGCACGACGCGAAAACATCGGCCGGTTGGTTGCGAGGGGAGATCAGGCAACGGACTTCGCGCTGGACCGGCGCCGGCGAAGTGTGGGCGAGGCTGGACGCCTGCTCGCCTCGCTTGCCTATCCTGCAGTGCTTAAACGCGGTTATGCGATCGTTTCGGACGCTGATGGCAGGACACTCATGCGCGCCAGCGAAGTTAAATCCGGAGCTGCCCTGTCGCTGCAGTTTGCCGACGGAAAGGCCGCAGCGATTGCTGACGGCAAGGGCGCGCAAGAAAAGCCGCCGCCAAAGCGAAAGCCGAACAAGACAGACAAGGGTGGCAATCAGGGCTCGCTCTTTTAACGTCGCCAATGTTCAAAGAACGGTGCGCTCGACGAACCAGTAGGCACCCGTAAGCGCAATGATTGTCGAACCGGGTTTGGAGATGCGCGTCCGATACCAGGATTTGTCGCGAAACCAGAAGCCGACTACCGCGAATGCCAGGGCAATGACGGTCAGTTGCCCCAGTTCGACGCCGACATTGAAACCGATCAGGGCCGAAACGAAACCGAAATCCGGTAAGCCGAACTCGCCGAGGACACTGGCAAATCCCAGACCGTGCAGCAATCCGAAGGCGAACACCACGATAGGCCGCCAGCTCATAAGCCGGTCCGACCACATGTTCTCGACCGCAACGTAGACGATCGAGAGCGCGATGACCGGCTCGACGATCGCCGAAGAAACACTGACATAACCGAGCGCGGCCAGAGCCAAGGTCACCGTGTGCGCCAGCGTGAATGCGGAAATCTGCCACAACAATGGACGCAATCGCGGCGACAGGAAGAACAGGCCGAGCACGAACAGCACGTGATCCAGGCCTTTGGGAATGATGTGGTCAAATCCGACAATGCCGTAACGCGTGAACGTCTGCCACAAGCTCGGCCGGCCGCCGCCGGCAAGCGCGATCGGCGGAGTGACTTCACCGCCTGCCAGATAGCCATCATAGGGCTCTTCGACCCCCATTTGCCGGATCACCAGCTCGCCGTATTTGGCCAGCCAGCCGATACTGACGGTTCGGGTTCCGGCAGGAAGATCGGCAGCAAAGCGTATCTGCGAACTTCGGAGGATTTCGATGTTACCGGTCTCGGCGACTTCAACCGACAACAGGCGCGGCACCAGTTTTTCGGATCCGGTGTCAATGACAATGTTTTGCGCCATTTCAGGCCAAAAGGCGCGGAAACGTTCTTCAAGTTCGGCCGGGCCGAGTGCGCGCAACTGATCATAGCTTGCCGCCTCGGCCGCCAGATTTGTGTCACTGATCTTCGACAGATCGATGCCGGCGACGAGACCTTCAATATTGAGCCGAACCGTGAATGTCAGCACGCCTTCATCGTCGCTGATGTCGGCGATCGAAGGCACCACCTCGTGCGCTCGCGCCGGATTTATCGGCGACAGCCAAAGCATGGCGGCGCTTGACAGCAGCCAGACCAGCACCAAATTAGCGAACTTGAAACCGGATTTACCCATGCGTGCGCTTGTTATCGTTCTGATCCTGATTGCTTTCCCGGTTTCTGCCCATGAATTGTGGATCGAGCCTATCGACTATCAGCCACCGCAAGACGGTAAGCTGGAAGCGCATATTGTCAACGGACAGAATTTTAAGGGATTCAGGCTCTCCTATCTGCCGCGAAAGTTCCAGACGTTCCTCGTGGTAAATCAAGCCGGCGCCTTACCCGTGAAAGGACGGATCGGCAACCAGCCAGCGTTACGGCAAGATGCGGTGAGCGACGGGCTGCAGATCGTTGTCTATCAATCAACGCCGGACACGCTCAGCTATTCCAAGTTTGAAAAGTTCCAGGTGTTTGCCGATCACAAGGATTTCGCCGACGCGCGAACCAGGCACCTGGCTCGTGGACTGCCGGAGAAGGATTTTCGCGAAGTTTATTCGCGGTTTTCGAAATCGCTGATCAGTGTCGGCTCGGGCGCGGGTGAGGACGCAAAGACGGGTCTTGAGACCGAATTCGTCGCGATCGACAACCCTTATGTGGATGACCTCTCCGACGGAATGCGCGTCCAGTTGTTCTACAAAAGTGAAGTGCGGGTTGACGCCCAGGTGGAGCTGTTTGAGAGGCAACCGGGCGGCGAAGCGATGGTCACGATGCACCGCACCGATGTGCACGGTATCGTGACGTTGCCGGTCCGAGCCGGGTTTGAATACATGATCGATGCAGTGGTGCTGCGCGAACCCAACGCCCAAACCGCCAAGGACACCGGCGCCGTATGGGAAACGCTGTGGGCCAACATGACGTTCATGGTTCCGGCTCGCTAAGGCGCGTCCAAGACCAGCGCTGCCCGGGCCAGCGTTTTCATTGCTGCCACATAGTCTTCCTGCGACCATCCACTATCGATTGTCAGCTGCTCCCAGTTTCGGACAGACAACAGCATGGCCAGAACATCCGTCGCCGTTTCGACCGACATGTTCGGTAGAAGCCGGTTGTCGCGCTCCAGGGCCACAACGGCAGCCTCGCAGCCCTCTCGGACCGCCTGCATGCGATCCCGCCATGCCAAACGCGCATCGGTATCGGTGTGCTGCATCGCCAACAGCGCTTTGGCGATACCGTATATATCGGGGATATGACCGGCCCAGGCATCGATGAAGGCGTCCAGCCGCTCGATACCGGTTTTAGCGGCCCGGCTTGCCGCCAGCCTGTCGTCGACGTTCTTGACCTGATCCAAGTATTTCGTGGTGGCAACCAGCAAGTCGGCACGCTTGGGAAAATGCAGATAAAGCGCCTGGCGCGTGATTCCTGCCGCTTCGGCAATATCTGACATTCGAACCTGTGATCCGGAGCCTGATTCCAGCAGTTTCCAAGCTGTTCGCAGGATACGCTCGCGGGTTTCCAGTTTTTTTCTTGACATGATGTCAATTTATCCATATTTGACACCATGTCAACTTTACACGGTGTCAAGAAAAGATCAGGAGAACGAAATGAAGGTCGTCGTATTTGGAGCAACCGGAACAGTCGGCAGGCTCGCCGTTGAACGAATTCTCGCTGCGGGTCACGCGGTCACCGCGTTTGCCCGCAATCCGAAAAAACTGAACATCAATGATCCGAACCTGACACTGCAGTCCGGTGATGCCACCAATCCCATCGATGTTTGCGGTGCGGTCATCGGGCAGGATGCGGTCGTCATCACGATCGGCTCGGGCATGGCCTTGAGAAGCACGATCCGCTCGCATTGCACATTGAATGTCATCCAGGCAATGCACGCTCACGGCGTTCGACGCCTGATCTGCCAGTCTACGCTTGGCGCCCATGAAAGCTGGAGCAATCTGAACTTCTTCTGGAAGAGGATCATGTTCGGAGTTGTGCTCAGATCCGTGTTCCGCGATCACGAGCTGCAAGAGCAAATGGTGCAGGCCAGCGGACTGGACTGGACCATTGTGCGGCCGAGTGCCTTTACCGACGAACCGGCAGCGGACGCATTCAAGGAGGGTTTTTCAACTGAAGAACGCAATCTGACACTCAAGATACCGCGCGCCGATGTGGCAGAATTCCTCAAACGTCAGCTTTCGGATCTGAGCTACAGGCGCAGGGCAGTCGCCATTTCCAATTGAGGCAGGCGCGGCGGCCGGACAGACAACGATAGCCGAAATCAGATCGGGAAGGCTGGGAAATGGTACGGTTGGGTGGATTCGAACCACCGACCTTTGGAGCCACAATCCAACGCTCTAACCTACTGAGCTACAACCGCGTGTCCGTGACCGGTTCCGGCCCGTGCAATACGGATTCGGCGCAGCAATTGCAAGCGCCGTTTTGGTTGGCAGTATTCCCGGCGCGTAAAGAATACTTCGCTTGGGTTAATGGCAGGCGTGAAAAAAGCCGGGAACATTAGTTCCCGGCTTTCTCAATTGAACCGGAATTTACGCACCGGTTCCGAAGGCCGACATTTCCCTGGGAGGAGGAGAGGAAAACGCCGGCTTATCTATTGCGCCAATCAGGCGGCTTTAATGTCAGCGAGCGTCTTGGAATAGGCTTCCTTGACCGGCTTGAAGACATCCTCGACAGCTTTGGTGGAAACTGCCTGCATGTCCTTAATCTGATCGGTCGCGGCCTCTGCCTGCTTGCGAGCGAACGCGGTCTGCAGCTCAACGAGACCGGCAAACGTGGTCACACCGGCCATGGCTTCGAGGTGATCAAAGCCGGCTTCGGCATTGGCGCGCATCGCGGCGATGGCTTTCATCGACCATTCATTGCTGACGGTCTTGGCGGTTTCGAAGGAATCCTCAATCGCCTTCTGGGCGGTTTCGGTGTTGTCCTTGATTTTTGAGTATGCTTGACTCGACTGTTCGATGCCCTTCTCGGTGAGCGCGCGGAACTGGTCGGTTGCGGCTGCGGCATCAAAAGCAGCAAATTCAGTGGTATTCTCGGTTTTGGCGGTCTTGGCCATTGTCATCGTCCTTATAATTCGTACCCGTTGGGAGGTTGCGATCCCGGGCAGGATCGAGGTGTATATAGTACAATTTATTGTGCATTGCAACATTTATTTTGCAGTGCAGCATTTTTCCTGCCAAATTAACCACGGAACGATTATCATCAGCAGGAACACGCGAATTTGTGGACGTGGCGGCGCGATCGAATTATTAACGAAACGTAAATATGAGTTGGGTTGCCGTCGACGTTTTGAATTGTCGTCACGGGGACAGGGTAGTAGCGTATTGAATGGACGGGACAGCCGCATGACGACCGGCGCCAATTCCTTTATCGACATTGCGGTTCTCGACGAGGTTCGCCGCCATTTCGCCGATGGTGATCCTTTGATCCTGTTGTCTGAGGACCTCAAAACCCTGCACTGGGTTAATGGTCCCGGCGCTGCTCTGCTCGGTTACCGGGATGTCGAGACGGCGCTCGGCACACGCTTCGATCTGGGCGTGAACGTGCGCAGGCAGATCTCCGGGCTCAAGGATTTTCCAAACATCGGAAAAGACCGGCCACTGGTTATCCGCATGCGCAGCGGATTGCGCAGTGAACCGCTTTCGTGCGCGGCGAGCAGGGTTTTGCTTCCTGATGGGGCCCGGGGAATTCTGCTCGCGGTTGCGGGCACCAAACCTGCGGGCATCGACACCCGAAAGATAGCCTCCCGTGCAATCAGCGGGATCACGGCATCCGGACATTACGCGGCGTTCGTCGATGCACATGGTCAGATCGTCGCGGGCAGCAATGGTATTGGCGACCTCGGCATACCCGCTGAATCCCTGCAATTGCTCGTGCGTCGCGTCGCCAGTGAGCAGGATCGCCTGGTGAAGCGCATGATCCCGGCGACCGATGGAGAAATCGCGGTCGGAATAGCCAGACTGCTTGATGACCCGGCCACGCATCTGCTGATCGCCATCGACAATGCAGCAACGATCGGAGATTCCGACGAGAAAACAGCCGCAACCGGAGAGGATCTGGCAACCGAACCGGCAATTCCTCAAATTGCCGATGATCCGGATTTGGTTGAACCGGTGTCACCCGCCATCGCACAAAGTGAAACGCTGGCGCCGGAATTGTTGCAGCCAAGCGCCGGCGCCGATGATCCGGCGATTGAGGAAACTGAACAGATCGAACGCGCTGATCCGAATGAGGAGCCGGCTGTTCGCAAAAATTTCGGCACCCGTCAAAATCCGGTCGATCCGGCTGACAGCACGGCAGAGCATGGGACAGACGCCGTGCGTTTCGTCTGGCGGACTGACGCCGACGGCCGATTCAGCGCGATTTCCGAAGAATTCTCCTCCACGGTGGGACCGGCGTTTGCCGACATTGTCGGCCGGACCTTCGCAGAGGTTGCGCAAGCGCTTGATTTCGATGCAGATGGTGAAATCACCGGCTTGCTTGAGCGCCGGGATACATGGTCCGGGCGATCGATCTTGTGGCCTCTGGAAGGGACAAGCAAACGGGCGCCGGTCGATCTGGCAGCACTGCCGGCCTATTCGCGTGATCGGGAATTTGAAGGATTTCGCGGATTTGGCGTGATCCGGTTGAGTGAAGCTGTCGATGCGCCTGAGGTGGATGGCCTGTCCATTTCCAATGGTGCAACGACCGAAAGCTCTGACCGGACCGAAGAGCCCGATGCCCCTGCTGCAACCTTTGATGAATCTAATGAAGATGATCCGTTTCAGGGTGAAAAACCAGCGCTTGCCGTCGTTCCAACGCCGGAGCGCCGGGAAAGCGACAAGGTGATCAAGCTTGCTTCCCATCGGCAGCGGATTGGCGGCGGACCATTGTCTGAAAGCGAGGAAACGGCATTTCGCGAAATCGGCGACCGGCTGAAGGAGGAGGAAGGCGAGCTGCCCGCGGAAACAGCAAGCCAGGACCTGCCTGCCGACGATGTTGCAGACACGGCGGGGGAAACCGTCGAAGAGCAATCTTCCGCAGCCGATACGCCTAGTGCGCCTGAAGCCGACACACCCAAGCCGGTGCCGATTGCGGAAACCGGTTTCATTCCTTCCGCGTTCGCGGGTCCGTTTACATGGCCACGGGGCGGGTCGGATATTTCGATCCTCGAACAGTTGCCCGTCGCCGTTCTGATCCGCTCCGGAGACGAATTGCACTATGCCAATCCGGAGTTCCTGAAGTTGACCGGCTATCGGTCGATCGCGGAACTGGCTTCAGCCGGCGGATTCGACGTGTTGTTTGCCGGGCCGGACGGTTTGGTGGACGAGCATGACGAATCTGCCCGTCCAGCCATGCGTCTGGTGACCAGAGACGGTTCGGAAAAGCTCTGCGAAGCTTATCTTCGCTCCGTCAAATGGGAGGATCATCGGGCTTTGATGCTGGCAATCCGGCCGGCACCGGTTCTCTCCCCGTCGATGGAAAGCCCGATCGGCGGTGACGACACCGATCAGCAAGATCGAATCGAGGAACTGATCGCGATCCTGGATACGGCGACAGACGGCGTGGTCATGGTCAGCGCCTCGGGCGCAATCCGATCGCTCAACCGCTCGGCCGAAGCCTTGTTTAATTTCGAATCGGACGAGCTGATCGGCAAACAGTTTTCGACACTGTTTGCCGTCGAAAGCCAGAGAGCGGCGAGTGACTATCTCTCGGGCTTGGCGGAAAACGGCGTCGCCAGTGTCCTTAACGATGGCAGGGAGGTTATCGGCCGGGAGGCGCAGGGGCGCTTCATTCCATTGTTCATGACAATGGGAAAACTGCCCGGCAACCGGGGTTATTGTGCCGTCATGCGCGATATCACCCATTGGAAACGGGCCGAGGAAGAACTGGTGCAGGCACGCGGTCAGGCCGAACACGCCTCGTCGCTGAAAACCGATTTCCTGGCCAAGATCAGCCACGAAGTGCGCACACCGCTTAATGCCATCATCGGCTTTTCGGATCTGATGATGGATGAGAAATTCGGCCCGATCGGAAACGCCCGTTATCGAGACTATTTGCGCGACATCAACCGGTCGGGCAATCACGTGCTCGATCTGGTCAATGACCTGCTGGACATCTCCAAGATCGAGGCTGGCCAACAGGATTTGGAGTTTGAGTCCGTTTCACTAAACGATGCGCTTGCTGACGCCGTCGCCATGATGCAACCGGATGCCAATCGCGAACGGGTGATTATCCGCTCGAGTTTCGCCTCAAATCTCCCCGAGATCGTAGCCGATCTGCGCAGCATCAAGCAGATCGCGCTCAATCTGCTTTCGAACGCGATACGGTTCACACCGGCCGGCGGGCAGGTGATCGTCTCGACGGCTTATGAAATGACAGGCGACGTCATCCTCCGCGTACGCGACACGGGTATCGGGATGTCGCGCACTGAAATCGAACAGGCGCTCAAGCCGTTCCAGCAGGTCAACTCGCTGAGAGGTCGGCGCGATGGCACCGGTCTGGGACTGCCGCTGACAAAGGCGATGGTCGAAGCCAACCGGGCCGCCTTCTCGATCGACTCCAAGCCGGATGAAGGAACGATTGTAGAAGTTACTTTCCCGTCGACACGCGTATTGGCCGATTGATATCTGCGCTGCTCATCGGGATTTTCGATGCACTTGCGATCGGCGCTGTAGTCCATCGTTTTGAGACGCGGCGTTGACGCAACCGCAATAACGGCTCATATGCAGCGGATCACGTGCCCACCGGAACAGGCTCAATAATACGGGGTAATCGATGGCAGTGGGCCAGCCCAATTTTTCGGCCGCCAAAACACCGGTGAAGCGAGCCGGTCACCCGGGATTGATGGCTTCCTCGCTGGTCATCGCCGTGATTGTCGGGTTGCCGATTTTGATGCTCTTTCTGCTGGCCGCCAGCGGCAGTGGCGAAGATTGGCCTCACCTGCTTGAGAACGTGCTGCCGCAATCGGTTCGAACAACCCTGATCCTTATGGTGCTGGTGGGTGTGTTCACGGGATCTGCCGGCATTGTCAGTGCCTGGCTGGTCATGGCCTTCGATTTTCCCTTCCGCAGGATACTGGCCTGGGCGCTGATCCTGCCGTTGGCGATCCCGACCTATCTGGCAGCCTACGCCTTTGGCGAGTTTTTCCACTTCACCGGACCGGTTCAGACCGCGTATCGGGCGATTTTCGGATTTGAATCGGCCAGAGATTACTGGTTTCCCGATATTCGCTCGGTTGCCGGCGCGACCGTGGTCCTTTCCGCAGTTCTCTATCCCTATGTCTATCTGACATGCCGTGTCGTTTTCATCATGCAGGGGCGCAATCTGGCTGATGCCGCCCGAACGCTTGGCGCCAGTCCGGCCCGCGTGTTCTTTCGTGTGCTCTTGCCGGTTTCACGGCCGGCTATCGCCGCCGGCGTGGCGCTCGTGTTGATGGAGACGCTCAACGACATTGGTGCAGCAGAATATCTCGGTGTCAGAACACTGACATTTGCGGTCTATTCGACGTGGTTGAACCGGGGCAGCATCGAGGGTGCGGCACAAATTGCATTGGTGATGCTGGTGATCATCTTCGCTTTGCTGCTGGCCGAACAATGGGCCAGGCGTCAACAGCGCTACCACCAATCGCGCGCCACACAACTGAGATCGCCGCCCCTGCGACGGCGGCTTTCGGGATGGCGTGCAGCCATTGCGTTTGTCGCGGCGGCAGCTCCGGTCGTTTTCGGCTTTGCCATTCCGGTCCAGGTCCTCGGCAGCTATGCGGTCAAGCGCCTGGATCAGATAGCTGATCCGGCATTGCTGTCAGCCCTGATCAACTCCGTGCTGACAGCCGCAGCGACGGCGATAACCACAGTGCTGATCGCCCTGTTCATGCTCAATGCGGCACGCGTATCGCGCTCCCGGCTGCAAACCGCGCTCACCAGATCCAGCACGCTGGGCTATGCGCTTCCCGGAACCATACTGGGTTTTGGTCTGCTCTACGCCCTGACCGCGTTCGACCACCATATCGGCGTCTTCCTTCGCTCGCTTTTCGGAGTTTCGCCAGGCCTGTTGCTGTCAGGAACGGTCGTTGCAGTGGTTCTGGCATGTTCCATCCGGTTTGTGGCGCTTGCCGATGGCTCGATTCGGTCAGGAATGGAAAAACTGCCACCCCATCTGGACGAGGCGGCGCGCAGTCTGGGTCGCAATCCGGCCCAAAGCGCAACGCGTGTTCTGCTTCCCTTGTTGCGCCCGGCGATCTTCACTGCCGCGATCCTGGTATTTGTGGATACGGTCAAGGAACTGTCAGCGACCATTGTGCTGCGCCCATTCGGTTTCGACACGCTGGCGACGCATGTCTATGAAAATGCCTCACGCGGCGCCGTGCAGGACGGCGCCATCGCCGCTTTGCTGATCATCATCACCGCGCTGATCCCGGTCATCGTGTTGTCGCGTGCGTTGATGCAGGATCAGGCGGATTGAGCAACCGGCTCATGAACAGAACGATTTTAGCAGTGAAATCACAAAAAAATGGGCGTTCCGTTGGCGGAACGCCCAGTGTGTAAATTGCTGTCACTTCGGGCTCGGGCTCTGAAAGAGTATCCCTGTGTTGGTTGGGATCAGGATATGTGTCCTGGAGTTACCCCGACTATCCATGCGGCCCGTTAACAAAACCTTACCGGGATATGCCGCTGTTTATGGAAGTGTGCCACTTCCGCATACGAGGTA
Organism: Rhizobiaceae bacterium; assembly: GCA_963669285.2. GTDB lineage: Bacteria > Pseudomonadota > Alphaproteobacteria > Rhizobiales > Rhizobiaceae > JAWKWH01. The sequence continues at coordinate 28,058 of CAXXSI010000010.1, read as the reverse complement.
AATAATTGGGTAGGGGATTGTTAACCCTGTACGGCGACGCAGGTTGCCTAAAACGGTACCGGCTCAGCTACGCAGATCCGGCAAATCTTCAAACAGCGACAACGCCTTGGGATTTGCCAGCGCCTCCTTGTTCTTGACCTGCCGACCATGGACGATATCGCGAACCGCCAATTCGACGATCTTGCCGGATTTGGTGCGCGGAATATCGTTCACCGCAATGATCTTGGCCGGCACGTGCCTGGGACTGGCGCCGGTTCTGACCTTGTGGCGGATCGCCTGCGCAAGCTCATCATCCAAGGTGATACCATCGGCAAGCCGGACAAACAGGACAACACGGACATCGTCCTCCCAGGTCTGGCCGATGCACAGCGCCTCGACCACCTGATCCATCTGCTCGACCTGGTTGTAGATTTCGGCAGTGCCGATACGAACGCCCCCGGGGTTAAGCGTGGCGTCTGATCTGCCATGGATGATCAGCCCGCCATGCTCGGTAATCTCCGCAAAATCGCCGTGACACCAGATACTGTCGAAGCGTTCAAAATAAGCCGATTGGTATTTGGCCCCGTCATCGTCATTCCAGAAGCCGATCGGCATCGACGGAAACGGTTTTTTGCAGACCAGTTCACCTTTTTCGCCCAAAATCGAGTGCCCGTCGTCGTCCCACACATCGACATCCATTCCCAGACCCGAACCCTGGATTTCACCGGTCCACACCGGGAGAACCGGAACACCGAGGACAAAACAGGAGACAATATCGGTGCCGCCGGAAATCGAGGCAAGATGGACATCGGGCTTGATACCGTCATAAACGAATTCAAATCCCTCCGGCGACAGCGGCGAACCGGTCGAGGTGATCGCCCGAACGCTGGAAAGGTCGTGCGTGTCAACCGGCCTGAAACCGCCCTTGCGGACCGCATCGATGAATTTCGCAGACGTGCCGAGGAACGTCATGCCTTCGCGCTCAGCGAAATCAAAAACCGTGTTGCCGTCCGGAAAAAACGGTGAACCGTCGTACAGCAACACCGTCGCCCCGCACGCCAGAGCCGATGCTAACCAGTTCCACATCATCCAGCCGCAGGTGGTGAAATAGAAAACCCGGTCACCTTCACGGATATCGCAATGCAGCAACTGTTCCTTGCGATGCTGGATCAAGGTGCCGCCGGCTGAATGAACAATGCATTTGGGTACACCGGTGGTACCGGATGAAAACAGGATGTAGAGCGGATGCGCAAAAGGCAGACGCTCATAGACAACAGGCCCTGCCCGGTAAGCGGATATTGCCTCATTCAACGTCACGGTATTGTCGATCGAGGGGGATATGTTGTCTGCATCGCCAAGATAATCGACAATGAGCGCAGTGCGCACTGTGGGCAACTGCTGCAGAACCGCTGCAATCTTGGAACCTGTTTCGATTCGTTTGCCGGCATACCAATAACCATCGCAACCGATAAACATGACCGGTTCGATCTGTCCGAAGCGGTCAAGAATGCCCTGCTTGCCAAAATCCGGCGAACACGAGGACCAGATCGCTCCTATGGACGCCGCCGCCAGCATACATGCGATCGTTTCCGGCATGTTCGGCATCATTGCAGCTATACGGTCGCCGGTCTTCACGCCGTTTTCGCGGAAAAATTGCTGCAACCGCGAAACAAGGCCATGCAGTTCGTCCCACGACAGACGCCGGGAAACCTTATCCTCGCCCTGGAAAACCAGAGCATCGCCGGAACCGGTTCTGCAAAGCAGATTCTCGGCGAAATTGATCCGCGAATCGGGGAAGAGAACTGCGCCCGGCATCTTGTCGCCGTCGACCAGCAACCGATCTCCCTTTTCGCCTATGATACCAGCAAAATCCCACAAATGGCTCCAGAATGCCGGCCGATCGGTAACAGACCATTGATGGAGATCGGCATATGTGTCCAGCGCGGCCGACGAATGCATGGCAACATGATTCCTGAAACGCGTTATTGCCGCGGATTCGATTGCCTCATTTGAAGGCGTCCACAGGGGTTCGGTGTTTGCCATTGCTGTCTCCGGTGCTTTTTCGAGTGCCTATTCGCATAGTGACAAGGAATTCCGCAAGAGCGGTAGGCTTTTCGAGTTTTGGTGGCCGGAATACCAGAAATCGGAACCAGCTTCCGCCCCCCTCGGCCCACCGGTTGTGTGCAAAAGCGCCAAACCGCGTTAATTCCTTGAATTGCCACAACCTTGCGGTAAACCGGTAGGCAAGAACAACGAGCGGATTAATCAGTGGGGCAGTATGGCATCGAGGCTGGCCAGACGCAGCATCGCGACCTTCGCCGGATTGGCGCTGCTTGCCGTGGCGCTGATCATCGCGTTGCCGTTTGTTGCCTCCACGCAGATCGTGCGCGACCGGATTGCCCAGGAGTTCAGCCATTGGAGCGGTTATCGCGTTACCCTTGGTGGCGCTCCAACGATCACTGTGTGGCCATCGATCAGGGCGGAACTTCCCCGCGTCATCATGTCCGGATGGGGTGCCGGGGACGAGCCGCCGGTACTGACCAGCCAGGCTGTTGAAATAGACCTGTCCGCATTTTCCGCGCTTCGCGGCAATATCGTGCCAACGCGGGTTCATTTTCGCAATCCGCTGCTGCGGGTATCCGACAGTGACATAGGGGTGCCGGTCCTCAAATCGCCGGCTGGCGGAAAGATCAGGCGGGCCATTGAGATGACCAGGGTGGCGATTGGTGAAGATCCGGCCAATCCGAGCATTAATGACATTCCCTCAGAATCGTTCGGTACGATTGAGTTCACTGACGCCAGAATTATCAAAGCCGGCAAAGACGGAGAGGGGGAGACGGACCTCGTCACCGAGCTGAACGGATTGTTGCAGTGGCCGTTGCTCGATGGGGAACTGTCCGTCACCGCATCTGCCCTGGTCAAGGGTGAATCCGTCAATATAGAGAGCCGGATTACCGAACCACTGGTGTTGTTTGCCGGTGGAACAGCGCAAATGTTTGCGTCACTGAAGTCCGAGCCGCTGCAGTTGTCGTTCAATGGCGCGGCAGATGTGGACCAACCCTTGTTCATCGACGGGGACCTGGAACTGGCAACGCCGTCATTGAGGGAAATGCTGGAGTGGTCGGGATTCGACAATTCGCCCGGCATGGACCTCGGCGCGCTGGCGGTGACCGGCCGGCTCAACGGGAGCGTCGATTCCATCAAGATCGAAGATGCCGAGATCGCATTCGCACAGAGCCCGGGAATGGGCGTCATCGAGTTCACGCTGAATCAGGATAATCCGTCGGTTTCCGGTACGCTGGATTTCGAAAGTCTCGATTTGGCCTCTTTGCTTTCGACATTTGCCATCCTGCCAACAGCGGCGGGAGCCACCGCCGGCACATTGGAGAGGGGACTGGGCGGTCAATTCAGTCTCGATTTGCGGCTATCCGTGGGGAACGCGGTGGCAGGCCCGGCGGAACTGACCGACGTTGCTGCGGCCATTCAGATCAAGGATGGTTTAGCGACCTTCGATATCTCGGATGCAACCGGATTCGGCGGTAATATCTCGACCGGTTTGCGTATCGATCACGAAAGCGGAAACAGTACCGGCGAGTTTCGCTTTTTGGCCACGGACATCGATATCGGGGCGCTGGCTGCGACAGCAGGATTTGAGCGGATGATACCGCAAGCAAGGGGCAAGGTATCGGTGATCCTGAAAGGCCCCGTTGCGCCGCCAAGACCTTTCCTGCGGTCGGCCAGCGGTTCAATCGCCGCCACTTTTGACACCGGAACGATCGCCGATGTTGATCTGAACGCATTTATCGAGCGATCCAAATCAGGAGGTTTCTTCTCGCTCGATGAGGTCGCCGGGGGAACGCTGGCTTTTGAGCGAGCAGAACTGAAGGCAACGATGTCGCGCGGCGTGGCCAGTGTCGAAAAGGCCGAAGCGAGAACTGCCGACCAATTGATCAGCCTTGCCGGAATTGTTCCCTATATCGGCCGCAGTCTTGCCTTGTCAGGCAGAATATCGGCAGCACAAGACAGTGAAGAATATCCCGGCAGCCTCAATTTTTTTGTCGGCGGATCGTGGAGTTCGCCTTTCATATCCGCGATTCTGCCGCCGCCCCAATCAGAGTGAGCGGATTTTACCGGGCCAGACAGGCGGGGCGGGTGGATGACATTTGCGCATCATAACTTTAGAATTACGCGATTCGCTAAAGGGGATGCGGGTGCTGAAGGTCTTGTCAGCGGTCTTCAAGATCGCGGTTGCCTCCTTGATAACCGGTGCCGTTCTTTCCGCTCTTGATGTAACGGCGGCAGAGGTTTTGTCCGACTTGGGCCTGACACCGGAGCAGGTGCTTGGATATGTCGAACGGGGAGTCATGTGGGCACTTCCCAATATCGTGCTCGGTTCAATGGTGATTGTGCCAATCTGGTTTGTGATTTATCTGCTGCGGCCACCACGCGGGTAAACGCCACCAAAGATGTATTAATTTGATCATATTAATCTCGTCTCTACGGGCATGAGCCGGCTTGGCCCGGAATTGATCTTCCGTATTTTGATCAAATTTGCTATGACCGTCGCACGAAAACTCATTTGGTGATCTATGCCTTCCAAAATTCCGGCCGAGAGGGCCGCCCGGCGCGGAGCCAGACAAAAAACTCCGGCCTTTGTCAAAAATCTACGCGGCGTCAAATCCTGGAAGCAGGCCGGCGAATGGCTCGCCTGGCGCGGCATCGAGGATATCGAGTGCATTACCGCCGACCAGGCCGGTGTTGCACGCGGCAAGATGATGCCGTCGAACAAGTTCACCTCCAACACTTCGCTGGCGCTGCCTTCGGCGGTATTCATGGCGACGATTTCCGGCGAATACCCTGAAGACGGCCACGGCTTCACTTATCCCCAGGATGATGGCGACCTGAAATTGCTTCCGGACTTGTCGACCCTGTCCAGCGTTCCCTGGGAAACCGATCCCACCGCCCAGGTAATCTGCGATCTTGTCCGTCAGGATGGCCAGGCGATCGAATTCGCGCCGCGCAATGTCCTCAGACGGGTGGTCGATGCCTATGAGGCAAAAGGATGGAAGCCTGTCGTCGCCCCGGAAATCGAATTCTACCTGGTGCGCAAGAATCCCGACCCGGACTATCCGCTGACACCGCCCGTCGGCCGGTCTGGGCGCCCAATCGGCGGCGGCCAGGGTTATTCGATTGCCGGCATCAACGAGTTCGACGAGCTTATCGACGACATCTATCACTTTTCCGAGGCCCAGGGCCTAGAGATCGATACGCTGATCCACGAAGAAGGCGCCGGGCAGCTCGAAATCAATCTGCGCCACGGCGATCCTGTTGAGCTCGCTGACCAGGTGTTCATGTTCAAGCGCACCATCCGCGAGGCTGCGCTGAAGCATGACATGTATGCCACTTTCATGGCCAAACCGATCCAGGGGCAACCCGGATCGGCCATGCATATTCACCAGTCGATCATCGATGCCAAGACCGGAGAGAATATTTTCTCCGACGAAGAAGGCGGTGAAAGCGACAAATTCCGGCATTTCATCGGCGGGATGCAGCATTTCGTCCCAAGGGCGCTGGTGATGTTTGCGCCCTATGTCAATTCCTATCGGCGATTGACCCAAGGTGAATCCGCCCCGGTCAACGTGCGGTGGGGATACGACAATCGCACCACGGCATTTCGTGTTCCGCGTTCCGGACCGTCAGCGCGGCGTGTGGAAAACCGCATACCATCGTCGGATGCCAATCCCTATCTGGCGTTGGCTGCCTCGCTCGGATGCGGTTATCTGGGCATGCTCAACGAAGTGGTCCCCGACGATCCGGCCGGGACAGCGGTCAATCGCGACGAAGTTGAATTGCCGCGCGGATTACTCGATGCGGTCTCGCAGTTTGAGGCGGAACCTGCCTTTGCCGAAATCTTCGGTGAAAGCTTCGTGGCCACCTATGCGGCGATCAAAAGGGCGGAATTCGAGACCTTCATGGAAGTGATCAGTCCGTGGGAACGCGAATACCTGCTGCTCAATGTCTGATACCGAACGCTATCAAAGCCCGATTTCACCGGGATATTCCTGGTACGAGGCAACGGTGGATCAACGGCCGAGACATCCGTCGCTCGACGGAGATGCCACCACCGACGTGCTGATCATCGGCGGCGGATTTACCGGACTTTCGGCAGCCGCACATCTTGCGCGAAACGGCGTTCATGCATTGGTGGTGGACGCGCACAGGTTCGGCGACGGTGCGTCGGGCCGCAATGGCGGCCAGATGGGAACCGGACAACGGGCATGGCCGGAGGAGCTGGAAGCAGAGTTCGGCTTCGCCCGCGCCAAGGCGTTGTTCGATGTCGCAGAAGAAGCCAAGGCGCACTTCATGGATTTCATGCGCGAGCACGAGATCGATGCGGAGTATCGGGCAGGCCAGCTGTCTTTCGCCCACAAGCAACGTTATGTCGACAACTACAAGCGCCATGCCGACATCATGGGGGAGCGGTTCGGCTATCCGCACATCACTTTCCTTGACCGACAACAATCCGAAAGCGCGGTCGGCTCAAAATTCTATTTCGGCGGTTGCCGCGACAGCGGAACCGGGCATGTTCATCCGCTCAAACTGGTCATCGGCATTGCCAGTGCCGCACACGGATATGGTGCCAAGCTCCGCGAAAATACGGCGATACTCGGTCTTCAAGGCAATAACGGCGGCGTTGTCGCCAAGACGGCGCGCGGGACGATCCGGGCGCAGAAATGCCTGCTGGCGGTCAATGCCCATGGCGGCAACCTTGAGCCGGTCAGCGCCGCCCATGTCATGCCGATCGGATCTTTCATTGGTGCGACCGCGCCGCTGGGCAATGACAGTACGGTCATTCCCGGTTGGGAGTCGGTCGACGATTCGCGGTTTGTCGTGCGTTACTTTCGCAAATCCCCCGATGGAAGATTGCTGTTTGGTGGCCGCGAATCCTACGGATCGAACGATCCGGCCGACATCAAGAGACATATCCGCAAGCAAATCGCCGAGATCTATCCGGAGCTGGAAGATGTCGAGATCACCCATACATGGGGAGGCAGGGTCGGCATCACGATGCCGCGCAAACCTTTCGTGCGTGAAGTCATGCCGAATGTGATTTCCTGTGCCGGTTACTCCGGCCACGGGGTTATGCTGTCCAACTATGTCGGACGGCTTTATGCCGAAACCGTGCTGGGTAACCGCGAAAAGCTCAAATTGTTCGAGGAGTTGAAAATACCGGCATTTCCGGGCGGACGACGATTCAGAGCGCCATTGCTAACGCTGGCGTTGGGCTGGTTTGCGCTACGCGATTCGATCTGACTGCAGGTCGTAAAAGCCGGGTGTCAGCCGCGAAATAGCCGGTCCATTTATTGACAAACGCCAATGCCGCCATTCTATCTGGACAAAACAGTTCCAGCCAGGGCCAGAATTCCATGACCAATGTTGCGTTGACAGGACTTGCACGCGATCTGGCCAAGCGTGCAGACGAGGGCAAACCCGTCAGAATAGGCCTGATCGGCTGTGGCGAAATGGGTACCGACATTGTCACCCAGGTCGCACAGATGCGCGGTGTCGAGATCGCTGCAATTGCGGACAATCAACCCGGCAGAGCGATGACTGCAATAGAGATTGCCGGATTACCCTTAGATCACGCCGTCGAAACTAAGCGCCCGACTGGTGTTCTTTCCGCCATCGAGAGCGGCAAGACCGCGATCATGGTCGAGGCCGAACTTGCCGCGACTTGTGATTTGGTCGACGTGGTGATCGATGCCACCGGAAAACCGGCTGTCGGGGCGGAAATCGGTCTTACCGCCATGGAGCATGGCAAACATCTCGTCATGATGAACGTCGAGGCGGATGTGACGATAGGTGCTTACCTGAAACACGCCGCCTCGAAGCTCGGCGTTGTCTACTCGCTCGGTGCCGGCGACGAACCCTCATCGTGTATGGAACTGGTCGAATTCGTTTCGGCGATGGGCCACGAAATCGTTGCCGCGGGAAAGGGCAAAAACAATCCGCTCAACCATGATGCTGTGCCTGACGACTATCGCGACGAGGCCCGACGGCGCAACATGAACCCGCGCATGCTGGTCGAATTTGTCGACGGCTCGAAGACCATGGTCGAGATGGCGGCCATTGCCAATGCGACCGGTTTGGTGCCCGACAAACCGGGCATGCATGGTCCGGCGGCAAGCCGGGATGAACTGTCGTCGGTCTTGTGCCCGGTGGAGGATGGCGGAGTGTTGTCCAGGAAGGGCGTTGTCGATTTTACCGTCGGCAAGGGCGTCGCGCCCGGTGTATTCGTGATCGCTGAAATGGCGCACCCAAGGCTTCGCGAGCGCATGAACGATCTGAAGCTTGGCGCCGGCCCCTATTACACGTTTTTTCGGCCCTACCATCTGACCAGTCTCGAAGTACCGTTGACCTGCGCGCGCGCTGCACTCTACGGAAAAGCCGACATGGTGCCGCTCGATCGGCCGGTGGCCGAAGTCGGCGCCGTGGCCAAGCGCACGCTTGAACCCGGTGAGAGGCTGGACGCCATCGGCGAGACAACCTATCGCTCGTGGATCATGACCGCACCCGAGGCGAGGGCTGCAAAAGCACTTCCCTGCGGCTTGCTGGAAGGCGGAACGGTCCTCAAAGCTATCGCCAAGGGTGATCTGATCACCACGGAAAACGCGCAAACAGCCCCGGATTCACGGCTGGCCGAACTGCGTGCGCGGCAGGATGCAATCGTGTTTGATGGCGTCTGACGTGGGATCGCCGGTGGATAGATCAACCAAGCTCGGTTGAACGTTTCCGCGCAGCCTCCACCGCTTCGCCAACCAGTCGCTTCAGCCGGTTATCTCCCATGAACACCGACAACGCGGCAGCGGTTGTGCCGTTCGGACTGGTGACCTGCTCGCGCAGGGTCGACGGTGTGTCCGGGCTCTGTGAGGCGAGCATGGCGGCGCCCAACACGGTCTGACCAGCAAGTTTTGCGGCCGTCTCGGGCGGTAATCCGGCTTCAATACCTGCCGACGTCAAACATTCAATGAAGTGAAATACATAAGCGGGACCTGAACCGGAAACAGCGGTGACGGCATCCATCTGGGATTCATCATCTACAGCGGCAACTTCTCCGCTTGCCGAGAGCAGGCCGGACACGAAATCCATCAGCGCAGAGCCAACGTTGGCATTGGCGACCGTGACCATCATGCCTGCACCGATGGCTGCCGGTGTGTTGGGCATGCACCGGATAATGGCCGTTTTGTCTCCCAGTATTTCCTCGAAAAACGCAATTCTTGTTCCGGCAGCCACGCTCAAAAAAGCCGATCCGGATTTTGCGAACCGCCGATATGCCGGAACGACATCACCCATCACCTGGGGTTTGACGGCAAACAGGACGATATCCGGTTTTACCTGGGGGGCGATATCATCGGGGCTGGCGACAGTTGTCACCCCAAGAGCCGCGGCGCGACTGCGAAGCGCTTCCGTCGGTTCGACGACGGTAACGTCTGCTTGCTGCAACCTGCCAGAATTTATCCATCCGGCAAGCATGGCATATCCCATATTGCCGCAACCGACCAAAACCAGTTTTGTCATGATCTTATTCCCATGTGTATCCGGGAAATCATGTAGACGAATTCGGTGCCGGCGCAACCGAAAGGCGGGTCCGGGAGAAAAAGCTCAATTCTTATCAGGCTGACGGTACTGTTCGTTGGCATAGCCGAAATGCGACATCACCCGCCCCAGCGCAACATGGATCGGATAGACCGCAATCACCGGGGAGCCCGTGGCGATCAGCTTGCCGGCGGCGCGAAACGGTGCGGCGATCAGGAGCGCAAAGCTCTTGGCGACGGTCCGCAGTTCGCCGAATTGCTGGTCGCGACGTTTGCGTCGCTCAACGAGCGTTGAGATCACACCGTTGCGCAAGCCCCGGGCGCGAATCCAGCTTACTTCCACCCGCCGGGACGGCACGGTCTCGTGCACCTCTGCCTCAGCACACCAGGCGAGCTTGAATCCAGCCTGGCGGGCACGGCTTAAAAAGTCGGAATCGCCGCCGCCGATGAAATTAAACATGGGTTCGAGAAACGGGGTTCCAAGCGCTTCCGGCACCGCCCGCGAAACCAGGAGATTGCCCGACGAATACAGCGCCTCGACCCGACCGCTCGTCTTGTAGGGCGGGCAAAATACCGGATGATTTGCCCAGACGGCATGTTCAGGATTCTCAAACACCTGAATTTGGGGGCCGCCAACAATGTCTGCGGCGAACTTGTCGGCGGCCTGCAGCATGGTTTCCATCCAGTTCGGTGAGGCAACTTCATCATCGTCAATGACAATGATGTGGCTGAAATTGGGAAAATGAACGAATGCCGTCATCCAGCCGGCGTTGTAGGCCGAGCAATTGCCGCGTTCGTGCGCCACGATGACCATACCGGTCAATTCGCCGGTCTCGATCATCGGCGATGCGGCTGTTGCGCCTGCGCGCAATTCGGCCTCGTTCTCGATGATGACGACGGCGAATTTCCGCTTTGTCTGCTGGTTTTTCAGGGATTCAAGTGTACGCAACAGCCACTCCGGCCGCTTGAACGTCGGAACCGTCACAACAATTTCAATCGCCTCAACCGGTAGATTTCGGCTGCGGGCGATAACGGAGACATCGTCAGAAAGACGGGGAATCATGCGGCAAACCCTTTTGCCGCCCATAGAACCGGTTTCGTTTTAAGGCTGCGTTAACGACATTGGTCGGCAATATGCGCATGCGCTTGGAAAAGCCCCTACTGTATCAGTAGTTGGCGATTGGCTTAATCAACATTTCATGGGTTGCTGATAGGCCTGACCGCTCAGGAATTGTCGGTCATGCATCTGGTTTTTGTCACATCTCTGGTACCCGACGGCGTACCGTCTACGGGCTATGAAATCGCCAATGATGCGATCATCGGTGCGCTGCGGCGTCAGGGGATCCGTGTAACCGTCGTCGGTTATGTCCGGCCTGGCAGAATTCCCGCCGATTCCGGCAACACAATCGTGCTGGGAACACTTGACCCGACAACGGACAAAGCATCGCTCGGTCAAAAGATCCGTTGGTTGGTCGACGCTTTCTCAGCCGGTCTGACCGTGTCTTCGGCAAAACTGCGGGCGATATCCGATAGCGACTTCAAACAGGCGCTTGAAACGGCCGGACCGTATGACGGCTATGTGCTCAATGCCGTTCAGATGACGGCCGCCTTTGAAGCGGTGCTGACAGACAAACCGGCGCTGTTCGTGGCACACAATGTCGAACATGTCTCGGCCAGGCAGAATGCGAAAGCGGCTAACCATCCAATCAAGCGATTTCTGTTCGCCCGCGAGGCGCGGTTGCTCGAAGCGATCGAAACGCGGCTTTGCCGGCGAGCCCGGTTCGTGTTCACGCTCGCCGACGCTGACCGCCATGCGCTCGGCATCGCAACGCCTGAGAAATCCGCAACGCTGCCGCTGGTGACCCGCACAGACGCTGTGGCTTTGCCGAAAACGAGGACCATCTCGTACGATGCGGCCCTCATCGGCACCTGGACCTGGCAACCGAACCGAATCGGGCTGGAATGGTTCCTGGGCAAGGTCGTGCCTCTTCTCGATCCGGACTTCAAGATTGCCGTCGGCGGAAGCACGCCGAACGACGTGAAACGCCGGCACCCAAACATTCAATTTGCCGGCCGGGTCGACAATGCCGACGAGTTCGTCTGCGCGGCCGGCGTTGTACCGTTGGTCAGCCGGGCGGGAACCGGCGTGCAGCTCAAGACGATCGAGACATTTGAACTGGGATTGCCGGCCGTTGCCACCACATCAGCAGTGCGTGGGATTGCGACAATCCCAAAAAATTGCGTTGTCACCGACGAGCCGCAGGCTTTCGCAGATGCGATGATGGGGCTGGCGGCAAATCCGAATGCGCATGTCAACGGCTCGGCGTTCTTCAATGCACAGTTTGATGGGCTCAACGAGAATATCGCCACAGGTTTGCATGCCTTCGGCCGCGAACGGGAGACCGCACCGGCATGAACCTGCAGGCCCCCATTGATCCGTCCAACACCATGAACGCCATGAACATTCTTGGCGTTCAGGTCGCCAATACCGGCCAGGACGATGCGATCTCCTTTCTCGAACAGGCGCTGGTCAACAGACGGTTCACGAAGGTTGCCTTTCTGAATGCGCATAGCGCCAATACGGCGGTAGAAGATCCGGAATTCACCGACATTTTGAGAACCTTCCTGGTTCTGCCTGACGGTGTCGGTGTCGACATCGCGGCAAAGTTGCTCTATGGGCAACCTTTCACGCAAAACCTGAACGGGACGGACTTTGTACCGGCTCTGCTGACGGGTATCAAAAAGCCGCTTACCGTGGCAATTGTCGGTGCCGTACGGGAAAATGGCGAAAAAGCGACTGCGGACCTGGTTCAAAGAATGCCCCAGCACCGTTTTATCTATCTCAATGACGGTTTTCTGAGACCGGAGGAAGAGGCGTCGGTGATCGAGCGGGTCGGCGAACTTCGCCCCGATATCGTGCTCGTCGCGATGGGGGTGCCCAGACAGGAAAAATGGATTGCCCGCAACCTGTCGGAGGGCTCCTGCACAATGCCGATTGCGGTCGGCGCGCTGCTCGACTTCCTAAGCGGTGCGGTTCCCCGGGCACCGCTGGCAGTTCGCCGGTTGCGAATGGAATGGTTCTATCGACTGTGCCTGGAACCGGCGCGGATGTGGCGCCGCTATGTGCTTGGTAATCCGTTGTTTCTGCTGCGCGTGGCGCGACAGAAACTGGGGCTGAAACGTGCAGGGGCAGGCGTATGACCGGCAACACTGCCGCGGACAGGTCCGTTGCGGTGGTGACGGCCAGCTTTGCCGGAGACTTTGAGCGTTGCAAGCTCCTTTGCGAAACCCTTGACCGGCATGTCTCGGGTTTCGACAAGCACTTGATCCTGGTCGCCAGCCACGATGTGCAGTTGTTCAGATCCCTGGAATCGACCAACCGGCTCATAGTCGACGAGCGGGATCTGCTGCCGCAATGGCTGCACGTGATGCGTGATCCGACGAGCCTGTTTTCACGGCATATCTGGCTCAGCTTTCGCACAAAACCCTTGCGCGGCTGGCATGTACAGCAGCTGCGCCGGCTGGCCGTCGCCCGCCACACCGATGCTGCGGCATTGCTCTTTTGCGATTCGGACGTGGTGTTTCTGCGCCAATTCAACTGTGGCGACCTGTGGCGAGGCGATAAGCTCAGATTTCTGCGTCGTGACAACGCTCTGAACAACCCCGAACTCAAACTACACCGCCGATGGTCGGCCAATGCCGGACAGGCATTGGGGCTCGATGCGGATAACCGGTCAATGCATGACTATATCGCCACGGTGATCGCCTGGCGTCGCGACACGCTCAAGGCGATGTGTGAACGCATTGAGCAGATCCATGGCCAGCACTGGGTTGAGGCAATCGCGACCAGCCGCGAGTTTTCCGAATGCATGCTCTACGGGCGTTACGTGGATGACGTTCTCGGCGGGCGGGGTCACAATCACACCGAAGACGAGCTTTGCCATATTTACTGGGACGGACCTGAACTTGGCGAGGCGGATCTCGCCGGATTTGTCGCCGACATGGCACCGCATCAGGTCGCGATCGGATTACAGAGCTTTGTCGGCACCAAACTCGACAGCGTTCGCCGTATCATCGAAGCGGCCTGAACCTCAAAGCGGCTTGGCCGGGCGTCTGAGCGCCGCGTAAGTGAGCGCAGCGGAAATCAGATAAAGCGCTGCAAAAACGGCATTTAACCACGCCAACAAGGGCGTAGCGCCGGACACGACAGACATAAGTGCTATCAGCAATACCGCCTTGGCTCCCGCCAGCAGGGCAAGATTGATCGCACGTAATACCGTCTGTCCGCGGGCGTAGAGAAGCTCAGCCTGGTATTCGACGAGATTGCGGAAAGCCGGCACCAATAGTGCGAATCCGATGATTGGTGCGATTTGCGCAACATTGTCGCCCAGAAGCCCCGGATAAACATGCAATACCCCGGAAAGGACCAGCAAAGCGGCAACGGAAACCGAGAAAATGCCGGCTTCGATACCGAGTTTCAGCCAGGCCCTGCGCAACATCTCCGGCGAGCGCATCATCGCCTGTATCAGCATCATGGTGAAAACGCGGATGGGGACCGCGGTCAGATCCACCAGACGCATGACGATGGCATAAATACCCGCAATCTGTGGCCCGCCCATGGCCAGAACAAGCAGTTTGTCCAGTTCCATTTGCAGGTAGAACAACACTTCGGAGCCGGAGACGGCGAAGGAATCCATCAATCTGCGGCCATACAGGCGCGGCGCGAACCTCAAACGGTGCCCCGGATAGAAGAAAAGCGCTGCAACACCCAGCGAAACGGCATTTGCTCCGAGGTAATACCAGGCCCACGCGTCCAACGATGCAGCACCTGCATAGGCGAAGAACAACGCCGCGAGGGCGCGAAAGAAGGTCCCGAGAATCACCAGAATAGCGGCGCGGCCGAACCGGCCCATGCCGTTGTTGACGATGATCACGGTCTCAGCCAACCGCCACAGCAGCACTTCACTGACGACAACCAAGGCAAAGGCACCGATTGCCATGTTGGCAGCAAAGATCGCGCCGTGAACCATCCAGGCGATCAGCGCGACAACCGGCAGTGATACCAGGCCAAATGCCAGAAACCCCGCGGCATAAACACCAACCAGTTGCGGTTTCACCGTGGCAATCCGGTACAGAGGCGATACGAATCCGAACGCAAATATGCGCGATAGAACCACGCCGGTTGCCGATGCGGTGGCGAAGATGCCGAACTCGGCAATGGACAGAGAGTTGGCCAAAAGCACGAAATAGGCAAGCGAGAATACAAGGCGGCCGATCGATCCGCTAAGCGCCGATCCGTAACCTTTCAGCAGCCCGGCCCGGGCGGCCAGAAACTCCGAAATTGTCGCCATCCAACCCTCGCGGCGTCCCTTTTACAGGTTACAAATAGGGGGCAAAGCTTAATCCGGAGTTCAACTGGCATTGGCGCATTTGCCGGGTTGCACCGTTTCACCGACAACCATATGTGCGAAGTGACTGAAATTAACGTTTTGTTTTCCATGCCTGTTTAGCTTGGATTAACCAATATTCAGCCGATTCCCAAGCTGGTCGGAGCCGGTTTAGTAAAATTCCAGTCAGGACGTGCCCCGAGCAACAAGCGCCCATGCCAGATCAGAAAAATATCGGTCCCGGCGGACGCAGCGGTTCCCTGCTTTCGATTGGAAACGGACCAGGCGAAAACCGGACTGGCAATCCGAAAGGCTCGCTTCTGTCCGCGGCCGAGCGCGAAAGGGATCTGGCTTTTCAGCATAGAATTGCGCGGTCCAGACGCGAGGCCAGGCCAAATCCGCTGTTGCATGCTCTGGCTGCAACGCCGGACCAACAAGAAACGGATGAGGCAGCGCTTGACCGTGACGTTGCAGCGCAACTGGACGCCGATGCGGATATCGCCGAGCAGATAAGACACCGCGCCGAGCGGCGGCGTTATCCGCCTGCCGACAATGACACCAAGATCGATGAGACCGCCACCGGCGAAGAATACGATACGCAAAACTATGGTCCGCAGCCGCTTGTTGATCCGGGTAAGGTGATCGGCGGTATCAGGCGTTCGAAACGCCTTATCGCCGCGACAACAATCGCCGGCGCGCTCATCGGCGTCATGGTCGCCCTGGCAACTCCGAAGAAGTATGAAGCCGTCGGCGAGATTCTGGTGGACCCCCGGGATATCAGGCTCGTTGACCGCGAGTTGGTCAACTCCAATGTCGCGCCCAGCACCGCGATCGCCATGGTCGAAAACCAGGTTCGAATCATGACGTCGAGCAGCGTGGCGACCAAGGTGGTCGACCGGCTCAATCTCGACAACGACGCGGAATTCAACGGCTTGTCGAGCAGTTTCGGCGTACCCAATGTGGTCGGGCTGCTGCGTTCGCTGCTGACGCGACAGGATGGTGCTTCCGGGCCGGGCCGCAGCCATGCGCTGGCGGTTCAGACATTGCTCGAAAACACAGAGGTCATTCGCAGCGGCAAGACTTTTGTCGTCACTGTCGGGGTCAAGACACAGAGCGCCGAGAAATCGGCTTTGATCGCCAATACAATTGTCGACGTATTTCTGGAAAACAGCGGTCAGTTCATGTCATCCGCCGCTGGCCGCGCGGCCGACGAGCTTGGATCAAAACTCGACCAATTGCGCGCAAACGTCGAGGAAGCCGAGCGCAAGGTCGAGGCGTTCAAGGGCGAACACGATCTGATCGATGCCAGGGGAAGGCTGATCGGCGACGACGAGATCATCAAGATCAACGACCAATTGTCGACCGCCAGAGCCAAGACCATCGAACTAAACGCCAAAGCGGCCTCGGCGCGGTCTCTTGATATCGATTCGGCGTTGGGTGGCGCATTGCCTGAAGGCATCACTTCCAGCGTGATCACCGAATTGCGAACTCAATATGCCGATCTCCAACGGCAGGCGAGCCAGGCGGCTGTAAAATACGGCGCCAAGCACCCGCAGGCACGTGCAATACAATCGCAGCTCCAGGGTGCCCGCGAACAACTGCGTGACGAATTGAGGCGAATTGCCGCCTCGATGCAGGTCGAAGTCAAGCGCGCCGTGGAACTGGAGCAGCAACTATCAGCTCGCCTGGCGGCCCTGAAGGCGCGCCAGGTGGTCGTCAGCGAGGACATGGTAACGCTGCGCGAAATGGAGCGCGATGCGGCAGCAAAACGGGCAATATACGAATCCTATCTGCTGAGAGCGCGCGAGGCAGGCGAACTGCAAGGCCTGAACGCCGCGAATATCAGTGTCATTTCTCCAGCCTCGGCCCCGCTTCAGCCGGTCGGCCCATCACGATCAATGATATCGATTGCCGGTACTTTAGCCGGCTTTCTGGTTGGCCTTGGCATTGGTGGATTGCGCGGTGCGGCAGACGGACTGTTCGGTGGCGGATCTACACATCAACGTCCGCCTTCAAGGTCGGGGCGGCCGATGCGTCCAGCGCCTGCGGCGGTACGGGGGCGGCGCGAACGCCAATCGCCTGCACCGGAAACTGTGGAAGCGGATGCCCGAACGACGGCGTCCGAAGGTCTATCGCCACCGGGTCCGGCGACGGCTGCGCCAATTCAGCCGCCATACCCCGTGCATGGCGCGCCCGTTCATCCTGCGGCATATCCCTATCCGCATGCGTTTCCGATTGCCGGTCCCTATGGTGGACCGGTCTATCCCGCTCCCATCTATCCCGCGCCGGCTTTTCAGCCGATGCCATACCCGCAACCGGTCTATCCATACCCCGTTGCAGCCGCACCCCAACCACCGGCGGGCGGACCGGATCCCGCTCAATCACCGCCAACAACCGCGCCGCCGCAAGCCGAACCGACGCCCAAGCCGTAGAACGCAGATTGAAACGGGAGCAGAGCCAGGTCGAAGATATCTGCGACGAACTACGCGATGTTCGCAGTGCGATCTACGATCTCGCCGAGCGACGGGCACGCCGCCGTGCCTGAACCGTTGGTCAGACATCGGGCGCCGAATCTCACCGAACATCAAATTGGAACAAAAACCATCTTCCGGGGCGCGCGCGCTTGCGGTAGAAGCGCCTGCCATGTCCGATGCAATGACCACGAATCGCCAGTTCGTTTTTCTGCTGGTCGACAAATTCTCAATGTTCTCGCTGTCTGCAGCGATCGACACGCTGCGCTCTGTCAACCGCGTGACTGGCCATGACTTCTATCAGTGGACCACGGTCTCACCGGATGGTGAATCGGTATTTGCCTCCAACGGGCTGCCGCTGAAGGTCGATTATGCGGTTTCGGACATGCCGCCGGGCGACATTCTGTTCATCTGTGCCGGACTGACGACGGAGTTTCCCGGCAAAAGCAAGGTTCTTGGCGCGCTGCGCAACTGGGGCAGGCGCGGCGGCAAAATCGGGGCATTGTCGCTCGGTTCATACGTTCTGGCCGAAGCCGGACAGCTGGAAGACCACCGCTGCACCATCCACTGGGAAAACCGGGCCGGATTTCAGGAGCGCTTTCCCGATATCGAATGTACCGGCAATGTGTTCGAGATCGACCGCAAACGATACACAAGCGCCGGCGGCACGACCTCGATCGACCTGATGTTGGAGATCGTGCGCGGCGACTTCGGCGCCGGGATCGCCAACGAGGTGGCCAATCAGTTCCAGCACGAGCGTATCCGTACCGCCACCGACCGGCAGCGGGTCGGACCGGAACGCGATCTGACGGGGAAATCGGAAAAACTGCGCAAGATCGTCGAACTGATGGCCGACAATCTCGACGAGCCCTATTCCGCCGTGCAGTTGGCGAAATCGGCGGGCTTGTCTGTACGGCAGGTCGAGCGGCTGTTTCTGCGCCATCTCAACATGACGCCCGGACGCTACTACATGCGGCTTCGGCTTGAGCGCGCGCGCGAGTTGCTGCGCCAGACCAACATGCCGATCCTCGATGTCGCCATCGCGACCGGCTTTACCTCGCACAGCTATTTCGCCCAGAGCTACCGCGTTTTGTTCGGCCGCCCGCCGAGCGAGGAACGCAGGACGGCGTATTGATCAATGGCCTACCCGTGTCCGTGCTGCGGACGTGCGACCTTGGCTTTTCAGGCGGCGTTTGAACTCTGTGACGTCTGTTTCTGGGAGGATGACGGCCAGGACAATCACAACGCCGACGAGATTCTCGGCGGCCCAAACGCCAATCTGAGCCTCACGCTTGCACGCGTCAATTTCATCAGGTGCGGTCTATTTGATCCCAAGCGAATCGACCTGCGGCCGATGCAGGAACCTAAAGAACATTATCCTCTCAAAAGGCGATTTGTTCTCAATGTAGCGAAATCGCTGATTGAGGAACCGGATTGTGGTTGGTCATCCGATATCCCTGACAGCGCTGTCTGAAATGATCTTTCTACAGGTTGTCCACTCAAACCGGATACGTTCTAGGCACGCGCAGCGGCGGGTTTCCACAGCGCGCCGAACAGCAGGATCGCCGCGATCAGGTCGGCCAACGCGATGGCCATGTACCACCATCCGTGCAGCCCCATTCCGGCACTTGCATAGGCGGCGATCATGCCGAACAGCATGACGAAGAAGCTGATCCACGCCAGCCAGCGCCAGCCCTTTCGTAATCCCCATGCGATCGCCGCATAGACAAGGCCGATGACCACCATTGCGCCGGCCATTGCGGTAAAACCGTCGACCACAAAGGCCAGGACGTGCAATACGGCACTGGCCAGGACCGGCAGTGCGGCGGTTCGCGGCGAAAAAATCCCGGTCTCCATCATTGGCCCCTAACCATCAGGGCAAGGCGTACCGGCCGCCGCCCACTTCATCAACGCATCCATGGTTTCCTGCAGCGAATGCGGTGCCGGTTGGCGGCCACCGCCCGGATTCCACGCCCAGTGCAGGATCACGTCATGATCGAGGTGACCGGCGACCTCGCGGATGGTCCGCCCGCCATTGCGTTCCGGATCCTTCAACTGATTGCAGATGTAGGATGATGATTTGCCGAACCACTCGGCCTCCACCGGCGCCAAAGCCCAATCGGCGGCCACGCGTGGCGCGGTATGTGGTGTGCCGTTGGCGGTCATGTCCGGTTCCAAGAGGGTCACGTGACAGGTCGCGCAGGTGAGCGTTTCGGCACCGATCCGGCTTTCATCGGCGTTGATGTTCATGCCGTGCGGCCGTGTCCTTCCGTAGGCGGGCCCGACCACATCGGCCGGTTGTCGGCCCCGACATGGCAGTTGGAACAACGCGGGTGCGAGGCCACTTCGTAGAATTTGGCCCAACTGTCGAGACCCTCTTCAACGGAAATCGAACCTTCAGGAAAATCGTTGATGACCCGGTTGGTGCCAACCTGCTCGGCGGCGGTTGCCAGCACGGTACCGGCCACGACCGCGGTGAATGCAATAAACAAGCTTCTCACTTTGCTGCGCCTCATACGAAGTCGATATGGCGGTTGAGCGGCAATTCGCGGATGCGCTTGCCGGTGGCTGCGAAAATCGCATTGGCAAGCGCGGGTGCTGCCGGCGGCACCGGCGGCTCGCCGATACCGCGGATCTTTTCGCCGTTCTCCAGACCTTTCACGACGATTTCCGGACATTGGTAGATCCGCATGCCCTCATGGGCATGATAGTTGGTCTGTTCTGCCATTCCGTCCGAATAAGTGATCTCGCAGTTCATCGCATGACCGAGACCGAACACGACGCCGCCCTGGACGAGGTTCTCGAAGTTCACCGGGTCGATAACCCTGCCCACATCGCAGGCAATCCAGACCTTGTTGATGCGGATACCCGATCCCGTGTCGGAGACTTCGACGACTTCGGCGGTCGGGACTCCGAAACTTTCAACGAACGCCACACCGCGACCCTTGCCCTTGGCAAGTTCGCCGCCCCATGACGACATCTCCGCGACGGTTTCCAGTACCTTTCGCGAGACATCATGGCTCATCAACCGGATGCGCTCTTCCATCGGATCCGCGCCGGCGACATGAATCAATTCATCGAGGAAGCAGTCGAAGTGGAAACCCGCGCCAGGTGCGCCGACCGACCGCCACGACGAGGTGGGCGCGAGTTCGGGCGCCCGATATGCGCGCATGCGGAAATTGGGCAGATCATAGGGATTGTTCCAGGCACCGGCGGGGATCTGCGAATCCGGGCCAGGCACCGGGATGTTGGCTCGACCCATTTGCGAGTTGACCGCAGACGGTGAGGCGACCTGCAGATCGATGGCCTCAACCTTGCCATCGGCGACTTTGCCCCGGCCCCTGCCGATGGAGATGTGACGGGGAAAATCGTGGGCAAAATCTTCTTCACGGCTATAGGTCAGCTTGACCGGCGTTCCGCGCATCTGGTTTGCAATTTCGGCCGCCTGTTTGAGATGCTCGAATTCCAACCGGTGACCAAAACTGCCGCCCATATACTGATTATGCAGTATCACCTGGTCCTGTTCGTGCCCGGTGACGGCGGCGACGAGCAGTTGCAACTGCCGTTGTACTTGATGGCCGGTCCAGATTTCCACGTTACTGTCGGTGACCAGAACGATCGCGTTGAGCGGTTCCAGCGGCGCGTGGGCCACGTAGGGCGAGCGATACTCCGCCTCGAATACTCCGTCACCCGCAAGGGCGGCCTCGACATCACCATCATTGCGCCATTCTGAATCGAGACGTTCCGGAGTGAAGGAATTTCCGATTTCCTCCCAGTGGCCATCCTGTTCGGCCGGATAAGGCGCTACGCCCCAGTCGAACTCGATCGCATCGGCGGCACGGATGGCACGCCAGCTGTTGTCGGCAATAACGGCAACACCGTTGGTTATCTCGACGATCTTGCTGACGCCACGCATCTTTTCGGCAGCGGATGCATCATAACCGTTCAGCTTGCCGCCCTGGCGCGGGTTCACCTTGATGGCGGCATGAACCATGCCATCAACGGAGATATCGATTCCGTAGTTCAACGTTCCGGTCGACTTGCCAACGATGTCGAGACGCCGCATCGGCTTGCCCAGCATTCGCCACTGAGACGGATCGCGCAAGGTGACGTCGAGAACCGGATCCAGCCCGGCGGCAATGACCGCCAATTCGGTGTATTTCAGCTCAGACCCATCGGGAAGCTGGACCGCGCCACTGGCAGTCTTCAACTGGTCAACGGCTATTCCGGTCTTTCTGGATGCCGCAAGCTTCAGGGTTTCGCGGGCAACCGCTCCGGCGCGGCGCAGTTTTTCGTAGCTGTCGGGGATAGTCGTCGATCCACCCGTTCCCTGCACACCGAATATTTTAACAATTCCACCCATCGCACCACGCAGAGATTCTGCCGCGATGCCGGTGTCGGTGGCCATGAACGGCACACCTTCCTCAGCCAGCGCCGTGTTCCAGTAGGCGGCGCTCGGTTTGCCGAAATCCGTCTCAAACTGACCGAATTCCACATCGAGCTCCTCGGCAATCAGCGCGGCCTGAGCCGAAACAACCCCTTGGCCTTTGTCACCATGAGGTGTGATCAAGGTGATCTTTTCCGAATCGATCTTCACCCACGGATTAAAAACGGCTTCGCCGTCCTTCATATCGGCAAGCAAAGGATTGTCCGGTGTGCGCTTGACCATGTAGGCGCCGAAGGCAACGCCGCCGGCCAAGGCGACCGAACCGATCAAAAACGTGCGGCGGGCAATTGTTCTGACACGTCCCATCTCATGCACTCCTGAGGTTCTTGGCGGCGGATTTCACCGCGGCACGGATGCGCGGATAGGTGCCGCAACGACAAAGATTGGCCGACATCGCCCGATCGATATCCTCGTCGGTCGGATCATCGTTGACATCGAGAAACGACGCCGCCTGCATGATCTGGCCCGACTGACAATAGCCGCATTGGGCAACCTGGTGTTCGATCCAGGCTGATTGAACGGCATGCAAGGCCTCAGGTGTACCCAGGCCCTCGATGGTGGTGATTTCACCATCCACGTCACCGGCGCGTAACTGACAGGAACGCACTGCGACGCCATCAACATGAACGGTACAAGCGCCGCACTGGGCGATGCCGCAGCCGTATTTTGGTCCAGTGATTCCCAGTTCGTCTCGCAACACCCAAAGAACCGGCATTTCGGGCTCGACGTCGACGTCGTGCTCATATCCCATTCACAGTCAGCTTCATGAAAGATCTCCTTTACCGCCCACCACATTTGCGCCCGATTGTCAGACCGTCTAAACCGGTGATGGGCTGGTATCATCCAAATAAATTGACATATCGTCGTTTTTTGTCAAGTTGTAATAATGGACGAAAAAGAAGACAGGTTTATCGAGGCGGCCATCGAGGTGTTTTCGCGCTACGGAATTCGCCGCGCGACCATGGGTGATATTGCCAGTCAGGCCGGCGTATCGCGGCAGACCTTGTATGCCACCTACGCCAGCAAGGAAGAGGTCATGGCCGCGTCGATGAAATGCGTCGCCGCCAAAACAATCGCAAAAATTGAAGAAAAGTGGTCGGAATGTGTCACTCTGGGAGAGAAACTGGATGTGTATTTCGAACACGCTGTTATCGCGTTTTTCGATATCATCCGTTCGATGCCCGACGCGAATGATCTTCTGACCGGTTACAACGATGCCGGTAATCTTCAAAGAATTGAGGCTGAGGAAACAAAACGCCGCGCACTTGCGCGCGAGCTCGAGCCCTTTGCCGATCGATTGGCAAAAATCTGATATGTCGGCAGACGAACTGGCGGATTTCATCCATAATTCCGCACAGAATTTTCAAATATGTCGCGCTGGACAAGGCGCATCTGAAGCGGCTGCTGGCCACGCTCAAGGGTTCCGTGATCGCATTGACAGGA
Organism: Rhizobiaceae bacterium; assembly: GCA_963669285.2. GTDB lineage: Bacteria > Pseudomonadota > Alphaproteobacteria > Rhizobiales > Rhizobiaceae > JAWKWH01. The sequence continues at coordinate 4,735 of CAXXSI010000010.1, read as the reverse complement.
GAAAGTTAGCCGTGTGGTCGGACGCGCCGATTCGCCAAGCGAATATGCCCGGCTACTTTCGCCCCGGTCACCGCATCAACACTTGCTTCGTCCACCGGCAGGTCGTCGGCCTGAAACCGCGCCGCATACTCCCCCGAAAGGCACCTTGTTGGACGACGCCAGTAACGTTGTGCTGATTGCTGCCACTTTCCTGCTGGCCGGAACGGTCAAGGGGACCGTCGGGCTTGGTCTTCCCGCTATCAGCGTCGGCGTCCCTGACCGCATTGCTGGGCCTGACGGAAGCGATGGCACTGGCAACGATACCGGCCTTTCTGACCAATCTCTGGCAGGCATTCGCCGGGCGACACGGCGCCTATCTGCTGGGGCGAATTTGGCCGTTTCTAACCCTTGCGACCGTAACTGTCTGGTTCGGCAGCCTGGCCCCTGACGAGTGTTGATCCGCGCTATCTTTCAGCACTTCTGGGGGTGTCTGCTTGCGCTTTATGCCATTGTCAGTCTGGCGGGGATGCGCATGGATATCCCGGTAAGAAGCGAAACCATAGTGGGCATCGCCATCGGTTCGCTCAACGGCATTTTTACCGGAATGACCGGCGCTTTTTCATTCCCGGGTGTGCTTTATCTACAAGCGCTCGGGCTGAACAAGGACCAACTCGTGCAAGCCATGGGCATGCTGTTTGCCGGTTCATCCCTCGCACTCGGGCTATCGCTGGCAAGCATCGGGTTCCTGGATTTCGCGACAGCCGGGGTTTTCGCTGTTGGCGATGGTGCCGGTATCGATCGGACTGGCTGTGGGCGTGCGCGTCCGCCGCAGTTTGTCTGAATCCAACTTTCGCCGGTTGTTTTTCTGGAGCCTGCTGGTTCTGGGCGTCTATATCGTCTTCAAGGCGTTTTCGTAAACGGTTGCTGCCGCGAAGCTAAAAAACCGCTGCCCCCTTATCGGCAGCGCCGACATGTTGCCTGAAGCCGGCAAATAACTCACGGCCAAAACCAAACTGGCTGGCGGAAGGATCTGGTTTCGGCTGGCCAGACGGGATTCCAGATCGTCCATAGCCGCTTGAACTTCCAGGATGCCGGCTTCGGCATCGAGGCGCACAACCTCGCCTTCCACTGATCCGGCCGATCACACCACCATCGACGGCTTCCGGCGTGACATGGATCGCCGCTGGGACCTTGCCCGATGCGCCTGACATGCGGCCGTCGGTGACCAGGGCGACCTTGTGGCCGCGGTCCTGCAATATGCCGAGGTAAGGCGTCAATTTATGCAGTTCGGGCATGCCGTTGGCGCTCGGGCCCTGACAACGGACAATGACGATGCAGTCCTTGTCGAGAGCGCCGGCATCGAAAGCCTGTTTCAGGTCTGCCTGATCGTCGAATATGACGGCGGGCGCCATCGACAATCCGGTTTTCCGGCTTCACGGCGGAAACCTTGATGATCGCCTGGCCCATATTCCCCTTTCAGCAGCTTGATACCGCCGGAGGGCTGAAAAGCCTGCTGCATTGTTGCGACGACCTTGTCATTGCCACTTTTCTCCGGCGCTAGCATCCCGCAGGACCGTTCCGTCGTCGGCCAGCTTTGTCTCGACCGTGTATTTGCGCAGACCCCCGCCCCAAACCGTTCCGACATCTTCATGCAACAAGCCGGCATCTAGCAACTCGCGGATTGTGAATCCCAACCCGCCGGCGGCGGCAAAGTGATTCACATCAGCCATGACGTTCGGATAGACACGTGCCAGCAATGGTACGACGTCGGAGATATCGGAAATATCCTGCCAAGTCAGGTGGATGCCCCGCCGCAGCGGCAATGGCGATCAGGTGCAGTGTGTGGTTGGTCGATCCGCCGGTGGCATTCAGGCCGACGACCGCGTTGACTATTGAGCGTTCATCGACCATGCGGCCGACCGGCGTGTACTCATTGCCAAGCGCGGTAAATCGCAGCGCCCGTTTTGCCGCCTCCGCCGTCAGCGCTGCGTCGCGAAGCGGTGTTCCGGGATTGACGAATGACGAGCCGGGCGTGTGTAAACCCATGAACTCCATCAGCAATCTGATTGGAGTTGGCCGTTCCATAAAACGTGCAGGTGCCTGGGCTGTGATAGGATTTCGATTCTGCTTACAACAGCTCATCGCGGCCGACACTTGCCTTCGGCGTAAAGCTGGCGAATGCGGGCCTTTTCGTTGTTGGGCAAACCCGAGTGTCATTGGCCCTGCCGGAACGAACACAGCCGGCAAATGGCCGAATGTGAGTGCCGCAATCATTCAAACCCGGCACGATCTTGTCGCAGACGCCAAGATAGACAGCGGCATCAAACATGCCATGCGACAGGCCGATTGCCGCCGACATGGCGATGACGTCGCGCGAGAACAGCGACAATTCCATACCGGGTTGACCCTGGGTGACGCCGTCGCACATGGCCGGCACGCCTCCGGCCACCTGGGCCACACCCCCCCGCCTCCTGCGCCGCCTGCTTGATCAGGGGCGGGAAAGGTCTCGAACGGCTGATGGGCCGACAACATGTCATTGTAGGATGTGATAATACCGAGGTTCGGCACCACATCGGCGGACAGATCCGATTTGTCGGAGAGACTGCATGCGGCCATTGCGTAGCGCGAGATTGCCACAAGAAAGCCGGCTACGCTTACGGCCCGCCTCCGGCAGCAGCATCGATGCAGTTGCAGGTATTTGAGTCCTCGACGGGTTCGAACGCTCGACGATGCGCTCCGTGACGGCTGATATTTCAGGGGTAATACTCAATGTCGCCTTCTCCCAGGCGCCCAATAGATTATCGATCGGGTGCAAGGCATGGTCAAAGACGGAGCGCATGGGGACCGCCGCGTTCCCGGCGAGAACATCCATCAGCAGCTCCTTTTTGGCAAGCCTTCGATGTGAACAAACAGGTTGCGGACGGAATGCAGAACCGCCATCGTCAAAGTGAGCCGGGCCTTCGCCGTGCTGCTTCCGTACATGAACGGCAAGAACCGGGCTGGTGCCACGTGGATCAAGTAGTTCGGGCAGGTTATCTGCATCCGGCGAAAAAGGATGCCGTGGTTGGCCATCGGTTCCCATTCCAAGAACTGCGACATCAACGGGTTGCGGCAAAAGCGGCGATTTTATCACCTGCCCTTCTGACGACCTCATCAAGTTCGCCATCGCTTATACAATCCGGCAAATTCAGCCGCCGCGGCTGTCGGCTTGGAGCAGATTGAGCGGTCACCAGCCTTTCGTTCGATCGTTCGGACGAGGACCGGCACGAAGCGCTCATCGACCAGGATCACGGTTACCGCACGCCAGTTTAAGGGTTTGCGCGCCAGCGCGCGAAAAAATCGTTGCCGGTGTATGAATCCGCCTGAGACAGCAAGGACCGCGTGGGGCCCCCGGCTGGCTGACCGCGTCAATCCAGCCCGCTCGGCGACAACCCCGGCCAGTTCGGTGGCGAGTAATTGCGGTGCGGCAAATTTCATACCAGGTGGTCAATGTCGTTCTACTACCCCGCTTTCATGCCAGGTGCGGCCATCCCGTTCGATAAGAGCGATCGAGGCAGTCGGTCCCCAGGTGCCGGAAGTATAACCCCGCGCTTCCTGCCTCTGTGTCCGACCAGGCGGCGAGGATCGGATCGACCCAGCGCCACGCCGCTTCCACTTCATCGCGGCGACATGAACAGGGTCTGGTTGCCGCGAATAACGTCCATGATGAGCCGCTCGTAGGCATCCGGGTTTCGAACGTCGAACGGCATCGGGCAAAGCTCATGTCGAGCGGCACATGCGCAAGCGCATGCCGCCCGGACCCGGATCCTTGATCATGATCCACTGTTTGACGCCCTCGTCGGGCTGCAGGCGGATAACCAGCTGATTGGCATAGAATTGCCTGCCGCCTCGCCGAAGATCGAGTGCGGGATCGGTTTGAACTGAATGACGATTTCGGACACCCGCTTGGCCATGCGCTCTTCCGGTGCGCAAATAAAACGGCACGCCCGCCCAGCGCCAGTTCTCGGACCTCGTGCCTTGATGGAAACGAAAGTCTCTGTGTTGCTCGCCCCATCATCCAATTCCGTCATTATAGCCGGGTAACGGCGCCGTCGGACGAAGCTCCCGCCTGATACTGGCCGCGCACGGTCGCCTTTTCGGCATTGGAACGGCTTGATCGGAGCGAGCGCTCGCAGCACCTTCAATTTCTCATCGCGCACCGCATCGGCATCCATCGACGATGGTGCTTCCATGGCGACCAGGCAGAGCAACTGCAAAATGTGGTTCTGAACCATGTCACGCAGCGCCCCGGCGCGATCGTAATAACTGATCCGCCCTTCAAGTCGACGGTTTCGGCCACGGTGATCTGGACATGATCAACATGGGCGGAGTTCCACAGCGGTTCAAACAGCGCATTGGCGAATCTGAGAGCCATGAGGTTCTGCACCGTCTCCTTGCCGAGATAGTGGTCGATGCGGAAAAATCTGGCGTTCGTTGAATGCCGATCCGATCGTGTCGTTGAGCGCGAGCGGCCGATTCCAGATTCGCGCCCGATCGGCTTTTCCGACAACGATACGGGTGTTTTCGGTGATCAGGTCATTTTTTTGGATGTGGCTGCAAAAATCACCGAAAAGCGAAGGGCCGACTGCCAGATAAAACGCCCGGCAACGGTCGCTTTCGCCAAGAATGTCTTTCAGATCGGCAATCACACCGCCCGATTGGCGTCAACCGGCACATAGGAGAGCCGGTCGATGAATGCCGCCAGCTCCTCCACCTC
>CAXXSI010000009.1:0-65738 GCA_963669285.2 Rhizobiaceae bacterium | reverse complement strand
TCTGATAGCATTCTGGATAACCGCCACTTTCGCCTTCGAGGCTTGGCAGTCGACACTCCCCGTTCCGGTCGAAGACGATTTTGCCACACGTATGCGATTGCAACACGAGGCCAGTTACCGGGTCGATGTGTCGCCCGATGGGCGATCAATCTCGATTGATGGCGCAATCGCGCGTGGTATTACCCGGCGGTTTTCGCTCCTGCTTCAGCAGCATCCAAATCTCCAATCGGTGGTTTTGACCAGCGATGGCGGCAATATCTATGAAGCCCGAGGCCTGTCAAAACTCTTTCGCAGCAATGGCCTCGACACCCATGTCAAAGATTACTGCGACTCCGCCTGCACAACAGCTTTCATCGGCGGGCATCAACGCTCGCTTGCCCCCGGAGCCAGACTTGGATTTCACCAATATCGCATCGATGCCGATTATTCGGTGTTTGGCGCCGACACAGAAGCTGAACAGCGACGAGATAGCGCGCTCTATGCTGAGCAAGGTGTGAAAGGTTGGTTTCTCGACAGGATGTTCAGTTCACCTGCTGATCAGATTTGGGCTCCCTCGGCACAGGAATTGTTGAGCGCCGGTGTGGTTAACAAAATCAGGAATGAGCCATGAGGGAAGGCGCCCGGATATCCGGTCCCGGCCGGAAGTCCTCGTAAAACCGGTTTGCATCTAAAGGATGTTCTAAAGTAAGGGAAAAGACATTACTGTTGTCAGATACCCGGAGAACGGTTTGATGATCCGGAGAACATCGGTCGGGAACTGGCCACAGATTCCCGTCCCAGCGCGGAGCCAGCCGACAGGTTCGATTTCACTGATCCTCCCCAGCGAAGCAATCCAACAGCATCTTTTAAATCAAACAATTACTGGCTACGGTTCATTTCATGTCACATGTCTTCCCCCGCCACACCAAAGCAACTTTTCCGACCGCTGTCCGTGGCGATGGTTGCTATCTGATCGACAGCGATGGCAAGCGGTATTTCGACGGTTCTGGCGGGGCTGCTGTTTCCTGCCTGGGACATTCCGACCGCGAAGTGACCACAGCCATCAAGGAGCAGGTTGAGCAGCTTGCCTTTGCCCACACCGGATTCATGACGTCGCAACCGGCCGAAGACCTGGCGGATTTACTGATCGATCTCGCGCCGGGCGAACTGGATCGCATTTATTTCGTCTCCGGCGGTTCCGAAGCGGTCGAGGCGGCCATCAAACTGGCCCGCCAGTATTTTCTGGAAACTGGTCAGGGCGAGCGTACCCGACTGATTGCCAGGCGGCAGAGCTATCACGGCAATACGCTCGGTGCACTTGCGGCAGGTGGCAATGCCTGGCGCAGGGAACCCTTCGCTCCCCTGATGATCGAAACTTCACACATTTCGCCCTGCTATGAATATCGCGACCGCGAACCGGGAGAGACGGTGGAGGATTATGGACGTCGGGTTGCCGACGAACTGGAAACGGAAATCCAGAGGCTCGGTCCTGAGACTGTTATGGCTTTTGTCGCCGAGCCCGTTGTCGGCGCGACCATGGGCGCTGTCCCACCGGTTCCCGGTTACTATGCTCGCGTACGGGAGATCTGTGACCGCTACGGTGTGTTGTTGATTTTGGACGAGGTCATGTGCGGTATGGGGCGCACCGGTACGTTGTTTGCCTGTGAGCAGGAAGGGATTGCGCCGGATATCGTTACCATCGCCAAAGGGTTGGGCGCCGGATATCAACCCATAGGCGCAACATTGTGTACCGGAGAGATATACCGGGCTATCGAGACCGGCTCCGGTTTTTTTCAACACGGCCACACATACATGGGACATCCGACCGCCTGCGCGGCGTCACTTGCAGTCGTCCGCGCCATACAGAAGCGAAATCTGCTTGGGCGGGTTGGCGAACTTGGCAACAAACTTGATTCAGAACTGAATTCAGCTTTTGGACAGCATCCGCACATTGGCGATATTCGAGGCCGTGGATTGTTCCGCGGTCTGGAAATTGTTCGTGACCGCGAAACCAAAGAGCCTTTTGACCCGAAGTTGGCCGTGCACGCAAAGATCAAGAAGGCGGCCTTCGAAGCCGGACTGATCTGCTATCCCATGGGGGGGACGATTGACGGCGTTCGCGGCGATCACGTACTGCTGGCGCCACCCTTCGTGATGGAGGAAGAGCAGATCGGCGAAATAGTCGACAAGCTTTCAATTGCCATCGAGGCGGCTCTGTGAAGGAACTGCCGCGCATCATGGTCGCGCCCAATGGAGCGCGGCGGACGAAAGATGACCACCCTGCGCTACCGGTGACCATCGCCGAAATAGTCGGGTGCGCGCGCGATTGCCTGACCGTCGGCGCTACAGCGCTTCACGCCCATGTTCGCGACCAGGACCAGGTTCATGTTCTCGATGCCGGTCTTTATCGCGAACTGATCGCCGAGATGAATGAGCAGGTCCCCGACATCGATGTACAGATCACGACGGAAGCCGTCGGACGTTTTTCACCCGATGAGCAGAGAAAACTGGTCCGCGACGTGATGCCGTCAGCCGTATCCGTATCCCTGTCGGAAATGTTTTCGGACGATGACAACGCCGCTGCTATCGGATTTTATCAGTGGGCGTCTGCGGCCGGCATTGCGGTTCAGCACATCTTGTACGACACAAAGGAACTGGAGCGGTTCATTGAACTTGCACACCGATCGGAAATTCCCAGCGGCCAGCACCAATTGCTCTTTGTGCTGGGCCGCTACGCGCCTGGTCAGCAAAGCAAGCCCGACGACCTTGTTCCATTTATCGAGACAATCGAGAATTCCGCCGCCGGTCTTGATCTCGACTGGGCCGTATGTGCATTCGGCTTCAACCAGCGCAATTGCCTGGTTGAAGCAATAAGGCGCGGTGGCAAAGCCCGGATCGGTTTCGAAAATGGGCTTGTGTTGGGTAATGGCCGCATTGCCCGAGACAATGCCGAACTAGTGGACGATCTCGTCAAGCAGATCGCTTTCGAAGCCTCTCGCCTCAGCTTTTAACCTTTTGACCAGCCGGTTCCGGTAGTCTGCTCTGACGTGCAAATTGCCATCGGGAACAGGCCGTCATGACACCACCAAAAAGCCGTAAAACCGGCGCCCGAATGGCAACACTGGATGTACTGCGTCTTGTTGCCGCGCTCGCGGTGGTTTGCTTCCATTATCTGTTTCGCGGCGAAATCGCCGTCGATGGACACGGTCTGGATTATCCCTTTGTGTCCTCCGCGGCCATGTATGGCTATCTCGGCGTCAACCAGTTCTTTTTGATATCCGGATTTGTTATCGCCTGGTCTGCCGAGGGCCGCGATTTCGCCCGCTTTTCAGTCGCAAGGTTTGCGCGGCTCTATCCCGGGTTTCTGACTTGCATGGCGATTACATTCGCCGTTTTGTTTTTGCTTCCCACCGCTGCACTTCCGGTGTCGCTGTCACAGTTTGCCGCCAATCTGATCATGTTTTCGCCTGCGCTGGGTCAACCATTCATGGACGGAGTTTATTGGTCGATCATCCTGGAGATCATCTTCTATGGCTGGGTGGCGGTAGCCCTGTTTTTTGGTGTGTTTGAGCGCTGGAAAATCGGCTTGCTTACCGGTTGGCTGGTCATTTGCGCAGCAAACGAGTTCTGGCTTGGCAGCCGTGCACTACAGCTTTTGTTCGTCACCGAATACGGTCCGCTCTTTGTTTCCGGCGTTCTGCTACATCATATCTATGCGCATGGACGATCCACTGAGAACCTTGCGCTATTGGCAGCTTCATTCATCATGTCGACGGCAACGATGCTTAGTGGTCGCGAATGGATGCTCGACAATTATGGATTGGCGGTACCGCTGGGCGGATTGTTGGCGGCCAATGTGACCATCTACGCGTTGATGATTGCGGCCATCGGGCTGCGCACGAGGCTGGCACCCTCCTCGCTTGTCCTCATGCTCGGCGGGCTGACCTATCCGCTCTATCTGTTGCACCAGAACATTGGTTATGTCGCCCTCGGCAAGATATCACCGGCACTCGGGAACTGGGGCGCATTTGCTGTTGTGACGGCCGTCATGCTGCTTGCCTCCTGGGCAATCTGGCGCTTTGTTGAAACACCCGCTCGCAAGGCAATCACCAAGCGGCTCACCCCTGTAGCGGATACGATTTCCCGGCGAATCTCCAGAAAACCGGCAGTGCTGGCGGCAGAATGAGAAAGGGCGCCAGATTGGCGCCCTCACCCGAAAACTGTCCGCCGTCTAATTACTGCGGTAACTGGTCATCCACGCCCTTGACGTAGAAGTTCATGCCGAGAAGCGTGCCCAGGTCAGCCGTCTCGCCATCCTTCAGCCATTCCGATCCATCCTGTTTCATGATTGGACCGGTAAACGGCTCCAGCTCACCGGAAGTGATTTTCTTCTCGGTTTCCGCAGCCAGGGCCGCTACATCGTCCGGCATGTTGGTGTAGGGCGCCATCACGACATTGCCTTCGGCCATGCCGTGCCAAACGTCATGTTGAGCCCAATTGCCGTCAATGACCGCCTTGACGCGTTCGACATAATACGGACCCCAGTCATCAATGATAGCCGTGAGCTGGGTTTCCTTACCGAAGTTGATCATGTCGGAAGCCTGTCCGAACGCCTTGACGTTGCGTTCAGCAGCTACCTGCATCGGCGCCGTTGAATCGGTGTGCTGGGTGACGATATCGACACCCTGGTCGATCAGGGCTTTAGCGGCATCGGCTTCACGGCCAGGGTCAAACCAGGTGTTGGCCCATACCACCTTCAGCTTGAAGTCAGGATTGATTGACTGAGCGCCCAGGATAAACGCGTTGATACCGCGCACAACCTCGGGGATGGGGAAGGATGCGATATATCCCGCAACACCTGTTTGCGAGAGTTTCGCAGCAATCTGTCCCTGCACATAGCGGCCCTGATAGAATTTCGACGAATAGGTCGCCACGTTCTCATGGTCACGCTTGTATCCGGTCGCATGTTCGAATTTTACATCCTTAAACTTGCCTGCAACCTTGTTGGTTGCGTCCATGTAGCCGAACGAGGTCGTGAAGATAATGTTGCAGCCGGAGCGGGCGAAACGCTCTAGCGCGCGCTCCGAGTCAGCGCCTTCGGGCACGCTTTCCAGATACGCGGTTTCGACCGCGTCGCCGAATTCCTTTTCGACATCAAGCCGGCCCTGATCGTGCTGGTAGGACCAACCGAAATCGCCGATCGGACCCACATAGATGAAGCAGGCTTTCGTCTTGGCTTCTGCTGCACCCGCGACCATCGCCGCAAATGCCACCGAAGCGGTGAGAGTTGTTAGGATTTTTTTCATTTAGGTTCCTCCGTTGGATGTCGTTTGTTTGGTGCTACCGGCTTGGTACGAACGGTTTGCCTAGCGAAGCCGGCGTATTCATCATTGTCAGCCGTCTATTCCGAGAGATCAGCACAAGTACCACAATTGTAGCAAGATACGGCAGCGAAGACAGGAATTGTGACGGTATTGCCTTGACCAGGCTTGCAAGCCAGAAAATCGGCGCCGGCAAGAAATCCAGATCGCCCAGGCTGATCGCCTGGATGTGCAGCTGTGCGATCGTGATTGCGCCGAACAGGTATGCGCCGGCAAGCACACGCCATGGGCGCCATGAAGCAAATACGACAAGTGCCAGTGCGATCCAGCCGCGGCCCGCGGTCATGTTTTCAACCCACTGAGGTGTATAGACCAGCGACAGAAAGCCTCCGGCCAGACCGGCACATGCGCCGCCGAACATGACCGCCATATAGCGAACCGCCAGCACGCTTATGCCGAGAGCATGCGCGGATCCGTGGCTGTCGCCCACTGCCCGCAAGGTCAAACCGGCGCGTGTCTTGAACAGGAACCACATGACAGCGAATGTCAGTGCAATCGAGATGTAGAATACCGGATCCTGCCCGAATATCAGCTTGCCGATCAGCGGGATATCAGACAGCAGCGGAATGCTGATGGCCTGAAGTTTTAAACCGGGTAGGCCGATGAATGCTTCGCCGATCATGCCCGAAACACCCAGGCCAAGCAGCGTCAAGGCCAAGCCGGTAGCGACCTGATTTGTCACCAGCGTCAGTACCAAGAACGCAAACAGCAATGAGAACAGCGCGCCGGCAATAATCGCACAGATCAGGCCGATCCAGGGCGAACCACTGACATAGGCCATGCCAAATCCGGCAACGGCACCCATGATCATCATGCCTTCGACGCCCAGATTGAGAACACCGGAGCGTTCGACGACAAGTTCGCCAATCGCCGCGATCAGGAGCGGAGTTGCAGCGGTTGCAACAGTCAGAAGAATGGCTTCGAGCATACCCATGATCAGGCTCCTCCACTGGCGCGCGACCGCATGACCAGTTTGATGCGATAGTGAATAAGCGTGTCGGTAGCGAGCACGAAGAATAGCAACATGCCTTGGAAAACACGGGCGGCTTTATCGGACAGGCCAAGCGATATCTGCGCCGCTTCACCGCCAAGATAGGACAGCGCCAGTATCAAGCCGGCAGCAACGATACCGAGTGGATTGAGCCGGCCGAGAAACGCCACGATGATGGCGGTAAAACCGTACCCCGGCGAGATGACCGGGCGCAGCTGGCCGATCGCTCCGGAGACCTCCGAAATTCCCGCCAGACCCGCCAGACCACCGGAAACGAGAAAGGCGAAGAACACCATCTTGCTGGATGAGAAGCCCGCGAAGCGCCCTGCCCTCGGCGATTGACCGAGCACACGCACTTCATAACCTTTCAGTGTCTTGGACATCATGAACCAAACAACCAGCGCGGCTACCAGGGCAAACACAAATCCCCAATGCGCCCTGCCCGATGAGGAAATGATTTCCGGCAACACGGCATAGTCGTGGAACTGACGCGTTTCTGGGAAGTTGAAACCTTCCGGATTGCGCCACGGGCCGCGTACCAGCCAATCGAGAAACAGCTGTGCCACATAGACCAGCATCAGGCTGGACAGGATTTCATTGGTGTTGAACCTGACCTTGAGAAGCGCCGGTATTGCGCCATATGCGGCGCCTCCGGCCATGCCCAGTGCCATCATGATCGGCAGAACCAGGAATATCTGGATATCCGGGAACAGTACCGGTGGGATCGATCCGACGACCGCTCCCATGATAAATTGGCCTTCGGCACCGATGTTCCAATTGTTTGAGGTAAAGCATACCGCTAGGCCAACGGCGATCAGGATCAACGGCGCCGCCTTGATCGCCAGCTCATGCAGCGACCATGTCTCGCGCAACGGATCGATGAAGTAGAAATAGAGCGCGTCGAACGGGTTTTTACCAAGCGCGGCAAACAGCAATCCGCCGGCGATCATGGTCAGCGCCAACGCGATGAATGGCGACAACACCGAAAACAGCACCGAATGCTGCGGTCTTTTGGTCAGTTCAATCCGCATCAGCTAGCCCCTCGATCATGCTCGACATGCCCTGGCTCAGCGCCGCCCATGAGCAGTCCTATCTTTTCGAATGTGGCATCACCGATTGCCAGTGGTTCAGACAATTCACCATTGTGCATTACCGCAATGGCATCGCAGACCTCGAACAGCTCATCCAGGTCCTGGCTGATGACAAGGACGGCCGATCCGGACCGGGCCAAATCTATCAGCGACTGGCGGATTCGCGCCGCTGCGCCTGCATCAACACCCCATGTCGGCTGGTTGACGATCATGACCGCGGGTTCGCGGTCGAGTTCCCGTCCGATGATGTATTTTTGTAGATTTCCGCCTGATAGCGCGGCTGCCTCCGGATCCTCACCGCTCTTGCGGACATCCATGTCGGTGGAAATCCGTTTTGCAGAAGTAGCGATCGCGTCGCCACGGATAACCCCGAGCGTACCGAGAAAGGCTGTCGAATCGGTCGAATGCCGCGACAGCAAAAGGTTGTCGGACAGGCGCATTTCAGGCACCGCACCGTGGCCTAAGCGCTCTTCGGGCACAAAGCCGACGCCCTGCAAGCGTCGCTGGGTTATCGACAATTTGCCCGCATCCTGGCCCCTGAAGCGGACGGAACCGGGCTCATCTTGTAGCACCTCACCGGAAACCGCCTCGAAGAACTCGCCTTGCCCATTGCCGGCAACTCCGGCGATGCCGATGACTTCCCCGCCCCTAACATCGAGAGAAATGTCGCGCAACGGAATGGAAAACGGCGTTGCCGGCGGACGGTTCAGATTCTTGACTTCGATAAGAATATCGCCGCGACCACCCTCGGCAGGTGGCGTCCGGGCGGCATTTGTCACTTCTTCACCCACCATCATGTTGGCGAGAGACGCGGCCGTTTCCTTGCCGGGATCGCAGTGGTTGACAACTTTACCGTGGCGCAAAACGGTGGCGATATCGCACATGCGTTTTACTTCTTCCAACCGGTGGGAAATGTACAGTATCGACTTGCCTTCCGCGCGAAGACGTTCAAGCGTCTCAAACAGTTTGTCGGCTTCCTGCGGCGTGAGCACTGACGTCGGTTCATCGAGAATGATCAGGTCCGGTTCCTGCAGCAGGCAGCGAATGATCTCGATACGCTGGCGTTCGCCAACCGACAGGTCGCCGACCAGCGAATACGGATCGAGCGGCAGGCCATAGGATTCGGATAGCGACTTTGCCTTCTCGGCAATCGTTGCAATCGGCGTGTCGCTGTCGAGGGAAAGCGCAATGTTTTCCGCGGCAGTTAGCGCTTCGAATAGCGAAAAGTGCTGAAACACCATCCCAATGCCTAAAGCTCGAGCTTCACCGGGGCTGCGAATTGAAACCGCCTCACCGTTCCACTTGATCGTTCCCGCATTTGGTTCAAGCGAACCAAACAACATTTTCACAAGTGTGGATTTTCCGGCGCCGTTTTCACCCAGCAGGGAGTGAATCTCTCCCTTGGCAACCACCAGATCGACAGCATCGCAAGCCCGCAGTTCGCCGAAAATTTTGGTCAGGCCCCGTACCTCGAGCAAAGGTATCGCGCCGTTTTCGGGCGTGTTGGCCATTTTCAAATCCTCCCAAATGATCGGCGACATGCCGAACATTACCGTCGATACCCATCGTATGACGTGCCAATTACCCGCGTAAAGCAGGGTAAAACGAAAACACCTTCAAAAATCACAAAGGGAATAAGCGGGCAGCTTCTTGCGAAGTCAGTCGGACTTTGCACCCAATTTGGGAAACAGCTGCATGATACCCCCGATGCAAAACAGATAGAATCCGGAAGCAGCAATACCGATCTTGATCCAGTCGTCGGCATGCATGTCCTGCAGGAGCGCGATGACCCCCAGTCCACACCAGACGAGGAATATCGTAAGATTGACCGAGCGAAGGCGCTGAACACGGACGGGATGCAGGAAATATACCGGTGTGAAGCTTAGCACAGCGGCTATGACCACAACGCCAAATGAAAGAAATTCACCGGGCTCGATAACGAACAATGTGAAGACGATCATGTTCCACACAACCGGAAAGCCTTTGAAGAAGTTCTCCTTGGTCTTCATTCCGGTATCGGCGTAGTAAATTGCACTCGAGATAACGATGATGGCCGCCGAGGCAAATGAAAGCCCCTCGCCCATGAACCCTCGTTGGTAGAGTGCAAACGCTGGCAGCAACACGTAGGTGACATAGTCTATAATGTTGTCCAGCATGTCACCGGACCAAGTCGGCAGCACATGTTTGACGTGGAGTTTGCGGGCGATCGGCCCGTCAATGCCGTCAACAAGAAGCGCGAGGCCAAGCCACCAGAACATCGCCGCCCACCGTTGTTCGCTGGCGGCTACCAGCGACAGGAATGCCAGGAACGACCCCGATGCCGTCAGTAGGTGAACCGAAAACGCCTTTGCCTGCGGCGCGGTCACTTTCTTGATCGGCTTGGGTATCGCCGGTTTCTTCACGGGCCGCGCCAATCGAGTTTGCAGATTTCCGCTGATCTTCCGCCAAAGTTCCAGTTGCGTCCGAACGCTCGAAACCGGCTCTTTTCCGATTGGGCAACGATGATCTCCTCGGCGATCCAGTATTCCGAATTGGTGATTACGGTATCACCCTCGCGATCGTTTCCACGAATAGGCGTGATCACGCCATCGATGATTTTCGGGATCTGGAAAATCCGCGTTTTGCCGTCGGTTTCATACGAAATCGGCTCGCGTTTGATGCCGAGAAAATTACCGACCATGATCGACAGCAATGAAGTCGTGCCGCCTGCCTTGCCTGCGAAGATTTTGGCGATGGCCTTCTCGGCGTAGATCGAAGCCTTCTTGTCGATGAACAATCCGGCTGTCCAGTTGCCGCGGCTCATATAACCGGGGATTTCCATGATCAGCCCGAGATTGATCCCGGACAGGTCGACATCGTCGTAATGCCCCTGATCGATACGGAATCCAGCCCAGGTCTGACAGTAGCCCTCGGTTGGCGGATGTTGCCCCAAAGACAAAACACAGGGGCAAAACACTGTACAGTTGCACGAAAGGATCAACTCTCCCTTCATCGCCCAGCTTTGAACAGCCATATATCGAGTATCTCCTTGTGATCTATGCCGAGATTAATAGCACCGCAAATGCCCATACAAGCAATACCGATCCGGCAATATGTGTAAGTATGCCGCGACGCCCGGTTTTTTCGATCGCGGTAAACAGGGCGAGCAGCGCCATCCAGAAGATGTTCATGACACCGACAGCGAACATCACCAACATCAGCGCCCAGCAACAGCCCAGACACCAAAGGCCTTGGCGAATACCCAGTACGAATACATCGCCGGTCTTGACCGACCAGTTGCCGAACAGCGTCGAAAACGGATTGCGGCACTTTTTCAGGCAAGCTTCCTTGAGATCGCTGAACTGGTAGAGCCCGGCAAACAGAAGTGCGGTAGCGGCAAACGGAACCGCAACCGGGGAAATTACGCCGACCGAGCCTGTCAGGGCACCTGCAGCCCAGCCGGCACCTGCAAAACATGCAGCCGCAACCAGCCACACGGCCAGGTATCCGCCGACAAGCCACAATGGATGGACCACCGGTTTTTTGCCGGCGCGGGCAGTGTCGGCAATCTCGCAATATGTGCGTATCAGCGGCGAAGCAGATGGAAGCATCATCGCCAGCGACATTAAAAACCACATCGCTACCAGCGCTCCAAATGCGCCTGCATCGGACACGGCATAAGGCGCTGGTGTCACGCATATCGCCAGCAAATCCTCCAAGAACCGCGGCAGGCTGACGTCGGGAATCCATTGAAGAAGCGTTGACCCCGGTCCGGATTGTTCGAAAGGCACCTTTGTGGCCATTGCGATGAGAATGATCCACGAACCGGCAATCAACAGCGCAACGGCGCCAAATGTGACGATCCGTGGTGATAACACCGCCTGGATTGTCAATCTGCCGGCCCGGTCGAGATGTTGAAAATCGAGTCTGCTGTTCTCCATCCCGTCTTCCCATTATCGGGCAATTCGTCTCATTGAAACCGACGCCCAAACAGCAATATATGATGATGAAGTCTCGCGCCATAGATGTCTGGCGCCATAGTGAACTGGCACTGCGCGGGTGGAAAGACGGGTATCATGTCGGATCGCGACAACGCGGAAATATTGGTTGCCGGAACCGGACCTGCCGGTTTGGCGACTGCGCTGTTGGCGCACCAGGCAGGGTTTGCTGTTGTCCTGATTGGTCCGGCAGTGAATATGACGGACGCACGAACGACGACCCTGATGCTGCCTTCGCTGGAAGCACTCGAGCGGGTCGGGATCGATACCGAATTCGGCGGGCATGCCGCGGCACTGTCGACCATGAGAATTGTCGATGGCACCAAGCGGCTGATCAGGGCTCCGGTAGCTACTTTTCGCGCCAGTGAGATTGGCGAAACTCACTTTGGGATGAACATCCCCAACAGCGTTCTGAACCAGTCGCTTTCTCTAGCTGTCCGAACGGCCGGTATCAGGTGGCTGGAAACACTTGTCGATGACTGGGTACTGTATGATACGCACGTTACCGCGGTCACAAAAGACGGTAACTCGGTAGAAGGAAAACTGGTCGCTGCGGCCGACGGGCGAAACTCTCCGGCGCGAAACGCTGCCGGCATTACGCTTACGAACCGGCCTTACCGGCAATCAGCTTTTGTTACCACGTTGAACCACGAACGCGACCGCGCCGGCATCTCCACGGAGTTCCATACCGAAACCGGACCCTTCACGATCGTACCGCTTCCCGGCAAACGATCGAGCCTCGTATGGGTAGTCGCACCCAACCAGGTGGATCACTTGCTGGCCCTTTCCAGGGGAGAACTCTCAATCCGAATTGAACAACGCATGGATTCCATGCTGGGCAAGATATCCATTGACGGTGATCCGCAGGTTTTTCCGTTGTCGAGCAGCCTTCCGTCCGCCTTTGCAGCCAATCGCGTGGCTCTTGTCGGCGAGGCGGCGCATGTGTTCCCGCCTATCGGGGCTCAAGGGCTCAATCTTGGCCTTCGCGATGCCTGCGATTTGGTCAAGGTCGCTGAGGCCCACCGAGCGGATCCGGGGACAGCTTCGGCGATGGCTACCTACGAACGCGCCCGCCGGCCGGACATTTTGGCACGAACGGGTGCGGTCTCGCTGCTCAATCAATCACTTCTGTCTGATTTCCTGCCGACGCAGTTCGTCCGCAGTACCGGTCTGGCCATTTTGTCCGGCTTTGCACCATTACGCGGATTGTTCATGCGCGAAGGCATGCGTCCGGGAAGCGGGTTTTCGGCGGCCGCGTCAGCGATGCGGGAACAGATCCGCCGGTAACAAGCCATTGGTGATTGCGTAGAGGATCGCGGTCACGGTGAAAACCGACACAACGGTCGTAATCAAAATGCTGGCCGAGGCGCGCTCCACCCACACCCCGTACTGCTGTCCGATCACGAACACGTTGGTCGCCGTTGGAAGCGCTGCAAGCAGAACCGCCGTATAAACCCAAACCGGCGAGAAATCTCCAATCCAGCTCAAGGCAACATAACACAGCGCTGGGTGAGCGATAAGCTTAAGCAATACGATTGGCCCGATCGACGCCGACAGCCGCCTCAACGGCCTTAGTGCCAGTGTGACGCCCATGGCAAATAGCGCACAAGGCGCGGCCGCCTGCGAAAGCGCGACCAATAATCGGTCAAGTGCATCCGGTGGTCGAAATTCCATGTATGCAGCGATGACCCCGATTGCTGTGGCGATTATGAATGGGTGCAGTGCCACCTTGGAAATGATTTGACCGAGTAGCTTCGCCGCCGGTAAATCCGATTTGCCCGACAGGGCCATCATGATCGGAGCGATAGTAAAATGCATGATGTTCTCGAAACAGAAGATCAGCGCCACCGGCACAGCGGCCTCCTCGCCGAACGCCAAAATCGCCAATCCTGGCCCCATGTAGCCAATATTGCCGTAGGCGGCGGCCAGCCCCTTGATAGTGCTCTGCGCAATCTCGCCGCCCGACCACAGCACCGAACCGACAAACATCACGGCAAATATGACAAATGTCGCAAATATACAGCCAAAAATGTAACCCCACTCCGTCAATCGTTCGATGGGCGTTTGCGACAGAAGTTGAAAAAACAGAGCCGGTAGCGCGAAGTAGATGACAAAGATGTTCATCCACCCAAGTGCGTCGGGCGGTAACTTAACAAGGCGCGCGGCGATGAGGCCGAGAAAAATCAGGCCGAAAAACGGGAAAACGAGACCAAAAATGCCGGACATATATTCCAAGCCCCCGGGCAGATCGCGAGATCCGATCTACATGGTAGCGGCTAACTTTGGAAGCAGCACTGAGCTATGATCCGCGGCATCCGAAAGCGGCGTCCAGGCTATTGTAATCCGAGGCCCGGTACGCCAAGTTTGATGGGACAAGGGACTCACACGGAAACGAGCAGACCAATCGGATGAAAACAGCGAAGTTCCATATTGGACAGGTCGTCTGCCATCGACTGTTTCCGTTTCGCGGTGTTATTTTCGATGTTGATCCCGAGTTCAACAATACGGAAGAATGGTATGAGGCCATTCCCGCCGAAATCAGGCCACGGCGGGACCAGCCATTTTATCACCTGCTCGCCGAGAATGCGGAGACCGAATACATCGCTTATGTGTCGGAGCAGAATCTGTTGCCGGATGAAACAGGAGAGCCTGTGCGTCACCCGCAATTGAGCGAATTGTTTGTGCAGCGAGAAGACGGCAGTTACCAGCCCAAGGCTTCATCCCACCACTAAGCGGCATCACCAAGAAAAAAAGGGCGGGTATGAAACCCGCCCCAATTCGTGAATTTGGCTATGCGATTACTCGCTCGCCTTGGCCTTTTCCTGTTCGGCCTTCAGCTTTTTCTCAAACTCGGCGCGACGCTTTTCGATCTCTTCCTGCAGTTTTTTCTGCTTGGCATCGAGATCCGATTGCTGCAACGCCGGACCGTCGAATGCGTCGGTAAAGCCTTTCAGCGAAATCTTGATCGGATTGGGCTGATTTTGGAAATTGACTGATGTCAGGATCAATTCACCGCCGCGCTTGAACGAACCAATCATGTTCTCGGTCAAAGCAACCTCAGCGATGCAGCGATCCGGAAAGCAGATGGCGTAGTTGATTTTCTGTGCCTTGCCACCATCGACGCTCATGCCGACGCCGGGCGGCACCAAACGGCCACTTGGAACCGAGACCTGAAACACCTTGCGGTTCACCTTGCCTTTCACCTCGATCAGGCTGACACCGGTCAGCAACTGTCCCGAATCGGCCATCAGCAGATTCTGCACATTGCAGACATCGGTATCTTCCTGCTTGGAACAAATCTTGAACCATCCCTGCGGCACCTGCTGCGCATAGGACGAAGCCACGCCTGCGGCGAGAATTCCGGCCACACCGGCGGCCATAACTGCAATGCGTGATTTGACGGTCAACCGGCTCGTCATGATGTGAAATTCCTCTCGATCAATTCTCTGCACACGATCACGACGATCGGTGCTGTCTGTTCGCACGGTGTCCTGTTGCCCAATTGAGGCGACAGAATGACTTCGCGTCGCGTGTTACACCGCATTCAAGGTCAAATCCACCCGTTTGAGCCCATCTTTCCGCCGGTTTTCCAACATATCGCACACTGATACGGTCCAATGATCCAATTCCGCGATTCGGCGCGGCCGATACATGGAGACCTGACGTGAGATTTCGCCTGACCATGTTGATTACGTGCATTGCCTCCCTGGTATGGTTGTCGACACCGGGAGCAATGGCCGAGCCCTCACATGCCATCGCAATGCATGGAAAACCTGCGCTTGCCCCTGATTATCCGTATTTTCCCTACGTAAATCCTGATGCGCCGAAGGGCGGCCGCATCGATTATGCCGTCCAGGGCAGTTTTGACAGTTTGAATCCTTTTATCGTGCAAGGTGACGCAACCCGCGGTCTTTTCGATTCCAACTATGGATACAACGTCTACGAAGCGCTGTTGGCTCGTTCGCGCGACGAAGCATTCACGCTCTATCCATTGATCGCCGAAACGGTGGAAACCGACGAGGATCGTAGTTTCATCGAGTTCACGCTCGATCCGCGCGCGCGGTTTTCGGACGGTACACCGATTACGGTCGATGACGTGATCTTCTCGATGCAGTTGCACCTTGAGAAATCCCGACCACTTTACCGCCGATGGGTCAAACCGGTGGCAAAGATGGAGAAAGTTGGCGAACGCGGTGTTCGTTTCGTCTTCAACGAACTGGCTGACCGCGAAACCCCGCTGTTATTGGGCCTGCTTCCGATATTGCCGAAACATGCGATCGATCGGGATAAATTCGACAAATCCACGCTCACACCGATTGTCGGGAGTGGACCGTACATCATCGAAACCGTTGAGCCGGGAGAGTTGGTTTTGCTGAAACGCAATCCCGACTACTGGGCCAAGGATCACCCTTCCAAGCGCGGTTTCGACAATTTCGACGAGATTCGCATCAACTATTTCCGCGATGACAACGCCATGTTCGAAGCTTTCAAGAAAGGCCTGATCTCGTCACGAATAGAAGGCGATCCGGGCCGTTGGGTCGAAGGCTATGATTTTCCTGCGGCCACGGATGGACGTGTGGTTAAAGAGCAATTCAGCAGCGGCTTGCCATCGGGCATGTTGGGCTTTGTGTTCAATACAAGAAAACAGAAGTTTACTGATCCGGCACTACGGTTGGCGCTGGTTTCGCTATTCGATTTCGATTGGGCAAACAAGAACCTGTTTTTCGGTGCCTACAAGCGAACCAAGAGCTTTTTCGATGGTTCGGAACTATCCTCAAATGGCAATCCTGCCGGTGATGCCGAACGGGCGCTGCTGCAGCCCTTTGCCGGAGCAGTGCTGCCGGAATTGATGGATGGAACCTGGCAGCCGCCATCATCCGATGGCTCCGGCCGTGACCGAAAGTTCCTCAAAAATGGTTTTAACCAGTTGCGTGCTGCCGGATACAAACTCAAGGACCGTAAACTGATCGGACCCGACGGCAGTCCGTTGACGTTCGAAATTCTGCTGAACGGCAAGAGTGGCGAGGCAGTGGCCTCTTCATTTCAGCGGACTCTCGAAAAGATCGGCGTTGAGGTCGCGATCCGTGTTGTGGAGGCGGCGCAATATCAACAACGGCTTCAAACCTACGACTACGACATGATCTTGCAGTTTTACTACTCTTCGCTGTCGCCGGGCGCCGAGCAGATTGGCCGTTGGGGTTCCGACTCTGCGGACAAACAGGGGACCTATAATTTCGCCGGTGTTGCCAACGAGGCTGTTGATGCGACGATCGAAGCACTGTTGAATGCCCGCGATCGTTCCGATTTCGTCGCAGCCGTGCGTGCATATGATCGCGTACTTTTGAGTGGCGCTTACGTCATACCGCTCTATCATCGCGGCGAAACATGGGTGGCGCGATGGTCCAATATCGCCCATCCGGACAAGACACCCGTCTACGGTCCCCAGTACCAGACCTGGTGGCATTTAGGACAATAACCGCCAGCCAGTCGTTCTCGCGCGGGTGAGACAGGAGCACTTCCATGACCGACAGAACGCGGCTCAGCGTGGATATCGTCTCGGATGTCATGTGTCCGTGGTGTTACGTAGGCCAAAAAAGGCTCGAAAAAGCGCTCGGTCAGGTTCCCGACATCGATATCGACATTCACTGGCGGCCGTTCCAGCTGGATCCCACGCTGCCACCGGAAGGCAAGGATCGCAGACAATACCTGTCGGAGAAATTCGGTGGAGATGAGCGCGCCAAAACAATCTATCAATCGATCAAGGATGCCGGCGAGGCCGAGGGAATTCCGTTTGATTTCGAGGCAATCGAATTATCGCCGAACACGCTTGATGCCCACCGACTGATCAGATGGGCCTCAAGTGCAGGCGAAGGCGTGCAAAATCGCCTCGCCCGGCGTCTGTTTCAACTTTACTTTGAAGAAGGTGGCAATATCGGTGATCACAAGGTTCTGGTCGAGGCGGCAAAAGCTGTGGGAATGGATGCCGCGATCGTCGAAAGCCTGCTCGCGACCGATTCGGATCGTGAAGCGGTGCAAAGCGAGATCGCAACCGCCAACCAGATGGGGATTAGCGGTGTTCCCTGTTTTCTGATCGAGGGTAAATATGCGGTGATGGGGGCACAGGATCCCGACACACTGGCCAATGCTTTGCGTCAGATTGCCGACGCCAAGCAGCGAGGTGAACTAGACAGCGCTGCCGACTGAGTCGAAATCAGGCAGTTTCCACCGCATCTGCCGAACCAGCCAATTTGGCCAGGCGTGTCATGACCACCGCGGAGCCTGACAGCCGTTTTTCGGCATTGGGCCAATCGCGCGAGAAAACGACGCTCTGGTCCGGGCGGATTTTGGCCAATGAGCCCTGCTCGCCAATGAAACCCACAAGGGCTGCGGGATCGGCGAACTTGTTCTGCCGGAACTGCACGACGACACCCTTTGGCCCCGCGTCCAGTTTTTCCACATTGGCGGTGCGGCAGAGCGACTTGATGAAGACGATCTTCAACAGGTGCTCCACTTCGTCGGGCAACGGACCGAACCTGTCGATCAATTCGGCTGCAAATGCGTCGATCTCGCCAGCTCCATGTAACTCGCCGAGCCGGCGATAAAGACCAAGGCGCAGTTGCAGGTCGGGAACATAATTCTCCGGTATCATGACCGCCGTTCCGATCGTGATCTGTGGCGACCAACCCTGGTCTGCGGCCTCTTCATCGCCCTTTAACTCGGCGACGGCTTCTTCCAGCATCTGCTGGTAAAGCTCATATCCCACTTCACGTATGTGTCCGGACTGCTCCTCGCCGAGCAGGTTGCCGGCGCCTCGTATGTCGAGATCGTGGCTTGCCAACTGAAAACCGGCACCGAGCGTATCGAGCGATTGGAGAACCTTCAGCCGCCGTTCAGCGGTCGCCGTAAGTGTGCGGTTCGCCGGCAGGGAGAACAGCGAATAGGCGCGAAGTTTCGACCGCCCTACCCGGCCCCGCAACTGGTAGAGTTGTGCAAGGCCGAACATGTCGGCCCTGTGCACTACAAGTGTGTTGGCGGTCGGAATATCGAGTCCGGATTCGACGATAGTGGTCGACAGCAAGACGTCGTACTTGCCGTCATAGAACGCGTTCATGATGTCGTCGAGTTCGCCCGGGGGCATTTGTCCGTGAGCGGTAGCCACTTTGAGTTCAGGCACCTGTTCCTGCAGGAAGATCTTTACTTCGGCAAGATCGGAAATCCGCGGTACGACGTAGAAACTCTGCCCGCCGCGATAACGCTCCCGCAGCAGGGTTTCGCGGATAACCACAGGATCGAACGGCGCGATGAAAGTGCGAACCGCGAGCCGGTCGACGGGTGCGGTGGTGATGAGTGAAAGTTCGCGCACGCCGGTTAGTGCCAATTGCAGCGTACGCGGAATTGGCGTTGCCGAAAGCGTCAGAACATGAACGTCGCTTTTCAACGTCTTGAGCCGTTCTTTGTGCTTGACACCAAAATGCTGTTCTTCATCGATGACCAGCAGGCCCAGGTTCTTAAACGAAATGGAACTGCCGAGCAGTGCATGGGTGCCGATGACGATATCGACCGTGCCGTCGGCCAATCCACGTTTGGTTTCAGCCAATGCCTTGGCGCCCACCAGGCGCGATGCCTGGCGGACCTTGACCGGTAGGCCCGAAAACCGGTCTGCAAATGTCCGGTAGTGCTGGCGGGACAATAGCGTTGTCGGCACCACGACTGCGACCTGTAAACCCTCCATTGCCGCCAGAAACGCAGCTCTAAGCGCAACTTCGGTCTTGCCGAACCCGACGTCGCCGCAAATCAGCCGGTCCATCGGCCTGCCCGCCGACAGGTCGTCAAGCACCTGATCAATGGCGGTTTGCTGGTCTTCGGTTTCGTCATAGGGAAAGCGTGCGGCAAACTCGCTGTATATCCCTTCGGGCGGTGTGATCTTCGGAGCACCCCGCATTTCTCGCTCTGCAGCCAGGCGTATCAGGTCGCCGGCCATCTCGAGCAACTTCTTCTTCAGCTTTGCCTTGCGCGACTGCCACGCCACACCACCCAACTTGTCGAGAACGGTGTCGCCACCGTCGGACCCGTATCGGGACAACAGTTCGATGTTTTCGACCGGCAGAAACAAACGGTCCTCGCCCTGATAGTGCAATTCAAGGCAATCGTGCGGAGCGCCTGCCGCCTCGATAGTGCGCAGTCCGATAAATCGTCCGATGCCGTGATCTGCATGAACGACAAGATCGCCAGTCGCTAGCGAAGCGGCTTCGGAAATGAAATCCGCGCCTTGTTTTTT
Source organism: Rhizobiaceae bacterium (assembly GCA_963669285.2). Lineage (GTDB taxonomy): Bacteria > Pseudomonadota > Alphaproteobacteria > Rhizobiales > Rhizobiaceae > JAWKWH01. Next base: position 46,041 of record CAXXSI010000009.1, on the reverse strand, counting down.
GCGGCTGCGGCGAACCAGCCGGTCTCCCAGGATGTCCTGCTCGCAGATCAGTACGATTGAAGGCGCTTCGAAACCCGATTCTGCCCGCAGCACGGCCTGGCCGGCGGTCGAAGTCGATAGTTCAAACAGTTCAGTCAGCGAAGAGACACGCCTTAGATTTTGCAATCCGTGCTCGTTGAGGATCTGTGCCAGCCGTTCCAGCGATCCTTCCGTCCAGCCTGCCAGTACGACCCGCTTGTCGGAACTTCGAAGGTCGGCAATGTATTTTGCAGCTTCGTCGAAGACATTGGCGTCAGGATCGGCCCGTTCAGCGGAAAAATTGCGACCGGTGGAACTGCCGGCGTTGACAACGCGGCGGCCGGATGTTGCCGGTTGCCCAAACGGCGACAGATCGATCCGGTGCCGGCCCTCGCGTGCCGAATTGACGGCGGAAACATCCAGATACATCTGTTCCGGCGGTATGGGCTTGTAGGGCACGGCACCGCCAATACCCTGCCCGTCGGCCTGGCGTTGCCGGGCTTCGTAGTAGTCGGCGATCTGATCACATCGTTCAACCAGCGCTTCCTGTGCCAAATGTTCGAAAACAATTGGTGCTTTGGGCAGGTAATCAAACAGCGTCGCCAGATGCTCATGGAACAGCGGTAACCAGTGTTCCATCCCGGCAAATCGACGGCCCTCGGATATCGATACGTAAAGCGCATCGTCACGTGACGGGGCGCCAAATGCCTCGATGTAATTGCGCCGGAAACGGCTGACCGCTTCGGGTGTGAGCGTGATCTCGCTCATCGGCTGCAACGTCAGTTCGGTCTCCTGTCCGGTTGTGCGCTGCGTTGCAGGATCAAACGTTCTTATTGATTCCAATGTGTCGCCGAAGAAATCCATCCGCACCGGCGCGGCACTCCCGGGCGCAAATAAATCGACGATACCGCCGCGCACGGCATATTCCCCGACATCCCTCACCGTCGAGACGCGATCGAAACCGTGACCTTCCAGGCGGGCGGTCAACTCGCTCATGTCGACACGATTTCCGGGCCTGGCGGAGAACAATTGATTGGTTATTGCCTCTTGCGGCGGCAGCCGCTGCAGCAGGGCGTTTGCTGTCGTCACCACGATCGCGCGGTGCGGATTGTTTTTCAAGGCAATCAGCCTGCTCAGCGCATCGAGACGCCTCGCCGCCGCATCGGCACCGGGCGAAACGCGATCATACGGCAAACAATCCCAAGCCGGCACCTCAAGGACCGGGATGTCCGGCGCAACAAATTGCAGCGTTTCAATCAGGCTCGGTAGCCGTTGCCCATCCCTTGCAACAAACAGCACGGGGGCATCCAGGGGAACCTGTCTGGCAATGGCCGCCAGTACAAATGCCTCATACCCGTCAGCCACACCGTCGACGACGATGGATTGAGGCCGGTCATTCTTCAGGCCGAGATCGATTTCGATGGTCATGGCTTTATCAACTGTCGGAAGCTGGTCGGAATTTTTTGACCCGGTTGAACAGCGCGGTATCGTGCGCCGACGGAATCGGGCTCTCGCCGGTCACCCATTTGAGAATGTCCGCATCGGTCTGGTCGAGCAATTTCTCAAATTCGTCCAGTTCGTGTTCATTGAGACCGGAAATCTCGATATCCGCGAATGAGCCTAAAATGAGATCGGTTTCCCGCATGCCTCGATGCCAGGCGCGATAAAGCGCCTTGCGACGGCGGTCGTCCAGACCGGCGCTTGACCGGGTCATACCTGTCACTGTTCTTCCTGTTCCGCCGCCGTAGATCGCAGCCATCTGGATTGGTCATCCGCATATAGCCGGTGGGTTTACAGAAGTCAGCCTTGCATCGGGGCTGCCCTGGAATAATCTTGGGGCCATGCGCCCATCAGAGCTCGATCCATTATTTGCTGAAGCTGTTTCACTCGACAAGGTCGGCACCAAAACGGCTGAGCTGATCCGGCGCGTGGTCCCGTTTGACACCACCGGTCGGCCGCTCAGGGTCGGCGATCTCCTGTTCATATTGCCGCATTCGCTGATCGATCGGAGAAGCAGGCCCGGTATTGCCGGTGCGGCCGAGGGAGCAATCGTGACGCTTGACCTTCGCGTTGATCGCCACCAGCCCTCACCACGGGGAAAGAAAAATATCCCGTACCGTGTCTATGCGCATGACGAAACGGGCGAAATCGCGCTGACCTTTTTTCATGCGAACCACGCCTGGCTTGAGCGATCAATGCCTGTTGGCGCCGACATTGTCGTGAGCGGCAGGATGGAATGGTTCAACGGCAGGCCGTCGATGGTCCATCCTGATCACATTGCACTTGCCGAAAACGCCGATGAACTGCCACTCCTTGAGCCGGTCTATCCGCTGACCGCGGGATTATCCGGGCGCATCTTGCGGAGGGCTATTATCCAGGCGCTGGATCGTCTGCCGCAATTGCCGGACTGGATCGATCCCGCCTTTGCAAAGCGCCAGACATTTCCGGGCTTCGCCGATGCGCTCAACCGACTACACAATCTAACTGGTCCACAGGATGTCGAACTTGAAAATCCTGCCCGCCGACGTCTCGCATATGATGAGCTGTTGGCTGGTCAATTGTCCTTGGGCCTTGTTCGCGCCCGCATGCGGCGGTTTGCCGGACGGCCGATCATTGGCGACGGCGCAGTCAGCAACAAGATCCTCACGCGCATTCCATATTCGCTGACGGCATCGCAACAACAGGCTCTGCGGGAAATCTCCGCGGATCTTGCCTCGCCTGAACGCATGTTGCGTTTGCTACAGGGTGACGTCGGTTCCGGAAAAACCATCGTCGCGCTTCTTGCCATGGCCCAGGCGGTGGAGGCGGGTGGCCAGGCGGCGCTGCTGGCGCCGACGGAAGTGCTGGCCCGCCAACATTTTTCAACGATCGCGCCATTGCTGGAACAGATCGGTCGAACCGTCGCTATTTTGACAGGACGCGAAAAGGGACGGCAACGCGCCGATATCCTGGCGGGCCTTGCTGATGGTACCATTGATTTCGTCATCGGAACACATGCCCTGATCCAGGAGGGTGTCGAGTTCCGTGACCTGCTTTTCGCGGTAATCGATGAGCAGCACCGATTCGGCGTCCACCAACGCCTCGCAATGACAGCGAAGGGACAGGCACCTGACATGCTTGTCATGACCGCAACGCCAATCCCGCGGACACTGGTCCTGACAGCCTTTGGTGATATGGATGTGTCCCAGCTGACCGAAAAACCCGCCGGAAGGCAGCCGATCTCAACGGTCTCGCTTCCAATGGAACGCTACAATCAACTCGTCGACAGGGTCGAAAGCGCCATAGCCGAGGGGCAAAAAGTCTATTGGATATGCCCGTTGGTCGAGGAATCCGAGGAAGTGGACCTGACCGCCGCTGAAGACCGGTTTGCGTCCCTGAAACCGCAATTTGGAGAGCGCATCGGGCTGGTTCACGGCCGCATGAAGGGGGCAGAGAAGGATGCGGCTATGGCCGCGTTCAAGGCCGGCGAAACGAGGCTGTTGGTCGCAACCACCGTCATCGAGGTCGGCGTGGACGTGCCAGACGCCACAATCATGGTCGTCGAGCACGCCGAACGGTTTGGCTTGGCCCAGCTTCATCAGCTGCGCGGCAGGGTCGGTCGCGGAGACAAGGCATCAAGCTGCGTTTTGCTCTACAAGGCGCCATTGGGCGAGATTGCCCATCGACGGCTCGAAGTTTTGCGCGAAACCGAGGATGGATTTCGCATCGCCGAAGAAGATCTGAAGCTGCGTGGCGAGGGTGAACTTCTGGGTACCAGACAATCTGGAACACCGGGATTTCGTGTGGCGCGGCTCGAGGCGCATGGAGATCTGCTGCAGGCGGCCCGAGACGACGCACGCCTCATTCTGCATTCGGACCCCGACCTGTCGTCGGAACGCGGTCAAGCTTTGCGCGTATTGCTCTATTTATTCGGCCGTGATGAGGCGGTCAGATTGATCGGCGCGGGTTAGGTCGGCGGCCAATCGCAAGCAGTTCGGTTCGCGTTAGGTGTCTGCCGCTTCGGTTTCCACTTTTTTCTCGGCAAGCGCCTCGAGCCTTTTTTGATATTCCGGCGTCACAAGACCGGCGGAAATGACCAGTTTGGCGCCCTCCTCAACCGACATTGAAAGTATTTTCACGTCGCTTTTGGGAACAAACAGCAAAAATCCGGAAGTCGGATTCGGCGTCGTCGGCAGGAACACGGCAATTGTTTTGCCGGTTTTGCGCTCAAGTTCCTCCTCGACCTCACCCTCGGTATCCGTCGCGATGAATACGATCGCCCAAAGGCCCTTGCGCGGATATTCGATCAACCCGACCTTCTTGAATGTGTTGGTTCGCTCCGACAGGACCGTTTCGAGTATCTGCTTCAGCACGCTGTATATGTTGCGCACCAAAGGCATCCGGCCCAGCATATACTCGCCATAATTGACGATGGTCCGGCCAATGAAATTGGCGGTCATGAACCCGATCAATGTGATTAGTATCAGAGCAACGACAAGCCCAAATCCGGGGACGGGGAATGGTAGATAGGTGTCGGGATTATAGACTTCCGGAATGTAGGGTTTTACCCAGGAATCGGCCCAACCGATGAACGACCAGGTCAGATAGGCAGTGATCGCCAACGGCGCACAGACGATAAAACCGGTCAGGAAATAGTTCCTGAACCGCATGACACCGAAAACTTTTCTGGGTGAGTCGCTCATAAACCCTCAATTTTGCAAAATTAGGCGCTGCCCACATGTAGTGCAGCGCCAAGGGTTTTTGAACCGATTTATTTCGCTCGTTTATTGATGGCTATTCCACGGTCACTGATTTTGCCAGATTTCGCGGTTGATCGACATCGGTGCCCATGATCACGGCGGTATGGTACGCCAGCAGTTGAACGGGAAGCGCATAGATGATCGGCGCGATGAATTCCGGCACATCCGGAAGGACGATCGTTTCCATCGTATCGACTGTTGCCCGAGATGCGCCGGTCTCGTCGGTGATCAGGACAATCCGCCCGCCCCGCGCAGCCACTTCCTGCATGTTGGAAACGGTCTTGTCGAATATATGGTCATGTGGCGCGATAACGACGACCGGCATGGTTTCGTCGATAAGCGCAATGGGTCCGTGCTTGAGTTCGCCTGCCGCATAGCCCTCGGCATGAATGTACGAAATCTCCTTGAGTTTCAGTGCACCCTCAAGCGCCAGCGGATAATTGGTGTCACGCCCAAGATACAGGACGTGGCGGACGGTGGACAACTGCCGCGCGACAGCCCCGATCTGCTCATCAAGTCTCAGCGCCATGCTGGCAAATCGCGGCGCCTCGGAAAGTTGCCTGACGATCGACTTCTCCGTTTGCCTGTCGATCGTTCCTCGTGCCTTGGCCGCCGATATGGCCAGCGCCGCCAGTACGGATAGCTGACAGGTCAGCGCCTTCGTCGAAGCGACGCCGATTTCCGGACCGGCCAGCGTTGGAAATACAGCATCCGATTCGCGGGCTATCGTCGATCCGCGAACATTGACGATCGACATGATCGGAACCCCCTCGCCGCGGCAATACCGAAGCGAAGCAAGCGTATCGGCGGTTTCGCCGGACTGCGAAATGAACAGCGCCGCCGACCGTTTCGGCAGCGGCATTTCGCGGTAGCGGAATTCCGAGGCGATATCGATGTCGACCGGCAAGCGCGCATGGCGTTCAAACCAGTATTTCGCCACCAACCCTGCCAAATAGGCGGTTCCGCAGGCTGAAATCGCCAATCGGTCGATTTCGGCAAAGTCGAATGGCACATCCGGAGCCCGCACAGTACCTTCGGAAAAATCCAGGTAATGGGCCAGTGTATGGGAAATGACTTCGGGCTGTTCATGGATTTCCTTTTCCATGAAGTGCCGGTGATTGCCCTTGTCGACCATAAACGCTGAACCGACGGATTTCTGTTTCACCCGCTCCACCGGATCTCCCGAGGCGTCGAAAACCTCTACGGACTGCGAAGTAACCGCCGCCCAATCGCCATCTTCCAGGTAGGTGATCTCGTCAGTGAACGGCGCCAGCGCAATGGCATCCGAACCGACATACATCTCGCCGTCGCCATAGCCGACAGCCAGAGGCGGACCGTTGCGGGCGGCAAACATCAGGTCATCATGGTCGGCAAAAATCACCGCCAGCGCATAGGCGCCCTCCAGGCGGGCAAGCGTTGCGCGTATCGCCTCGCTTGGCGAATGCCCGGCGTCCACATGCGTGGCCAACAATTGGGCGACGATCTCGGTGTCGGTTTCTGTCGTGAACACCGATCCCTGCGCTTTCAACTCCTCACGCAGTTCGGCAAAGTTCTCGATGATACCGTTATGGACCACACCGACCTTGCCGACAAAATGCGGGTGCGCATTGTTTTCGGTCGGCGCGCCATGGGTTGCCCAACGGGTGTGTCCGATACCGATCGTCCCTGACAATGGCTGCTGTCTCAGGCGGTCTTCCAGATTGACCAGTTTGCCTTCGGCACGCCGGCGGTCCAGTTTGCCGTTTTGAAGTGTGGCGACGCCAGCTGAATCGTAGCCGCGGTATTCGAGCCGTTTCAACGCATCGACAAGTAAGGGTGCAACCGGACGTTGCCCGATGATCCCTACGATTCCACACATAACCCAAGCCTCCGATGTTCCGTCCGCTGCGTAGCATTAATTGCGGCCTGCACAACACGGAACACACAATTGATTTCGGCATATTTCACCATTCGCCGCGCACCGATTTTACCCAAATCCAGCGCATAATGGGCGAAAAACGTTCAAAATGGTGAATGCGATCGGATGATTGCCAAGCCTATCTGCCTGCTTTTCGTGCGGCATTGCGTTTGTTGATGTCCGCAGCCTTTCCCTCGCGAATCGTTTGGTCGTGTGAACGGCCAAATGCCAAGGCGTCTGCCGGCACATCTCGCGTGATCACGCTTCCCGCGGCAACAAGGGCCCTGTCACCGATATTTACGGGTGCGACCAGCGCACTGTTTGAGCCTATGAAAGCGCCCTGGCCGATTTCGGTGCGGTACTTGTTGTAGCCGTCGTAGTTGCAGGTGATTGTGCCGGCACCGACATTGGCCTTTTCGCCGACCGAGGCATCACCGATATAGGTCAGATGGTTGATTTTAGCGCCGGTGCCGATTTGCGCTTTCTTGATCTCGCAGAAATTGCCCACCTTGCTGTTCTGATCCATCTCGGTTCCGGGGCGCAGCCGTGCAAACGGGCCGACCTCGGCGCCTGTTGAAACTGAAGCGCCTTCAATATGGGAATAGGCACGAATCCTGACATCCTTGGCGATTGAAACGCCTGCCCCGAACCAGACATTCGGCTCGATCGTTGTACCTGGTCCGATATCGGTGTCGTGTGATAAATAGATAGTTTCCGGGGCCTGCATCGAGACACCCGACAACATCAGCTGCTGTCGGCGGCGTTTCTGCCAAATCGCTTCGGCTTGCGCCAACTCAGCCCGGTTGTTGATGCCGAGGAGTTCTTCAAACGGAACTTCGACGGCTTCGACTCCAAGCCCTTGTTTGCGGGCGATCTCGACGATGTCGGTAAGATAATATTCGCTCTTGGCGTTGTCATTGCCAACCGCGTCCAGAAGCTTGAGTGCGACAGCGCCGGAAATCGCCATCAGCCCGCCGTTGCAGAAGTTGATTTGCCGCTCGGCCTCGTCGCAATCCTTCTCCTCGCGGATGGCAATCAGCGCACCGTCTTTCTGCACCAACCTGCCATAGCCAGCGGGATTGCCAGTACGAAAGCCCATGACCACGACTGCGGCACCGTCGCTCAGCCGTTTTCTTGCAGTGTCCAGCGCCTGCGGCGTCACCAGCGGCGTGTCGCCGAACAGCGCCAGCACATCGTCGTAGCCTCGTTCTATCGCATCGCGGGCCGCTAGCACGGCATGACCGGTCCCCAGCCTCTGATGTTGGACATAAAACTCAACATCCGTGGCCAGGCTTTCAACCGATGCGCGGACCGTGTCGGCGCCGTTGCCGGTGACGACCGCGATTGCCCCGCTTCCGGCCGCCTGGGTCGCCGCAACCACATGCCCGATCATTGGCAGGCCGGCGATTTCGTGCAGCACTTTGGGACGGCTGCTGTTCATGCGGGTCCCCTCTCCCGCTGCGAGGATGATGGAAAGGCAAGTTCTGACCTGCGTCATGGTGATTCCGAGCTTCGGCAATTGATCTGTCGATGCGGCTTGTAACACCGCCCGAAGCGGTCCAAAAGCCGGAAACCTCAAATATTACGGTGGTGGTGAATGTCCGGCAGTTCACAGACAAAGTCGCCTGGTTTGTTTGCATACGCGGTCATGGCGTTCACACCGCTGTTCTTTTCAACCAATCTGGTGTTCGGCCGCGGCGTATCCGGCGATGTCGCGCCGTTTACTCTGGCGCTGCTCCGCTGGGGCGCCGTCGCGCTTGTCTTTGCACCACTCGTATGGCGCGAACACGCCAGGATAAAGGCACTGTCCCTTGCCGGTTGGCGCCGAATCTCCGTACTCGGCTTTCTCGGCATGTGGATCTGCGGCGCGATGGTTTATGTCGCTCTCGACTACACCACCGCCACCAACGCAACGCTGCTGTACACGACGTCATCAGTGATGATCATCTTGATCGAGGCAGCGTTTTATGGCCGCAAGAGCGGCTGGCGCGAGACGGCGGGCATCTCGCTCGCACTGTGTGGCATCGTTGTCATTGTCATCAAAGGTAGTTGGTCGGTCCTCCTGTCGCTGAGGTTCAACCCCGGCGATCTGATCATCCTTTTCGCGGCATTTTCATGGGCGTTGTACACGGTCTTGCAGCGCAGACCGGACATCGCCAATCTACCTGCTGTACCGTCATTGGGATTGATCGCTGGCATCGGCACGATTTGGTTGGTGCCGTTTGCAGCCTACGAATATCTGTCCGGTCGGCAAATGCCTGATACCGCGCATGCCTGGCAAAGCATTGGCGGCATTGTTGTATTTGCCTCGCTGCTTGCTTTTTCGGGATATCAGGTCGGCGTGCGGTCACTGGGACCGTCGCTGACCGGCATCTTCATGTATCTGTTGCCGGTCTACGGTGTTGCCCTGGCCGTCATCCTGCTCGGCGAGGCGCTTGCGCCGCACCATCTGGTTGGCGCCGCCCTGGTGATTGGTGGAATTGTCGCAGCGACGCTGCCAGGGCGGCGGCTTTCAGCCTAATTCGCCCAGCACCGGAAAGGTTTCCAGCAGGAAAAAGGCGATCGTCTGCATGCCGCCTGTCAAAAACAGGATACCGGCGATAACGAGCAATCCACCCATGGCTTTCTCGACCTTGCCCATATGGAGCCTGAACCTACCCAAAAACCGCATGAAGGCACCGGAAAACGCCGAAGCAAGCAAGAACGGAATCCCGAGGCCCGCCGAATAGGCGGCGAGCAACAAAGCGCCCTCGCCTATCGTTTCGCGCCCGCCGGCCAGTGTGAGGATCGGTCCCAGTACCGGACCAATGCACGGGGTCCATCCAAAGGCGAATGCAAGACCCATAATATAGGCCGCGCCGAGGTTTGCTGGCTTGCCTCCGCCTTGGAACCGGGCTTCCCGCGATAAAAGCGGAATGCGGATTATGCCCAGGAAATTCAGCCCCATCAGTATGATAACAAGGCCGGCGACGACGGCAATCTCGTTTTGCCAGGCACGAAGAAACGCACCGATGGTCGAAGCGCCGGCGCCCAGAGCGATAAACACAGTCGAAAAACCGAGGACAAACGCGATCGATGAGCCCATCAGCGCGGAGCGATAACCGGGGCTCTTTTGGGTATCACCCTCAGCGCGAAAATCTTCGACCGAAATACCCGCCATGTAGCACAGATAGGGCGGGACCAGCGGTAACACGCATGGTGACAGGAAGGAAAGCGCGCCTGCGCCAACGGCGCTTACAAACCCGATATCAAGCACGCAATTTTCCGATCATTCACGTTTGTTCGCTGTTACCGCCTGCACGTGCCGTGAAGGTCGGATCCAATATCTGGAACCTATAACTCGCTGCGCCCTCACACGCCAATCACCTAATTGTCGCTGTCTGTCGGACTGGCATCATCGGAGGCCAATTCGGACCGGAACGGGTATGCGGTAACTTGCCTGGAATTCGATGCGCACTTCCGTAAAAATCCTAGATGTAGCCGCCGCCGAATGGCCGGTTTTTTATGGTTGACCGAAAAGGCCTTGCTCCTTATGTTCCGCGCACTTTCGCCAGGCCGGTTTGAGCCTGAATGGGAGCGCGTAGCTCAGCTGGTAGAGCAACTGACTTTTAATCAGTAGGTCCACGGTTCGAAACCGTGCGCGCTCACCAACAATATCACCGATATTGAGAATGCGGCGTCGCACAGGAATCGGCAATTGCCGGAGAGCTGGTTCCTATGCCGCCTGACACCGCTCGGCGTAGCTTCGCTGCAGAATGCGGCAGGGACGTACCGAAAGATCGATCCGTCGCTGGTCCGCTCTGCAAACCTGCACGACATTCCTAGTGTAGTTTACGCACCGCAAATACTCGCTGCTATGTGTTTTTGTCATTGCGTCCACACGTGCCTTGGGCTCTGTGTTCATAGTCCCGGAGGCGCTGACGAGTGTCGCGATAACAAGGGCTGCCACACACGGCATCTCATGTCTCAAGCTTAACATTGTCCTGTCTCCATCTTGTTCGAGCTATTGTTCGTATACAAACATTGTGTTTCAGCCTGACCTCCCGAAATTGCCATTCAGGTTTCAATTGTTGCCGAGTTTCGGATTGGCCAGTTCTGAACACCAGGGAGTCGGATTCAGCCGAGTTCCATTCAGATTTCGTATTTCGTCCGTCCGTAGCGGTGCGAATCGGGTTATGGAGCCAGAGCGACCCGGCGATACCGCGATCCATTATTGGAGGTCGTGCGCTCCGGGAGTGAGAGCCGAAGCCGACGATACAATAAACAACGGCTCCCCGCCCACACAAAACAGGTCAAAACGCTGAGTTCTGCATGGCATGGTTGACTTTGGTCAAGGTGATCAACCGCCGCATATGGCATGATTCACATTGTCTAGGGGGGACAGATCATTGTCGCATACCAGCGCCACTCCAGCAGACACCGGAGAAGCTCGGCGGGAACGCAAAACGGTGGGTCGCGAACTTAGCAGGCGGAACTTGATTCGGGGGCGGTTCGTCCAGGCTCCCGTTATGCATCGTCCGCCTTATGCCATTCCCGAAAGCGATTTCCGCTCACGCTGCACCCGGTGCAAGGACTGTGAAACCGCCTGCCCTACCGGCATCATCGGCAGAGACAGCGCCGGATTTCCCAAACTTCGTTTCGGCGAGGCCAATTGCACATTCTGTGGCGACTGCGCTGAAGCCTGCAAGGCAGGTTCACTGAATCCCGACGCTGCCCGCCCCTGGAGCGTCCGTGCCCGTATCGACAACACATGCCTGTCCATCAACGCCGTCACCTGCCGGACATGCGAGGAATCCTGCGAGGCCGGTGCCATCCGGTTTCGCCTGATGACCGGCGGCCGCGCGCTGGCGCTGGTTGACACAAGCCGGTGCAATGGCTGCGGCGCCTGCGCTGTTGTTTGTCCCAGCAAGTCAATCGAGATGGCTGATCACCAAATTAAGGAGAAAGTCGCATGAACATCGCCGGTGTATTGATTCATGCCTATCCGGGAAAGCAGGGCGCAGTCCGCGCTACGCTGGAAACATTGGCCGGTGTGGAACTGCACCACGAAACTCCGGACGGCCGTTTCATCGTCACGGTTGAGGATGAAGCAGACACCTCCTGCGACACCACGATCATGCAGTTGCAACGCATGCCCGGCATCGCCGCAGCGACGCTCGCCTACCACAATTTTGAACCCGACAATTCCACTCCAATCCCTGACGTGCGGAATGACCGCATGCCCAATTGAGGAGCTTGACCATGACCACGAATGTATCACGCCGCGAAATGCTCAAGGCAAGTGCTGTTGCCGCGACGGCTTCGGCTGCGGGTGTGACCCTTGCCGGCGTCAATCCTGCACTTGCGCAGGATGGCGGTGTAATCCGCTGGGATAAAGCGCCATGCCGGTTCTGCGGTACCGGCTGTTCGGTACTTGTCGGCGTCAACGACGGGCGCGTCGTTGCAACCCAGGGCGATCCCGATGCACCGGTCAACCGCGGACTCAATTGTATCAAGGGCTACTTTCTCGCCAAGATCATGTATGGCGAGGATCGCCTGACCAAGCCTCTGCTGCGCAAGAAAGACGGTAAATACGACAAGAACGGCGATTTTGAAGAGGTCTCCTGGGATGAAGCCTTCGACATCATGGCCGAGAAATGGGTGGCCGCGCGCAAGGCCAAGGGGCCAAAAGGTGTCGGTATGTTCGGCTCCGGACAGTGGACCGTCTGGGAAGGCTATGCCGCACAAAAACTCATCAAGGCGGGGTTCCGTTCCAACAGTCTAGAACCGAACGCCCGCCACTGCATGGCTTCCGCGGTGGGTGCCTTTATGCGCGCCTTCGGCATCGACGAGCCGATGGGTTGTTACGACGATCTGGAGCACGCCGATGTCTTCGTGCTCTGGGGCGCAAACATGGCCGAGATGCACCCGATCCTGTGGTCGCGTCTCACCAATACCCGTCTGACCAAGGAGGGTAGCGAAGTCCACGTACTATCGACATTCGAGAACCGCAATTTCGAACTTGCCGACAATGGAATGGTGTTCGAACCACAGACCGATCTGGCGATTGCCAATTACATCGCCAACTACATCATCCAGAATGAAGCCTATGATAAGGACTTCCTCGACAAGCATGTAAACTTCACCAAGACACCGACCGACATCGGCTACGGTCTGCGTGCCGACGATCCGCGCGAAAAGGCCGCCGCCAACCGGGCGAAGGGCAAGCTGTCGAAGATCTCGTTTGAGGAGTACGCAAAGTCGCTCGAGCCATATACGCTGGAATACACAGCCGAACTCACGAAAGTGCCGGCTGAAAATCTGAAAAAGCTCGCCGAGGCCTATGCCGATCCCAACAAGAAGGTCGCCTCGTTCTGGACGATGGGCTTCAACCAGCACACGCGTGGTGTGTGGGTAAACGGCCTTGTCTACAACATCCATCTGCTGATGGGTAAGATCGCCGAACCGGGCAACAGCCCGTTCTCGCTGACCGGTCAGCCCTCGGCTTGCGGCACCGCCCGCGAAGTCGGCACATTTACCCACCGACTACCTGCCGACCTGGTGGTTGCCAACGACAAACACCGCGCCTTCGCCGAGAAGATCTGGAAACTGCCTGAAGGCACGATCCCCGGACCCAAATCGGAGGGCGGAACGCTCATTCATGCGGTCGCCATGCACCGGGCGCTGAAAGACGGCGTGATGAACTGCTTCTGGGTCCTGTGCAACAACAACATGCAGGCCGCGGCCAACATGAATGATGAATCATGGCCCGGTTGGCGCAATCCCGACAACTTCATTACCGTTTCGGATCCCTACCCCACGGTGTCTGCGGTTGCTGCCGACCTGATCCTGCCAACCTCTATGTGGACGGAGAAGGAGGGCGCCTACGGCAATGCCGAACGGCGTACCCAATTCTGGCGTGAACAGGTTTCAGGCCCTGGTGAATCCCGTTCCGACCTCTGGCAGATCGTCGAGTTCTCCAAACGCATCAAGGTCGATGATGTCTGGGAAGCCGAGTTGCTCGACAAGATGCCGGAATATAAGGGCAAGACGCTGTACGACATCCTCTATGCCAACGGGCAGGTCGACCAGTTCCCTTACGAAGACGGCATGGTCACCGATGGCGATGGCAATGCGTACAAGAACCACGAATCCGAAGATTTCGGTTTCTATGTCCAAAAAGGCCTGTTCGAAGAGTATCGCCGCTTTCAGTATGAGGGGCCGAAGAAGGGCCACGAAATGGCGGATTACGATGCCTATCACAAGGCCCGCGGCATGCGCTGGCCGGTGATCGACGGCAAGGAAACGCTATGGCGCTTCCGGGAAGGTTACGATCCTCATGTGGCCGAAGGCGAAGGCGTGAAGTTCTACGGCAAGCCCGATGGACGCGCCAATATCATCGCCGCGCCTTTCGAACCCGCCGCCGAACCGCCGGATGACGAGTTCGATCTGTGGCTGTGCACCGGTCGGGTGCTCGAACATTGGCACTCCGGATCGATGACCCGGCGCGTTCCCGAACTGCACCGCGCAGTACCCGATGCGGTCGTGTTCATGAACCCGAAAGATGCCAAGAAACGCAAACTGCGCGACGGATCGACCTGCAAGATTGCCACCAGGCGCGGCGAGATCGTCACACGCGTTGAAACGCGCGGGCGCAACAAGCCGCCGCAGGGTTTGGTTTTCGTGCCGTGGTTTGACGAAAGCCGGCTCGTCAACAAGCTGACACTTGATCAGACGGATCCGCTGTCCAAGGAGACCGACTACAAGAAATGTGCCTGCAAGGTTGAAAAGGCCTAGGCGAACATTCTGCCGGCGGCCTGTCGCGGGCCGCCGGTGACCAAACAACGTAATCGGGCGATCAGAACACCTCAATGTCAGCGCATCCCACATCAGACGACCGGCCTGTCAGCGGCAGGCGTGATGCCAAGGCGGTCAACCGGCGCAGGGTATTGTTCGATACCGCTAAGACCGCTTGCGGCGTCGCGTTGTTCGGTTTGGGCGTGGGCTTGTACGCGCGCAATTCCCAGGCGCTGCCAGCCGAAGCGATCCGTCCGCCAGGTGCCCTGCCCGAAACCGATTTCCTGTCGGCTTGTGTGCGCTGCGGACTGTGTGTGCGTGATTGCCCGTATGACATTTTAAAACTCGCCGAACTGGGCGACGGTGTTGCCACAGGCACGCCCTATTTCACCGCCCGGACCGGACCCTGTGAAATGTGCGAGGATATCCCTTGTGTTCCGGCCTGCCCCACCGGTGCGCTGGACCATGCCTTGACCGACATATCCAAGGCGCGCATGGGGCTTGCCGTTGTCATCGATCAGGAAGCCTGCATCGCATTCCAGGGGCTTCGCTGCGAAGTCTGCTTTAATATCTGCCCGGTTCGTGGCGAAGCCATCAAGCTTGAATATCGGCCAAACAAGCGTTCCGGAAAACACGCGATATTTCCACCGGTGGTCTATTCGGATCACTGCACCGGATGCGGGCTGTGCGAGAAAGCCTGCATTCTTGAAGAAGCCGCCATCAAGGTCATGCCGATCCGTCTGGCCAAAGGCGAAATTGGTGAACACTACCGGCTTGGATGGAAACAAAAGGAAGATGCCGGCGACGCTCTGGTAACACCCGATCCCGAGCACAAATATAATCTACCCGCCGGCAAGCGCTACGACCACGCCGGACGTGGGCTTATTGACGATACATCGGCAGATTCTCCCGGAAGCGGCACAGCGCTGGATACGCTGCGCAAGGGCATCAGGGAGGCGAAGTGATGGCGCAGGCGATTGACAGGCTGGGCCACGATGCCATCGAGGCCAAGGGCTGGTTTGGCGCCCACAAATGGCTGATATTACGGCGCATCAGCCAATTGCTGATACTTGCGCTGTTCATGGCAGGACCGCTCGGTGGCATCTGGTTGCTCAAGGGCAATCTGGCATCGAGCGTATTTGCCGACACTGTGCCGATGACAGAACCGCTGCTATTCGCCCAGATGATCGCGGCCGGGCATTTCTCGGTCGCCACCGAGGCGATAACCGGAGCGGCAATCGTCTTCGCCTTTTATCTGGTCATCGGCGGTCGCGCCTATTGTTCATGGGTCTGTCCGGTCAATATCGTCACCGATACCGCCCATTGGCTGCGCCGCCGGCTTGGCGTCAAGGGCACGGCGCGCATCAGCCGCAACGCACGCTACTGGATGCTTGCATCGGTGCTTGCACTCGCACTGGTAACGGGAACACTGGCCTACGAGCTCATCAATCCGGTCTCGATGCTTCACCGCGGCCTGATTTTCGGCATGGGCGCCGGCTGGTCTGTCATCGTGGCGATATTCCTGCTCGATCTCTTCATCGTGCGACATGGCTGGTGCGGCCACGTATGCCCGATGGGAGCCTTCTACGGACTGATCGGATCAGCCAGTCTGGTGCGCATTCGTGCTGACAACAAACTGGCGTGCGACGATTGCATGGAATGCTACGAGGTTTGCCCCGAACCGCAGGTCATCGCGCCGGCGCTGAATGGTGGCCGGCGTGGTCATGAAGACAACGGTCCGGTGATCCTGTCCGGCGCCTGCACAAACTGCGCGCGCTGTATCGATATTTGTCCGCACTCGGTTTTCGAATTCGGTCCGCGGTTTGGCCGAACCCGCAGCGCTGACACAAAACCCGCGGCGCAAGGAGCGATGCATGAAAACAGCGCCTGAAGCCTCAACACCGTGGCCGTTAATTGGCCACGACGACCTTTCACTCACTTCCCGGATATTCCGGCGGATACGAAGGAGAAAACCATGAAGAAGATTCTCATGACGGCCCTCTCGATGGCATTCCTGAGCGCCAGCGCAGGTATCGCCGCAAAAGCGGAAATGATCAGTTTGCGTGGCGACCATCCGCTCGATGCGGTTGCCGAGGAATTCGATCGCAGGAAGCAGGAGACGATGGAGGGCGGTTTCGCAAAGAGCTGGAAGCAACAACCACCTTCGATACCGCACAAGATCGACAAGGACGAGATCACATTGCAGGTCAACACCTGTCTTCGCTGCCATGATGCCGCACATTACAAGGAAGAAAAGGCCCCCAAAATGGGTGATAGCCATTTCCTGGTCTCCGATGGCGCTATCACCGATGATTTGGACATGCGCAGATACTCCTGCAACCAGTGCCATTCGCCGCAACTGAACGTCGATGAGCTGGTGGAAAACACGTTCGAAACGGTGGAGCAGTAACCAGCACCACCTGAAACGAGATTCGGCGGATTAACTTGGGACAGCTGCCTGTGCCGCTAGCCGGATGACGATATGACCAAAAGTGATTCTCGAGGAGGGACGTGGAGAGGAAATGACCCAGGAAAACCAATCGTCAAATATCTTTGCGCGTGCATGGCGCGCATTTCGCAGCCCGGCGAAAACGTTTTCCCTGGGTGCCTTGATCATCATCGGCGGACTTGCGGGGATCATTTTTTGGGGTGGTTTCAACTGGGCCATGGAGATGACAAACACAGAGACCTTTTGCATATCCTGCCATGAGATGCAGGAGAACGTATATGAGGAATATACCGAGACGATCCACTACTCGAACCGCAGCGGCGTAAGGGCGATCTGTACGGATTGCCATGTGCCCAAGGAGTGGACGCACAAGGTCATTCGCAAGATCAAGGCCAGCAGTGAACTCTACCACAAGATTGTCGGCTCAATATCGACCAAGGAGAAATTCGAAGCCAAGCGCCTGGAGTTGGCCAAGCGGGTCTGGAAGAGCATGCAGGCCACCGACAGCCGCGAATGTCGTAACTGCCATGACTTCGAATCGATGGATTTCGACATGCAGGAATCTCGGTCGGCCGATCGCCATGAAGAAGGCTTCGATGAAGGCAAGACATGTATCGACTGCCATAAGGGTATCGCTCACAAACTGCCGAAAGGTGCATTCGAGGACGAAACAAAAACCAGCCTGCTTCGAACACGAGAAAACGAACTGGCAACCGATCTGCGCGATTATCTGAAAGAGACGGTGAAATAGCTCAAGCCCGGCGCAAAGTGGTCTTGAGAGTTTTCCGGCTGAGCCAGCCAACGCCCCTGTTGGCAGGTAATCGATACGCATTGACGGATATCATTGGCAACGACCTGTGGTGTTTTTAACCTTCGAACCCGGCAAACGGTTAATACAGTTTCGCTAAGGGAGGAAGAAACATGCGGTCACTTCGCTCTGCGTTCCTCGCGGGAACGCTCTCGCTTGTTACTTGTGGCGCAATGTATGCGCAGGGAAATCCCGATTCAGGCCGAGACCTCGCAAGGGAATGGTGCACACGTTGTCATGATGTCGAACCGGGCGGGCAGTTCAAAATGCACCCTCCGAGTTTTGCGGCCATCGCGGTGTTCAGATCTTCCGACCAGATTCTTGCGCGGATCGCCTTTCCGCCTCTTCACGTCAGCATGCCGCAGATCGCTTACATTCTGACACCTCAGAACATCGACGATCTCGTAGCCTATATCGTCTCGCTGGAAAGTGATTGATCCACACCTTAGCCGGTGGTCTGCGAAGTCCGGGAGGCCACCGCATTGAAAGCAATGATACTCAGGTCGGCCGGTGGTCCGCTGGAATACGCCGAGGTGCCCACACCGGTACCATTGAAAGGACAAATCCGTGTCGCCGTACGAAGTTGCGGCGTGTGCAGAACCGACATCCATCTCATCGACGATGAACTCCCTGACATTCACTTGCCGATAATTCCCGGCCATGAAGTGGTTGGAACAGTTGATGCAATCGGCCCAGGTGTTTCGGATTTCGCGATCGGAGACCGTGTCGGCGTTCCTTGGATGGGACATACCTGCGGCAGGTGCTGGTATTGCATTCACGAGCAGGAAAACCTCTGCGATGAACCTGGCTTTACCGGTTACACAAGCGATGGCGGATTTGCTGAGTATATCGTGGCTGACGCGGACTACTGCTTCACCCTGCCCGAACAGTATTCCGATGAACAAGCCGCACCGCTGTTGTGTGCGGGCCTGATCGGCTATCGCAGCTTGGTCATGGCGGGGCGGGCCGAAAACATCGGTATCTATGGTTTCGGTGCAGCAGCGCACATCGTCACGCAGGTAGCAATCTGGCAGGGTCGCGATGTCTATGCGTTCACACGGCCGGATGACAATCAATCACAGCAATTTGCGCGCAAACTCGGTGCCGTTTGGGCTGGTGGTTCAGATCAGCGCCCTCCCCTGGAGCTTGACGCCGCAATCATCTTCGCTCCGGTTGGCAGTCTGGTACCGGCCGCATTGCGTGTGCTCCGTAAAGGGGGAACTGTTGTGTGCGCTGGCATCCACATGAGCCAGATACCGGCTTTTGCCTACGACATTCTGTGGGGTGAGCGGCAGATCCGTTCAGTTGCCAACCTGACCCGGCAGGATGCAATCGACTTCCTCGAAATCGCACCCCGGGTACCGATTGAAACCCACACTGTTGCGTTTCCGCTGCAGGATGCAAACGATGCGATTGCGGCCGTCCGCGCGGGCTCTATTGACGGCGCAGCTGTATTGCTCGTCTAGTACATTGCTCCCGAAAACCAAGTCGGATCAATGTCATGCGTACCGTCTAGTCATCCGACGCTGCCAATCGCTTTTTCACCGTCTCGGACAACTCCGCGACGGTTGTCTTTAACTGCTCCAGATCGCCGATGGAGATCTCGCCGTCCTCGCTGATCTGCTCTGTGATCGCTTCGAGGATATTGACAAACAAATGGTGCTGCAGGTGAAAGCTCACATGCCGGTGTTCGGGGCCCGGCCTGTCCAGCGAAATATGGTAGCCGTCATCGTCAATTTTGACGTCGAAACTGCAGGAACGGCCGAACGAGCCGTGATAAAATTTGTCGGGGAAATCGATCGACACCTCGGCCTTGTCAACGATGGGTTTCGCCATGAATTTGCTCATACATTGGGGTTTCGTCCGATAAGGGATACCAAGCATCTTGCCGGCTGATCAACTGCGGACCGGCGTTCACTTTGAACGCGGAGCGCAATTCATCACAATGTCAGCCGGTACCGGTCATTTTCATTTCTTCGATGCGGGCAAAGGCCGCCTCGCGGGTTGCTACGTGATCTTCGTCGGCGCTGCCCGGAACGGACGTCTCCGCGCCAATCGACTGAAACCGCACAATACCCCTGGATGATTTGATTTTAAGCTTCTTGCCTCGGTGCGCAAAGGCGACCCAGGCCTCTGGCCAGATGCTGCAGCCTTCCATGTTTATGACGAAGTACCAACGTTTACCGGAACGCGCTACGTGCGCCTCGATCGTATCAAACACATCGTTGACGGTCTTCGAGTTCTTGAAGACCATGCCGGCGAACTCCAACTCCATGATCTCAGCGTCGTCGTGCACGACAAAGAATTCTGAATGTGATTCCACCTCGGGCTGTAGAACATCGACAGCATCCTCATCTTCTTCGCCGGCGGCGTAGACCGCATCGGCCAGATCATTCACCGCCTGTTCGAGTCGGTGGCAACTGCGCAGTGCATTGGACACAAAGCCATTTCGCTTTCTTTCGTTGAGGTCCGGGTAGTCGCGCAGGATTTCCAGTGCCCCGCGAAGCGCGGTCAAGGGACCGACAAAATCTTCCTCGACCTTGGTGCTGAGGGCCAAGGTAGGATTTTTGTTCGTTTGAGCCATCCGGCGTTCCAACTACTGGGGCAAAAACTCAAATCGCCAAATATTGCTGACGCAGATCGGCATTATCCAACACTTCCTGCGCTTTGCCGTCGAACACGACGGTTCCCATGTCGAGAATGATCGCGCGATCGGCCAGATGCAGTGCTGCGATGGCGTTCTGCTCGACGATAATTGTGGTCATGCCCAACGTCTTGATCTGTTCCAGTGTTCTTTCGATCTCTTGCACGATCACAGGCGCAAGTCCTTCATAAGGTTCGTCGAGCAGCAGAAGTTTGACGTCTCTTGCAAGCGTCCGACCGATGGCAAGCATCTGCTGCTCACCACCCGACAGTGTCGTGCCTTCCTGGTTGCGTCGCTCTCCAAGGCGCGGGAACAGGTCGTATATGCGCTCGATCGACCAACCCACCGGCGGTGCAATCTGAGCCAGCTTGAGATTTTCCTCAACCGTCAGACCCTGAATGATGCGGCGGTCTTCGGGCACAAGTCCAATGCCCAGCCTTGAAGCTTGATGCGCCTTCATTTCGTGCAGTGGTTTGTGATCGAGCCAGATCTCGCCGTGCCTGAGTTCAGGGGTATCAACACGTGCGATCGTTCGCAACGTCGAGGTTTTTCCGGCGCCATTGCGGCCCAACAGGGCAACAATCTCGCCTTCGCGGATATCGAAACTCACACCCTGTACGATGTAGCTTTCACCGTAATAGGCATGAATGTCCCAACAGGAGAAAAATGCGGGCTGGCCGCCCGTCGTCAGCACCGGTTTCTTACCCGGTGCGTGGCCGCTGAACTGGCCGTCGTCGAGCAGCGTTTGTTGGTTTTTGACCTTGGCTTCCATCGTATCCTCTACCAGTCTGAGCGCCGTCACAGGTGGGCTCCACCCAGATAGGCCTCCTGCACTTTCGGATTTCCCTTGATGTTGTCGGGCAAATCCTCGGCAATCACGGTTCCCTGGGCGAGCACTGAAATTTTCTCGGCCAGCGAAAACACCACATGCATGTCGTGTTCAATAACGACCATGGTGACGCCACGCGAGGCGATGCGCTTCATCAGGTCGATTGTGTTGTTGGTATCCGCACGCGCCATGCCGGCGGTCGGTTCGTCGAGCAACAACAACTTCGGCTGCTGCACCAGGCACATGGCAAGCTCCAGCCGGCGTTTGTCGCCACGCGAAAGCCGCCCGGCGATATCATCGGCTTTCTCCGCCAGGCCTACATCCGATAGCATCTCGATGGCTTCCGTGCACAACGCAGTTTCGTCGGCAACCGGGCTCCAGGCGTTCATCTTGAACGCCCCGTCGCGCTTGGCGAAGGCCGGTATCATGACATTTTCCAACAGGGAAAGATCACCGAATATTTCCGGTGTCTGGAACACCCGGCTCACTCCGGTCTGGTTAATCTCATGCGGCTTGATGCCGAGCAGCGACTTGCCATCGAACGTTACCGAGCCCGTATCCGGTTCCAGTCGGCCGACAAAGCAATTCAACAAGGTCGACTTTCCGGCCCCGTTGGGGCCGATGATAGCGTGGACGGTGCCTTCCTCGATTTCCAGGTTCACATTGTTCAGCGCGCGCAGGCCGCCGAAGGACTTGTTGACGTTCTTGACCGAAAGAATGCTCATTATCCCTCTCCTATGCCGCCGCTTCGGCCGTTTGGACGGTTTCTGTTCCCTCATCATCGGGCCGTTTGGCAAAGAGGTTTTTCAGCCGGTTGAAACCCTCCATCAATCCGCCGGGCAGGAAGATGACGATCAACATGAACAACGCGCCAAGAGTGAGGTGCCAGCCTTCACCGACAAAGAGCGAGGCAATGGCAACGGCGGCGTGCTGCAACGTTTCCGGCAGGAAATCGAAAGCGGCCAGCAGGATGCCCTCGTTGAATGCGGAGAAGATGTTTTCGAAGTATTTGATGACACCGGCGCCGATCACCGGACCGAGCAGGGTTCCCGCACCGCCAAGGATTGTCATCAGCACGACTTCACCCGACGCGGTCCACTGCATGCGCTCTGCGCCCGCCAAGGGGTCGGTCACAGCCATCAGACCACCGGCCAGTCCGGCATACATGCCGGAGATAACAAACGCGGCCAGTGCGTAGGGCCTGGTGTTGAGGCCGGTGTAGTTCATGCGGTTCTGGTTGGATTTGACCGCACGCAGCATCATGCCGAACGGCGAGTTGAAAATGCGCATCGAAATCAGGAAGCAAATGATCAACGTCACGGCGCAGAAGTAAAATCCGGGATAGCCCGACATGTTGATACCGAACAGGTCCGACGACGGAAGAACCGCACCGTAATCGCGCCCGAACATTGTATCGAGCACCCGCGGGTCGGACTGAGACAGCTGCAACCCGGTTTCACCATTGGTAATCGGCGTCAGCACCGAATAGGCGAGATTGTAGCTCATCTGCGCGAAAGCCAGAGTGAGGATCGAAAAGTAAATGCCGGAACGGCGCATCGATATGAAACCGATTACTGCAGCAAATATCCCGCCAAGCAGAGTCGCCAACAAGATTGCCGGCAACGGGTTCATGCTGAACAGCTTGAAGGTCCAGACCGCCGTGTAGGACCCTACCCCGAGAAATGCGGCGTGGCCGAAGGACAGATAACCGGTCAGTCCGAACAGAATGTTGAAGCCCATTGCAAAGATGCCGAAAATGGCGAACTTCTGCAGCAAATCGGGGTAGCCGGCGCCAATCGGGGTAAAAATCAACGGGCCGGCTAAAACGACAGCCGAAAAGCTGGCGAATAGAATGAAATCGCGACGGTTCATTGAGAAGAAATTCATGGCCTATTGCTCCATCACGCCTTTGCGACCCATCAGCCCCCGCGGGCGAACCAGCAAAATGACGACTGCAATGAGATAAATGATGATTTGATCGATGCCGGGAAGCAGGTTCTTGACTTCATTCATGGAAGCGAAACTCTGCAGAATGCCGAGCATGAATCCGGCTGCCACAGCACCGCCGAGAGAGCCCATCCCGCCGACGACCACGACCACGAAACTCAAGACAAGGAAATCCATACCCATGTGATAGTCGGGACTGAGAATTGGCGTGTACATGACGCCGGCCAGGCCCGCGACCACCGCGGCGATCCCGAAGACGATGGTAAAACGCCGGTCAATGTCGATGCCGAGTATGCCAACGGTCTCCCGGTCGGCCATGCCCGCCCTAACCACCATGCCGAACGTCGTAAACTGTAGAAACGCGAACACTGCGCCGATGACACCGAGCGAAAACAGGAAGTAGATCAGTCGCCAGGCCGGATAAACCACGTTGCCGGCCTGGAAACCGATCATGGTGCCAAAGTCAATCATACCGCGAGCTGCATCGGGGGCCGGTTGGGGAATTGGGTTTGCACCGAAGAAGCTCTTGATGATTTCCTGCAAGACAATGGCAAGACCGAATGTCACGAGAATCTGCTCGGCATGCGGACGTTTATAGAAATAGCGAATGAGGCCGCGCTCCATGACAATGCCGAAGATCAGCATCACTGGAATTGCGATCAGGATAGACAATGGCACCGAGTAATTCAGGATTGTCGTGCCGAATTCGCCGAACCAGGCTTCCACGTAAGGTTGCCTGATCTCAAGTGGCGTGCCCCAGGCGGTCAGCTTGTCAGGATCAAGCGTCACTTTTTCCGCCGAAAGCAGCGATTTGACGGTGACAGCGCAAAATGCACCGAGCATGAACAATGCACCGTGGGCGAAATTTACCACGCCCAGCGTACCAAAAATGATCGTCAGTCCCAGTGCGATCAGCGCATAGGCGCCGCCCTTGTCGAGACCGTTGAGGATTTGCAGCAGAATTGCGTCCATTGGTGAATTGTCCCCGTCGAAAGGTTGGCTACCTCCGGATCGACCGGAGATAGCCGTTTGTTGTTGGCGCTAAATCAGGCGCCGTCGTTGTACGGGCCAAGCTCACCGCCGAGCATATCCGCAGCATATTCCACCTGCGCGCGCGGCGTCACTTCGACGACCTCGAGAACGTCGAACTTGGACGACGGATTCTCTTTGCCCTTCACAACCAGCACATCCTTGAAGCACTGGTGGTCGGAAGCGCGATATTCGGTCGGCCCGTTTCCAAGACCGTCGAACTTGGAACCTTCCAGTGCCGCACCGACACCCGACGGACGGAACGTGCCCGCACGTTGGCAGGCATCCGCATAAAGGATGGCCTGGCAGTAAGTTGTGTGTGCTGCCTGGCTCGGCGGGAAGCCGTATTTCTGGCCGAACGATTTGACAAAAGCCTTCGAGCCCTCGTCCTGCAATGACCAGTGCCAGTTGGTTGAACCAAAGATGCCTTTGACATTCTCGCCGGCGCCCTGAGCCATCAGACGGCTGTAAAGCGGCACAACAATTGCGAAGTCCTTGCCGTTGACCTGCTTGTCGCGAAGACCGAACTGCACCGCCTGTGTCAGCGAGTTGACCATGTCGCGGCCGTAGTGGTTCAGAACAAGCACGTCGGCACCCGAATTCAGCACCGGAGTGATGTATTGCGAGAAGTCGCCGGCGCCGAGCGGGGTACGAACCGCAGCGGCTGTGTTCCAGCCAAGTGCTTCGGTGTACTTCTTGATCGAGCCTTCCTGCGACCAGCCCCAGGTGTAGTCAGCCGTGAGATGATACGCAGTACGGTCGGAACCGAACGCATTCTTCAGCACCGGACCCAGCGCCGCACCGGACATCTCGGTGTTGAAGAAGTGGCGGAAGCCATTCGCCCGCTTGTCCTTGCCGGTGGTGTCGTTGGAGTGAGTGAGGCCAGCCATGAAGATAACGCCGGCATCCTGGCAGAGGCCCTGAACGGCGATTGCAACACCGGAGGATGAACCGCCGGTGATCATGATGGCGCCATCCTTCTCGATCATGCGCTTGGCACTTGCCCGAGCGGCGTCCGATTTCGTTTGCGTGTCCCCGGTAACGAAAACGACCTTCTTGCCGTTGATGCCGTTACCCTGAAGCGCCTTGGAGGTAAATGTGTTGAGCATTCCTCCATCGCCTTCACCATTGATATGCTCAACGGCAAGTTCATAGGCGCGAAGCTCGTCGGCGCCCTCATCCGCATAAGCACCGGTCTGCGGCACATTGAAACCAAGCGTAACCGTATCACCGGTTGGTTCGTTGGTGTAACCGGCCGCCCAGACCTTGCTGGTAAAGATTGTCGGCGTCGCCAGCGCGAGACCTGCTGCAGCAGAGCCTTTAAGCAGTCCCCGGCGGCTGGTGTAAATTTTTGTCATCACATGTTCTCCCGATGAAGTTCCCTGGAAAGCGACCTGCTGCGCAATGGAAAGTTTGCCGCAATGATGTCGCTGGGCGAAATTGGCACCCACCAGTAATCTGTCAAAGAAATGTCAATCTTGATATAACCCATTGGTATTATTATATTATTTTGCAAATTATTTTCATGAACTAGATTTTGAAATGTAAATAATTTACAAAACTGCCGGCAAGCGCCAAGGCAAGGGGGAAGTGGTTATGACGGCAATGATTGTCGGATCAAGAATTCGCAGCTATCGGCGCGATGCTGGTATGAGCCAGGCCCAATTGGCAAAAAAGGTCGGGATTTCCGCCTCCTATCTCAACCTGATCGAGTGGAACAAGCGACCGGCCACAAACAGGCTGCTGCCCGAAATCGCGCGTGCACTTTCGATGGATGCCGCGGACCTTGAAGGCGAATCTGAAAGACGGTTACAGGAACACCTTGTCGAGATCGCTCACCATCACCCGGCCGACAACTTCGATATTGAGTGGGATCAGGTGGGCGAGCTGATTGGGCGGTTTCCAGGCTGGGCGCGTTTCGTCGGAGCACTGTCACTATCCGAAAAGAAAGCCATGGAGCACGCGCGTGCGTTGTCGGACCGTATGGCCAACGACCCGTTTTTGAACGAAACGGTTCACCGCATGCTCACCCGCATTGCAGCCATACGCTCGGCTGCCGAGATTCTCGATGAGAATGCTGACCTGCCTGAAAAACGAAAGAGACGTTTCGACAACATCATTCATGATGAAAGCCGCATTCTGTCGGAAATCGGAGAAGCACTCGCCAGCTATCTGGATGGCATTGAGGATACCGAGCGTATCTTGACGCCGGTCGATGAAGTTGAGGCGCTGTTCGAAGCACATGGCAACCGGTTCGACAAGATCGAAGACGCCACGCGCATGTTGCATGAGCAACTGGTCGATCAACGGCCCGTCCCGCGGCACGCCATAGCTGCCGAGCTGATTGACGAGCACTTGTCGCCGACGATCGGGAAACTTGTCGAAAGCGAGACCGGCTTGTCGACATCGGCGGCAGCCAATCGTGCCCGTTTAAAACTGCGCAGTTATGCGATCGGCGCCATACTGATGCCAATGGAACCATTTGCACAGGAGGCCGCCGCTGCCCGTTACGACATCGAAACACTGGCCCAGTCGTTCAATGTCGATATCGGTATGCTATGTCGACGGCTGACAGCATTGTCGGGTATCGGTCCGCAATTCGGTTATGTCTGCGCCAATGCGGCCGGGACAATAACCGAAATGCTCGGGCTGGCACATTTGACCGTTCCGCGCCACGCAGCGGCATGTCCTCTTTGGACATTGTTTAGGGCACAACAGGCGCCCGAAACGGTGTTTCGGCAGCGTGTGAAATTTCCCAATGGCGACCGCTTTGTATTTGTCGCACGCGCCCGCCATATTGGGCAATTCGGCTTTGGCAAACCGCGCAATTACGTCACCGACATGATCACGATGACGGAGAGCGACGCCCGTCAGACCGTTTACGCACCGGATCACTCAGCCGCGGTGGAGGATGTTGGACCCAACTGCCGCCTGTGTCAGCGCAAAAACTGCAACCACAGGGTAGAGGATCCAATTTTGGGTTGGTAACCAGGACGGCTGTCAAATGGATTGCTCTTGGCAACACGCCACGGGCGGGACGCGCGCGGCATAATCTTTTGTCTAATTGATCTTGTGGCAGGCAAATGGGAGAGCAGTCACGGAGGAGCAACTGCACATGACGAAGCGTGTACTCGTCGCCGAAGACGAACCGAACATTGTCGAGTCACTGACATTCCTGCTTGAAAAGGCAGGATTTGAGGTGGCGGTCGAGCCGGATGGTCTCCGGGCCCTGGATTTGGCATTGACCAGTTCGCCCCAGGTTCTGGTATTGGACGTCATGCTCCCGAATATGGACGGCTACGAGATACTGCAGCGACTTCGCGCCGACAGCCGGGGAAGCGATCTGCCGGTGTTAATGTTGACGGCTAAGGGGCAGCGTGAAGACCGGGAAACCGCATTTGAATGCGGCGCTGATCTGTTTATCACCAAGCCGTTTTCCAATGCTGATATCATTTCCGCGGTTGAAACACTTGCGCAGGGACGTCCGGCCAGCGCCGGCGCCTGAACGATCGGCATGGAGCCGAATCGAGCAATATCCCGAACGTCCCATGGAAAAATCCGCGATCGATCCGCCGCACTTGTGATCGCCGGCGCGACGTTGCTATTGCCGCCGGTCGCAGGTATTGCGCTGGCAGACACGACACTGGCCGGATTCCCCTTTGCATTGGCCTATATTTTTACCGTGTGGATCGCGTTGATAGCGGGAGCGGCCATCCTGTCCAGACCGCTGGCCAAGGCAGATGAACCTGATGCCACGAGAAATCCGGCCGGGTCGGGCGACTGATGCTCTCCGTCAATGTCCTGTTTGTCTCTTGCCTGGCTTATGTAGCGATCCTCTTTGCCGTGGCATTCATCGTTGATCGCCGCACCCGACGGGAGTCGATCGGCTGGTTGCATTCGCCGGTGATCTACACGCTGTCGATATCGGTTTACTGCACCTCCTGGACCTTTTACGGCGCGGTTGGATCGGCAGCCCGCAACGGGCTTGAATTCATCACCATCTATCTCGGCCCGACGCTGGTGTTTGTCGGTTGGTGGTGGTTGTTGCGAAAGCTGGTCCGCATCGGCAGGGCGCATCGCATCACATCCATCGCCGACCTGATATCATCGCGATACGGCAAGAGTTCCAGTCTGGCAGTGTTGGTTACCCTGATCGCGCTGATCGCCACCACACCCTACATTGCACTGCAGCTGCAATCGGTCACCAGCAGTTACGGGGTGATCGCCAGCGGCGCCAATGCCACGACAACCGCATTCTGGGTCGCAGCGGGAATGTCATTGTTCGCTATCTTGTTCGGCACCCGCAACATCGACGCCAATGAAAGGCATCATGGTGTCGTTGCGGCCATTGCAATTGAAGCCATTGTCAAACTTGTCGCTTTGCTGGCGGTCGGTATCTTCGCCACCTACGGCATCTCCAACGGATTTGGTGATGTCTTTGCCGATGTTTCACCTGAAGTGCTTCAAGGCAACAACGGCATATTCGGCGCAAGATGGGTCACACTTACCTTTCTGTCAGCAACCGCAATCATCTGCTTGCCCCGCCAGTTTCAGGTCACCGTTGTCGAGAACATCGAGGAGCGTCACCTGTCGACCGCTTCCTGGCTGTTCCCGCTCTACCTGCTGGGGATGTCCATATTCACCCTGCCGATCGCGCTCGTCGGTCAACAGATCATGCCCGTGGACGCTAATCCCGACCTGTATGTACTTTCCCTGCCATTGTCACAGGATCAAAACACGCTGGCGCTTCTCGCGTTTTTGGGAGGATTTTCGTCAGCAACCTCGATGGTCATCGTCGCGGCAATCGCGGTTTCGACTATGGTGTCAAACCACATCGTCACTCCGATAGCGCTAAGATTATTACCAGCAGGCACCGCCATCAGCGGTGATGTGAGATCGGTTGTACTGATCTCACGTCGGTTCAGCATCGCCGGTATCCTCGGCCTCGGTTTCCTTTATTTCTGGGTCAGCGGCGGCTCCGATGCGCTTGCCGCGATCGGGTTGATCGCCTTTGTCGGAGTGGCGCAGTTCCTTCCCAGCCTTTTGGGCGGCATTTTTTGGCGTGGCGCCAATCGCGCCGGTGCGATTGCCGGATTGCTGATCGGCTTCATTCTTTGGGCCTACACGCTGTTTCTGCCCAGTTTCAGCGGCGGCTTCATACTGGACAGCGCCACCATATCTGAAGGGCTCTTCGGTATCGCGGCGCTCAGACCTCAATCATTATTGGGTCTCACCGATCTGGACCCTGTTGTTCATGCCGTCATTTGGAGCGTCGGATCCAACGCGCTTGTTTTTCTGATCGTATCGAGCCTGGCGCAACCGGGCGATATTGAACGGATGCAGGGCACGCTGTTTGTCGATGTCTATCGTTCGGCGGGCGGCGCACCTACGGGTTTTGCTTCCGGATCTGCGCAATCTGAGGATTTGTTTATTCTGGCACAACGCATACTTGGCGCCGATCCCGCCCGCCGGTTGTTTGACGATCTCGCCAGAACGCAAGGCACATCCGGTTTGCCTCATCCCACAGACGCGGTGATTTCGCGGCTTGAGCGGGAGCTTTCCGGTTCAATCGGTGCTTCCTCCGCCCATGCCATGGTCACGCGAATAGCCGGCCGTCAGACGGTGGGCATGACCGAACTGTTCAGTATTGCGGACGAAACCCAGCAACTCATCGAGACGACCAAACAGCTTGCCGACAAATCCGAAGAACTTGAGCGAGCCGCGCAGCAGCTGCGCACCGCCAATGAACGGTTACAGGCACTCGACACGCAAAAGGATGAATTCCTGAGCCAGGTCAGCCACGAATTGCGAACACCGATGACGTCTATCCGCTCGTTCTCGGAGATCCTGCTCGGCACCGAAGACATCACCGATGCCGAGCGGGACAAATTCGCATCGATCATCCAGGAGGAAAGTGTTCGCCTGACCCGCCTGCTCGACGAAATCCTCGACGTCAGCCGGCTCGAGGCGGGTACCGCAAAGCTTGATATTGAGTCTATTGAACTGCGCGAGGCGATTTCAAAGGCGCTCGATACGATATCGGGCATGGCCCAGAAGCTGGACGTAAACATCAGGATCGGCGACATCCCGCCGGACCTGACGGTCAGGGCCAACCGCGACCGCCTGCGACAGGTCCTGATCAATCTGTTGTCAAACGCGGTGAAATACAATCGTTCCGAGGAGCCCGAAATCTTCATCCGGGCAGACTGCGCCGGCAATGGCGTGTTCGTCGATGTGATCGACAATGGCGGCGGTGTTGGCCGCAAGGATGCCGGTATTGTCTTCGAGAAATTCGCCAGGGGCAGCGGCACAAGCCATGATTATGGCTCAGGGTTAGGATTGCCGATCAGCAGGGCCATCATGCGGGCGATGGGTGGTGACCTGACGATTGAGTTTGCACTTGATGGCACCAGCTACTTCCAAGCCAGGCTGTTGCGCACGACAGCGTGAAAAAGCGAATCCGGCAGCGTCTCGAATGTGGAATTAACGCTCGAACCAATGGCTCGGCGACAAACGCTTTTCAAGCGCAATCAAACACAGTAGGTTCCGGCGGTTTATTTCAGGTTGGGTCGTTTATCCATGATCATGTATTCGCGTGAATTGACGGTCAATTGGGGGGAGTCCGACCCCTTCGGCCTGGTCTATTTCCCCCTGATGCTGGCCTGGTTCAACGACACGGAACACGATCTGCTGCGCGCTGTCGGATTTCCGACCAACAAGATGATCGCCGAGAACAGAACCGCTTTCGTTATGGGTGACGTCCATTTCAAGTTCATCGGCCCGGCGGCCTATGGCGATCGTGTGCGTACCATCATCCAGCTTTCCAAAATGACCACATCAACGCTGCATTGGGACTGTAAAGCCGTCCACTCGTCATCAGGCGAGTTGATCACACAAGGCCGCTCAATACGAATTCACGCCCAGATTCAGGAAGACGGCAACATCAAATCAATTCCCATTCCCGATCAGATTCGTAACGCCCTGTCCAAACCCGGCATGCTGGTCGATATGAAGAGTGAACACCCAGAATCAGATTAAAGGCGCTTCTCGGCTACAGCTTCAACAGAACATTTTCCTCTGTCCGGCCGTCTATCTTGTAACCACGATCTGTGAGTACGGCAATCAAATTGCTGTTCCAGAGCGCTTCGTGAACCGTTTCCAGCAAAATCGCATCTGGCCAAACGTGCTTCAGTTTCTCATCGTCGAACAACGGTTTCAGCGCGCGATCCTCAAATCCTTCGATGTCCGCTTTCAGAAGATCGATGTGTTTTATTCCATTGTCTTGCAATATCTCCGCTAACGGAGCGATTTGTACTGCGACCGACCTGGCATCACCAGCCGCCTCGGCCAAAAGCGACGCACCGCCGATATTGCCGCCGCCATCATTATATAAAGCCGCCTGGTCCTGTTTCGGTCCCGCAGCCAGGTTTACGGCTCGTACGTTGCCAAAGCCGCCAAGCACACAGTTGCACTTCAGTTTCGCAAAGGTTCGCGGATGCGGTTCAAGCGCAAGAACATTGGCCCTTCCCGCCGTTTTCATCGATACAAACAGCGAGTAGATACCGACATTGGCGCCCACATCCACAAAAGTCATGCCGGGCTTCAGTAATGGTTCGATCAGTTGCCTTTCAGGACGTTCGGGCAATTCGCCTTTGCCAGTGACAACCCGGTCGCAACGGTTCTCCGCCGGCCAGGCACGCAGGCGGATGCCCTCGGTCTCGATATCAAATGGCCCGGGAAACCTGCGCGCCAGGCGTTTTCGAAACCATTTGCGCATAGACCGGGGCAACAAGGATGTCGTGGCAAGCCACCATGCACCCCGCGCGACGGCTCCTGGTCGAAACTCGCCAAATGGCGCATTCACGACGGCATCTGAGGTCGGCGAAAAACCGTTCGATGACACTGCGCCTTACCGATCCGCCGTCACCGGCTTTTGCACTTCGTCGCCATCGATCGCGCTTCGCACCGACCCAGCAATGGCCTCACGGTCTTCATCGCTCAGATCTTCGGCTTTCTTGCCGTCTGCAAGACGTACCGTCACCTCGCGGTGCGCAAACTGAATTCCCTCGCGCTCGAACAACTCGCGTATTTCGGCATAGATGACCTTGCGCGCGATGAACTGATCACCTGGCTTGGTCATGAATTTGACGCGGATGATCATGGCCGAATCCTCCATGGCGTAAACACCCTGGGACTTCAGCGGCTGGATGAACATGTGCCCGATCACCTCGTGCTCGAGTAGTCTCTGCCCGAGTTTTTTAACCAGTTTCCGCACCTTCTCCACGTCGGTATCGTAGGTGAGACGCAACGGCAGTTTCATCATCACCCAGTCGCGCGAAAAGTTAGTCAATTGATGGATCTCGCCGAACGGCACCGTGTGGACGGCACCCAAGTGGTGGCGTAGCTGGAACGAGCGTACGGATATCTTTTCGATTACGCCTTTCACCGTTCCCACCTCGATATACTCACCCTTGCGGAAAGCGTCATCAATAAGGAAGAAAACACCGGAGAACATGTCGCGGATCAAAGTCTGCGCGCCAAAACCAATCGCCAAACCAACGACACCGGCACCAGCGAACAACGGCGCCACGTTCACTCCCATCGACGACAACGCAATCATTCCGACGACAATGACAAGCGCAGCAACGACTACATTGCGAACAATCGGCAGCAGCGTCGCCAGGCGCGACTGACCTACACCGCCTTCACTGTCGCCCTCTCCCGGCGCTGCCGGCGAGTCGTCAAGCGAACCGCCTTCCTCGATGATTTTGTGGTCTATATACTGGTTGAATGATCGAATGGCGAAAACCGCGATCAGGATGATCAGGAAAATATCGAGTGCAGCCTGTAGCGGGTGGCCGCCATCCTGACCATAATCGACACCCCAGATCCGGGCCAATTCGCCGACACACACAACGAGAATCGCTGCGGCAATACTCTTTTCGAAGAATCCTTTGAAGATCGGTCGGTATTCGACATTGGTTTCAGGCCGTTCTTCCGCCTGATAGACGATCATTTCCTCGCCTTCGTCCATCATGTCGTCAACATCGTCGATTTCTTCCATCGGAGGCTGCTTGGCTGCCTCCCTCTCCCGTGCCTCCCGGCTTTCCTGCAGATTTCGCAACAGGCGGTCGCGACGGAAGCGCTTTTCGCGCCGTTCGTAAATCAGTTCCAATATAAATATCAAAATGCCGTAGGCGAAATTTGCACCGATGAATATGATGATCGGTGCACCAACTAGGATGTAGCCATCAGGCAGTTCCAGCGACAGCCTGAAGGTGCTTACGGCCCATGCTGCGGTGAGATAAATCAGGATTAGCGGCAACGCCACCCGACCAATCGTTTCGAGTACCCTCGCCTTCTCACCTGACGAATCGGGCCCGCGGATTATATCCACCAGATCATGCCGGTGTCTGATCGAGATATAACCGATCATCAAGGCACAGATACCGGACGCCATGATGAATGCCAGACTGTGAATATCCTTGCTAACACCCAGACCAAGGATCCACTGGCACAAGCCCAGCAACACCACTGAAATACCAACGACGATGTACCAGTCCCGGTAAATCTTCCTCGCCCGGTCATCTTTGATGTTGATCATCCGTAAATTGGGAGAGTCGGGAACGAACACATTGAAAAAGATCACGTAGCGCAGAATTCGGTAAATTGCGTAGCTGAGCACAATCGTGAAGATGGTCATGCGCGTCGGTTCGTGACCGGTATCGAATATAACAGCGACTAATATCGCGATGCCGAACATAATTCCCGTCGATACCAACAGGAGAGTTGATCGGGCTAGCAGGAACCCGAGTTTTTGCGCGCGCGTAGGATTTTTTCGCTCGCGGGCGCTGCGAAAATGTTCACGCAGAAATCCGGTAATAAGTTTGTAGATCCCCAGACCGATCATCATGCCACCGACTGCCGTGACGATCGCAATGATGATCCATGTCAGCGAACCGTCCGGACTGGCCGCCTTGAGTGTGTCATCGAATTCCTTGAGGAAATCACGTGACTTGATCATCATTCGCCGGAGATTTTGACGCGCCTGCAGCAGAGCGGCGCTGGTCATCGGCATGGATTTTTCTTCAACCTTCTCCTTGTCCATCCCAGGAGGATTGATGACAATGATGGTCGATCCCTCCTCTCTTGCCTTGCCGATCAGGGTTTCCAGTTCGCTGTTCTGGGGTTCCGAAGAGCCGGCAATGCTGTCCAGCAAGCCGGTTTGCGCCGCCGCCGGTCCGACTGGCCCAAGCAAAAGCACCGCCAGGACTAAGACGATGGAGTACAAACTCCGCCGAGTTTCCCAATTGATCGATCGCTTTGTCATGTGACGCTATCCGCCTGGCATTTCGATTCAAGTTTAGTTGCAAACGCGCATAATACGCACAGATAAGGGGCGATATGAC
Organism: Rhizobiaceae bacterium; assembly: GCA_963669285.2. GTDB lineage: Bacteria > Pseudomonadota > Alphaproteobacteria > Rhizobiales > Rhizobiaceae > JAWKWH01. The sequence goes on along the minus strand of CAXXSI010000009.1, from coordinate 11,496 downwards.
TCAATTGCAATCACATTGGCGTCTTTGACGGTTGCAGATCGTTCACACCGGCTTGATTTTCTAAAGACCGCATTACGACCTGCAGAAAAGCGGCAAACCAATGAACACGAGTCTGACATACGACCATTCCGAGGTTTTCTTTGCATTTCCAATGGACTATAGCAAAGCCGAAACGCGAAAGTCCGGCCGGCTTTGACACCATCACCTCGAATTTTTCTATATAGCCACGATACTTTCGGTCTCGGTCATCTGCGGCGGAACCGAAAAATCGCCGTGGCAATCCGCCAGGCTAATCCAGATGCCCGCATCCTGTTGGCGACCGGCTCCGAACTGGCCGACAACTTTCCATCGTTGCCCGGCCTCGAACTCATCCGCCTGCCGCCGGTAACAAAGAACCCCGATGGCAGCTACTCTTCCCCGCTGGCCGGGCAGACAACCGATGAATTACTGGCGGCGCGATCCGCAATTCTCAAACGCGCCGTTTTTGAGCAGGCCCCCGATATCCTGATTGCCGACAAGGAGCCGCTTGGGTTGCTCGGAGAACTCGACGAGGCACTTGCCTCGGCGCCGAACCATACCTTCAAGATTTTGGGGCTCAGAGACGTGCTCGACGCGCCCGACAAGCTTCTCAAAGAATGGGGCTCGCGCGGCGTCATCGACCGCCTGAGTGGCCTTTATGATGAGATATGGATCTATGGACCAGAGTGGTTTCATGCGCCTCTGGATGGGTTGGATTTGCCCGAAAACATCATGCGCACCTGCCACTATGTCGGGTTTTTGGGAACACCCGAACGAGACAAGGTTTCGCATCCGCATGCGGATAATGATGTCTTGCCGGACAAGTACATTTTGGTCACGGCAGGTGGTGGTGAGGACGGTGAAAATCTCATGCGCCAGGTTCTTGCAGCCTGCGCACATTCGCCGATCACTCTTCCGCTGGTTTTACTTTCCGGACCGCTGATGCCTGCTCCGGTTCTCGAGCACCTTCAGGATTTCGCTGCAACGCAAAAACAGATTTACGTTCTGACATTTCGTTCCGAAACATCCTATCTGATCGAGAGAGCATCTGCGGTGATCGCAATGTGTGGATACAATACGTTTTGCGAAATCCTCGAAGCGCGAAAACCGGTTTTGTTCGTTCCGCGGGAACGACCGAGAAAGGAACAATCCATTCGCGCACTGCATGCGGCAGAATTCGGTGCGGCGTCAGTCATGTCGCCTGCGGATGCCTCCAATCCGTCGCGTCTGGCAGAAGCGATTGAACAACTAATCACCGATCAGCGGCAGCAGGAGGCCCAGAAGAAATTCGCGTTTGAAGGGCTGGCGACAATTGGTAAGCGCGTTTCGCAGATTCTGACCAACAAAGATGGGTTGGCGGGCGAATGAAAAAAGTCATTGCTGTTATCTTGAAGGGATATCCGAGACTTTCCGAGACATTCATTGCTCAGGAATTGCTCGAACTGGAGCGATCCGGATTCACTTTGCACCTTTTTTCGCTGAGACATCCGACGGATACCAAGACCCATCCCGTTCATGATGAAATTGCCGCTGGCATCACCTACCTGCCGGAATATCTTCATCAGGAACCCGTGCGCGTCTTTCGCTCATGGCTTAAGGCGCGGCGCCTGCCCGGCTACAAGGCCGCGGTGCGTGAATGGTTGGCCGATCTCAAGCGCGATCTGACAGCCAACCGCGTCCGCCGTTTTGGCCAAGCACTCGTGTTGGCAACCGAACTGCCGGCGAATGTGGGTTGGCTTTACGGGCACTTCATTCACACACCATCATCAGTAACCCGTTATGCCCACCGGATGACGGAGCTGCCGTGGAGTTGTTCGGCTCATGCCAAGGATATCTGGACATCGCCGGACTGGGAATTGAGCGAAAAACTCAATTCTGCTTCCTGGACTGCAACTTGTACGGCATCCGGGCACAAGCAGTTGCAAAGTCTGTCCGGTAGTCCTGAACGAGTTCACCTGATCTATCACGGGCTCGATCTGGAGCGCTTTCCGCGACCGGATGCGCGCAAGGAGGTCCGCGATGGCAGCAGCGCTGACGATCCTGTCCAGATCGTCACCGTCGGTCGCGCGGTGGAAAAGAAGGGATTGGATACACTGGTCGAAGCGCTGGCGCTGTTGCCGGAAAAGCTACAATGGCGCTGGACCCACATCGGTGGAGGCGTTCTATCTGACGCGCTGAAGGCGCAAGTTGAAACGCTTGGCCTAGGCGACAGAGTTACCTTCATGGGATCGCAGCCTCAGACCGAGGTCATATCGAAGTACCGGTCGTCGGACATCTTCGTCCTGCCGTGCCGGATCGCCGCCGATGGCGATCGCGACGGCCTTCCCAATGTACTGGTCGAAGCCGCAAGCCAGGAGCTTTCCTGCATCTCAACACCGATTTCAGGCATCGTAGAGATGTTCAAGGATGGACAAAACGGCCTTCTAGTGGAACCCGACAGTGCGTGGGAGCTTACCCGCGCGGTTGAACGTCTCGCCACCGATCCGGCATTGCGAAGGCGGTTGGGAGTGGCAGCGGCAAAACGCGTGCGCGATGAGTTCGACAATCAACAGACCATCGGCAAGCTGACCGGATTGTTTGTCCAATCCGGCGTCGAACCGCAACCGAAAGTGCGTTGAACATGTCTACCCGCATCCTGTTTTATGTGCAACATCTCATGGGTGTCGGTCACGTATTCCGGGCAATGCGCATCGTCCGAGCTCTGACCGCGGCAGGCCATCATGTCGACCTCGTCTATGGTGGTGAGCCGGTGCCCAATTTTGATCCCGGTGGCGCGAAGGTCCATTTCCTGCCGCCGCTGCGCGCCGGAACCGAAACCTTCAATGCGCTGGAAGATGCAAGCGGTAACGTCGTTACGGAAGCTTACAAGTCGCATCGACGCGATTTGCTGCTGGATCTCTTCGAAACCGGCGGTCACGATGCCATCATCACCGAGGCGTTTCCGTTCGGCCGGCGGCAGATGCGGTTTGAGCTTGATCCGCTTTTACAGGCGGCAAAGAACCGAAAACTGCCACCGGTCATTATCGCATCCGTTCGCGATATTTTGCAGGAGAACCGCAAACCTGGCCGTGACCTGGAAACCGTTGCAACGCTTAAAACCCATTTCGGCCATGTCCTTGTCCACGGCGATCCGAATATGGTCAGTCTCGCGGCGACGTTTCCCCTGTTCGACGAAATCGCCCAAATGGTCCGCTACACCGGCATCGTCGCACCCCCCGCACCAGAGAGAACAGGTGCGCGAGGGGAGTTCGATGTTGTCGTCAGCGTTGGTGGCGGCGCTCTCGGTCGTGATCTGCTGTTTGCCGCTATCAAGGCAAAACCGATATCCTGCCTGGCGGATTCCCGCTGGTGCATTGTAACCGGAATAAACTTTGCCGCAGACGACTACCGGCAACTGGAATCCATGGTTGGCAGCGAGATCGCATTGAGGCGTTTTTTGCCGGATTTGTGCAAGACGCTTGCCGGCGCACGACTTTCCGTATCGCGCTGCGGTTACAATACCGCGGCGGATATTTTCTCATCCGGCTGCCGGGCAGTTGTGGTGCCACTATCCAACGGTACCGAGACCGAACAGATCCGCCGCGCTGAAATCATGCATCAAAAGGGACTGGCGGTTCGGCTTGATCCGGAACTGCAAACACCGGAACATGTCGCCAGCGCGATCGATGAAGCAATGGCGAATAAAAAAAGAGATCGAATGCGCCTCGACCTGTCGGGTGCCGAGACAATGGCCCGCATGGTCACCGAAATCCTGGCGGACCGCAGATGAAACCGCGGGTAGCCTTCTATGCGCCGATCAAACCGCCCGATCATCCCATCGCATCCGGGGACCGCGAAATTGCTCGATTGATGGTCCGAACCTTGGAACTTGCTGGTTTTGAAGTCGAGATCGCTTCACGCTACATCGCTTATCAGAAGCGTCCTTCGCCCGAGTTGTTCGATCAGCGCAAAAGCGGGGCTATCGCCGAGTTGGAGCGGCTGAAGCACGACTGGTGCGAAAGGAAGGCCGACGAAAGGCCGAGCATCTGGCTGACCTATCACCCCTATTGCAAGGCGCCCGACTGGCTCGGTCCGGCAATGGCCGAAGCCTTCTCAATTCCCTATGTCACCGCCGAGACGTGCCGCACCGGGCAAGGAGCTGACAGCGACTGGACCGAAGCCCGCCGACAGGTGCAGTCGGCGACGCGATCAGCGGCGATCAATTTCTGCCTCAAACAATCCGATCTCGCCTATCTTGAGAGTTTCATGACCGACAGGCGGTCCATCCATCCTTTGGCGCCGTTCGTGGATACCGCCGAACTCGATGCACTGCGATCAGACATCGCCGAACCACCATTTCACGACAATGCACCATTGCTTGTCGCGCCGGGAATGATGCGCCCCGGTTTCAAGACAGAGTCGTACCTCGCACTTGCAAATTCGCTGGGTCGAATTGCCGACACTGCCTGGAACCTCGTCATAATCGGCGACGGACCTTCGCGTTCACAGATCGAAAAAGCTTTTGATTGGGCACAAATGGATCGCATCCACTGGACGGGAGCGATCAGCCGCGCCGAGGTGCTCGCCTGGTTCAGACGCGGCGATATTCTGGCCTGGCCGGGGATGCGTGAGGCGATCGGTTTGGTTTTCCTCGAAGCGCAATCGCAGGGATTGCCCGTTGTCGCATTCAATTCTCTGGGTGTTCCCCTCGTCGTTCAGCACCGCAAAACAGGGCTGCTTAGCCCGGAAGGTGATCTAGCATCCTATGGCGATGCGCTTCGGAAGCTTCTGATAAGCCCGGATATCAGGAAGAAGATGGGGGAATCGGCGCGATCGTATGTTAGGCAAACCCACGATATCGCCCAAGCGGTTCGTACTTTCCGCGACGCTCTGCTTCCGTTGATTGATAGCTGAAAGAATACAGGTGATCAGTGATAGGGATCGGCTGCGTCACGCAGGCCGTCACCAAGGAAGTTGAACGCGAGAATGACGATGATCACCGGAGCAACCGGGAGCAGCAACCACGGATATAGGACAACGACGTTGATTGTCTGAGCCTCCTTGAGCAACACGCCCCAGCTTGTCACGGGCGGACGCAATCCCAAACCAAGGAAGCTGAGCGAGGTCTCTCCGAGGATCATCGTCGGAATCGTGATCGTTGCAGATGCAATCAGGTGGCTCATGAAGCCGGGGATCAAATGGCGCGCTATGATCCTCCTCGGTCGGGCACCGACAAGCTGCGCCGCCAACACGTAATCCTCCTCTCGAAGCGAAAAAAGCTTCGATCGTACCGCGCGGGCCAATCCGGTCCAATCGAGCAATCCCAGGATTATCGTTATACCGAAATAGATCAGGATCGGGCTCCATGTGACCGGCAGAATTGCCGCCAACGCCAACCACAGCGGTATGCTTGGAATGGATTGAAGCACCTCGATGATGCGCTGAACGATCATATCGACCCAACCGCCATAGTAGCCGGCCAGGCCGCCGATCGTGATACCCAGAACGAAGCTGACAGCAATGCCAATCAAGCCGATCGTTAGCGATATTCTCGCCCCATAGATGATGCGCGAGAACATGTCGCGCCCGAGCCGGTCAGTGCCAAACAGGAAGATCTTGCCGTCGCCTTCGGCACAGAACAGATGCCTGTCCGCATTGAAGAGCCCCCAGAACTGGTAGGGGTCGCCCTTGCAGAACAATTGGATTTGATACCGCTTTGATGTGTCGATTGGGTATTCCCGTTTGAGAATTTCCATGTCGAGTTGCTGCGTTCGGCCATAGACAAACGGCATCGCCAGCGAACCATCATGCACGATCGAAATCCCCTGCGGCGGTGCATAGATGTAATCTGGATGCCGGTGCGCCAGGTCATAGGGTGCGATGAACTCGGCAAGTGCGATGACGATATAGAAAATGACCAGCGACACACCAGACCAGTACGCCAACCGGTGGTTCTTGAATTTCCACCACATCAGTTTTTTCTGGGACGCGCGGTAGTAAGCCTCCAGTTCGGGCGTCAGATTTTCAGCGGTACTGGGATTGAATTCGGCAGTCGAGACGAAATGGTCAATCGGTTTTCCGTTTCCGGGCAGCGGTGAGGAGCTCATTTACTCTCCCTCCCCTGCAGTCTGATCCGCGGGTCGAGAAAGGCGAGCGCGATGTCCGATATGAGGACACCGATCACCGTCAGGATGGCCAGGAACATCAGGAAAGAGCCGGCCAGGTACATGTCTTGGCTTTGTAAAGCCGAGATCAGCAATGGCCCCGTGGTTTCCAGTGACAACACGATTGCCACGACTTCGGCACCCGAGACGACGGCGGGCAAGATGTTGCCGATGTCGGCAATGAAGAAGTTGAGCGACATGCGGAATGGATACTTCAAGACCGTTTTCAGCGGTCCGACACCTTTGGCACGAGCGGTTACAACGTACTGTTTCTGCAACTCATCCATCAGATTGGCGCGGATCCGCCGCATCATTGCGGCCGTTCCCGAAGTTCCGATAACGATGACCGGAATGATCATGTGTTCAAGGATGGAGGCGAGTTTGGCCAGCGTCATTGGCTTGTCGATATATTCGGGATCCATCAACCCGCCGATCGACACACCGAACCACACATTGGCGAAGTACATCATCACCAGCGCCAGCAGGAAATTCGGCACTGCGATACCAAGCATTCCAACGAAGGTGAATCCGTAGTCGCCCCAGCTATACTGATGCGTCGCCGAATAGATACCGATGGGAAAGGCAATCAGCCAAGTGAATATGATGGTGGCGAATGAAAGCAGTATCGTCAGGAAGAGTCGATTGCCGATCAGTTCGGAAACCGGTCGCTCATACTCAAACGAATAGCCGAAGTCGCCGAAAAACATCCCTCCGACCCAGCCGAAATACCGCTGCCAGATCGGTTTGTCGAAACCGTACTCTTGCCGTAGAAACTCAATCTTTGCCTGGTCGACGGTTTCGCCCGACGCCTGCAATTCAGCGACATAGCTCTCAAAATAGTCACCCGGCGGTAATTCAATAATGGCAAAGATCAGCATGCTGGCGATTACCAGCGTCGGGATCATGGCCAAAAATCTCAGCGAGATGTACCGCAGCACTAGAGCGTATCCGGTTTAAATGGAATCGTTTGAACGCAGGGGTTTTGTGTTCCGGCAAGGAGCGTGGGGCGACGCGGTGCGAACACCGTTAGACCCGCGCGACGAAGACCAGGGCGCAAAAAGCCAAGCTCAAACGATTGCGGTTCATCCATACAGTTCAAACGCTTCAAGTGCATCCGGCGTGGCAGTCTTTTCCCCATCAGCACCGTCGAAATCCTCGCACGATGGCAACATCGCGCTGCGGTATTCTCCTTGCTGATGTGAAAAATGCTTGCCATCAAACCGCTCCCAGTTAAGCCGGACACGCTCTAAGTCTATTCCTCGAGCCAGAAAGTGTCCGGTTTATAGACGCCGAAATAAGCCGTTGGCGCCCATGAATAGAGACCAATGTCCGGTATGTTTCGCAGTTTGCGATTGATAACGACCGGTTGAATTGTCTCGCCGGCGATACCGATGGAGAAGACCTGGTCAGCATAAAGTCCGAGCATCTCCTTCCAGATGGCGCGCCGGTCTTTTTCGTTACGCGAGCTACGCCATTCCAAATACAGTTCCAGCATTCGCCGCGCTTCCGGCAGGTCTGGCGCCACGCCGGCCTTGCCGCCAGTTTCAACATGCTGGCCCCACACCGGCCAGTTCGCTTGCGCAGCGGAGACCGGCGCCAATTCCTCCGGATTCATATCCGGGCTTGCAAGACCGACATTCAAACCGAATGAGATCGTCATCAGCGTCTGTCCGGTTAAAAACCGCCTTCGCAAAATGTCACGCTGCAATGCCCGAGTATGGAGCTTTATGCCGACGTCGGCGAGATGATATCCGATTAACTCCAATGCGTCGGTTTCTTCGGTACTCTCGCCGGCGCTTTCGACAATAATCTCCGCACGGCGGCCATCGGGCAACAGCCGAATGCCATCCTTGTCCCGCTTGTCCAGACCGATCCCGTCAAGCAACTGGTTGGATTTCTCTGGATCGTATTGGGTCCAAACCGAATCCCTGTTCCTGTCGTAAAGTTTGGACACTGGGAGCGTCGTATTGCCGCCCGGTTTGGCCAGGCCAAAATAAAGCTGCTGGTTGATTTCGTTGCGGTCAATGCCGATTGAAAGCGCCCGACGGAAATCGGCATTCTGGACGATCTCCCGCCAGATCGGATCGTCAACATTGAGGTTTGGATAGAGCGCGATCTGCGAACTGACGCCGTTTTTCCAAAGATGGACTTTAAAATCCTGTTGCTTTTCCGCCTGTTTCAGGAACGTGTAATTGTCAAAGCGAATGTAGCGCGCTTGCAGATCGCTTTCACCGGCACCCGCTTTGGCAGGTACGATATCTGTGGAACCCATATCGAGCACGACCTGGTCGATATAAGGCAATTGGCGGCCTTCCGGATCAGTTCGGTGGTAGTATGGATTTCGTTCGAATACGAAGCGTTTAGAGGGTCCGGGAGTGGTATTTCGCCAAGCATCCAGTGTCGGCAGATCAGGATTTTCCGGCCGGTACTGCCGCGCCAGACGGGTATGATAGGCCGCCCAATTGCGTGCTTGATGCTCTTCGGCCTGCTCTTGCAGGTGCTCCGGATCGGCGTAGCGGGTATGAAACTGTTTGAGATAGTGTGCCGGCATGTAGATATAGAGCGGTCGCGATCCACACAACGACAGCGGAAACAGCGGATTTGGCGCACCCCATTCGAAGCGTACCGTCAGTTCATCGACTATTTCGAACTTCGGCGGTTTGCCGTCAACAAGCATGGCTTGCGGCGGTCCGCCGCCTGACAATTCCTTGTTGTTTGCGACATCTTCCCACCAGTAACGGAAATCTTCTGCAGTGAATGGCTGACCGTCGGACCAACGGTGGTCCGGCCTTATCTTCAGCGTGAATATGCGACCGTCCTGGACATCAAAACTCTCCAGGATATCAGGCTCCAATCCCAGCTCCTCATTGAATCCGACCAGCCGCGAATAGGAGTAGACGGTCATCATCCTGATGTCTTTGGCCTTGCCCATCAACATGCGCAGGCGTCCGCCATAACGACCGGTTTGTTTTTCGGTCGCGATGAAATCCAGAACTTTTGGCTTGGCCGGCAGCCGGCTGCTCATCGGCGGCAGGTCGCCAGAGGCGACTTTTTCCGCCAGGATCGGTGGTTCAGACATCAATGATGCTGCGCCTACGGCTGAAACCGCAATCGCCATCAAGAAGCCCACAACCACAGAAAAGCTAACAAGCCGGTTCATGCAGCTCTCCGAGCGCCGGCCGCAGCCTTGTCCAAAAGGACGAAATGCTCCTCACCAATATCTATCAATTCGGCTTCAGTATTGTCCGGGCCAATACGGAACTCTGGATCCCAGTTGTCCTCTTCGTTTTCGTCCATCGTATGCAATCTGTCCAAATCGAGCTTGCGATCCAGCTCGATGGTCGGGATCGCGGATATTAACCTGCAGGTATAGGGATGTGCCGGGTCGTCGAAAAGAACCGAGGGTTTCGCGATCTCGACGATGCGGCCGTTATACATTACCGCAACCCGGTCGGCGACATAGTTCACCACGGCCAGATTGTGCGAGATGAATATCGACGTTAGCCCGAGCTCCTTGCGAAGCTTTGTCAGCAAATTGAGAATCTGAGCCTGCACCGAAACGTCAAGCGCCGAAACCGGTTCGTCGCAGACCAGAAGGTCCGGCTCCACCGCCAGAGCCCTGGCAATCCCGATACGCTGCCTCTGACCGCCGGAAAATGAATGCGGATAGCGGTTCATGGCTGATTTGGGCAGGCCGACCATCCGCAGAAGTTCCGCAGCCCATTGATTGCGCCAAACCTTGTCACCCAGATTGTGTATCTCCATCGGCTCGCGCAATGTATTCGCGATTGTCGAGCGCGGACTGAGTGAAGAAAAGGGATCCTGAAAAACCATCTGAATACGGGTTCGGAACTTCTCCAGGTTCCGCCCGCGCAGCGACGGGACATCAACAGGCCCGTCGCCATTGTCGAACACCATGGTTCCACGATCTGCCGTGATCGCCCGGCAGATCAACTTGCTCAAGGAAGACTTTCCGCAGCCGCTTTCGCCGACAAGACCAAAACACTCGCCGCGACGGATGTCGAAACTGACATTGTTGACAGCCCTAATCTCCGATGCGGCTCCCCCGAGCGGGCCACCGCTCTTTTTTGAGGCGTAGGTCTTGGTCAGTTTTCGAATCGAAATCAGCGGTGGCGCATCCTCACCCGCCACTTCACGCCTGGTCATCGATGCAGGCAATTCCTCATCAATTTCTCTTAAAGCCTTGAGTTTTTCGCCCGGTTCCATTTTCAAACGAGGCACGGCCGCTAGCAGCGCTTTCAAGTATTCGTGCTGCGGATTGGTGAATATCTCCTCCACCGAACCGGCCTCCATAACCTCTCCATGGTAAGAATGTGACAACCACTTCATCTGCCATGTTGGCGACCACACCCAAGTCGTGGGTGATCAGCAGCAGCGACATGCCGATCTTCTTTTGCAGGTCCTTCAAAACCGCCAGCACCTGCGCCTGAATGGTCACATCAAGCGCTGTGGTCGGTTCATCGGCAATCAACAATGCCGGATGACAGATCAATGCCATGGCGATCATGGCGCGTTGTCGCAAACCGCCCGAAAGCTCCATCGGAAACATGTCGTAGGCCCGATGGGCATCGGGAAATCCAACAAGCTGCAACATCTCTTCGGTAATTTCTCGCGCTTCGCGATGGGCAACGTCGCGATGCAGAATAAGAGCTTCCTCAATCTGATTCCCGATCGTGTGAACCGGCGACAGCGATGTCATGGGTTCCTGGAAAATGATCGAGATGCGTCCACCGCGCAAAGCCAGCAATTCCTTGCCGTTGCGATCGAGCGAAGCGATGTCTATCGACGGGTTGTCGGTTTCCGGGTCGTCGAAATCGATCGATCCGCCGGAAATTCGCGCCACTTTGGGCAATATGCCCATGATCGATTGGGCAATTATCGATTTGCCCGATCCCGATTCGCCCACCAGGCACACGGTCTTGCCTCGAGGTACCCTGAAACTGACACCCTTTACGACCTCGATCTCGGAACTGCTGACTGCGATTGATACACGCAGGTCCTTGATCCGTAACATGTCTGTTGCGGTTCTTCCCATATGCGCAACAAATCGGTTTTCACAGATCGTTGCAAGCGACATTTTTCCAAAATTTCTGCCTCACTATCCGCCCGCCATCATTGGTTGCGAACACGCGTGGCATCAAAACCGAGCCATTCCAGCTTGATCAAATCGCCAGACTTCATCCGGATCTGGAACAAGAGCCAGCGCCTCGCTGGTTTCACAACCGCCAGCAATGACAGCCGCGACCCGCATGACACCCAGGTGGGTGACCGCGAGAACGGGTTCGTTCTGATCGGCAAACCAGTCTTGGATACG
>CAXXSI010000008.1:0-2105 GCA_963669285.2 Rhizobiaceae bacterium | reverse complement strand
TCTGAAGGTCGACGATATCGGCCTTTGGGAGCTGAACGAGGCCTTCGCGGTGCAGGTGATCTACTGCCGCGACAAGCTCGGCATCGATCCGGACAAGATCAATGTCGATGGCGGAGCGATCGCCGTCGGCCACCCATACGGCATGAGCGGTGCACGGCTTGCCGGTCATGCGCTCATTGAAGGCAAACGCCGCGGCGCCAAATATGCGGTGGTAACAATGTGCATCGGCGGCGGCATGGGTGCCGCCGGCCTGCTCGAAATCAACTGACGGGAGAGAGAAAATGGATCTTCGGTTTACCGACGAGGAAATCGCCTTTCGAGACGAGGTTCGCGAGTTTATTGCCGACAATCTTCCCGCCGATATCCTCGAACGCACCCGCGCGGGGGAATACGCCAACAAGGACGACATGATCCGATGGACGCGCATCCTCAACGAAAAGGGCTGGGGCGCGCCGCATTGGCCGGAGGAATATGGCGGCACCGGCTGGGGGCCGATGAAACAATATATCTATCTGGAAGAACTGCAGAAATTTCCAGCGCCATCGCCGCTGCCGTTCGGCACCAACATGGTCGGGCCGGTGATCTACACGTTCGGCAACGAGGCACAGAAGAAGCATTATCTGCCGCGTATTCTCAATCTCGAGGACTGGTGGTGCCAGGGATTTTCCGAACCCGGTTCCGGTTCCGATCTGGCCTCGCTCAAGACCAAGGCGGTCCGCGACGGCGACCACTATATCGTCAACGGGCAGAAAACCTGGACGACGCTGGCACAGTTCGCCGACTGGATTTTCTGCCTGGTACGCACCTCCAGCGAAGGCAAGAAGCAGGAGGGCATTTCGTTCCTGCTGATCGACATGAACACGCCGGGCATCGAGGTTCGCCCGATCGTCACCATCGATGGCGGCCGTGAGGTCAACGAAGTGTTCCTGACCGATGTGCGGGTGCCGGTCGAAAACCTTGTTGGTGAGGAAAACCGCGGTTGGGACTACGCCAAATTCCTGCTCGGCAGCGAGCGGACGAATATCGCCCGTGTCGGCTATTCAAAGCAGCGCATCGCCCGCATTCGTGAACTCGCTTCGAAGGAAATGTCGGCGGGCCGCCCGCTGATCGAGGACCAGAAGTTCCGCGAAAAACTGGCCTCGGTGGAGATCGAACTGAAGGCGCTGGAAATGACGCAGCTTCGCGTGGTTGCCGCCGATGCCAAGCGCGGCAACACCGGCATGCCGGATCCGGCATCGTCCATTCTCAAGATCAAGGGATCGGAAATCCAGCAGGCGACGACCTCGCTGCTGATGGATGTGATGGGCCCCTATGCGATGCCGTTGCAGCATCTGGCCGAGGAAGGCTCGAACGAGCCGCCGATCGGCCCGGATTATGCCGGCCATGCAGCGCCCGGCTATTTCAACTATCGCAAGGTCTCGATTTACGGCGGCACCAACGAGATTCAAAAGAACATCATCGCCAAAGCCGTGCTCGGGCTCTGAGAAGGATAGCCGACTAGCCGACTAATGGATTTCGATCTAAGCGAAGAACAATCGATGCTGAGGGACGCTCTCGGGCGTCTGTTGCGTGACAAGTATGATTTCGAATCCCGCAACAAGGTGCTGGCAAGCGCCGAGGGCTGGGACGAAAGTGTCTGGGGGCAGCTGGCCGAGATGGGCCTGATGGCCTTGCCGTTTGCCGAAGATGACGGCGGGCTCGGCGGCGGGCCGGTCGACACGATGATCGTCATGGAGGAGCTTGGCCGCGCATTGTCGCTCGAACCCTTCTTCGGCACGGTGGTGCTCGGCGGCGCGGCGCTCAGGCTGGCGGGAACCGACGAACAACGCGCCACGCTCGTGCCGCAGGTGGCGGAGGGCACGCTCAAACTGGCGCTCGCACACACCGAACGACATTCGCGCTTCGATCTCAACCACGTCGAGACCAAGGCAGACAAGGACGGCGACGGTTACGTTCTCACCGGCGCAAAAAGCGTCGTGCTCGACGGAGATTGTGCCGACAAGATTTTCGTTTCTGCCAGGACTGCGGGCGATACTCGCGACCGCAACGGCATCGGCCTGTTTCTGATCGACGCGAACGCGGATGGCGTGACGCGACAGGCCTAC
>CAXXSI010000007.1:0-20220 GCA_963669285.2 Rhizobiaceae bacterium | reverse complement strand
TGACCACAACATTGGTCACCGCACCTTGGGATTTTCACCAGGGCAAGTTCCCGCTGCGCATTGCCGAGGCGGCCGCCGACAGTGGTAGCGGCGAATCCGGAGGCGGGGCGGCGAATCCGGAGGCGGGGGCGGCGAATCAGGAGGCGGGGGCGGCGAATCAGGAGGCGGGGGCGGCGAAATCCGGAGGCGGCGGAGAGAGCGGTGAATCCGGCGAAAGTGGTGAATCAGGTTCAGGCGGGGAGTCTGCACAAAGTGGCGGATCCGAGTTCGGCGATATTCCCGCACGGTTTGGGCACGTCGTCAGCGCCGACACAACAAAGCGCAGTTTGCAAGTGACGTACTCCGACGGATGGCGCGAACAGATTCGTAGCGGAAGTTACTCCCTGATTGATCCACGGGACCAGACCATTGTCGAACGTGCTGCGCGGGAGTTGGATTATCGGCGGCTAATGAGGGTGGGCCGTCAATGGCAAAACAGCCAGACCGCCGATCGCATCGCGCGTTAGTGCAGGTCTCAACCCGTCAGGCCGTTCTTCCGATTGCCGCTTTGGCTGTCGTCACGCTCGATCGCTCCAGGTCTGACTGGCCATTACAGCAGCCTCAACACGGTTTCTCGCCTGTAGTTTCTGCAGTATCTGGGTCATGTAGTGTTTAACGGTCTTTTCCTGCAGGTCGAGTTCTCGGCCAACTTCCTTGTTACTCATTCCTCGGGAAACCAGCTCAAGATATCGGTTTCGCGCTTGGATAATGACGCAAGCTTTTCGTCGTTTGACTTTTCACGGCGTGATGGATCACTCATGGTAAGAAGGATGCGCCCTGCGAGCGCCGGCTGAACATAAGTGTTGCCGGCAGCGATGTCGGAAAGAATCTCGACGAGATCTGAACCTCCAATCCCCTTCAAAATATATCCAACCGCGCCAACCTTAAGTGAAGACAAAATGTCATCATCGTCTTCGGACACCGTTAGCATCACAATCTTGGTCTGATTGCCTAATTCCGCGATCTTTTTCGCCGCATCAATGCCCCCACCCGGCATGGAAATATCCAGAAGAGCAACATTGGGCTGATACTTGCGGACCAGTTTCACCGCCTCTGCCGAATTATCGCACTCCGCCACCACAGAAAACCAGGAACATTCGTTCAGTTTTTGAACAACACCCGCACGAAACAATGGATGATCGTCCGCGACGATTATCGTTGTCAGGTCAGTCATTGTCTTCTCCGGATATTTCGACCGCAATTCCAGAGTCGTTCCGCTTCCTTCTACACTCTCGATGACCAGTTCGGCCCCGATGCTTTGGGCCGTTCGCGCAGACCGATCAATCCAATACCGTGGTGATTTTCGGTGTAACTAGGCGCCTCCATACCGGACCGGTATCACTCACTCTAATTTTCAACTGACGGGATCGGTCGTCATATTTGCAGCAAATCGACTGGCCGCTCGCATCGGCATGCTGCCATGCGTTGTTCAACGTCTCTTGTACGAAGCGATAGATGCAAATTCGAACGGACATTGGTGCAGCTATATCTTGCTCCAGCAAAGAAATGTCGATCGCGCTGTCGGTTCTGTTCGCGTGGACATTGGCGGCCCTACCAATGGTCTCATTGACCGAGAGGTTGCGGATCTCCGGCAGTGATAAGCCATTGCAAATGTTCCGGATTTCTCGCATGGCCTCATCGAGAACACCGCGTATCAACAGAAGCTCCCTGTCTCTCGCCGCGGTATTGGCAATGTCGCCTACGTCGCATATCTTCATGGAAGCCAAGGCCAACAGTTGAGAAGGTCCATCGTGCAGTTCGGCACTGGTGCGGCGCAGAAAATTTTCGTTGATTTCGCTCACCCTTTCCGATGATTTTTGCACTCGTTTGCGCAGTATTCGGTTCTGCTCTGATGCGCGGCCGACTTTGTCCAATTGGGATTTCAGCTTTTCGCGCTGTTCATCAATGGTTCGGCTACCTCTGTACACAATTCCGATGAGAGAAGCCGACATTGCCAACATCACCAATGCGACGACAAGCCAACTTTCACGCCGCGCAACCTGGATGCTTTGCGCCAAGTTGGTGCCGTCCTCATAAAATTCCACCACACCAATAACCCGACCTGACCAGGGCGCTCTGATCGGACTGTAGATTTCAAGCAAGGGTAGGCCCGTCTCCTGCTCCAGCTCCGATTCCTCGCCGACCAAATTGTCGAATTCAGCCTCGACGTTTCCCTCAAATGCGCTTTGAGACGTGCGGAGGGCTCAAACCTGCGCCCAATGAGCTCATAGTTGTCGCTGTAGACAACCGTCCCGTCTTCACGCCAGATCTAACTGACACAAGGCGCCGACCGAGCGGACTTTCTCTCAGCGCTTCGTCCAAGGCACGAATTGGACCAATCGACAATTCGTCGTTGGTTTCCAGTTCACGTGTAAGCGGTGAAATGAAGCTGTCCACATATAATGCGGTTGCATTGGCTGAGTTGAGAACAACGCCCCGTTCGATCTGACGGGCAACCCACAGACCAACAGCCAAAGCGCCGGCAAGCAAAACCAATCCTCCGACGACTGCAAATTGGTTCGCAAGCGACAGCCTGGACCACTTCCGCCTCACAGCGCCCGGTTGTTGTTCGGCTGATGTGGACATGGACATGACTAAATCGTATCCGCCAATCGCGTTGGCCTCAATTGGGCTAAAGTTAGTTACATCGGCGCCAAAAGTCCGAGAACCTCAAAGTACATCGTATCGCGTCGATCGTTCCCCGATACACCGATTTGGCGATACGCGAATTGGTATGTGAAATCCGATTGATCATCGTCTGACTGACATCGAATTCATGCGCGTCGAATGATCTTGATGATCGGATTGGCCGCAATCACATGGTGCACCCTAAATCCAAAGCGCCGCTGTCTGATTGCGAAGAAATGGTTCGGTTGTCGCTAACATCGTCATGCATATGTCGTATCTGCAAGCCAAAAAAAGCGGCCTATTTGGCTGAGGCTGCCGGTACCGGTATCACTGGAATGAACGCATTCAGCACCGAATCCTTCCGCGACAACACGCGATGGTTCCGAAATTTGCTCCCATTTGGGCGAAACTCGAACCACTAGACATGCTTTCGCGAGATCCGCAAGAACCCGCGGAAACCCCCTTGGGTCAGATGCGACAAATGTCGACGCCACCGCTTCCTCCATCGACGGATGTCAATTGGCAAGCTTGTGTCTGCGCCCGTGTGGTCAAGAGCCCAAAATCTAGAAGACCAAAGGTCTGACAAGCCCGCGTAGTGGTCCTAGCCGGGTTCCATCGTGAAGGGTCGAGTGCAAGGTTCGGGTCAACAGCCCTCACACCGTAGTCCGCCACGCCGACCTATGTGGAGAAATTATCT
The DNA here is from genome assembly GCA_963669285.2 of Rhizobiaceae bacterium. Lineage (GTDB taxonomy): Bacteria > Pseudomonadota > Alphaproteobacteria > Rhizobiales > Rhizobiaceae > JAWKWH01. The sequence continues at coordinate 16,856 of CAXXSI010000007.1, read as the reverse complement.
TGAAAGTAGCAATTGTTGGATCTGGTTATGTCGGATTGGTTTCAGGGGCCTGTTTTGCCAACCATGGTCACACGGTATTTTGTACCGATGTAGATCAACAAAAAATCGACCAACTGAACCGCGGAACGGTTCCCATATTCGAACCGGGACTCGAACAGTTGGTGCGGGCCAATCTTGCTGCCAAACGGCTGATATTCACTACAGATTTGACTTCGGCGATCAGAGGCTCCGAAATTGTGTTCATTGCCGTCGGCACGCCGACTGGACAGGCGGATGGGCGCGCTGACTTGACCTACGTTTACAATGCGGTCCGCCAGTTAGCGTGCAGTATCGACGGTTATACGGTCATCGTGACCAAGTCGACCGTGCCGGTCGGTACCGGTGATGAGATACGACGGCTTATTCAGGCCGACAATCCTGATGCAGATTTTTCGATCGTGTCGAATCCCGAGTTTTTGCGGGAGGGTTCTGCTATCCAGGATTTCTTGGCGCCGGATCGAATTGTAATCGGTGCACAAGATTCGCGTGGCCGCCGCACCATGGAGGCACTCTATCGTCCGCTCGTTGCCGATTCTACCCCGATTTTCTTTACCGATCGTCGAACGGCCGAGTTGATCAAATATGCGAGTAATTCATTCCTCGCGATGAAAGTCACCTTCATCAACGAGATGGCCGATCTATGTGAAAAGATAGGTACCGATATCAGATGTATCGCAGGGAATGGGGCTTGACAGACGCATCGGCTCACAATTCCTCCAAGCCGGTCCGGGATATGGCGGGTCATGTTTCCCCAAGGACACTGTGGCCCTGTTAAAGACCGCCCGGGATGCGGGAAGCTCTTTGCGCTTGGTCGAGACAACCGTCGCGACAACGAACAACGAAAATGGGACATGGCGACGAAGGTGATCAATGCTTGCGGCGGCACAGTAGCCGGTAAGCGCGTTTGCATCCTCGGGCTCACATTCAAACCCAATACGGATGATCTACGCGAATCGCCGGCCATCTCCATTATCGCGGCATTGCGGGATGCGGGCGCCATCGTAAGCGCATTTGATCCGCCGGAAGCAAACAGGCGCAAGCCATGCTCGCAGGGACAGAGTTCGCCCGCGACGAATATCATGCTGCGCTGAATTCGGATGCATTGGTAATTGCTACCGAATGGAGCGTGTTTCGGTCTCTCGACCTGGCGCACCTTAAGAAAATCATGCGCCACCCGCTGATTGTCGACTTGCGCAACCTTCTTAGCGAGACCGAAGTATCCCGATGCGGCTTCGATTATGTCGGAATCGGACGTGGAGACCCGCACCGTGAAATCGATGCCGGCGCATTTGGAACGGTGGCGCAGCTACCGCCACGGAGGACATCCGAATCAATGGTACGGCAGATGAGCGCCCGCTGAAGGTGCGAGAATTGGGCCGAAGGCAGTGCTCGGTTGAAGCTATCGGCGAAGAGGCGACGGACGTGAGGTCACCAACCGCTCAAACCTGGTTTTGCGCAACGTCCAAATCCGGACTCGGGCATTTGAGGCGTTGTTCAAACATTGCGCATGGTCTGCGCAAAATTGCGCCCGATGCGGAGCTTGGCCTTGTGACAAACGCCGGTACGGAAGGCCTCGACAAATCCGACCTTGTCCTTTTCCGTGATATTGTCTTGACCGGTCGCTCGGATATGGCGGCTCGACTGGCAGGAAGCGGCGCCGGACCGGTCATCGTCGACACGGCAATCGTTCCCGGTATCGAGTTACTCGACCGGCCTTTGGTTCTCATCCTCAGAGAAATGCCGGATCATAAGGTTGGACAGTTCAGACTTCCCGGCGGACGCAAATGGGACCTGGTGATCGTTCCAAATCCCGCGGACCATTGGCTCCCGGACGCGGATCGCCTGTCGGCCGGCCGCCGGAGGCTGTCGGATGATTTACCGAAAGACTCGCAGGGAAAGCCGGCCACGTCCGAAATCCCGGTCCTGCTTGTTGCAACCGCGGAGGCGGAACCGAAGCGACGGCTTCTTTGCTGCGAGATATCGTCGACCGCATCATATTGGCGACGCGACGCCTGGCTAGAAGGCGTTTTACGGTCAGGCAGGCAATAGGCGCCCGCCTGCCGCCAAGCGGGATTTTGAATACCGCCGACGAAACGGTTGATCCAAAAGGCAAGCTAAATGTGCAGTTCACCGCTGCCGATGCCGTAATCAGTTCCGCCGGTTACAATTCGGTCCTTGAACTGGCGAGCGTTGCAAAACCTGCAATGCTGATCGCAATATCGCGCTCTATCGACGATCAGCAGGCTCGGGCGAAATTGTGGGGACCGAGACTGGGCCACTGTTTCGACGGGAATATCGAAGGCGCGGCACAATGGCTTGCAGATGGGCTTTCCGCCGGATTTGCAGTAAAGCCATGGATCTCGGAACTTCCGGTGAACGAATTGCAGCGCAGCTGATCCGGTCGCTACAATGAGCAATTCGCGGATTAGTCGCGCCGGAACGTTTGTGGTGAAGAGCGGCGTTTCGTCGGTCCGGTCGAAACATCTTGTCGCAATGACCGACTTTCTCATCAAACATGGCGTGCCAACACCGCCAGCGATACAATATGGCAAATCGGGCGAGGTATGGTTTCCGTTTCTCGCCGGAGTCGGCGGCCTCGAGCGGCTCGTTGAAGAAGGACCGGATACGCTTTCAAATTTGCTTGGCCCGGTCGTACAGCTTCACAAAATACCCATTCCGGATCGCCTGGAAGCATTTGATCCGTTCGCCAGGATTGTGGAACGTGTCCGAGGACCCGACGATGCCGCGATCGACAGCTTGGCCGAGAAGTATCGGCGCTCTTTGCCGGCACCGAAAGTTACCGGCATAATTCATGGCGATTTTCACGCAGGTCAACTTTTGACTGACAACTCGCATCAGGTGTGGCTTCTTGATCTGGAAGATCTGGCGGTCGGTCCCGGTGAAGCCGATATCGGAAATTTTGCCGCTCACCTGGCGACGCGACCGGAAACGCGGAAACAACGGCGCCTCGATTCCAGTATTGGATACTGGTTCAAGCGAACATGCAATGCGTATTCGCGACGGCACGGTCATTTGTTCCGGCGACCGCAAGGACCTACGCGAATATTGCCCTTCTTCGCAGAGCGCTGAAGTTTCGCCAAAACGGCGACGGATCGCTGCTTGCCGATGTCATGAAACTGTCGGACTACGCCGGCGCCCTGGTGAGTTACTACCAATGCCCTTCGTTCAGCCGGACGTTGGTCCTAAGATTTACGAGACCGAAGTCAATTGGCATTGATTTGTCGCCGCCATAAAACTGAGACGGCCGAATAGCGGTTCACTTTGGAGGGCCGGATCGTCGCGATGCTTCCCCAAGAGCCTGACGAAAACGGTTCACAGGTGCGACGGATGTCACTGGTATTAATCTATGAGCAGGAAAGTGCAGTCGCAAAACCGCTCAGTGATGCGCTGGTTGAAGTGGGGATCGGCGTCCGTCACGCGCGCTCGGAATTCGAAGCTCGCACGGCCCTAAAATCATGCTGTCCCGACCTTGTTTGCATCGGTGCGGAAACCGGTGCACACGACGGATACGCGGCCGTCTCCCGTTGGCGGAGAGCCAATCCGGAAACACCGATCGTCGTCATGAGCGGCCGTGACGACTTGACGAGACGATCCTGGGCCGAGCGGATCGATGCGAAGGCGTTTCTCTTGCATCCGTTTTCGCTGACACGGTTTCGGGAATTGGTACAATATCTCCTAAGGCAGGCAATTTTGAGCAAAGGCGGACTATGCGCTGGTTCGTCGATAATGATGTACTCCCACGACACGATTGGTTTGGGGCATATGCGGCGCAATTCCGCCATTGCATCCCAAATCACGTCGAAATTCACGGACGCATCGGTTCTGATGCTCGTGGGAAGCCCCACCGGCGCTTTTTTCGATCTTGGTCCCGGGGTTGATTTCATCAAGCTGCCTTCCCTGGTCAAAGTTGGGCGCGATCGCTGGCAACCGGGCAGTCTGCGGGTATCTGCTTCCACGGCGCGCGATCTGCGGGCCAGCCTGATTTCGAATGCTGTGGATACCTATCAGCCCGACGTTCTTCTCGTTGACCACGAACCGGCCGGTGTTTGGGACGAATTGGTCCCCGTTCTGAAGAAGCTCGGATCGCTTCCCTCGCCCCCAAGGATCGTTCTGGGCCTGCGCGACATCCTGGATGATCCGGAGCGGATCAAGGCGGGATGGCGCAGCCGCGGTATCTGTGAACTGATACGCAACTACTACGACGACATTCTGATCTACGGAAATCGGCATTTCTTTCCGACCCATGACCATTATGGCCTAGAAGAGATCAAACCGGGGCGGGTTCACTATTGCGGCCTCGTGACCGCGGTTTCAAATACGAGTCCTCGACCATCGCACAGGTCAGGAATCGTCGTCGCCGGAGGCGGCGGACGCGACGCTGCTCCCATGTTCAGAGCCATTCTCGAAGGGTTGGAGCGATTGGCGCCAGCCGAACGGCCCGCGGTGAAATTGATATCGGGACCGTTGATGGAAGGGGATATTCGTAGCGAGCTCTCCGATTTCGCCAATAAACTCGGCGCGGTGTTTGTTACCTCCGTTTCCGATTTGACAACGAGACTGCGCAACGCTGCATTGTTCGTGACGATGGGCGGTTACAATTCCCTGACCGAAGCGATTGCAACCGGCGTTCCGACCCTGGTCATACCGCGAACCGGTCCGAGCAGCGAACAGCGGCTCCGCGCCGCAAAAATGGCTGAGCTCGGACTGATGAATTCGCTCACCATTTCCGAAGCCTCTCCGGAAGTTCTTGCAACCATTCTGCGAAATCCCGCAATTTGCCGAGCGCAAAAGGCGCACGACCTTTCGCTCAATGGTGCCAAAACAGCGGCGGATTTCATTGGTTCGGTCGCATTGAAATTGCCCACTTCAGTCTCGCAAACCGGCATCAGGGAGGCTGCAAATGGATGAGCTGCGAAAACTCAAAATCGGTTATGTGCTCAAAACGGTTTCCGCGCTTTAGTGAAACATTTATCCTAAACGAAATTCTGGCGCTGGAGCGCCTGGGCATCGAGGTTGAGATTTTCTCGCTTCTCAAACCGCCGGCCGAAGAGCGGCACGGCTTTCTTGACGAATTGGGGGCGCCCGTTACCTATCTGCCATCGGCGGGATCTCTCGGGCGCATCCAAATGCGCAGTTGGCCTCAACTCAAACAGTTCTCATGGGGCGACCTTATCGAGAATAAAGAACATAAATTCGGCGATTTGTTTCCAGCCAAGACCAGTGAGGAGGTTGCGACGCTTCACCTAAAGGCAGCTACGCTTGCGTTCCTTGCAAAACAGGGCGTCGTCGACCATCTTCACGCCCATTTCGGATCAGACGCAACGACTGCGGCCCTGCTGGCGGGACGCCTGTCGGGTTTGGGTTATTCATTTACAGCCCATGCTCGCGACATCTTTCACACCTATGCATCACCGGAGGCGGACAACACCATGCGGCGGCGCAAGATTATCGAATCGCGTTTTGTCGTAACGGTCTCCGACTACAATGCGAACCACCTTCGAAATCTGTGTCCTGACGCCGCGGCCAAGATCCACCGTCTGTATAACGGGATCGATTTGTGCCGGTTACAACCCGCCGCCGAACCCGCCCGCAGGTACCGGATTGTTGGCGTTGGCCGGCTTGTCGGCAAGAAAGGCTTTTCCGACCTGATCGACGCCTGTTCGAATCTGGACCGGTTGGGTGTGGAATTCGAATGTCTTCTCGTCGGAGACGGTCCTCTGCGCGGCGATCTGGAGACCAGAATAGACGCACTCAGGCTCGAACGTTCCGTGCGGTTGGCCGGATGCCTGCCACAAGAGCGTTTGATCGAAATCATGCGCGATGCCGCTGTAGTAACGCTTCCCTGTGTGGTGGATAAGAGCGGTGATCGCGATGGCTTGCCAACGGTGCTGCTTGAGGCCATGGCCGTCGGCACTCCCGCTGTAACGACAACCGTGTCCGGAGGGCCGGAGATCATAACCGACGGGGTCAACGGTTTTTTGGTGGAACCGGGAAACAGCGACATGCTGGCAGACCGGTTGCGGGTTATTCTTGAAAACGAGCAGCTGGCACGGCGGATGGGGGCGGCTGGACGCCGCCGGGCCGAGCAGCTGTTCTCCTTGGACCAAAACGTAGCCACGCTCGCGGAGTATTTCGAGGCTGCTACACGATGTGGACCGCATCTTTTGGAGAGGGCGTCGTGAGGGTCGCATATGTCAACGCCGATTGCGGTATTCCGGTTTTCGGCGACAAGGGCGCCGCCGTTCATATTCGCGAAATGGTTCGCGCCATGGGTGCTGTGGGTTGCGACGTCAGATTGCTGAGTGCTCGACTCGGTGGCGGTTTGCGCGGCGACCTCGCCGAAATTGCCGAGCATGTGGCACTCCCGGACAGAGAGCCGGCGAGTTACGATCCAACCGAACGGGATGCAAAGGAACGCTCCTACATCCGCACAGCCGAAGCAATCGAGCGCCGGCTGGTCGCGCTCAACGATTGCTGGCCGATTGATCTTGTTTATGAACGCTATTCGCTGTGGTCGGCGGCTGGAGTGCGCGCCGCCCGCCGGATCGGCGTGCCGGTGGTGCTTGAGGTCAACGCACCACTCGTCGTCGAGCAAGCTGAACATCGTCAGCTAATGCTGCGCGACCAGGCTGCCGCTTTCGAGAAGGAAGCGTTTTCATGTGCCGATGCCATCATCGTCGTTTCGGAGGTCCTTGCCGGCTACGTGAAGTCCATTGTCGGCGAAGCGGCCAATATCGTGGTCATGGGCAATGGTGTTGACACAAAAATGTTTCATCCGGACGCGGCCGGCTGCCGAGGCGAATTGGGATTCAAGCGGAACGATTTTGTCATCGGCTTTACCGGCAGCCTGAAGAACTGGCACGGCGTAGACACGCTTTTGAGGGGATTCAGATTTGTCAACCGGCACATTCCGGAATCACGCCTGCTGATCGTCGGTGATGGCCCGAAGAAGGGGTGGATCGCCGGATTTGCCGATGGAGCCGGCCTGTCGGATATCGTTTTGATGACCGGCTGGGTCGACCACGAAAGGCTGCCAAGCCTGGTTGCTTCGATGGACGTCGCTACGGCTCCCTATCCGCAATCTGAAAATTGCTATTTTTCGCCGCTCAAATTGTACGAATATCTCGCCATGGGCCGGCCTGTGGTTGCGTCGAACATCGGACAGATCAGCGAATTGATCGATCCGGGAAAGACCGGCCTTCTGGTTCCTCCTGGTGATCCGGAGGCGCTTGCATCCGCTCTAATAGAGGTTCGGCGCAACGTTAAGCTGGCGCGGGAAATCGGGATCAATGCAGCCGAGGTGGGAAAACGGCACAGTTGGAGCCGTAATGCAAAGGCCGTAGTCGAGATTACCCAACATGCGAGGCGCGCCGCCTGATGGCCGGGGACCGGGATCGAATCGCTTTTGCCACCCTGAAGCGCCTGTTTGCGCGGCTGCGGCCGGATCTGGCACCGTTTCGCGGCTCGCTGCTGCTGGCTTCGTTGGCCATGATCGGCGCCACTGCGCTTGAAATCCTCCGACCGTGGCCGATGAAGCTTATATTTGACGGTCTGCTGATCCCCGCGCAGGAACCGGATGCGTTAACGCAACGGGCCATCGACCTGACAGGCGGCGGCAACGGATTGCTTGCGGCCGCCTCGTTGTCAATTCTGTTGATTGCCGTCGTGGGGGGGCTGCTTGCCTTCGCGCAATCATACTTGATCGCCAGCGTCGGCCAAAAAGTCGTGGCCAAAATTCGATTGCGGCTGTACCGCCACATTCAGCGCCTGTCGCATTCATTTCACGATCAGGCCAGCACCGGAGACCTGCTGTCACGCCTGACAGGCGATGTGCGGATGATGCGGGATCTGCTTGTCAACGCGATCGTCTATCTGAGCGCCCGCATATTGGTGATTGCTGGAACCATGACGATCATGTTCCTCATGGATTGGCGGTTGACCCTGGCCGCACTCGTCGTTCTGCCGGGGCTGTTTTTCGTTTCCAACCGGTTCGCATTCAAAATTCGCGGCGCGGCGCGTAAACAACGGCGCAAGGAGGGCAAGATCGCCGCAGTCGTCGGAGAAAGCATATCGGCAATCACCGTCGTCAAGGGATTCGCACGCGAGGCACATGAGGAGGCGAGGTTCGCGAAACAAAACAACTCTTCCCTGCGTGCCGGACTCGTCGCGACCAAACTTGAAGGCCATATGGACAGGATTGTGCAAGTGCTGCTCGCGGTCGGATCGTGCATCGTCCTTTGGTACGGCGTTCACCGCATTCAAGACGGTGCGATCACGCCCGGTGATCTGTTGGTCTTTGTCGCCTATCTGACTGCGCTTTACAAACCGATCCGAAAACTCGCCGCCATGACCAGCCGTGTTGCAAAGGCAACGGCGAGCGGGGAGAGATTGCTGGAAATATTCGAGCTCACTGCAGATGTGAAAGAGAGCGAAGACGCCATCATGGCACCGAGATTCAACGGAGAAATTCGCCTCGAGGACGTGACGTTTTCCTATCGCGGTGGAGACACGGTTCTGCGTCGTTGCGACGTGACGATCGCGGCCGGACAAACTGTTGTTCTGTTAGGGGAAAGCGGGGCGGGAAAATCCACCATTGGGAAATTGCTTCTGCGCTTTTACGACCCGGATGCGGGTCACATTCACATCGACGGCACCGATATCAGGCAATTCACGCTCGACAGCCTGCGAGAGCAGGTCGCCGTCGTATTGCAGGAAAGCGTGTTGTTTGCAGCGTCAGTCCGGGACAACATCGCCTATGGTCGCCTGGGCGCCAGCTTTGAAGAGGTTGTCCAGGCGGCAAGGATTGCCGGCGCCGATGCATTTATCAGGTGCCTGCCAGAGGGTTATGACACGGTGCTGGGGGAGCGCGGCGCCACGCTGTCCGGCGGGCAGCGCCAGCGCATCGCAATTGCACGCGCCGTCATCCGTGACGCGCCGATCCTGATTTTCGATGAACCTCTTACAGGTCTCGACACCAAGACCGCCGCCGGTGTCGCCGATGCGCTTGCCAGTGCCGCAGCCGGTCGCACGACGTTAATGATCACCCATGATCCAAGCGCGGTGACTTGGGAACACCGAACAGTCGCGCTCAGAGATGGCAAGATTGTCGATGACCCCGAAGAGCCACCGGCGCGGTCGCTCAGATTTGCATGATGTTGCACTCGGTTTCGCCATTGATCCGTACCAACCAATTCGATCAGGAATTGGTGGAGCGAATACTTGACCCAGCGCAGCTTTCGTCGGCGCTGTTCACGTCCGGGCGTTTTTTGGACACGCAAACCCGGGGGAAAGCGACGATTTCAAGGACCTTGTTCAGCACCCGCAGGCCGATCGTCTTCCATGCAGATATCGAAGTCGGCGAGAAGGGACAGTCCGGAACTTTACTGCTGGAAATGATCGGCGACGCCTCGGCGGCGCATTGTCGCAACGAACGCGCGAGCCTTGCCAAGTCGCGGCGCGCGCAGATCGCCAAAAGCGATCGATGTTCGATCTTCGCGGTCCCGGCGCTAGGCCTTGTGGCACGAAAGTCGGGCCTGGACAGGAAACTGCCAGGATTGCGCCTGCTCAGCGACCGCGGAGCGCTGATCAATCTGTGCGCAAAAGCACTGGGTATCGGCACAAGCGGGCTGGCTGCGACAGCGGTTTTACGAACCCATCGCCTGGGAAAGCGCGCCGTTCTTCAGGTCGACGTCACCGGCAGTGTGACGCAGCGGCTGTTTTTGCGTCTGCGACCCGTTTCCAGCCCGTCAGGTTACCGGGCTTTTCGGCAGTATCGCGCACTGGCGGCGTGTTTTGCGCCTTTGCCCGGCATCACCGTGCCCGAAGCGCTTCACTTCGACCAAAATCTCGGTGTCGCCATTTACTCCGATGTCGGTGGCGCGCCGATGGATTTTGATCCTAGTTCGCAACAGTGCCACACCGACGCGGCAATCCGCGCCATTGATGCGTTTGCCCGCATTCGTCCCCAATCTGGCGACACCCATACGGGTGCGGACGAATTGGCAATAATCCGCGGATGGTCCCGGCATCTTTTGCGGCAATTTCCCGAACTGGCGGGCGGCTATTGTCGCGCCTTGGATCGGCTGGCGCCTCAATTGATGGCCGACGGCCCGTTCGTCCCCTGTCATCGCGATCTGCACGAGGGCCAACTTATGGTGCAGCCGAACAGCGTCGGGATTGTCGATTTTGATACATTCAAATGGGGCGATCCGGCGATGGATACCGGCAATTTCATCGCCCATCTGCGTTTGCGCGCCATACTGACGGGAATGTCGCTGCGCAACTGCGAGCGACAAATCGCAAGTACCGCGCTGACAAGTAATCCCGCCAACCGGCTGCGGTTGTGGACAGACGCCTCGTTGCTCAGGCTTGCGGGTATCCGCGCGTTTACCAGCGGTGGGCTGCCGGTAGCAAATGCGCTGTTGCGGGAGGTCGGTCGTTGATCGCGCTGGCCATCAGCGATCCCGGCTTGCCCGGTCTAACGCGCCTGATGCGCCCGACCGGTCGGGCCGAGTTATCCGACGCGGTCTATCATGCAACAGGTGGCCTGTGGTCACTTGACCGGCTGAGACTGGTCCGGTTCCGGCATCGCCCTCGCGAACGTGTCATTCTTCAGGTCGACACCAGATTGCGCGGACCCCGGGGCCCGGTTTGCCTTCCCGCATCCATCTGGCTTCACGCGGGCGGAAAGACGGCCAAAGTCGCTGCGAGGTTGCCGCCGGTTGACCGGTCGCCATTGCTTCCGCCCACCGCTTTGATCGAGCCCCGCTCCGGCGCCCTGATCCAGTTCTTTCCCCACGACTATCGCGTTCCGCAGATTGCGCGATTCGTAACCGACCATCAACGCTATGCACCCCGGCTTTTCGCAGAATCATCGGTCGATGCGTGCCCGCCAAAACTGGTGCGATACCGCCCTGGACTGGGGGCGACATTTTATTGGCGGCGGAAGTCCGGAAAGGCCATCTATGTGAAGATATTCGCGGAGGCCGATGATTGCGGTTTGGCGGACCAGCTCTTTCATCTTGGCGCGGTATCACAACCGTCATTCTTCAAGGTTCCGCGCCTGATCGGGCGGGCGGACGAGATTGCCGCGATATCGGTGGAGGCGGCCCGGGGCAGAAGCTTCGACGACATACTCGCCGCGGCGGGCATTTCCAAAATCCGCCATGCATCGCTGGTTGTTGTCGACGCGATTGGCGAATTTCACGCGCAAGCCGCCGGGCCGAAAAAGATCAAGGATCACAGAGAACTCGTAAGACGCGCAAAACGCGCCGCGGCGCTTGTCGGGGCGGTTTCGAGCGTGCTCGGACAACGGGCCGCCACGTTGTCCGATTGGGTCGAATGTTCCGCGCGGCCGATCAGGCTTCGGCCCGCCCACATGGATATCAAGATCGAACACCTGGTTGTTGCCGGCCAGCGATGCACGATACTCGACCTCGACAGCATGGCGCTGAGCGACCCCGGATATGATTTCGTGATGCTGGAGAGGCGAATTACCGACGCAGCGGCTTGTGAACATTGTTCCAAAGATCAGGCCGGCGCCGCGCTTGCCGCGATCGACGGCGTGCTGAAAAACATGACGCCGGAACGGCTAAAGTGGCTTGGTGCAATTTGCACGTTGCAAATTGCGCGCCATCATGCCCAAAGCGGCCATCCCGCACGACTATCTCGCATTGCCAAAACACTCGATCAATGGCAGTAGGCATGCGGTATGTCGGTCATACAAAAGGCAGCGTCAGAAGAGAGGTTGCGACTTTCACATGGCAGATCAACCGACAAAAGGGGCGCGGCCGCAGTTCGGGAAAGAAGTACCCGCGCCGAAACAGGCGAATCACAAGGACTTGATTCTTCGCCTATTGGCGGCTGCGGCATTTTCGATTGCGCCGGTTTCGACCGCTGTTCCAAATGAACGGTTCGACTGGGTGGAGTTTTATTTCGACAAGCAGCCCAATACCCCTCACCAGCTAAACGATCATGTCAGTTTCGGCGCCGAGCTTGAGATCGATACGGAAGGGGAGTTCAACCTCAATCTCGATAGCGACGACGATGAGGACGAGATCATCACGAAACCGGACATTCAGATTGCGGTTCTTTACGACAATGACAATTGGCTTCGAGCCTATCTCGAGGTCGAGTTTACGCGCGATCTGGTTGTCAGATCGCCCGATAACGGTCCTGTCGACCCGAAACTGGAGGTCAAGGAGGCCTATTTCAACCTGTTCGGCGACGACCGCAATTCGGCCCTGACTGTTGGACGCTGGCGCTGGAGCGATGAACGCGAATGGTTGGTCGACGAAGATATGGACGGCGCGCAGTTCGCATGGCGCGGAAAACATCTGGCCTTTGAGGTAATCTATGCGCGCGAGCAGCTCTTGACCAAGGATCTCCTCGGAACGCAGGACCGTGACGAGCCGGACCATTTTTATGCCCGCTTCTATGGCCGGCCGTCCGACAACACGCTGGCGAGTATTTACGCTCTTTACCAGCATCATCGCATGGCGCGTTCAGACCATCTGTTGTGGATCGGCGGCTCCATCTTCGGCGACTGCGCCTGCGGGATCGACTATTGGCTGGAAGGCGCCGGTGTGTTTGGCATCGAACGGAGTCGCAATGTCAGCGGATTTGGTTTCGATGCGGGACTTACCAAGACATTCGAAGCGGTCCCTATGCAGCCGCGCATCACCGCGGCAGTCGCCTTTGGATCCGGTGATAACGGGGTGGGCACGGACACCGCATTCCGGCAAACAGGGATTCAGGGGAACACTGACCGATTTGGCGGCCGCAAGAGCTTCAAATACTACGGTGAGGTGTTTGATCCGGAACTTTCCAATCTCGGTGTCCTGACGCTGGGCACTGGGATTAACCTATCCGAGAAGACGACTCTCGACATAGTCTATCACCACTATTTTCAACAGAGGGCGGCTGACGACATCAGGGATAGCGCGCTCGATACCGATCCATCTGGAAACAGCCGCCATATCGGGGACGAGGTCGATATTATCATCGGGTTTCGCGAACTTGAGATGATTGATATCGATATTGTCGCCGGCGTATTCGTACCCGGCGCGGCATTTGTCAGTATGAATGATCCCGCGTATTTCGGTGGCCTGGAGTTCAAACGCATGTTCTAAATGCTGTCGGAGAGACGTAGAGAAACGGCAAAACCTAATCATAGTGTCAACAAAGGAAGGCATATCACCGAACCGGTTAAATATCCTCGTTGGGGAAAATTTACCTGCCTCCCCGCTGCTGCGGGAAATAACTGGTTACACCCTTCCGAGACCTTTGATCCACTGGAGCGAACGGCAGCTTTGGGGGATTTGAATCCGGATCTCGTACGGCCGATTTGGCGGCGCATTGCCGTCGTTCATGCCGTTGTGCCAAACGGCCGCATCGAGCCCATTTCGCACATGTCATTTGGCCTTTCAAAGGATCGTAAATCTCGAAAAACAGACATTGCATGGCCACAACGTTATCCAATTTGCACCAGAAACTGAATGGACTAACGGTGCCAATATCGGACTATTTCGAAACGGTTTGATCAATCGCGGGCCTGATCTAGGAGCCAGTCTTTCAACATCCTGATAGCTCCCTGATTTGTAACTGACCGATCCGGGTTTTCGACCAGATAATAAGCGCCGTCAGGTTGCGTTGCATAGCTTCCCAGCTGCACGATATCGTCGTTCTGTAACAGCGGGTCGACCAGTCTTCGCCATCCCAACCCGATCCCCCGCCCAGCCATTACAGCGTGAATCAGTGTGATAAATGTGGTGTGATAGGCGCTATGCAAGCCCTCTACGTGTGGCAGGTCAACAGCGCTAAGCCAATCTTGCCACGACATCCACGGATCCGGCGTCAGGTGAAGCAACGTATCGTGCGGCCACTGCCCCGGTCCCAGTCCCGCAGGCCGGTCAGATAGGTACTTTTCACTCGCCACGGCCACCACTTGGGAGCTGAATAGCTCGGTAGCTGGGTATTCAGTTGGTGGATCCGGCGAATAGACAATCCCGATATCAAAATGGAAGCCCGAAACGGTAATTTCCGGATCGGAAGTTGCCAGTGAGAATTCGATATCGGGGTGGCGGGCGTAGAAAGTGTCGATGCGTGAACTTAGCCAATAGACCGCAAATGCGTTTGTTGATGCCAGGGTGACGCGATTGGGATTCTGCTTGGCCAGTTTGGCTTGATCGTGTGCTCGGGCCAAATCGGTGATACACCCGCCGATACGTTCAGCAAGAGTGATGCCAACTTCCGAAACAACCAGTTTCGGTCGCGTTCGTTCAATCAAATATACATCAAGCCAAGCCTCGAATTCTCGCACCTTCTGGCTGACCGCCGCCTGCGAGACGCCGAATTCACGGGCCGCCGCAGTAAAACTTCCATGCCGTACAACTGCTTCATATGCCAGCAATGCGCCAAACGCGGGCAGTTTTTTGTGAGTTATTGACATAAGAACAACTTATCAGGAAATAACGATGTTGTCTCTATTCAAATTGGTCGATTGCTGATTGATTGTTGGTTGCGTGACCCAGCAAAGTTGGATGGAAACAATGCCCGGCTATTCCAATACAGATTTCACCGCGTCTGATTTCCTAGGTCCGGTTCAGCGAATGACCGGTTTGCCAAATGTTGCCTATGTTTCTAGCGCATTCGCGGAATTCGAACGTGACCATGTTCTCGCCAGAACGTGGACCTGCATTGCGAACCAATCAGAAATTAGGCGGGACGGTTGGCTCCATCCAGTTGAGCTGTTGGGGCTTCCGCTATTGATCGTGCGAGACCGCAAGGGGGACGTTCGGGTCTTTCACAACGTGTGCTCACACCGCGGACTGAAGCTTGTTGAGAACGCCGGCCCGACCAACGGCATTATTACCTGCCGTTATCATGGTTGGTGCTATGGCGGCAATGGAGAGTTGCGCGCGACACCACACATCGGCGGCGAAGGTCAGCACGAGGACGATCGCTTCGACCGATCGCTATATGGTCTCCGGGAGGTCAGAAGCCACATCTTTGCCGGTCTGATTTACGTCAACATTTCCGGCGACGCACCGGATTTCGACAGTTTCATCAAACCGGTGAAACGACAATGGCAAGATTTCGACTTCGGCCTGTTCGCACATGGGGGCGACAATTCCTTTTGGCAGTTGGAGCTCAACTGCAATTGGAAGCTGGCCCAGGAGAACCATGTTGATGGATACCATCTGCCGTTTATCCACCCCGGGCTCAACAGCTACTCACCACTTCGCAATCACTATCCTCTCAACGTTGAGGGAAGGGCCTCCGGTCAGGGTAGCGTTGGGCAGGCGCATGCTGCGGAAATCGGCCACCAAGCGCTGCCCAAAGATCCATCGCTAGGTAAAGATTGGCAGGGCGGCCGAGCTGAGTTTTTGAGCATATTTCCCAACGTCATGACGGGGGTTCAGGCCGATCATGTCTGGGTCGCATATCTGCTTCCGACTGCAGCGGATCAAACCCTTGAACGAATGGATCTTTATTACATTGGTGATGGAGCCACAGCTACAGAATTCGAGCAGCACCGAACCAACAACCGTGATCGCATGTTTGAAATATTCAAGGAAGATCAAAGCGTTGTGGAGGGTATGCAAAGGGGGCGCCATTCCCCGGCATTTGACGGCGGAGCCTTCTCACCCGAGCTCGATCAACCAGCTCACAGTTTCAACAAGTGGATGGCCGAAGCAGTTCTCGGCGTGCTAGGCCAAGATGACGAACAAAACGTCTTCGTTGCCGCGGGCTGACGGCAGTAATATCACGTGATGAAATCGTCCTATTCCATTGATGAACCAAAGATAAATCCATCAAGGCGCAATAATGTCGGCGAGAAGGCCGACGGAAGTCCTGACTACAATGATCGGATCGAAATTGGACCAACGGACAAAGCGTTCGCGGAATGGCGCGGTTTAGGACTAACTCCACCCAATCTCTGTCGCATGCGTCAGGCAAGGCTCGATCGTATCATCGAACAACTTCGCCGTAGAAACTACGCGGGAATTCTCTGTTTCGATCCATTGAACATCCGTTATGCAACGGATTCATCCAACATGCATATCTGGATCACCCACAATCCAACACGGGCCGCGTTTGTTTCGGCCGACGGCCACGTCGTGTTGTGGGATTTTCATCGCTGCGAACACCTATCAGCTCACTTACCACTGATCGATGAGGTTCGTGGTGGCGGAGCCGGATTCTTCTATTTCGTTGCCGGCGATCAGGATGCCAAGCTAGCTAGGGAGTTTGCTGGCCAGGTTGATGAACTCCTGAGAATACACGGAGGCAGCAATCGCCGTCTCGCTGTCGACAAGATTGAGGTCTCCGGACTGCGGGCGCTGGACGAGGTCGGAATTAGTGTCGAAAACGGCATGCAGCTTATGGAGCACGCACGCGCTGTTAAGGGTCAAGACGAAATCAACGCTATGCGATGTGCGCTAGCGACCTGCGAAATCTCTGTGGCCAAGATGCGTGAGGCGCTACAGCCGGGAATTGCAGAGGTTGAACTGTGGTCCATCTTGCATGCCGAGAACATTGCACGGGGTGGGGAATGGATCGAAACACGTATATTGAATTCTGGTCCGCGAACAAATCCTTGGATGCAAGAGGCAGGGCCACGGCAGCTGAAAGATGGTGATCTTGTTGCCTTTGATACTGACTTGATTGGGCCGTATGGAATGTGTGCGGATATCTCTCGAACCTGGCATTGTGGGGATAGCAAACCAAGTGACCGGCAACGCCAGCTTCATGCGATAGCTTACGAGCATATTCAGTCGAATATGGCATTGCTT
>CAXXSI010000006.1:0-28641 GCA_963669285.2 Rhizobiaceae bacterium | reverse complement strand
ACCGTTTATCTGGGGCCACGGCAGGTTTCTGCGTTCGTTCCGCAAACAACAGCGACACGTTTTCAACGAGGCGCGCGAATTCCAGATCATGAACGGACTGTCGATACCGATCCGCGGTGCCCGCGGTGAGGTTGGCACATTCAATGTTGTCTCCAACAACGCAAAACACCTGATGGAGGCAACGCGCAGCGAACATGAGCGGCTGTTCCAGGCCGCGTTTGATACGCATGACATCGTGCTGGCCGACAGGATGGCATCCTCGGTGTCCGCCGAGCGGCCGGTGGAACTCTCGGTGCGGGAAAAAGAATGTCTGCTGTGGACGCTGGAAGGAAAGACCGCAGAGGACGTCGCCATCATCCTTGGCCTTTCGGTCTTTACCATCAATCACCACGCTTCGACCGCGGCGCGAAAACTAGGATGCCTGAACAAGCATCATGCCGCCGTTCAGGCAATGCGCGCCGGATTGATCTGATCCGCCGACTACCCGCGAAAACGCCAGGGAGGTCAGATAGCGACAGCTGCGCTCGACCCAACCGGATTTCCGTCAATCTCAGTCGACAGTCCCGTGTACGGCAAGTTGCTCGAGAGCAGCTGCTTGCGCTGCAATCATGCGGAAACTTTCCTGCACTCCTGCCCCGGCCAATTCGCGTTGAACCGTGATCAATGTGTTTGCCGGCTGATCCGCGCAAAGCTCGGACATGTGCGCCAATTCCTGTGTAGCGACCGGCAAGGCTGCCTCAATCGAGGGAGCGCCATATACTTCGACAAAATGCGCCGCCAGTTTGTCGGCGAGTGCTTTCAACTCCCGTTCCTCGATCCTGGTGACTGCAACAAATGTCACTCGTCCAAACGTTTCGCAACCCAGCCAGCCATTGGCAAACGCCTGCCGCGCCTTGCCGGTCAAATCGGTTTCGGACCAGTTGGAAAACTCAAACCCACCGGATATGCACCACTCTCCGGTTCTCGCCGGTTGGGCAAAAACGTTCATGTCGCTCTCATCGACGTGGACCGCGCGTGCAAGCTTCATCGATCAGCCCCCAACAGCATTGTCAACGGCAGTAATTGAGTTGACTGTCCGTCGCGCAAGAGCATGCCAAAATGCTCATCAACCCCGACAAACGTTCCGTCCCGTCCATCGAACTCCATCGCTTTGCCCATATTATGGGCAAGCCCGCGCCAGACTTCGTGCAACGGTTCAACGCCGTCGTCATTCCAGCGGTTTATCCAGACCAGTGTGTGTTTTGCCCAGCTTTCAAGCAGTTGTTCCGGGTCGACTTCCGCACAGCCTTCCTCAAACAGGGTTGTCTGGTCGGGTGTCGCTCCCGGAGCATCGCTGACCGGCAACAGCGGCACCTCCAGACCGACGACCAGCCAATCGGGTTCGATTTCCGGATCCCCGGTCGATGCCGCGATTTGCAGTTTCCCGCACCAAGCGCCGTTGATCAAAACGCCCCCATCCCACGCCAAATGAACGGATACTTCCGGTGGAGCAAGAGCGCCAAGCGCGTTCTGGAATCCGATGCCGCATGCCGGCAACATGACCACCGCATCCTTCAGCGGCACCTCGGGGGCAAACACAATCGAAGCGCGCAGCTGATCTTTGGTCAATGAATAGACCACAAGTCCCGGATCGCAACCCAGCGCAGCACGCGCACATGCATTTTCGAATGGATCAATATTGCCGTCCACGGCCTGTCCGCTCATCAGCGGCGGAAAGCTGGGAGCGGTCATGCGTACCCCCTACCAATCAGATCGCGGGCCAATCCAACAAACACATCCGCTTGCGCGCTTTCCGAATCCGAAACCACAACCGGCGTTCCACTGTCAGATGCGGTGCGAATATCGAGATGAAGTGGTATCTGTGCCAACAAGGGTACACCAAGTTCAGATGCCTCTTTCTCTACCCCGCCATGGCCGAAAATGTGCTCTTCGTGCCCGCAGGAAGAGCATATATGGGTAGACATATTCTCAATCATGCCCAGTACCGGCGTCCCGGTCTGCCGGAACATGTCTATGCCCTTGCGCGCGTCGGCAAGGGCAACATCCTGCGGGGTCGACACAACGATTGCGCCATCAATCTCGACTGACTGCGTGAGCGTCATCTGAACATCACCGGTGCCAGGAGGCAGGTCGACGAGCAGGACGTCAAGTGCGCCCCATTGGACGCGAGACAGCATCTGCTGGAGGGCGCCCATCAGCATCGGGCCGCGCCAAACGACCGCTTCTCTTTCTTCCGTCATCAGACCGATCGACATCAATGTGACGCCATGGCCGCGCAATGGCAGGATCATCTGCCCATCCGGTGATGCCGGCCTGTCCGAAATTCCCAACATGCGCGGCTGCGAGGGCCCATACACATCGGCATCGAGCAGACCAACCCGACGCCCCTCCAACGCAAGTGCGCAGGCAAGATTGGCAGCGACCGTCGACTTGCCGACGCCCCCTTTTCCCGATGAGATCGCAACGATATGATCGATGCCGGGGATTTTTTCCGGGGTGGCGTGCGATGACCTTGGCGAAACGGCCTTGTCGGGCGCTGGTACTTCGTTATGCGCAGTCAAAACCACAGATACCTTGTCCACTCCATCCAGCGCGCCCAGAACCTCCTCGACCCTGGCAGCCGTCGATTTCATGGTCTGATCGGCATGCGATCCGACATCAAGAACCAATCGGACCGATCCCGCCTCGATCGACACATCGCTCACCAATCCGGCTGAAACGATATCTCCGTCACCGGCCGGACTGGTCACAGATTTCAACGCACCCAGTACCTTGTCCTTGGTCAATGGCAATTCAGCTTTGCCCCTCAATCGTGCCCTCGACAACGTGCTGCAAATCCAGTTCCTCAATCGTCAGAACCATTTTGGCCTTGTACTGCTTACCGGCCGTATCGGATGCCTGTCGCATGGCGTCTTCAATCGCCTGCTGGGATGTCACACCAACCTGCTTGAGATATTTCCGCATCGACATGTTGAAGTCGTCACTCAATTCATCGTCCTCCCGTTGCGTATTTGCATCGCCGTTGACCTGCCCGCTGCAACCGCTTTACCCTTCTGCGACCCGCAAGGGAAAGCTGCAAGAAGGCCATCCGGTGTACAAGCTTGCAATATCGTTGATTGTCTTTTGGTGTCTGCCGCATATCGCCTATGCCCAGGAACGCGGTTTCAAATTGAACGCACCGAACGCGCTTGTCGAGACCGGTTTTCTCAAACATCTCCTGCCCCGGTTCTCGCTCAAGACCGGTGTCCGCATTACATTGGTGGAATCTCCGCAACAATCGGATGCTCGGTTTAACACCATGGCCGCCGGGCTTCTCGTTTTCGGCGGTCCTGATCACGATTGGTATCTTGACACCAAGCCCGGTGACAGGAGCCAATTCGTCGAACGGTTCGCAGACTGGCTTGTCTCCGATGTCGGCAAGCGAACCATCGAAGCATTCAAACAAGGCGGTTCTTCTCCGTTCATCGCCAAAACCGGGCAAGTCGTTGTCGAGCAGGTCACGCGCAGCGCTGTTACAGCGGTCAAGGGCGAAAAACTCTCGCTGCGTCACTGTGGCCGTTGTCACGTCGTCAACGAAACCAACCGAATGAACGCCATTGGTTCTACTCCCTCTTTTGCCCTGTTGCGCAGTTTTGCCGATTGGAAAGCGCGCTTTCAAACCTTCTATGTTCTGAATCCGCATCCTGCATTCACCCAGGTAGAGGACGTCACAGAGCCGTTCAGTGACCAGTTGCCGCCGCCGATTTCGCCGTTGCAACTCACGCTCGACGACATCGGTGCGATTGTCGACTACGCGACGACACTCACTCCGGCCGATCTCGGCGCTCCCATCAGGCATCAATGATCCCGGCGCTTGGGCAGGTAGTCTTCCGTTGTCCTGACCCGAGGTCTCTCGCCCTCGGCAAACGGATTGGATTCCGCACCAAACTGAGCGTTGATCCGGCAATCATCACACATCTGGATCAGTCGCACCGCATCTGATTTTTCAAACATCGAGTGCTTTCCTGCCAGCTTTTCTGTAATCCGCAATATCGTCGATTTCACTCCGAATGGTTTGCCGCATTCGATGCAGGCAAACGGTTCCTCCTCGTGCAGAACCTGATGGGAAAGCGCTTCATCGTCGAGTTTGAGGCGAGGTTGAAGTGAAATTGCCGATTCCGGACACACGCTTTTGCACAAACCACATTGCAGGCAGGCGCTTTCCTGGAACTTCAGTTGCGGTGAATCCGGATTATCCCCCAATGCCCCCGATGGGCACAAAGATACACATGCCAGACAAAGCGTGCAGGCTTCCGTGTCGATGCCGATCGCGCCGTAAGGCGCCTGGTCGGGAAGTTTTATCACACCGCCTTGAGGTCGCAGGGCTTTCGCAGCGAGCCTCGTCACCTGTCTGCGATTTCCCAGTGGCACTATCGGTGTAACCGTCAAATCCGGCATCTCTACACCGTACAGATCGTCGGCAAGTTGGGTTGGTTCGGAAGCGTCCAATATCGAAAGCGCACCCGGCTCCGCAATCGCAGCGGCAATTGCCATTTCGCTTTCAATGGATTGTCGCTGCGTGTTCGGCGACAACAACAATGTCACAGTTGAAAACCCGGCACCCAATGCACCGAGCATTTCCGCATGGCCAAAACCTGAAAGCGCGGCGACTTCCAACGGGATGACATCGGCGGGCAATCCGCGATCAAAACGCGCACAAAGCGAGATAAGCTCGGCCCCGTGCTCGGTGTCATGGACCAGCAACCTTGGGGAAGTGCCAGCCTGCTTGCGATACATCGAGGCAAGCGTCTCGATGCGCTTGAATGTACTGGCAACCGGCGGCGCATCGTACGATATCGCACCGGACGGGCAAATCGCCGAGCAGATCCCGCATCCCGCACAAACTGCCGGATCCACTGAAACGTAATCGCCTTCGGCAGTGATCGCGCCAGTCGGACAGTTATCCAGGCATTTCGAACACCCGAGTTTCTGCGCTCGCGAATGCGCGCAGAGCTGTTCATCCAGGCGCACATATAGCGGCTTTTCAAACTCGCCCGACAGATGCGATGCCTCGAATACCACCTCGGCCACTGCCGACCGGGACTTGGGATCGGCCCGCAAATAGCCATCCCGTTTCTGATGTGCGGGAAACAGCGGCGCATTTCCGGATAGGTCCACTATCAGATCGCAGACCGAACTCGCGCCGTCATGCGGTTCTGAAACCCGCAATGCGCCGCGACCGCCAGGCAACACTTCGCGAAACGCATCGATTTCGATGTCGAACTTACCAAGTGAGCCACGCGCATGTTTTAGCGTTCCGAAGACGACATCAAATCGACGGTCGGTCGGCACCTCGATACTCCCGGCCGTATCGGGCGGCAGCAGCACGGTCACACTCAGGTGCTCGGCAAGCTGGGTCGCGGCACCCAGGGCATTGTCTGGTGTTCCGACAATGAGACACACACCATCGGATACAACATCGATTGATTTAGCGGGCGGATGCACAAGCTGTGCCTCCGCGATCAATGCCGCCATCTTTGCAACCTGTGATCGTTCATCGACCGACCAACCAGCGCGATCGCGCAAATCGACAAAGCTTGGCGGCTGGGCGCCGATCTCAGCGGCAAGGTCCTCAAACCGCTGCTGCTCCTGTCGACAGGCGATGATCGTTTCACCCGCACTGATAGCTGCGGCTGCCTGATCCAACTGATGGGTGCAGAGCGTGCTGTGCACCTTGGAACATGTAAGATCACCTGCGGCCGAAAGCGCATCGGCGTCGATTTCCTGACTTCCCTCACAATCGCACAATATCAGATACTTAGGCATTACTTTAATGGCACTTTCAACTCGTTGCGCGGTGATCCCCGGAACCGGGAACGGCAAAACTAGTCGCGAATACCTCCCCTAGTAAAGGCATACGCTTCATTGCCAGGCTGCGATGCCATCACCAATCAGCCGAACTCTCCACCCGGGGGGCTGAACGCCGATCCTAAATTCCGGTCGGCCTATCCCGTTCACAATCTCGCCAATGCGGAGCAATCACCTTGCGTAAGGAGGGAAAACTATGCAATCTATTGGGGTATGAGCAGCCGTTCAGGCTTTGGGAGGAGCTTTGGTCGTTCGCCAAGACAATATGCAGTCGATGCCGCTGGGAGTTGTTGTGCGCCGCCTCCCGGGGGTTACCCGGTGGTCAAAATGGTGTTGGAGGGCCATTGCCGTTCTGCCCGGGGCAAGCGCTGCTGACTGGCAGGTTCTACGTGCCGAAGGCGATTGTGTGGAGTATCACGCCGCCACAGTCTCTTTGGAGCTGCACGGGGCGGAAGCTGAATCCTACTTGACCGGCCTGTCTGCAAACGTACCGTCCGTCTATGTCGTCATGCGGGAAAACATGAACCCGGACTCGGAATCCCCGGTTGAGATTGTTCTGGCCACGGCTTCGCCATATGAAGCGCAGGATTACGCCGATAGCGGCGAGGAAATCGTCGAAAAAGTTCCCATGCCCGAAGGCCTGGTTGCATGGGTCCGCAATTTCGCCGAGGCACACCATGAACATGAAGCCTTTGTGAAACGGCGTCGCGACCGCGTCGCAACGGAGCTGGTCGAAGACGGAATAGGTGATCCACGTATTTCACAATTGACCGATGTGTACCGGTCGCCAATCTCCAAGAAGAAGGAGTTTTTGCATTGAGTGCGGGCACCGACTTCTGGACCAGGCGAAAGGCCGAGGTTCGCGCCGAGGCAAAAGCTGCAGACGCGGTACGCGAGGCCGAGCGGCAAGAAACTGAGCTGAAATCGCTTGAAGAAAAGCCCGACGAGGAGATTCTCGCCGAACTCGAACTGCCCGATCCTGATACGATGAACAGTGGCGATGATTTCGGCGCGTTCATGACCAAAGCGGTGCCTGACCGTATCCGTCGCCGTGCGTTGCGCCGGTTGTGGTTGAGCGATCCATTGCTCGCCAATGTCGACGGCCTTGTCGAATATGGCGAGGATTTTACCGACGCGGCAACCGTGGTTGAGAACCTTCAGACTGTTTACCAGGTGGGAAAAGGCATGTTGCGGCATACGAGCGAGCAATCCGATGCGGATATCGAAAATATTGCTCTGGACGATGACGAGGACCGGATCGCCGAAGCAAATGCGCAAAATGCCGGTTTGAAGCTTGCCGCAGAGGAAGACGGGTGGCAAGATGACGGGATTGGCGTTTGCGAGGATTCCAATCCTGACGAATGCAAGCCTGAGGACGATGCGCAACCAGACGTATTGCCAAAGGCGCCGCGCATGCGTTTTCGTCGTGTGACGGTGACAAGAGGGACGGAGATAAAATGAGTGCCGCGGCACAACCCATCATGGGATTGGTAGCACCGGAAGACCGGATGCGCGCGGACCTGTACGACTTCCTCGGCCTCATCACGGCCCGCCCGCCAGATGACGCCCTGCTTCAAAAAACCGCGCAGTTGACCGGTGATGATACCGAACTTGGCCAGGCGGTTGCTGCATTGGCGCGGGTCGCGAGCGTCACCAAGCCGAAAGCGGCCGAGACGGAATTCAACGCCATCTTCATCGGGCTCAGCCGCGGCGAACTGCTGCCCTACGCGTCATACTATTTGACGGGTTTCCTCAACGAGAAACCATTGGCGCGGCTGCGTGGTGAAATGAATGACCTGCATATCGTGCGTGCCGACAACGTCTATGAGCCGGAAGACAACATCGCTTCGTTGATGGAAATGATGGGCGGCATGATCACCGGTCGTTTTGGCACAGTGACCGATATTGCCGGTCAAAAGGCGTTCTTCGACAACCATATCGGCCCCTGGGCGGGACATTTTTTCACAGATCTGGAAGCGACCAAAAGTTCGGTTCTCTATGCCTCGGTCGGCGCTGTCGGCCGGCTGTTCATGGAGATCGAGCACGAGGCGTTCCGAATGGGAACCGGTTAACACCGGTCGAAACGGCGGCACTGTCCGCCACAACAGCGGGAGGAAATATCCCATGAAAAAAAACGAGGAGGTCAAACGCAGTGACCGCCGAGGTTTTTTGAAACTAGCGGGCATGTCGGCACCGGCAGCCGCTGTGGCGGTCGCGACTGGTGTCTCTAAAGCGGAGGCGAAGACGGAGGACGCGGGCGACCGCATGCAGGACACTGCCCACACCCGCGCCTATTTTGAATCGGCGAAATTCTAGAGCGAACTAAGCTGACACCGGCCAAGGTTGCGAGACGCCCGAACGCCGGTTTCGACCAACTCCATCAGCCCGGCCCGACCGGTGCTACTCAGGGAGAGATTAAATGCTAAGGAAAAAGACCAACGGGGTTGCGAGACGCCCCCAGCGGACCAGTATCCTGTCAAGTTTTGCGGATAAATCCGTCGATCGCCGCGCCTTCTTGCGCGGTTCCGGATTGGCGATTGGCGGTCTGGCGGCCGTCGGAGCGACAGCCGGATCAGTCACCAGGGCCGAGGCCCAGAATGGCGGCAGCAAAGCCGTTGAAACGGTAAAATCGGTTTGCACCCACTGCTCGGTCGGCTGCACGGTCGTTGCAGAAGTATCGAACGGCGTTTGGGTCGGACAGGAACCCGGCTGGGACAGCCCGTTCAATCTTGGCGCCCATTGTGCAAAAGGCGCATCGGTGCGCGAGCACGCCCATGGCGAGCGCCGTCTGAAATACCCGATGAAGAAGGTCGGTGGCGAGTGGAAGCGCATCAGCTGGGAAGACGCGATCAACGAGATCGGCGACGGCATGATGAAAATCCGCGATGAAAGCGGACCCGACAGCGTCTATTGGCTCGGATCAGCCAAATTCAGCAATGAGCAGGCCTATCTATTCCGTAAGTTTGCCGCCTATTGGGGCACGAACAACGTGGATCACCAGGCACGTATCTGCCATTCGACCACAGTTGCCGGTGTAGCGAACACATGGGGCTACGGCGCCATGACCAACAGCTACAACGACATTCACAATTCCAAGGCGATATTCATCATCGGCGGCAATCCCGCCGAGGCACATCCGGTTTCCCTGCTGCATGTGCTGCGCGCCAAGGAACAGAACAACGCACCGCTCATCGTTTGCGATCCGCGTTTTACCCGCACGGCAGCGCATGCTGACGAGTATGTCCGGTTCCGCTCGGGCACCGACGTGGCGTTGATCTGGGGCATTCTCTGGCACATCTTCGAAAACAGCTGGGAAGACAAGGAGTTCATCCGCACTCGTGTCTGGGGAATGGACCAGATCAGGGCGGAAGTCGCCAAATGGACGCCCGAAGAGGTCGAACGCGTAACCGGTACACCCGGTTCGCAGCTTCGCCGCGTCGCGCGCACCATGGCCAATAATCGGCCAGGCACCGTGATCTGGTGCATGGGTGGTACACAGCACACGTCCGGCAACAACAACACCCGCGCCTACTGCGTGCTGCAGCTGGCCCTCGGCAATATGGGCGTTACCGGCGGCGGAACCAACATCTTCCGCGGCCACGACAACGTTCAGGGTGCTACCGATCTGTGTGTCCTGTCACACTCATTGCCCGGCTATTATGGCTTGTCCGGCGGATCATGGGCCCACTGGGCGCGCGTCTGGGACGAGGATCTGGACTGGCTCAAGGGCAGGTTCGACTCCATCAAGGACAAGGACGGCAAAGACAAGTCACTCATGAACCTGAAGGGTATTCCGGTATCGCGCTGGATCGACGGTGTTCTCGAGGACAAGGATAATATCGACCAGCCCAACAATGTCCGGGCGATGGTTCTTTGGGGCCACGCACCCAACAGCCAGACCCGCGGTGCCGAAATGAAGGTGGCGATGGAGAAGCTCGACATGCTTGTCGTGATCGATCCCTACCCGACCGTTTCAGCGGTGCTTCACGACAGAACCGACGGTGTCTACCTGTTGCCGGCTTCGACCCAGTTCGAAACCCGCGGCTCGGTGACGGCATCCAACAGGTCGGTTCAGTGGCGCGACAAGGTCGTCGACCCGGTATTCGAATCCAAACCGGATCAGGACATCATGGCGATGTTTGCCAACAAGTTCGGCTGGGCCGATCGTTTCTTGCGCAAGATTTCGATGGATGGCGAAAACCAGCCCAATGTCGAAGACATCACGCGTGAGTTTAATGGCGGCATGTGGACCATAGGGTACACCGGATGGGCTCCTGAACGCATCAAGTCGCACATGGCCAACCAGCACACCTTCGACAGAACAACGCTGCAGGCGATCGGTGGTCCGAACGATGGCGAGTATTACGGCCTGCCATGGCCCTGCTGGGGCACGGCCGAGATGGGCCATCCCGGTACGCCCAACCTCTACGACATGTCGAAACCGGTCGCCGAAGGTGGATTGTGTTTCCGGGCCCGCTTCGGCGTGGAACGGGACGGCGACAATCTGCTGGCCGAAGGTGTGTTCAATCCTGGTTCGGAGATCCAGGACGGTTATCCCGAGTTCACCATGCAGATGCTGATGGATCTGGGATGGGACGGCGATCTGACCGCCGATGAGCGCGCTGCCATCGACGCGGTTGCCGGCGCCAAGACCAACTGGAAAACCGACCTTTCAGGCGGTATCCAGCGGGTGGCCATCAAGCATGGCTGTGCGCCCTTCGGCAACGCCAAGGCGCGCGCGGTGGTCTGGACATTCCCGGATCCGGTGCCGCTGCACCGCGAGCCGCTCTACACCAACCGCCGCGATCTTGTTGCGGACTATCCGACATACGAGGACCGGCAGGCCTATCGTCTGCCCACCATGTATGCTTCGATCCAGAAGCAGGATTTCTCCAAGGACTATCCGATAATTCTGACTTCCGGACGGCTTGTTGAGTATGAGGGTGGCGGCGATGAAAGCCGTTCCAATCCCTGGCTTGCCGAGCTGCAGCAGGAGATGTTCGTCGAGATCAATCCTCGCGATGCCAACAATATCGGCATTCGCGATGGCTCGCAGGTCTGGGTGGAAGGTGCGGAAGGCAGTGCCATCAAGGTCATGGCCATGGTCACCGAAAGGGTCGGAGAAGGCGTGGCATTCTTGCCCTTCCACTTCGGCGGTCATTTCCAGGGCAAGGATCTGAGGGACAAATATCCCGATGGGGCCGATCCGTACGTGCTTGGCGAATCCGCCAACACGGCTATGACCTACGGATATGACGTCGTGACGCAAATGCAGGAGTCCAAAGTGACTCTCTGCAAGATCACTGCAGCATAAGGAGATCAACAATGGCTAGAGCAAAATTTCTCTGCGACGCCGAACGCTGCATTGAGTGCAACGCCTGCGTTACGGCCTGTAAGAACGAACACGAAGTGCCGTGGGGCATCAATCGTCGCCGGGTCGTTACCATCAATGACGGCAAACCCGGCGAGCGGTCGGTGTCGGTGGCCTGCATGCATTGTTCGGATGCGCCTTGCATGGCCGTCTGCCCGGTCGACTGTTTCTACCAGAACGACGAGGGTGTGGTCCTGCATTCGAAGGACCTGTGCATCGGGTGCGGCTATTGCTTCTACGCATGCCCGTTTGGCGCACCGCAATACCCGCAAGCCGGAAATTTCGGCTCCCGTGGCAAGATGGACAAATGCACCTTCTGCGCCGGCGGACCCGAAGAAAACAATAGCCAGGCGGAGTTCCAGAAATACGGTCGCAACCGTATCGCCGAAGGCAAATTGCCGATTTGTGCTGAAATGTGTTCGACCAAGGCACTGCTTGCCGGCGATGGCGATGTGGTTTCAGGCATCTACCGCGAGCGTGTTGTTGCCCGCGGTTTTGGTACTGGTGCCTGGGGCTGGGGCACTGCGTACGGTCAGAAAGGCGGCTGAGACCGTCTGATCTATCGGTACGAACCGGGGCGGTTTCATGCCGCCCCGGGCAGTGATTTGCCCATTTAATCCGGCCAGCATTCGAGGTCCAGCCACCATGCGTCTCCTGTTTGCGCTCGTTCTGTCGATAATAATCACAACCTCTTTTGTGCAGCCACCTGCTGTCGCACAGGAGACTGACGACCGTTCGTCGACCGGCGGGGCGCAAACGCTTGAGGACATCATGGCGCGGCAGCGCGGCGAGAAGGTCGACGACGAGTTCCGGCGTTCTGCGGTCGGCGATCCGAACAGCGCTGCGTCAATCACATCCCAGTTAGGCACTTTGGGTGGCGCATCCAATCCGGAACTGTGGCGAGCGCTTCGCTACGGTTCCGCCGACGTCACCAGTTCGTCAGGCGGCAAGATCGGAACCATTCTGATTCAGGACGGAGGCATGCGCTGGCTGCAGTTCCGGACCGGACCTCTGGCGAAATGGGGCGGATACCTGTTGCTTGCCACACTGCTGGCTCTGGCGCTCTTTTTCCTGCTTCGTGGTCGCATCCGCATCGACGGTCAGAAAACTGGGCGCACGATCACCCGGTTCAACGCCGCGGAACGTTTTGGCCACTGGCTTCTTGCCGGTTCATTTATTCTGCTCGGCCTGACGGGTTTGATCACACTGTTTGGCCGCATGGCGCTCATCCCACTCCTGGGCAAGGACATCTTTGCCAACCTCGCCCACGCCTCGAAATGGGTACACAACAATGTCGCCTGGGCCTTTATCGTTGGGCTGATCATGATTTTGGTGATGTGGATCGCCCACAACCTGCCAAACCGCACCGATATGAAATGGCTGGCGGTTGGCGGCGGTCTTTTCGTCAAGGGCGTTCATCCGCCGGCAAAGAAATTCAATGCCGGCCAAAAGCTGATTTTCTGGTCTGTGATCCTGCTCGGCGGGTCGATTGCGGTGTCTGGCCTGTCACTGCTCTTTCCGTTTGAGATGCCGTTGTTCGCAGCAACATTTAAGATCCTCAATTCTATCGGCATCACCCAATTGCCATTTGTTGGCGAAATTAGCGCAAATCTCAGCCCGCAGCAGGAAATGCAGTATGCCCAGCTCTGGCACTCGATCATCGCATTCATCCTGATGGCGATCGTAATCGCCCACATTTACATTGGCTCGCTCGGCATGGAGGGCGCGTATGACGCCATGGGCAGCGGTGAAGTCGACGAGCAGTGGGCTCGCGAACACCACAGCCTTTGGGTCGAAGATGTGACCGGTGCCGGCACGAAATCCGATGCTGGAACCGTTCCGGCGGAATAGCGGCGTCAACAAAGTGCCGGGACACGTTACGAAATACTGGTTGGTTTTGATATTCGCGGCCATTCTCACCTTGCCGGCAACTGTCGGTACGGCGAGCGAGTTCTTCACCCTGAAGGGCCACGGAGGCCCGGTAATGGGGATCACCGTATCACCAACACACGGAAAGATCGCGACGGCCAGTTTCGACAACTCGGTCGGGCTTTGGACTGGACGAACACCGCAATGGCTGGAGGAACACACCGCAGCCGTCAATGCCATCGCATTTATCGACGAGCACCGCATGGTTTCCGCCGGTGACGATTTCTCGGTCATCCTGTGGAACCTGCAGTCAGGCCGGCACAAGCGGATCGCCCGCCACCGTGGAAAGGTCGTGTCGCTAGCCGTTTCGCCCGATCGCGCCTTTGTCGCTTCTGCCAGTTGGGACGGCAGCGTGGGCTTGGCGCCTCTGGCCGGCGGCGAACCAGTTTTTTTGGAAGGGCACGGCGCCGGTGTAAACGATGTCTCGTTTTCCCGTGATGGCGCCCTGCTCTACTCCGCCTCCACCGACGGTACGATCCGAAGCTGGGATCTTAGGACGAACACCAACAAGCGCGTGCTGCTGCGTCATGGCTTTGGCATAAACGTCCTGGCCCTGGATACCAGTAAAAACTGGCTGGCCTATGGTGCTGTCGATGGCGTGACCCGTGTCGTCGACCTGGCAACCGACAGACAAATCGCCGATTTCTCGCTCGACCGGCGGCCAATCCTGTCGATGGCCGCAAGTCCGGATGGCAACAAGCTGGCAGTCGGAGATGGCCACGGCTTCATTATGATCATCGACACCGGAAAGTGGGAAATCGAACGAGATTTTCGCGCCGCGCTGCGCGGACCAATTTGGGCATTGGCTTTCTCCAATGACGGCGAGAACATTCACGCCGGAGGCATCGAGGACATTGTCTATTCGTGGCCGCTGGACCAGATCGCGGAATTCGGGCCAATGACCGACAGCAAGCCGGAATTTCTGCGCGATCCCGACGAGATGGAAAACGGAGAGCGCCAGTTTGCGCGAAAATGCTCGATCTGCCATTCGCTGTCACCCGATGGCCAGCGAAAGGCCGGACCGACATTGCACGGCTTGTTTGGCCGTCAGGCCGGTTCAATTGAGGATTATCGCTATTCCGATACCTTGGACGGATCGAATATTGTGTGGAACGAAAACACGGTGGACAGGCTGTTCGATCTCGGTCCGGACAACTACATTCCTGGATCAAAAATGCCGATGCAGCGCATTACTATCCGGCGTGATAGAGATGATTTGATCGCCTATTTACGCCACGCCACCACAGCTGAAGGCCAATCAAAGGGGAAATAGCGTTGAAAACAATGCTCATTGCGTTTGCTGCAATCGTAGTCATTGCGGTCGGGTCAGATCTCATCCTTGGCAGTTTGGGCTTTACCACCGCAGAGCAGGCGACAAAACAAACCGTCCGGCTCAAATAGCTTTCATCGGTCGGATTAGTCGCGGTTGTCATTTTGAAATGACGCCCTTGGCGATCGCGATGACCTGACGAGAGCCGGCAGCGAATATCGATCGCCCGGGGATCAAGGGTCGCCATTCAGGATGCAGACAAACGGTAGAATTGAATACCAGATGCCCGCCAGGTTTCCACACCGGACTTGCGCCGCGCTTCTTTATGCAGTCGATCAATATGCGGAAAATCTTATATAAGAATCCTTTCCTTACCTATCATATCTATCGATTTTACTTATTCCGATGTGCGGGCAATGATGCCACCCGCAAGATTGGAAGGCTCGAAGGTTCAACCCTGACGGGTTCGGCCGCAGATCGTCCGATCGCCAGCATTATGTCTAATGCTGTGGTTTTGTTTTGCACGATGGAGGAACATATGGTCAGGGATTTTCTCAACAGGTTGGCGGTCGGAGTTGCATTTGGTGCGTTGGCAATTTCCGCCGCCAACGCGGCCGAATTGACTGTTTACACGGCGGTGGAAGCCGAAGACCTGGCACGCTATGCGGAGGAGTTCAACAAGGATCACCCGGACATCAAGATCAACTGGGTGCGGGATTCGACAGGCATCGTGACAGCCAAGCTGTTGGCGGAAAAAAACAACCCGCAGGCCGATGTTGTATGGGGGTTGGCGGCCACGTCTTTGCTGCTGATGAAATCCGAAGGCATGCTCGAAGCCTATGCGCCAAAGGGTGTCGAAAACCTCGACAGCAAGTTTGTCGACAAGAGCACCCCCCCTACCTGGACGGGTATGGACGCGTGGGTTGCTGCCGTTTGTTACAATACGGTGGAAGCAGGAAAGGCCGGCTTGACACCTCCGACAAGCTGGAAGGATTTGCTCAAGCCCGAATACAAGGGCCATCTGATCATGCCCAACCCCAATTCCTCCGGCACCGGCTTTCTGGATGTCTCCAGTTGGCTGCAAATGTTCGGTGAAGAAGGAGGATGGGAATACATGGACGGGCTGCATGAGAACATCGCCCGCTATACGCATTCAGGTTCCAAGCCTTGCAAGCTGGCGGCAGCCGGCGAGATTCCGATAGGGATCTCGTTTGCGTTTCGTGGCGCAAAGTCCAAGGCCGCCGGTGCGCCGCTGGAAATCATCGTGCCGTCCGAAGGTGTGGGTTGGGATATGGAAGCAACGGCGATCATTGCCGGCACCGACGATTTGGACGCTGCCAAAACCCTTGTCGACTGGTCGATCACCAAAAAGGCCAACGCGATGTACAACACCGGCTATGCAGTCGTTGCTTATCCCGGTGTCGCCAAGCCGGTTGAGCACTTTCCGGATAATCTGACGGAGAAGATGATCGACAACGACTTCGAGTTCGCGGCAAACAACAGGGCTGCGATTTTGAAGGAGTGGCAGGCTCGCTACGATTCCAAATCAGATCCGAAATAACCACACACATATCTGGGCGCCGGGATTTGCGGTGCACACCCTGTTGTCCTAACACTGAGCGAGCGGCGCGCAGACGCCGCCGCTTCGATTTCGTGAACAAAAAAGGTGGGAGGCAAACCTGTCGGACTTAAACGGGGATGGCAGCGGCAATGCGTTTTTGAGGGTATCGAATGTATCGAAGGCATTCGGCGATTTTCTTGCTCTGAAAGATATTTCTCTGCAGGTAAACGAAGGCGAATTCGTTTGCTTTCTCGGCCCTTCCGGCTGCGGCAAGACAACCTTGTTGCGCGCAATCGCCGGGCTGGACCTCCAAACCAGGGGTACAATCGAACAGGCTGGCAAGGATATCTCCAACCTGCCGCCCGCCGAACGCGATTTCGGCATCGTCTTTCAGTCCTACGCTTTGTTCCCCAATCTGACGATTGAACAAAACATAGCCTTCGGACTTGAGAATATCGGCAAAAGCAAAGCAGAGGTTGCGGCACGGGTTACCGAATTGCTCCAACTTGTTGGCCTGCCTGATCAAGGAAAGAAATTTCCCGCGCAGCTTTCCGGCGGACAGCAGCAGCGCATCGCTTTGGCCAGGGCTATCGCGACGGAGCCGGGGCTTCTCCTGCTTGATGAGCCGTTGTCGGCTCTCGATGCCAAGGTTCGTGTGTTCCTTCGTCACGAAATCAAGGAGCTTCAGCGCAAATTGGGCATAACCACCGTCATGGTCACCCATGATCAGGAGGAAGGATTGTCGATGGGTGACCGGATCGTGGTTATGAACCACGGCGTCATCGAACAGGTCGGCACACCGACCGAAATATACCGCAACCCAAACTCCCTGTTTGTCGCCGATTTCATCGGTGAGATGAACCAGGCTGCAGCGACTGCCAAAACCAGTACCTCCGTCAAGCTTGGCGATTTGACGCTGTCCAGCAGGAAACATGATTTCGACAACGGCGCCGATGTGATCGCGGCAATCAGGCCCGAGGACATTGTTCCGCATGGAAAGGGAGCCCGATCGCCGGGCGCCAAAGACGTTGTAAAATGCCCCGAGAATACATTTGATGTCGAAATCTCGGAGATGGAGTTCCTCGGTTCATTCTGGCGTGCGCGCCTCAACAGCGACAAACTCGGGCAAGCCCATCTGGCAGTCGATTTCTCCATCAATGCGGTCCGCCGCATGTCTCTGGAGGCGGGCAAACAGCTAAAGATCGAAATTCCCCCCGATCGTCTGATGGTATTCGAACCGGCAACCGGAGCGGGTTGATATGGCGGTTCTATCTGCCATTGCCGACCTGCCTGGAAAGAGGGTTAAACCCAAGCTTGGGCGCGATGACTGGCTCATGCGCGGCTTCATTGCGCTGATAGCCGTCTATTTGCTTGTCGCGTTGGCGTTTCCGCTCTACGCGATGCTCTCCAAGGCCTTCACGACCTACCAGTACGACCTTTCCCAGTACGAGTTCCAGGTAAGCGACGAAAACGGCGTCTTCGACGGTTCGATCACATCGGCCGAGGCATTGAACGAACAGTTGGGAGTTCTTTCCGAAGAGGATTTGAGCCCCGGGTCCGGCGGACGGCTGGCCGCAACCAGGTTCTTCCCCGACTTTTCGTTTCGAAGTCCGGTTCGCTACAGGATTCATGGCACAAACGAGCAAGTGGTCTTTCTGATCGGTTCGGAACGTCACACCGGAACCGAATGGCAGGAAGTTGATTCCAATCTGTTCCGCAAGGTTGTTCTTCGGCCGGTTCAGTCCAGTGGATTTAGCAATTTCAGTCAGTATTTCTCAACGCCGTCCCTTGTCCGCTCCATCCAGAACTCGCTGCTCATTTCGGCGATCAGCACGATCATCACGGTGACGCTGGCATTCTTTTTTGCCTATGCACTCAATCGCAGTTGCATGAGATTCAAGGGCGTTTTCCGCCTGATTGCGATGGCGCCGATCCTGGTGCCGTCTTTGCTGCCCGGTATCGCGCTGGTCTACCTGTTCGGCAACCAGGGCATGCTAAAGGCCCTCATGTTCGGTGAATCCATTTACGGCCCCTACGGCATTGTCGCCGGTTCGGTCTTTTTCACCTTTCCACACGCGATGTTGATCATCACCACCGCGCTGGCGATATCCGATGCACGACTCTACGAGGCCGCAATCTCGCTCAAGGCCAGCAGTTGGCGGACGTTCTGGACGGTGACAATTCCAGGCGCCCGCTACGGTCTGATCTCGGCTTCTTTTGTGGTCTTCAATCTTGTGATCACCGATTTCGGACTGCCGAAAGTAATCGGCGGACAGTTCAACATGCTGGCGGTCGACATATACAAGCAGGTCATCGGCCAGCAGAACTTCGAAATGGGCGCGGTTGTCTCCGTCGTGCTGTTGGTCCCGGCGATGTTGGCGTTTGCAATCGATCGGCTGGTGCAGCGCAGGCAGGTTGCGCTGTTGTCAGCCCGTTCAGTTGTCTATGAACCCAAAGAAGACAAGCAGTTCGACTGGATCTGTTTTGCCTATTGCTCGCTGATTGCGATATTCATCGTCGGCATTCTTGGCGTTTGCCAGTTCGCAGCACTGATCAAGTTCTGGCCCTACGATCTAAGCCTCAGCCTGAACAACTATGCCTTCGATCGGATGGACGGCGGCGGGTGGGCCGCCTACTACAATTCCATCAAGATGGCATTGTTGACCGCTTTCTTTGGAACCGTTGTCGTTTTCACCGGTGCATATATGGTTGAAAAGACGAACGGATTTGTGGTGGGCCGCACATCGTTCCAGTTTCTCGCAATGATGCCGATGGCCATCCCCGGCATGGTATTGGGGCTCGCTTACATCTTCTTTTTCAACGATCCGGCAAATCCGCTGAACTTCATCTACGGAACGATGGCCATTTTGGTGTTGTGCACTGTTACCCACTTTTACACGGTTTCGCACCTGACAGCGGTAACGGCGCTCAAACAAATGGACAATGAGTTCGAATCTGTGTCGGCTTCGCTGAAACAGCCCTTCTACAAGCTGTTTTACCGCGTAAGCGTGCCGATATGTCTCCCGGCGATCCTGGACATTTCGATATATTTGTTCGTCAACGCGATGACGACCGTTTCTGCTGTGGTATTCCTGTACTCAACCGGAACGGCATTGGCATCAGTTGCCGTATTGAACATGGATGACGCCGGCGATATCGCACCCGCGGCTGCCATGGGCATGATGATTTTCTACACCAATATCGCCGCCAGAATTATTCATGCCTTTTTGTCGAAGGGAGTGCTACTTCGAACCCAAAAATGGCGTAACCGGTAGTGATAAAGGTCGGCTATTTGGTTCGATCGAGGTTCGGAAATCTGAGCGGTTCGCCTAGCCCGGCGCATTCCTGAGCTGCAATCCTGTTTAGAGCCGTTAATCTTTAGCTGGAATCGTTTGAACGCCGCTAATTCGTGGTCTGGCGAGGAGCGTAATGCGGCGCGGTGCGAGCACCGTTAGCCTTGCGCAACAACGTCCAGAACGCGAAAGAGCAAGTTGAAACGATTGCAGTTTTCTTCGAAAAATCTGTGCTTGTCCTGTTCGGCTTGGACGTCTTTTCCGCCTCGGCCCTTCGGGCGTTCGGCTGGCGAAACGTCCTCCGGACGTTCCGTCGGGCAAGCCCGATAAACCACACCTCACCGTCAAAATCCTCGCACGATATTCATATCGCGCTTGCGGTGTTTTCCTTGCTGGGACGAAAAACCCATTCCATCAAACTGCTTCCAGCTAAAGATGAACGACTCTAGTCTCGCGTTGCCCGCCTCAACCGCGCGGCGCTGAATCGGTTTCAATCCCAATAAACTCGACGCCCAAACGCGTCCCCTCGCGCCAGTGCTGCCGGCAGCGATACGTCCGTCCATCAACGCGGACAAACAGCAGAAACTCTTCCGGAAAAGTCTGATCGGCGCCAACCCGCAGTTCTGCGCCCATCATGCTCATGTTCCTGATACTACAGATGGATTCGGGTAGACTGTCGCCACGCAGTATCTTGCCGTGCATGTCGACAGCCTGCCGCATTATGCGTCGTCGCTCCACTTGCAATCTTTGTTCCATGCCCAAGTCCTTTCCCAGCCGACCGGACTTGTATCACAAACAGATTACCGGACCGTAAGGGCACTGCTCGGAGCTCCTGAGCGGTCAGATAATGGGAAAAACAGGGGAAATCGTCCTGGAAAGCCCGGAAATCTGGCAAATGCGGTCAGTTTGGCGCCTATGCAGCTGCGCCTATCGACCTGGCCGCAATCGCCAAGCCGGCGAGCGTGGCAAACTTGGTATCGACGGTTTGCGATTTTGCACCTTCAACGGACAGAGCGGCCTGGTAAAGCGAAACCAGTTTGGATGCGCCAATGATCGCGATGGTTTTTCCGGCCCAGAATTTGCGGGCCACGCCGATCTCGTGCCCGATGATCATCCCGGACAATTTGGAGCGGGCGATATCGGGGTTCGAGTCACCCAACAGCGATGCGGCTCTGAGACCAAACAGTTCCAGCACCATTTTCTCCGGATGCCGGGCTGCCTCGCGGGCGGCGGTCTTAAAGGCCGAAAAGTCTTCGCCGTCTTCGGAAAGGCTGTGCCTGAGAATTGAGTGCTGTGCGAGCAGTGAGAACAGTTCACCTGTAATGAATGTATGGAACTCTCCGATAACACCTGCGTTGACATCCACCCACTTGGTGTGCGTGCCGGGCAGGCAAACCACGCCGGAAAAATCCGGTTCGGATGCCAGGAAACCAGCGACCTGCGTCTCCTCGCCACGCATCACGTCTGCTGGCGAAGCCTGCGATAATCCGGGCAAAATAAACACTTCAATGCGCGGATCGGCAGTGGCGACCCTTGTGAACTCCGGTCCCTGCAGTGGGCTGCACGGAACCGGACAGTACTTCGCCTCCGTCCATCCCTGCCGTGCGCCGACCATCCCGCAGGCGAAAACTTTTACCGTTTCATCTTCAGCCAACCACGGGCCAATCAGCTCGATGAGCGCGCCTTCGAACTCGCCGGATTTGAGATTGCCCATTCCCTTGTCGGATTCCAGCTCCGCGATCAGCGATCCGGATTGGTCGACCAGATAAGCGCGCAGGTTCGTCGTCC
Organism: Rhizobiaceae bacterium; assembly: GCA_963669285.2. Classification (GTDB taxonomy): domain Bacteria; phylum Pseudomonadota; class Alphaproteobacteria; order Rhizobiales; family Rhizobiaceae; genus JAWKWH01. The sequence goes on along the minus strand of CAXXSI010000006.1, from coordinate 7,582 downwards.
CCCAATCGACTCCGATCCATTGTGCAGCAGGCTGTCCCATGTCCACCTTCCCCTGCCGATCAAGCAAGACTGAAAGCCGCTATGAAGTCCGGATCGGGCTCAACACCGATTCCGGGCTTGTCCGGAATGTCGACATATCCGCCATTGCGCTTGACTTGCGCCTGGATATCGAGCGGCTCGATCAGCAGTTCGTCGCGAAACTTGTTGTCCGTTGTATCGAACTCCAGCATCGGGTCGCGTTGAAACAATCCGCCGGGCAGCGGTGGCATGGCTGCCAGAAGCTGGATGTTTGTCGCCACAGCAATTGCTGAACCCCAGACATGGTTGATAACCGGAACAAAGTGCGCCTGTGCCAAAGCGAGGACCTTCAGATACTCGGTTATCCCGCCAAGCGCACAGACTTCCGGTTGGGCGATATCCAGGCATTGACCTTGGAACAGGTCACGCCAGCCCCAGCGTGTAAACTCGGCTTCACCGCCCGATATTCGCGTCTCGAGTTTGCTTCGCAGAAAGCGGTAACCACTGCGATCCTCAGGCGCCACCGGCTCCTCAAACCAGAATGGTTCCAGCTCATCCAGAGCTCTTCCGACGTAGCACGCATCATCGACGGTGTAGCAGTGGTTGGCATCGACCATGAACGGAAACGCATCGCCAACGCCTTCGCGAACTGCCTGTGCAAGAAGAATATCGTCCTTCGCTCCCAGGCCGACCTTCATCTTGGCCGCTTTAAAACCGGTCTCCTTGATAGCGGTTGATTCCTCGCGAAAGCGCGACACATGGGAAGCAGTGTCCTCACGCTTCAACATCATCCCGTATCCGTAGACGGGGATACGATCCCGGTACTTGCCGCCGATTAGCTTGTAGATCGGCAATCCCGTCGCCTTTCCGGCCAGGTCCCAAAGGGCGATGTCTATTCCGGACAGAGCCTGAATCGGCATGCCCTTTTGCCCGTGATCACGCAGCAGATTGTAGACCTTGTGCCAAATCACGTCACGATCAAGCGGGTCCATTCCGACGATCATCGGCTGGATCACCTCCTCGACAATCGCCTTGTTGCCGATTGCCACATTGCCCGGGCCAAAGCACTCACCCCACCCGGTCAGTCCTTCATCGGTCCTGACCTCGACCAAATGGGCTGTCCTGCGTCTGTAAAACTGCTGCGAGTAACCGAGTTCTTCCGGCAAATCGTAGGAAAGTACGTGACTGATGATTTTGGTGATTTTCATATAGTATGCCTCAGGCCGCGATTGCGCGGGTAATCCTCTTGATCGCCAGATAGTCATGCAAAGCCAAATACGAGCAATCGTGACCTATTCCAGATTGGCCGATGCCGCCGTGTGGAAGGTCAATGTCATATTTGACGCCATTGATCTGCACCTCGCCATAACGCAATGCGGCCGCATAGCGTTCCGCCTTGCCAATGTCACCGGAAAAAACATATGCGGTGAGCCCGCCATCATCACAATCATTTGCCCTGTCCAGCAATCCATCCTCGTTTTCAAAATCCGACAGGCTGACAACCGGCCCGAAGATCTCGTTGCGATAGATATCCATATCCTCGTTGACATGGCGTAAAACAGTGGGCGCAAGATACTGGCCGTTCGGCAAATGATCGGGCCTGTCACCGCCAGTCAGCAAGACTGCGCCATCGGCAACCGCACCGCCGATCAAACCCTTGATCCGTTTCCGGGCACGGCCGTCCACCAATGGCCCCATGTCGATATCGCCCTGTTTGTCCCATCCGACCGTAACCGCCTCGGCGCGTTCGACGATCTTTTTGGCAAATATGTCAGCGACCGAAGCCTCGACGAAAACCCGGTTCGGGGCGACGCAAATCTGTCCCGAATTGTTGAATTTCACCGCGCAGATAATATCCGCTGCAAGATCAAGATCCGCGTCGGCAAAAACCAGTGCCGGAGCGTTTCCGCCGAGCTCCATGGAATACCGTTTGATGGTTGTTGCGCCGGTTCGCATGATATGGCGCCCCGTCGCGGTTGATCCGATCAGCGTGATCAGCGCCGGGATCGGAGATGCAGTCAGGGCATCGGCGGCTTCGTAGCTGTCGGTACAGATGATCTGCACGACGCCGTCGGGCAGGCCGATCTTCGCGCATAACGCGCCGACGGCGTAGGCGGAAATCGGCGTTGCCACCGATGGCCTGATGATGATCGGGCATCCTGCCGCCATGGCCGGACCGATCTTGAATGCAAGGTTCAGCAGTGGAAAATTCCAGGCGATAAAGGCGACAGCAACGCCTACCGGCTCGTGCACAAGCCAGTGAGTGTGTGTGCCAGCGCGATCCGGGAGGCTCTCATCGCGCAAACGGGCAATTTCCTCAGCATAGTAGTGCAGGGAATTCTTCAGACTATCAAAGTCCTCCTGGGTTGCGGCCCATGGTTTGCCCATCTCGTGATGGATGCAATCACGCAGATGCTCTTCGTTGGCGATGACTGCATCACGCAGCTTTTGCATCCACTCCTGGCGTTCTCCAATTGACCTGGAAGACCAGAGTGGAAACGCCTCGCGAGCGGCTTCGAGTGCCAGCTGCACATCATGCAATCCAGCGGTCGCAACGGTGCCTACAATTTCGTCCGTGGCCGGATTGACAACCTCGGCAGTTCCCTGCCCTTCGACAAGTCGGCCATTCATGTACATTGCTTTTAAATAGGTCATCCGGATTCCGTCAGTCGAAGAGGTTGGCAATGTTGTTCTTGATGCTGTCACCGATGTAGAGTGCCAGCGCCTGGATCGTGGATGTCGGGTTTACCGCACCCGATGTGACAAAAATCGAGCCGTCGACGATGAACAGGTTCTTCACATCGTGCGACCGTCCCCAACCGTTCACGACAGAACGTTCGGGATCATCGCCCATTCGACAAGTGCCCATCTGGTGCCAGCCGGCCCGCCACCAAACCTTGTCGTCATTCTTTGACAGAATTCTCTTGGCGCCGGCCGCCTCCAACAATTCGCGCGCCCGCGCCTCGCCATGTCTTAACATGCGCTTGGTATTTTCGCCGACGCGATAGGTAACCTTTGGCGCCGGGATGCCGTCGCTGTCTGTGAGATCCGGGTCGAGGGTCACGCGGTTGCTCTCCTCTGGCAGGTCTTCGGTCACCACGGTCAGACCAGCAAGATACGGATAGACCTCATCCATGATCTCTCGATGCTCCGCACCCCAGGGTATCGGACTGTCGATCCCGTAGCCGCCGAGTGCGTATGTCATCGGTGTTGTCGAGCGACCGGAGTGAAGTCCGTATCCTCTGACAAAATCCCGATCTGGATCGGTTTCATAAAACTCCTGGCTGAGGATCGAACAGGCCATCGGTCCTTCGTGGCCTTTCATCGGCTCATCAAACACCCCCGACACGCCGGTCAACGGGTGGAACATCAGGTTCTTTCCAACCATGCCGGAACGATTGGCAAGGCCTTCCGCGAACAGGTTTGACTTGGAGTTTAAAAGCAATCGCGGTGTGCCCACGCCGTTGCATGCAACGATAACCATTTCCGCTTTTTGTTCATGCACCTGACCATCTGGACCATGATACAGAACACCGGTCGCAAATCCGGTTTCCTGATTGATCAGGATTTCCCTGACCCGGCACTCGGTCCTCAGTTCAACGCCAGCGCCTTCCAGTGTTGGCCAGTAGGTAAAATTTACACCGCCTTTGGCGCCCGCAGCACATCCCAGATCGCAAGTGCCGGCGTTGACACATTTCTGCCGGCTATCGGCATCACGGCTCAGGATCGCAACGTCGGACGGCCACCAGTGCCATCCAAGTTGGTTGAATCCCTTGGCCAGCGTCTGTCCGAGCTTGCCGATCGGTATCGGCGGATTGGGCGGTTCGTAATAGGGATAGGCCGGATTGCCGGCAAGTCCCGAAACACCGGCATTGCGATCATTCATGTTGTAGAACGGTTCCAGCATCGCGTAATCGACCGGCCAGTCTTCGGCTACGCCATCAAGCGTTTTGGCCCGAAAATCGGATGGTCTCATCCGCGGCCAGTGACCGAGAAAGTTGATCGTCGAACCACCAACGGCGTTGAAATTGACCGGTGCAATGACGCTGTCCTCGACATTGATCGGATAATCCTGCTTGAGATTGCGCACATTCGGATCGCAGGAAAACTCACCGTAGCGCGCCAACTCGTAGTCATCGCGCCTGCTGGGGAAGTTCCTGTCGTGTAAATGTGGTCCCTGCTCCAGACACAGAATTCGCATTCGCGTTTCCAACAGCGACCATGCGATTGCGGCACCGGAGGCGCCTGCACCGATTATCAGAACGTCGACTGGTTCATTGTTCATCGAGTTTCTCGCAGGTCAGGTTTCCCGGTAACATCGGCCGCGGGCGACAACCGGAGCGGTCAGTTTCTTCATGAGATCTTCAGGTTCCGCCGCAACGTCATAGCCTGAGGGATGGATCGGCCGTGCCGAAACTCCAAACAGCGGCCGTGTGTCGGATCGGCTGTAGTAACCCATGTATGTGTAGCGCTGCAGGGCGGCGAAGATCTCGGGCAGTGCTGCCTCGAACTTGCCTGCGTCATCACCTGCAAGCCGCAATCCTTTGCGCAATGCGGCGGCAAATTCCGGATCTTTTGCCGTTTTGTCGATCACGAAATCCGCGGTTCCAAGCTGACCGGCACCCGGAATCGAATTATCGGCATTGGGCGGGATGATTTGGTCCAGAAGCCCGTCAAGCGATTTGCGTTCACTGTCCGTCAGCATGTCCATCCCTATCGCGATTGACTGCTGCCAGCGCGCGAGACGGCGTCAACCGCGACAGCAAGCAGGAGGATGGCACCCGAGAACATCAACTTATCGGCCGCGCTCGCTCCCGACAGATCGAGGCCGTTGCCCAGCGAACCGATGACCAGCGCCCCCAAAATGGCGTTCCAAACCGAGCCGCGGCCACCGAACAGGGACGTGCCGCCAATGACGGCTGCACCGATGGCTTCGAGCAGCAACGGTCCGCCGGCAAAGGCGTTGAACGACACCGAGGCGTAACGCGATGCGCCGACAATACCGCCGACCGCCGCCATGAATCCGACAATGGCGAACGCGGCAACCCGGATGCGTTTGACATTCATGCCGACGCGGCGTGCGGATTCCTGATTGCCGCCTACGGCAAACACCGAGCGCCCGAACGGTGTCGAGGTTGCGATCCAACCTAAAATCGCAGTCAGACCAACCAATAGAACAACCAGCAACGGAACGCCGCGATAGGCATTCAGCGTTGCTACGGCGGCAAACGCCAGTACAGCAAAAAAGGCCACCTGCCCCCAAAGGACCACGGGCGGGTCGAGTTCGAGCCCGTTGGCCTTGCGCAGCGAATGACGACGCCATGTGACAAGGGAGAATATCGCCACGCACGCCACCGCCAGCAACCAGCCCGCATAAGGTGGCAAGACCACAGTCGTGATACCGCGAACAAATGGTTCGCGGACGTTGATCGCACCGTGAATGCCGAGAATTTTCAGCATCAGTCCCTGGAAACCAAGCAGACCCGCAAGCGTCACGACAAAAGATGGAATTCCGACATAGGAAACCAATATGCCCTGCCCCGTGCTCAGCAGAACCCCCAAACCGATCGCGAGGATACAGGCTATCGGCGCTGCAACCTCGAAGTTGGCGATCAGAACCGCCAGCAAGGCCGCGCAAACACCTGAGTTGGCCGCCACAGACAGGTCGATATCACCGAGAAGCAGCACCATCGTGATGCCAACTGCAAGCGTGCCAACCACGGCGCTTTGCATGAACAGGAAATAGAAGTTGCGCGCGCTGAAGAATGCCGGTTCGGTGATGCTGAAATAGGCCCATATGACGGCCAGCGCCAGCAAAACCGGAACAAACGATCCAAATCGCGTCTCTCGCAACTGCCGGAAACGTTCGATCCATCCCGGTTTGTAGTCATTCTCCATTGGAAGAATCTCCGTCAATGCCGCGGGTCATCGCGACAACGATTTCATCCGGGGTGGTCTTTGCTGTCTCATAGACCGCGACGTTGCCGCCGTGGCGAAGCACGGTTATCCGGTCGCTGATCTCGAAAATGTCTCTGAGGTTGTGCGAAATATACACAACGGCATGGTTGGTCTCGCGCAGACGTTTGACCACATCGAGAACCTGTTCGGTCTGGGCGACACCCAGCGCAGCGGTTGGTTCATCAAGCAGCACGATGGTCGATTCCGCGCCCACCGCCCGCGCGATGGCGATTGCCTGGCGCTGGCCACCCGAAAGCCCGCCAACGTTGTTACGCACCGATTTGAGCGTGCGGACCCGCAACCGGTCGACCGCTTCCAGCGCTTTGCGCTCCATGGCGATCTCGTCAAGTGGCCGCAGGTTTCTCGGCAGGAAATTCCAGCCCGGTTTGGTCGGTTCTCCGCCCAGCGAAAGGTTGGCCGACACATCAAGATTCTCGCAAAGTGCCAGATCCTGGTAGACAATCTGGATTCCGTTATCGACAGCATCATGCGGCGAACTAATTGTCACCGCTTTGCCGTCAATGGCAAACGTTCCCTCATCGGCGTGATACGCACCCGCCAGAATCTTCATCAATGTGGATTTCCCGGCTCCGTTGTCGCCGACCAAAGCCATGACCTCGCCGCGACAAACTTCGAAATCGACACCGCGCAAGGCCTCCACGCCGCCAAAACGCTTACAAATACCCGAAGCGGTCAGATGAGGCGATGCGGGCGGGGCAACAGGCCCCGCCTCGCCGCTATGTTGCATCGTCCCAGGCATCGGTCAGCCCTTGCAGAAATCCGTTTCGGCTGCCGCGCCGGCGCAGACATCTTCCTTCGAGATCGATGTGTCGTTCTCGATGACGTAACGAACGCCTTCTTCGCCAATGGCCGAATAGGAAGCTACGGAGACGAAGTTGACGTCGGCTCCTACGCCGTTTTTGACCGTGTTGGGCGCCAGTTCCTTCCAGTCCTCGCCCTTTACGATTCTCGCCGCGACCTTTGCTGTCGTCGCCGCCATATCGGCGAGCGGACGCCAACCGGACTGCGTCTGTTTGCCAAGCAGGATTAACTGCAGCGCCTGAACCGTGCAATCGAGCCCGGAAACCGGAACGTTACCGGCCATGCCCTGCTCTTCAAGCGAAGCAATCGCCGCACCGGCATTGCCATCGTTGGATGACACAACACCTTGAACATCGTTGTTCAGCTTTGTCAGCGCCTGATCCATCGAGCGGCGGGCAATCGCCGGATCCCACCCCTGGGTCCAGTTTTCATAACCCATCTTGCGTTTGCCGGAATCAAACAGTGGCTGCAATGCCCGAAGCTGGCCATTGTGAATGACCGCTGCGTTCGGGTCCGTCGGCGATCCCTTCAGCAGAACAAGCGTATCGCCATCCTTCGTGTTATCAACGACATGCATCGCCTGATCATAACCCATTCCCTCCAGGTCCGCCTGAACCCAAAACGTGGTGTTTTCGGAGTTGATCATGCGGTCGTAGGCGATCGTCGGAACGCCGGCCTCGGCGGCCGAATCTGCAATGACTGCAGAGGATTCGCCGTCGATCGGAATGACGACCAGAACCTTGGCGCCCTTGGTCAGGGCTTGCTCGGCCTGGCGTTGCTGTGC
>CAXXSI010000005.1:0-177222 GCA_963669285.2 Rhizobiaceae bacterium | reverse complement strand
TTCTGCTCACCGGGACCCTGTTGGTTGATTTCAAGCATCCAGTACCGATCGCCCCAAACAGGCATTCTGCGATCGCCATGGGCAGCCACTTCAGCGCGGCCATCGATTATCTCGAATACCCGTTCGACCGGAAACTGGCCATCATTGTTCGCGGCAAGTTTAGTCAGGTCGCCAGGATCCACACCCCTGAACAAACGGGTTAGGAAGCCCGCGCCTTTTGCGTCTTCACCGTGGCACGATGCACATGAGTTGATGAACTCGGCTGCTGCCGGTTCGAACTTTTCGGTCATTTCTTGCGCAAGGGCATTGGTTGCCTGCGCCATCACAAAAGAAGTTGCGATGCACAGTGCAGAAGCAACTTGATTGACATCTTGGCATCTCCTCTCTGTACTCCAACCAGCTTTCGCGAGGATGGTCGGCGGCGGTCGAATGCGCATTGATGGCTGTCAAGCAGAGGGTGTCGACTGACGTTCAGTGCCGGCGGCCAAGCTTTACCGGCCTGCCGATGGTTCCGGCCGAACACCGGGCGACGCGAACATCCGATCTGCTCGAGGCTTAGGAGTAAATCCCAACCCTGGCTTTGACTTCAGTGTAGCGAGCGGGTCAGCAGGTAGTAGTTGGAATCGATTTCAAAGGCACTTTTGTCGGGCATTTCGTGCCAGTTTTCATCCGTAAGAGGTTCGGAAGCAAATTCAATCGCCCGGTAATCCTTTCCCGGAACATGATGAACATGCGGCTTGCCGCAGATGTCGCAATCGAACATGGCCTCCCGTTCCAGATGCCAAAGCGTCCTGCCTAGTCGCGTGCCCGCCAGGCGATCGCCGTCGGTCAGAATCATGTTCAGGCCGACATTCCTTTGCGGATCGACCTCTTGTGACCATTCTGTGATCCGGTTGGCTGCTTGCGCGATTATCTCGAGCAGACGCTTTTCAGGATTCTTGTTCGCCAGTGTCAGCACATAATAGAATATGTACTCGCTGTCGGTCGTACCGAGGATGCAGTTGCGCAACATCGGGTCGATTTCCGGTACCATCAATTCTGACACTTCTGCAAAATTGTGAATGGTGCCGTTGTGAGCGAATATCCAGCGACCGTGCTCAAACGGATGGGTGTTCTCGATCGCGGGTTCGCCAACCGTCGCCCGACGAACGTGGGCAATCACCGTATGTGCGTAAACCCGAGCCGCCTTCTTGGAAAAATGCTCGCCGTGAAAAGCGGCCCACGTTTGCTTTTCGATCAGCGGCAAGCCATTGTTGAAATCGGCAATTCCCCAGCCGTGCCCGTGCACAAGTCCTTCGGCGTCTCCTGCGCTCTGCGCCATCAGAGCGTTTTGCGAATGGACAAGGCTACATTCAACCCGCGTCGGTTCATTGGATTTGAATGCGTAAAGGCGGCACACAGGTCAGATCTCCTTGTTCCCGACCGCCAGGAGGAAACCAGCATATCGCTACATTACCAACTTGCAACGGCATTCCAAAAGCAGATATCTCAGATATGGGGGCGAACAAAGCGCTGAGAGGATCCATCGCTCGCGCTAACGTTTATGTGACAGCCATTGAGCAGCCTGCCAATCATACGGCGCTACGAGGCGCAGCTAAACAAGCGCGACGTCCAAAGGGCGATTGATCTCGCCGATGTTCTACAGTCAGAGAATCCCAGACTGACAGGCAATGACTACTTCGAACCCTATGCGCGTACCGGGCTGACCGAAAACAACCATATTGTTTTCGGAGACACTTCGGAGATCCCACACGCACGCAAACACGGTATCCGGATATCTGGAATATCGCCTTTCCGTTTTAGCGTCGGATGGTGACCTCGTGGTGATGGCACATCGGCGAGACCAGGAGTTCGAAGCTTATCTGAAGCGCGTTTTGGGCACATCAAACCTCGAATTCGCGGATATTTGCCAGCTTGCCGAAGAGAACAGAATGCCGTCCACGATGGCCTGTCTGAAACTGGATGAGTGCTTCGAGATACTCAAGCGATATACACTGGCGCGGCGGCAGACCACGCTTCTTCCGCATATATCGACCGGTGCCGTGTGGGCATTGGCAAGACGACTTGGATCGGCCTGCGGAACCACAATCCACATTGCCGGTCCACAGCCGGTGATATCCGATCGCGTGAACGATAAAATCTGGTTTGCCGATGTTGCAAGGCGTCTGTTTGGCGCGCCGTCGGTGCCGCGCGAACACGCTGCCCACAACATGACCGCTCTGGTATCACGGATAAAGGCGTTCGCGCGCAGATCAGAACGATTGGTGATCAAAGTGCCGAATAGCGCGGGATCGCAGGGAAATTTCCCGATCGAGTCCAAGCACGTCAGCACAATGCGCCCCAGAGAATTGGCGACATACCTGTCGTCAATGATCCAAGACGCCGGTTGGGATATCAGTTATCCTTTGATGGTGCAGGTCTGGGATGAAAATGTGCTTTCCAGCCCGTCCATTCAACTTTGGATTCCTCACGCGGCCGACGGGCTACCGATCGCGGAGGGCATTTTCCAGCAGGGTTACCGTCGGACCCGTGGGCCGGTTCCAGGGAGCAACGCGGGCGGACTTGCCAAAATCGTTGAGACGATCGCTTGTGGATGGCGCGACGCTGCTCGGAATCATATTTCAAAGGTTGGGATATTTTGGGCGATGTAGCGTCGATACGGTTTTGACCGGAGCCAATGCGGATTCAGCATCGTTCCATTGGATAGAATGCAACGGCCGCTGGGGCGGCGTGTCAGTACCTATGACCCTGACAAACCGAATTTTGCCGCAGCCGACAGCTGGTGCGTTCGCGGTGGTCCAGCGCCAAGGACTCTCATACCCTCCCAGGCAGTTTTCCGACATTCTGGCTTGCCTGGAAAAGCTTCTCTGGATGCCGGGCGCAACACGCGGGATCATCATAACGTCACCACGCCGGCTGACCGAAGGCACAGGCGCCGATTTCATGACAATTGACGAGAGCGAAGATGCAGCGATCTTGCTCGCCGAAGAAGCGCTTGACTGTCTGACCTGACCCCTAACCAGTACTTGCGTTCCATCGGTTTTACTTTGAAAGGCTGTCTCGCCGCTCATGTTGGCACGACGCGGCTGAATTGACTTCAGTCTGATGCCGGATGTGGCTTGACGCCCATCAACGCTCATCGGGATAATTCGTCTATTCTTTCAGTCATCTTGGAAATCTCGCGAAAGGCGCAACAATGGCAACGAGGTTGTCCGCCGCTGAAGCGAATGGTGCAGACAGGTACGGAGCTTCTCAATTCAGCTATGTCCACGGCGTTTCACAGGAACCGCTGCGCGGCACGACTGTCGGCAACCTGTTTGCGGAGACGGCACGCCGTTTCCCCAACAACGAAGCCTTGGTCTCACAGCACGAGGATGTGCGCTGGACCTATACCGAGCTCGACGAGCGGGTGAACGAAACCGCAGCTTGCCTTGTCTCGCTGGGGCTTGAGCCTGGCGACAGAATTGGTCTGCTTGCCCCGAACATGGCCGAATGGGTGGTGCTGCAGTTCGCCACAGCGCGCGCCGGGCTGATTCTTGTCAACGTCAATCCGGCCTACCGGATTCCGGAGCTCGAATTCGCGTTAAACCAGGTCAACATCAGCGCACTTGTGACCGTCGCCTCGCACAAGTCGAGTGACTATCTTTCGATGCTCGATGAGCTGATGCCTGAACTGAAAGGTAGCAAACCGGGCGCCCTAAAGGCGTCAAGCGTGCCAAGCCTGCGCTGGGTTATCGGAATCGGAGACCGTGGCGAATTCGAAGAACGCGAGGAAATCGCCGCACTTCATGATCTGCGCGCCGGTGTGACCAACGCCGACAGAACACGAATGCACGAGATATCAAACACTTTACAGTTTGATGATCCGATCAACATTCAGTTCACGTCGGGCACAACGGGTCGTCCGAAAGCCGCGACGCTGACCCACCACAACATCGTGAACAACGCCTATTTCAGCGGCTTGCAGATGCATCTGAGCGAGTCCGACCGCATGTGCATTCCGGTCCCGATGTATCATTGCTTTGGCATGGTGCTCGGAACGCTGTGCTGCGTCGCTCATGGCGCGACCATGGTCTTTGCCTCCGCCGGCTTCGATGCCGAGGCTGCGCTGGAGGCGGTGGAAAAGGAGCACTGCACCATCTTCCACGGCGTACCGACGATGTTTATCGCGGCGCTGGATTCTCCCGGATTCAAGGCTCGGGATCTGGCGTCTCTGCGCTCCGGTATCATGGCCGGTGCCCCGTGCCCGGCAGAGTTGATGCGCCGGGTGATGACCGAGATGCATATGAGCGAGATCACCATCGCCTATGGCATGACGGAAACCGGGCCGGTGAGCACCCAAACCTCGGTCGACGATCCGATCGAGCGACGGGTGGAAACGGTCGGTCGCGTTCTGCCGCACACCGAGATCAAGATCGTTGACGTCGAAGGCGCTGTTGTTTCCCGCGGACAAGCCGGTGAACTGCTTACGCGCGGCTATTGCGTCATGCCGAAATACTGGAACGACCCGGAAAAGACAGCCAAAGCCATTGATGAAGCTCGCTGGATCGCCAGCGGCGATATCGCCACAATTGACGATGATGGATATTTTCAGATCGTCGGGCGCATCAAGGACATGCTGATCCGAGGCGGCGAGAACATTTTCCCCCGCGAGATCGAGGACTTTCTATATACCCATCCCGCCATTGAGCAGGTCGAAGTCATCGGCGTGCCAGATACCAAATTCGGCGAGGAAGTCTGCGCCTGGATCAAGTTGCGTGATGGGCAAAGCGCAAGCGATGACGAAATTCGCGATTTCTGCAAGGGAAACATCGCGCATTTCAAGATCCCCCGCTACATCCGGTTTGTCGAGGAGTTTCCGATGACGATTACCGGCAAGGTGCAGAAATTCGTCATGCGCGACATCATGGCGAAGGAACTCGCGCCCGATCTGGGGAAATGAGATGATGTCCCCCGACACTAGCATTATCGCTGAGAGGACCGCCTTTCTCGATAAGGATGGCAAGCCACTGCGCGATTTACCGGAATTCGCCCGAAACCGGGCAACGCTGGTCTCGATGTATGAGGCGATGGTTCGTGCACGCGCATTTGACCGTAAAGCAATAGAACTTCAGCGCACAGGCCGTCTCGGCACCTATGCCTCGTGTCTCGGGCAGGAGGCCGTCGGTGTTGGCGTTGTCAGCGCGATGGATACGCAGGACGTGCTGCTGCCGTCTTTCCGGGAACATGCTGCGCAATTGCTGCGAGGCGTGACGCTTTCCGAGTTGTTTCTCTACTGGGGTGGTGATGAGCGCGGAAACGACTACAGCGCGGCGCGATACGATTTTCCCGTCTGCATCCCCGTCGCTTCGCATTTCCCTCACGCTGTCGGCGTGGCTCTGGCCAAGGCCATTACCCAGGAAACCGGCGCTGCGGTCGCCATCGGCGGTGATGGCGCAACGTCGAAGGGCGAATTCTATGAGGCGCTCAATCTGATTGGTGTGTGGAACCTGCCTGCCGTCTTCGTGATCAACAACAATCAGTGGGCGATCTCGGTGCCACGTGCCCAGCAAACCGCCGCCGAGACATTGGCGCAAAAAGCAATCGCAGCGGGGTTGCCTGGCGAACAAGTCGACGGCAATGACGTGATCGCGGTACACGATGCAGCGCGACGGGCGCTAAGGCGCGTGCATGATCATGGTTCGCCGACACTAATTGAGTGCGTCAGTTACCGGCTTTCCGATCACACGACGGCAGACGACGCCAGCCGCTATCGCGACGATGCCGAAGTAAGCGCCCACTGGGCGGAAGAACCGGTCTTGCGGCTGCGCAAATACCTGACCGAGGTCCATGACTGGGACAAAGGCGAAGAAGAGGAATTGCTCAAGGCCTGCGACGCCGATGTGAACGTGGCGGCGGAAGCCTATCTCGCGACGGAACCGGAATCCCCCACCGCGATGTTTACCCACCTCCATGAAAGCAGCGCGACCGATCCGAAATTCGTCAATATGGAGGCTGGCGATGGCTGAATACACGCTGGTCGAAGCAGTACGCATGGCCTTGTCGCGCGCCATGGACGACGACCCCTCCGTGGTGCTTTTCGGCGAAGACATCGGCATCAATGGCGGCGTGTTTCGCGCCACAGATGGTTTGGCCCAGCGTTTCGGCGGCGCCCGGGTGCGCGACACACCGCTTTCGGAAGCTCTGATAGGCAGGCATGGCTGTGGGTGCGGCGGCATCCGGATTGAGGCCTGTGGCCGAAATACAGTTCACCGGCTTCATCTATCCGGCAATCGATCAACTGGCCAATCATGCCTCGCGAATGCGAAACCGCACGCGCGGCAGGTTGTCATGTCCGATGGTGCTGCGCGCGCCCTATGGCGGAGGCATTCATGCTCCCGAACACCATTCCGAGAGCGTTGAATCAATGATCGCCCACATTCCAGGTTTACGGGTGGTTATTCCGGGATCTCCAGCTGCGGCTTACGGCCTGTTGTTGGCGTCGATACGCGATCCTGATCCAGTGGTTTTTTTCGAGCCGAAGCGCATTTACCGGTCGCGCAAACAGACAATAGCGAACGATGGAGAAGCCTTGCCGCTTGATCGCGCCTTCATGACCCGCACAGGCGAAGATGTCACTCTGGTGGGTTGGGGTGCCATGCTCGTCGAATTGGAACAGGCGGCCGAAGATCTTGCCGCTACCGGGGTTTCTGCCGAAGTCATCGATCTGGCGACCATCAAACCATACGACCGTGCGACCGTACGTGCGTCGGTGGAAAAAACCGGCCGCTGTGTGATCGTGCACGAAGCGCCTCTGACCGGCGGTTTCGGCGCCGAGATCGCCGCCGATCTGGCTGATCATTGCCTGTTGGCCTTAAAGGCGCCGGTCAAGCGGGTCGCGGGATTTGACACCGTGATGCCCTATTACCGGTTGGAAAATCATTACATGCCGACCGCTGCCCGTATCGTCGGCGCGGTTCGGGAGATTATGGAGTTTCAATGACAAGTTTCCCGCTTCCGGACCTCGGAGAAGGATTGCACGAAGCCGAGATCGTTACCTGGCACGTGTCAGCCGGCGATCATGTGGTCTCCGGTCAGCCGCTCGTTTCGGTCGAAACCGACAAGGCCGTCGTCGAGATTCCGGCGCCTTACTCGGGGACGGTCAGGGAGCTGTTCTGCGAGGCGGGCGATATGGTGAAGACCGGGGCGGCGATCGTGGAAATCGAAACCGGTGAGGCAGAAGACGCAGCCGCCATTGTTGGTGACATTCCAAAGGTGGATGAGCCGACCAAGACCGCTGCAATCGAGGAAGTAACTCAACAACAGCCAACGGTTGCTGGGCAGGTTCGTGCCACGCCGGCGGTCCGCAAGCTTGCAGGCGATCATAACGTCGACCTGCAGACGATTCACGGCAGCGGGCCTGGCGGCGCCATACTGAGTGAGGATGTCCTGGCACACAGCCAATTCAGCATAGAGGGGCAAAAACTCAGGGGCGTTCGCCGTTCGATGGCGGCGGCGATGACCAAGTCTCACGCCGCCGTCGTGCCGGCGACAATCACCGACAGGGCCGACATCAGTGGCTGGGATGACGGTGAGGCACCGATGGTGCGACTGGCGCAGGCTGTGGTGGTGGCTTGTTCGAAAGAGCCGGCGCTGAACGCCTGGTTTGACGGCACGCGCTATCAGATTTGCGAGGATATCAATCTCGCCGTTGCGGTTGACACACCCGCCGGCCTGTTCGCGCCGGTCTTGCGTGACGCTGGGCGTCAAACGGACATCGGTAAAAAGATTTCCGAACTGCGCCGCGCAGTGGAGGATCGTACCATCGCAGCGCAGGACCTGAAGGGCGCGACGATCACGCTTTCCAATTTCGGTAATCTGGGCGGCGAACATGCGGCACTGGTGGTGTCGCCGCCCCAGGTGGCCATTCTGGGCGCCGGACGAATTGGCGATGCCTGCATACCGGTCGACGGAAAGCCCGCGGTGCGCAGAATACTCCCCCTGTCGCTGACGTTTGACCATCGGGTGATTACCGGTGGAGAAGCTGCGCGTTTCTTGCAGGCGGTCGTAGCCGATCTCGGGCATCAGTGAAAAGAGGCAAGCGAAGCGCTATCATGAGTACCGTCATAACCATTGACGATCTTGGGCCGGAGAAGATCATCCAGATCAACAAGCCCCGGACCGGTCTTCAGGCAATCGTCGTCGTCGACAACGTCGCGGCCGGACCCTCGATCGGAGGGATCCGCCTGACGCCCGAGATCACGCTTGATGAATGCGCGCGCCTTGCTCGTGCGATGACACTCAAAAATGCTGCCGCAGGCCTGCCGCATGGCGGCGGCAAGGCGATGATTGCCGGTGATCCATCGATGCCGGAAGCGGAAAAGAGCCGGTTGGTTCGCGCCTTCGCGCGGTCGATTGCCGATGTTAGTGACTACATACCGGGCCCCGATATGGGCACCAATGAATCCTGTATGGCCTGGATACTCGACGAAACGAGCCGGGCGGTGGGCCTTCCACGCGTGCTTGGCGGCATCCCGCTGGATGAAATCGGCGCGACCGGTTACGGGCTTGTCATCGCCATCGAAACCGCAGAGGCGCACAGCGGTGTCGAGATCGAAGGTGCCCGGGTCGCTGTTCAGGGATTCGGCGCAGTCGGTCTGCATGCCGCCAGGTTTCTCAGCGGAAAGGGCGCCCGCATCGTGGCGGCGTCCGATTCTGCCGGAAGCATATCGCATCCTGATGGTCTGGATTTCGAGACGCTCGCCGCAATCAAGAAGAAAGGACAGAAACTGCGAGATTTGGAAAAGGACGGTGTCGTGACGGGATCGCCGGAATCGATCGTCGCTGCAGATTGCGACATCTTCATTCCGGCCGCCCGGCCCGACGTGATTACCACCGACAATGCCCGTTTGATCAAGGCCAGGCTCGTTGCAGAAGGCGCCAATATTCCAGCCTCGCTCGAGGCGGAACAGCTCCTGCACGACCGGGGAATTTGCGTTCTGCCTGATTTCATCGCCAACGCAGGTGGCGTCATCTGCGCGTCGGTGGAACATCACCGCGGCAGCGAGAGCCAGGCGATGACCGTGATTGGCGAAAAGATCACCCGCAATGTCGCGCAGGTTTTGGAACAGGCAACGACAAAAAATTTGACGCCACGCGCAGCTGCGGAGCAAATGGCGCGAAAACGGATTGAGGAGGCAATGAGACTACGACGTTTTGGGTGATTAATCCGTTGAATGCTGTTTTCGATATGTTGGTATTGTTGCTTCTCTACCGAACATCGAGCGTTCAGGGCCGCCTTCGGAACGTGTATTCGCCATCCGCGAAAATGACCCAACCGCTGCGCTTCTGCCATTGAGAACATTCAATTCATCTCAGACGTCAAGCGTGCACAATGGCCTTCTTCGTTCAGCAGCACTCAATAAGGGCATCACGATAGATGATCGAGTCAGCTCACTCAGTTCCGGTCGCCGAGGTTCTCGCCGACCTTGATGTCGATCCGCAGACGGGGCTGTCGGCAGCAGACGCAAGCGAGCGCCTTGCCACGGTCGGCGCAAATGTCCTGCGCAGCCGGAAGCCCGTCAGTTCAGTGCACATACTGTTCAGGCAACTCAACAGTCCGGTCGTCTATCTTTTGGCTGGCGCCGCACTATTTGCATCGCTGCTTGGCGAACTTATTGAATCCACTGCAATTCTCGCGGTCCTGGCACTCAACACCGCGATAGGCTTTACAACCGAGCGACGCGGCCGCAAGTCAATGGAGGCGTTGCGGCGACTGTCGCTGCACAACGTCATGGTACGTCGTGACGGTGTGGTAGCGTCCTTGCCGGCCGGTGATTTGGTGCCTGGCGATATTGTCGTTCTGGAAGCGGGCGACGTGGTGGCGGCCGACCTGCGCATAGTCTCCTCGTCAAATCTTGCAAGCGACGAGTCGGCACTGACCGGCGAATCCATGCCGATCGGCAAGTCACCTGAGCCCGTGGCTCGCAGTGCCGTTCTTGGTGATCGAACCTGCGTGCTCCACAAGGGGTGTTCGATCACGCGCGGCTCTGGCATTGCGGTAGTGACCGCGACTGGAATGGCGACCGAGCTTGGACGGATTTCGCGACTGGTTGCGGAAAGCGAAGCAGAACGGTCACCGCTGGAAATCCAGCTGGCGGTGCTTGGACGGAACCTCATCTGGCTTACAATCAGCATTGCCGTGGCCATTGCCGTTGTCGGTATCTACGCCGGAAATGACCTGACGCTGATGGTGAAATCGGCCATCGCGTTGGCTGTGGCGGCGATTCCTGAGGGTTTGCCGATCGTGGCGACGCTGACGTTGGCCCGAGGGATGCTCAGAATGGCCAAACACAACGCATTGGTAGAGCGTCTGTCGGCTGTCGAAACACTCGGGGCGACAACCATCATACTTACCGATAAAACAGGTACCCTCACAGAAAACCGCATGCACATCGACCGGATTGTGACTGCGGCAGGTGAGACAACTTTCGACCGTGTACGACAACAGTTTATCAGGTCGGGACGAGACATTGATCCCGAAACGGATCCGGGAATTTCCGCGCTGCTGCGCGATGCCGCGCTGTGCAACAATGCCGAGTTGGCCGATGGCAGCGGCGTGGGTGATCCCATGGAAGTGGCTCTGCTGGAAGCGGCGGCGGCAGGCAACATTCAGCGTCAGTCACTGATCATGTCGCTCCCCGAAATCGCCGAACATGCGTTCGATGTAGAGACGCGAATGATGGCCACGGTGCACCGGTCGGACAGCGGATACCTTGTTGCAGTAAAAGGCGCGCCAGAGGCGGTTTTCGATTGCATCGTCGCTATCGCTGGCAAGCCCGGTATCCCGTTCGACGGCGAGTTGAAACAGCGGTGGAATGAGACATGTGACCTGCTGGCCGGACAAGGCCTCAGGCTGCTGGCCATCGCGCACAAGACAGAAAAACGGGATGACACACCGGTCTATGCCGGTCTGATGCTGGTTGGCCTGGTTGGTTTTCACGATCCGCCGCGTTCGGATATCGCGGACGCGATCAGTGACACCCGTCAAGCGGGCATAAAAGTAGTCATGGTCACCGGCGATCACGCCTCAACCGCGGAGCATATTTCAAAGGTCGTGGGACTGAGCGAAGCAAACGACACCGGCGTGGAAGGACAGCAACTGAATTTGGACGGACAATGGTCCGAAAGCGACAAGGCGACGTTGAGAGCTGCCAAGGTTTTCTCCCGTGTCACGCCCGAGCAGAAACTGGCGCTAATCAAACTGCACCAACAGGCTGGCGAAGTCGTGGCCATGACCGGCGACGGTGTCAACGATGCACCGGCACTCAAAAAGGCCGATATCGGCATTGCCATGGGACTGCGCGGCACTCAGGTTGCCCGGGAAGCAGCGGATATGGTTTTGCGTGACGATGCCTTCACAACAATCGTGCTGGCTGTACGCGAAGGCCGGACAATATTTTCCAACGTCAGGCGCTTCACCACCTACCTGTTGTCATGCAATTTCAGCGAGATCATCGTGGTCGGCTTGGCCGTGCTGGCCGGCCTCCCACTGCCTCTGCTTCCATTACAGATTCTGTTTTTGAATCTGGTCACCGACGTGTTTCCGGCTTTCGCGCTGGGCACTATCAAGAGCGATAGAACTGTGCTGGAGCGCCCACCCAGACCACCTGGAACCGCCATACTCGAACGGTCACATTGGACAGCGATAATCCTTCACGGAACCGCAATAGCCGGCGCCACGCTCGCAGCGCTGGTTACTGCCATTTTTGTGCTCGGTCTGCACGGCGATGAAGTAACAACGATGTGCTTTTATACACTCGCTCTGGCGCAGTTGTGGCATGTCTTCAATATGCACAACTGGCGGCAAAGCGTCGTAATAAGTCCTGTCACAAAGAACGGATACGTATGGTCGTCGATTGCGTTGTGCCTGTTGATATTAGCGGTCGCTTCGATTGACCCGAGACTATCGGCCGTACTGCGTCTAGAATCGTTACCTGCTGACGCTTGGTACGTGGTCGTGATACTCAGCCTGTTGCCTGTTGCTGCCCGGGAAACCACGGCCGTCGTGCGAAGGATCATCCGCCGGCGGCGCGACTGAACTGCGACGCATCATCGATCGATCCACCTTGGTGAATCCTCCCGACGGCTTCAGCGAACTGGCCGGTGCTGATGGCGCATTGAGTCTGCTCGCGGAATACGGTCGCTACGCGCTTTCGCGCTCGTCGAAATGCTCCGGTCCAATGCTTGGCGGCGACGCCGGCCTCTGGTCGGTCAGTCCGGCGATGAATTCAATGTCTTCTTCCAGCTCGCCTGCGCAATCGAGCAGCCTTGTTTCATCGAGCAATTCAAACCTGTTGGGATCGATAATGCGGATGACGCCCTGACGGGACAGGGACTGAATGTTGCGGCTCAGCGTCTCGGGGGTCGTCCCCAGGAGATCGGCAACGTCCCTGCGGCCGATCGGAAACCTGATGATGTTGTGGACGATGCCCTGGCGGTCGGTCGGGATTTCCTCGGGCAATCGCCTCATCAAAATGAACAACAATGTGGCGACTCGCTGCATGGTCGTCCGGTTGTTGATCAACGCAATCCAGCCGCGCGCCGCATCCAGCTCATCCAGCGTGTCGACGAGGAGTTGATGTTCGACCTCCGGGTATCGCTCAAGCAGCTTTTCGAAATTTCTCCGGTCGATCGCACAAAGCGTCACATCGGTTGCAGCCTCATAACAAAACCGGGTTCGGTCGCTGAAGATGCGGCCGAAGAAGTCGGAAGGATAGAGCAGACCGACGATCTGCTGGTTGCCTTCCTCGGTGCATATGGTCAACTTGACCATGCCGCTGACGATGTTTCCGACCATCACCGAATCTTCGCCCTGCCCGACGATCATCTGGCCGCTCTTGAACGTGTGCAGATGCGAGTAGCGATCGAACTCGGCCGCCGCATCCGGACCAAGTGCCCTGCAGATCGCGTGATCGACAACGACGCACCGCTTGCGCTTGCAGCAGCGATTGGGTGAGAGAACGATTTCTTTCATGAAAGCCAACTTCCCTACAAGGTCAGCCCCCTGACGATATCTAGAAATCACGCCTGATTGACCGAGTCAAATACAGGCCCAGCGTGCCGATCCGTCAGTGCGGCAGTTGATAGCCATCAATGCATCGGAGACATGGCGTCAAACAACGCGCGTACATCTCCTCTTTTGCACAGTTCCGTTCCGGGTGTTGTCACCGCGGCAGCCCCGGCCGCTGCGCCCCAGCGAAACGCGTCGACAATCGCATCACCGCGTGCCAGCGACCACACCAGGGCACCGACGAAACTGTCGCCGGCTCCCACGGCGGAACGGGTAACAACGTGCACCGCAGGCAGTCGGATCACGCCATGCGCACCTGCAAGCAATGCGCCTTCCCTGCCCAATGTCAGGGCTACATATTCGGCCGCGCCTCGCCGCACGAGCGCAAGGGCGGCTTCGCGCGCGCCGGCCTCGTCAAGCCGTCCGCCAGTGTATTTCTCCAGTTCCCCGAGGCTTGGCTTGACAAGAAAGACTTTGGCCTGATCGAGCGCTGCGGCGAGCGCCTCGCCGGAGGTATCCAGGACAAAACGGCCGCCTGCATTCGCGACCGCTTTTGCCATGTTCGCATAGGTATCGGCTGGCGCACCCCTGGGCAGGCTTCCGCTGGCGATCACCATGCCGTCGGAACTTCGTTCGACATGCGCCAGTACCGGTGACAACTCGGCGGCACTGACCAACGGCCCGTCCGGAACGAAGCGGTATTCCAGACCGGTCTGTTCCTCGTAGACCATGAAGGCGATGCGGACCGCTTCTTTGATGGCAAAGCCGCTCAATTCAATGCCGATTCCGTCAAGCAGGTCATTCAACAACATGCCCGACGCCCCGCCGGACAAATGGGCAAGCTCGACCTGGCCTCCGAGTTCGGCAACCACGCGGGCGACATTGACACCACCACCGCCGGGATGATGGCGTTGATTTGTCGTCCGTGTTTTCCGGGTTGGCTGAACATGGTCGGTGTCACAGGAAATATCGATTGTCGGATTGAGCGCGACCGCTAGAATTTTCGCCATGTTGCTCCATTGTTGTCGATAGAGTTCGACCACCGGTATCGGGGATTATTCCTTCACCCACAGCTCGTTGGCAACACTGGCAACACCACGGACGCTTTCGGCGGCAACCCTGGCTGCCTCGAGCAATGCCTCCTGTGTCACAACACCGGACAAACGTACATGACCGCGATCACAAAACACTTCGACCTCGTTGCGCGTCAGGCCCAAATCGGATTCGATTCTCGTCAGCACCGCCAGCCGGATCGCATCGTCCCCGGTAGCGGTTTTGTCGGTGCCAACTTTCAGGATCGCTTCCATTAGATCGGATCTGCTGACCATGCCCACGAGCTGGCCTTCTTTCAGAACGGGCAGACGTTTAATGCTCCTTGACTGCATGATCTCGGCCATATCATTGAGCGTCGCTGTTTCGTCGATTGTGATTGGCTCAGCGGTCATGACGTCGCTGACCCGCCAGCTGTGGCTTTTTGAGTAATCCACGGCTTCATCAGCGCTGATCGGGCGGTTCGGCAGAGAGGGGCGCGGGTGCCCGGAATGGATTTCCGCCCGGCGCAGCAGATCACCCTCGGTGATGATGCCGACTAATGCACCAAGATCATCGACGACCGCCAGTCCGCTTACCTTTTTGTCCAGCATGATCCTGATCGCATGGCGAATGTTATGATCGGGTGTCACCGAAAACACTTCGCGGCTCATGATCTCCTTGGCGTTCATCAGCAGATCATACCTCGTGAATTCGTTTGCTTGTCTTTGCCGAAATGCGCGCTTCGGCAGCAGCTACGTGCGATTTCACCTGCACGAAACTGTCGGGCGTGACCGAGATGGAATCAATGCCGCAGCCGACAAGAAAACCGGCGAATTCCGGATAGTCGCTGGGCGCCTGGCCGCATAGCCCGATTTTTGAACCCGCTGCATTCGCCTCGTTTATCACGTGTTCGATCATCCATTTGACGGCGTCGTTTTGTTCATCAAACAATCCTGCAAGCGCCTCGCAATCACGATCGATGCCCAGTGTCAGTTGGGTCAGATCGTTGGAGCCTATTGAAAAACCATCAAACAGCTTGGCGAATTGCCTAGCCAGCACGACATTGGCTGGAATCTCGCACATGACGTAGATCTGCAGATTGTCCTTGCCCCGTTCCAGACCGAACTCGGACATAACCGACAGGACCTCCCTCGCCTCTGCCGGAGACCGGCAAAACGGAACCATCACAACGACATTGTCAAAACCCATGTCCCGGCGGAGTTTCTGGATGGCCCGGCACTCCAATTCAAATCCGTCGCGGTAGGCGGGCGAGTAATAGCGCGATGCACCGCGAAACCCGATCATCGGATTTTCCTCCTGCGGCTCGAACTGCTCGCCTCCTGCCAATCTGGCATACTCGTTGGTCTTGAAGTCGCTCATGCGGACAATCACCGGCTTGGGGTGAAAGGCCGCCGCGATCATTCCGAGCCCGCGAGCAAGGTGATCGACGAAGTAGTCGGTCCTGTCGGCGTAACCTGCCGTCAGTTGTTCGATCCGATGTTTGGCGGATTGGTCTTTTAACTCATCAAAGCAAGCCAGCGCCATTGGATGCACGCGAATGTGGTTTCCGATCATGAATTCCATTCGCACAAGGCCAACACCATCGGCCGGCATGCGCCACCAGCGGAATGCGGCGCCCGGATCGGCAAGATTGAGCATCACTTTGGTCTGCGTTTCCGGCAGCTTGTCGAGGGAAATGGTCTCAGCCTGGTACTCGGCAAAACCGTCATAGACACGTCCTTCATCACCCTCGGCGCATGACAGGGTGATTTCCCGCTCATCATGCAGGTTTTGTGTGGCGTATCCGGTTCCGACGACGGCGGGTATGCCAAGTTCGCGACTGACGATCGCAGCATGAGATGTGCGCCCGCCATGATCGGTGATGATGCCGGCAGCCCGTTTCATCACCGGTACCCAATCGGGATCGGTGGTCGACGTCACCAATATTGAACCGTCGACAAAACGATCGATGTCGTCGGCGCTTTCGATGAGACACACCTTGCCGACCGCAATCGCATCACCAACGCTGAGGCCAGTCGCAACAATCTGGCCTTTCGATTTAATCCGGTACGTATTCAGTGCGGAAGGATCGCGGCGCGCCTGCACTGTTTCGGGTCGGGCCTGAACGACAAACAGCTGACCGCTGTTCCCATCCTTTGCCCATTCGATGTCCATCGGGCAGCCATAGTGGTTCTCGATGATGACCGCCCAACGGGCCAAGTGAAGAATTTCTTCATCGCTCAGGACGAAAGACTTCCGCTCGACTGCGGAGGTGGGTACCTCCCTTGTCCGATCATCTGTCGACGCATAGATCATCTTGCGGGCCTTGGCGCCCAGCCGTTTGCCGATAATCGGGATGAGTGAGCGGTCTTGCAGAAATGGCTTGAACACCGTGTACTCGTCCGGATCGACAGTGCCCTGGACAACGGTTTCACCCAGACCCCAGGCTGCGTTGATGATTGCTGCCCGGTCGAATCCCGTCTCGGTATCGATGGAGAACAAGACACCGGAACTCCCCTTGTCGGCACGGACCATCGCTTGAATTCCGATGGAAAGCGCTACGCCAAGATGGCTGAAACCTTTGGTTTCGCGATAGCTTATCGCCCTGTCTGTAAAAAGGGAGGCTATGCAGCGACGACAGGCATCAAGAAGCGCATCACGGCCACGAATATTGAGGAAGGTTTCCTGCTGGCCGGCAAAACTGGCGTCGGGCAGATCTTCAGCTGTGGCACTGGATCGCACGGCGACGGCAATGTCCGCCTGCTCATGCTTCGCCGACAAAGCCGCATAGAACTCGCCGATACTGTCGGCCAGGTCAGACGGCCACTTCGCTTCGACAATTGCCTTGCGTATGGCGCTGCCGGTCTCGGAGAGTGACTGCTTTCCCGATTCATAATCGTCGAGAAGGGATTGTATGACCGGCCGTAATCTACTGGCGTCGATAAACTGCCAATATAACTGCGCGGTTGTCGCAAATCCGTCCGGAATCGTGATTCCCTGCGCCGTCAGGCGGGTAATCATTTCGCCCAGCGAAGCATTCTTTCCGCCCACTTGACCAACATCGTCACGTCCGCAGCCATCGAACCACACAACGGTCTGTCCATTGTCGGTGGTCATGGCCTCACCGCTCCGCTATTGCCCGCCGGGAGAAATGGCTGCGATGTTGGTCGCAAACGGACCCTTGTCACCGGTTTCCTCGCGGAAGCGCACCTTCATGTCGACCCGCAACTGGTCCCAACTGCCGGTGGTCAGGCTTTCGCGGTCGAAATAGACATCGCGACCATCATCTGCGCTGATGAAACCATAGCCTTCGCCTTCGAACAATCGATCGATCCTTCCGTGAAGAACCGGCGGATGCGGTTTAACCTCGACTCGCGCCATTTTTTTTACCCGTTCCCGCAGTTCCCGCCTTGCCGCGTCAAAGGCGCGGTGCAGGGCCAAGGTGATGTCCTGTTGTTCCTCGCCCTTGCCCACGCTTCTTTCCACATGGATATCAGGACCCGGCACGCGCACCGTGATCTTCACATTGACCTCGCGACCGGTCGTCCTGCGCTTTTGCGGCCCGTGGATGACCACTTCGCAATCGACGATCCTCGGGTAAACCTTCTCGAGACGGCCGATCTGCTGGTGAATCAGTTCCTCAAGCTGTTCGGAGCGGTCGATGTTGCGAAACGAGATGATTGGCGATGACTGCATCAGTTGTCTCCGCCATTTGCCATGATCTCGGCCTGCCGTGAATCGACGGACATGCACAGGCGCATCATTATGGATAGTGCGATGGCGCCCAGGCCGGACAGGACAACGGCCAGATTGATGAGCCAGCCGAGGAAAGGAATGAAGTTCAATATGGCCAGCACCACCAACGCGACCGCCAGCACCAGCAATTTGATTCCGTTGGATGTCGCCTCACCTGCGAAGGCGCGCCACACGCTGAGCGACAGCCAGTAGGCGCCGAGAAGATAACCAAGCACCCACAGGGCGACGATACCGAAGAGGACGATAGGCACGAGCGGAATGCCAATCAGGGTCATCGCGCTGACCGGCACCAGGCCGAGTATCAGTGCCAGCCCGAAAAATCCGGACAGCATCGACAGGCCCGGCTGCTCGCTTGCCCGGCGCCTCAGTCCCTCGGTCAGGTTTGGCGCAAAGGCGATGAATACCGCAGCCAGCACCAGCAGAAAGGCGAGTGTCACGACGAAGGCGCCGAAAATCGTGAAGAAAGACGGCCAGAATCCGGTCCATGATTTCTCGAATGTGTCGCGCATCTCCCCGAATGCGCCCGGACGATCCAACTTGTGGAAGCGAACGCGTTCCGGCGGTATGACGCTTGCGGGAATCGCAACCTCCTGTGGCGCGGAATAGACAAGAGAACCGCCGATGCGGGCCGCCTCGCCGAAAGTCAGGCTTGCTGCAGACAAGCGAACGTCACCCTCGACTTGTGCGTTGAGCTCGACACTGCCGCCAGCGACAACGAGACTGCCGGCAATCGGCGCATCGATTTTGACCGAGCCGCCGCCAATGCGTGCATTGCCGCTCACCGCCGCGTTCCGCTTGAGACGAACCGAAAAACCGCTGATGGTCAGATCCCCGCGGACCGGACCATCGACCGAAACATTCGAACCGACAGCGTAGAGGTCTCCACCGATCGGACCGTCTGCCTCAAGATCGAATCCTACCAGATGCACGTCGCCGGCGGTTTCGCCTTCAATCGAAACCGAAAACCCGGCTGAAAAGACATCGCGGGGTGCGGTCGTCACCAGCGAAGGATTGGCGCCACCGATATAGACATCACCACCTATGTTCTCACTGGCCGATTTGGCCGAAGAAATGGCAACAAATAGACCGATGGTGAGCAGGAATAGCGCAATTGCGGTCCGTTTCATGGAAACCTCCAATGTCGATCCGCGCCAGAGTTAAACAAAGGCTAGCCAACGACCTCCGCTGCGCATTGACAGCTATCAATGGCGTTGGGCCAACGAACTCTAATCTTGTTGTTCCTTTTGCAGTGCGATGAGCCAAGCGAAGACATCGGCCTTTTCGTGATCGAACAACCGGAACATGGTCATCGGAAAGTGATCTTCGCGGATAAACCGTTTGAGATAGGTTCGATCGCGGCCGGGCCGTTCAACAATCTCTTCGAAAGGCGGAGCCATATCGGGGTCGGGACGATCGTTTGGTCTCAGGTGGCAGTCACGGCACCACTGGTCGACCACTGCTTGTCCGCGTTGTACGGCAGAGTCTTCTGCATACACAGGCAGAATGGCCAGTCCCGCCAGAACTATAATTGCGATTATGCATCTCATTTGACGCTTTGCTTTCGTCGCTTTCGTCTATCTCTCGCCGCAGAAGTCGGTTTGGATACCCCAGAAGCGGCCAAGCCGAGCGTCACGACAACCTCCTTGTTTTTTCCACCCTTTGGAAGAGTGATCGGCCGGTTCGCATGTCTCCTGCCGTTGACGATTATTTCGGCAATACCCTGGCATACGTGATCTGGGTTTTCGATTCGAACCGACATGGTGCCGAAGGATCCTTTCAGTTCCAATTCGGCATCGTCCCAGTGCGACGGTAGGCAGGGATTGAGCACTATCTTTCCGCAATCGAGCTTCACACCAAGAATGCCTTCCACCCCGAGCTGCCAGGTCCATCCTGCTGCCCCGGAGTACCAAGACCAACCGCCCTTTCCGAGGTTTTTGCCGGGACCGGCAACATCGCCGGTCAACACATAGGGCTCGCGCATATAGGCTTCAGCCTGTTCCGGTGTTGCAGACCGGCGGATCGGATTGATGATGTCAAAGATTCGCCAGGCGTTATCACCATCGCCCAATTTAGCGGCTGCAAGCCCCAGCCATGCTGCTGCATGTGTGTACTGCCCGCCATTCTCCCGAATGCCCGGGGGATAGGCCTTGATGTAGCCCGGATCACGATCGGATTTGTCAAAAGCCGGCTTTAGCAACAGCGCCAACCTGTCTTTTTCAATGACAAGTTCCTTGATGGCCGAAGCAACCGCTTTGCGGCAGCGCTGGTTCGGTTCATTGGACGACAGCACTGACCAGGATTGTGCTATCGAATCGATGCGGCACTCATCGTTTTTTTGCGAACCCCACGGAATTCCAGCGTCGTCAAAGGCGCGGACAAACCACTGCCCATCCCATGCCGAGTTGTTGATTGCTGCTTGCAGATCGCTGGCGTGCCGTTGCAGTTGGCGGGCAGCCTGCTTTTTACCCCTCGCTATGAAAATGGGTGCAAAGAGCTCGATCGTCGCAATTTGAAACCAGGCCAGCCATACGCTCTCGCCTCTGCCGCCAATGCCGATCCGGTCCATGCCATCGTTCCAGTCGCCACCCTCAATCAGCGGCAAACCATGAGATCCACTGCGAAAAACCCGGTTGAAGGCTGAAAGGCAATGGTCCAATACCGTGCCGCTGCGGCCGGTATTAAAGTGCCCATATCGGTCGTGCTCGTCGGGACGAAGCGGGCGCGCGGTGATGAAGGGGACTTCCTCGTCGAGAACGGAGTGGTCGCCGGTGGCAGCAACATAGCGAGCGGTGGTGTAAGCCAACCAGAGATAATCGTCCGAACACCGGGTTCTCACACCGCGGCCCGACGGCGGGTGCCACCAGTGCAACACATCACCTTCTTCGAACTGATGGGCCGACGCCTCCAGGATTTGCCGACGCGCCCGATCAGGATCAACCAGCAACAGCGCGAGAACATCCTGCAACTGATCACGAAAGCCGAAAGCACCCCCGGCCTGATAGAAACCAGCCCGCGCCATCAATCTGGAGCTCAAATTCTGATAGGGCAGCCAACGGTTGATCATCAGGTCGAACGCGCGGTCTGGCGTTTTCACCTGCACTCCACCGAAGCACTTGGCCCAGGTTTCTTCGACATCCTCGAATCCGGCATCGATACGTCCGGTGCTCGTCCATTGCGTGATCAGCTTTCGCGCGGATGCCAGATTTTTCGACTGGCCGAAGATAAACGTAACGCTCGCGATTTCGCCGGGTTCGATGTCAAGATGGACCTGATAGGCCGCGCACGCATCGCCGCCGGGGGAAAAACGACCGCCAAGGTCGGAGTGGCGCATCGCTGCCGGATCGGCCAGCGGACCCTCCCTGCCAAAAAAATCAAACCGGTCGCCGGTGATGCTGTGTGGCGGAAGTGAAGCGGCCAGAAAGGCAATTCTACCAGCAAATTCCGGATTCCATCCATTTGTGGCAAAGACGGCATGGCTTTGTGGATCATAGGTGCATACGACGTGCGGCTTGGCGCGGCTTTCAAGCGCTCCAATCATGAGATCGGCAAAGTAGGTTGCGGTGATTCTGCGGGATTTATTAGTCTGATTTTGTAGTTGCAACCGGATAACCTTGACTGCTGCCGAATTTGGCACAAACACGTCGAGAGTCTGTTCGAGTCCGCGAGTAGCATTGCGCCATTGTGAAGAACCGGCACGGTGACGCACTGTCCATCGAGTGTCCTTGCCACGCGGCGACGGTGTGGCGCTCCACACTTCGGTTGTTTCTTCGTCGCGCAAATAAAGCGCTTCGGCGGGTTGGTCAGCAACTGGATCGTTGGACCAGGGTGTGATCCGATTTTCGCCAGAGTTGATCGCCCAAGTAAATCCCAATGAGGATTCGCTGACAATTGTCCCGAATTCGTCATTGGCAAGAATGTTGCACCACGGAGCTGGCGTGGGATCACCCGGCTCGAGATGCATAATATAATCGCCTGTCTGACGTTCGAAGCCACCGTATACATTGTCAAATTCAAGCTGGTCGGCGGTTTCGATTGCCTCACTCTGGTAGCTGCCTGTCGGCAGCATGGCTTCGATTTGGGGAAGTGGTGCACGCTGCTCCAGCACGGCGGAGAGCTTCGCTTGAAGTGGCGCACCGTCATCGTCAAGAACGACGTGCGCTGCCGCTTCCAGATTGCGTCGCGAGTCGGCCGCCATGGCGCCGGATGACAGAACGTGAATTCCGCCTCGCCGCCCTAGATAGCCATAGGAATCGGTGTCGCGTAAAATGGACAATACCTGTTCGCGCAATGGCTCCTCGTAACCCGCAAATCCTGTGTTCAGAAGCACGAGGTCGATCCTTAGTCCGCTGCGCCGCCACAACCTTTGGGCCTTGACGATCGCCTCGACAAGGTCGGACGGTCCATCGACTTCGGAACGGATCAGAATGATTGGCAGATCGCCGGAAATACCAAAGTGCCAGAGACCCGGTTGCCCCGGCATTGTGCCGGACACGAAAGCGGGAACCGCGCGAAACGCCGCGTGAGGATGGATGGCAAGCGAAGCAAGCACTTGCAGTTCGGCCAGATGCGTCGGATCGATCTCCAGATCGCCGACGATTTTTGACGCCCGGCGTCTGGCCTCCATGAACACCCGGTCCAGTACCTGCAGAGGATACCGACCGGCAATGGTCAGAACATCGCTGCGATGCTTGCCGGCACATGTCAAGAACGCGAACTGCTTCGATTCCATCGGCTCCAGGTGCATCGCAACCTGAAGTGCCATTATCGGATCGAGTGTCCATCCCGTCGCTTTGGACAACCCATCTGCCAATCCTGACGGTAAGAGGCTGTCTTGGCCACGGCCGACAAACTGGTGGCGGTCGGTTTCATGGCCGATCAACTGCACCTCTCCGCTGTTGTTGACAACCGTGTGGAAGAGCATTGGATGAGACAGCTCAGGCCGACGCGCCCGGCGATTGAATAACAGACCACCATGCTCTGCCAGGTATTCGCTATGGACAGACAGTTTGCTGAACGCAGGGTGGCGTTCGTCGTCGAGCTGGGGTGCCAAGACCACTTCAGCGTAGCTCGTGAACTCGATCTCGCGGGCAACATTGCTTTCGTTGACAACGGTCAGACGGCGAATTTCGGCATCATCGTCCGGCGCCACCGTGACCTCCATACGGACTGCTATCTGATTGTCACGCCGGAACATTTCCACCATGTGCTGGTGAAATATGACCTTGGCATCTTCGCCCGCCACGCCGCACGGTTGTCGACCAACCGACCATATGTCGCCGTTTTCGCAGTCGCGCACGTATAGCCAATATCCTCTCGCATCACGGGTCGGGTCCGGCCGCCAGCGCGTAAGCGCCTGATCGCCAATGAAAAGACCACCAGCCCCGGATTCTGAACACCATGCGGCCATACGCCCGTTTCCCAAAAACTGGTATTGCGGAACCGTCGCCGCGGGATTGGTGATCCAGGAAGGTAATTTCAGTTCGGATTTTTGTTCATCTTCACCATGCCAGCGCTCGTCGATACGCCCTTTTTCGGTTCGCGAACCCCAAGGAATTCGTTCCTCAAGTAGAAGCTCGACTGTTCGCAATCGTGAATCGGCGAGTGTCCGCTGGATCATGACATCGTCTAAAAGCGCATTGGCGATAGCGGCGATCGACATGCCGTGATGATGAGCCATGTAGGTTTTTACCGGCATTGGCGGAGCAACCGCCGCCCGACCGGGCGTGTAGTCCATGGCATCATAGAATCCGAAAATTCCACTCGCGCCGGCGCGCTCAAGGTCTCGCAGGTTTTTGACTGCAGCCCCGGGCCAGCAATATAGTGCAAGGAAACTGGCATATGGCGCGACGACCAGATCTTCCGAGATGCCGCGTCTGATCCCAAGACCGGGCGCACCAAACGCTCGGTACTGATAATTCTCCTCGGCATCCATGGCGCCGAACGCCGACTCCGAAAATCCCCATGGAACTCCGCGTTCGCGAGCGTAGCGGCGCTGTTGGTCGACGGCCGTAGATTCGCTTTCGCCAAGCAGCGTGTCGCGCCTTCCGGGCAGGAACAGCGGCGGCATCAAATACTCAAACATCGAGCCGTTCCACGAAAGGATCGACGGTTTTCCAGCAAGGCGCGTTATTGGCCGGCCGAGGAAATACCAATGCTCAAGGGGCACATCATGTTTAGCAATCGCAAAGAAACTGGCCAGCCGGGCTTCAGTGGCCAGAAGGTCGTAGTGATTGGGATCCGGTTGGCCGTCGCTGACGTTGTAGCCTATGCGAAAGAGGCGAACCTCGGGATCATACAGAAACGTGAAGTCCATCGCGAAAGCCAATGTCTCAGCCCGGTTTGCCAGATCATCGATATCGGCACGAAGCACCTGTTGGGCTTTGCTGCCACTTTCGATCGCATCAGCCAAATTGCGCAGCCATTCGTTGTTGTTAGCGGCTTCGTTACTGATCATATCGAGACAGGCGCTAGCGTTTTCGCCAATCCGATCCAACGGGCAAGTGGGCGGCAACAACTGAATGACACAATCACACACTGCCTTTGCATCTTTCGGCGCGTCTTCGATCACTTCCAGCCACGGCAGAAAAGAACTAAAATCACGTCGCATTGCGCTGAGATGGTGATGGATGCGTTCAATCCAGATATTGATTTCCGAGAATTGCCCGAGCGAAGAACCACCGAATTCCGCGACAACTTCTCCTATCAATCGCTCCAGTTCAGGCCACGTTTCGGTGGTCAATTCTTGCAGGACCGGCCACCATTTACCGTCATCCTGCTTAGCCCGCTCCAGTTGATGTGTTATCTCATCGGCCTTGAACCTCACTTTAGTGCCATCGGACACTTCAAGATTCAGGACCGCTGCGACTAGAAGGTCTACTGTTGACTGGAGCCCGTCCCATGTCGTTTTATCGATCACCGGACCTGACGTCGTTTCCTGGCAACCTTGTTTTATTGCGATCAGGCATATCGCCAGATTTCCGCTGTCGACGGTTGATGCGTATTTCGGCTCCAGCGGCTCCAGTGTTCGCGTGTCGTACCAATTGAGCACGTGACCGCGGTAAGTCTGCATTCGATCCAGTGTTGTCAGCACGTTACGCGATCGTGCGACGAAGTCGATGAGCGATATGAACCCGAAATCGAGCGCGGCAAGTGCAGATGTCAGGTAAAGCCCGATATTGGTCGGAGACGTCCGGTGGGCGATTTCTCCCTTGGGATCTTCCTGGTAGTTGTCCGGCGGCAGCCAATTCTCTTCCGGTCCCGCGAATGTCTCGAAGTAAAGCCAGGTTTTCCTCGCAGTCAAACGGAGAAAAATTCGTTCGTCGGTTCCGAGCGTTTCGCGACGCGGCCTGCGCGGTTTACCCAACCACGCCGCAATTTCCGGCGCGGTGAACCAAAGCAACAATATGGGGACTGCAGGTACGAATGCTTCAACCCGGTAAAGTGCAAGAACGATTCCAAGTACGGCCGCAAAAACCGAAGACGGCCACATAAAACGCCAGGCAGCGGCCCGGTGTCCAACCTCTCCAAAACCCGAGGCGACATGGGCGGCCGAACGCCACTCCATCAGGTGCTGCCTGGTTACCAATAACCTGTAGAGCGTGCGAAAAACACCGTCCACACAGACCATGGTGTCGGCGATAAGAAACGTTATCGTCAGAAACCAGCGCCCTCCGCGTTCGGTCATGCGGTTTGCAAAGTCCCTGTATCGGCCGCGTCTCAGATCAACCGCCAATCCGGACAGAATTTCGCCGATCAGATAGGTTCCGGGCGCAAACGCAGCCATCAGTGTCCAAATCCAGGCGCTGCCAGGCAGGATGATCCAGCCGCCGACAAAGAAGGCCAGCAGAGCCGGTGCGACAAGACTTCGTCGCAGATTATCTGCAATCTTCCAGCGATCGAGTATCGACAAGTCGCTCGGCATTCTGCCGGAATCGCGAACCGGAATTTTGCGCCTCAGCCAAGGAACAAGCTGCCAGTCTCCGCGCACCCAACGGTGCAGTCGCATTGCGTATTCGGGATAGGTCGAGGGAAACGTTTCATAGAGCACGATACCGCTGGCATATGCCGTTCGGCTGAGGATTCCTTCCAGCAGATCGTGACTAAGAACCGCGTTGATCGGTATCCGGTCGGCCGTGCATCGCTGGAACGCGGCGATATCGTATATTCCCTTGCCCACAAAAACGCCGGCAGAAAACAGGTCCTGGTAGAGATCGGAAACGGGCCGCGAATAGATGTCGATCGTGGTGTCGCCAGAGAACAGCCGGCAGAATGTTGATACGGCGCCTTTTTGCGGCAGGATTTCTATGCGCGGCTGGATGATTGCGTAGCCGGCACTCAGCCGCTCCGATTGAGGATCGAACACGGCGCAGTTGAGGGGGTGCGCTATCGCGCCAACCAACTTCGCGGCCGTGCCGGTCGGCAGTGTCGTGTCGGCATCAAGTGTGATGATGTAGCGTGCGCCTCTAAGTCGATCGACATCACCGGTGGTCACGCTGACATCCTCAATCTCGCCGCCCAGAACGAACCGGTTGAACTGCTCGAGCTTGCCGCGTTTTCGTTCCCAACCCATCCAGCAGCATTCATCGGAATTCAAGCGACGCTCGCGGTGAATGAGGCAGAAAGGTTTGTCGCCTGAACTCGCATGGCGGTCGTTCAACGCATCGACGGCTTGAACAAGATCTGCAACGATCTCCGCATCATTTGGCGCATGTTCCACGACGGCATCAGCGTAGTCACTCAGCAACACATAGATCAGCTCAGGATCCGGATTGGACAGGTATCGAATCTCAAGCTGCTCGATTAGGTCTGCGATTTCGCTACGATGAGCCACGATGACCGGAACACAAACGATCGTGCGGTGTTCATGCGGAATACCTTTCCGGAAATCCATTCTGGGCAGCATTCGCGGTTTCGTCATCAATGTCGTCAGCCAATGAACAACGGCGATGCTGAGAATGGTCACCGGCAGGGCCGAGAGTGCCATGCCACCTGCCCAGGACCACAAATCAGCGCCAACCGACCACAGATGAATTGCAGGGACTGCAAAGGCAGCCAAGCCGACTGAAATCAACGCTAGGAAATAGCACCAGCCGACATGGCGAAGCACAATTCTACGAGCTCTGAGGCGCACACCGGACCGATAGGCAAGCTTGTGTTCCAACGTGGCCAATCCGTCATCGATCAGCCAGTAGCCCACATGAGCCATGCGGGAAGTCCCATTCGACCTGGCGAGCGCGATGGCGTGATCGGCGACAGCGGTTTCGGCACAACCGGATCCACGGGCCAGTTCCTCGACTGATTGCCGATAGCGGTCGCGCGTATCGAAATCCATCTGCGCATATGCGTCAGAGGGGTCGCGCCGGAGGATTTTCTCGACCATGCTGGTGCTATCGACAAAATCCGACCATTCGATCGTCTGCAGTGCAGTGAAAGCCGTGATGGCACGGGCTACGAGTTCGGTCGCATCACCGATGTCTTGCAGTATCTCGTCGCGCTCGGTTCGAACCGGTGAGACCAATTCGGGATTGAGTATTTCAAAGGCTTCACTCAGGGCAGCCAAGCAGGCAAATCGCAACATCGAGGGCAGCGCCCACAGCTCGGCAATGTCCAGCGTCGAAACTTCCTGGTAGGCGAGAACGTATCGTTCAAGCGCCGGCATCGACAATCGCATCGATGTCGCACTGAGGATTGAAAACGCAAGATCGTGGATACGCGCCCGACCATTGCCAGAACTCTCGTCCAACGGAACCAACTGCATGTAGAATTTAACCGGCAGATCGCTTTCGACCTGGCGGATGGCACGTATGACCTGGTAGTCGTTGTCAAGCAGCCAATCAGCGGCGCGCACGACCCGAGGTTCCGGCCTTTGACAATAACGGCGTGCTTCCTCCAGCCACGCGGGCATGCGCTTCAAGCTCGCGACAACATCATAGGCTGGTTTGGCGCCTCGGTTCAGCCGATGGGTTTTCGCAAGCGCCCGCGCCGACCGTTCAACAGTCTTGAGTTCATCTCGCGACATCAGCCCGCATCACGCCGCCGCGGCAGGTCGCCGGATCCCCTTTGATTGCGATGCAAGGAAGGCGTGATCGCCGTTGCTGGATTTGTCGCGCCGAACCATCAATACGGGAACAGGAGATCGCGAAAGGATGAAGCTGGCGACATCGCCGAGCGGCGCATCCGCAAATCCGCTTCGGCCGTGTGATGCCATGACCAGGAGATCGGCTGAATGGTTCACTACGGCGTCAATGATTAGCCGCCGTGGATCGCCACCGCTCAGCACCGCAGTATCAACCTTGACACCGCGCTCGCTGATGTGTCGTCGAACCCGTTCGAGATAATTTCGGGCGACGGTTTCATTGCTTTTTGCGACGCGCTCCAGAAGCGCTGCTTCTTCCGGACCAATCGGGCCTGCGATTGTCAATGTCGGTTCAAGCTGTGCGTGGATCAACACCAGATCGGCCCCGCTTGCGCGCGAAATCGACAATGCGGTTGGAACGGCACTTTCAGCCCTGGCGGAACCGTCAAGCGGAACCAGGATTCGGGAGAGCGTACCGTCGCGCCGGTCCGTCCCCGTATTGGGCGTTAACAATATCGAGCCACTGCCGGACTCGATCAGCCTTCTGATCGTGTCTCCTAGGTGCCAGGGCGATGCGTCAGGGCCACGTGACACCGCGATGATGTCTTTGGGATGTCCGGACACGCTTTTGCCAATCTGCTCGGCGCATCGCCCTTCCAAGACACTGGTTTCGATGGTTCGACCGGCGGAGGCATGACGGTTGACCAATCCAGTGACGTAGTCTTCTGCTTCACGTCGCTTTAGTTCCCATTCGACCGGATCAAATGGCAACAAAACGTGCCTGTCCGGCTCGATAACGTGCGTCACGAGAATATCGGCACCCAGTGCGTCGGCCACGCTGAGTGACTGTTTTAGAGCCGCTCCGGCAGTGTCGGTACTGTCGACACACACAACCATTCTGCAATTGGCTTCAGCCGGATTGCGTTCGGTTTTTACTTCGGAAGCCAGCTTTTCTCGTTTGACCGCATGCTTGATCATTGGTTCCTCCAGACACATCACCAACCCCCGCCCAGGGTTAAGTCCCGAAGATCGGATTGTACGTTAGATCCCAATTGGTCTGCAGCGGGAGCGGACTTAGATGCCCTTTTGTCGGGTTCTCCCGCAGTTATCGTGCACCCCATGTCACAATAAACCCGCCGCGGAATGTAGCATTGAGCATTGTCAATTGCGTCGGATTTTACCTCAGGAATAGCGCCGGATTGTGATCGGTATCATCATGTGTGCACCCGCGCTTGTGATAAAGCGTTGATGCGCGTGTCTCATCGTGAACTATTCGGCGATCAGGACCACCGCGTTCTAATTCCAAGTCACTCAATTGGAAATTACGTCTTGGAGCCACCAGCGTCACGCTCGTCTGCTGGTAATTTGATTTTTTTGGGTTGGCTGTTCAGTGTCGCGTCAGGTGATGAGACAGGGCGTTTCACCCTCAATCAGCTCCGAAACAGCAACACCGATCGGGTAATATTACGGGTAACAAAACCACGTAGTTAAATTTATATACTTATGTTTTTATTATCTTTTTTTGTGAAAGAGGATTGTATTGGCGCGGGCCCGGAGAGCCAACGTCTCAAACATCCCATAGTATGCCCCTGTCCAATCGCCCTGCCAGCGGTGCCTACGCACTTTTCGGGTCGTTTGTTTGTTTTTTCTTG
The DNA here is from genome assembly GCA_963669285.2 of Rhizobiaceae bacterium. GTDB lineage: Bacteria > Pseudomonadota > Alphaproteobacteria > Rhizobiales > Rhizobiaceae > JAWKWH01. Next base: position 147,656 of record CAXXSI010000005.1, on the reverse strand, counting down.
AACAACAGATCAAACCGGGGAAAAATACATCCGATATATGGGAGGAGATGCAAGCGCGCAGTTTGCGTTGATCAATTTGCATTAGATTATTCGCTTAAATAACTGTAAATGTTGACACAAATGCGTTGTCTAGCTCACTGGGCATACTCCAATCTGAACGAACGAGGAAAACACGAAATATAGGAACCAAGCTTGTCGACACAAAAACATCCAATTCAACTCGATCTTAAGACGATGGATGAATTCGCCCGTGGTTTGCCCGCGCGCGCCAGAATGATGTTGTCAATCATCGCCGGGCTGCCGCGTGGATCCCTGACGCTGAAAACCCCGGAAGGTAAGGTTGCAAAGGTTGGTGGTTCTGCCCCCGGCCCGGACGCCGAAATCGTTCTGAACAATTGGAAACTGCCCAGCAGGGCAATCGCGGGAGGGACGATTGGGATTGCAGAATCCTACATTGACGGCGATTGGGAAAGCCCCGACGTAACCACCCTGCTGGAGTTGTTTGTTGTCAACCAGGAGGAAGGCGACAGGCTCGCCAGCGGAACGAGCTGGCTTCTCAATACATTTCAAAGGTTGCGCCACTGGTTCAATGACAATACGCGCGCCGGATCAAAACGCAATATCGCCGCTCACTATGATTTAGGAAATGCCTTTTATAAACAATGGCTTGATCCGTCGATGACCTATTCATCGGCACTGTTCACCAGCGGTGCGAATGATCTGGAAACAGCGCAGAACGCCAAATATCGCGCACTCGCGCGCGATACCGGTATCGGACCGGACGATCACGTGCTGGAAATCGGCTGCGGTTGGGGCGGCTTCGCGGAATTCGCAGCCCGGGAAATCGGTTGCCGGGTGACAGGATTGACGATCAGCAAGGAACAATTGGCATTTGCCAGAGCGCGAATCGAGAAAGCCGGGCTTACCGACAAGGTGGATTTCAAGTTTCAGGACTACCGGGACGAAACCGGCAAATATGACCGCATCGCATCAATCGAGATGTTCGAAGCCGTCGGCGAGAAGTACTGGCCAGTGTTTTTTGGCAAAGTCAGAGACTGTCTCAGACCCGGAGGGACTGCCGGTCTGCAGATCATCACCATCAACGAGAAATCCTATCCACAATATCGCCGGCAGCCGGATTTCATTCAACGCTACATTTTCCCCGGTGGCATGCTGCCAACACCGGCGATTGTGAAAAACCTCGGGTCGGAACAGGGTCTGTCCTATCTGAAGGAAAGAGTGTTTCCGCAGGATTACGCGCGCACATTGGCTGAATGGCGCACGCGCTTCTGGTCAGCATGGCCGAAAATCGCCCCGCTGGGCTTCGATGACCGTTTCAAGAAGATGTGGGAATTCTACCTGCATTATTGCGAGGCTGGCTTCCGCTCAGAGTACATTGATGTCCGGCAGGTGATATTGCGGGCGGAGTAAAACCGCCCTACCCCAAATCCGCCCTGATTCCAAGGCCTGTCCGGTCGACTACTTCGCGCAGAGCGAAGCTGGAATTGATCTTGGTCACATGGGGCATGGCCGACAGCCATTCCTTGTGAATGCGCTCGTAGTCGGCCAGGTCTTTGGCGGCGATCCGCAGCAGATAATCATATTCACCCGACATCAGATAGCAGACCAGCACATTCGGGCAGCGTTTCACCGACGCCTCGAATTCAGCAAGGACTTTTTCCGACTGCCCCGACAAGGACATGTGAACGATCACCGTCACGCCATGGCCAAGCGCAACATTAGACAGGCGCGCATGGTAACCGCGAACAACACCGTTTTTCTCAAGGATATCAAGCCTGCGCGAACAGGCCGACTGCGACAGGCCGGCGGTGTCGGCGAGCGCCGCATTGGAGATTCTTCCATCCTTCTGAAGCGCATCAAGAATCGCGATATCAATCTTATCAAGTTTCATTGATCGAATTTTCCTCTAATATTTGAATGATACGCGCAAAACCCTTCGAAAATATTAGCTTGCAGAAGCCACATTCGCAAACACATTCGAGCGCAGCTGTGGTGTTATTTGCGGAGATGAACAGCCGCTGACAATCCAGGGAGTGAGCAAGATGCGCGTTGGATGCCCAAAGGAAATCAAAAACCACGAATACCGGGTCGGACTGACACCCGGATCGGTTCGCGAGTATGTCGCCCACGGGCATGACGTGATCGTCGAGACCGGAGCAGGCCTCGGTATTGGCGCCGATGACGGTGCTTATCAGGCCGCCGGCGCAAAGGTCGTCCCGTCCGCTGGCGATGTATTCGCCCAGTCGGACATGGTCGTGAAAGTCAAGGAGCCGCAACCATCGGAATGGGTTCAGCTTCGTGATGACCAAATTCTCTATACCTATCTGCACCTGGCTCCGGATCCGGATCAGACCAAGGGTCTGGTGGATTCCGGCGTGACGGCGATCGCCTACGAGACTGTTACCGACGACCGTGGCGGCCTGCCTCTTCTGGCACCAATGTCGGAAGTGGCCGGACGTCTATCCATCCAGGCCGGCGCGACCGCATTGCAGAAGGCCAATGGTGGCCGTGGCGTGCTGTTGGGCGGCGTTCCCGGTGTTCTACCCGGCAAGGTTACGGTGATTGGCGGTGGCGTTGTTGGTTTGCATGCAGCGAAGATGGCGGTCGGCCTCGGTGCCGACGTCACGATAATCGACCGTTCGCTCCCGCGCCTTCGTCAGCTCGACGATATGTTCAGCGGCAGAGTGCACACACGGTATTCAACTGTCGAAGCACTGGAAGAAGAGTGCTTTTCCGCCGACATGGTCGTCGGCGCGGTTCTCATCCCGGGTGCGGCCGCACCCAAACTGGTCACCCGCGAAATGTTGTCAGGCATGAAGAAAGGCGCTGTGCTGGTCGATGTCGCAATTGATCAGGGCGGTTGTTTCGAGACCTCAAAGGCCACAACCCACGCGGACCCAACCTACGTTGTCGACGACATCATTCACTACTGTGTCGCCAACATGCCGGGTGCGGTGCCGGTCACATCGGCTCACGCGCTCAACAACGCGACCTTGCACTACGGGCTGCAGCTTGCCGACAAGGGTTTGAAAGCGCTCGTCGACGATCCGCACCTGCGCAATGGTCTCAATGTTCACAAGGGTCGCATCACCAACAAACCGGTAGCCGACGCACTCGGATACGACCTAACTGAACCACAGGTCGTACTTGCCGCTTAAGTCTCGCGACATTCCTCCCAAGCACCAAAAACCCGCCGGTTTCCTCCCCGGCGGGTTTTTTCGGTTTGAATCTCAATCAGGTCGTCAAAGAGCAGTTGGTGCCGCAATCTCAACGCCAAACTCTGCTCCATGATCGAGGATGGTTCGCCATAGCGATTCGGCGAAGCTGGTGAAGACGAGGATGTTGAAGACATCTTCGCCGTCGCGCCAGATATTGACCGCCATATGCGCCATTTGGGTGGAGGCTGCATCGCCAACCGCAAACACATCAGGATGTAGGTCGATCGACAGCATTTTGACCAGGCAGTCGCAAACACGCGGACCTGACAAACGGATCAGTGAACGACCGTTCGACTGCTCGCTCAGCGAAGCGTTTTTGGCGAATTTCGCCTGCAAATCCGCAACAGGCTTGGCTTTGGCCGCCGGTGTCAGCGCATAGAACTGATCCGGACCCGACCAGATCAGCGTGCAGCCGGCCTTGCCGTTGACCGCTTTGGCCTCGCTACCCGGATCAGCTCCAAACTGGGTTTTGGCGGTCTTGCGCATGGCCGCGGCTTGGCCGCGCCTTGCCAACAAAAGAACAAGCTGGAAATCACGTACTTCTTCAGCGGTTACACCGGCCTCGCCATCCTGCACACCATGGCGGCGGGCATTAGCCACTGCATCAAGTGGCGCGGTCTCATTCCAAATCAGATCAGGCACGTTGGCGACCTCCATCGGGATCGTAGAACACCGGATTGCAGATTTCGCAGTCATAGGTTTTCCCGCGCAATGGATCGCAAACCGACATGATTTCTCCGATACGATCACGGCCGCGCGCGACCATTCCGAGGCCGAGAAACTGATCGAGCATCGGCGAGAAACAGGCCGAAGTCACATATCCCTGGTCGGTATCGGCGCCTGGCTTGGCGCCTTTCGGGATCACGTGACCGCCGGCATAAAGCTTGTCCAGCTTGTTGACCGGCTTGATGCCGACCATGACCATTCTGTCCGGACTGACCATTTCCTCGCGTCCAGCCATGACGCGCCCGATGTAATCCTTCTTTTTGGCCATCATCTTGCCAAGGCCAAGGTCGCCTGCCGTGGTCATGCCGTTCAGCTCATTGCCCGCCGCGTGACCCTTCTCGATGCGCATGACGCCGAGCGCTTCCGTGCCGTACGGAACGATCCCGTAAGGTTCGCCCGCCCGCATCAGATTGGCCGCCATCGCGTTGCCGTAAGCGCAAGGCACCGATATTTCGAAGGCGAGCTCGCCGGAAAACGATATCCTGAACAGCCGGCAGGTTATATCCGCGCCGCGCAACTTGACCTCGCGGGCTCCCATGAACGGGAAACCCTCATTGGAGATATCTTCCGACGGATCGAGAATATCGCCCAACACCTCGCGGGTCTTCGGGCCGGCAATGGAAAACTGCGCCCATTGTTCCGATGCCGAGGTCAACTGCACATCGAGTTTTGGCCACAGGACCTGCCGGCAGTATTCCAAATGCTGCATGACTGGGCCTGCTTTGGCCGTTGTCGTGGTCATGAAGTAGTGGTCTTCGGCCAAGCGCGATGTTGTGCCATCGTCCATCACGATGCCGTCCTCGCGAAGCATCAGGCCATAACGGGCCTTGCCGACCGCAAGCTTCGAAAAGGTGTTGATGTAGACCCGGTCAAGAAACACCCCGGCATCAGAGCCCATGACGTCGATTTTGCCAAGCGTGGTGACGTCACAGAAACCGACGCCGTTGCGAACCGTCAGCACCTCCCGATTGACGCTTTCCAGCCACGTCTTTTCACCTGCCTTCGGATACCATTGAGCGCGTTTCCACAATCCGGTGTCAACGAACACCGCTCCCTGTGTCTCCGCCCAGTGATGCGACGGCGTCAGGCGAACCGCATGGAATTCCTCATCACGGTGATGGCCGGCAAGGGCGCCGATCGACACCGGAACATAAGGTGGGCGGTACATGGTCGTGCCGGTTTCGGGGATCGATCTTCCAGAAACCTCGGCCATGATGGCCAATCCGCTGATGTTGGATGTTTTGCCCTGATCGGTTGCCATCCCCAGGGTTGTGTAGCGCTTGAGATGCTCGACCGATTGAAAACCTTCGCGATTGGCCAGTTTGACATCCGATGCGGTCACATCGTGCTGCTGGTCGACAAACGCTTTTCCCTTTCCGCTGACATGCCATAGTGGCGTCTGCGAATAGGTTTCGGCATCGGCCTTGGCTGCTCTTCCCGGCTTGCCCGAATGGCCGGCAGCCTTGGCTGCGTCCGAACCCAATTTGTGCCCACCAGACAGGCATTCAGACAGCGAAAACTCTCCATCGGCCGCGCCTGCTACGGTCATCCCGGCAGGGCATCCACCCGGAACAAAAGCGGCGATGTCGTCGCGCCATTGCGGTTTGCCACGATGGTTGCACGTCAATCCGACGGCAGGGTTCCAACCACCCGACACGGCCAGACAATCGGCGTCGATCTGGGCGGTCGCACCACCATTCAGCGCAACCTGCACCTTGGTGACTCCATCACGCCCTCCATCAACCGAAGTGACGCTTCCGTTAAGCACACTGAAGCCGCCATTTTTTCCGCGCGCCAGTGCTTCGGGTGGCAGGTCTTCTCGGGAATCGATCACTGCAGATATTTTCACGCCGGCACGCTCGGCGGCATCCACCGTTTTCCAACCGTCATTATTGTTGGTGAAGACCGCAATCCGGCGTCCGGGCGTTGCACCGAAGCGTCCCATATAGGTGCGCACAGCGGACGCCATCATGACGCCTGGCCGGTCGTTGTTACCGAACACGACCGGCCGTTCGATCGCGCCCATGGCGATCACACAGCGCTTTGCAACGACATGCCATAATCTGTGGCGAGGTTGGTGCGCCGGCGGAACCGGTACATGGTCGTTGACCCGTTCGATAAGACCATATGTTCCGCCGTCAAATGCACCGAACACCGCAGTTCGCGTCATCACGCGCACATTGTCCAGCGACGCAATCTCGGCCATCGCGCTCTCAAGCCACTCCGATGAAGCCTTGCCGTTGATCTCTTCACCATCCGAAAGCAGCCGTCCGCCAACAGCAAAATCCTCTTCGGCCAGAATAACCCTCGCCCCGGCCCTGCCAGCAGCAAGGGCGGCGGATATGCCAGCCGGTCCGGCGCCGGCAACGAGGACGTCGCAATGGGCCCAGGCCTTTTCGTAATGGTCGGGATCAGCCTGTTTGGCGGTATCGCCCAGACCTGCCGCGCGGCGGATCATCGGCTCGTACAGCGCTTCCCAGAACTTGGCCGGCCACATGAACGTCTTGTAGTAGAAGCCGGCAACGAAAATCGGCGAAGCCAGCTGGTTCACTGCAAGGACATCATGTTTCAGCGACGGCCAACGGTTTTGACTGTTCGCATCGAGCCCGTCGTAGAGTTCGGTCACCGTTACCCGTGTATTGGCTTCCTTGCGTGCACCGGTCCGCAGTTCCACCAGCGCATTGGGTTCCTCGGAGCCTGCGGTCAGAATACCGCGCGGCCGATGATATTTGAACGAACGACCGACCAGTTTGACGCCATTTGCGACGAGAGCCGACGCCAGCGTATCGCCGGCAAAACCTGAAAGGTGCCTGCCGTCGAAACTGAAGTTCAGAGGCTGCGAACGGTCGACGACGCCACCTTGCGCCAGACGGTGTGATTGCGACATCAGCCCCGCCCCCTCTTCGCACTCGATTTCACAGATGCACCAACGCCAGGTGCGGCCTCCACCGATCTGATTTCGTGGGTCAGGGTGCTGCGTTCGACCGTCAGCCATGTTCGGCAGCCGCCGCCGTGATACCAGTTTTCTTTCATGAAACCGGCGATATTGTCGCGCAGGTAAACATAGTCGTGAAACTTGGCGCGCAATGCCATTGCTTCGGCTGAATCATTATCTAGCGGCGGATCGTGCGGTATCGCATCGGGTCTGACCGGTGAAGCATCGCCGAGATATGTGAACTCGCTCGCATCCCGTTCACCGCAGTATGGACAGTTTATTCGCATCGTTTCTGATCCCGGAAGTCCTCAGTGCAGATTGGGCTGTGCGCCCTGGCCTTTTTCATCGATCATCGCGCCGCGTTCGAACCGGTCGAGCCGGAAGCGCGACGCCTCGTGATGGTATTCGTCCTTGGCGATGAGATGGGCAAAGACGAGCCCGGATCCCGGTGTCGCCTTGAAACCGCCGTAGCACCAGCCGGCATTGATGTAGAGACCATCAACCGGCGACTTGTCGATTATCGGCGTGCCGTCCATCGACATGTCCATGATCCCGCCCCAAGAGCGCAACAGACGAATACGGCCGATCATCGGCATGATCGCCATGCCGCCTTCGCAAACATCTTCAATCACCGGCATGTTTCCGCGTTGGGCATAGGTGTTGTAGCCATCGATATCGCCGCCAAAGACAAGGCTGCCCTTGTCGGACTGGCTGACATAAAAATGGCCTGCGCCAAACGTGATCACGTTGGGCAACAGGGGCTTGATCGCCTCGGTAACAAAAGCCTGAAGCACATGGCTTTCAATCGGTAGGCGCAAATCGGCCATGGCCGCCACTTGGGATGAGTTCCCCGCGACGGCCATGCCGACTTTGCCGGCGCCTATCGTGCCGCGAGAGGTTTCCACTCCGACGACACGCCCCTTGTCGCGCCTGAAGCCGGTCACCTCGCAATTCTGAATGATATCGACACCCATTTCGCTTGCAGCGTGGGCATATCCCCATACGACCGCATCGTGGCGGGCCGTGCCTCCGCGCCGCTGGACCAAGCCTCCCTGAATGGGAAATCTTGCGTTGTCGTAGTTCAGGAACGGCAACATGCGGCGCACCTGTACGCCGTCCAGCAGTTCCGCATCGATACCGTTGATGCGCATTGCATTGCCACGTCTTGCAATTGCATCGCGCTGGGGGTCGGAGTGGATGAGATTGATGATGCCGCGCTGGCTGACCATCGTGTTGTAGTTCAGGTCCCGCTCCATGGTCTCCCAGAGCTTCATGGAGAGTTCGTAAAACCCGGTATTGCCCGGCAACATGTAGTTGGAGCGGATGATAGTTGTATTGCGGCCGGCGTTTCCGCTGCCGATCCAACCCTTTTCAAGAACGGCAACATTGGTGATGCCAAATTCCTTGGCCAGGAAGTAGGCAGTGGCGAGGCCATGCCCGCCGCCACCGATTATCACCACGTCGTAGTGATCCTTGGGCTTTGCATCACGCCATGTTCGCTGCCAGTTCTTGTGGCCGCTAAAAGCGTTCTTCACCAAGGAAAAGACCGAATATTTCGGATGCATTTGGATCACCTACCGTTGGTGCTGACTAAACGTCGAGCGTGTGCTCCCGTTCCCAATTGGAAAAATGGGAAACGAAAGAATTCCACTCCTGGTTTTCATCTTGACGTAGGCCTGCGAAAACTCGTCACCAAGCGCCGCCTTCAGCGGCTTGTTCTTGTCGAACTCGCGAAGCGCGTCGAGAAGGTTGAGCGGCAGACGCGGCGCACCGCGAACTTTGTGCCCATCCTTGTACATGTCGATATCATAGCGTTTTCCCGGATCGGCATTTGTCCTAAATCCGTCCAATCCTGCAGCGATTATCACTGCCTGCAGCAAATACGGATTTGCCGCTCCGTCAGGGAGTCTGAGTTCGAACCTCCCGGCTCCAGGAACGCGAACCATGTGTGTTCGGTTGTTGCCCGTCCACGTCACCGTATTCGGTGCCCAGGTTGCACCCGACATTGTCCGCGGTGCGTTGATGCGTTTGTACGAGTTGACGGTCGGGTTGGTAATCGCCGCCAATGCCGAGGCGGTGCTTCATGATACCACCAAGAAAGTTGCGGCCACGCTCGGATAGCCCAAGCTCCATTTTTTTGTCGGCAAATACGTTCTTCTTACCGCCCTTGTCCCACACCGATATGTGCACATGGGCGCCGTTGCCGTCAGCCCTTCGAACGGTTTCGGCATGAAGGTCGCACGCAACCCGTGCTTTTTCGCGACCGACTTGACCATGAACTTGAAAAACGAATGCCTATCCGCCGTTACCAACGCGTCGGCGAAGTCCCAGTTCATCTCAAACTGGCCATTGGCGTCTTCGTGATCGTTTTGATACGGCCCCCAACCCAAATCGATCATGTAATCGCAGATCTCTGAAATCACGTCATAGCGGCGCATAACCGCCTGCTGGTCGTAGCAGGGCTTTTCCGCCGTATCGTGCTCGTCGGAAATGCGGCTGCCGTCCGGAGTGATCAGAAAATATTCTGCCTCCACGCCGGTTTTGACGTGCAGCCCTTCTTCGGCCGCTTCCTTGATCTGGTTCTTCAACACCACACGAGGCGCCTGTCCGAGCGGCTCACCCTCCATGATACAGTCGGCCGCCACCCAGGCGACATCCGGCTTCCACGGTAACTGGATGACCGAATCCGGATCGGGGATTGCCATCATGTCAGGATGCGCCGGCGTCAAATCCAACCAAGAGGCAAAACCGGCAAAGCCGGCCCCCTCCTCCTGCATATCGGCGATCGCCTGTGCCGGAACCAGTTTGGCGCGTTGTCCACCGAACAGGTCCGTATACGAGATCATGAAATATTTAACGCCGTTCTTCTTGGCGAAAGCGGCAAGATCTTTTGCCATTTGAAAACTCCTCCCAGGTTTTCTCAATACCCGCCCTGTCCGGGCACCCAACTGGTTCCGGCAAGCGGCACACCCGCCATCGCCGCGGCTTCGACTGTCAGCGCGCAGAGATCTTCCGGTTCCAGATTATGTACATGGTTCTTGCCACAGGCACGCGCGATCGTTTGCGCCTCCAGCGTCATGACTTTGAGATAATTGGCAAGCCTGCGACCGGCATCAACCGGATCGACACGCTTCATCAGCTCCGGATCCTGTGTCGACAGACCAGCCGGATCCTTGCCCTCATGCCAATCATCATAGGCGCCCGTTGTCGTGCCCAAGGCCTGATATTCGGCTTCGTACCGCGGATCATTGTCTCCAAGTGCGACAAGTGCCGCAGTGCCGATTGAGACCGCATCTGCGCCCAACGCCAACGCCTTGGCCACGTCGGAGCCAGTCCGGATACCCCCAGAGACGATAAGCTGAACCTTGCGGTGCATACCCATGTCCTGCAACGCTTGCACCGCAGGACGCATGCAAGCCAGCGTCGGCTGACCGACCTGCTCGATGAAGACCTCCTGCGTGGCCGCGGTCCCGCCCTGCATTCCGTCAAGCACAACAGCATCCGCACCGGCCTTCACCGCCAGCGTGGTGTCGTAGTAGGGACGCGCACCGCCGATCTTGATGTAGATCGGTTTTTCCCAATCGGTGATTTCGCGCAGCTCCAGGATCTTAATCTCCAGATCGTCTGGTCCTGTCCAGTCAGGATGCCGGCAAGCCGAACGCTGGTCGATGCCCTTGGGCAACGTACGCATTTCGGCCACACGGTCCGATATCTTCTGGCCAAGCAACATGCCGCCGCCGCCCGGTTTGGCACCCTGACCGACCACCACTTCGATGGCGTCCGCCTTGCGCAAATCATCGGGATTCATGCCGTACCGAGACGGCAGATACTGGTAGACCAGCCGTTCGGATTGACCGCGCTCTTCCGGCGTCATTCCGCCATCGCCGGTCGTCGTTGACGTGCCGGCCATCGTGGCGCCCCGACCAAGCGCTTCCTTGGCCGGACCGGACAGCGAGCCAAAACTCATACCGGCAATCGTGATCGGAATTTTCAGTTCGATCGGCTTCTTGGCAAAACGCGTGCCGATCGTGACCGATGTCTCGCACTTCTCGCGATAGCCTTCCAGAGGATAACGGGAAATCGATGCCCCCAAGAATAGCAGATCGTCAAAATGGGGAACACGGCGTTTTGCTCCGCCACCGCGAATGTCATAAATCCCCGTGGCAGCTGCGCGACGGATTTCCGAATTCGTATACTCGTCGAACGTCCAGGATTGCCGCGGTGTCGTTGGTGGATTGTGATAAACCATGACGTCCCCTCAATACGCGTCGACGTTGTCGATATCGAAATTGTAGAGTTTGCGCGCCGATCCATAGCGTTTGAATTCGGACGGCGATACGCCTTCCACACCGGCTTCATCAAGCAAATCCTGGAGCAGCTCGATGTGCTCAGGCCGCATCTCCTTTTCGATGCAATCGGCACCAAGGGATTTGACCTGTCCACGGACGAAAAGCCTGGCTTCGTAAATCGAGTCTCCAAGCGCGTCACCGGCATCACCCAAAACCACCAGGTTGCCGGTCTGGGCCATGAAAGCCGACATGTGACCAATATTGCCGTGGACCACGATATCGATGCCCTTCATTGAGATACCGCACCGCGATGAGGCGTTGCCTCTGATCACCAGCAAACCACCATGGCCGGTGGCGCCTGCGTACTGACTGGCGTCACCCTCGACGATGATTTTGCCGGACATCATGTTTTCGCCGACGCCCGCGCCGGCGGAACCATGGATCGTCACAGTGGCATGCTTGTTCATGCCGCCGCAGTAGTAGCCGACGTTGCCGTGAACCTCGACCTGAAGATCCGAATCGATCCCGACCGCAACAGCGTGCCCACCTCTCGGATTCCTGATCTCCCAAACTATGTCGTTGGCACCTGCGGGAGGATTGTGAAGCGCGCTGTTGAGTTCGCGTAACGGTGTTTCAGCCAAGTCAAATACGTGCATCGGATCAGTGCTCCCAGAAATAGACGGTTGACGGCTCGGGTTCCCAAACCTTTGCGTCTTCGATTCCCGGGAGGCCGGCCAAGGCGCGGTACTCCGATCCGAATGCGACATACTGATCAGTTTCGGCCATGACCGCCGGCTTACAGGCGATCGGGTCACGGACAACGCCAAATCCGTTTTTTGTGCCGACAACGAATGTGTAGAAACCGTCCAAATCATCCAGTCCGCTCTCGAGTGCCTGCCCGAGATTTTGACCGTGTTCCATTTTTGAGGACAGATACGCGGCTGCAACTTCGGTATCGTTCTCGGTCTCGAACGTCATCCCCTCGCGAACGAGTTCGCGGCGAAGATTATTGTGGTTGGACAGAGAACCATTGTGCACCAGACACTGGTCGGGACCGGTTGAATAGGGATGCGCACACCAATGTGGTAATCGCGGATTCCGTCGCCATGCGCGTGTGGCCGACACCGTGGGTGCCCGACATCGACGCCAGGTCAAAACGTCTCGAGACGTCTTCCGGTAACCCTGTCTCCTTGTAGATCTCCACCGCGTCGCCGTAGCTCATCACCCGAATTTCGGGGCGACATTCCGCAAGTGCCTCACGAGCAGCATCAAGCGAATCTTCCGCCACATCGATGACCGCATGGGTATCTTTGACAGTCACCTTCACCGCCAGACCGGTCGTTGCCTCCAGGTCTTCCTGCAGACCGGCAAATTCCGTGTCAGGTGATTTTGACTGAATGGTGATTTTCGCCATGCCGTCATTGGCACCGCGATAAACTGCAATGCCGGCACTGTCCGGACCCCTGTCCGTCATCGTGATCAGCATCTCCTCCAACATTGAGCCCAATCGGGGCTCCAGTGACTTGTCCTTCAAGAACAATCCAACAATGCCGCACATGCTTCCCTCCATGGCTAGCGATTGAATGAAAAAACGCTATCAGCAATGGAATTGCATTTCAACTGTGAAGAAACATTTTTTCTTCTTAGGCAACATTCATTTTCGGCTTTTCGACGAAGAGATTGAGACGACTCAATCCCGCTAAAGTCCGACATTCCGAGGCATCAACAAAACGGGCGGCGGATCGAAATCCACCGCCCGTTCCAACTGTGAAAGGACAGGCTAATATCTGTCTATGTTGGCTGCGGTGTCTTCGTCGCTCGCATGCCTTGCTTCGTCAGCCATCTCCGCATTCTCTCCGCGGGTTTGAATGATATGCCACACGAGCCAGAGGGCAACACCAATGATCACCCACATCGTTTCCGTTCCCTGGAAGGGATAGACGGCTCCGACATCCTTCAGATCAACGGCCCAGCTTTCATATCCGATTGTAGACATGGTCTTTTCCTTTCCTGATCCGAATTACATCTGCGCTTTTTCAGCGGCCTTCACATCTGCAACGGCCTGCTGGAAAGCAACCTCGCTGTGATGATCCAGACCCTGCAGTTCGATGATCGGCGGAACACGGAGCATTCCCGCGGCCTTCATGATCTTCGAAACGATAAACGCCGGCAGGAAGCCCAGAACACCAAACATGATGATGGCGCCGATTGTCTGACCCCACGGTGAGATGGTCGCATAGCCTTCGTAAGGCGATGACGGAGCACCCCAGAGCATGAAGCCGCAGATCACCAACCCGGCAAAGCCGGCATAGCCGTGAACGGCAACTGCGCCGACCGCATCGTCGATCTTGAATTTGCGCTCGACCCAGAAATGCATCTTGTAGGCAACGACAACGCCGATACCGCCAATGATCATTGCCTGGATTGGGTGATACAGGTCATTGCCGGCAGATGCCGTGATGACTCCGGCCAGACCACCTGAATAGGTCCAGAACGCATCTCCTTTGGAAATGACATAGGCCATCAACAGGCCACCAGACAGCGACATCAGGAAGTTGAACGTGATCGCGCTTAGTGTTGTTGGCGCCAGATAGATGTTGGTGGCGGTCCAGGTTTCACCAGTGATCAGTCCGCCGATGCCTTCCGGCGATATGACCGGTACGTTACAGGCAGCATAAAAGCCCCAGAAGCCGGTATAGATCAGGAACAGGCCAAGCGTGACCATCCAGGGATTATGCGGCGGAATGTCCCGCGGTGTACCGTCTGCCGCAAACTTGCCGAGCCGCGGTCCGAGAACCACGAGGACGCCAAGCGCATAGCCGCCGGCAATCGCATGGATAACACCCGATGCGTATGCATCGTGATAACCCAGGAGCTGAACCATCCAGCCGCCATAATGCCAACCCCATGCCGCGTCGATAATCCAGAATACCGAACCGATCAAAACGGCGTGGATCCAGAAAGCGCTGGATTTGATACGCTCGATGACCGATCCCGAAACGATCGAGGCAGCTGTCCACGAGAACAGCAGGAATGCCGCCCAGAAGACGCCGGTCAAGCGATCACCCAGATGGGTTCCCATGTTTGGTGAGTTCGGCGCGTAGGTTGACGCATCGGCCACCAGACCACCGGTAATCCCGGGACCGTTGGGGAATGCAAAGTAGATCCACCAGCCGAAGAAGAAAAATGTGATGGTGACCAACGGGATCAACATCGTGTTTTTCATCAAGGTATGCAGGTGGTTGCGACGCCGGCTGGCGCCGACCTCGTACATGCAGAACCCGACGTGAATCAGGAACATGAACACGACGGTTACCCAGTAATAAAACTCGGTAAACACCGTGGTTAGTGCGTTGAGATTTCCCTCCATCTCAGCTCCTCCTCCAGTGAATGTTTCCTGAGAATAATAATTGTTTAACGGCAATATGCCTTCAACGAAGGTCTTATGTCAACCTTTGGTTAACCTTCGAAACATCCGTCAAAATTAATGTTTCTGCGCCTACGAAAGGCTGGCGCCGCACTCGCCCTGCTCGCACGCCGCGCAAATAACTATTTGATATGTTGGGATATTTGGCCGATACTCTATTTGCCCGCTCAGTGTTTCACAATCGCGAGCGTCAGCCATACGCGCTGTTACGGGACTGGTTTGCTCGTTGTGGAGAAACGCCTGTCAGCAGCGGTCTGGACCCATCTCAGCGCAAATCGGCTTGGTCATGGCTGGATCGAGCGGAGATTCGCGGACCGAAGATCCGGCCGGATATCTCTGCGCTTCAGATCAATTCTCGGCATATGAGATAACCGACAGGAATCTGATCGGTAATCTCGTCAATTCCAGCGGTCCGTGCGGCGCATCAGCATCAAAGAACAGGCTATCTCCCGGTTTCAGGGTGTAATTCCTGTCGCCATGCCGGTAGAGCATCTCGCCTTCGACCATGTACAGCAACTCCAACCCGTCATGCTGAAACGTCGGAAATGTGTCCGATTTCGCCGACAATGTAATGAGATAGGGTTCGACGACCAAACGGCTGTCCGATCCCTTGATGTGGCCGAGAAGATTGTACTGGTGGCCGGCGCGGGTGCCGCGGCGTTCAATTTCGATACCCTCTCCGGATTTGACGAAAACCGCGTTGCGATCTTCCTCGAAGCGCCTGAACAATGCCGTCATCGGAATTCCGAGCGCGCTCGAAATCGCCTGCAGCGTCGTCAGGGACGGCGACGTAACGCCGTTTTCGATTTTGGAGAGCATGCCCAGCGACAATCCGGTCGCTGCAGCGAGGTCTGCGACGGTTATGCCGAGTTTTTTTCGATGCTCGCGTACTTCGCGGCCAATTGCGACCTCTAGGACCTTCTCTGTACCGCCTTTTACGGCATGCGGGTCCTGCTTTAGCGGCTGTTGCGCGTCATCGCTCTTCGTGGAGTCGAGACCTTTGGTATCAATTGCAGACGTCATTTCCGGCCAATTCTTCCCGCAGCAGACCGTATTCCACGGTCCGATTTGTCGCTGTCAGCTGGCCGGCTTTTCACCACGAATGAAAATAGGGTCCAGCGCCCCTGAAAAACATAGGGCAGCGGCAGGGTGAATTCAACTGTCAGGAATATTTATTGATTAACCGGAATAGTTTACGGGAACAAGTCACCCCGCTTCTAGGTCACTTTGTTTGGCGGTTCCTTGCCGTTGAAAAAACGCTTCCAGATTGTCCAGCACCATCATTCCCATCGCCACACGGGTTTCACGAGATGCGCTGCCTAGATGCGGTAGCAGAACCGCGTTTTCCAGCTTCGCCAAACCAGGTGTTATATTGGGTTCGTTTTCAAACACATCCAGCCCCGCACCGGCAATGGTTCCCTGTTTCAGTGCCTCGACAAGGGCCTTCTCATCGACGACGTCACCACGCGCCGTATTGATCAGAAACGCCGATTTCTTCATCCGGCGCAGGCTGTCCTCGTTGATCAGGTGATAATTGTCGCCACCACCCGGACAGTGCAGCGATACAAAATCAGCCTCCGCAAGGACCTCATCAACGCTGCCGAGTTGGCGCGCGCCCATGGCGGTCACGACATCGTTTTGATCGGCATGGCATCGTAGAAAACGATATCCATACCGAAACCGTAGTGGCAGCGCTGGGCCATCGCAACGCCGATGCGGCCCATGCCGACGATGCCGATCGTCTTGCCCGTGACCTTTGTTGCCAGGTGATGGGTCGGACACCAACCGTTCCATCCACCGCTTCTGAGCTGCCGTTCGCCCTCGCCCGCACGCCGGGCCACCGACAACAGAAGCGTCATCGCGGTATCGGCCGTGCAATCGGTAAGGCAGCCGGGTGTGTTGGACACGGTCAATCCGGCCGCATTTGCCGCACCTATATCGATGTGATTGAAGCCCACACCGAAATTGCCGAGAAAACTCGCGCGAAATCCACCGCCTTCGAACAGGCTTGCCGGCAGCTTGTCGCAGACTGTGGGCAATACGGCATCAGCCGTCTCCAGCGCATTGCGCAGCTCGTCTTGACTGAAAGGATGATCATCCTCGTTCAGCATCGTATCGAACCTGGCGATCAGTTCCGCCTCGACTTCCTCCGGCCACCGCCTGGTTACGATCACTTTCAGATTTTTCATGAATGCAAACCTTTGGTTCTGCTTCGGACGCGAATGGACCGGCCGCCCTGTCTGGCTGACGAAACTTTTTTGCGAGACCTGGATGGTGACCGGGATGGGCGAATCCCGATTTCTATGCCGCCTTTTTCAATTCCGACAAAACACCCTGCACCGTTTCGCCGAACTGCGATGGCGTTGGTGAGATGTGAACGCCGGCCTCTTTCAGAATTTCGACTTTCTCTTGGGCGGATTCGCCAAAGGCCGAGATGATCGCACCCGCATGGCCCATACGCCGCCCCTTCGGCGCTGAAAGTCCGGCAATATAGGCGATCAGCGGTTTGGTCATGTTGTCCCGCGCATACGCGGCGGCTGCCGCTTCCTGTGGTCCGCCGATTTCGCCGATCATCACGACCGCATCGGTGTCGTTGTCCTGCTCGAACAACTCGAGAATATCGCGGAATGAAGATCCGTTGATCGGATCGCCGCCGATTCCGACACTTGTCGACACACCGATCCCAACCGCCTGCAACTGCGAGGCCGCCTCGTAACCAAGCGTGCCGGAACGGCCGACGATTCCAACCCTGCCCGGCATGTAGATATGGCCCGGCATGATCCCCATCATCGCCTGTCCCGGAGTGATCATGCCGGCACAATTCGGTCCGATCAGCCGCATCCGGTCCTCAAACTTGTAGCGCCGCATGTAGCGCTTGACCCGGATCATGTCCTGGGTCGGGATGCCGTCGGTAATGCACACGCAAGTCTTGATCCCGGCATCAGCCGCTTCCATAATTGAGTCGGCGGCAAACGGTGGCGGGACGAACACGATACTCGCCTCGGCCCCGGTTTCCTTGACTGCGCCTTTGACCGTGTTGAACACGGGCACGCCAAGATGATCGGTTCCGCCCTTTCCCGGTGTCACACCGCCGACCACATTTGTGCCGTAGTCCATCATTTCCTTGGCATGGAATGAACCGATCTTGCCGGTAAATCCCTGAACGAGAACCGCAGTTTTGCTGTTCAGAAGTATCGCCATCAGGCCTCTCCCAATCGTCTTACTTGTGCGACTGCCGAAGCAATCTCCATTGTTCGCGCCACCAGTTTGGACATACCGGCGGCACTACGGATTCAGTTGGTCTGCTTCTTCCAGGCCGACACCGCCATCTCCGCAGCTTCGGCCAGCGTATCTGCAAGCAGAATTTCGTGCCCGGACTCCTCGATGATCCTGCGCCCCTCTTCCACATTCGTACCCGCGAGGCGGACGACCAGCGGCACTTCGACGCCAACTTCTTCAATGGCCTTGAGCACCCCTTCGGCGACCCAGTCACACCGATTGATACCTGCAAAGATGTTGACGAGCACGACCTTGACATTCTGATCGCGAAGCACCGCACGGAACGACTTGGCCACCCGCTCTGGCGACGCACCGCCGCCAATATCGAGGAAGTTGGCCGGTTCACCACCTGCGAGCTTGATCATGTCGAGCGTCGCCATCGCAAGCCCGGCACCGTTGATGATACAGCCGATATTGCCGTCAAGACCGACGTACGACAACCCGCGATCATTGGCGTATGTCTCTCTCGGATCTTCCTGCGACTTGTCGCGAAGTTCGGCGATGTGCGGACGCCTGAACAATGCATTTTCGTCAAAAGACATTTTCGCATCCAGAGCAATCAGGTCGCCTGCGCCGGTGACGACGAGCGGATTGATCTCCAGCATCGCTGCATCGAGATTGCTGAACGCTGCATAACAGCCCATGATCGTCTCGACAGCCTTGCCGACCTGTCCCGGTTCGAGACCAAGGCCAAAAGCGATCTCGCGCGCCTGAAACGTCTGCATGCCGACACCGGGATCAACGCTGGCGCGGATGATCGTTTCCGGTTCGCGTTCAGCGATCTCCTCGATCTCCATGCCACCCGAGCCGGAAGCGACGATCATGATCCGCTCGGTGGTTCGGTCCATGACGAAGCCGAGGTAGATTTCGCGCGAGATATCAGTGGCGGCTTCGACATACAGACGCGAAACGAGTTTGCCGGCAGACCCGGTCTGGTGCGTGACCAGCCGGCGCCCAAGCAGAAAATCAGCCGCATCAGCGATTTCCGAATCCGTCGAACACACTTTGATCCCGCCGGCCTTGCCGCGCGCACCGGAGTGAATCTGCGCTTTGACCACCCAATTGTCGCCACCAATTTCGCGGGCGCGATAGGTTGCCTGCTCCGGGCTATAAGCCAATCCGCCGCGGGGAACCGAGACATTGAAACGCGACAGGATTTCCTTTGCTTGGTATTCGTGGATGTCCATGACAATTGGTCTCCTGGTATGATTGTCTGGCGCCTAACCGGCTGCCTCGATCGCTTCGGCCACAGCCAGCACATTGCGCGCCATGCGCTCGGAGGCGGCATCGATCATCTTGCCGTCGAGCGCCGCTGCACCCTTGCCCTGATCCTCTGCCTCCTTGAGCGCTTCGATGATGCGTCGTGCGCGGTCGACTTCATTCTCCGGAGGCGAAAACACTTCGTTTGCCAGCGCGATCTGACTTGGATGGATTGCCCATTTACCCTCGATTCCCAACGCGGCGGCGCGGCGCGCACCGGCCAGATAGCCATCGGGATCGGAAAAATCTCCAAACGGCCCGTCCAGCGCCCGCAGTCCATAGGCGCGGCAAGCCACGGTCATGCGCGACAGGGCAAAATGCCACTGGTCGCCCGGGTAATCCGGATTGAGACCGCCAATATTGACGGTACGGGCGCGATTGCTGGCTGCATAGTCGGCAACACCGAAATGCAGTGCCTCCAGACGCCCAGGCGTCGCGGCGATCGCCTCGACATTCGCCATGCCGAGCGCCGTTTCGATCAGCGCCTCAAGTCCGATGCGTGTGTCATATCCCTTGGCCATCTCTATCTGGTTGACCATGACTTCGACCATGTAGAGATCGGCCGGAACGCCAACCTTCGGCACCAGTATGAGATCCAGCTTGTCTCCGGCCTGTTCAACCACGTCGACAACATCGCGATACATGTAGTGGGTATCGAGCCCGTTGATCCGCACCGACATGGTTTTGCCTTTGGCCTTCCAGTCGATGTCGTTGAGCGCTTCAATGATATTGCGTCTCGCCTGTTCCTTGTCCGGCGGTGCGACGGCGTCTTCGATGTCGAGGAAGACAACGTCGGCGGCGCTATCAGCCGCCTTCTCGATCATGGACACATTGGATCCGGGAACAGCCAGCGTCGAGCGTTGCAGACGCTGGCGTCTCAGATGGTTGATAGTGTGGCTCATTCAAGTCTCTCCCTGGAGCAGATCAGGCTGCGGCCTTGAGCTGCTTCGGAGCCGTCCCGCGGAAATGTTCAATTGCCGCGCCAACGCCAGAACCCGGAGCAATGTCAATGCCGACATCGCGCATGGCCATTTCGGCCGCTCCCAGTACACCGCAAACCATGACTTCATTCAACGCGCCAAGATGCCCGATGCGGAAAACCCTGCCCGCCACTTTTGCCAAACCTACACCGAACGAAGTGTCGTACTGGTAGTAACCGCGCCGCACGACCTCTGCTGAATCGAAGCCCTCCGGCACACAGATCGCGCTGACCGTATCGGATTGCCATTTCGGGCCCTGGGCACACAGGTTCAATCCCCAGGCGTCGACCGCCGCGCGCACACCGCCGGCCATCCTGTGATGACGCTGGAAAATCTCCTCCAGGCCTTCTTCGAAAATCATGTCGAGGCTTTCGCGCAATCCGCGCAGGAGCTGGGTAGCCGGTGTATACGGGAAGTATCCGAGGTCATTGGTCTTGATCATGTCCTCGAACGAGAAATAGCACCGCTTGAAACGCGAGGTTTTATGCGCTTCCAGGGCTTTTCGGCTGACGGCAAGGAAGCCGAGACCGGCTGGCAGTTGGAAACCTTTCTGCGACCCGCTCACCGCACAATCCACGCCCCATTCCTCCATGCGGAAATCGATCGATCCGATGGAGCTGACGCCGTCGACAAACAGCAAAGCGGGGTGATCGGCAGCATCGAGCGCCTTGCGCACTGCGGCGATATCACTGGTCACGCCGGTTGCGGTTTCATTGTGGCAGCAGAAGACCGCCTTGAATTCCTTTTCCTTGTCGTTGTTCAGTACTTCCGCGTAATCGTCGACCGGCACACCCTTGCCCCAATCGACATCGAACACGGTCACATCAAGGCCAAGGCGCTCGGCCATGTCGACCCAGAGGTGCGAGAACTGGCCGAACCTCGACATCAAGACCTTGTCTCCGGGATTGAGAACGTTGGTGATGGCGGCTTCCCATGCGCCGGTCCCCGATGACGGATAGATGAATACCCGCCCCGTTTCGCACTTGAACACCTTCTTGACGTCGGCAAACAGCGGCTGGGTGAACACCGGAAAACTGGGCGCCCGCATGTCTTCCATGGGAATATTCATCGCCTGGCGAACGCGCTCCGGGATGTTGGTGGGACCCGGAATGAAGAGGTGTGTGAAGCCTGCCATGATTGTGCTCCTCCTGTTGTGCCCGCGGGCTGAAGCCGATGGTTGCGATTGTTTTGAGACCCGGTAAGGCCCCGAACATCTGGCATCAATTTCGTCGACTTGACCGGTTTGGAACAACACTCCAATGGACAGTTTTTCGTCTCTGATGGGTAGTCGACGAAGACCGCGCGCATCGGAAACCACGTACCCGAACGGGTAGGTTTGTTGGCAAGGGATTGGATGCCTGAGCGGGAACGGGGCGGTAATTGCGCGCCGGAAACGCCGTCGGTCGCGTGGCGTGTCTGCCCGATAGCAACCGATGCCCGGCTGCAGGTACGCCTATTCCAGCCAGAAGTCGGGCAGCAGTACTAAGATGCCGCCAAGCAGTTCGAGGCGGCCCAGAATCATTTCCAGCGACTGCAATAACTTCACGGCGCTCGGCATGTCGGCGAAATTGCCGACCGGGCCAATCTCCGTGCCGATCCCGGGACCGACATTTGCCAGCGCGGTGATCGACGCTGAAAGCGCGGTGTCGATGTCAACGTCAAAAGCCGAATAGGCGAGCGCAAAAGCGGCGAAAGTGACAACATATAATATGGCAAACGCAACCACGCTCTCGATCGTGCCTGTACTTACGGTCGTGTCTTCCAAACGCGTATTGGTGACGCGTCGAGGGTATCGCAGAACGCGCAGCCGGGCCCTGACAAAAGAAAGCAGGATCATGATTCGGAATATCTTGAAACCGCCCGCTGTCGAGCCGTTGCAACCACCGACAAAAGTCAGCAGGAAAAAGAAGCAGACGGCAAACGATCCCCACTGCAGATAATCATCGGTCACAAATCCTGTCGTCGAGATGATTGAAGCGACATGAAACGCCGAGGAGGTGAAAACCAACCATGGCGGAGCGTGATGATCCCATGCGGAGACCGCGAACAGGATCATCGTCAACACCAGCGTCAGGGCAAGGAAGAACACAACCTGCCGAAACGCATTGATCCGGCGTTTTTCGATAAGCGTGATGAGAAACAGAAACGGCAGCGAAGAAACCAGCATGAAGACTATCGCAATCCAGTCGATCGTCAGGCTGTGGAAATGGCCAAGCGAGTCGTCCGATGTGGAAAATCCGCCGGTAGAGATTGTCGTCAGCGCATGGTTTATCGCCTCAAAACCGGTCATACCGGCCTCATAGTAAAGGCCTGCGCAAGTGACGGTCAGGCCGATGTAAACGGCGACGATGCGGCGTACGAAATACTCGGTACGGCCAAAAGGTTTGGCGTTGTCTTCCGATGATTCGATGAGGAACAATTGCTGGCCGCCAACGCGCAGCGCCGGAAGCAGCATGATGCCCATGACAACAATCCCGAGACCGCCAATCCACTGGAGCAACGAACGCCAAAGGAGAATTCCCGGCGGCAATTCGTCCAGGCCAGTCAGAACCGTTGAGCCGGTCGTCGTCAGTCCGGAACTTGCTTCGAACAGCGCATCGACGAAACTGATGTGCAGGCCGGAAGCATAGAGCGGAACAGCGCAAATGACCGACAGCCCCACCCAGGCGAGATTGACCAGTAAAAAACTCTCTTGCAATCTGAACGTATAAGGTTGGCCACGAAGCGCCGGCACCATCAGCGTACCCAATCCGCCCAGCACAACCGCGGAAGTCGCGAAAACCTTCCAGTCCGGGTTACCGGACAAAATGTCGGCCAACGCCGGGAGCAGCATGAAGCCCGATATGATCAGTAAAAACCTGCTGATTGGCAGCAGGATGGCCCGGATGTCCATTGAAAGCACCAGAGGAATGTGGATGGGTCGGATATCACCGGACTGGCATCGACACAAGGCACACCATAAGTTTGAACAGTCGCTGCCTTTCATGGTCCTTGTTTGCGCAATTGCCCGATGGATCATTCCGATCAATCGGCGTACTGATCCGGGACGCCGATGCCTGACCAGGCAAAGGCCGTAAAGCCATCAGCACAATGGCTAATCGAAGCGGCGCGATTCGGTAAAGTACAGCGCAACCGCCATGGCACGGTTGTTCACTTCGAGCTTCTCATAGAGGTTTTTCAGATGATATTTGACCGTGTTCTCGGAAATGCCAATCCGCGCGGCGATTTGGGCATTTGTCCAGCCATCGGCCAGTGCTTTGAGCAATTCCTTTTCGCGATTGGTCAATCGAGACAGCGGTGTGTCATCGACTTTGGTGACATCGATGTAGGGAAAACTCAATCGCCCGCGTGAAACCGCGCTGATCGTCTCGAACAGGATATCGGGATCGTCCCCCTGCCAGCAGAAACCCATCGCGCCCAGCCTGATCGCCTGTTTGAGCAGCATCATGTCGTTGTCGCCGGAAAACACCACGACCTTGGCGCTGATCTTCCGCCGCTGCAAATCCGCGAGCACATCGGCACCCGACATGTCCGGCAGGTTCCAGCCCAGTATCGCCACATCGAAATCCAGATTGCCGACCGCTTCCACGAAGGCTGTGCCAGTCGTCAGCGTCAGCACCAACTCGAACTTGCGCTCACGCTCGATGCGTTCCCGCAACGCCGATATGACGAGCGGGTTTTTGTCGACCACGACCAGTCTAGGTTGCACGCTCTCTCCCATGGTTTTATTATAATGAAAGAAAGTTGATTGTCATGAATAATAGTGTCGCATGTTGAAGCATAACACGTTCCGCGTTCAGCCCCGAAGCAAACGGGAAATCGCATAAACGATACAACCGCGCCACCGACAAATCCGGCAGGCGGTTGAACAATTACGACACGCCGATGAGGCACTGTCTCCGCGACGTAAGCGGCTCTAGAGAGAGATTGGCCGACCGGTCACCCAGACCAGGATTCGGTCAGCAGCGATATCCGCTACGACTTCGATTTGACCATTTTAATAAGTTGTTTCAGCACCGTATCGGCACGCTCGGCGTCAACTTGACAGGTTCCGGCCGCGGCATGGCCGCCGCCGCCGTAGCGCAGCATCAACTCACCAATGTGAACTTTGCTCGAACGGTCAAAAATCGATTTGCCGAAAGCGAGAACCACGTTCTGCCTGGCTTTGCCCCACATGACATGGCAGGAGACGTTTGCTTCGGGAAACAACGCGTAGATCATGAAGCGATTGCCGGCATAGATGATCTCTTCATCACGCAGGTCCAGCACGGCGAGCGGGCCGTGCATCGTCGTACACCGCCTGATTTGCTCTTCGAATTTCTCACGATGCTCGAAATAAAGATCAACGCGGTCTTTCACATCGGACATCTCGAGAACCCGGTCGATGTCGAGCTCGCTACCGCAAAAATCGATCATTTCCATCATCAGCTGATAGTTGGAGATGCGGAAATTGCGAAACCGGCCAAGACCGGTTCGCGCATCCATCAGAAACGACAAAAGCTCCCAGCCCTGCGGATTGAGAACGTCTTCACGGGTAAAATTGGCTGCGTCCGCCTTGTCGACGGCCGGCATCATGGCGTCGGGAAGATGTGGAAACCGCTCCCGGCCGCCCAAAAACTCGTAGACGACCCGTGCCGCTGATGGGGCGTCTGGATCAATAATGTGGTTCGAATAGCCCGCTCCCAGCCGTTTGGTCTCCGAATCATGGTGATCGAACGCGGCAAATATGCCCGGCACATAAGGCAGGTTTGTCGAGATATCCCCGGTCGACACTTCGATCTTGCCATCCTGCATGTCCTTTGGATGCACAAACTTGATGTCGCCGATAAGATCCAGTTCTTTCAAAAGTACTGCACAAACAAGGCCGTCCATGTCCGAACGCGTGATCAGGCGAAATCCGCCATCTGGCTTGTTGGCTTCGAGATAATCTGGCGTTGCCGGGCGAGAACTGGATTTGGTGAGCATGGCTTTCCCTTCCATTGTATCCCGGAAAAGCTAGCAAACGCCCTCTTATGAAAACTTAATACCTGCGCTTCCTCGCCAGACGCACCAATATATGGTCAACGGAAAGTTAGCTTGCGCTAAATTTTTCTCTCCCCGAATACTGCAAAATTAGGGGTGATCAGCAGTGATAAGGGACCGCAAACAGGAAGTTATTCGGCCGCTTCCATCCGCCCATCGGGTGTGGCCTCGACCCGCGCCGCACAGAATTTGAACTCCGGGATTTTTCCATAAGGATCCAATTGCGGGTTGGTCAGCCGGTTTGCCGGTGATTCATTGAAGCAGAATGGTACGAACACCATCCCGTCTGCCACTTCGCGGTCAGCCCGCAGGCGCGCCTCGATGGTTCCGCGACGCGTGGCCACCGAGATCATCTGACCGGCGACAAAGCCATTCCTGGCGATTTCGCCGGGATTCATCGCGGCAATGCCTTCGGGCTCCAACTCGTCAAGGACATCCGACCTGCGCGTCATCGCACCGGTATGCCAGTGTTCCAAAAGCCGTCCTGTGGTGAGCACCATGGGATAATCATCATCGGGCACCTCGTCGGGTGGCAGCAGATCTGCCGGCACAAGCTTGCCCTTACCGTCGCTGGTCGGAAATCCTTCACCAAAGATCACCCATTCGGAAAGGCCCGTCTGCTTGTTAAGCGGATAGGTCACCGACTCTTCGCCCGTCAGTTTCTGCCATGATATGCCGCCGAGTGAAGGCATCAGCGAGGCCATCTCCTCATAGACCTCGTCGACGCCACCATACGACCAATCGAGCCCAAGCCGGTTGGCGATTTCGACCATCAGCTCCCAATCCTGCCGGGCGCCGCCGGGGACCGGTATGGCCGGGCGTCCGACCTGCACCTGCCGGTTGGTATTGGTGAATGTGCCAAGCTTCTCCGCGTGGGCGGAGGCCGGTAGAACCACATCGGCGTGCCAGGCGGTTTCGGTCAAAAATATGTCCTGCACGACCAGATGCTCAAGCTTCGCAAACGCCGCACGGGCGTGTAGCTGGTCGGGATCCGACATCGCCGGATTTTCACCCATGATATACATCGCCTTGATCGTGTCCTCGTGAATTGCGTCAACGATTTCGACAACAGTCAGGCCGCGCTGAGGGTCAAGTGCCCTGCCCCAAACATCCTCGTATTTGGATCGGATATCGTCGGCGCCGACCGCCTTGTAGTCCGGATAAAACATCGGGATCAGACCGGCGTCGGAGGCGCCCTGCACGTTGTTTTGGCCGCGAAGCGGATGTAGACCGGTGCCCTGGCGCCCGACTTGCCCCGTGATCAGGGCCAGAGCGATCAGACAACGCGCATTGTCCGTCCCATGGGTATGCTGAGATACGCCCATGCCCCAGAAGATGATGGACCGCTCGGATGTCGCATAGACCCTCGCGACATCGCGCAGAACGCCAGCATCGATGCCGCAGACCTCCTCCATCGCCTCGGGCGAAAAATCCTTCACTTTCGCCTTCAAAGCCTCGAATCCGGAGACATTGGCTTGCACATATTGCTCGTCGTAGAGGTTCTCCTCGATGATCACATGCAGCAGTGCGTTGAGCATCGCCACGTCGGTGCCTGGTTTGAACTGCAGCGAGTGGGTGGCGTGCCGCGTCAGACCCTGCTTGCGTGGATCCATGATGATCAGTGTTTTGCCGCGCTTGACTGCCTGTTTGAAGTAAGTCGCCGCGACGGGATGGTTTTGCCCCGGCCGTGCACCGATAACGATCACGCAGTCGGAATGCATGGCGTCTGTAAAGGGCGCGGACACGGCGCCCGAACCGACACCTTCGAGCAATGCGGCAACAGACGATGCGTGGCACAGCCGTGTGCAGTGATCGACATTGTTGGTGCCGAAACCCTGCCGCACCAGTTTTTGGAACAGATAGGCCTCTTCGTTCGATCCCTTTGCCGAACCGAAACCGGCCATTGCCGGGCTGCCGTCGCGTTCGAGTACGGTCTTCAACCCGCCGGCGGCCTTTTCAAGCGCTTCTTCCCACGTGGCTTCGCGAAATACCGTCATCGGATCGACACCGGTCAGATCGATATCGGCAGCCTTGGGTGCATCGTCGCGGCGGATCAGCGGCGTGGTCAGGCGCTCCGGTGAATGCACATAGTCAAAGCCGAAACGGCCCTTGACGCAGAGCCGGTTTTCATTGGCCGGCCCATTGCGCCCGTCGACCTGAACGATTCTGTCGTCCTTGGCATAGACCGTGGTCTGGCAACCAACACCGCAAAACGGGCAGACGCTGTCGACAGCGCGGTCGAAATCCTGCACCACACGCCGTTTGCTATCCGCATCCATGAGAGTCTTTTCGAACAGCGCACCGGTCGGGCAGGCTTGCACGCATTCGCCGCACGTGACGCATGTCGAAACACCCATCGGATCGTGAATATCAAACACCGGTACGGAATGGTGACCTCGCCCGCCCATGCCGATGACATCATTGACCTGCACTTCGCGGCAGGCCCGCACACAGGCGCCACAGGCAATACAGGCATCGAGGTTGACGGCGATGGCCGGATTGGTGATGTCATGTTCACCCGGTTGCGCCTCGGTAAACTTTGACGGCAGCCGGTCGCTGCCGGCAATACCCATGCGCCCAGCCCAATCCCAGAATACCGATTGATTGTCGGGTCCGTCTTCCTGTGCCGGCATGTCTGCGGCGAGAAGCTCGAACACCATGGCGCGCGCCTTTTCGGAACGTTCTCCACCGGTCTTGACCTTCATACCCTCGGTCGGCTTGCGAATGCACGAAGCTGCAAGCGTTCGCTCGCCCTCGACCTCGACGACACAGGCGCGGCAGTTGCCGTCGGCGCGGTAGCCGGGCTTGTCGACATGGCACAGATGCGGCAGCGTATTGCCCCTGCGCTTTGCCACATCCCAGATCGTCTCACCTTCGGCAGCGGTGACTTCATTGCCGTCAAGCTCAAATTTGATTTGATCACTCATCACAGATCGTCCCTGAAATACGTCAGCAGGTGATTGACGGGATTGGGTGCGGCCTGTCCGAGCCCGCAAATCGAGGCATCACGCATGACCGCTTCCAGGTCGCGAAGGGCGTTCTCGTCGATCTTGCCTTCGCCTTTCAGAAGCTGAACCATCTTTTCCGTCCCGCCGCGGCACGGCGTACACTGGCCGCAGCTTTCATGCGCAAAGAATTCCAGCAAGTTTAGCGCCGCATCTTTGACGGAGTCCTTGTCAGACAACACCACCACCGCGTGGCTGCCGACAAAGGCATCAAATTCAGCGAGCTTGCCGCCAAAATCGAGCGGAATGTCATCCATTGACGCCGGCAGGATGCCGCCCGACGCACCGCCGGGCAAATAGGCTTTGAATGTGTGGCCATCGGCCATGCCGCCGCAATGATCGTCAATCAGTTCGCGGATTGTCACGCCGGCAGGCGCCAGTTTGACACCCGGGTTCTTCACCCGCCCTGACACCGACCACGAACGAATGCCCGGATGGCCGTCGATGCCCTGATCGGCGAACCATTTTGGACCTTGCTCGATGATGTCGCGGATCCACCACAGCGTCTCGACATTGTGGTTCAGCGTCGGCTTTCCAAACAGTCCGACTTCCGCAATGTAGGGCGGTCGATGGCGCGGCAGGCCGCGCTTGCCTTCAATCGACTCGATCATAGCCGATTCCTCACCGCAGATATATGCACCCGCACCGCGGCGTAATTCGATATAACCCAGCTCGATGAGGCCCACACTTTCCAGCGCGGCTATCTCTTTACGTAGAATTTCCAGCACTGCCGGATATTCGTCGCGCATGTAAAGGTAGATGCGCTCGGCCTCCACCGCGTGGGCTGCGATGATCGCGCCCTCAAGCGTCCGGTGCGGGTCGCGTTCGAGATACCAGCGATCCTTGAACGTACCAGGCTCGCCCTCGTCACCGTTGATCGTCATCAGCCGCGGCCCCTCGTAGGAGCGGACAAACTTCCATTTCGTGCCGGCCGGAAAGCCTGCGCCACCCAACCCGCGCAAACCGGCATCGGAGAGCGTCTGGATCAGTTCGTCGGCAGAAATTCCGCCGTCGCGTACCTTCTCAGCAAGCTTGTAGCCACCGTCGGCGCGATACGCTTGGAGCCCGCTATACTCCGGCACCAACACCGTGGTCTCATCATCCACCGCCATGCCTAGCAAAGTCTGCGCATCGGCATAACCGACTTCACGATCGCCGATACGCGCCGCTGGCGCAGCATCGCATCGTCCCATGCATGGTGCATGCACAACACGGACTTGAGCGGGATCGGCGCCGACCTCCAAATGCCGGTGTAGTTCTCCGGAACCAGCCATCATGCAGGAAATGGAATCGCAGACCCGTATGGTGATCGGCGGAGGTGCGGTCTCACCTTCCTTGACGACGTCAAAATGGTCGTAGAACGATGCGACTTCGTAGACCTCGGCCTGCGACAGGCGCATTTCGGCGGCCAGCGCCGTCAAATGTGCCGCGCTCAAACAGCGATATTTGTCCTGCACCAGGTGCATGAATTCAATCAACAAGTCCTTGCGCCTCGGCTGGTCGCCTAGAAGGCTGCGGATTTCCTCTACGGCAACGTCATCCAGTTGACGGCCTTTGGGGGTCTTGCTGCCCTTCTTGCGACCGTGCCTGAGCGAACGCCCGCTTCCGACATGTTCATTCATTTGCTAATCCTGACCGGCCAAGTCTTGTCTTTAAGCCTTATCTCAAAGGCGCGGCGCATCCAATCCCGCGCTGCGGTGTGCGGCTGTACTGGTATTGGCCATCAGCATGGCAATGGTCATCGGTCCGACGCCACCCGGAACCGGTGTAATTGCACTTGCGGCCTTTTCGGCTTCCACGAACTCGACGTCGCCGACCAGTTTTGTCTTGCCCTCGCCTTTTTCGGGCGCCGGCACGCGGTTTATGCCGACATCGACCACGGTGGCACCCGGCTTGACCCAGTCACCCTTGATCATTTCCGGTCTCCCGACGGCGGCGATGAGAATATCGGCAGTGCGGCACAGACCGGCGAGGTCTTTGGTGCGCGAATGCGCGATGGTCACCGTCGCATTGGCCTGCAGCAGCAAATTCGCCATCGGCTTGCCGACGATGTTGGAGCGCCCCACGACGACGGCGTTCAATCCCGACAGATCGCGACCGATGACGCGTTCGATGAGCAGCATGGATCCGGCCGGAGTGCATGGGATCAACGCACCATCCAGTTCACCGGTCCCCAAACGGCCGACATTGCTGAGATGAAATCCGTCAACATCCTTGTCTGCCCTGATGGTTTGGATGATCCGGCCTTCGTTGATGTGATCAGGCAACGGCAATTGCACCAGTATTCCGTGGATCGAATCGTCATTGTTGAGCGATTCAATCAGCTCAACGAGATCATCTTCGCTGGTATTTTCGGCAAGCGTGTGCTGAACGGAGTGAAATCCGCACTCTTTCGCCTTCTTGCCTTTCGAGGAAACGTACACCTGGCTGGCGGGATCGTCACCGACAATTACGACGGCCAACCCCGGTATTACACCTGTTTTTTCAAGTAGATTCTCAGTAAATCCCTTGACGCTTTCGACCACTTCCGCAGCGAGTGCCCTACCGTCCATCAACTGTGCCAAAACCCTGGACCTCCCGACTATTCCGGATTACGTAATTTTTCATAACAAGAAATATTTTTTTCTGCAATGAAACATGCTAAGGGATTTTTATCGCCGGTGGAGTTCGAAATCCGCCATCGGAACGTCGCTTATACGGCAGCGTTGAATTTGAATACAGAAACAATCGCGCGTGATCCCAAGAAACTGCGATTTGGAGAGGAAAAATGGGCGAGGTAAAGTCCGACATTGAGATAGCACGGGCGGCTACAAAGCAGCCGATCCAGGAAATCGGGGCTAAGCTGGGAATCGGTTCCGATCACCTGCTCCCCTACGGTCATGACAAGGCGAAGGTTTCAGCCGAGTTCATTCAGTCGGTTCAAGGCAATGAGGACGGCAAGCTAATTCTCGTTACCGCGATCAATCCGACTCCGGCTGGTGAAGGCAAAACCACCACCACTGTCGGCCTCGGCGACGGGCTGAATGCGATCGGCAAGAAAGCGGCCATCTGTATTCGCGAGGCTTCGCTTGGCCCCTGCTTTGGCGTCAAGGGCGGCGCTGCAGGCGGCGGCTATGCGCAGGTCGTGCCTATGGAAGACATGAACCTGCACTTTACCGGCGACTTTCACGCGATCACCTCGGCCCACAATCTGCTGTCGGCGATGATCGACAATCACATTTATTGGGGTAACGCCCAGGAAATCGATCAGCGCCGTGTTGCCTGGCGCCGTGTGATGGACATGAACGACCGAGCATTGCGCGAGATCGTATGTTCACTGGGTGGTGTTGCAAACGGCTTTCCACGCGAAGCGGGTTTTGACATCACGGTCGCTTCCGAGGTCATGGCTATCCTGTGCCTGTCCAACAATCTGAAAGACCTGGAAAAGCGGCTCGGCGACATCATCATCGGCTACCGTCGCGACAAGAGCCCCGTCTATGCTCGCGATATCAAGGCCGATGGCGCCATGACAGTTCTGCTCAAGGACGCCATGCAGCCCAACCTGGTGCAAACGCTGGAGAACAACCCCGCATTTGTCCACGGCGGCCCCTTCGCCAATATCGCCCATGGCTGTAATTCCGTGGTGGCCACAACGACTGCGCTGAAAATCGCCGACTATGTGGTGACAGAAGCCGGTTTCGGCGCCGATCTGGGTGCGGAAAAATTCTTCAACATCAAGAGCCGCAAGGCCGGTCTCAAGCCGGCTGCCTGTGTCATCGTCGCCACGGTTCGCGCGATGAAGATGAATGGCGGCGTCAAGAAAGAAGATCTTGGCTCCGAAAACGTCGAAGCGGTCGAAAAAGGCTGTTCGAACCTCGGCCGCCACATTGAGAATATCAAACAGTTCGGCGTTCCTGCGGTCGTGGCGATCAACCACTTCATCTCCGATACGGATGCGGAAATTCAGGCGGTTAAAGACTACGTCGCTTCGCAAGGTTCGGAGGCCATACTATGCAAGCATTGGGCCGAGGGTTCTGAAGGAACCAAGGAACTGGCAATCCGGATCGCCGAAATAGCCGATGGCGACCAGTCGCAGTTTGCGCCGCTTTACCCCGACGATATGCCGCTCTTTGAAAAGATCGAGACTGTCGCCAAGCGTGTTTACCGCGCCGAAGAGGTCATTGCGGACAAATCCGTGCGCGACCAACTTCGCCAATGGGAAGAACAGGGTTATGGCGATCTGCCCGTCTGCATGGCCAAGACGCAGTATTCGTTCTCGACCGATCCGAACCTGCGCGGGGCACCAACCGGACACACCGTTCCGGTCCGCGAAGTGCGGTTGTCGGCCGGTGCGGGCTTCATCGTGGTGATCACAGGTCAGATCATGACCATGCCCGGCCTGCCGAAAGTACCTTCATCGGAGAAGATTTATCTCAACGATGACGGTTTGATCGAAGGCCTGTTCTAGAGCGTGTCCGGCTTAAATGGGAGCGATTTGATGGCAAGCATTTTGCACATCAGCGAGGAGAATACCGCAGCGCGATGTTGTCATCGTGCGAGGATTTCGACGCTGCTGATGCGGAAAATGCTGCCGAGTAGGCCAAATGCTAAGCGCCTGAAAGATAAGGACAAAACGCAATCGTCTGAGCTTGGCCTTTTGCGCCCCGGTCGGCGTCGCGCGGGCCTAACGGTGCTTGCACCGCGTCGCCCCGCGCTCCTAGCCGGAACACAAAATCCCTACGTTCAAACGATTCCATTTGAACCGGATACGCTCTAGTCGCGTTTCTTCTCCCAAACTAAAACCCCCGGATGTTGCGTACCCCGGGGGTATTTTTTTGATCCAGTCGGTTTCTGACGGTGGAACCTGGTGATCTGAATTGAGCCGACAGCTTCCGTGTCAGGATCAAACGCCAACCGGCATACCGACCATTGACGCCCCAATGATGCCTCACGCTATCGCCGCGCGGCACGACCCTGATAGGTGTAGTCGCCGGTAATGCTGTATTCGGTGAGGATCAACCGGTCGCCATCAAACCGAAATTCCCATTTATCGAAGGTCGTATAACCGACGATTTCCACATCGACGACGAACGTGTCCGGTGCGCTCCACCGGCCGGAGGCGATAACGACGCCAACATTCGTCTCCGTATGTCGCGGCACGCCATCCAGACCAACATGGAATTTCGGCGCCCAGCTCTCTCGTGCTGTGTAGCTGAGTTCCGCATAGGATTTTGCCGTATCAAATGTCAGTCGCACATTGTCCGTCTTGTATGGATTCGTCTCCATCGCGTAGGTGACACCGGAAATCTCTGCTGCAACCTTCGGTAATGGCGGTACGGGGATAGCCTTGTATTCGCGCGCCGGAGGGTCAGCATAGCCCGCCAGCGACTTGCCCGCGGTCGGGTTCGCTGGAAGCGTGTCGGCCTCAACCGCCGGCAAAACATAGTCATAGAACAGTTCCACTGGTTTGAACTGGGATAACCCGCTGTTCTTGCCGGTCACCACAAAGATTAGATTTTTCTCTGGCGAGACAGTCAGGTACTGCCCACTGGTGCCCAGAGCGTTATAGTTGCCCTCTCCATCAAGCCACCATTGATAACCGTAGCCGTCGGTGAATGGCCGGAAAAAGCGCTGCGCGACCCAGATGCGCCGCGAGGCATCCGTGTCTTCGCTCATGTCCTCATTGAGGATATAGACCACGTTTTTTGGAAACGCCCACGGCGTCAGGCTTTCCCTGATCCACTCCGCCGGCACCAACTGCCTCCCGTTCCAATGGCCTTGTTGAAGGTATAAAAGCCCTATCTTTGCCAGGTCGTCGGGCTGAAGCCACATGCGCGCCCAGGCTATTGGCAGACCGTCACCATTCCATTCCCATCTGACGTTTTTGATGCCGAGCGGCCCAAACAGTGTTTCGCGCGCAAACGTCAGCACATCCGTCTCTGTGGCCTCAGCAAGGACAGCCCCGAGCAAAAACGTACTGATGTTGGAATAATCGAAGCGTTCGCCAGGGTCAGCCGCCATTGGCAGATCGAGTGCGAACTGCAACCAGTCATCGGACTGCTGAAGCGCGAAGAGGCCTTCATAGGCATAGAGGAAGGAATCCCGGCTGTGCAATCCCGTTTCCATCGACAGAAGATCGCGGATTGTCAGGGAACGTTTGCGATCATCGAGGTTTTTAATGTCGCGGTCGGCAAAATAGTCGACAACCTTGTCGTCGACGCTATTGATAATCCCCCGGTCAATAGCGATGCCGATCAGAACCGAGACAATGCTCTTGGTCGCTGAATGGATGACGTGCATCTCGTCGCGAGGAAAGTTCGGATTTGGATAGACCTCGGCAACGATAAATCCGTTGCGGATCACCGTGATGGAATCGAGATAGAACTCCGGGTCGCTTGCTGCCTCCTTCTCATAGAAGGCGATCATGTCCAGCAGGGTTTCGGAGTTCATTCCCTGGGCTTCCGGCGTCGATCTCTGCCAGCTCTCGGTCGGCCAGTAGTCCGGTCGTTCGGCGGTGTAGGTATACGGCTCGAATGACGGCACAGGCCGGTATGCCCAATACATGAAAACACCGAACGCGACCGCCAGCAAGACGACAACAGTTCCTAACGCCCAGAGCAAACGTCTCATGTAAAGATCCTCGGCAGACATGTCTCCGCGCTGAGGATTCTCGGCTCACATTTCCGGCATTCGAAACTCAATGTGAATCCAAAATGCACACCTGTGGCCGTACGCCTAAGCGCTTCCGAAGGACGATCATCCTCCGGACAGCATTCATTTTAGCACTCAGCGGTCGACGGGCACTTGATGTTGCTCAACCGGATCGCCGGCAAAAGGGAACCGGATGGGCCGGTTTAACTGCAGCCGAAGCTTCAAGCGTAGATCGGGAACTGTCGGGTTAGCGCGTTCGCCCTTTCGCGAACCGCCGCTTCAACAGCACCATTTTCCGCTTCGCCGTTCGCCGCCAAACCATCGATCACCTCGATGATCATGTTGCCGACATCGGCAAATTCCTTCTGGCCGAAACCACGCGTGGTGCATGCCGGTGAACCCAAACGGATGCCCGAAGTGATCATCGGTTTTTCAGGATCGAACGGAATGCCGTTCTTGTTGCAGGTGATATCGGCGCGCCCCAATGCCGCTTCCGCCGCCTTGCCGGTCACCGATTTCCTGCGCAGATCGACCAGCATCAGATGCGTGTCGGTGCCGCCGGAAACGATATCAAGGCCGCCAGCCTTGATCGTGTCGGCCAGAACGCGAGCGTTGTCGACAACATGTTGCGCGTATTGACGGAACTCAGGCCTCAATGCTTCACCAAAGGCGACCGCTTTTGCGGCGATCACATGCATCAACGGGCCTCCCTGCAGACCGGGAAAGACTGCCGAATTGATCTTCTTGGCAATTTCCCCGTCATTGGTCAGCACCATTCCACCGCGCGGCCCGCGCAGCGTCTTGTGCGTCGTTGTCGTCGCCACATCGGCATAGTCGAGCGGATTGGGATGTACGCCACCGGCGACCAGGCCGGCGAAATGAGCCATATCGACCATCAAATAGGCGCCGACCTCGTCGGCAATCTCGCGGAACATCTTGAAATCGATAAAGCGCGGATAGGCTGACCCGCCAGCGATCATCAATTTCGGCTTGTGCGCCCTGGCCAGGTCGCGCACCTCGTCGAAATCGATTTGATGGGTATCCTCGCGTACGCCGTAGGGCACGACATTGAACCACTTGCCTGACTGATTGACCGGCGCCCCGTGGGTCAGGTGGCCGCCTGCGGCAAGGTTTAATCCCATATAGGTATCGCCCGGCTGCATCAGCGAAAAAAACACCGCCTGATTGGCCTGGCTTCCCGAATTCGGCTGCACATTTGCAAACCCGCAATCAAAGAGCTTCTTGGCCCGCTCCCGGGCGAGTTCTTCGGCCTCGTCAACAAATTGGCAGCCGCCATAGTAGCGTCGTCCCGGATAACCTTCGGCATATTTGTTGGTCATCACCGAACCCTGCGCCTCGAGCACAGCATTGGACACAATGTTTTCCGAAGCGATCAGTTCAATCTCGTGGGACTGGCGTTGGTGTTCACGCGCAATGGCCCCTGAGATCTCCGGGTCGGAGCTTGAAAGCGCCTCGGAAAAGAAAAACCGGGTATTTGTATGGATGTTCATGTTCGTTCTCCCTGCTTGGGGCCAATGAGTCTGGTCAGCCGGTCCAGCCGAGGCCGGCCGAGATACAGTTCATCGACAGCAACAATGCGATTTCCGTTTTCCTGGGGGTGCCGCCCTCTGCCCTGATCTGGCGGGCGCGGCGCAACAATTCCACCTGCAGGCCGTTGACCCGATTGATCATCGGCAGGCTTTCATCGAGTGTTTTCCTGAAACGCGGAAAACGTTCGCCAAGATTACCGCCGCCAATTATCAACCGCACGACACGTGCAGATCGCTCATACTCTGCGGCGATTGCCTCGAATACGCTTTCCGCCGCCGCCCGCTCTCCGACGAGGCCGGCATATTCGGCTGCCAGGCCCATGTCGGCTTGGCACAGCGCCTTTTCGATCTCGTCAATCGCCAATGCAAAATGCCGCGATCTGGCGAACATGTTTTGCAGAAGCACCTCGCCGTCCGCGCCGCGGACATTCAAGAAACTTTCAAGCGCGCTGCCGATGCCATACCAGCCCGTGATCAGATGGCGGTTCTGGCTCCAGGCGAACACCCAGGGTATTGCCCGCAGATCCGAAAGCTCAGCTGCCCCGAAACGCTTGGCCGGACGGGACCCAATCTTGAGCATTGCCAGCTCCTCGACTGGGCTTGCCTCCTGGAAATAGGTTATGAAACCGGGTTTCGTAATCAGCCCGGAATATGCTGCCTGGGAAAGGCCGGACAATGCCTCTAGCGCTTCTTCAAACTCCGGATTTCTTTTCAGCTCAGGTTCGTGCGGCGACTTCAGTGTGTGCGCCAGGACGCCGGCCGTGAGCACTTCGAGTTCATGCACCGCCGTGCCGCGGTTGGCATATTTCGCCGAAACAACCTCGCCCTGCTCGGTCAACCGCATGCGCCCGCCGATCGTATTGGCGGGTTGTGCGGCAATCGACCGGCCGGTGGGGCCGCCTCCCCGGCTGACCGAGCCGCCACGGCCGTGAAAGAACTTGATGGTGATGTGGCTCTTGGCGCCCGTCTCAGTGATACGATATTGCGCTTTTGCCAGTTCCCAACGCGAGCAGAAGAAACCGCCATCCTTGTTGGAATCCGAATAACCGACCATCACTTCTTGAACGTTTTTGTTCTTGCGCAGCGCTCGGCGAATGGTCGCCGTCGAAAACAGGGTCTTTAGGATCTCCGGCGCATTGCGCAGATCGTCGATCGTTTCGAACAACGGAATAACCTGCAGCGTGCGGATCGAATAGTGATCATCGATTGAGGTCATGCCGCAATATCGCGCCAGCAGATAAACGGCCAGAATGTCATCAGCCGAGGTTGTCATCGACAGAATAAACGCACCGACTGCTTCCGGATCAGGCCCCCGGTTTGCCTCATTGATTAGCCGAAACAACCTGACCAGTTCGCGGGTTTCGTCTGTGTAATCGTCGAACAGGTCGATCGGATCGATTTCGACCGATTGTTGTTTCAATTCGCTTCGCAAACGAGTGGACCAAGCGGCTGAACCGACCACCGGAACACCCGCATCGCGCCCGTCGCGGATACGCCAGATGTCGGCCAACACGCGGTTAACGACTGTCGAGTTTTGTCGAATATCAAGCGAGAAAGTCCGAAATCCGAAGGTTTCCACCTCACGCCGCAGCGGTATGATCTGGTCTCTGGCGATATCGGAAGATCCGATTGAATCCAGCATGGTTTCCAGCGCCTTGAGATCTTCGACGAGGTGTTGCGGGGAGACATAGGCAGCCGACGAATCCAGACCCGCATTGATCATTGTCGTCAGGCGGCGGGAAATGGCGGTCAGGTACTGGCGGACAATTTCCTTGGGATTGCGAATGGCCAGTTCGGAGCCACCATTGGTCGATCCAAGCAGTTTGTCGAGCCTTTCCGTGAAGGTCTCGGGCACCGCAACGATATTGGCGCTGATCGAAAGGCGGTGCGAAAGGTTTTCCAGGCGAGTAACGTAGTGACGCAGTGCCAACAGCCGCGCTTCACCGACCGCATCTGCGGTCACCTGGGCTGTTACGTTGGGATTGCCGTCCCGGTCGCCGCCGATCCACGACGAAAACCTGATGCAGGGTGGAACGGTCAGCGGTGTTTCCGGGTATAATTCACCGAGTGCGGCATCGAACAGCTCGTAGACCTGCCCGGTTGCCTCGAAGATGATCTCGTCAAAGAAATGCATGCCCCAGGCACATTCCTGCGCAATGGTCGGCCTTTCCATTCGCAGTTCGCCGGTCATGATCAGAAGATCGATTTCACTGCGAAGATCACGGACGAATTTCTCCCGTTCCCTCGGTGTCCAGCGGTCAGTTTCCAGGGTGACGACCAAGCGATAGATGCGGCGATGGATTTCAAGTACCGTTACGCGCTTCGCCTCTGTGGGATGCGCGGTGATTGTCGGTCCGATATCGAGTGTCTTGATTGTGTTTTCGATATCGCTGCTTACGACACCGGTTTGTTTCAGGTCTGCAAGAACATTGAAAAATCCGCCCTTGCATGCTTCCGGTCCTCGATCTGTTTCGATCCGGCGCCTCCGACGCATCGCGCCGTGTTCCACAGCGATACGCGAAAGATGAAACCACGCACCCAGCACCTGCAGGGCCGAAATGCAGTCGCTTTCGGCGAGATTGATCAGCGGACTTTCGTTTTCCAAGACATGGGCGACGGCCGGATATCGACTTTTGACAACATCGCGCAGCAATGAGGATAGCAATGTGCGCGGATCGCTGTCTGCCGCAATCAATCCCGGCCGCTGTTGCGAAGCACCGTGATTGACCGATTTGTCTTCGGTAATTGCCTTGACTGCAGTCATCATTCGATCCTGTCCGGCAACCGCGCCCTGTTGGTGCGTCGTTGTCGCGTCAGGAAACATTCTTGATTGAGAGGTTACAAGCTGCCCTATCGGGTAGCTTCGAGATAGAAAGCGCCTGATTTCAACCGCTCAACTGAAAATCTGCTCGGGTTGTCGCGCAGAAATCTCCAAACGGTGGATTTAATTACACAGAACCGGAATTGCCATTTTCATCTCCTCCTGACCTGTTCTATAGCACGCCCATGATACTGTGCTGTGGTGACGCCCTCGTTGATATGCTGCCCGGAAAAACCGGATCGGGCGAAGCGGCCTTTGTGCCTCATGCCGGAGGTGCCAGCCTGAATACCGCCGTGGCGCTCGGACGGCTGGGGGTTCCCACCGAGTTTTTTTCCGGCATTTCTCGTGACCTGTTCGGGCAGCTTCTGGAAAATGCGTTGGAAAATGGCAATGTCGGCATCAAATACGCCATCCGCTCCGATCATCCCACTACACTGGCGTTTGTAGGCCTGTCGAACGGGCAGGCAAACTACACCTTCTACAATGAAAACTCTGCCGACCGCACGTTGAGCGAGAGCGATCTGCCGGATCTCGACGACGACATTGCGGCATTGTTGTTCGGCGCCATCAGCCTTGTTCAGGAGCCGTGCGGCACGGCTTATGAGGCGCTCATGAAGCGGGAATGCCAAAAGCGGATCGTCGTGCTCGACCCGAACATACGTCCCAGCTTCATTGGCGATCGCGCAAGTCACCTTGCCCGGATGAACCGGATGGTCGCCATGGCGGACATCATCAAGGTGTCGGATGAGGACCTGGCCTGGTTTGATGCAGAATCTGATGTTGTCGCGATTGTTGATCGCTGGCTGGACAACGGAACAAAGCTCATCATCGTCACGGCAGGCGTCAAGGGCTCAACGGCCTATCGGAAAGGTGGATCGTCCCATGCCGAAGTGGAACCGGCAGAGGTCGTTGATACCGTCGGCGCTGGCGACACCTTCAGCGCAGGCTTCCTGGCATCCCTGCAACGCGATGGATTGCTGACCAAACAGACGCTCGCAGATGCCGATGACAAATCCATCGCCCGGGCGCTAGCCATTGGCAACAGGGCGGCGGCAATTACCGTTTCAAGGGCTGGCGCCAATCCGCCCTGGGCACACGAAATATCTCTCTAACGACAGCCGACCCGGCTGAGGCACGAAACGCATGACAGAACCATTTGATATCGCGTTGAAAAAACTGCGCGACGCAACCTCAAGGTCCCGGCCTCGCAACATGCGCGAAGCCTTCGATTCTGACCCCGAGCGCGCCGAGCGCTATCGCGCCATGCGCGGCGACATGATGCTCGATTATTCGAAATGCGCCGTTTCCGACAAGATCATGGATGCGTTGTTCGCGCTAGCGGAAACCTGCGACCTGGAAGGCCGGCGCAAGGCCATGTTTTCGGGCGATCGTATCAATCACACGGAAAACCGCTCGGTCCTGCACACTGCGTTGCGGACGCCAAAGGGCATCCACTCCTATGCCGATGGCGAGGAAATTTCAGAGGACATAGCCCGCGTGCTCGACGACATGTCGGCATTCGCAAACAAGGTTCGCTCCGGCTACGCTTCGGGAATCTCGGGAAAAAAATTCACCGATATCGTCAACATAGGCATTGGCGGTTCCGACCTCGGTCCCGCCATGGCAACGCTCGCGCTCGAGCCCTATCACGACGGGCCAAACATGCACTTCGTCTCCAATGTTGATGGCGCGGCCATATTTGATGTTCTGGAAAAGCTCGATCCGGCGTCGACGCTTTTCATCGTCGCGTCAAAGACGTTTACGACCATTGAAACGATGACCAATGCCGCAACCGCGCGATCCTGGCTTACAGGCCGGCTTGGCGAAGCGGCGGTCGGCGTCCACTTCGCAGCCGTTTCGACGGCGCTCGACAAGGTCGGCGAATTTGGCATCGACCGCGACAGGACATTTGGCTTTTGGGACTGGGTCGGCGGACGGTATTCGATTTGGTCGGCAATCGGGTTACCGCTGATGATCGCGATCGGGCCCGATAATTTCCGTTCGTTTCTCGACGGTGGCCACACGATGGATCGCCACTTCGAAACCGCGCCGATGAACGCGAACCTGCCGGTTTTGCTCGGGCTGGTGGGCTTCTGGCATCGCGAGGTATTGGGTTACCCGACCCGCGCAGTCATTCCGTATGATCAGCGCTTGGCTCGTTTTCCGGCCTATCTGCAACAACTCGACATGGAATCCAATGGCAAGGGTGTCGGATTGGACGGAACCCCGCTTAAACGCTGTTCAGGCCCCGTCGTGTGGGGTGAGCCCGGTACGAACGGTCAGCACGCGTTTTTTCAACTTCTGCACCAGGGGACCGATATCGTGCCGGTGGAGTTTCTTCTAGCCGCAAGAGGTCATGAACCGCATCTCGACCATCAGCACCGCTTGCTGATCGCGAACTGTCTGGCGCAGTCGGAAGCGCTGATGCGTGGTCGGACCGAACTCGAGGCGGCTTCCGTTCTTGCTGACCAGGGTATGCGACGCGAAGAGGCCGCGAAGTTGATCCCGCACAAGGCATTTCCCGGCAACAGGCCTTCGGTCACCATCATCTACGAGAAACTGACCCCCTCCACATTGGGTCAGCTCATTGCGCTCTACGAACACCGTGTGTTCGTCGAAGCATGCCTTTATGGCATCAACGCTTTCGATCAGTGGGGAGTGGAATTGGGCAAGGAACTGGCGACTGCCCTGCTCCCGGTTGTCGAGCAAAATCAGTCATCAAACCAGCACGACGCTTCGACAAAGAACCTGTTGGCACAGATTTTCACCTTGCGCGGCGATTAGAATCGTTCAAGTGCGGCTCTTAGCCGGTCATTGATTGGTATGGATTTCCGGGTCGCCCGGTCGACATAGACATGGACAAAGTGGCCTTCAGCCGAAGCGCTTTGCTCGTCATTGCGAAACAAGCCGACTTCGTAACGTACGGATGAATTGCCCACGTGCGCCACCCGAATTCCGGCCGTGACCACATCCGGAAACGCCATTTCGGCGAAGTACCGGCAGCCGGTTTCAACCACCAACCCGACCTGATTGCCATGCTCAATATCCAATACGCCCTGCTCGATCAGCCAGCCGTTCACCGCAGTATCGAACAGCGAATAGTGGATGACGTTGTTCATGTGCCCATAGATATCGTTATCCATCCAGCGAGTAGTGATCTGCCGGAATGCGCGGTATTCACTCCGCATGGACGGCGCCGGTTTCTCGCTCATAGCGCTGCCTTGTAGATCGCCAGCGCATCAGCTTCCCCGACATCGCGTGGATTGTTGACCAGCAACCTGGTTTGCAACATTGCATCCGATGCCATTTTGGCGAGATCGCCCTCGTCGATGCCGACCTGGCGAAGCTGGGTCTGAAGTCCAAGGCGTTTGCTGAGATCGGCAAGGTTTTCGATAAACGAGGCGCAAATGTCCTGAACCCCGGCATCGGTGTTGTACAGTTCGGGAAAGACGTCCACCGCAATTTCGGCGTAAAGCGTTGCCGCCTCCGGAGCATTGAAGCGAAGCACGTGCGGTAAAACCAGCGCATTGGACAGTCCGTGCGGAACGTGAAAGGTCCCGCCAATCGGATAGGCCAGCGCATGCACTGCTGCTACCGGCGAATTGGCAAACGCCTGTCCGGCCAACATCGAACCCAGCAACATGGCACCTCTGGCTTCAATATCGTCACCCCGGAACACGGCATTTTCGATGTTGGCGCCAAGCAGGCGCAGTGCCTGGCGGGCAAGCAT
This sequence comes from Rhizobiaceae bacterium, assembly GCA_963669285.2. Lineage (GTDB taxonomy): Bacteria > Pseudomonadota > Alphaproteobacteria > Rhizobiales > Rhizobiaceae > JAWKWH01. The sequence goes on along the minus strand of CAXXSI010000005.1, from coordinate 104,763 downwards.
TCTAGATATTTGATTGTTGTTGGCATTCTTTGAGGCATAGGCCTCGATTGCATGCACCATCGCATCGATACCGGTCGCAGCGGTTGTTGCCGCCGGCAAACCGAGCGTCAGCGCCGGATCGAGCACGGCGATGTCCGGCAGAATAATTGGCGATGACACTCCACGTTTTTCTTCGCCACCAACTGTGATGATCGAAACCGGTGTCGCCTCCGAACCGGTACCCGCAGTGGTTGGTATCAAGACAAGTGGCAAACGCGGCCCTTTGGCATTGGCAACGCCCCAGGCTTCGTCGATATCCTCTCCCGAACCGGCCAGCAATGCGGCAAGTTTGGCAACATCCATTGACGATCCGCCGCCGAAACCGATAACGCCCGTAGCACCGAGCGATTTGGCATGATCCGTTGCCTTGTTCAGCGTGGCAATCGACGGATCGGCCTCAACGTCTGAGAAGATCGACATTGTCAGGCCGGCTTCTTTGAGCGAGTTTATGGCCGCGTTGGCCAGCCCCAGTGACATGATCCCGGGATCAGTGACAAACAGCGCTCTCGGCCCAAGCACCGAACCGACAATTTCGCCCAGTTTGGCGGCGATTCCATCACCAAACCGGACACTGGGCGTGGTGTTGAACGTAAATGGCGTCATGGGCAGACTCCGGCGATCCGACTTCAATCGATCCGTTATAAACCGAACCGATTGCGGTGCAATGGACCAGATCGCAAGCCCGAGATCAGCCGGCGCTCGCCAACAGGCTGGCGTTACCTCCCGCAGCCGTCGTATCCACACAAACCGCCCTTTCGTGCACAAATGCAGCCGCGGACATTGGCGCAGTAACGAGCGGAACGATTGGTCCGCTTCGGGCGGCCAGTACTTTCCGAACGGATCGGGCTTTTTCACCGGAACCATAATACGCGACGACATCAACCGACGCTGCACCGAGCGCCTTTGTATCGATCGCACCCTCGACAACGAGTAACGGCAGGTCTTTCATCGTGAGGAGCGGGCCTATCACTGCTTTTGCATCGGGCGCGACGGCTATGACCGAATTGCCCGCGGCCAGGGCCAACACGACCTGACCGAGAAGCGCTTCCGCATCCGGCCCCAAACAAACGACGTTGCCGCGCGGGTACAACGCAATCGTGTTTGCCTCGCCCGTAGGTCCCGGCAAATCGACTGGCCCGAAGTCGAGCGTCGCGGCGGCGGCGACCGTCTTGGCCGCTCGTCCCCGCAACGCTTTGCGCAATACCGCAATCCTGTCTGGTCGGCTTTCCCAGGTGGAGCTGTCGACAAAGCGGTTTGGCAATTCAGCGGTGACCAGCGGTGCGGCATACCTCTCATCCAGGTCCCGCAGAGATTTGCGGAAGTGCGGCAGGTAATGCGGACCACCCGCTTTCGGCCCGGTCCCCGACAGGCCCTCACCGCCAAATGGTTGCGAACCGACAACCGCACCAATCTGGTTGCGGTTAACGTAGATATTGCCGGCATGAACCCGGTCGACAATATGCTGAACGCGGCCCTCGATGCGGGTGTGAAGGCCGAAAGTCAGGCCATAGCCTCTGGCGTTGACATCATTGATGACACTGTCGATTTCATCGGCCTCGAACGTCGCAACATGTAAAACCGGGCCGAATATCTCGCGTTCCATGTCATCGATGCCCGAAACCCGCAGGATGTGTGGCGGCACGAAACGTCCGTCTTTTGGCGGGTCCAGTTTGGCGATCAATCGCCCAGCGCGCTCAGCTTCCCGGCAATAATCAAGAATAGAGGACCGCGCCTCGTCGTCGATCACTGGCCCCACATCGGTGGAAATATGCCAGGGATTACCAACAGTCAGTGCACGCATGGCGCCTTCCAACATCTCCAGAACGCGCGTTTCAACATCCTTCTGCACGTAGAGTATGCGAAGCGCCGAGCAGCGTTGACCGGCACTTTGAAACGCCGAAGCGATGATATCGCGCACGGCCTGCTCGGGAAGTGCAGTTGAATCGACGATCATCGCATTGAGCCCGCCGGTCTCGGCGATCAGCATGGCGTCAGGAGACGCACTTACTGCCAGTTGATGTTCGATGGACTTTGCTACTTCTGTCGACCCCGTAAAGCAGACCCCGGCAATTCGAGGGTCGGCCACCAACGGTGCCCCTACGGACGGCCCGTCGCCGGGAAGCAGTTGAATGATGTTTTCAGGCACACCGGCTTCGAGCATCAGCTCGACCGCACGGGCAGCGATCAGCGGTGTTTGTTCCGCCGGTTTGGCGATAACCGCATTTCCGGCCACCAGCGCAGCGGCGATCTGCCCGGTAAAGATGGCCAACGGAAAGTTCCATGGCGAAATGCAAATGATGACCCCGCGAGCTTGGCTGTCTTTCTCGGCAATTGGCGCTTCGCCGGCATAATATCGTAGGAAATCCACCGCTTCGCGCACCTCGGCCACACCGTCGGCCAGTGTCTTGCCGGCTTCCCGGGCTGCCAGTGCAAAAAACTCGGAAGCGTGCGTTTCATAAAGGTCGGCGACGCGCCTCAGAACGGCCGACCGTTCCTGAACGGGTGTCGCCGCCCATTCTGGCTGCGCGTCGACGGCACGTGTGACCGCCTTACCGGCTTGAGCCGCATCAGCCTCGATCACTTCGCCAACAATCTGTAACGGATCAGCCGGATTGTGGACAGGACTTCCTTCTTTTTTCTTGCCGTCTGGTATCGGCGCAGCCGCCAAAGAAAGCGGCGCAGAGAACGGTTCCCGACCCTGATCGATCATTGCCAGCGTTTTGCGATCCGTTAGATCCCAACCCTTGGCGTTGATCCGGCTTGAACCAAATATGTTCTCCGGCCGGGCGATGACCGGGTTGGCCGCATTATTGTTCGCCTCGATTGTCGCCAACGGATCGTGTGCAATTTCCTCAGCGCTCACGGATTCATCGACGATCTGGTGCACGAAAGATGAGTTGGCGCCGTTCTCCAAAAGACGCCTAACCAGATAGGCCAACAAATCCTCGTGCGCGCCAACTGGTGCATAGATCCGGCAGCGTGTTGCTTCCGCCTTTCTGATTTCCTCATGCAGCGCATCGCCCATGCCGTGCAGCCGTTGAAATTCGAACTGAGCGTCATCGGCTGCCATTTCGAGAATTGCCGCTGCCGTATGAGCGTTGTGAGTGGCGAATTGCGGGTAGATCCGATCGGTCATCGCCAGCAGTTTGCGCGCGCATGCAAGATAGGACAGGTCGGTGTTGCACTTGCGGGTAAATACGGGAAACCCATCCAGGCCAAGGACCTGCGCCCGCTTGATCTCGGTGTCCCAATAGGCGCCCTTGACGAGACGCACCATGACCCGGCGGTCGAGCCCACCGGCCAAAGCATGCAACCAATCAATGACAAAGGCCGCTCTGGGTCCGTAGGCTTGGACGACGACCCCGAATCCGTCCCAGCCGGCAAGCGACGGATCGGCCAACACCGATGCAACCACGTCCAGCGAGAAATCAAGCCGATCGGCTTCCTCGGCATCGATGTTCAGTCCCATGCGGGCATCGCGCGCCTCCTGACAGAGTTCCAGCAGGCGGCCGGAGAGCTCCGGCAGTGTGCGCTCGCGCTGGCCTTCCTCATAGCGCGGATGAAGCGCGGACAGTTTGACCGATATTCCCGGATTTGTCCGGATATCGTCGCTGTTGGCACTGCGCTTCAGCGCCCGGATCGCTTGGCGATACGCCTCGAAATAGCGTTGCGCATCTTCATGCGTCCGGGCGGCTTCTCCAAGCATGTCGTAGGAATACAAATATCCTTTCCGGATCATCGCCTCGCCGCGGCTCACCGCTTCATCGATGGTACGACCCAGAACGAACTGATCGCCCATTTCGCGCATGGCCGCGCCGACAGCCGTACGGATCACCGGCTCGCCCAATCGTCTGATCATGCCGAACAGCGTTGCCTCGACCGGGCCTTCGCCCTGTTCAAGAACACGACCGGTCAACATCAGCGCCCAGGTCGACGCGTTGACAAACATCGAGGCCGACCCGCCGGAGTGGGACGACCAGTCGTGCGGTACGATCTTGTCGGCAATCAGTTCGTCGATGGTTTCGGAATCGGGTACTCTGAGCAACGCTTCTGCCAAACACATCAGCGCAACGCCCTCACCCGTCGACAGTCCGTACTCGGAAAGAAACGCCTCCATCAGTTTGGGCTCACTTGATTCGCGGACCGAACGGACCAGTTCTGCACCTTTCTGCGAAATACGGCCTCTTGCGGCTTCGTCCAGTTTCGCCTCGGTTGCCAGCCGCTTCACCGCCGCATCTTCATCGGCAATCAAATTACCGCGAATTGCTGTGCGGTGCTTGTTGAGGATCGAGTCCGACACTTCCTGTCTCCATTTGCGGTTACCGGAACGTCCGGCTTTCTTGCTCGACAACGATTTTACCAAATTTCTCAAATCTAATTGGGCTTATATTCGCTGAATGATAGGTAGATTAAACTGGATTTTTCAATTAACTCGACAGAATTGGCAAAGATTTACGATGAATTCAGATCAAATAGACCGATTGGATCACAAGATACTCTCCGCTCTGTCCGCCAATGGCAGGCAGTCAATGGCCGAGCTCGCTGGCAAGGTCGGCTTGTCAAAAACGCCGGTACAAAATCGGGTTAGACGGCTCGAAAGAGACGGATTTATCCGCGGCTATTCAGCGGTCATCGACCGGGAGCGGATCGGAGAAGGTCACATAGCTTTCGTGCAGGTGACGCTGGCAGACACAAAATCGTCGGCGTTGAATGCCTTTAACGAAGCCGTTTTCACAATATCAGAAATCGAACAATGTCACATGATTGCAGGTAGTTTCGATTACTTGTTAAAGGTTCGCACGAAGGATATAGCGGCCTATCGCCGAATTTTGGGCGAACGCATCTCGGCATTGCCGCATGTGGCGCAAACGTCCACGTTTGTGGCCATGGAAACGGTTAAAGACCGCTGAATTCGTCCGCGGCCTGCCGAAACCGGTATTCCGTTACCTGCTTATATTGTTGCCCAGGTCGCAGCACGGGATCGGGGAAATATCGCCTGTTTGGCGCATCGGGCCAAATCTGCGCTTCCAGGCAGAAGCCTGAATGGGCTGAATAGGTAAGGCCGTCGAGGCCACCCGTCAGGTCGCTTATGCCACCACCGGCATAGAATTGAACACCTGGTTCCGTGGTCCACATTTCCATCTCGACCCCGGAAACCGCACCTTGAACCCAGGCAGACCGGCAGAGCGCCCGCCGCTCGGCCGACAGGCAGAAATTGTGATCGTAAAGCCGTTGTAGGCCGCTAACCTCCTGCCTGATCGGTCGCGCATGGCGAAAATCGAAATCCGATTCCGCCACCGGCTGGACAACTCCAGTGGGAATGAGTTCTTCGTTGGCGGGAAGATAGGCGCCTGCATCAATCATCAGCCGGTGATCGAGTATGTCACCTACTCCACCATCATCCAGGTTGAAATAGGAATGGTGCGCCAGGCTGCACAGTGTCGGCGCATCGCAAGACGCGTCCAATGTGACAATCAACCGGCCGGGCGGCGCCAGCCGATAGGTGCATTGAATATCCAGATTAGCTGGAAATCCCATCATCCCAGCGCCATCGAGAAGGTTGAGGGTGACAAAATCCTTGCCGGTATCAACGACCTGCCAGGTGCGTTTGCCGATGCCCTTATCGCCGCCATGTAGCGTGTGTTTGCCCAAGAAATTCGTGTCAGTCTGAAAGCTCTCGCCATCGATTGAAAAGCTGCCATTGGCGATCCGGTTGGCAAACCGACCGGCGATCGCCCCAAAGTAAGGCGATCTTGCCGGGTAGTCTTCAAAAGTCTCGAATCCGAGAACCAACGGTGCAGCGTGTCCATTGAGGCGCAAATCCTGCACCACCGCGCCCCAGTTGATGATGTTGGCAGTCAGTCCGCCGCCACATATCGTTATTCGGACGATCTCCTCGCCATCGGCGGTCTTGCCGAACGCTTCCATGGGGCGCTGGACTACAGCCCCAGCCCGCCAAAGCAGACGTATTTGGCGTCGAGATAATCCTCTATTCCCTGATGGCCGCCCTCCTTGCCGAGACCGGATTCCTTCAAGCCACCGAACGGTGCCTCAACGGTGGTGATCAATCCTTCATTGATGCCGATCAGGCCGTATTTGACGCCATCGGCGACGCGAAAGGCGCGCCCAAGATCGCTGGTATAGAAATAGCAGGCCAGGCCATATTCGGTATCATTGGCCAGCGATATCGCCTCTTCCTCAGTCTCAAACTTGTAGACGGGCGAGATTGGTCCGAAAATCTCTTCCTTGGTGAAGCGCATTTCCGAGCTAGCATCGGCGATTACGGTCGGCTGAAAGAAAGTGCCGCCCAACTCGTGCCTTTCACCGCCGGCAACGATCCTGCCGCCCTTGGCCTTGGCATCGGCGATCATGCCTTCGACAGTCTCCACGGCACCGCCGTCTATCAGCGGACCCTGCGTCGTCCCGTCCTCTAGGCCGGAACCGACCTGCAGCTTGTTGGTTGCAGCAACCAGCTTGTCCACAAACTGGTCGTAAACGCCAGCCTGAACCAGAAAACGGTTCGTGCAGACGCAGGTCTGGCCGGAGTTGCGGTATTTAGCAATAATTGCGCCTTCAACCGCACGGTCGACATCGGCATCGTCAAACACGATGAATGGCGCATTGCCACCCAACTCCATCGACACCTTCTTCACCGTACCGGCAGCGCGCTGCATGATCACCTTGCCGACCTCGGTTGAACCGGTAAAGGTGATTTTGCGAACCAGGGGATTATCACAGATCTCGTTACCGATTGCGGAAGCCGAACCGGTGACAATGTTGACCACGCCTGCCGGAATACCGACCTCCTCGCACAACACGCCCCAGGCAAGCCCGGAATAAGGTGTCGCCGTCGCCGGTTTGACAACCGCAGTACATCCCGCCGCCAATGCCGGGCCAATTTTGCGCGCCAGCATCGATGAGGGAAAATTCCAAGGTGTGATCGCCGCAATTACGCCGACAGGCTCCTTGGTAACCATGATCTTGCGATCAGCCCACGGCGAAGGGACCATGTCGCCATAGACCCGCCTGCCCTCTTCTGCAAACCACAGTACATAGGCAGCCGACATGCCGACCTCGCCCTTGGCCTCGAACAGCGGTTTTCCCTGTTCAAGCGTCAACAGCTCGGCAAGCACATCCTGATTGTCCATGATCGCGTCGTGCAGTTTGCGCAGCAACTGCGACCGGTGCAGGGCTGAAGTTTTTCTCCATTCTTCGAAAGCTTCCTGCGCCGCTGTGATCGCCCTGGCGGTTTCCGCCGCACCCGATTTCGGCACTGAACCCAGTTTCAGACCGGTCGCCGGATTGTTGATGTCAATCGTTTCACCCGAATCAGCGCCTACCCACTGCCCGCCGATAAGGTTGGCTTCACGCATGAAATGGCTGGTCTTCTGCAACATCGGGAAATCTCCTTGTGCGCCGGGTGCGCAGATTGTTTGAGATGATGAAGTCTGCGCGATTGTGCGCCTAAGCCCGACTAGCATTTGCAGGCGCGAGGCGGCAAGTACCCCTGTTCGAACGGCACTGATCAGGATTCGAACTCAGCGATATTCTTCTATATTATGTCTTATGAGAAGTGCGCCTCGTGAAGATTTGCCACGGCTGCGCAGGTAAATTGGACCAGATCGATGCCCGAGCCAGCAATTAAGACCGCTTTTGCCTACAAACCGCTTTACATGCAGGTCAAGGAAAGCCTGGTCGGCCACCTGATTGACGGCACTTGGCAACCAGGCCAGCTCATTCCTTCCGAAATCGAACTCGCACGCCAAACCGGTGTTAGCCAGGGCACCGTACGCAAAGCGCTCGATGCCATGACGGCCGAGCACCTGCTTGTCCGCCACCAGGGCCGCGGCACCTATGTCGCCGTTCCGGAGGAAAGCCATATCCTGTTCCGGTATTTCAGGCTGCGACCGGACCACGGTGAGCAGATGTTCCCGGAATCGACTGTGACCGGGCGCAAACGGTGTCCGGCCAACGCCGGTGAAATCGATGCACTGCATTTGAAGTCTGATGACCTTGTGCTCCGGTTTAGCCGCATTCGTCGCATTGATGGTCAACCGCTGCTGACCGAGGTGATATCGCTGCCGCTGTCCCGGTTCGACGGGTTTGAAGCGCTCGAGGACATACCGAATAACGTCTATCAGCTTTATTCAGAGCGGTGGGGTATAACAGTCGGGCGCGCAGCCGAACGCCTCAAGGCGGTATTGTCGAATACCGCTGATGTGTCAGCTCTGGCGTGCGAAATCGGCGCGCCGATGCTGGAAATCTCCAGAATTGCCTACGATCTGGAAGGAAAGCCGGTCGAATTGCGGATTTCGCGCTGCCTGACCGGTGATTTTCACTATCAGGTCGATTTGAAGTAGATACTGTCGCCAGAACGTAAGTCCGTTCGCCCGAAAAACAGGCCGGAGAAAAGTTCATGCAAAGCAACCAATTCCTCAAAGTCGGGGTTATCGGTACCGTCGTGACGGCATTGTGCTGCTTTACGCCGATCCTGTCGATATTGCTCGGTGCGATCGGCATTTCGGCGTTTCTGGGGTACCTGGATCTGATTCTCCTGCCGCTGTTGGCGATCTTTGTTCTGATGACGGTCTATGCCCTGTGGCGGCGGCAATCGACATGAGCGAGCTCAAATCGACCATCACATGTCCAAAATGCGGGCACAGCGCGACCGAAACCATGCCGACCGATGCCTGCCAATGGTTTTACGACTGCAAGGGATGCGGAGAGTTGTTGAAACCGCTTCCCGGAGATTGCTGTGTCTATTGTTCCTACGGCACTGTACCCTGCCCGCCGATTCAGGAAGGCAAATCCTGCTGCTGAATTGCCGTCACGTTGGGCTTGCATTCAGGAAATCATCGACTTCGGCCCGGCACGGAATACCTTTACGTCCGCCAAACCGTGTACATTTAATTGAAGCCACCACATTGGCAAAAACAATGGCGTCCGGCTCTGACTTGCCCTCGCCAAGTGCCAAAGCAAACGCGCCATGCCAGGCATCACCGGCACCAAGCGTATCAACAACATCCACCGACGGCGGTAGAATAGTCCTGACCTCCGATCCGTCCAGATAGGTGACCCCCCTGGGCCCGTCGGTGAAACACACCCAGGCAGACGTGCGTGCCGACGCCTCGCGCAATCCTTCCACGAGACGGTCATGACCCGAAAAATCGCGCAGGCCCTGCGCCGAGAACGCGATATGCGACGCGGCCATTAGCGCCTCCATTGCCCCTTGAACGGGAGACTCCGCATCAATCACTCCCGGTTTCGACTGTGATCGCGCCGCTGATAACACCGCCAAACCGCCTCCGGGCCAACGGGTATCGGCCAATGCCACGTCGAAATCTTTACCAATGGACGCTTTCAACCAGCCGGCTTCGTCCGGCAGGTTCGGATCGCGAAAGCTGACGATCTGACGTTCGCCATCACGGTCGATCAGCACCGATGCATATGGCGACCGCACATCCTCAAACGACCGCACCAGCGTGCAATCCACCCCATCGGCCTCCAGATCGGCGCGAATAATGTCGCCGATCCGATCTGTGCCGATCCGCGATGAAAGCCGCGCCCTGCCACCCAACCTGGCAACCGCAACGGCGGCACTGGCGGCACAGCCGCCGCCGACGACCGATGCATCGAGCGCCCGGTATTTTTCCGACCGGTCTGGCATCTCGTCGACCTTGAACACGAAATCGACGACTGCAACGCCTGCGACAAGAACGGTGATCATTGGGGATTTGCGCTCCGGGTGGGCTCAAACGGAATTCTGTGTCGGTACACAAGGTTTCGGTGATCTGCAACCGTCGCCGGAAGCACATCGTTTGAAAGAACCGTCAAGGATTGATCTAGCAAACCCCAACCAAATACTTTGATGGGGCTCAGACGAGCTCTTCTGGCAACATTCTCGATGCAACCGTTCGCCTGAAGAGGTCTACGACCAGATGATATTTTGATCAGGCCACATTAAGTTGGCACTAAGCGGCGTACATCCTCCGAAATCGAACCTGGTTAGCGGGATATTGGGTTGGCGTTAGGTCGGGAATTGCCATCTTTTCCTCAACGAAAAAAACCGTTAGAAGCGCTCGACATCCTTCCGAGCACCAATTCCAAGGAATACAAACGTGTCCGAAATTTTCGACAAGGTCGCCGATATCATTGCCGAAACCAGCGAGATCGACCGCGAAACCATCACACCAGATAGCCACACGATTGACGATCTGGGCATCGACAGTCTCGATTTTCTCGACATTGTCTTTGCCATCGACAAGGAATTCGGCATCAAGATTCCGCTGGAAAAATGGACCCAGGAGGTCAATGATGGCAAGGCGCCGACAGAGGAGTATTTCGTCATGAAAAATCTCTGCGGCAAGATCGGTGAACTAATCGAAGCCAAAGGCGCCTGAACACACTGCCCGCTTGCCCCTTGACGCATTGTCTTAGCTGTCGCAAGAGCGGCACATGAGCAATAATCAAGTTGTTGTCACCGGTATTGGCCTTGTGTCCTCGCTCGGCGACGGCTGGGAAGCAAACTGGCGTGCGCTGACTGGCGATCCGGTCCAACCGAACATCGACAATGAGCGCTTCGCGCCCTATCCCATCCACCCGCTCCCCGAGATCGATTGGAGTACTCAGATCGCCAAGCGCGGTGATCTTCGTCAGATGGATGCCTGGCAACGGCTCGGCGTCTACTCAGCCGGCTTGGCGCTTGACGACGCCGGCATGAAAGGCGACGAAGCGCTGTGCGGTACGATGGACATGATCGTAGCAGCAGCAGGTGGCGAGCGTGATCAGGAAGTCGATGAGGCCATTTTGGACGCCGCCCAGGCGCGCAATGACCGCGACGTGCTGCTCAACGAAAAACTGACCACCGAACTACGCCCGACGCTTTTCCTTGCTCAATTGTCCAATTTGATGGCGGGCAACATCTCGATCGTTCACAAGGTCACCGGATCATCGCGTACATTCATGGGCGAAGAGGGATCCGGGATTTCTGCCATCGAAAATGCGGTAGCCCGTATTCGCTCAGGACAGTCCACCCATGCACTAGTTGGCGGCGCCTATCAGACCGAAAGTCTGGATTTTCTGCTCACATTCGAACTGGGTTGTCACCTTCATCAAGGCCTTTGGAAACCGCTTTGGCAACGTCACGGCGAACCCGGCGGTGGATTGATCCTGGGTTCAGGTTCCGCCTTTCTGGTACTTGAGGACCGTGACCACGCAGAAGCGCGCGGCGCCAAGGTCTATGCCGCAATCGACAAGGTGGCTTCCGGGCAGGCTCGACGTGATCAGGACAGCTATCCGGCGGTGTTGTCTTCACTCATCGAGCAGGTGGCGTCCGATGATCCGGCCGATCTGTTGATATCAGGTGCCTCAGGCGCGCATCGACCTACCGCGGCGGAGGCCGAAGCATTTGCCGCATCGACGGCGCGGACAGTGCGGGCATTTCCCGCTGTCACCGGGCATCTGAAGGAAGCGCAGTTTCCGTTTGCAATCGCACTCGCCGCCATGGCAGTTCATTCAGGCCGGTCGTATCCGGAGTTTTCGCCCGATGCCGAAAGCGCCTATGATGGTCCGGTGGCTTCGGCAATTGCCACGACGGTTGGTTATTACCGCTCTGAAGGTGCGGCCCGGATTGTCAAAGCGTGATTTGATTTCCATTTTGTTGCCAGCAGAGGTTTCGATATGCCCAGCATGACAGACCACAAGGGACGCCCGGTTGTTGCCGTTACAGGCATTGGTATTGTCACCTCGTTGGGGCAAGGCCGGCAAGACAATTGGCAAGCACTGACTACCGGTAAATCCGGCATTCATCCGATCACACGTTTCCCCATCAACGAACTGGCAACAACGATCTCCGGTATGGTCGATTTTCTCGATACCAGCGACAAGGGATTGGTGGCACATACCTACGAATTGGCCCGGCTTGCCGCCGCAGAAGCGCTCGATCAGGCCGCACTTGCCGACAATGCATTCGGCGGCCCGTTGTTTCTCGCAGCACCACCGGTGGAGATCGACTGGAGACAGCGTTATGCGCTGTTCGAACGCGGCAGCGACAGCGCCGGAAATGGCTATGATCGTCTTCTGGGCGCCGCCCGCGACGGTAAAGCCGTCGAGATGTTTGAGGAAATCCAGTTCGGCACGATCGCTGACCGGCTGGCGGAGAAATTCGGCACGACCGGGCTACCGGTGACACTGTCGACTGCCTGCGCCTCGGGTGCCACCGCCATACAGCTCGGTGTCGAAGCCATCAGGCGCGGCGAATGCGAACGCGCAATCTCGATAGGCGCCGATGGCTCGGCCACCGAGGAGGCGCTGATCCGCTTTTCGCTTCTTTCCGCCCTGTCGACACAAAACGACGAGCCGGAAAAGGCGTCAAAACCGTTTTCAAAGGACCGCGATGGGTTCGTGCTGGCCGAAGGATCGGCAGCCCTTGTGCTCGAATCGCTTGAAAGTGCCACCGCACGCGGCGCCGAGATTCTTGGAATATTGAAGGGCTGCGGTGAGAAGGCCGATGATTTTCATCGCACGCGTTCCAAACCCGATGGATCACCGGCAATTGCAGCCGTCCAGGCCGCCCTGGCAGATGCTGGGCTAAAGGGCGATGACATTGACTACATCAATGCGCACGGAACTTCGACGCCCGAAAACGACAAGATGGAACACCTCTCGCTGTCGAGTGTTTTCGGCGAACGTCTGTCATCGATCCCGATTTCGTCAAACAAATCGATGATCGGCCACACGCTTTCGGCCGCTGGCGCCATTGAAGCGGCGTTCTCGCTGATGACCATGCGCGAAGGTGTGATCCCGCCCACGATTAACTACGATAATCCCGATCCAGCTATCGAGCTCGATGTCGTACCGCATGAAAGCCGTCAGACGAGCACAACCAGCGTCCTTTCCAATTCATTTGGCTTCGGCGGACAGAATGCCTGCCTTGTCATGACGCGGGAACCGGTCTAGGTCAGGAACCAGGCGACACAGCCAGATTACCAACTCCCGGAAAACCACCATGCGCGCATTGCAGCTGATCGAGGATCGCAAGCTCGAAATCCGTGACGTAGAAGCACCACCGCCGCCCGAAACGGGCGAGGTCACGGTCAGGATCTCCGCTGTGGCGCTGAATCATATCGACGTGTGGGGCTGGCGCGGAATGGCGTTTGCCAAGCGTAAGCTGCCGCTGACCGTCGGCGCCGAAGCCTCGGCAGTGATCGAGGTCCTCGGCCCCGGTGTCGCTGGCTTGGCGCCGGGTCAGTTGGTGTCAATATACGGCGCTCGTACATGCGGCCTGTGCGGGCCATGCAGCCAATCCAGGGATAATCTGTGCGAACATGTCAGCGGAGTTCATGGCTTTCATCTTGACGGTTTCGCCCAGGAACTGATCAACCTGCCGGCACGGCTACTGGTCCCTGCCCCGCCCGGCGTCGATCCAATTGCCGCGGCCGTGGCGCCGGTGACGTTCGGCACCGTGGAACACATGCTGTTTGACAATGCCAAGCTGCAACCCGGCGAGACAATTCTCGTTCAGGCCGGCGGATCGGGTATCGGAACGGCCGCTATCCAGCTGGCGAAGTCGATCGGATGTACCGTCATCACAACCGTGGGTTCTGACGAGAAAGCCGACAAGGCCAAGGCGCTTGGCGCCGATCACGTTATCAACTATCGCGAAGATCGCTTTGAGGGTGTCGTCAGGAAGATCACGAAGAAGAAGGGCGTCGATGTCGTTTTCGAGCATGTCGGTGCGGATACCTGGGCCGGGTCGCTTCTGTCGATGAAGCGCGGCGGGCGTCTTGTAACATGCGGGTCGACTTCCGGTGTCTCCACCTCAATGAACTTGATGCAATTGTTCCAGCAACAGCTCAAATTGTTCGGCTCGTTCGGATGCCGGATGGAAAACATGGCCGACGCCATGCACAAAATGGCACGCGGCCTGGTTCATCCCGTCATCGACACCGAGATCGGATTTGATGGTATCGACAAGGCGCTTGAACGCATGGAAGGCCGCGATGTCTTCGGCAAGATCATCCTGCGGATCAACGAATAGCCACTAAACCGACCATGAACCCGACATTGGCAACAACAATCAGGCGCATGAGCCGGCTCAAGGACTGGCTGGTGGCGAAACTTGTCCTGGTGGCGTTGAAATTCCTGCGCCTGTTTCCGGCCAAACCTGTGTTGAATTTCGTCGGTGCGTCGGCACGAAAAATCGGTCCGTTTCTGGGGCGCCACCGGGTCGCGATGCACAATTTGCGCACCGCATTCCCCGAAAAGACGGAAGCGGAGTGCCGTGCGATCGCCCTCGACATGTGGGAAAATATGGGAAAGCTAGCGGTGGAGTACATTTTTCTCGACCGCTTGGCGGGATTTGTCGGCGAAGGCGAAGATTCGGACAATGTCGAGTGGCAGGGCATCGAATTGTTTCACCGCATTCGCGACGATGGCCGGCCAAGAATTTTTTTCACTGCGCATATGGGCAATTTCGAACTTCTGCCGATTACCGCCAAACACTACGGGCTCAAGCTGACGGTATTGTTCCGACCGCCCAACAACCAGTTCGTCGCTGAAGAGCTCGCCAAGGTTCGCAACATGTCGATGGACGGGTTGTTGCCGTCAAGGGTGGGAGCGTCCTTTACTCTGGCGCGGATTCTGGAAAACGGCGGCAGCATCGGCGCGTTGGTCGACCAGAAGTTCCATCGCGGCGTCCGAACAACGTTCTTCGGCCGCGAATGCGGCACCAATCCGTTACTGCCCAAACTTGCCCGCCAGTTCGATTGCGATATCCATCCGTGTCGCTGCCTGCGCCTGCCCGGTAGCCGCTATCGTATTGAAATCATGGATAAGATCGACCCGCCAAGGAATCCGGACGGGCGCATTGATGTGGCAGGTACCGCGCAATTAATCAACGACATCGTTGAGGCCTGGATCAGAGAAGATCCCGGGCAATGGATGTGGTTTCATCGCAGGTGGGCTGCCTGATCGAGGTCAGTATACAGGCGACCGCAGATTATTACCGGCCATAGTAATTCATGACCGCATGCCGGGCTTCGGCAAAGAACAGCCATCGCTCCACCACGACGCCCAGAATGTGGAAAGCCAGCGCCGAAAGCACGATGGTGTTGCCGATTGTGGCACTGACTGGAAGGACCATGGCAACGCCAAAAAGACCGACAGGGATGGCACCGCCAAATCCCATCGCGATCGCCGCCAGTTTCGCAGCATGCTTGCGCGCCACCCGATACCCCATCTCGCTGGTCAGGTAGTTGCTGGTCATGTGCGGAGGATCCAGCAGGCGAACTTTGCCGATTCCGCCAAGCCCTGTCGCGCTTTCCGGCGTGGAAAGCGGCCGCTCATTTTCCATTCGACCGCGCCAGATGAATTTCGCCACCCAGGCGCCTGCCAATGCCACCATTGCACTCAGCAGGAGATACCGGGTCAGCACACCTTCCAAAGCGGCAAATGCACATGCCAATGACAATCCGCCAGCGATAGCAAACAAGATGTAGCTGACCGATGTAAGCGGCGTATGCCACGCTTGGATCGATTTCAAAGACGCGTAAATCATCGAGGTGCAGTATACCGTCACCAACGCCAGCGCTGCGCCAGCCAGACCGATCCACATCACATGGCGATCCTCGAAAATCGAAAGCCACGCGCTGGCACATAATGGCACGAAGGTAATGATCGCCATCACACCCTCGCGCGAAAGCCAGCTGGACCGCCACTGCGAGAACGCTCGCCAGGCCCGCTGGGGATTGCCCAAGTGAAGCGCGGAGGACATCAGCCCCGTAGAAATCAGCGCAAGGGCAAAAAAATAGGCGGCCTTGGTTGTCCCCAACGACGGATCCAGAACCCCCATTCCCAGAACGGCAGCCAATCCGTATCCAAAACCGGACGCCGTGGTGAAGAAAATGATCGAGTACGCAGGATGCACGGTCAGATCTTCTCCAGCATGCCGTCGAGCCAGGCAAAGAAGCCGCTTGCACCGTCGGTATTCTCGTTTGCAAAGCCGTCCGCCTTTGACGCAAGCGCTGTCCTTTGACGGGGCGGCAGATACTTGTTGACAGGCCTCGTGCCCTGTTCGGGCATCAGATCCATACCACCCCGATCAGCAACCAACTTCGAAACATCCGAAATCGGATCACCCAGATCGCCAAAATGGCGCGCCTTGGCTGGACATGTGCGCACGCAGGCAGGCACGCGGTCCACCTCTTCGAAAGTCTCGTTGTAGACACGATCGATGCACAACGTGCATTTTTTCATCACGCCGGCGGCCACATCCATCTCGCGCGCGCCGTATGGACAGGACCACGCACACAGACCACAACCGATGCACTTGTTCTCGTCAACCAGCACGATTCCGTCTTCAGAACGCTTGTAGGAAGCACCGGTCGGACACACCGTTACACATGGCGCATCTTCGCAATGCAGGCAGGATTTGGGGAAATGGACAACACGCGCATCCCCCTCCTCGCCGATCACCTCGGCCCCGTCCGGCACCACTTCGAAGGTGTGAATTCGGTTCAACCACGCACCGGACACATCGGCGCCGTAGGGATCCTGATCGGACAGTGCATTGCCGTATCCGCCGGTGTTCCACTCCTTGCAGTTGACCACACAGGCGTGACACCCCACGCAAATGTCGAGATCGATGACAAGGCCAAGCTTTTTTGACGAAGCGGGTTTCGGAATGGTGGTCATCAGTCCCATTCCTGCCCGTAGCGTAATTCATCCGGTCTTGCCGCCGGTCTTGCCGTTTGCGAAAACCGCGGTTCGCTTTGTTCGGCCGGTTCCGCCTTTTCGATATTCACCCGCAAATCATACCAGGCCGCCTGGCCAGTGATGGGATCGGAGTTCGACCAGCGCATCCCGTCGCCTCTGGGCGGCAGCAGCTCCTTGATCAGATGATTTATCAGGAAACCCTTCGTTGCTTCCGGCGCACCGGAATCGAGAGCCCAGGCCCCTGCCCGCTTGCCGATCGCGTTCCAGGTCCACATCGTATCGCTGTTCACCGATTCCGAACGTGTGATTTGAACTTTGATGCGGCCGTGGTGCGAGCTGACCCATGCCCAGTCACCGCTTTGCAGCCCGGCCTCATCGCAGATTTTTGCCGGCACATGCAGGACGTTTTTTGTATGAATCTGTCGCAACCAGGCATTCATCGAGCCCCATGAATGATACATCGCGGCCGGCCGCTGAGTGATTGCGTGATAGGGATAGGCATCGCTGTCCACGGCCTCTTCTTCGAATGGTTTGTACCACTCGGGCAGCGGATGAAACGCCTTCAACACCTGCTCTCGGTGGCTCTCTGGCGCGTGCGGTTCGCGCACACCCTCTGCCGACAGGCGGAATTTCTGCAATGTCTCATTGTAAAGCTGAAAGGTAACGGGTGCCGGCTTGTCGCAAAAACCCATTTTGACAGCGAAATCCTGATAAGCCTGATTGGCGTGCTTAAAGAATTGCGCTTCCATCGGAATATGCACCGAATTGAAGGCGCCGTTTTCCTTGTATCGTTCGATTTGATCAGGATTGGGCTCGCCACGCCCCTGCTTGTCTCCATCGGGTCCTCGGAAGCCGGCCAATGGACCGATACCGGGTCGCCGCTCGTGTTTGACGATGTAATCGGCATAGTCTTTGTAGAGCGGATCACCCTGATCATCGACAAATCCCGGTAATTTCAACCGTGCACCTAGGTCAATCACAACCGACTGAAATCCTCGGACATTACGGTCGGGTTCAATAACCGGCCACCGGATGGCATCGTTGACGCAATCCGGTTCGGCAATCGGGCGATCAAGCAACGATATGCAGTCATATCGCTCAAGATAGGTCGTATCGGGCAATACCAAATCGGCATACGAGACCATCTCCGACCAATAGGCGTCCGAATAGATGATCTTCGGAATCTTGTACTCGCCGGTCTCTTCGTCGCGATCCTCGAGCATTTCGATGACGCCGGCCGTGTTCATTGACGAGTTCCAGGCCATGTTCGCCATATACAGGAATAGAACATCGACCGGGTAAGGGTCGCCGGCATGTGCGTTGGGTATGGCCATGTGCATCAGGCCATGCGCCGACAAAGGCGCATCCCAGGAAAAGGCCTTGTCCAGCCGTGTCGGATTGCCGTCGGCATCGATGAGCATGTCTTCCGGACCTTGCGGGAAACCCAAATGCGGTCCGGCCAGCGGTTGATTTGAATCGAAATGTTCATCGCGTCCGTGCGGTTTTGGATGCGCCTCAATCGGTTTCGGATAAGGCGGCTCGTAGCGAAAACCGCCGGGACAGTCGATTGAACCAATCAACACCTGGAGCAAGTGAAGCGCCCGCGCGGTCTGGAAACCGTTCGAGTGGGCGGATATCCCGCGCATGGCGTGGAACGATACCGGTCTTCCGCGATATCCCTCATGCGTAACCCCATGCACATCCGTCCATGGCTGGGCGATAAATATCTCCTCGTCAAAGGCTACACGGGCGATCTCCGCGGCAAGACCGCGAATGGTATCAGCCGCAACACCGCACTCGCCCGCCACCGCCTCGGGGGCATACATTGCATCGAGGTATTTTTCAGCCAGCAAGTGGAAAGATGGTGCTGCAGACCTGCCGTCAGGCAATTTTACCGCGCCATTCAGCGAACCACGCACGCCCTTCGTGTCTGAGGACACGACCGTCTCGGTGACGGTGTCGTAGACCAGTGCCACTCCGTCATTGCCACGTGCAAAAAGACCGTGGTCAGATGCTCCCGGATCGTTGATCACCAACCAGGCCGAATTGGTGTAACGCGAAAGGTAATCGACATCGATCTTTCGCGCCTTGAGCAATTCGTGGATGACCGACAAGATCAGCAGCGCGTCGGTGCCCGGGCGAATACCGATCCAGTTGTCTGCAACTGCGGAGTAACCGGTCCGCACCGGATTGACCGATACAAACCGCGCGCCGTTCTCCTTGACCTTGGAAATACCAAGCTTCAGCGGATTGGAATCATGATCCTCGGCCACGCCAAACAGGATGAATAACTTGGTACGGTCCCAATCAGGTGCTCCGAACTCCCAGAATGCCCCGCCAATGGTCATGATGCCGGCGGCAGCCATATTGACCGAACAAAATCCGCCATGGGCGGCATAGTTCGGTGTGCCGAATTGCTGCGCCCATAGACCGGTCAGCGATTGCGACTGGTCGCGACCAGTGAAAAATGCAAGTTTCCGCGGATCATCATTGCGCACGTCGCCGAGCCACTCGGTTGCCGTCGCTAGTGCCTCTTCCCAGGATATTTCCTTGTATTGTCCCGAGCCACGCGGTCCGGTTCGCAACATCGGGCTTTTCAGCCGTGCCGGAGCATAATGCTGCATGATCCCCGCGGATCCTTTGGCGCACAACACACCGCGGTTGACCGGATGATCGCGGTTACCTTCGATGTAACGGATCTTCTGGCTGCCGTCGGGTAAATTCTTGAGGTGAACATTGATTCCGCAACGGCAGGCGCACATGTAGCACGTGGTCTTCCGCACCTCGTCAGAAGCACTCTCCGACAGCTTGATTTGCGGATCGGCGGTCATGCAGCATCTCCCTCGCTGGCGCATGTCTTATATAAGACTCAGCGCAAAGGAAATGGCGGTAGTTTGGTCCAGATAAAAAAAACCGTGCGGGCAGGAACCGCACGGCTTTTTGTAAGGTCAGAAACGGCCGGATCAGTTGGTCACGACAATACGCACATTGCCCGGGCCAACCTGTTTGACCATGCTGAAGAGTTTTCTTGCATTTGACGGATGCAGCCGAACGCAGCCATGCGAAGCGGGTCTGCCGAGGCGACCGATCGCATTGGTGCCATGGATGGCATAGCCGCCATGATAAAAGATCGAATACGGCATTGGCGACATATCGTATTTGCGCGAATACCACATTTTGTGCATCCGTTTCGGACGCCACGTACCGCGCGGCGTAATATAGCCGCGCCGGGCCGTCGAAACCTTCCAGCGGTGTACAACGCGGCCATATTTCTTGACCGTCATTGTTTGCGAGGAAACATCAATATGAGCGACAAGACTTGCCGCCGCTCCGGTCGCAACCGACCCTAAAAACATCGCAATTGATGCAATTGCCAATACAACTAGTTTACGCATCACACTAAACCCCTTGATTATACGCCCCTTACAAAACTATAGCCCTTGTCACACGTTTGACGGTGAATAATCTCACAAACATTTGGAAAAATCACCTGCTACGCTGCTGATCCTGAAAACAATTTCGTGATTTGCTTAATAAGGAAATGCACACTTGCATTCCTGTGGTTTCGCCGATCATATCGCTTAAATGGACAATACGCTTGCAAAATCGGTGGAAGATCGACGCACCGAACTCGTCGATTTGACGGTTGAATTAATTCGGTTTCCGACCATCAATCCGCCCGGCGAAGCTTACACGCCGTGCGCGGAATTCGTCGCCCGGCGCATGAAGAAGTCCGGTTTCGACACCATGTTGATCAGGGGCGAAGGCACGCCCGGCGACACCGACAAACATCCCAGAACAAATGTGGTCTGCCGGCTGGAAGGCCGTTCCCCCGGCCCTACGGTTCACTTCAATTCGCATATTGATGTTGTTGTCGCCGGTGAAGGTTGGACTCTGCCACCTTTTGAGGGCATCGTCATGGACGGCAAGGTGTTTGGACGCGGCGCCTGCGACATGAAGGGCGGTCTGGCCGCATCGGTAATCGCGGTCGAAGCCTTTATTGCCGCCTGCCCCGATTTCCCCGGTGCGATTGAGATATCCGGCACGGTCGACGAGGAGTCCGGTGGATTTGGTGGTGTCGCTCATCTGGCAAACAACGGCTTTTTCTCCAAGCCCCGCGTTGATCACGTCATCATCCCCGAGCCGCTCAACAAGGATCGCATCTGCCTTGGCCATCGCGGCGCGTGGTGGGCCGAAATCGAAACCAAGGGATCGCAGGCGCACGGCTCGATGCCCTTCCAGGGAGATTGCGCCATCCGCCACATGGGCGCGGTCCTTCGGGCTTTCGAGGACGAACTCTACCCGGCGCTGGGGAAAAAGCGGACGGTCATGCCGGTGGTGCCCGAAGGCGCTCGGCAATCCACAATGAATCTGAACGCCATTCACGGCGGCGAGACCGATGATTTCTCAGGATTGCCCGCGCCAAACGTTCCAGATTCCTGCAAGCTGACCATCGACCGACGGTTCTTGCTCGAGGAAAATCTCGAGGATGTGAAGGGCGAAGTCTTTGCGATTTTGGATCGGCTCAAACGGGAGCGGCCGAAATTTGATTACACTGTCCGCGACATTATGGAAATTATCCCCACAATGACAGAACGCGACGCACCGGTCGTCACCGCTGTGGCCAAGGGAATTCGCGATATATTCGGACGCGAACCGGAATACGTCATCTCGCCGGGATCATATGATCAAAAGCACATCGCACGCCTCGGACACCTGCACGACTGCATTGCCTACGGCCCCGGAATTTTGGATCTGGCACACCGTCCCGACGAATGGGTCGGTATTGAGGACATGATTGAATCGGCCAAGGTCATGGCATTCGGGCTTGAAACGCTGTTGTTCAGAAAATAGCGACGACAATCATGAAAACGATCAGCGTAACAATCGCATAGATTCCATTTCCAATGACCAACTGGGACATTTTCAAACGCATGGCGGGTTTGAACACCGTCTTCAATCCGATGATCGGTGCCGCCGTCAACCAGACAAGAGCAAGGATCAATCCCGGTATCATGCTCCCGGCCAATTGCAGAATAAACGGGATAGGTATGGCAAAGATGACGGACCAGAGTTGCTTGCCGGGATGGCCAGCCAAATCCGAAAAACGCGCACCCCTCGACATCGCAATCAATCCAACAACCAGGCAACCCGCGATCCCGCCCAAAACAATGCCGAGCCAAGGTGCAATTTCGAGATAGTTGGCAAACATCAGCAAATCCTCGGTGCGATTTCGGTAAACCTATCGGTGCTGCCCTGAGGAGACCAGACCGATCTGCTGGTGCAACCGGACTGCGCACAATTATTTTGCTCGTGTGCTGACATTGGCCGGATATCCTGATTAACTCACCGACGTCAGACCGGTAGCCAAGCCGGCAATTCGATATTTCAGTGTCTCGGGAGAGTTAAATGAGAACCATGAATTCCATTATCGCCGCATCGGTGTTCGTGCTGGCAACCAGCACTTCGGTCTTCGCAGCCCGAACCGACCTGGTCATGGGCGTTGTGCTCGAACCTCCGCATCTCGATCCGACGGCTGGAGCGGCTGCAGCGATCGACGAGGTGGTCTATGCCAATGTATTCGAGGGCTTAACCCGCATCGGACCGGACGGCTCGGTACAGCCGGCATTGGCCGAAAGCTGGACTGTTTCCGACGACGGCAAAGTTTACACATTCAAGCTACGTTCGGGCGTCAAGTTCCACGACGGAACAGATCTTGATTCCGGCGACGTGAAATTCTCTTTGGATCGGGCCCGTGCAGAAGATTCGACCAACGCACAGAAACCGCTTTTCGCTCAGATCGACAACGTCGAAGCCGGCGACGGCACGGTTACGGTGACGTTGAAGCAGCCACAAGGCTCCTTCCTCTACAATATGGGTTGGGGCGACGCCGTCATCGTCGCGCCTGAAACAGCTGACGGCAACAAGGCCAATCCGGTCGGAACCGGACCATTCAAATTTGACAGCTGGGCAAAGGGCTCATCGATCAAGATTGCCAAGAATCCGGACTATTGGGGCGAAGCGGCAATGCTCGAAAAAGCGGAATTCCGCATCATCCCAGATGCTGCCGCCGCTGTTCCGGCATTGCTTTCCGGTGATGTCCATGCATTTGCCAACATGCCGGCTGGCGACGCCTTGGCTCAAATCCAGGCTGATCCGCGCTTCGAAGTCGTGATCGGCGCGACAGAGGGCGAGACGATTTTGTCGACCAACAACAAGAAGGCGCCATTCGACAATCTGAAGGTTCGTCAGGCGATCGCCCACGCGCTGAACCGTGAGGCCATCATCCAGGGCAATGGCTCCGGCTACGGCACACCGATCGGTTCGCACTTCTCACCGGCCAATGAAGCCTATGTGGATCTGGTCGGTACCTATCCATACGATCCCGCGAAAGCCAAAGCACTGCTGGCCGAGGCCGGGTTTGCCGACGGCATCAAGGCGACAATCAAACTGCCGCCACCCGGCTATGCCCGCGAGGGAGGACAGGTTGTGGCCGCCCAGCTGCGCGAGGTCGGCATCGATCTGGAGATCATTCCTGTCGAATGGGCTCAATGGCTGGAGCAGGTGTTCAAGGCCAAGGATTACGATCTGACGATTGTGTCGCATACCGAGCCAAACGATATCGGCATTTATGCGCGTAAGGATTACTACTTCCAGTATGACAATCCGGCGTTTAACGAGATTATTGCCAAACTCGATGTGACCGCCGATCCGGCCATGCGCAAGGAACTATACGGTCAGGCACAGAAGATTCTGGCGGATGACGCCGTGAACGGCTTCATGTTCCAGTTGCCGAAAATCGGTGTCTGGGATGCGAAGGTCGAAGGGCTTTGGCACAATTCGCCGGTCCAGGCCAATGATCTGACCAAGGTCAAGTGGACCGACTGATATTTCACACAACTGAAAGCCCGGATGCAGAACCATCCGGGCTTTCGCCGTACTCCCGACAACAACATGGTTGCATATATCCTCAGACGACTGGGCATCGGCATTCTGACATTGGTCGCCGCGTCGATCGTTGTTTTTTCGGTGCTTGAGCTGGTTCCCGGCGATCCGGCGCAGCTTATGCTGGGTATCAATGCAACCGACGAAACATTGGCCGCACTTCGCGAGCAGATGGGTCTGAACCAGCCTGTTCTGGTGCGCTATGCCGAATGGATAATCGGGATGGTCACGGGCGATTTCGGCCAATCCTATACCTATTCCGTGCCTGTCATCGAGCTAATTGGTGAGCGCGTTGTCGTCTCGCTTCCACTGGCAATCATCGCTCTGTTTCTTTCAACCGCAGTTGCCATTCCCGTCGGCATCTACTCGGCTGCCCGCCGCGGCCGCACACCCGATACAATCGCCATGGGCACCGCGCAAATCGGAGTGGCAATACCGAATTTCTGGTTCGCATTGTTGCTGGTTTATGTCTTCGCCGTTGGCTTAAGGCTCGTTCCGGCCGGAGGATTTCCAGGCTGGTCCGCCGGTGTCTGGCCAAGCCTTAAGGCACTCATACTACCTGCGATCGCGCTGGCTTTACCTCAGGCCGCCATCCTCGCCCGAGTCACTCGCTCAGCCCTGATCGAAGTGCTCGGCGAAGACTACATCCGCACCGCACGTGCCAAGGGCCTGCCGCGAAACAAGGTTCTGTGGCGCCACGCATTGCGCAATGCGATGATACCGGTGTTGACGATACTCGGCTTGCAATTCGCCTTTCTGGTGGCCGGCACGATCATCATTGAGAATGTGTTCTATCTGCCTGGACTGGGGCGTCTTGTCTTCCAGTCGATCACCCAGCGTGATCTGATTGTTGTTGAGAGCGTGGTCATGCTGCTCGTCGCCACCGTGATCGTGGTCAATTTGCTGGTCGATCTGTCCTACGCGATGGTCGATCCTCGTCTGAGGATCCGCTGATGAGCGAAGAACTTGTCGCCGTCGAGCACGAGACCTTTGGCCATTTCGTCACAAAGGCACTGTCCAACAAGTCATTTCTGACCGGGCTGGTTGTCACTTTGCTTGTGGCGGCTGCGGCCCTCGTCTCGTTTATTTGGACACCCTATGCGGTGACTGATTTACCCGTCGCCAACCGGTTGAAAACGCCATCTGCCGACCATTGGCTCGGCACCGATCATTTCGGCCGGGATATTTTATCCATGATCATGGTCGGCGCGCGCAATTCGATCGCCGTCGCGCTTGTCGCCGTCGGCATCGGCATGGGCATCGGTGTTCCCCTGGGTTGCTGGGCGGCAGCGCGGCGTGGATGGATCGACGAAGC
The DNA here is from genome assembly GCA_963669285.2 of Rhizobiaceae bacterium. Classification (GTDB taxonomy): domain Bacteria; phylum Pseudomonadota; class Alphaproteobacteria; order Rhizobiales; family Rhizobiaceae; genus JAWKWH01. The sequence goes on along the minus strand of CAXXSI010000005.1, from coordinate 79,751 downwards.
CTTGATGCGTTTCAACGATGTCGTTTTCGCCTTCCCTGCCCTGCTCTCTGCCGTCATGATCACGGCGATCTTCGGCCCAGGTGCGATCAATGCCATCCATCGCCATCGGGATTTTCAACATCCCGGTGTTCGCGCGTGTGGCCCGCGGTGCGGCGCTGTCCATATGGCCCAGGGAATTCGTCCTGGCAGCGCGTGCGTGCGGCAAGAATGCCGCCCAGATCACGACTGAGCATATTCTTCCCAACATCGCCAGCGTGCTGCTGGTTCAGGGTACAATCCAGTTCGCATTGGGCATTCTCGCCGAGGCCGGACTTTCCTATGTCGGCCTTGGAGCTCAACCGCCGATGCCCAGTTGGGGTCGAATGCTGTTCGACGCGCAGGTGCGCATGGTTGTTGCCCCTCACATGGCAATCTTCCCGGGTCTTGCCATTGTTGCGACCGTCCTCGGCCTCAACCTGCTGGGTGACGGATTGCGCGATGTGCTTGATCCGAAACTGAGGCGTGAACGGTGAGCCTGCTGGAAATCGAAAAGCTCGACCTGTCGATTGGCGATACGCCAATCCTGAGCAGCGTCAACCTGACCGTCGAAAGCGGCCAGGTGATGGGATTGGTGGGAGAATCGGGCTCCGGCAAATCGATGACCGCACTGGCACTGATGCAACTACTGCCGCACGCCAGTCGCGCATCCGGCCGCCTCACATTCGATAGCAAGGATATTCTGGCTGCCTCTGAGGACCAAATGTGCGCTTTGCGCGGAGATGATATCGGCATGGTTTTCCAAGAGCCGATGACGGCACTTAATCCGGTCAAGACCATTGGCGAACAGGTCGCTGAAGGTATTCGTTGGCACACCTCCGCCAATCGCCCCGACGCGGAAGACAAGGCCAGCCGCATGCTGGCGCGCGTCGGCCTTCCGAAAGAGAAGTTTCCATTGAGCCGATATCCGCACGAATTGTCCGGCGGACAGCGCCAACGGGTGGTGATCGCCATCGCCTGCGCCCTCAATCCCAAGCTTCTGGTCGCCGATGAACCGACGACTGCACTGGATGTGGTGTTGCAGGCGCAAATCCTCGAATTGTTGAAAGACCTGGTTGACGAAAACGGCATGGGGCTGCTGCTGATCAGCCATGATCTGGCTGTTGTGGCCGACATGGCCGACCGAGTGACGATCATGCGCAATGGGCAGGTAATCGAGTCCGGCGAAACGGCAAAAATCCTGTCGGAACAGAAACATCCCTATACCCGCCAGCTTGCCGAAGCCTCCTCACATGTACCGGCAAGAGCTGAAACGTCGAGAAATCAATTGGATAAAAAACCGCTGCTGTCCGTCAGTTCCGTCATCAGGGACTATTCCGGACGCCGCACCAGCCTGTTCCGGCCGGCCGCCAAGTTCAGGGCGGTCGACGACGTCAGTTTCGAGCTGGAGCCAGGTCATTCCATGGCTCTGGTCGGCCGTTCCGGTTGCGGCAAGTCTACATTGGCACGGATGATCCTGGCGCTCGATCGACCGACCGCAGGCGACATCTTTTTCAACGGAGAGTCCCTAGGCAAGCTCGACGATACCGAATTGCGGCCCCACCGGCGCAATATGCAGGTGGTGTTTCAGGATCCCTACGGATCCTTTAACCCGCGCCACAAGGTTGAGCGCCTGATAACAGAGCCACTGCATCTTTTGGAGAAACAACCGTCGCACGCCGAACGCCGTGACATGGCCATAGCCGCACTGGGCGAAGTCGGACTTGCGCCGTCCGATCTCGACAAATACCCCCATGAGTTTTCCGGCGGGCAACGCCAGCGCATCTCGATTGCGCGCGCCATCATCACCAGGCCCAAGCTGGTGGTTTGCGACGAACCGGTATCCGCGCTCGACGTGTCCATTCGAGCACAAGTACTCGACTTGTTTGCTGATCTTAATGATCGGCTTGGCGTGGCCTATTTGTTCATTACCCACGATCTGCACGTTGCCGGCGCCATAACCGACGATGTGATGGTCATGCATGAAGGCAAGATCGTTGAGCGGGGCAAAACGGGCGCGGTGCTTGCCGATCCGCAGTCGGCTGCCGGTAAGGAACTCGTCGCTGCCATGCCTGATCTCGAGCGTGCGATTGCGCGGCGGATGGCGTGATCAGCGATGTCTACGCGAAACGGTGCGAATTCCAGGCTCGTAAGGCAAACAACACCCAAATGGCGCTAATGCTCTGTGTCGTCTTGCTCGAGGAACTCCCGGATCCCTGAATAAGTTCGATCAAGGTGCGCTCTCATCATGGCCTTGGCGGCTTGCGCATCGCGGCTTTTCAACGCGTCGATTATCTCGCGGTGTTGCTGCAAGGTCGCTTCTCCATACCCTTTTTTCGGGACAGTCTGATACCGGCACCGGTCTAGCTGCGCCTTGAAGATTGTCACCGCCCGCCACAACAGCGGTAATTTTGCAATTTCGGCGATGGTCCGGTGAAAATCGTCATCCAGGCTGATCGCATCGACATATTGTTCATGCTCGATCGCCAAACGGTGTTGAAGAAAATTGCTTTCCAGTCGGCCTTCGTCTCGCGGTGTCATGGCGAGAGCTGCTGCCGCAACCGTCTCGCTTTCCAGCGCCCGGCGGATCAGAAAAGCCTGGTGAATGTTGGCGCGCAATACCGGTGCGACCAATGTGCCGGATTGCGGCTTAATCTCGACCAAATTTTCGTCGCTGAGCCGCTGTACCGCCTCGCGAACCGGGGTTCTAGACACGCCGAGATGACCCGAAATCGACTTTTCGTCGAGTGTTCCACCAGGCGGCAACATGCCGGTCAGGATCTTCAGACGGATCAACGTGTAAACCTGATCGCGCAACGGTCGTGCGCGGTCGACACTGTCGAAAGACCAGTCGGGAACTTCGGTTGTTTTTTGGACTGATAATTTATCGGTCAATGTTTTAGCAATCTGTTGCAAGCAGCCAACTGTCCTGATATTAATATATCAGTCTAATTTCCAATTGTCAGCGCAGTTTGACAAATTGTCGAAATTAACCGTTTGCCGGTGTGGGTGGGAGTGGTCTTGCCGGCGTGTTTTAGGGAGGACGACCGTGGCATCCGCAAACACTTATCCTAAACTACACAATGCCATGTGGCCCGGTCTTGTGGGCAAGGGACCAGATTCAGAGCCGCCGCTTGACCTCGACACGATGTTGAACTTGACCGCGAGCGCTGAAGTCGATGGCGTCAAGTTCGATGGCGTCGACTTGTTTCTGGCAGAACCACACACCCCGATCGATGTCTCCGACGACGGCATTAAGGAACTCGCTGACAAGGTCTCCGCGCTCGGTCTGGCGATCGGATCGGCGGTCGCACCAGTCTGGCCGCCCGTCGGCGGCGGTTCGGCGATGGGCTCACAGGACGACCGTGATCGTTTCCTGGAAATGGTAAAGAAGTCCTGTCGCATTCTGCAGCGTCTTCGTGAACTGGGCGTGCGCAAGAGCGGCGTCGTTCGCATCGATTCCGCTGCCGGTGTTGAAGATTGGGCAAAAGATCCAGTAGCCGGAACGAAATTGATCGCCGATACATTTACCGAAGCCTGCGAGATCGCCGAAGATCACGGTGAGCGGCTCGCAGCCGAAGGCGAAATCTGTTGGGGTGGCATGCATTCCTGGAAGTCGATGGTCGAACTTCTGGAAATGGTCGACCGTCCGCAAACGCTCGGTTTTCAAGCGGATATGGCCCATACCCTGCTCTACACGATGGGTTACAATGCTCCCGAGGCACGTATTCTTCCCGACGATTTCGAATGGGGTGACACCGCCGCGTTGGACGAAGCGCTGCGCAAGGTCACCGATGCCCTGCGCCCATGGACAATTGATTTTCACGTTGCCCAGAATGACGGCACGGTGAAAGGCATGGGCAGCCACGACAAGACCGGGCGCCACTGCATGGTGACGGACCCGAACGGACGTCTCGATATTCCGCGCCATGCCGGATTCTGGCTGCGCGACGGGGACGGAAATCTGACCAAGGCGACTCATCACATCTGCTGGGACGGCTGCATGTTTGCCAATGAGGATTTGCTCAAGCAGCAAACCTGGAACGACATCCTTGCGGCGATGATCAAAGTGCGTGACGCACATGGTTGGAGTGAGTGACATGGCGGCCAAGAAACTTCGCATCGGACTGGTCGGATATGGCTTCATGGGTAGAGCGCATTCGAATGCGTTCAACCGTGCCGAAAATTTCTTTGACCTCGACTATTCACCGGAACTCGTGGCCGTCTGCGGCCGCAATAAGGAGCAGGCCGCTGCACATGCCGCGCGCTGGGGATTCTCGTCAGTAGAAACCGATTGGCAAAAGCTGGTCGCGCGCGATGACATCGATATGATCGATATCACCGCGCCAAACGACATGCACAAGGATATCGCCATCGCCGCAGCGGAAGCCGGCAAGATGGTGATGTGCGAAAAGCCGCTTGGGCGCAACGCCGAGGAATCGCAAGCGATGGTCGACGCGGTCGAGAAAGCCGGTGTCGCCAACATGGTCTGGTATAATTATCGGCGTATTCCGGCTGTGACACTCGCCAAACAGCTTATCGACGAAGGCAAGCTCGGCCGCATCTTTCACTATCGCGCCAAATTCCTGCAGGACTGGACCATCGCGGATGACCTTCCACAGGGTGGCGCTGCCTTGTGGCGGCTGGATGCAAGCGTCGCCGGAAGCGGCGTGACCGGTGATCTGCTCGCCCATTGCATCGATACCGCGATGTGGCTGAACGGACCGATCGATACGGTGTCCGGAACCACGGAAACATTCATCAAGGAGCGCATGCACAACCTGACCGGCAAGGTCGAACCGGTCGAGATCGACGATGCCAGCCTGTTCCTCGCCCGCTTCGACAATGGTTCGCTGGCAACATTCGAGGCGACCCGATATGCGCGCGGCCACAAGGCGCTCTACACGCTGGAGATAAACGGCGAACACGCTTCCATTTTCTGGGATCTGCATGACCTGCATCGGCTGGAGTATTTTGATCACGGCGACGAAGGCCGGGTAAGAGGCTGGCGGTCCATCCACGTCACGGACGGCGATCATCCTTACATGGATAAATGGTGGGTACCGGGCCTGTCGATCGGCTACGAGCACTCATTCGTTCACCAATTCGCCGATTTTGTTGTCGGTTTGGATGGAAGCAGTGCCCCGTCCCGACATTCAGGGAAGCGCTGGCAACCGACCTTGTGACTGACGCCGTTTTGCGCTCGGCACAAACCAGACAGTGGGAAAACGCAAAGGGGTAATGGTGGCCAACATGGCGGTTGAGGGGTATCGGTGACCAAAGAGTCCAAGCCTGCGCTACGGATCTCCGGCGTGTCAAAGCGATTTGGCACCGTCGAAGCGCTGAACGAACTCAGCTTCGAAGTGAAAGCGGGCGGTTTCTTTGTTCTTTTCGGTCCGAGTTCGGTTGGCAAGACGACCACGTTGCGCACCATATCAGGTCTCGAAGTCGTTGATGCCGGTACCATTGAAATCGACGGCGAGGACATGACGAACGCGCCGATACGAGAGCGCGGCGTCTCCATGGTATTCCAATCCTTCGCGCTTTATCCGCATCTGACGGTGGCGCAAAACTTCGCCTATCCCCTCACGGAGGAAGGCATCTCGCGAGCCGAGATCAATGACCGTATCGGTGAAGCGGCAGAAATGCTGCGCCTGACCCACCGGCTCAAAAACAAACCATCTACGCTTTCCGGTGGCGAACAGCAGCGCGTTGCCCTCGGCCGCGCGCTCATCCGCCGGCCGAAACTGCTTCTGCTGGATGAGCCACTGACCAATCTCGATGCCAAGCTGCGGCACGATATGCGCGCCGAACTGAAACGACTACACCGGCAGTTTGGCATGACGATCGTCTATGCGACGCCTGACGAGTTGGAGGCGTTGTCGATGGGTGAAAGCATCGCGGTCATGGAAAACGGCCACGTGGTGCAGCAAGGATCATCCGACGCTCTGTACGAGCAGCCGGACAATATCTATGTGGCGTCGAAAATCGGTTCGCCGCACATGAACCTTTTGGAAATCGCCGCGGTCGCCAAGGGGCGCACGGTGGAGTCGCCAATTGGCAAGATAAACTTGTCAAAGCGACCAAAAGTTCCCGATGAACCGATGATTATGGGCATTCGCCCGTCCGACATAAAGCTCGCAAAGCAGGCGAAACCGAACATCGTTCTTCCGGTAAAGCTGGTGGAACCTCTCGGCGATCTGACCGTCGTGTCACTGGCGGCCGAGGGACCGACGATTCGAATTCTACTGCCGGAAGCGGAAGCTGCCGGAGTTAATCCAGGAGATAAACTGCCGATCATGGTCGCTCCGGAAGATGTGTATCTCTTTCGGAAGTCCGATGGCATCGCAATTGCACGAACCGCTTAGAAAATAAACGAATAGTCCAACAAGGGAGGAGACTATGACATTATCCATAAGACGGTCACTGGTATCGTCAGCTTTGGCGGGGTGCCTGGGCCTGACGCTGGCAACGACTGCTTTCGCAGAAGAAATCGTACTGAACATGGCTGTGCCGGATTGGCCGCCGACACGCATCATGAAGAAACTGTTCGACGAGCAGTACAAGGCTCAGTCGGGCAATGACGTCAAGCTGGAAGTCGACTTCATTCCATGGCCGGACTACTACACCCGTCTCAATGCTTCCCTGACCTCAGGCGAGCAGAAATACAATATGGCGGTGTCCGACAGCCAATGGCTCGGAGCGTTCATAGAAGGTGGTTATTATCGCAAACTCAACGATCTGATCGATGCCGATCCCGACCTCAAGGCGACACTGGACGACATGCATTCGGCGCCGCTTGAGGCCTATGCGACCTATCCGTACAAATCTGACAATATCTACGGATTCCCGCAAATGCCCGATATCCTGATCACCTATGCGCGCACCGATGTTTTGTGCCATGCGGATGAACAGGCTGCCTTCCAGGCGAAATTCGGCGAGAAACTGCCATGTTCACCTGAAGAGCTCGACCAGATGGACTGGGACATGTTCGGAAAGATTGGTCAGTTCTTCATGCGCAAGAAGGGCGACATGTTGGCCGGTAAAGCCGCCGACGATGATTTCTATGGCATCGCCTATCAGGCCGGCAAGGGCTACGACTTCTCGTCCATGCAGATCAACGGATTTATCTGGCAGCATGGCGCAGGCATTTGGGACGAGACCAATATCCCCAATGCCCAGGCAAAAGGCGTGGTGAACTCTGAGACTGCAGTCAAAGCGTTCGATCATTATCTGAGCCTGCTGCAGTACATGCCGCCGGTCGTCAAAACCGGCTCCATGGACATATTCAAAACCGATGAGCTGTTCCGCGAGGGAAAAATCGCACTCAATATCGAGTGGATCGGTTTTTGCCGAAAGCGCCATCAATCCTGACACTTCGAAGGTTGCGGGCAATATCGCATTTGCAGCCATGCCTGGCTTGAAAAAGGCCGATGGGAAAATTGACCGGACTTCCAATATCGGCGGCCAGCCCTTTGTCATCATGAGCTGGACGGACGACATGAAGATCAAGGAAGCGGTTGATTTCGTCAAATGGTGGCTGTCACCCGACATTCAGCATCAATTTGCTGCGGCCGGCGGACAGAGCGCCATCAAATCGGTCTACAATGATCCGAAATATGTGACCTATCGTCCGTGGAACCGCACCTGGGCGGCAGGCCTCGATTGGCAGCAGGATGTCTGGCACATTCCGCAGTTCTTCGAGCTTCTCGTTCAACAGCAAGAGCAGTTCGACCTGGCGATTACAGGCAAGCAGGATGCCAAGACGAAATTGGACAACATTGCTGATTTCCAACAGCAATTGTTAGAGGATGCCGGCCTCATCCAATAAGTTACTGCTTCACAAATGTCTGTGCCGACCGATTGTCGGCACAGACACTACAACTCGCATTTTAGAGATCCGATGAGCATCGCAACCACCATGCAGCCTGTTGCCAATGGCTTTTTTTTCACTGCGTTGGGGCAACTGGCGCCTGGCACTGGTCGCGGCGATTATCGCCATTCCAGCCTCGATCATTGCACTTCCACCGACAGCGGCATTTTATCTGTCGGGTGCGGCCGTAATACTTGTCGCGGCGACAGCCGTGGTCAATGCATGGGGACGCTACACCGGTGGGCTGTTGGTCGCGCCGGCCATCGCTGTGCTCGTTGTCATGAACATATTCCCGCTGTTGTGGTCTCTTGGGCTTTCTTTCTACGCCTATCGGGCCGACCGGCAGACTTTGCGTTTCCTTGGTTTTAGAAACTATGAACGCCTGATCTCCGATCCGGTGGTCTGGGACCGGATGACAACAACCGCATTGCTTGTCGTGCTCACCGTCGCGGTTCAAATGGTGGTCGGTTTCCTGTTGGCGATTCTGTTCTCCAAACAGTTCCCACTGCGCCGCTATCTACTGATCCTCGTGCTGACGCCAATGATGCTCTCCTACGTCGCTGTTGGTGCGTTCTTCAGGTACTATTACGATCCGACATTTGGCCTCGTCAGCCAGGTGGTCAATCTGTTCACCGACGAATCCTTTGTGCTGATATCGTCGACAGCAGGCGCGATAGCGGCAATCGTCATTGCCGATGCCTGGATGTGGGCGCCGTTCGTCATGTTGCTGGTGCTTGCCGGTCTCGTATCGGTACCAAAATATCTGTACGAAGCGGCCTCCATTGACCGCGTGCCGGCCTGGCGCCGGTTCTGGTTCATTACCTTTCCCTACGTGAAGGGTTTGCTTCTGCTGGCGCTGCTATTTCGGACCATCGAGGCGTTCAAACTGTTTGATGTGGTGTTCATTCTGACCGATGGCGGCCAGCAGACCGAGACCATAGCGCTCTACGTCTATCGGCAGGCCATCCAGTTCAACAAGACGTCTTACTCATCCTCACTTTCGTACGTCCTGTTGTTCACGGTCATCGTCCTCACCAATCTTTATCTTTATCTCGCCAACCGGCGATCTCGGGAAGCATAGTATGTTCAATCGACTGTTTTCAGATGGCGGATTGCGTGCAGCCCGAGAGGTCGATCGGGCCGGTTGGGGCCGCACGGCGGTTGCCGGCCTGGTCAGTTTTGCCTACTTCTTTCCGGTTCTCGTCATCGTCATAACTGCGTTCAAGGAACACAACGAGGCGCTGGCCGTTCCGGCGAAACTGTTTCCCACCTCGATTTTCGGGTTGATCCCCGAAACCTACACGTTCGAACCGACATTCGACAACTTTGTAAGTGTGTTCTCAAGATCCTTTTCTGCAGGTGCAGCAGCGCAGGATACCGGCTTCGACCTGTTCTTCTTCAATTCGGTATTCATTGCCGGTTCTTCGGTCCTGATCGCACTTTTCATCGGAACACTGGCCGCCTTCGGGTTTTCCCGTTACCCGCTTAAGGGCAACGATACCTATCTTTTCATCATTTTGACCACGCGCATGCTGCCCGCCATCGTTGTGATCATCCCGGTTATGCTGATGTTCCGGGTGACAGGATTGGCCGGCACCTATACGGGCATCATCCTGCTCTACACCGCATTCAACCTGCCTTTCACCATCTGGATGATGAAAAGTTTCTTCGATGAATTATCACCCGATGTGGAAGACGCTGCGCGCATTGACGGATCGTCCGACCGCCGGGTTTTTCTGCGCATATGTATGCCCCAGGTGGTCGCCGGTTTGGCCGCAACCGCGGTCTTCGGTCTGATCCTTACCTGGAACGAGTTCCTGTTTGCACTGCTGCTGACCGGCGTGGAAACGCGCACCGTACCGGTTGCCATGTCGCAGACCATCGGCGGTGACATCGGCGTGCGCTGGGGCCTGCTGGCCGCCATTGAGACGCTTTTCCTGATACCGGTCATCCTGGTCACCTTCTTCCTGCAGAATCAATTGCTGCGCGGTGTCACTTTCGGAACGGTGAAACGATGAAATCAACCATCGAACTAAAGAAAGTGACGAAGCATTTTCGGTGATTTTACCGCCGTGCGCGATTTCGATCTGTTCGTTGACGCCGGCGAAGTGGTATGTCTGGCTTGGACCTTCCGGGTGCGGCAAGACCACAAGCCTGCGCATGATTGCCGGGCTGGAACGCCCGAGCAGCGGCGATGTGATTGTTTGCCGATCGTCGCGTCAACAACCCTGACGCCCGAACAGCGCAATATCGCAATGGTGTTTCAGTTCTACGCGCTCTACCCGGCGCTTACGGTTGCGGAAAACCTGGCTTTCCCGCTGTTTGCCGAACGTTTGCAACAGGCCGAACGGGACAAGCGTGTCGCCGAGGTCAGCGAGATATTGCAGCTAACCGACGTTCTTAACCGCAAACCCAACGAAATCGCAGAAGGCGAGAAACAGCGGGTTGCGGTCGCGCGCGCCATCATCCGCGAACCGACCTGTTTTTTGTTCGATGAACCTCTTTCACGCCTCGATGTGGAACTGCGTGAATCGATGCGTGGCCAATCAAGGAGGTGTTGCAGGGGCTGTCAAAAGCGACCGTGATTGTCACCCATGACCAGCTGGAAGCCCTGACCATGGCGGACCGCATCACCATCATGCGTGACGGCATCATCGAGCAGATCGGAACGCCGCACGAAGTTTTCACGAAACCGGAAAATGCCTTTGTCGGCAGCTTCATCGGTACGCCGCAGATGAATTTGCTTGATGTTGGCTTTCAGGGCACGGAGGGTTCCGATGCCAAGGTAACCATCGGTAGCGAAAATCTGACGGTTGCGGGAATGGGGGCGGCATCGATGCTTCAACCAGGGTCCGTAACACTGGGAATTCGTCCGCGCGCCTTCACGGTCAGCTCCGAATCTGTCGCCAATTCAATAACAGTCAAATCCGAGATCATCGAGCCTATGGGTGCTGAGATCCTGGTACATGCGCGAACGCTCGCTGACACCGAGATCAGAGTGGTGGTTCCCAGACAGGACAGGGTTGCCACGGGCGAAACGCTACATCTCGTTCCTGAACCCGGTCAGGTTCACATTTTTGATGATTCCGGGAAGGCGGTGCGACAGTGACTGACAAGAATATTGAGGGCATGTCCGCCAATGCCGCCCTGCGGTTGGAGTTCGCAGTGATCGGCCTCGGCATTCTGGCGCTGTTCATGATCTTCCAGCCGTTCTCCCTGACGGTATTTTCCATCGGTTGCGGGCTGGTCGTCCTGGCCGCACTGGCAAACAATCTGCTGCCGCTGGCCGAGCCGGGAACCCCTGCCCGAACCATTGTATTTGCGGCGACGATCGTGGCATTGATTTTCTGCACCGCGCTGATTGTCGCGATCGTGGCTGCCTATCTTTATGGTCTGGCATTCCTGAAAACCGCCGCCGGCCGGTTCATCACTGGTCGGCCCTGCCCCGCCGTTTTGGCAGCACCCGCTCGTCTGGGTGCTTGTCGTCGCCGATGCGATCTTGTGGTTTCTGGTGTTTCGCATGGCAAAGAGGAATTAGGCCATGTCTGCTGATGTTTCCGTCATAGGGCTTTATATTCTCGATGTTCTTGGCCGCCCGGTCACCGCAATTCCGGATGGCGGCGGCGTGGATTTCATCGAGGAGATTCGTCTCACCGTCGCCGGAACGGCAGGTGGAACGGTCGTTGACACTGCAAAACTCGGCCTGCGCAGCTTGGCGGTCGGTGCCGTCGGCAACGACGAAAAGGCCGACTGGGTACTGGCAACACTCGAGAAACATGGCGTCAATATTTCCCAGATGCAGCGACTCGACGGCGTGCCCACCTCGGCCACGATCCTCAACGTCCGGCCCAATGGCGACCGGCCGGCACTGCATGTGCGCGGAGCGTCCGACCATTTTGACGTGCCGTCCTGAAGTATATGATCAGGTATTCGATGCACCGATCGTTCACCTCGGCGGAACTGGGCTGCTCAGGCGTCTCGACGGCAAGCCCAGCGAAATCCTGTTGGCGGAAGCCAAACGCCGCGGCCGCACCGTAACCTTCGATCTGATTGCAACCGATGATAAAACGATCGAGATCGTTCGTCCGCTTCTGCCGCATATCGATTATTTCATGCCATCAATCGAGGAGGCCCGCGATCTCTCCGGCAAGCAAAGCGCTGACGACTGTGCGAAAATGCTGATGGATGCCGGCGCAAGATCGTGTGTGTTCACGCTCGGCCCGGACGGTGCCTATTATGCCGATCGCGATGGAACCATCATGCAATCCCCCGCTTATGATATCGATATCGTCGACACGACCGGCTGCGGTGACGCGTTTGACGCCGGATTTATTACCGCACTCCACCACAAGATGGACCTTGAGACTTCGTTGCGATTTGCCCAGGCTGCCGCTGCACTGGTTGCCAGTGGTCTGGGCTCTGACGCAGGCATCGTTTCCTTCGAGGACACCAGACAGGCAATGGCAACGCTGCCGATAAAAACGGGTTGATCAACCCGCAACAGGAAAGGATTTCCCATGCTGTTGGGATTTAATCTCCTACTTTGGACAACGGAAATAACCGAAGAGCATTTTCCGCTCTTCGAAACGCTGAAAAAGACCGGCTATGACGGGGTTGAGTTGCCCCTTTTCGGCGGTACGCCTGAACAATACGCCGTGATCGGAAGTGCAATTCGCGATGCCGGTGTCTGCGCAGCACCGCAGTCTGTGTCATGCCTGGCGAGGAGGCCAATTGCCTGAGCGACGATCCCGGCATTCAGGAAGCGGCGCTTGCGCACATCAAATGGGCAATTGACTGCCTTGAAGCTGCTGGCGGCGAAGTGTTGTGCGGCCCGTTTCATCAGCCGCTGGGCGTCTTTTCCGGTGACCCGCCAACCAGTGCTGAACTGTCCAATCTGGTTGCCGTACACAAACGCGCGGCAGAATATGCGCAAAGCAAGAACATCAAACTGTCCGTCGAACCGCTCAACCGGTTCGAATGCTATGTGCTCAATACCGTCGAAGATGCTGCAAAAGTCGTGGATGCGGTGGGCGCTGATAATTATGGGCTGCTGTACGACACATTCCATGCCAATATCGAAGAGAAGGACCCTGTCGGGGTCATCACTCCGAATCTGGATTCCATCAGCCATGTGCACGTGTCGGAGAACGACAGGGGTACGCCCGGCAAAGGCCACGTACCCTGGGAGGCTACACTTCGTACATTGAAGTCCGGCGGTTATGACGGGTGGTGCACGATAGAATCATTTGGACGGGCGTTACCCGATTTGGCGGCGGCCACAAAGGTTTGGCGGGACTTCTTTCCGTCCAGGGAGGAAGTTTATCGGTTCGGCCACGACTTTCTGCGCGAGACCTGGGCGAAGGCTTAGGCGGAGCGACCCTGGGCCGTGGAAGTAATTGCAAGACTGTTTTCGGGAGGACGGGAAAGATGAAAACAATGAAGGGGCCGGCGATATTTCTGGCGCAGTTCGGTGGTGATGAGCCGCCGTTTAATGCTCTCGACACTGTCGCGAAATGGGCCGCAGACCATGGCTACAAGGGCATTCAGCTGCCGAGTTGGGATGGAAATCTTTTTGATCTGGAAAAGGCGGCAGGCAGCAAGACTTACTGTGACGAGGTTATTGGCACCTGCCGTGACGCTGGCGTTGAAATTACCGATCTTTCAACACATCTCCAGGGCCAGCTCGTGGCGGTTCACCCGGCATATGATGAAGCTTTCGACGGCTTTGCCCCGCCGGAGGTCCATGGAAATCCGTCTGCCCGGCAGGAATGGGCGGTAAACCAGATGAAGATGGCGGCGAAGGCTTCGGCAAATATGGGATTTGCCTCGCATGTCACTTTTTCAGGTTCACTGGCTTTTCCTTATCTTTATCCCTGGCCGCAACGGCCGGCGGGTCTGATTGAGGCCGCCTTTGACGAATTGGCCAATCGCTGGCGTCCCATTCTGGACGCATTCGACGAGGCGGGCTGCGACGTCGGATACGAGATCCACCCCGGCGAGGATTTGTTCGACGGCACCACGTTTGAGATGCTGCTTGAGCGGCTCGACAGACATCCGCGCTGCCAGATCAACTACGATCCGTCGCACTTCCTGCTTCAACAGCTCGATTACCTCGATTTCATCGATATCTATCACCAGCGGATATGTGCCTTCCATGTGAAAGATGCTGAGTTCAATCCCACGGGTCGCCAAGGCGTTTATTCGGGTTACGCTCCATGGATCGAACGCGCCGGCCGTTTCCGCTCGCTCGGCGACGGCCAGGTCGATTTCTCGGCCATATTCTCGAAACTGGCTCAATACGATTATGATTCATGGGCTGTACTGGAATGGGAATGCGCGATCAAGGATTCCGAACAGGGTGCCGCCGAAGGTGCACCGTTCATCGCCGCACACATCATCAAGGTGACCGAAAAGGCGTTTGACGATTTTGCCGCTGGTTCGACCGACGAGGCGGCCAACAAGCGCATGCTCGGCATATCGTAGGGAGACTGGCCATGGCAATTGAAGGAAGCAGCACCAGTCGGGCCGGCAGAATCCGTCTTGGCATGGTTGGTGGCGGGCAAGGCGCATTTATCGGAGCCGTTCACCGGATCGCCTCACGCATCGACGACCATTTTGAACTGGTTGCCGGAGCGCTTTCGTCGGATCCGGAACGCGCACGGGCGTCGGGCGCCGAGCTTGGTCTTGCTGAAGACCGCAATTACGGCAGCTATCTGGACATGGCGAAACGCGAAGCACGGCTGAAAAGCGGAATCGAGGCGGTGTCGATCGTCACGCCAAATCACATGCATTATCCCGTCGCCCGCGAGTTCCTCAAGCGCGGCATTCACGTCATCTGCGACAAACCACTGACCTCCAATCTTCGCGATGCGAAAAAACTCGCAGCACTGGTTGAAAAGACAAAGGCGGTTTTCGTCCTGACCCATAACTACACCGGTTACCCGATGATCCGCCAGGCCCGACGAATGATCCAGGACGGGGAATTGGGAAAGATCCGTGTCGTTCAGGCCGAGTACCCGCAGGATTGGCTGTCCGGCGATCTGGAAGCGACGGGTCAGAAACAGGCATCCTGGCGTGTCGATCCGGCCCAAGCCGGCGCTGGAGGCTCGACCGGAGACATCGGCACGCATGCCTACAATTTGGCGTGTTTCGTGTCAGGTCTCGAGGTGGAGGAAGTGTCCGCCGACCTGACCTGCTTCGTTGAAGGCCGGCAGTTGGACGACAACGCCCATGTCATGCTGCGATATGTAGGTGGCGCTCGCGGTATGCTGTGGAGCAGCCAGGTCGCTCCGGGAAACGAGAACGCTCTCAGACTGCGCGTGTATGGTTCACAGGGCGGATTGGAATGGAGTCAGGAGGACCCGAATTACCTCTGGTTTACACCGCTTGGCGAACCCAAGCGCCTGATCACGCGCGCCGGAGCGGGTTCCGGCGATGATGCGGCACGCGTCTCGCGCATTCCACCCGGGCATCCCGAAGGCTATCTGGAGGGATTTGCCAACATTTATGCGGAAGCGGCACGGTCGATCCATGCGGCTCGCGACGGAGGCAACGCCGATGCCGACGTGATTTTCCCGACCGTCCAGGACGGCGTGAAAGGCGTGGCATTCGTCGATGCGTGCGTGCGCTCAAGCCAGCGCAACGGCGCCTGGGTCAAGTTCGCGCTCTGACGTGATGCACCGGCGTAGGAAAAGCAACCAGCGGATCGTTCCTTGGAACTCACTGTGAGGTCGATATGAAACGCATGGGCATGATGATCGGAATCAACGCCGACGACATAACCGAATACAAACGGCTGCACGCCGACGTCTGGCCGTCGATCCTCGATCGACTGTCGAAAAGCAACATTACCAACTATTCGATTTTCCTGCGCGAACCGGAAAATGTGATGTTCGCCTACTGGGAATACATCGGTGATGATTTCGAGGCAGATTCCCAGGCAATCGCCGAAGATCCCGAGACACAAAAATGGTGGGAGATTTGCGGACCGATGCAGGTTGCGCTTGAAACCAGGGCCGACGGTGAATGGTGGGCGTCCATGGAAGAAGTCTTCCACCTTGATTGATCCCACTCCGCCTAGACAGCACCAAGACCTCATCAATACCCATCGAAAGAAACTGAAATGAACAAGTATGATCTCAACAACCGCGTTGCTGTCGTCACCGGCGGCGCCCAGGGTATCGGCCTCGCCGTTACACAGCGCATGCTCGAATCCGGCGCTCGCGTCGCCATTTGGGACCGCGACGCCGACCAACTTGCTGCAACCGCAAAGGAGCTCGGTGACGGGGTATTGGCGCACATTACCGATATTGCGGGCGCAGAGTCCGTCGATGCAGCAACGAAGGCCACCCTTCAACACTTCGGGAAAATCGATATTCTGATAAACAACGCTGCGCTGGTCGGTCCGAACGCGCCGCTGATCGACTACCCCATTGATGTGTTTGCCGAAATCGTGGACGTTGGATTGACCGGAACGTTCCGCGTCTGCCGTGCCGTGGTGCCGCATATGCAATCCGAAGGCTACGGCCGCATCGTCAATGTCGCGTCGGTCGCCGGCAAGGAAGGCAATCCCAACGCCTGTGCCTATTCGTCCACCAAGGCGGCGGTGATTGCTCTGACCAAGGGTCTGGGCAAGGAACTCGCGTCCGAGAACATCGCGGTTAACTGCGTCACGCCCGCAGTCGCCAAGACCAAGAGCGCCATGGAACAATCCGAGGAACACATCGCCTACATGCTGTCGAAGATTCCGCGCGGCCGCATGATGGAGCTGGATGAAGCCGCCGCGATGATTTGCTGGCTGAGTTCAGAGGAGAACTCGTTCACCACAGGCGCGGTGTTCGACCTGAGTGGCGGTAGGGCGACCTACTAGGTTTCTCTTCTCTAGGAACCGATCCCCATCATGTCGCGAAGCTGATTTCGGTCGGTAGCGCCGCCGGCGAAATCGTCGAACGCCTTGTCGGTCACCTTGATGATGTGATCGGCGATGAACCGGGCGCCCTCCGCCGCACCATCTTCGGGATTCTTCAGGCAGCACTCCCATTCCAGCACTGCCCAGCGGTCATATCCGTATTGTGCCAGCTTTGAGAAAATCGAGACGAAATCGATCTGGCCGTCACCCAACGAGCGAAACCGCCCTGCCCGCGTCAGCCACGGCTGGTAACCGGAATACACGCCCTGACGTCCGTCCGGGTTGAACTCCGCATCCTTGACGTGAAAGGCGGCGATGCGCTCGTGATAGATGTCGATAAACGCCAGATAGTCGAGCTGCTGCAAAACGAAATGCGACGGATCGTAGTTGATGGTGCAGCGCTTGTGGCCGTCGAGGCGTTCAAGCAGCATTTCAAAGGTCACGCCATCGAACACGTCCTCGCCCGGGTGAAGTTCGAATGCCACATCGACACCGGCATCGTCGAAGGCGTCGAGAATGGGGCGCCAGCGCCTGGTAAGTTCATCGAACGCTTCCTCGATCAGTCCGTCCGGTCTCTGCGGCCAAGGGTAGATATAGGGAAAGGCCAATGAACCGGTGAAAGAAGCCGTCGCCAAAAGTCCGAGATTCTCGGACGCCTTCGCGGCAAGTTTCAACTGTTCAACCGCCCATTTCTGGCGTTCTTGCGGTTTCCCTTTGAGTGCAGCCGGCGCAAAGGCATCGAACTGCAGATCATAGGCCGGATGCACCGCCACGAGATGGCCGAGAAGATGGGTCGACAGTTCAGTAATCTCGACGCCGGCCTCTGCGCAGATTCCGACCGCCTCATCGCAGTAATCTTTCGAGTTTGCCGCCCTCTCGACATCGAAAAGCCGATCGTCGGAAGCTGGAACCTGGATGCCTTTGTATCCATGCGAAGCCGCCCACCGGGCCATGGACCCTAGCGAGTTGAACGGTTCTTCATCGCCTGCAAACTGTGCGAGAAATACCGCGGGACCCTTGATTATCGACGGCATGCGTCAACTCCCAAAAAGAATGTTTCAGTCAGATGATCCGGTCTGGTGCTAGGCGACGTCAGCACCCCTGAACATGCCTTCCGGCATTGTTGCAAGCATTGCACGGGCCTCGTCGACGCCAAAAGCCTCAGGGCGCTCGCAACTGGTTTGCAAGGTGACAAAGCTGCCGCTCTGTCCCGATTCCAATATCGATGTCATGATATCGACGACATGCAAGGCGAGCGCACCGGAGCACCGATGAGGACGGCCCTCAACGATAGCAAGCGCCATATCTGCCAGCCCGGCGGTGCGGTAATTCGCCATTGCTCCGGACGAATGCTCCTGATTGGGGATGGAAAACGGATGTTCCCAATTCGGCAAAACCGCAAATCCGCCGGAACTTGGAACGCATTCGACCTCGCCACCGAAAAAGTTCGGATCGGGCAGATAGAGCGAACCTGTTTCGCCGTAGAGCTCCATATGCGAGTGGCGATTGTTCCAGACGTCCCAGCTTGCACCCAAAGTCACAACTGCGCCCGAGACAAATTCGATAATGGCATGGATGGTGGTCGGCGTTTCAACGGTAATCGTTTCGCCGCTGCGTGGTTGTGAGGTGATCAGCCGCTCGGTG
Source organism: Rhizobiaceae bacterium (assembly GCA_963669285.2). Classification (GTDB taxonomy): domain Bacteria; phylum Pseudomonadota; class Alphaproteobacteria; order Rhizobiales; family Rhizobiaceae; genus JAWKWH01. The sequence continues at coordinate 61,311 of CAXXSI010000005.1, read as the reverse complement.
GCCGGCGTGGATGTGACAGCCGCTACCCGTTTTGCCGGACCGATCAGCTGAACCAGATTGGTGATGTAGTAAGGTCCGAGGTCAAGAATTGGTCCGCCACCGGGCTTGAAAAAGAAATCCGGATTGGGATGCCAATGTTCCATGCCATGGCTCATCACATGGCATGTGCCACTTGTGATCTGGCCGACCATTCCGCTGTCGATAAGATTTCGCGCAAGCTGGTGGGAGCCACCGAAAAACGTGTCCGGTGCCGAGCCAATGCGCTTGTCATTTTCATCCGCGAGTGCGGACAAACGCTTGCCGTCTTGCACCGAGAGCACAAAGGGTTTTTCGGAGTAGACGTGTTTCCCGCTTTCCAGCACTTTGGCAGATACTTCGAAATGCGCTGCCGGAATGGTCAGGTTAACGGCGATCTCGATACTGTCGTCGGCCAGCAAGTCGTCGACGGTCATCGCGCGGATACCAAACTCCTCAGCCCGTGTCTTGGCTGCATTTTCATTGATATCGGCACAGGCAACAATATCGATGCCGCGAAACAGTGGACCGAGCCTGAGGTAGCTCGCAGAGATGCTGCCGCAACCGATAATCCCTATGCCACACTTGTCAGACATTGGCTGGCTCCATGAACGCGCGCATGGATTCGATTGAGCGACCGGCAAACCGGGCCATGTCGCTCGGATTGTCGTGCTCGGCAATGAACAGATGACACTTGCCTTTCGACCTCAGTGCCTCGACCAGCTGTCTCCACGGCATGGTACCATGACCGACATCGGCCCAACCGTCTTCGTCGGCACACTCACCCGGCGCCGCGATGTCCTTGACGTGAACCGCAGTGATCCTGTCACCATATCTGTCAATCCAATCGTGCGGATCATGACCGCCGCGTATGATCCAGGCCAGATCGGCTTCCCACTCCACGCCCGGTGCGTCATCAAGCAGTATTTGCATCGGCGTACGACCGTCGGCCAACGAATGGAACTCGAAATCGTGATTATGCCAGGCAAATGATCGGCCGCTTGCCGCAACCTTCTGTCCGATTGCTGCCAAACGACCGGCAAGCGTGTGCCAGCCCGCCGCCGATGTTGGGCGTAGTTCCGGTGTCAGGAACGGACAGACGATCTTCGATATCCCCAGTGCAGCGGCAGTCGCCTCGACCTGAGCAAAATTGGTTTCAAGCGCATCGATGCCGAAATGCCCGGACGGCATGGATAATCCGTTTTCGTCCATCGCGCGGCGAAACGATTGCACATCTTCGTAGGCACCACCAAAGCCTTCGACTTGCCGGTAGCCAAATTCAGCCAATTGTCTAAGAACAGCGCCCCAGGGCAGAAAGTTCCGGGCGCTGTAGAGCTGGAATGAGAAATCCATACTGTGAAAAACCTTACCGCAGATTATAGTCTGAGTTCGCTCGAAGCATCGAAGAGAGAAGCGCGTTGTGGATCGAAGCCGATCGGCACCTGCTCACCGGGGGACAGGGTGCTTTGGCCGTCGACGCGAAAACAGAAATCGTGTCCCGACAGCTTCGACCAGACGAGCGTATCGGACCCCATTGGCTCCATGACATCGATCGATACTTCAGCATTGAAAGGCATCTTTTTGGCTTCTTTGCCTGTAAGCACATCCTCCGGTCGGATGCCGAACACCGCATCGCCCTGGTTGGCATTACCGTTCTCGAAAGGATAACGTTTCATTTCTATCGCGACGTCCGTCGTCTTGAAAGAAGGTGAGCCGTCGTTCTGCAATTGACCGTCGAGGAAATTCATACCGGGCGAACCGATGAATTCGGCCACATACTTGTTGACCGGCTTGGCATAAATGCCGTGCGGCGTGTCCAGTTGCTGGATCGAACCGCCCTTCATGATCGCTATCCTGTCGGCAAGGGTCAGTGCTTCGATCTGATCGTGTGTCACATAGATCATGGTATTCTTGAGGCGCTGGTGCAGCCGCTTGATTTCAACCCGCAACTCGGCACGTAGCTTGGCGTCAAGGTTGGACAATGGCTCATCGAACAGGAACACATCGACGTCGCGGACCAGCGCACGGCCGATGGCAACTCTCTGGCGCTGTCCACCGGAAAGTTCAGCCGGCTTGCGCTTCAGCAGAGGCTCGATTTGCAGCGTGGCCGCAGCGTTTGCAATGCGTTTTGCGATCTCTTCACGCGCCATCCCGGCATTCTTCAATCCAAAAGACAGGTTTCCTTCGACCGTCATTTGCGGATAGAGCGCATAGGACTGGAAGACCATGCCGATGCCACGATCCTTGGGTTCATCCCATGTCACATTGCGGCCATTGATGGAGATTTGACCATCTGAGACATCCAGCAAGCCTGCGATACAATTGAGCAATGTCGACTTGCCACAACCCGAAGCACCCAGCAGGACCAAAAACTCTCCCTCGCCGATGTCCAGATCGAGATCCTTCAGCACACTGACATCGCCGAAGTTGAGGACCAGGTCTCGAATTTCGATGCTGTTCATTGCGATCACCCTTTAACCGCGCCGGCAGCGATGCCGCGGACGAAGTATTTTCCTGAAAGGAAGTAGATTATCAGCGGCACTGCACCGGTCAGGATCGTTGCCGCCATGTTGACGTTGTATTCTTTGACGCCTTGCGTAGTGTTGACGATATTGTTGAGCTGCACGGTCATCGGGAAGTTTTTCGTTCCGGCAAAGACAACGCCGAACAGGAAATCGTTCCAGATACCGGTAACCTGCAAAATAATCGCAACCATGAATATCGGCGTCGACATCGGCACGAGGATTTTCAGGAAAACACCCCAAAATCCGGCGCCGTCCACCCGCGCCGCTTTGAACAGCTCTTCGGGCAACGAAGCGAAATAGTTGCGGAACAGCAGTGTCAGGATCGGCATACCGAATATGGTGTGGATGAATATCACACCCGTCAGCGAACCAAAGATACCCAGCTCGCGTGTGATGATGACAAGCGGATAAAGCATCACCTGGTAGGGAATGAACGATCCGAAAATCAGGATTGTGAAGAAGACTTCTGACCCTTTGAACTTCCAATTGGCGAGCGCATAGCCGTTCACCGACGCGATCAGGATCGATACGATGACACTCGGGATCGTAATTTTAACGGAGTTCCAAAATCCAACTTTGAGCCCCTCGCAGTAGAGACCGGTACATGCCGTATCCCAGGCCTTGACCCACGGCTCGAATGTCAACTCAACCGGTGGTGCGAATATCTGCCCGAGCCTAATTTCGGGAAGACCCTTCAGGGACGTCATCACCATCACATAAAGTGGCAGCAGGTAATAGACCGCGGCCACGAATAGCAGCGAGTAGAGCATGATCCTGCCGGGATCGATTATTTTCCGCGGTTTCGGGCCTCGCGGCGCGGCTTTAGCAGAAATGCTCATCGCTTGCGGCTCCTGTTGCCGTATTCGAGATAGATCCACGGGATCAGTATGATGAACACCGTTGACAGCATGACGGTGGATGCGGCCAGAGCCTGCCCGACATTGGCGCGCGCGAACATGAAGTCATAGACGTATTTGGCCGGCACTTCGGAAGCGATGCCTGGTCCGCCATTGGTCATTGCGACAACGAGATCATAGAGCTTGACGATGCCGGCGGCGACTATGACCAGCGAGGTGATCAAAACGCCGCGCATCATCGGTATGACGACCAGCACGTAGGTTTTCCACCTCGGTATGCCATCCACTCTCGCCGCTTTCCAGATATCTTCGTCGATACCCCGCAAGCCCGCCAGCATCAGCACCATGACAAACCCCGTGCCCTGCCAGATCCCCGCAATCAACAGGGCAAATATCACCGTGTTGCGGTTCGAAATCAGGTCAAAGGTGAAGGTTTCGAAGCCCATCGAGCGAACGGTTTCCTGCAATCCCAGGCCGGGATTGAGTATCCACTGCCAGACGACGCCGGTGACAATGAACGACAGCGCGAAGGGATACAGAAAGATCGTCCTGAATGTATTTTCGAAACGGATCTTCTGATCAATCAGTGCGGCAAGGACAAACCCGACAACGAAGGAGAACAGCAACGAAAATATGCCGTAAATGGCGATATTCTCAACCGCCTGTTCCCAGCGTGATGTGCGGAAAAGCCGTTCATACTGCGCGAAGCCGACAAATTCATTGACCGGAAGCGCCCTCGAAGCACTGAATGAATAGATGACCGTCCACAGCGAGCAACCGACGAAGACGACCAGCGTGGTCAGGATCATCGGTGTTGCCGCGATCTTGGCGTTCAGATTGCGTGTGTACGGATTCGGCCGTCCGGCAGCAGACATTCCATCCTCCCCGATATGGTTCCGGTGGAGGTCAACCTCCACCGGATCAGTCGTGTTGCTTAGTCAGCGTTGGCGATGATTTCAGCAAAACGCTCCTGCGCTTCGCCAGCATCCATGTCCGGGTCGTTGAACAACTCAACCCAAAGATCTTCCATCTGACCTTGTGTATCGGACGTGAAGCTCTGTTCGCCCGATGGCAGGATGTTGTCGGGATTATTGAGGATCTCGATACCCTTTTTCATGCAGTCATTGGCAGCAGCCAGATCAACATCGCCACGGATTGGCAGCGAGCCCTTTTTCAGGTTGAAATCGACCTGAACCTGCTTGGATACCAACAAAGATGCCAGATCCAGCTGCGCTTTGACACGTTCTTCATTGTCATCGGCAGGTTTCGGGAAATAGAAAGCGTCGCCGCCGGTATCGAGCACCGGATAAACGCCAAGGCCAGGCAGACAATCATACTCCTTACCCGCCGTCTGTCCGGCAACGGCAAATTCGCCCTGTGCCCAGTCGCCCATTATCTGCGCGCCAGCCTTGCCGGTGATGACCATGTTTGTCGCGTCATTCCAGGCACGGCCTACGAAACCGTCATCGACCATGCCACGCGCGGCAACGATGGCTTCGAACACCTTCTTCATCTCGGGTCCGGCGGCCGCTTCGGCATCTTTTTCCACATTGATTTTCTTGTAGAGATCAACACCGCCAAGCGCGACCATGAAGACGCCTGCCATGCCATTGATCTGCCAGGGCTCTCCGCCCACCGCCAATGGAGTGATCCCTTTGTCGCGTAGAGCATCCGCCTGACTTGCAAATTCACTCCAGTTCTGCGGAACCGGTAAACCGTTCGCCTCGAAAACGCTGCGGTTCAGCCACATCCACTGGAACGAATGGATGTTGACCGGCACGCAATAGATACGCCCCTCGTATTTGCACGCGTCGAGCAGTTTGGCCGGCCGGATGATGTCGGCCCAGCCTTCTTTCTCAGCCAGCTCGGTCAGGTCTGTCATCAGGCCTGCCTTGACCAGATCTTCAGCATCGCGGCCGGTGTTGAGCTGGGTGGCACCCATTGGGTCGCCTCCCGATATACGGCTGATGATAATTGGACGCGCGTTGCCGCCACCGGCAATTGCACCGTCGATCCAGGTGTTTCCGGAAGCATTGAAAGCATCGGCCATAACCCTGACAGCCGCGGCTTCACCGCCCGAAGTCCACCAGTGCGTTACTTCCAGTTCTGTTGCAGCAGCCGTGCTTACGCCTGCCATTGCGGTTGCAGCGATGAGCGCTGCTTTGAACGTCTTCATGATTGAGTTTCCTCCCTGCGCAAAACGATCTCGTGGTCGGCCCCCCATCGCGAGTCGTAACGATTTTGTAATCGATTACATACAAAAATTGATGCCTGTAATCGATTACATAAGAACTTGCGTGCTAATCGATTTAATGTCAAGTATTGATTTTCCGGGTGCCCGGAAATCGAAATCGGAAGCGATTGCATGGCTCGATCAGTGCCGAGAATTCAAGATGTTGCGCATATTGCCGGTGTATCGACGGCCACTGTCAGCCGTGCGTTGAATAAGCCTGAATCCGTCAGCGAGCAAACCCGGGCAATCGTTATCGAGGCTGTCGAGAAGACCGGTTACCGATTCAATCAGACGGCAAGAAACCTGCGCAGACGCAAGACCGGGGCGATCGTGGTTCTGGTGCCGGATCTTGGAAATCCGTTCTTTTCCCAAATACTATCGGGAATTGAAAAAACGCTGTCGAAATCGGGGTTCAGCGTGCTGATTGCCGATACGAAGCAACCCGATTTCGGACATGACCGAATTCTCGAATACATCCGTTACAACCGCGCCGATGGCTTGATCGTGCTAGACGGATCGTTACCGCCTGGAACTTATGATGAGGCGAGTACCGGGCGATCCAACACACCCATCGTGTTTGCGTGCGAGTGGTCGGACGGCGTCCCACTACCGACTATCCGCATCGACAATCGCGCTGGCGCGCTTATGGCGATCGCTCATCTTCACGATCTGGGTCACACAAAAATCGGACATATTGCCGGGCCATCAGAAAATATTCTGACCAAGGAACGGTTGGCAGGTACGCAGATAGCGGTGAGCCAACTCGGCCTCGAGTTTCCGGATAAATGGTCATTCCCAGGAAATTTCTCGATCGAATCGGGCAGCAGGGCAGCAAAAGCCTGGCTCGACCTTGATGACCGACCCACGGGTGTCTTTTGCGCCAGTGACCAGATGGCATTGGGTTTCATTTCCGAACTGAGCAATCACGGATATCTGGTGCCCGATGACGTGTCAGTTATCGGCTTCGACGACATTGAGATCGCCGGACGTTTCATTCCTCCGCTGACGACAATCCGTCAGCCACGCAGCGATATCGGCACCGTCACCGCGAAAACTCTACTGATGCAGATAAGCGGGGAATGCCATGACATTCAGCCACCGCTGGAAGTCTTGCCGGTCGAACTGATCATCCGGCGGAGCACGGGTCCGGTTAAAACCGAGGCGCGAGGGCAAAAACAGCACTCAGGATCCATCGACCCGGAAATTTCCACCCGCAGAACAGCTTTGTGAGATCGAAGGACGAAGCGCGCCGTCGGCAAATGCCGCGGTTCGGTCAAATTCGCCTGCATAACAACAGCTCGAAAAAACCGATTGCCCGGTGCTAGTCGCCTTCCAGCACGTCTCGCGCATCGACACCCAGAAACTCCAGCGTCCGCTTGAGTAACTTCACTTCATGCTCGTGCATTAACTCATCGGCCTGTGCGATATCCGCCAAATGGCGCACCAACTGCTGGCGGCGTTCCAGCGGCAGGGCACGAAACATGTCGAGAGCCTGCGGCGCAGTCGTTTCATAGCCGAAATCCTGCAGATACCGCATTATCCCGCGAAAACTCTCCTCGCTGATACCGAACGCGTCCCGGCAGATACGCTTGAATGTATCGAGTTCGCGTTGGCGCACCGTCCCGTCGGCGAGCATCATCCGGAACAATAGCAGCAGTTCGGCCGTCAGAGTCGGATCGCCGGCCACCCTTCGAACACCCGGATCTCCTTCGAACAGAAGACGCAATTGCGCGATTATGCCGTTTTCAGCCAATTTCCCTCCGGACCGGTAGATAGACCGATGGTATCCGGATTTGCTTTTCTGGCAAGGTTGATCGGCATTCAGCGCGCCGAGGCTATCAAGGCCTCGCAATCGACAACTCGTTCAAGGATGTCGGCGATCTCATCAAGTGCCGATTGTACGCCTTCGCGGTAAGCTACAAACGGACCGGTTGCTCCAAGGCTGGTCAGAAATTCATGGCGAAACGCATCGGACGCAAACAAGCCATGCAGATAGGTGCCCATCACATGGCCGTCGGCGGAAACCGCCCCATCGCGCCTGTCCCCGATCATGATCGCAGGCCTGACACAGTCCGGTCCCACTGTGCTTCCCAGATGTATTTCATAACCTTCAACGGGTGTCTTGAATTCAACGAACCGAGCAGCCGTGTTGCGCACGGTCTTGTTGGGTTCCATGACGGTGGTGACATCAAGCAAGCCGAGGCCTTCCGCCTCGCGAACGGTTCCCTCGACACCTTCCGGATCGCGCACCAGGCGACCAAGCATTTGGTAGCCTCCGCACAACCCGACAATACGGCCGCCCCCTGCCCTGTGGCGATCAAGATCAACGTCCCACCCGTTGTCGCGAAAGGCTTTCAAATCGCCAATCGTTGATTTCGAGCCTGGAATGACGATGAGCTTTGCGTCTGACGGCAACCTTTCGCCTGGCCGGACAAAGACAAGATTGACCGATGGTTCGGCTCGCAACGGATCGAGATCATCGAAATTCGCAATGCGTGAGAGCACGGGAACAGCAACCTTCAGGCCACCGCCGGATCGTTCCGCCATCCGCTCAAGCATGACCGAATCTTCAGGAGGAAGGCGATCTGCCATCGTCAGAAAAGGCACGATACCGAATGAAGGCCAGCCGGTGTGACCCGTAATCGCCTTCAGGCCGTCGTCGAAAAGCGATACATCACCGCGGAACTTGTTGATCAGATAACCGCAGACCTGCGCCCTGTCCCTCTCTGGCAATATGGTATGTGTCCCTACCAGCGACGCGATAACTCCGCCGCGGTCAATGTCGCCAACGAGAACAACCGGCACATCTGCAGTGGTCGCAAAACCCATATTGGCGATGTCACCATTGCGTAAATTGACTTCCGCAGCCGACCCGGCACCTTCAACAATGACCAGATCTGCATCGTCGCCCACTATTTGGAAGGATTGTTGCACCGCCTCAAGGAGTTCGCCCTTCATCGCCTGATAACCGCGCGCCTCTGCGGTACCGGCCACCCGGCCGTGAACAATGATCTGTGAGCCGGTGTCCGACTGCGGTTTCAACAGCACCGGGTTCATGTGAACACTTGGTTCCACGCCGCACGCAAGTGCCTGGAGCCATTGTGCGCGACCGATTTCACCTGCCTCGTTCGACCCCGGAATGGCGGCGACAGCGGCATTGTTTGACATGTTTTGCGGCTTGAATGGCCTCACCTTGAAGCCACGTCTGGCAGCGACCCGGCACAGGCCTGCCACCAGCAGGGTTTTGCCCACATCCGAACCGGTTCCCTGAAGCATGATCGCGCGTGCCATAGCCACCTGCTAACACAGAGCCGGGAAAACAAAAGGCATAAATTGCGACACAACCGCATGGAATCGAACGTTCATATGCGCCTTTCGAATGAGTTTTCCGACACCCGCCCATGCACTATGCTTCATGAGCCAGGATCAGTTGTTGAACTCCAACCAAAGAGACACGACCATGGATGCCGTTGCCGATACCGGTTCAAGCCAGTTCGATCTCAATGAAGACCAACGCGCCATTCGCGAAATGGCCGAAAGTTTCGCGTTAGACCGCATAGCGCCAGATGCGCTCGACTGGGACCGGGAGCGCCGCTTTCCAGATGACGTAATCCGCGAAACGGGACCGCTCGGTTTCGGCGGCATTTACGTTCGCGAGGATGTCGGCGGTTCCGCGCTTGGTCGATTGGATGCAGTGCTGGTGTTTGAGGCCCTGGCCAAGGCCTGCCCTGGATTTTCTTCCTTCATCTCGATCCATAATATGGCATCGTGGATGATCGATCTTTTCGGCAACGACGAACAGCGCCGACGCTTCCTTCCCAAACTGACCGCCATGGAGTGGCTGGCAAGCTACTGTCTGACGGAACCGGGATCCGGATCTGACGCTGCCGCGCTCAAAACTAAAGCGGTTCGCGACGGCGATGACTACGTGCTGAATGGCGCTAAACAGTTCATTTCCGGCGCCGGCGACAACGAAATCTATGTCGTCATGGTACGCACCGGAGAAGACGGACCGAAAGGCATCTCGACATTTGTCGTTGAAAAGGACACGCCCGGCCTCTCATTCGGCGCCGTTGAACACAAGATGGGTTGGCACATGCAGTCGACCCGCCAGGTCATATTCGAAGATTGCCGCGTGCCTGCGGCCAATCTCCTGTCCGGCGAAGGACAAGGTTTCCGGATCGCCATGGCCGGGTTGGACGGCGGGCGGCTCAACATTGCCGCATGCTCGTTGGGTGGTGCGCAGTCGGCGCTTGAAAAGGCACTGGCCTACGCATCCGAGCGCAAAGCTTTTGGCCAAGCAATCGACCGGTTCCAGGCACTGCAATTCAAACTGGCCGACATGGAAACCGACCTCAACGCCTCGCGCATGCTGCTCTACGCGGCTGCTGCGAAACTTGACGCAAAATCGCCGGATGCATCCAAATGGTCGGCGATGGCAAAACGATTTGTGACCGACAAGGGTTTCGATATCGCCAATGACGCTCTGCAGATTCATGGCGGCTACGGATATCTGCACGATTACGGGATCGAGAAGCTGGTGCGCGATCTGCGGGTGCACCAGATCCTGGAAGGCACAAACGAGATCATGCGGGTCATCATCGCCCGCCATCTCATCGGTCGATAGGCAAGGAATTAACTGGGAACACCATCATGAGCACAATCGCATTCATCGGCCTCGGAAACATGGGCAATCCGATGGCCGCCAACCTTGTGAAGGCCGGTCACGAAGTTCAGGGTTACGACCTCGTTCCGGAAAACCTGAAAACCGCCGGCGAAAACGGCGTCACTATCATGGCCAATGCCGGAGCCGCGGTGAACGACGCAGACATCGTCATCACCATGTTGCCCGCCGGAAAACATGTGCTCTCAGTATACGGCGACATCGCAGGCAAGGCCGAAAAGGGAACGCTGTTCATCGACTCTTCGACGATTGACGTCGCCAGCGCGCGCGAAGCCCACGCGATTGCCGCCAAAGCCGGCATGCTCTCCGTCGATGCGCCGGTGTCCGGAGGCGTCGGCGGCGCGGCCGGTGGTACGCTGACATTCATGGCCGGCGGATCGGATGCCGCCTTCGCCAAGGCCGAACCGATACTGCAGCCGATGGCTGGCAGGATCGTGCACTGCGGAGATGCGGGAAACGGTCAGGCCGCCAAGATATGCAACAACATGATCCTTGGCGTCTCGATGATTGGTGTCGGCGAGGCATTCGTGCTGGCCGAAAAGCTCGGCTTGTCGCATCAGGCGCTTTTCGATGTCGCCTCGACGTCCTCAGGACAGTGTTGGTCAATCAACACCTATTGCCCGGTTCCAGGTCCTGTGCCCGCCTCCCCGGCCAACAATGATTACAAGCCCGGCTTTGCCGCGGCCCTGATGCTCAAGGATCTGAAGCTTGCTCAGGAAGCGGCACAGTCATCCGGCGCAGTCACCCCGATGGGGGCGGAAGCGGCACAGCTTTACGCCTTGTTTGAGGCGCAGGGTAACGGCGATGTGGATTTTTCCGGCATCATCAATTTCCTGCGCGGACAAGCCTGACGGACCCGCAAAACAATTGTTACGTGGGGTAACGAAAAAAGATCGCGATTCAGACAAACTTAAGCTCTCGCTAACCGCGCGGTAACGATGTTGGCCTAGATTGGCGCTCGAGACGGAAAAAACGAACCGTCTCGCTGCTCCGGATCAGGTCTCGCGTACCGGAGTTGTACCTTCCGCGGAGTATCGGGTAGCGGAAGGCCATGCGTATCAAAATGGCAAGACCGCGTTATCACGCAAGTGAGGCGCGGTTTTTGCTGTTTGGATGGTGTAGGCTGCAATGGATTCGCCAATCCATTCAGGCCAATTCGTTGAAATCAGCATTCGATCAGTCGCAATTCATTAACGGCTATAGCGGAGACGATTCCAGAATTCGCTTCGAGTGGAACGGCAAACATGGTGATGCGTTCTCCGATACGAACTCGGAATTCCGCGATCAGATCGTCGCGCAGGTAATCGCTGATCCGGTAGGGGTACCGGTTATCCTGCTGGCCGATCTGTTCGATGCGATCACGCTGTGCTCACAGGAAGCATGGAGTATTGACGACCGCATCGAACAAATTGCCCGTCTGCTGTTGAACAATGGCGGTGCTGCAGAAGCCCGCCGCTACATCACCGGCTCGATGCGCAGTTTCGATGCCAATTGCGCAACATCATTTGCCGGGTGCCGGCGCGATGTCGCCGAAGAGTGCCTGGCATTGGCTGGCCGCGAACTTGATAACGCTGTTGGCGAAGACAGCCGCCATTTCTGGGAGTTTGCGGTCGAGCGCTTTGAACTGCTTTTGAAGCACTCCGTCGACGAATGACCACGCGCCCGGCTGTCCCACCATGCCGGTTTCACTGCATCAGATAGGGCTTGTTGTAGGCACTGGAACCCGGCGCTGAGAGACTTTCATCTGTCAAGTTAATGTGCATTGCACCGCGCATCCTCACATCTCTGGCAACCAACGCGGCCGGATTTCTCGATTTGATCGCCAACGTTCCGTTGACATAGATGTTCTGGTCCGGGAGATAGATCCGCCCTATAGATCACCATGTTTTGGTAAGGTCCTTTCGTGGGCGGCCTTAGGCGGAGCACCGCCCCGGTACCCCTGCCCTCGGAATCAATGTTGAAACGAGCCTTATTGGTGAAAACCAGGACCGCATCCCTAGTGTAAATTTTCGCGATGCCTCTAACCTCAATTTCTTCCTGCAGAACATAGTCACCCGGGTTAAATGTCACTCCGCTGCCGTCGTGAAGCATTATCTTATGGCAGTATGTTCCCGGTCCCAGGGTCAGGTGGTTGCCGCGTTTTATTTCCGACTGGCCCCAAGCATCTTCGCAGCGCTTGCTGGGTGCAGAGCGGGAAGTGCCTTGGATTTTCCTGCTCTTGCCGAGGGGATCTGGGTACTAAATCGGACGCACGCCTTGCCTCACCGACTTTCCCCAGGCTCTGCCCATAAAGCTTCCGGCCGGGCTGTTCTACATATGAGCCTGAATGCGTCGTCTGTAAGAAGTGGGCACTCCATGACAATTTGTTCAACAAGGAAAAAATTCGTCTGGAAATAGCGCCCGATCTACTCCAGCAAAACAGGCTTGTTGCTCTTTTGAACCGATGAGGCGGCCAGCCGTTTGTCGCGTATCATAAAATGCACCGCGCCATTCATATGCCAATCCCTCGCAACAAAGGCTGCCGCATTGTTGGTTTTTAGTGCAACGGCACCGTTTACTTCAAAATCCTGATCCGGCAGATAAATGATCCCGGATGTGCGATCCTGAATATCCAGACTGCCATTGATGGTGTTGACATTATCGGCTGCTGACGGTGCCTGATAAATCAGGATATCTTTGAACGGCCCGAAACGCGGCGCGCTCAAGTTAGACCTGATGCCATCGCCCTTACCGCCGCTTTGAATGTTGAGGCGAGCTTTTTTGGTGAACAGTAGCGTCACGCCTCTCCCGTCGATTTCAACGTCACCGTCAACAAATATTTCATCTTCAAGGATATAGACGCCCGGTTGAAAGTTGTAATTACGACCCCGTTTCAGCAACATTTTGTTGCAATAGGTACCCGGCCTCAAGGTATACCACGCATTAACCGGTATGCCCTTCCAAAAAAATGGATGTGCATCTTTGCATGCCCCTCTGCGAGGCAGTTTTTTGCCCTTGAACGGATCGGGATACTTTATCGGCGCAACATAATCTTTCGGCTGCGAGCCTGTAAATGCGCCGCGATGCCTGTACCATCCGGCTGCGGTTGTATCCGCGTTGTGATTTGCGAATGCCCCGTAAATATTGAGTGACGGATAACCCTTGCTGTAGGTGTGGAACCCACATTGCGGATCGATGCGAATTGCACCTTGCATGGTGTAAAACCTGAGTACGAAACACGGGTTTCCGCCCGTTTTGCCAAGACCAACCGCCGTTTTGGTCGATATGTTGATGGAGCGCTTGCCACCAAGGCGCATGAACGTGGTCGGAATAGATCCGGACAAGGATGCCTCCAGGCGCCCTTTCTTGACCTCGAACTTGGTTTCCGAAACCACACCGCCAAATTTGCCGGCGTACAGAGCTTCGAAATGGTTGGCGCCGATTTTTTGTCTCTCGGCCTTGGAAATTCCGGACGGTTTGGCGGCGGCAAGAGCAGCGGCATCAAGAGAGAATTGCATCTCGGATTGCGCGTTGACCCCTCGTGAGAAGTCCAAAGCGACACCGATGGCCAGTCCTATCGGTATCAGACATAATGCGAACATGGTTGCAATTCCGCCGTCGCGATTCGAAATAAGATCGCGGCACGGCCGAAGCCGCGCTCGCCTGAGCGTTGTAGACATATTACCCCCAACTAGGTTCGTGCTAACCCACAGAAACCCTAGCATCGACAGACTAATCGGCGATAAAGAGTTCCATTCGAATTTAAATTACTGAATCCTCAAAAATTCGCTATGCTATCACAGGTAGAACACATTGGGTGCGGGCCTGGGCCAAGTTGACTGGTGCCCAGCCTCGACAAATTCCCCAATTCGTAAATCGGAAATGCGCTAGAAGAACAACGCCAGTTGCAATCCATACGGTCAAACGGCCTGAAGCACTTGACCGATGACGACCGGGTGCTTCGCAGCGACCTGATGCCGGATTTATTGCAACAGATATGGAGTGCCTGTCTTTCCCGAAATTCTCGACGTAAGGCTGTCATCGGGAAGATAGATGTGCATCGCTCCGCGGATCTTTACGTCTCTTGCAACAATAACAGCCGGTTTTCTCGTCTTGAACGCGAATGCGCCATTAATGTTTATGTCCTGATCCGGGAGATAGACCAATCCGGTAAATCGGTGGGTGAATTCCAGGCTGCCATTGATGTGGTTGATATTACCGGCAGCCGATGGTGCCTGGTAAATCAGGATATTCTTGTATTGCCCTGATCGAGGCGCAGTCGCGTGAATGTCCAATCCCGTGCCCTTGCCGTCAACATCGATGTTGAAGCGCGCCTTTTTGGCGAAAACCATTGCGACGCGAAATCCGGTGATCGAGGCTTGATCCTTGACTTCGATTTCCTTGTGCAAAACGTAGATACCGGGACGGAGATGCAATTCACCGCCGTTCAGCACGAGCTTGCGGCAGTAGGTTCCCGGTCTGATGGTACGTCTGTCGCCGGCATTGACGACAATCGGCGAACCGTTGTCCTTGCACCCGGTGTTCCTGATCTTTCCGGACCCGCCGAGAGGATCACTATATTTCCCCGGAGGAACGCCTTGCTTGACGGGCTTGTTCCACGCCCGACCTTGAAAGCCGCCAGCCGTGCTGACGTCGGTATTGTAGTTGGCGAACGATCCGTAAACCCGAAACGGCGCTGGTGATTTGTCGTAGGTATGAAATCCGCATTTGGGATCGATGCGCAATGATCCGCCAATCGAAAAGGTCTTGAAAACAACGCACGCGCCAGCAACCGGACTATTGAGCATGACCACCGTCCTGGTGCTTATATTTAGCGAGCTCTTGCCACCCAGGCGCATGAATGTCGTCGGTATATATCCAGACGAGGACGCTACCAGGCGCCCTTTCCCAACCTGGAATTTGGTCTTCGGAACCACGCCGCCGAATTTACCAGCATACAACGCCTCGAAATGCCTGGCGCCGATCTTCTGCCTCTCGGCAGCGGAAATGCCCGACGGTTTGGCCGCTGCCAGTGCAGCGGCATCGAGAGAGTTTTGCATGTCGGATTTCGCACTGGCCCCTCGTGAAAGGTCGATTGCGACACCAATGGCAAGGCTGATCGGTATCAGCACCAATGCACTTGTGGTTGCAATGCCGCCATGGCGATTTGATCTAAAGTCACGGCGCAGCCGAAGCCGCGCTCGCTCGAGCGATTTGTACATATTATCCCCAACTAGGTTCGTGCTAACCCAGGAAAACCATAGCATCCGCTGACTAATTGGAGCTAAACAGTTCCGCTCAAATCAAAGGCGTAATGTTCGCTGGCCGTTTACCATACTATCATAGGTAGAAACCGTCATTTCTCGGCTTTGGTCAGAAATGTTTCGACGGTTCGGGCAAACTCCGCGGGCTTGTCCCAATGCAACGAGTGACCAGCACTGGCAATATTCTCAAAACGGACGTCCGGCAACTGTCTGAAATGTGCCGATCCGGCCGCGTCAGGTACCAGGATGTCATGTGCGCCGCGAAGGGCTAGGCAGCTGGCCGTGATTTGTTCGACCGGTATGTCTTGAAGGGTTTTCAATGCGTCGACCTGCCGTTTGAAGTCACGCGGGCTCTGACAATGCTCGTAACCCGCGGCGAGAACTCCCGCCTCGCGCACCGCTGCCTCATTCTCAAAGAAGCCGGGCGCGAACAGCCATTGGAACAGCAACCTGAACCAGGCCTCAGCCGGCAATTCCGATTGATAAAGATCTGCCATCTCGCGAAGCAGCGCCTGCGACTTTGCATCCGGAGACACCGACGACGACGCGATTACCAGCCTGCCGATCCGGTTCGGAGCCGATAGCGCCAGGCGCAACGCGATCATTCCGCCTAGCGAATGGCCGAGAATATCGGCCCTGGCGATGTTCAATTGGTCCATCACGGCGATCGTGTCTGCAATCCAGTCTTCCGAATTGATCGATCCCTGGCATGTCGTGCGACCGGCGCCGCGATTGTCCAGCATGACAAGTCGAAAACTTCTTGAGAGCAACGGGACGACCGGCGCCCAACTCGCCACGTCGCTGGCAATGCCGGCGATAAGCACCAATGGCGGCCCCTCCCCGGCGGTTTCGAAGTAAATCTCTGCACCGTCCCGCTCGACAAACGCCATTTCGACCTCCCGATGACCGTGCACACAAACTGGACACGAAATGCGTGATTTGCAATCGTGACGCGGGCATCAACGTGCTGACGGGATCAATATGCTCGACCACCTGGAAAACAAGACCTCAATTGAGGACGGCGAAACACTTGCCGGTGTCGATGATTTCATCGGCGGGTTTCTTGGCTATGAGCGACGCGCCGTCAACGTGCTGCCTGCAGCAGACGCAAATCCCGAATGCGTGCTCGCCAATGTCTATGCCGGCATGATCTGGATGTTTCTGGAATCGCCTTCTGCGCCGATTGCAGCCAAACGCTATCTGGAAAACGCGGAGAACCGTGCCGGATCGGCAAATGATCGCGAGCAGATGTTGGTTGCATTGTTGCGCGCCTGGCACGGCAATGACATTCCGCTATCGATATCACTTTGCGAAGAGATTGCCGGCAAATATCCGACCGATCTGGCCTCCATGAAGCTCGGCCAGTATTTTTGTTTCAACCGCGGTGATGCACCTGGAATGCTGCGCTTTGCCCACTCGGTCGAAGCTGCAAATCAGGACAATCCGCATTTCCAAGGCATGGCGGCCTTCGCTTATGAGCAATGCCACCTGTTGGATAAGGCGGAAGCCGCAGCGAACCGGGCCATGGAACTGAAACACGCAGAGCCCTGGGCACACCACGCGCTCGCGCATGTCATGCTGACTCAGGGTCGGGTTGGCGAAGGTTTGGCGTTCCTGAACGGCGTTTCCGATACCTGGCGCGACCTCAATTCGTTCATGTACACCCACAATTGGTGGCACATGGCTTTGTTCAACATCTCGCTGGGAGATTTCGACGCGGTGTACGATGCCTACGACAACCATTGTTGGGGCATCGACAAGGACTATTCGCAAGACCAGATCGGCGCCGTCTCGCTGCTGGCCCGCATGGAGTGTGCCGGGATGGATGTAGGCGACCGCTGGCAGAACGTGGCCGATCATCTGAAAAGCCGGGCTGCCGATGCAGTGCAGCCTTTCCTCACGATGCAGTATCTCTACGGTTTGGCGCGGGCCGAGCGGACCGAGGCCGACCAACTGATGCACGCCGTCGAGGAGAAGGCGCAATCCGCCGATGCCTTCGAGCAGGCCGTTTGGGCCGATGTTGCCGTGCCGGCCTGCCGCGGCGTTCTCGCCCATGCCCGAGGCAATAACATCGAGGCCATTCAAAACCTCACGATCGCACTCCCGCGAATGGCCGAAGCCGGCGGCAGCCACGCCCAGCGCGACCTGTTTGAACAATTACTGCTCGATGCGCATCTGAAGCTGGGAAACCTGGTTACCGCGCAACAGGCGCTTGAGATGCGGCGTATGTACGATCCGGACGGCATCCCGCTCAACAGTATGCTGGCCGATGTCTACGAGCGGCTTGGTCTTAAAAGCGAAGCCGAAGATGCGCGGCGGAGGCTGGCGAGTGATCGGTGACACCATATCGGCTGCCTGATGCATCGAGTATCTTAGCCGCCCCCCATCCTAGCCACGACCAGATGACCCGCAATCGGTGCACCCTCCTCGTGGCGCACAACAATCGGGTTGAACGCGGTTATACGGAATCCATGAACTGCCAGAAGTTCGCGAACGTAACGCTCCGCATGGGCAAAGCGTTGATGGGGGCCGACCAGATAGTCTTGGCCGCTCATGATGTCGTCCGGCAGCGTTTCTGTCGAAAACGCTAAAATTCCGTAGGTATCGAGGCGGTCGGCAATCAGGCTGATCAGCGGATCCAGGTCACCCAGATATGGCATCACATCGGTCGCCGCGATCAGCCCCCAACGTTCACTGGCCTCCCCTGCCGCCAGGAAGGCCATCGCCTCGCCGATGAACAGTTCATCGTAAACCTCCCGATCATAGGCGAGTTCGACCATATTCTCTGAGATGTCGATACCGGTGAGATGGGTCGCCTGATTTCGTAGTTCCGAGCCCGTCAGTCCGGTACCGCAGCCAAGATCGAGCACGCGGTCAAACGGCCCCATTTCGAGGTCAGCGAGTAATTGGCGAAGTTGGACCGGCACTGCATATCCAAGTTGTTCGACGAGCACATTGTCGAATACCTCAGCATGTTGGTCGAACAGGGTCTCGACATAGGCTTCCGGCGCCCTTGTTGGCGATTTGCCGCAACCGATGCTGGCGAGCCGTACCGACGCACCACCACGGTCAGCCGGATCAAGAGACAGAACCTCGCGATAGGCGTCCGCAGCGGCATCGAGTTCGCCGGCTTTCTCCAGGGCCAGCGCCCGGTTGTAGGCCTCGGCCAGCTTTTCCTCGTCAACATCACTCATTCGGGTTCTTCGTATATATCAACGCTCTCAAACGGACGTCATGTCGCTGGGGTGAACAATCTCGTCGCTTGCTTCGTCGTATGCCAACGCACCTGATTGAACAATGGCCAACATGAACATCAATCAGGTGGAAGCATCTTGAGCGCCGGCACCACAGCCGGCACGCAGCCAGCCAGAGGTCGGCGTGGCGGCCGGGCGGGCAAGCGTGACAATGCGGATGTCAGTTTCGATCAGCCGGCCTTCCAGCAACTGAAAAATCCTTTCGCACCCACGGAAATCGTATCGGACGATGAACTGGAAACCCTCCACCTTGCCTCGCTGCGTGTCCTCAGGGAGATAGGCATTGAGGTACTCCACGACGGTGCGCGCGAGATCATGCGCAAAGCGGGCGCCGATGTATCACCCGGTTCACAGCTCGTGCGGTTTGAACCCGATCTGATTCTGGAGGCGATCAGCTCGTGCCCGTCCGAATACCGCCTGCATGCTCGCAATCCCGATCACAACCTCGTCTTTGGCGGCAACAACATCTGTTTTGCACAAATGGCGTCTGCGCCGAACAGCTCCGATATCGACAATGGCAGACGCGCCGGCAACCAGCGCGACTTCCGCGAACTGCTGAAACTGTGCCAGATGCACAATATTCTGCATTTGGTCGGCGGCTATCCGGTCGAGCCGGTGGATATCCATGCCTCGATCCGGCATCTCGTGTGCCTCCGCGACATGTCGCTGATGACCGACAAGCTCTATGTCTGTTATTCGCTCGGACAGCAGCGCAATCTCGACGCCCTCGAAATTGCCCGCATCGCACGCGGTGTGTCGATGGAGCAGTTCCGCAGCGAACCTTCGCTGATCACCATCATCAACACGAATTCTCCGCTCAAACTCGACGTGCCGATGATGGAAGGCATTTTACAGATGGCGCTGCATGGGCAAGTTTCCGTCATAACGCCGTTCACGCTGGCGGGTGCCATGGCTCCCGTGACCGTTGCCGGTGCAGTCGTCCAGCAGAATGCCGAAGCGCTGGCCGGGCTGGCCTTTTCGCAGATGGTCAGAAAGGGTGCCCCGGTCGCCTATGGCGGCTTCACATCCAACGTAGACATGAAATCCGGCGCTCCCGCATTTGGCACGCCGGAATACATGAAAGCGCAACTGCTCGGCGGCCAGCTTGCCCGCCGATACCGCATTCCCTACCGCACATCGAACGTGTGTGCCGCCAACACCATCGACGCCCAGGCAGCCTACGAAAGCGTGTTCTCGCTATGGGGCTGCGTGCACGGCGGCGGCAATTTCATCAAGCACGCCGCAGGGTGGCTCGAAGGCGGTCTGACCTGTTCGTTCGAAAAGGTCATTCTCGATATCGATCTTCTGCAGATGGTTGCCGAATTCATGCAGCCGCTCGACCTCTCCGACGATGCGCTGGGTATCGAAGCCATGCGCGATGTCGGCCCCGGTGGTCATTTCTTCGGTACCGAGCACACCCAATCGCGTTACAAGACCGCTTTCTACCAGCCGGTCCTGTCCGACTGGCGCAATTTCGAAACCTGGAGCGAGGCCGGTTCCCCGACAGCGATCGAAAAGGCCAATGCGGTCTGGAAAGAGCGGATCACCACATACGAGAAACCGCCAATCGATCCGGCCATCGAAGAAGAACTGAACGAGTTTGTCGAACGGCGGATCGCCGAAGGCGGCGTTGAGACGGATTTTTAGCGCTATGTTGGCAAATGCACTTACAAGCAATCGCTCCCGTACCGTCGAAGATGCACCGCTTGGCGATTTATTCATCGGGCTCGCCGATTTGCTTGCGGACGGCGATGAGCCGATTGCGGCTGTTGGCGCTTCAGCGCTGCGACGCCACGCCGGCGAAGTCACGCCGGCAGAGTATTGTGAAATCGAGGTAATAGATGAGATCGAGCGCTTAGCCGGAAGCGCTCCGTACCCTGCAGAAATGCTGAACGGCAGCATCCGGCGGTTGGATTGGCATCATTCGGGCAGTCGCGGCGGCCACATTCGCGAAGATATCAGCAAACATATGCTGACAGTTGAACTGGTCGGTGCAAACGGGATGGCATTTGACGAGGCCTGTCGCGTAGGCTTGTTCGCCCAATCACCAAATCTGGATTATCCCGAGCGCAGCCATGCTGCAGAGGAGCTGTTCGTCATGCTTGCCGGTTCTGGCTGGTGGCGCCAATCGGGACGTAACGAGCGACTGTGCCACCCACACGACCGTATTCACCACGCATCGCACCATCTGCATGCAAGTAGAACCGGCAGTGCCGGATTGATCGCACTTTGGGTTTGGGCGGGTGATGTCCGCTTCGAAACCTACAGGCTGAACGGATGACGACGGCAGCAATCCTTTACTGGAGTTTGAAATGAAAGACAGTTATCGCGCAGTGGTCATCGGAGGTGGCGTCGTCGGCTGCTCGGTTCTCTATCACCTGGCTAAAGCCGGCTGGACCGATGTTGTCCTGATCGAGCGTTCTGAGCTGACATCCGGCTCTTCATGGCATGCTGCCGGCGGTTTCCATACGCTCAACGGCGACCCGAATGTCGCCAAGCTGCAGGCCTACACGATCAGCCTGTACGACGAACTCGAGGAATTGTCGGGTCAATCCTGCTCACTGCATCTGGTCGGTGGTTTCATGATGGCCGACAGTCCCGAGCGGATGGATTTTCTGCGCACTCTCCATGCCAAGGGGCGTTATCTCGGCATGGAAACCGAGCTTGTCACGCCGTCGGAAGCCAAGGCGATGTTCCCGCTGATGGATGAGACCAACTTTGTCGGCGGCTTGTGGGATCCGGTTGAAGGTCATCTCGATCCTTCTGGCACCACCCACGCCTATGCCAAAGCAGCCCGAAAACTCGGCGCTGACATCGTGCTGCGTAACCGCGTCATTGAGTTGACCCAAACCCCTGATGGCATCTGGAACGTTGTCACTGAACAGGGCACCATCAGGGCAGAGCACGTGGTCAATGCCGGTGGTTTGTGGGCGCGCGAGATTGGCCGTATGGCAGGCCTTGAACTGCCGTTGCTGGCCATGGAACACATGTATCTGCTCACCGAAGACATGCCTGAGGTGATCGAGTACAATCAATCCACAGGTCGTGAGCTCTGTCATGTCATCGACTTCAAGGGCGAGATCTACACCCGCCAGGAACGCAACGGCATACTGCTCGGCACCTATGAAAAGGCCTGCGTGCCCTGGTCGCCCGTCAACACGCCATGGGATTTCGGTCACGAACTGCTGCAGCCCGACATCGACCGCATCACACCCTCGCTGGAAATCGGCTTCAAGCACTTTCCGCCCTATGAGAGAGCGGGCATCAAACAGATCATCAATGGTCCTTTCACTTTCGCTCCGGATGGCAATCCACTGGTCGGGCCCGTGCGGGGTTTGACCAATTACTGGTCGGCCTGTGCGGTTATGGCCGGCTTCAGCCAGGGCGGTGGCGTGGGCCTTACACTGGCAAACTGGATGGTCGACGGCGATCCCGGCGCCGATGTCTGGGGCATGGATGTCAGCCGGTTCGGCGAGTGGGCGACGTTGCGCTACACCAATGCCAAAGTGCGCGAAAACTACTCACGGCGTTTCTCCATCCGGTTCCCCAACGAGGAGCTGCCGGCAGCCCGCCCACAGCAGACCACGCCGCTTTACGATGTGATGGTTCGCGACAACAACGCGGTAATGGGCGATAGTTGGGGCTTGGAAACGCCTTTGTGGTTTGCGCCATCTGCCGATAAGGCGCATGACGTATTGTCCTTCCACCGCTCCAACGATTTCGAGCACGTCGGCAACGAAGTGCGCGCCGTTCGCGAGCGTGTCGGCGTGACCGAGATCGCCAATTTCGCCAAATACGAGATCACCGGGCCGGGCGCTGAGGATTTCCTCAACCGCCTGATGACCAACCGGATGCCCAGAACGGGTCGCATTGTCCTGACCCCGATGCTGAACGAGGCGGGCAAGCTGATCGGCGATTTCACCATCGCCAAGGCCGGCGATAACCGGTTTGTCGTATGGGGATCGTCAGCCGCACAGATCTACCACATGCGCTGGTTTGAAACCCACCTGCCGGACGACGGCTCGGTCTCCGCCCGCCGTTTCGGCATGAATCTCGTCGGATTATCCATTGCCGGGCCCAAGGCGCGCCATGTGCTGGCGAAACTGACCGACCAGGACGTGTCGGGCGAGCAGTTCCGCTTCATGGACTTTCGCGAGATGGATATTGCCGGTGCGCCCTGTCTGGTCAACCGCATCACTTACACCGGGGACCTTGGCTACGAGATCTGGATGGAACCGGCCTATGAACACCGCGTCTATGACGGCATCAAGCAGGCTGGTGGCGAATTCGGCATTGTCGATTTCGGCATGCGGGCACTGCTGTCGATGCGGCTGGAGAAGAACTTTCCCACCTGGTTCCGGGAGCTGCGTCCGATTTATGGCGGATTTGAAGGCGCCATGGACCGGTTTATCAAGATGGAGAAAAATGACTTCATCGGCCGCCAGGCGGCTGCCAAAGAACAGGCTGATGGTCCCAAATTACGGCGCGTGTCCTTCATCATCGATGCCGAGGATGCTGACGTCATGGGCGATGAGCCGATCTGGGCGAAGGTCGGCGATGTCGACTACGATACGATCGAACCGGCGCACGGTTACGGCGCCAAAACGCTGCGATGCAGACGGCAATGAAATGGCCCCTGCCCCTACGGCTGCCGACGGTGACTGGCGCGTTGTCGGATGGGTCACATCAGGCGGATATGCTCACTATGTGGGCCACTCGATGGCGCAAGGCTATGTGCCGTCAGAACTGGCCGCAAACGAAAAGCACGGATTGTTCGAGATCGAGATTTTGGGAGTTCGCCGGTCGGCCCGCATCAATATCAACCCGCCTTTTGATCCGGCCGGCGAAAAAATGCGCTCCTGACAACTGGGATTGATGACCATGGATCAAACCGCCGGGAAATTCGGCACACATCGCCGCAAGATCGCACCATTCCAACCAGGCGATGCGCCTTGGACCCGAGAGGAATATGAACGACTGATCGCGGAATCGCGCGCCAAAGCTGCCAGCCAGAATCAACACGTGCTTGGATATGGCGAATTGGCGGAGAAGGAATGGGCCGAGGCGAAGATACCCGATCCGGATCTCACATCGATGCGACGGTACCGAATTAACCGCATCCGCGACCAACTGGTCCGACGCGGCCTTGCCGGTGTTCTGGTCTACGATCCGGTTAACATCCGCTACGCAACAGACTCGACCAACATGCAGCTGTGGGTTCTGCACAATGCGACGCGTTTCTGCTTCATCAGCGCCGAAGGCAAGGTAATCCTGTTTGATTACCACGCCAGCGAACATCTTTCCGATCATGCCGGCGTGGTCGATGAGGTTCGCTCATGCATTTCGCTTATCCCGATGTATGCAGGCGATCTGGTCGCTGAACGCGCCGAACGCTGGGCCGAAACGGTCACCGACGCTATGCGCGAGTTTGCCGGCTCCAACAACCACCTTGCGGTCGACCACATCGATGTTGAGGCTGCCGAAGCGCTGCGTAAGCGCGGCATCGAACTTCACG
The DNA here is from genome assembly GCA_963669285.2 of Rhizobiaceae bacterium. Classification (GTDB taxonomy): domain Bacteria; phylum Pseudomonadota; class Alphaproteobacteria; order Rhizobiales; family Rhizobiaceae; genus JAWKWH01. Next base: position 36,985 of record CAXXSI010000005.1, on the reverse strand, counting down.
GCGGTCAGCAGGTGATGGAACTCGCTCGCTCGATCAAATCACCAGACGAAATTCTGTGCATGCGCCGCGCCATTCACGCCTGCGAATGCGCCATGGGTGAAATGGAACAGGCAATGCAGCCGGGCATGAGTGAAAATGACCTGTGGGCCGTGCTGCACCACGGAAACATCATTCGCGGCGGCGAGTGGATAGAAACCCGCCTGCTCTCGAGCGGGCCACGAACCAATCCCTGGTTCCAGGAGTGTTCGTCGCGTATTATCGAAAATGGCGACATTGTCGCCTTCGACACTGACCTGATCGGCCCCTACGGCGCATGCTCGGATATATCGCGCACCTGGCTTGCCGGTGACGGGACCGCGACCAACGAGCAGCGCGATCTCTACCGCATCGCCTGGGAACAGGTGCAGGCCAACATCGAAATTCTCAAGCCGGGCATGGCGTTTCGCGAACTCTGGGAAAAGACGAAATCGTTGCCTGCCGATTGCCTGCCCAATCGCTACGGTTGCCTCTATCACGGAGTCGGCTTGTGCGATGAATACCCGACCATTCCCTACCCCGAGGATGTCGCGCCGGACACCCCGGCAGAGGAATTGCTGGAACCGGGCATGGTTTTGTGTGCGGAGAGTTACACGGGAAGGCTTGGTGGCCGCGAAGGCGTCAAACTCGAAGAACAGATACTCATCACCGAAACCGGTCATGAGGTACTGTCGAACTATCCCTGGGACGACAGACTTTTGGGATGAGCCAAGGCAGGTGCAGCGATGTAAGGCAGGCCCTTGCGTTGTGCGGTCCAGCCGACAATCCTGACTTCGTCTATTGCCGGTTCGAACCGCCGGCATAGATCGAGTGTGCGGCAGTCGATGGCAACGACGTCAACCGAACCCTTTGCCAGCAACACAACCGACTGACGGTGTCCGCCGGTCTCTGTCGAGCTTGTCCAGAAATCATCAAATCCGGCGTCGCCATCTATTGCTCCGCCGGCAACAAGATCGCGGCGCAATGCGATCAGACCCGACATGGAATCAGAACCGTTATAGCCAAATCGCAGTCCCTTCAGTTCACTGGTGTCGAAGCCGGCGGCGGGATTGTCGGGCACTTCGACATCGCCCCGCCCCTGATGCCGGCGCATCAATATGGCCGAGCGGTAGAGGATTCCCTTACCACCCTCATAGGCAGAATAATTGGGCTGTCCGATAACCCGAACATGTTCGGCGAGGCCAAGTTCCATCGGGCCCCAGCAGGTTTGCGAACAGACGAGGTCCGGATGGCGCCACAGCGTATGGAAGTCCAACTCATCCGGCGGCAGTTCGGCCGGATCTGGCGCTATTTGCTTCCCGTCGCGGACAATGCCGCCGGGCACTGGCGGCAATTGTGCGTTGGACCTGACAAGTGTTTCGGGAGCCTCCACGCCGACAGCGGATAGTCCTCTTCGGAGCGAACGCCATTCCGCATCCGTCTCGTCGCGCACTTCCATCCAATCGTACATCGGCAGGGACGCAATCCCCGTCATGTGTCGTGCCCGCTATGAACAAGCCAAAAATGTGTGCTGAAAACAAGAGCGGCGGAACCGTTCCGGGAAATGGGGGGCTCGGATCGGTTCCGCCTATGATGGCACATTTTTTTGCACGAAGGCGCCATCAATCTTTTTGTGGCTTGGCCACTGCACGTACATTAGCGCTTTTCGCTGTATCATGTCCATGACCCTTCGGTAAAAAAATGAACTGTTGTTCAATATCCCGGCGCCAAACAGGATGAATAACACTCTCTTTTGCGCGAAATGAGTATTTTCTAATAAGCGCGGCATAGTTCGGGAAGACATACCCGTTGTTTAGCCGCTGCCACTTCTCGCGGTTGGCCCAGTAAAGCGACGGCAACTGGTACCATGGGATGGCCGGATGTTGGTGATGAACAATGTGCAAATTGTTGTTTAAAAAGAGCAATCCGAGGATGGAGCGCTCCACAATAATGGTCCGGCCTTCTGGTGATTCGCTCCACTGATGCTCGGCGAATGTCCGTATCGCGATGAGAGACAATCCCGGCCATGCCGACCCAAGCACATATATCCAAAGTGGTATCTCGAACACGAACACAAGCAATGATATCACGGGAAGCACACAGATCGCGTGAACCGTCCACGCGTGAATAACTTTTTTGTTACCCGCTAAAATTGCATTTGCATCGCTCCACATCAGACCACCAAGACCGAGTATCGGGCCAAGTATGAGTCGCACGAGCATCAGGTTGTTCAGTTGCAAGATAAGCCTGAAAAACCTCGGCATCCGCTCATACTGCCAACGCGCACGATAGTAGCTTTCCGGATCATCGAACGGATCGGTCAACCGCTCATCGCGGTGATGACGAAGATGCAGCGACTTGAACCGCCGATATGGCCAGACCAGACCGATCGGCAAACCAACGAGCACTTCATTGATCCATCGGTATTTTGTGGGATGACCGTGACTGGCCTCATGCATCAGCGAAGACTGCAGCGCTATAGAAACTGTCATCAAAGCCAGAGCCAACAGCGGCCAGTTTGGCCACAGCCAGTATCCGGCGACAAACCAGGTTCCATAGCAGGCGAGGATCAAACCCACCGTTGGCCACTCAATATTATGAAGGGCATCCCCGCGCCCGGCTTTTAATTCCACAGCAATTCACCCCAATCAGCCGGTTTTGACAGTGGATTGTCAGGAGGGATTTAACAACGCGATTTCGCGCACTTTTTGTAGTGAATGCTTCTCAATATCTTCGTTTGTTGATATTAGTAAACAAAACAGGCAATTCTTAAAGTCGATCCTGAGACAAGGAACCGCTTGATGGACAAACGCGATATCTCAGACGAATTCCGCGCAAGGTTGGAAACATTGATTCGGCGTTCCGGTCTCAACCGATCGGCATTCGCATCGGGATTGGGTATCGATCGCTCAGCGCTCTCGCAGCTTCTAAGCGCTCAGGTAGCACGCCTGCCGCGGGCCGAAACGCTGATCAACATCGCCCAGATGCACAATGTGTCGCTCGACTGGCTTTTGGGCCTGAGCGAAGACGAAGGACTGCGGGGAGAATTGCGACCAAGCCTGGAAATCGAGGAAGGTCCGGGCGACTTCGACCACAGTCTGCTTGCCGCATGGCATAGTGAGGCGGCCGGCACGAAGATCCGTTATGTGCCCTCAGGCATTCCCGATCTGCTGCGCACCGAGGCCGTAATCGGCTACGAATCGATTGCCCAGCGGCAAAACCGGGCCACCAAGATCGACGAAGCGCAGTTCCGCATCGACTACAATCGCCGCCCGGAGACCGACATGGAGGTCTGCATGCCGGTGCAGAACCTGAACGCCTTGGCAAACGGATTCGGCGTCTGGTCCGGACTGGATGCCGACCAGCGCAAAAATCAACTGCAGCATATGGCGGCATTGCTGGTGGAACTATACCCGACCTTTCGCCTTTATTTGTTCGACGGCCGCGAACAGTTCTCGGTTCCCTACACGATTTTCGGTCAGAAGCGTGTCTGCATCTACGTCGGCGGGATGTATCTGGTGCTGAATGCGGACGATACGATCAAGACGTTCACCCGGCATTTCGACAATCTCATCCGCGGCGCGGTGGTCAACGCCCACGAGGTTGCTGACCACATACGACAGTTGGGCAGCGAACCGAGGGTAACCGCGCTCTGATACCGCGAAGCCTAGAGCAAATTTCGCCCGGATTGAATCATTCTGACGGAGCGATTTTGTGACAAGATCAAGCGAAGGACCGATGGACATACAAGGTGTATTTGCGAGGGCCTTTGCGCCGGTATTGGCGCAAAAGCGCCCGTCTCTGCGGCTTGCCGTATGCGGCCGACCGACGCCGAACCGGTTTCGTCCGATACCCCACATCGCACATTCGCCCGTTTCGACGACGGTACGCCGCGCCTACAGGCAAGCAGAATTGATCCAATCCGGGCGAAAATTGCTCTAGCCGGGCACGACTCCACAGGCGATGCGCCCGCCGCCGCCCTTGGCCAGTGAACTGTCAGCCGGATTTTCACTTTGGGCATGGATCATAATCGCCCGCCCTTGCAGTTGATCCAGTATCAACGTGGCGACATCGATGGGTTTCCTTGCAACGCCATCCTCATCGACCACGAGCTCCGGCAAATCCCCTGCCGGCTTCTCCAGATCCGTGTGGTCATGGCCCGAATGATCATCGTGGCCATGCTCTTTCATAGCGCCATGCGGATCGAAATGCCCACCCGCCGCAAGTCCAGCGACCATCACGCCATCCTTCTCGCCCGGCTCGCAGCTGGGGTTTTCGTGCACATGGAAAGCATGTGTACCGGGCTCCAGCCCGACCAGTTGCGGCTTGAGCACAACCTGGCCGCCTGATGCCTCGGCGACGATCTCGCCAATCCGCTCGTCGACGCCATTTGGCGAGATGCGATGTACCGCGATATTGAGCGGCGTCTGGTCCTGCCGGACCGCACTCATCATCCAATAGAAGGCAAATCCGACAGCGAGAACGATGACAACGATAGACAAGGATCGGTTGAGCTTGAACATGGGCTAGCCTTGATTGTTCATAAAGTATCGTGGACCCAACATAATGCGTACCCAGGACAGAGCATACTCCGTTCGAATCCGTGCGACATTTTTCCCTTGGTCAAGCCACCCGAGAAGCTCTTGCTTTACTAAGAAAGTCAATTGGCAATTGACCGGACATAAAGAATTCTTTATATCGTTATCTCTTCTCAAGCCGAAAGATTGCGATTGCCATGACCAACCCTATTGATGCGCTCATTGCCGAAAAGGGCGTGCTGCTCGCCGATGGTGCCACCGGCACCAACCTGTTCGCAATGGGGCTGGAGGCCGGCGAAGCACCGGAATTGTGGAACGAAAGCGCGCCCGACAAGATTCGCGCGCTGCATCAAGGATTTGTAGAAGCGGGTTCCGACATCATTCTCACCAATTCGTTTGGCGGCACCCGCCACCGGTTGAAATTGCACAACGCCGAAAACCGCGTTTTCGAATTGAACAAGCTGGCGGCTGAAATCGCATGCGCGATTGCTGCTTCAGCAGACCGGCGCATCATCGTTGCCGGCTCCGTTGGTCCGACGGGAGAACTGTTGCAGCCGCTCGGCGCGCTTTCCTATGACGAGGCCGTCGAGGCATTTGTCGAGCAGATCGAAGGCTTGAAGGCAGGCGGAGCCGAGGTGGCGTGGATTGAGACCATGTCGGCGCCCGAAGAGATTCGGGCCGCTGCCGAGGCAGCGATCCGGGCCGAATTGCCCTACACCTATACCGGTTCGTTCGACACCGCTGGCCGCACCATGATGGGATTGATGCCCCAGGACATCCATGCCGTCCCCGCCGGGCTCGATGCGCAACCGGTGGCCGTCGGCGCCAATTGCGGCGTCGGCGCTTCCGATATTCTCGCCTCACTGCTCGATATGACCGAAGCCGACGCCGGCGCGACCGTGATCGTGAAGGGCAATTGCGGCATTCCGGAATTCCGCGGTTCCGAGATCCATTATTCCGGCACTCCCGATCTGATGGCCGACTATGTGCGCATGGCGATCGACGGTGGCGCCAAGATCATCGGCGGCTGCTGCGGCACATCTTGCGATCACCTGAAGGCTATGCGCGCTGCGCTGGACGGCCACAAGCCCGGTCCGCGCCCAACGATTGAAGACATTACTTCGTGCATCGGTCCAATGCGCAACAAGATCGCCAACCAAAACGACAGCGCCACCCCGCGCCGCGAGCGCCGGCGCCGCCGTGCCTGACAAAGAAAGACCGGCGGAGATTTCCGCCGGCCTGTCGGCTCCAACCGGAACCTGCCCTTCGCCTAACCCGCCCCGGGGTTCCTAAGCATCCGCCAATCAATCCAGCGCATCGGCAATCCTGACCAATGACAGGAACTCTGCGCGATAACCGTACGGATCTGAACCACGCGCCGCCTGTGCCAGCTTGAGGATCTCGCCGTAGTCGTAATCGGCGACCTGATCGGTACCTCTCAACTTCTGGCCAAAGGCAGCAACCGCCACGGAAAACCGTTGATCATCACTGGCGCCGCCAAATCCGTCGACTTCATTGCCGGAGGTGACCGGCGTCGTGATCAAATTGCTCTTGTCCTCATTGGGCAATTTGTACCGCAGTTTCAGGAAGGCGTATTCAGTGTTGTTCGCATCCAATGCTTTCGCCGCCGGCTTCGATTGATACCGCAGGTCATCGTTCAACACCGCCGGGCTGCCGACAGGCGTGATCTCGTAAATCGCGGTTACCGAATGACCTGAGCCGATATCGCCGGCGTCAACCTTGTCATTGTTGAAGTCCTCGCGCTTCAGCGCCCGGGTTTCATAGCCGATCAGCCGATATTCGGCGACGCGGGCAGGATTGAACTCGACCTGGATTTTCACATCCTTGGCGATCGGAAACAGCGTCGAGCCCGCCTCTTCCACCAGCGTCTTCTGGGCTTCGGCAACGGTATCGATGTACGCAGCCTGGCCATTGCCGTTCTGCGCCAGCGTCTGCATCAGCTGATCATTGTAGTTGCCGTGGCCAAAACCGAAAACCGACAGGTAAATCCCGCTCTTGCGCTTCTTCTCGATAATGCGCTTCAAAGATTCATCATCGGAGACACCGACATTGAAGTCACCATCGGTGGCCAGCATCACACGATTAACGCCATCAGACACAAATGCATGCTCGGCCAACCGATAGGCTTGCTCGATCCCGGCGGCGCCCGCCGTCGAGCCGCCTGCCCCAAGCGCGTCGATGACGTTCAGGATCTTTGCCTTTTCCGACGCCTTGGTTGGCTCCAAGGCAGTCCCGGCGCTGCCGGCATAAGTGACGATCGATATCGTATCGTCCCCATCGAGGCGATCGAGCAACATGCGGAACGATGTCTTTAGCAAGGGCAGCTTGTCAGGCTGGTTCATCGATCCGGACGTATCGATCAGGAACACCAGATTGGCCTTGGGTTTTTCCGCCGGAACCACGTCATAGCCTTTGATCGCCACATGCATCAGCTTGGTATGCTCGTTCCACGGCGACGGCATCACCGTGACCGTGGAGTTGAATGGCACCGATGCATCCTCCGGTCCGGCCCAATCATAGGGGAAATAATTGATCATCTCCTCGACGCGAACGGCGTCGGGATTTGGCATGCCGTTGCGCTTCAGCGAACTGCGCACAAACGAATATGACGCCGTATCGACATCGATGGAAAATGTTGAAACCGGATTATCGAGCGCAAGTTTAACCGGGTTTGTCTCGAAGTTTTCGAAACGATCCCTGTTCTCCTCGGTGATTATGACCGGTTCGGGCGCCATGATGCGTTTGTGTTCGGCAGAAACCTTCGGTGCGGCGGCAACCAGTCCACCAACCGCCGGCCGCGCCTCATCCGCCATCACGAATGATTCCGCTTCCTGCACCCGGCCCAACTGATCACGTTCACCGGCGTCAGCACGCTCGGCGCTTACCAACCTTTGTTCTTCCTGGCGCACCGCCTTATCATCCGCACCGGCAACTTCCTCTTTCAGCTTGGCTTTTTGCGGCTCGAGCGTGCCGTCTTTCTTGCCAGCGGTCTCATTGACATCAACGGGTCCGCGGTTATCGCCAAATCCGAATGGATTTTGATCCGCCAGATACCAGGCCGCATATCCGGCGATCGGCAAGGCGAGTAGTCCGGCGATTGCCGGTGTTGCGCTTAATTTTCGTTCCATAATGGCTCTCCAGAAATTCGCCGCCCGTGAAGTCAGACGAACTTCCTCGGCCGATCCTTGGGTTGCCGGAGGACTTTTTTGCTCATCAAACACCTGCATCGCCCGCTCAAGCGTGGCTGCCCGGCGTTTTGCGTCGGATTCGGGAACGGGCATTCTGCCCAGTATTTTCAACTCTCGATCATCCATGATCATGCTTCCCCGGCTCGCTTCACCAATTGTTTGAGCCGTTTCTTGGCTTCGTGGATGTGCCATGACACCGTCGCCTCGGCACATCCCATCACTTCGCTTGCATCACCGTGCGACAAGCCTTCGCCGTAAATCAGCAGAACCGCATCGCGTTGTTTATTGGGCAGTTCCTGTACCAGTTGCCAAAGGCCGTAGGCGCGTTCTTCATCGTCATGCGTATCGTTTGCATCACCAAACAGCGCAGCATGCTCACCCCAGGCCTCGGCCTTGACCGCCTCGCGCTTGGCTTTACGGGCCGTGTCGCGCGCCGCATTGATCGTCAAGGCGTATAACCAGGTAGTGAAGCGGCTCTCGCCTTTGAAGTTGCCAATGGCTTTTGCCAGGCGAACACACACTTCCTGCGTAATGTCCTCGGCGCTGGCGCGGTCGCCGCACCAGCGAAACGCCACGCGGAAAATGAAATCGTAGTGACGCTCGACAAGCATGGCGAAGGCCGCGCGGTCGCCATTGACCGCACGCCCGACCAATGCGCCGTCGGATGTCGTCTCGATGCCACCTTCCGGCATGTCAGCATCGGCAAGCGTCATTACCTTCATCAACCCTTTCGACGATTCGAATGGGGCAATCCTTGGGTTTTTTTGACGAAAAATCTAATTTACCGGATTGTTGGCCAAAAAAGCACTCATGTGAAAGGCCTGAACCTCCTCCGGATAGCGGTAATCGCCGCCGATCGGGCAAGCGTTGCGAGCAATGCAGCCAGCCTCACGGCATGGCGCACCATCGGCGCCTGTCACATGTGCAATGCAAGCTTTCGAATCATAATCTTCGATCGAGAAAGCACCGACCGGACAGGCGTTCAGGCAGGGCTTGGCCACGCATGTGTCACACGGGTGTTCCGGCCGCGGTGGTTCCGGAAGCTCGATCTCCTCCTCGAACAACAATGCCCCGCGATAGGCGTGCCACAGGCCATATTGCGGGTGAATCAGGATGCCAATCGGAGATGGTCTCAATCCTTCTGCCCGCACAGCCCATTGCTGAAACGGCAGCCACGGTTTGTCGGAGGGAAACACCGCATGCGCCGAAAACCGTTCGGCAACGGCGCTGATAACCTTCCGCGACCAGGTATCGAGCGGATTTTCGCAATAAGCTGGTTGTGCCGCAAGCCAGTCCCGAAACTTCGGCCAATAGGCTGCGCCCGCATGCCCGACAAGTGCTGCCGATCCGGCGGGCTTGCCCGAGCGCCCGAATGGACGGTCAGCTTCGGCCGCAAACGCAAAAAAACCGCGGGCAACCAGACCATGCGGTTGCAGGGCGGATGCCAGTTCGGCTGCAGACCGGGCAGTCAAGGTTTGTCCGGGTCCTTAAAGGCTGACCTCCAGACTTCCTTGTGGATCAGGTTGGCCACTTTAGCCCGGCCGTCCTCGGGCTTCTTTCATGTGAAGGCGTCAGGCATGGATTCCTTCTTTTTGGCAATATAGCCTTGCAGACCTTCGTCAATTCCCGGATCAAGATCCGGCGCCTGATAGCTGTTCAACCACTGGCGCGCCAATTCGTTGGCTCTTTGGCTGGCCGTCTTTGCACCTTCGGACTGCCACTGTTCGAACGAGTTGTTGTCAGCGATGCTGGACCTGTAGAAAGCGGACTGGAAATTGGCCTGCGTGTGGCTGCAGCCAAGATAGTGACTGCCCGGACCAACTTCGCGGATGGCATCGAGCGCCTGATCGTTTTCGCTCAATCCGATGCCTTCCGCTATGCGTTGCTGCATGCCGAGCTGATCGACATCCATCATGAACTTTTCATACGAACTGACCAACCCGCCTTCCAGCCAGCCGGCTGCATGAAGGACGAAATTGGTTCCCGCGAGAACCGTCGAGTTGATGGTATTGGCGCTTTCGTAGGCAGCCTGAGCATCCGGCAGTTTGGACCCGCAGAGCGATCCGCCGGTACGGAAAGGCAGTCCCAGGCGGCGTGCAAGCTGAGCGGCACCGTAGGAAACCAACGTCGGTTCCGGTGTACCGAATGTAGGAGCTCCCGATTGCATGGAGATCGACGATGCAAATGTGCCAAACAGTACGGGCGCCCCAGACTTGACCAACTGGGTAAACGCCGCGCCGGCCATGACTTCCGCAAGTACCTGAGTCAACGTTCCGGCCACTGTGACCGGGCTCATCGCACCGGCCAGAATGAACGGTGCAACGATGCAGGCCTGGTTGTTGCGGGCATACACTTTGGCAGCGCCCAGCATGGTTTCGTCGAAAACCATCGGCGAATTGGCGTTGATCAGGCTGGTCAGCACGGTGTTCTCGGCGACGAAGTCATCACCAAAGAGGATTTTGCACATATCCACCGTGTCCTGCGCCCGTTCCGGCGCCGTGACCGACCCCATGAACGGTTTGTCGGAATGGCGGATATGCGAATAGATCATGTCGAGATGGCGCTTGTTGACCGGAATATCGACCGGTTCACAAACCGTCCCGCCGGAGTGATGGATGGCAGGCGCCATATAGGCCAGCTTCACAAATTTATCGAAATCCTCGATTGTCGCATATCGCCGCTCACCTTCCAGATCGCGAACGAAAGGCGGACCGTAGACCGGGACAAATACGGTTGCGTTGCCGCCGATTTGCACCGAACGTTCCGGATTTCTTGCATGCTGCGTGAATTTGGCCGGCGCGGTTTTAATCAGCTCGCGGCACAGCCCCTTCGGAAAGTGCACGCGTTCGCCCTGCACATCCGCCCCCGCGCCACGCCAAAGCTCGAGCGCTTCGGCATCATCTCGGAACTCGATGCCGATCTCCTCAAGAATGGTATCGGCATTGGCTTCAATGAGTGCCAATCCTTCTTCATCAAGCACTTCAAAGGGTTTCAACTGCCGCTTGATGTAGGTCAGTTGCGTACCCGGACCGCCACCGGAGCGGGCCGCTCTTCGCGCCGCTGCGCCGCCACCGCCTCGAGATCCGCGCCTTGTTCGGCCGCCTTCGACAGAAACCTCATCCATCTCCTAATCCCTCAAACACAAGGTTTGCGCCTATTTACGCGCTGTTCAGTAAAATCGTAAACAAGGCCGGTGCGCAAACGCTTCCGCCAACGCCAAGGCGTGTCGCAAAAGCGATATGAAGGCAAACCCGCAACGGCACGACATAATCTTGCGAAGTATCGGCAAAATCGCCAATTCAGAGGCGCTTCACACGATTTTGGCGTTATCGTCGTTTCGCACGTCGCAATCCGGCTATGCCATTGGCTTTTGGACCAAATATGGGTAGTTGACGATGATACCGCCAGATGCGGCGTTGGGCGAGCTTGAGGGAGCCAGCGATCATGTCCGAAGACGAAATCATTCTTTCCGAATTGAGCGATGAAGAACTTGTGCCGCAGATGCACGACGATCTCTATGACGGATTGAAGGAAGAAATCGAAGAAGGCACACGAATTCTGCTGGATCGCGGATGGATTCCCTACGATGTTCTGACCAAGGCACTTGTCGAGGGCATGCGCATCGTCGGCGAGGATTTCCGCGACGGTATCCTGTTCGTTCCTGAAGTCCTTCTTTCGGCAAACGCAATGAAAGCCGGAATGACGATACTGCGCCCGCTGCTCGCTGAAACCGGCGCTCCGAAGCTCGGCAAGATGGTCATCGGAACAGTCAAGGGCGACATCCACGACATCGGCAAGAACCTTGTCGGCATGATGATGGAGGGCGCTGGTTTCGACGTGGTTGATCTCGGTATCAACAATCCGGTTGAAAATTACCTCGAAGCGATAGAGCGCGAAGAGCCGGACATTATCGGCATGTCGGCGCTGCTGACGACCACCATGCCCTACATGAAAGTCGTTATCGATACGATGGTCGAAAAGGGCATCCGCGACGACTATGTCGTTCTCGTTGGTGGCGCTCCGCTCAATGAGGAATTTGGCAAGGCGGTGGGTGCCGATGCCTATTGCCGCGACGCCGCCGTGGCGGTGGAAACGGCCAAGGAGTTCATGTCGCGCCGTCACAACCAGCGTGTCAGCGCCTAAAACTCGATAGTCTGCAGAGACGATACGTGACTGCTTTCGGGTGGATGGCCCTGTGGCAAAGCATGTTTGCGTTTTAAAAAATACCGCGCCTCGACACCGCCGCATGGCATCGGGCGCGGTACACTGGCAAATGGCCGTGGGGCAACGGCATCGCTACCAGCGTCAAACTTGTCGCCGGGCTGGTGAACTTCAGATCACACTAGAAGTCAGTGAAAATCCTCTTTTTGGTCCATTCCAGCCAATTCACTTTCAAAACCTGTCGGACTGCCGCTTGCTAAGAAATTCCGCGAACAGAGCCGCACCCGTTTGTGCCATTTGATAGGTGCGAATTCGTTTTCCCTTGCGCATCATGCGGCGATGCTCGATCGCGTCGCGCCAATGATGTGTAGTCCGCTCGTCAGTTCGCTCGAATTCTGGCAGAATTCTCGGCAGATCTAACCTGAACTTACCAACCGTCTCCTGAATCTCGTTTCTTGTTCCACCGTGAGACATCGCCTCCTCCGTAGAGCTCGCCATTGCGTTAGCCCATACATTTTCCTACATGTATCGGCGATAACCGTACGTGAGTAATGTCACAGAAGAGCGTGACTCCAGCGTGAATTTGACGTGAAATCGACGCGAAAATCGGCTCGAACAAGCAGGTTCGTCGCACACTGGGAGCACCGATATGCCTGGACACGACATTCCGGAGAATGGCGACATTGCTGTCGACCCGGCAAAGGTTCGCATCATCGCCTGCGGTATGATTGCCCGCGAAGTGCTCGCGGTGAAAGACTTGCATGAATTGTCGAATCTTGATGTCGTGTGTCTGCCCGCCAAGTTTCACTATCAGCCCGACAAGATTGCGCCGGCAATGGAAGAAGCCATCGTGAATGCGCAGCGCGAAGGATTTGGGAAGATTCTCGCGGGATATGCCGATTGCGGAACTGGCGGTCATCTCGACCGCGTCTGCGAGAAATACGGTGTTTCGAGGATCGGCGGTCCGCACTGTTTTGCATTCTATCAGGGCTTGAAGTCGTTCGAAGCGGTCGCCGACGAGGATATGACTGCGTTTTACATGACCGACTTCCTGTGCCGCCAATTCGAATCATTCTTTATCAAACCGCTCGGCCTTGATCGCCATCCGGAATTGGCGGCCGATTATTTTGGCCACTATCAGAAGCTTGTGTATCTTGCGCAAACCGACGATCCGGTGCTTGATCGGGTGGCCGAGGAAGCGGCGATATTGTTGAATCTGGCGTATGAGCGCAGGTTCACAGGCTATGGAGATTTATCCGACATTCTGGTTTCAGCCACGGCAAAGCCATGAATGTGATATAAATGCACGTGAAGGCCTCGGTTAACGCCGAGTTAACAGGGGCTTGCGTATTTTGGGCGCTGCGAAGTTGGCAATGCCGGAAGAGGCGATTCGACTATGGATGATATGACGGCCGATAGCACACTCCGTGTTGGAAGTGCGCCGCGCCGTTTGTCAGCAATTATCCAACAATTGGCTGACGGGGCGTCCGGACCGGTTTCCGTTGAGCAGATTCGCAACGCACTGGGCGATCGGTCGTTTGCCGCAATGCTCGCCTTTTTCTCAATCCTCAATCTGTTGCCGTTTCCGCCCGGCACGACACTCATTCTCGGTCCTCCGCTGGTAATCGTCGCCTGTCAGATGGCGCTCGGACAACACCGAGTCTGGCTGCCGCAATTTGTTCTGCGGAAATCGATAAGCGAGCAGCGATTCAAGGATCTCACAACCCGGCATCTGCCGAGGTTGTTGAAGCTGGAGACACTTATCCGCCCGCGCTACTGGCCGTTTACCAGAACCGGCTGGGATGACCGGACAATCGGATGGATGGCGCTGATATTGGCAATCGCTGTCACCATACCCATTCCGCTCGGCAACTGGCTGCCTGCATTGTCAATTCTACTTGTCGCATTCGCGCTCTCCGAACGCGACGGGATATTGTTCTATGTCGGCCTGTTCCTGGGCACACTGTCTCTGGCCATCATCACTGCCGTGATCGGTGCTGCCGGCGCGTTGGCGGGCATCCTGTTGGCGTAGTCGCCGCTAACTTCGACCAAACTCCGCGTCGCTTTTGAATTCGCCCGCGTCGTCCTTTAAACAGCGATGGAACCATTGTTGCGGCAATGGTCCGACACGTTCGCGGCCGCAGGATCAGGGATATCGAAATGGCCAGTCTTGTCATCGTCTATTGGCGCGATATTCCGGCGCAGATTATCGTGAAAAAGGGACGCAACAGCGCCAAGCGCGAATTGCCGTTGCGGTTTACCGAGGCAATCGACATGTGCGCCATGCGCACCGGCGCAGGCGACACCGACGCCTATCTGGCTGAATGGAAAAAGGGTGAGCCCGTCGAGGTTACCGACGATCTCGACGCCGAAGCTGAAAGGGCGACCGCCGAGATCGAAGCGAAATACGATCAAGCCGCACTGGTGGAACTGGTGAAAACGGGTGGATGGAACGGTGGCTGAAGACAAGCCGGTAGTCACGCAGGCCATGCTCGTGCGAAGGGCGGCCAGTAAGGTCGCCTACCAGCCGGCGCATGTCAGCCCGTCGCACAGGCAACGCAAACGCTACACAATCCGGCTGTGGTCCGTACGTCACGCCCGCGCGCTAGAGTGGCTGTACAAGCGCTTTGCCAATTTTTTCCTGATGCTTCACCCGTTCTGGAGAGCAGTTGGTTACCATCGCGCCGAAACGCCCGTGACCTTTGTGGAACGTGGTGTGAAGGGGCTGATGTTCGATTGCAGGATGTGTGGCCAGTGCATCCTGTCCTCAACTGGCATGTCCTGCCCGATGAACTGCCCCAAACAGCTGCGCAACGGACCCTGCGGCGGCGTGCGCGCCAACGGTAACTGCGAGGTCGAACCAGATATGCCATGTGTCTGGGTACAGGCCTGGAAAGGCGCAGAGCAGATGAAGGAAGGAACCGAGAACATCGCCGCCGTTCAAAAACCGGTTGACCAGTCGCTGCGCGAGACGTCGTCCTGGCTGCGTGTGACGGCGGTTGCCGCCTCGGAGCGCGAAACGGAAAATGGGGGAGCAAAATGACCCCGAACGATGAAAACCGCCCACCGCAGCGTGACGAGAACCCGCTCGGTATCGATCTTCCACTGGATCCGCTTCCAGGCCACACCTCGCGCAGCCGTCTGGAACGGATACTGCGCCGCGGCGAATTCGCGATTACGACCGAGCTCAATCCGCCGGACAGCGCCAATCCCGAAGACGTTTACGAAAGAGCCGCCATTTTCGACGGCTGGGTCGACGGTATCAACGCGGTCGATGCCTCTGGCGCCAATTGCCACATGTCATCGGTCGGCATCTGCGCACTGCTGACGCGAATGGGCTATGCGCCGATTCTCCAGATTGCCTGCCGCGACCGCAATCGCATTGCGATACAAGGCGACGTGCTGGGTGCCGCCGCCATGGGTGTGTCGAACATATTGTGCCTGACCGGCGACGGCGTGCAGGCCGGCGATCAACCAGGTGCCAAACCGGTCTTCGATCTGGATTGCATGAGCCTGTTGGAAGCCATTCGCACAATGCGCGACGAAGCGCGTTTCCTGTCCGGGCGCAAATTGTCGACGCCGCCCGAAGTGTTTTTGGGAGCGGCAATCAATCCGTTTGCGCCGCCTTACGATTTCCGGCCCATGCGGCTCGCCAAGAAGATCGCGGCCGGCGCTCAGTTCGTCCAGAGCCAGTATTGCTTCGACGTGCCGATGTTTCGCGAATACATGAAACGCATCAATGACATGGGATTGACCGAGGAGTGCTATGTCCTGTGCGGCGTAGGACCCCTCGCCTCCGCCAAGACCGCCCGGTGGATTCGCAGTAACGTTCCGGGCATTCATATACCCGATTCCGTGATTTCACGCCTTGAAGGTGCAGAAAACCAAAAACAGGAAGGCAAACGGCTCGCCATCGACATCATCAACGAAGTCAAAGAGATCGAAGGTGTCTCGGGCATCCACGTCATGGCTTATCGCCAGGAAGAATATGTGGCCGAGATCGTCCACGATTCCGGGGTTCTGAAAGGCCGCAAACCCTGGAAACGTGAGGTCCGGCCCGATGATGCCATGGTTGCCGAGCGCCTGGATGAAATTCTGCAAGACACACCGGCTGAAAAACCTGCCACAATTGTAAAAGACGCGGCACGCTGACAACAGTTGCCACAGATCATATAACGATATAAAGAACTCTTTATATCTATTGGAGAACCAAATGACCCGCACCATCGTTGCATCGGCCACCAGAGAAATCGTTATCGGCTTTGACCAGCCATTCTGTGTCATTGGTGAACGCATCAATCCGACAGGTCGAAAAAAACTGGCCGCTGAAATGATCGAAGGCAACTTCGACACTGTCCGCAAGGACGCATTGGATCAGGTCGCTGCCGGCGCAACCATGCTCGATGTCAACGCTGGTGTGACCGCGGTCGATCCGAACAAAACCGAACCGCCGCTCATGGTCCAAACACTGGAGATCGTGCAGGACCTGGTCGACGTTCCGTTGTCTATCGACAGTTCAGTGAGTGCCGCCATTGAAGCCGGACTTCAGGTTGCCAAGGGCCGTCCGCTGGTCAATTCGGTCACCGGCGAGGAAGAAAAGCTCGAAGCCATCCTGCCGTTGATCAAGAAATACGATGTGCCGGTGGTTGCGATTTCCAATGACGAAACCGGCATTTCCGAAGATCCCGATGTCCGTTTTGCGGTTGCTAAAAAAATTGTCGAACACGCCGCAGATTACGGCATTCCGGCACACGACATTGTCGTGGATCCGCTTGTTATGCCAATTGGTGCGATGGGTACCGCCGGCAAGCAGGTTTTTGCACTTTTGCGCCGTTTGCGTGAGGAACTGAAGGTCAACACCACCTGCGGGCTCTCCAACATCTCTTTTGGCCTACCGCACCGCCACGGCATCAACGCTGGTTTCATTCCCATGGTCATCGGTGCCGGCATGACATCAGCGATCATGAATCCCTGCCGACCGCAGGAGATGGAAGCCGTTCGCGCCGCCAACGTGCTGAACGGTACCGATCCCGACTGCATGACCTGGATCAGAACCTACAAAGACTACCAGCCGCACGCAGCCGGTTCACCTGCACCGGCTGCCAACGCCAACCCGGCCGCAGGTACCGGGGGACGTTCGGGCCGCCGCGGCGGCAGGGCAGCCAGGGCTGGTGCAAGGGGATAGGTGATTCTCTCGCGTCACCCGCATACGGACATTTCGGCTTTCAGGATATCGGATGGCCGACTTGCCGCAATCGTCGGTAACCGCGATGCCAATGATGAAATCACCCGGGCCGGCAGAAACGTAAAAACTGTTGACCCTGTGGGTGAAACGGTGATCTTCGTCGCTGTCTCAGACAGCGCCAAGAGAATCAGGCCATGACCGATCCCCTCATCCTATTCATGCCATCAGGTAAGCGCGGACGGTTTCCGGTCGGCACTCCGATCCTTGATGCCGCCCGCGAACTCGGCGTTTATGTCGAAAGCGTATGCGGCGGGCGCGGTATCTGCGGTCGCTGTCAGATTGAAGTTCAAGAAGGACACTTTGCCAAGCACGGCATCGAATCCCGGGCCGACAATATTTCCGAATTCGGAGCCAAGGAAAAGCGCTATGCCGAGAAGCGCGATTTGAAGACCGGTCGGAGGCTTTCGTGTTCGTCGACAATTCAAGGCGATCTGGTCATCGACGTACCACAGGATGTGCAGGTCAATGCGCAGGTTGTGCGCAAGGCGGCGATCGACCGTGTCATCGCCCGCAACCCGGCTGTCCAGCTCTGTTATGTCGAGATTGAAGAGCCGGACATGCACAAGCCGCTCGGCGATCTCGATCGGTTGGAGGCCGCACTCGAACGCGACTGGGGTTGGAAGGATCTGCTGGTTTCACAGCATCTGCTTCCCAAGGTACAGAAACTTTTGCGCAAAGGCGCATGGGCAGCGACCGCGGCCGTCCACATGGATCTCGAGTCATCGCGCCCCTCACTGATTGCACTTTGGCCGGATTTGAAAAATGAGGCCTACGGCATTGCTTGCGACATAGGCTCGACGACGATTGCCATGCATCTTGTGTCTCTGCTGTCGGGCCGCATTGTCGCCTCATCGGGAACCTCCAATCCGCAGATTCGGTTCGGCGAAGACCTCATGAGCCGTGTGTCCTATGTGATGATGAATCCCGACGGACGCGAAGCCATGACCAAAGCAGTACGCGAAGCGGTCAATGAATTGATCGGCAAGGTCTGTGCGCAGAGTGGTGTGGCCTCCGAGGACATTCTGGATGCCACATTCGTCGGCAATCCGATCATGCATCACCTGTTTTTGGGCATTGATCCGACCGAGCTCGGCCAAGCGCCATTTGCACTTGCCGTATCGGGCGCTGTGCACACCTGGGCCAGCGAGCTGGGTTTGGCGATCAATGAAGGCGCCCGTGTCTACCTGCTTCCATGCATTGCAGGACATGTCGGCGCCGATGCGGCCGCGGCAACGCTTTCGGAGGGCCCACACCGGCAGGACAAGACGATGCTTCTCGTCGATGTCGGCACTAATGCCGAGATCGTGCTTGGCGACAAGAATCGCGTGGTGGCGGCCTCCTCTCCGACCGGCCCTGCCTTCGAGGGGGCGGAAATTTCGTCCGGACAGCGCGCAGCCCCGGGCGCGATCGAGCGGGTGCGTATCGATCCGAAGACGCTCGAACCCAAGTTCCGCGTTATTGGCATCGAGCGGTGGTCTGATGAAGACGGTTTTGCCGAAGCGGCGGAAAAATCCGGTGTTACCGGCATTTGCGGCTCGGCGATCATCGAAGTCGTTGCCGAGATGTATCTCGCCGGAATCGTTTCGGAAGATGGCGTCATCGACGGTTCGCTCGCAGCCAGGAGTGACCGCATTATCGCTGACGGACGGACGTTTTCTTATCTCCTGCACGAAGGTAGCCAGAAAATCACGATAACGCAGAACGATGTGCGCGCTATCCAGTTGGCCAAGGCGGCATTGTACGCAGGTATCAAGCTCTTGATGCAGAAACAGGGTATCGAGACCGTCGATACGATCCGTTTTGCCGGAGCGTTCGGTTCGTTCATCGATCCCAAATACGCGATGGTTCTGGGCCTTATCCCCGATTGTGATCTCGAGCAGGTGAAGGCTGTTGGCAACGCTGCCGGTACCGGTGCGCTAATGGCGTTGTTGAACCGTGATCACCGCCGCGAAATAGAACAAACGGTGCGTCGGATAGAGAAAATCGAGACCGCTCTGGAGCCGGATTTCCAACAGTTGTTTATCGATGCGATGGCGTTGCCGAACAAGGTCGATCCGTTTCCCAAACTGGCCAAAGCGGTCAAACTTCCACCACGCAAGGTACTTGAACCAGCTGACGCAAACGGCGGCGGTCGCAGGCGGCGGGAAGGCGGTCGGCGGGGACGTAGCCGGACCTGATCTGCTGCAGCCGATAACTGAGCAACACAGACGGATCGCACTGGAACCGGTCATCTTCGGATGGACGGTTTAGTCCGCCAGCATCACCGCGATGTGAGCTTCGTCACACCTCGAATCCGAATTTTCCGATATCCGCAATGGCAACGGGACTTGTTCGGCCGGAGTCGTGTCGGTCGACCACCAAGATGAAGGCTGTCTTCCAAAGAGTATCATGGGATCGGTACTCGCGCTTCCGGACGCCCAATTGGTCGCAAACCATGAAGGTACCTCTCCCACGGACGCGAGGAAGACAGTCTTCACACAGCGATGGAGAATGTAATGATGCTGCGGACCGCAACCGAAATCACTATCAAATTGGTGCTGGTTATTCTTCTTGTCGCACCGCCTGGTGAGGCGAGCGCTGCTGCCAAACTGGGCAAGGCCGCAAATAGCCAGCTCGGTGTGTCGGCGATAAATCTCTATACCCTTCCCGAACACCCTGTCTGCGGTAAGCCGGTCCGCCTCATCGCCGAATTTCACACGAACAAGCCGGGAAAGGTGGATTTTGTACTGCATCGGCGCGAGGGGCGCAGCCAACACGCCAGCCTGACCACCCAGAAAGTTGACGATGGCTACGCCGAGCGCTGGTCCAGGGAATATGTATATAAAAACTCCGTCCGGCGCGAATACATGATTGTCGTCAAGAACGAAAAATTCTCGACCCGCTGGATCCCTGTTGAAGTGAAATGCAGCGCAAGCGGTCAGCACAAGGGTTTTGCGAGTTTCAAATCCCATTGAACGGAATCATGCCACATGTTTATCGCGACCTTCCGGCAAAGCGTCCCTGCCCCGAGGTCGCATGAGAAGGCCGGTACACCTCGTGTACCGGCCTTTCTTTGTTGGAGCATGACCGTCCGATCATCCATCGGTCCGATCTTCAATCTACTCGCCAAATCCGGACCCTGATTTTCGCGGCGTCAACCGGATCAGGCGCGAATCGTCTACCGCGGCCTGCCTGTGAATGACGGCCTTTTGGTAATCGGCATTCTTGATCATCGATACAAACGCATCAGCATTTGGATATTCCGCGATGAAGCAGGCATCCCAGTGTTCTTCTTCTGGACCGATCAACATCAGCCTGAAATCTCCAGACCAGATGATTTTGCCGCCAAGCCCCCGGAAAATCGGACCGCTTTCGCTCCCATAGGCGGCATAGGCTTCAGCACCTGTGGCCTCGCGCCCATCGGGATAGACCGCATGCTTTCGATATCTCACCAGATTGAGCATGTGGATCGGCCCGTCATCGGAAAGACCACGAAACTCGCCGAAACGCTCGCTGGTCGGATCGACATATTTACCCATGGTCTTCTCCGTCATTTCTGCTTTTCTCGTACCGACAGCATCCAATTCAGCGTATCGCGCCAGTCGATCATGCGGATCGGGGTTCCGTGTGTGCCGGTTTCAAAGCGAACGAAACGGATCGGATATCCGGGGTTGCGTACATCGAACTTGCGGAAATGCGCTTCCACTGCATCGATGGAATAAACCGTATCGCGCGAGCCATGCGCCAACAGGAACGGTGCGTTTCGCGAAACCGCCGGGCTGGAATAGATCGAATCGACAGGTGGGGCGCCCAACAAAACATAGCCAGAGATTATTTCGGCCAGCTTTGAATTAGAGGCCAGCGAATAACAGATCTGCCCGCCAAGCGAGCCGCAGGCGATGTAGATCGGCGCACCGGGCGAGCGCACCTGGTAATGGGTAATCAGGGCGCCAATCGCGGTTGCGCCGCGTGCATCGAATCCGGGAACATCGGTTGACACATAAAGACCGCCATTGCGAACCATCAAATTCTTCAGGCGATTGAAGTTTCCCCCGAATGTATAGTCATTGATGCCCTGTTTGCGGGTACCGCCCTTGCCGTGGACGTAGATGGTGATTATTCGCGCTGTATCTTCCGCGCCAACGGCGAAATACGCCAGTTGTCCCGATGGCGTCGCGATCGACAATTCGCGCTGTTGGCGGCGTACTTTCAGCGAGACGTAGCGTCCCCAGACCCGTCGCTCCGGGATCTGGTCGCGGCCATTGATGTCGCGGGCTTCGCGGTAATCGACGACGATGTAGCGGTTATCCTTGTCGGGGATCAAAATGCCCGGGTACCCAAACAGGCGATCCTTGTGATGTTTGAGTTGGAATGACATGGCCTGCCCGCCGACAAGGAAGAGCAAACACGAGGCAACCGCAAACAAACGTAGCGCTTTGAACGCGTATTGATTCATACTTGCGACTATAAGGACGCAACTCGAACGCCGCTACCGGCATCAGCGAGTGACAGGCTGCAGTTAGGCAAGCAGGGCGGTGAAGCTATTCGCAGCGAAGGATGCTGAGTGCGGTGTAGTCACCGGCCGGGTATTGCGACCCAACGCGGTTGGCGGCCATATCAATCGTCACGCGCGTGGCGCTGTATCGGCGCCGCAAACGAATTCGGTTTCCGCCAGGACGCTCCGCGAAAGTGCGCCCGCGAGCATTCAAAGCCGTTCCGGAAAACGTCGAACTGATGGTCACGCCCGTATCGCCACCGGGAGGCATTGTCAGAAAAAACGGGACGGTATCGACCTGCAGCCAATAGTTCGAGTAGGAATACACATCGGCGACCGCCGATACACCACCGGCCTCTTTGGAGCTCAGGATCTGGCGGGTTGCGTCCGAGCCGAAGGTGCCGTCGTTCCGCACCACGATGAAGCAGGCATTCGGAATATAGATGTTAATTCCGAAGTTGATATTACCGCTTGCAGCATCAGCCGTCCGCTCGGCCGACAGACCAAGCAAGATGGTTGCCGTAATGACGGCGATGATCCTGCACGCATAAACCCGCATTTTTCGGAAAGTGCCCCTACCCGTTTATTGTTGTTCGCATTGTGCACGGGAGGTGTAAAAATATGGTTCGCAACAGGCTTGTAATTCATTAGGGATTACAAGTGGTTAATGCGGGTGTTGCCGGAGCGGCTACTCACCGTCCCTCGCCTGATATCTTGTCGATCAGAGGGTGGCGCAATCGATCCCCGATGCGGATACCCGACTTTTTGGCGGTGCCCTCATGCAGTTCCAGCACAAAGCGAACAGCATAGATCGGTGCAATCAGTTCTTCGGAAAACGGCACACCCGAGTTGATCGCGACCGCACGTCCATCTTCGGCGACGAAAATAAGATCCAACGGCAATGGCGTGTTGCGCATCCAGAAACCCTGCCTGGCGGTGGCTTCGAAAATGAACAGCATTCCCCGATCAGCAGGCAGATCGCGTCGAAACATCAATCCGCGCGCGCGTTCATCCTGATCATCGGCGACTTCGACCGAAAACTGGACAGGTCCGCCGGCGGTTTCAACCGTCAGGAGTACCGGATGAGGTGGCAACAGCATGGGCTGGCCTGCAAAGGCGCTCATTGAGCCAGTTTGCGTGAAGGCGATCGTGCAAAGCAACAACAGCGCCGCCGCGGCAGCCGAAACAAAACGTCGCATTTGACCTCAATTTTCAGGTTAATGGGATACCGGCAATGTCCCAATATCGGGGTGAATTTCGGCAGCCATAAGGCCTTTCTCACCTCGTCCGTAGCGCACCAGGACCACCTGACCGGGCCTGAGCTCGGTGACACCGAAACGGCGCAGCGTCTCCATATGGACAAATATGTCCTCGGTTCCTTCCCCGCGGGTCAGAAATCCAAATCCCTTGGTGCGGTTGAACCACTTGACCAACGCCCGCTCAAGCCCGCTTTCGGGATTGACCTTGACGTGCGTACGCTCCGCCGGTGCTTCCTGCGGATGCACAGCGGTCGACGTATCCATAGAGACTACTTTGAGTGCCTGGTAGCCACGATCGCCCTTGCGCACCAAGCATACCACCCGCGCCCCCTCAAGCGCGGTCTGGTAGCCATCCTGCCGTAGACAGGTGACATGCAGCAACACATCGCCAAATCCCGATTCGTCAGGCAACACGAAACCGTAACCCTTAGCGACATCGAACCATTTGATGGCGCCAGCAATCTCAATTACTTCGCCCTCGCCCCTATCCGGCTCAAGCTCCTCGGTTCGTTTCGCGTCCCTGCTCTCCAGGATGGATTTCTCCCCCATCCGAACGCACCCTCTGCCTCGTTACCGCCACTGATTCTCCATTAGCAGGATAACATCAAAGCAGGCGCTGTCAGCCGGTCAGCACCAACTTTTCAACATCACTTTGGTAGTGAAGCAATTTTGCATCAGTTGCCGACCGGACCAGGCATCAAATATGCTGAATTCCGGGCAAGAAGAGATTGCAATAGCAATTGAAAAATAAGGAATATCTCACAATGCGCTACCTTCATACTATGGTCAGAATATCCGACGTCGATCAGTCCCTCGATTTTTGGTGTAACAAGCTTGGCTTGGAGGAAGTGCGGCGAATTGACAATGAAAAGGGTCGCTTCACGCTGATTTTTCTGGCTGCTTCAAAAGATATCGACAGTTCGACATCCAATCGGTCACCGGAGTTGGAATTGACTTACAACTGGGACCCGGAAACCTACACAGGCGGCAGGAATTTCGGCCATTTGGCTTACAAGGTCGACAATATCTATGACACCTGTCAGCGGTTGATGGACGCCGGTGTTGCGATAAACCGTCCGCCGCGCGACGGGAATATGGCTTTCGTCGTGTCGCCGGACGGCATTTCGGTTGAATTGCTGCAGGAAGGCGAACCGCTGACACCGGCCGAGCCATGGGCTTCGATGGAAAATACCGGCAGTTGGTAGCAGATTGCCCGGGCGGACCGGAATTACCTATATTGCCTAATACCTTTGCACGGATTTTCGCAAATTGTGCGGCGTGCTAGGTCATGGACCCATAAACAGGATCAACAATGGTATGCGCAAATTTGGTTGGATATCAGGAGCGAGCTTGCAGGAAACCGTCCGGTTTTCAAAAGCTTGCAACGCAATAGCCGGGCAAATTTGCCATATCCTTCGGACGCTCGAATCCGCTTGCCAAACCTTCGTCAAAGGCCTCAACCGGGGGAATAGCCCCGCTTTTCGGCCTTTTCCTTGGTTTGCTATGCGGTTTCGGCGCCATTTTGACCCTGTTTGTGAGTCCATGACCTAGGCCATAATCCAGAGGCAGTTGACCAATTCGGGGGATGACCAATCCATGAAGGAAGTTCTTGAGGAACTGCAACGCCGGCGCGATACGGCCAAACTTGGTGGCGGACAACGCCGCATAGATGCCCAGCACGGTCGCGGCAAACTGACGGCGCGCGAACGGATTTCGGTCTTCCTTGATGAAGGTTCTTTCGAGGAATTCGACATGTTCGTCGAGCACCGTTCCTCGGATTTCGGCATGGAAAAAAGCAAGATCGCCGGAGACGGGGTCGTCACCGGCTGGGGTACGGTCAACGGTCGCTCGGTGTTCGTCTTTGCCAAGGACTTCACCGTGTTCGGCGGGTCGCTGTCCGAAACCCACGCCCAGAAGATCATGAAAGTTCAGGACATGGCGCTGAAAAACCGCGCGCCGATCATTGGCTTTTACGACGCGGGCGGCGCGAGAATTCAGGAGGGCGTCGCGGCGCTCGGGGGCTATGCGGAAGTGTTTCAGCGCAACGTGCTTGCTTCCGGAGTCATTCCGCAGATATCCGTGATCATGGGACCATGCGCCGGCGGCGACGTCTATTCGCCGGCCATGACCGACTTCATCTTCATGGTCCGAGACACATCCTACATGTTCGTGACCGGCCCCGACGTGGTCAAGACGGTGACCAACGAAACGGTCACCGCTGAAGATCTCGGCGGTGCATCGGTGCACACCACCAAATCCTCAATTGCCGACGGCGCCTACGACAACGATGTCGAAGCACTATTGCAGATGCGTCGCCTGATCGATCTCCTGCCGCAATCGAACACCGGCGAATTGCCGGAAATCGACTGTCATCAATCCGTCAGCGAACCAGACCATTCGCTCGACCGCCTGGTGCCCGACAATGCCAACAAGCCCTACGACATCCGCGAACTCATATTGAAAACCGTTGACGAAGGCGATTTTTTCGAGCTCCAGGAGAGCTTTGCCGGAAACATCGTCACCGGCCTGGGCCGTGTCGAAGGCAGAACCGTCGGCTTCGTCGCCAACCAGCCGATGGTGCTGGCCGGCGTGCTGGATTCGGATGCCTCGCGCAAGGCCGGCCGCTTTGTGCGATTTTGCGACTGCTTCAATATTCCGATCGTCACTTTCGTCGACGTCCCGGGTTTTCTGCCGGGCACGGCGCAGGAATATGGCGGCCTGATCAAGCATGGCGCCAAGCTGTTGTTTGCCTATGCCGAGGCCACAGTGCCCAAGATCACGGTCATCACCCGCAAGGCCTTTGGCGGCGCCTACGACGTCATGGCGTCGAAACACCTGCGCGGCGACCTGAACTATGCCTGGCCGTCGGCGCAGATCGCCGTGATGGGCGCAAAGGGGCGCTGTCGAGATCATCTTCCGCAAGGATATCGGCGATGCTGACAAGATCGCCGAGCACACAAAAATGTATGAGGATCGCTTCCTGTCACCGTTCGTTGCCGCCGAACGCGGCTATATCGACGAGGTGATCATGCCGCACTCGACGCGAGCGCGCGTCGCCCGCGGCCTCAGAATGCTTCGCAACAAGGATTTGGAAAATCCCTGGAAGAAGCACGACAACATTCCGCTCTGATCGGCCGGCATTCCTCCACCGAATATTGCGCGACACTTCGGCACACGCTGCACAAATCCCTGATATGTGTCGCCGGTTGGGCACGGATTCCCAGCCGTGTTTGTCGCAATCGCCTCCCGTATTCGCACCGGACCGGCTACGCCAAATTGGCAATACCGCCGGCGCCAAATGAACGACTTTGCGGCGCCTTACCGCCCGGTCCGCGCCACATCGTAGCCCGCACAAACCGTTTGACAAAAATTGCCGCAAGCGCGGCCGGATAGCGCCTTTTATATGCAGCGCCTGTTCGCCCTTGGGTTGCAATCGTTTATTCGCACATAAACGCGCGATGCGCTCAGATGAGTCTGTGGCGGACCGCGGCGGTCACCGCACGTATCGTCAACAGGCGATCTGCGGTGGCCGCCGCAAACACGAGAGTGCAGACAGCATGATGCCCGACAATTCCGGAAATGCCGCAGATACCGGATGGATCGGGTGCGTCGGTCGGAAACGTCGAATCGGCCGGATGTGCTGGAACCCAAAGCCGGTCGGCGGCTTGCCTGCACCATAGCGGGACAATGTCGCCGGACAAGATGTGGAGCGTGACCGCATCCGGCCTTCCATAATGGCCTTGGCGCCGCCGGCTCCAAGGCTTGGGGCGCAAAATTTTATGTCGGCGGACCGTTTTAGGACGGGTAGTTGATGGCGCTTGGTGTGGACGCGCCCTAATCGCGGTCGCGGAAGCGGTTGGTGATCGGATAGCGGCGGTCCCTGCCGAAATTCTTGCGGGTGATCTTCACGCCAGGCGCCGATTGCCGGCGCTTATACTCGGCAATGTACAACAGATGTTCGATCCGGTGCACCAGCTCGCGGTCATGTCCGCGGGCGGCAATCTCCTCAGTGCCCATCTCCTTTTCGACAAGGCACTCCAGGATATCGTCGAGCACCGGATATGGCGGCAGCGAATCCTGGTCGGTCTGATCGGGCCTGAGTTCGGCCGACGGCGCCTTGTCGATGATGTTTTGCGGGATCACTTCGCCGGACGGACCGAGAGCGCCGGGCGGAACATTGCCGTTGCGCCAGCTGGCCAGCGCATAGACCTGCATCTTGTAGAGGTCCTTGATCGGATTGAAGCCGCCATTCATGTCGCCGTAAAGCGTTGCGTAGCCAACGGACATCTCTGACTTATTGCCGGTGGTGACGACCATCGAACCGAACTTGTTGGAAATCGCCATCAATATCGTGCCGCGTGTGCGGCTTTGCAGGTTCTCCTCGGTGATGCCCTCATTGGTGCCGTCAAACAGCGCATCCAACGCCTTGGCAAATCCTTCGACTGGCTCGTGAATGGGTACGATGTCGTAGCGGCAACCCAGCGCCTTAGCGCAGGCCTTGGCATCATCAAACGATTCTTCCGATGTATATTCATAGGGCAACATGACGGTACGCAACCGTTCCTCGCCCAGCGCATCGACCGCCAGCGCCGCGCAGATGGCTGAATCGATGCCGCCCGACAGGCCAAGCACGACGTTCTTGAAGCCGTTCTTGTTGACGTAGTCGCGCAAGCCCAGCATGCAGGCGCGGTAGTCGGCTTCCTCGGCCTCGGGGATCACCGACATCGGCCCCATTGTCGCAGCGCCAGGCGCCATCTCCGTCCCGTTTCCATGTGCTGACGCTAACAGACTGTTCGAACTGGGCTCATCTGAAACGCAAGTGTCTTGTCGACATTGATGGCAAAGGAGGCGCCGTCGAATACCAATTCGTCCTGACCGCCGACCTGGTTGGCATAAATTGCCGGTAATTCGCTTTCAATGACCTGTTTGATCACCACCCGGTGCCGGATATCGACCTTGCCGCGATAATAGGGTGAGCCGTTGGGCACCAGAATCATCTCGGCGCCGCTTTCCGATAGCGTTTCGCAGACGCCGAATTCGCCCCAGATGTCCTCACAAACAGGAATCCCAAGCCGTACATTGCGAAAATTGACCGGTCCCGGCATCGGACCGGGCTGAAACACGCGTTTCTCGTCAAACTCACCGTAATTGGGAAGATCGACCTTGAAATCGCTCAGCCTGGACCTTGCCACCGTCGAGCAGAACCACGGCGTTGTGCAACCCCGTTTGTCGCTTCAACGGAGATCCAATAATAACCGCCGGACCACCATCGGCGGTATCTTTTGCCAGTTCCTGGATGGCATTGTCGCATGCTTCGACGAATGCCGGTTTCAAGACAAGGTCTTCCGGCGGATATCCGGCGATGAACAGCTCGGTGAACAAGACGAGATCAGCGCCGTGCTTGGCGGCATCGGCTCTGGCCTCGCGGGCCAGCGAAAGATTGCCGGACACATCGCCGACAGTGGGATTGAGCTGCGCGGTCGCGATGCGCAAGGTACCGGATATTTCTGCCATGAAGTCCCTCTAATGCGCGCAGCTTCGACGAGCAATGCCGCCGCCCGGATTGGAAACCAGAAATAGCGCAATGCGTTAACTTTCGTAACCTAAAATACTATTCGATTTCCGGGTAGCAATGGGCAGATATCCGGGGGCTTGGATCGGATCAATGGCGTCAGGATTTTGGTCATCGCTGGAAAACGATGATTTCGTCGATCTTGCCAGAAAACGGGCGCTGCTCGTCTTCTGCGTTCTGGGCGGAGTTATCGGGTTTCTTTCTTCGCTGAACGAGAATCAAGACCGGCGAGATTTCCACATGGCCTGACTACGTTCTGGGTCTGTTTGCGCCTCCAATCCTGTGCACCGTTGCCATTTTTCTGAAACTTGGAATAAAGACCGACAAAGTCGCCGTCGGTTTCCTGACCTACGCCTATGTGTTGATTTTCGCCAATTCGCTCAATCTCGGTGCGATGGTCACGCATGCAAGCTTCTTTCTCGTCGGATGGGCGTTTGTCACGACAATGATGTTCGGCATCAGGGGGGCAGCAATCGCGGTGCCGGCAACAGTCGCACAATACGTAGTGCTGGTGACCTATCACGATGCCATCAGGCCAAATCCCGTCATCGGAGGGTCCCAGGAACTGGGATTGTGGATTGCCACGGGATGCGGATTCCTGCTGGTCCTTATCTGCCTGGGTGCGGCCGTCTTTCACCGGGAAATGACAAGAGCGAGCGAAAAACTCGCCGACGCCCGTATTGCCGCTGAATCGGCCGATCGCGCAAAAAGCGAATTCCTCGCCAATATGAGCCACGAAATCAGAACCCCGATGAATGGTGTTCTGGGCATGGCCGAACTGCTTGCCAAGACCGACCTCCGACACCAAGCAGCGCATGTTTACCGACATCATCGTGAAATCGGGCAAGGCGTTGATCACGATTATCAACGATATCCTCGACTACTCGAAGATCGACGCCGGACAGATGACGCTGGACCCGGCTCCGTTCGATGTTGCCGAGACTTTTTGAAGATGTGGCAATCCTGTTTGCGCCGAAGATGGCCGAAAAGGATCTTGAACTGAATATCCGGATCGAGCCCGGAGCACGTACCGAAAGCACTTGTTGGCGACGCTGGCAGGCTACGCCAGGCGCTCGGCAACCTCGTCGGCAATGCGATCAAGTTCACCGAGGCCGGACAGGTATTGATCGACGTCGATGGCGAAACACATGATGGCGTCGGCGCTCAGGTGACCGAACTGATCGTACGCGTGACCGATACCGGAATTGGAATTTCCCCGCAAAAACAGCAACTACTGTTCAAGAAGTTTTCGCAGGTGGATGCCTCGGCAACCCGCAAGCATGAGGGAACCGGGCTTGGACTTGCGATCAGCGCCGCGCTCATCGCACTGATGGGCGGCAAGATCGGTGTCGAAAGCGTCCAGGGCGAAGGATCGACGTTTTGGTTCACCGTCCCGCTGCCGGTATCCGATCAGGCACCGGACCGGAAACCGACAGAGGAAACGCAGGAAACGGCGCGTGTTCTCATCGTTGACGACAACGACACCAATCGCTCAATTCTGTCCGAACAGATGCACGCATGGCATCACGAGAGCGCGGCCGTTCAAAACGGGCACGAGGCCCTGGTTTTTCTGCGCGTTGCGCAGGAACGCGGACTAAATGTCGACTGCGTCGTACTTGACTATCAAATGCCGGAAATGTCGGGAATCGACGTGGCAATTGCCATTTCCAGCGATCCTGCCCTGTCGCACATTCCGATTTTGATGCTGACCTCGGTGGACGATGTCGGCGAGCGTCTGGAAATCGCCAAGATCGGCATTGCGGCCAGTTTGACCAAGCCGGCCCGCTCAGCACAACTTCGCCAGACGCTCAATCGCATTATCGCAGACAAGCGTCAATCCGATCAGATCCAGGCCGTTGAACTCAAAACGGCCTGACCGGATCATTCGCTCCCGCAGCGCCCTTCGTCATTCGCCGCCACCGGTGCGCTCGTGCAAGGTATCGGCATCGTAATTCTCACCGGCCGAGAACGCCAGAATTCGCGACAGGTGTACATAGGGCAGACCGGTTTCGCCAGCCCACTCGTTCATTGCAACTCTGAACCTTGCCGAGATCACGTTTCGATGTGACGTTGTCGGCGATGTCGAGGCCGCTGGCCTGCAGCGCGGCCACCCACATCCTTGGACAGGATAAACGAAGTCCCAGCCCACCCAGCGCAGGAAATACTGGCCGGTCGCACCGCCAAGCCTGCTTCCATGCTTTGCCAGGTATGCGAGCAAACCAACCTGGTCATCCGCCGGCCATTCGCTCACAAACTTGCCGAATGAGCCATGTTCTGTCGAGATCCGGTCGATGAATGCGGCGTTGTCGCGAACCGACTTGATCTTCGCCGCGTTACGAACGATCCGGGTATCACTCGCGCGCTCATGCCAGAAATCATCCGGCTGAAACAACAGCGCCTTGGGCTCGAAACCCAGAAAGGCCTCTTCAAAGCCCGGCCATTTGTTGCGGATGACTTTCCAGACAAATCCGGCCGAGAATACCCGTTCCGCCATTGCTGAGAGAAATCGGTCATCAGGCATCTTGGCGAGTTTGGCGTTGTCCGGTGCGTCACCGAGCAGACTATGCAGCACATCCTCGCCGCCTTTGCGCTCAGCTGCTCGTTTTTTAATCTCTGCAAAACTGGTCATCGAAGGAACTCCAACAGGTTCGGATTCAGCGTAATTCAGTTTCCCTCGGGTTTGAACCGCGAATGGTTGATCCGGGCAGGCGCTTGTTTAACAGACACGGAGTTCATGCCATGATCGGAAACGTTCGATTGCGGAAGTATTTCATGCGAGTTGTTTTCCTTGGCGCGGGTTCGATCGGCTGCTTCGTGGGCGGGTGCTGGCAGGCCGCCGGGTTGGATATCGGCTTTATTGGCAGGCGCGCGGTCGCGACTGAGATCTCGGCCAATGGACTGACGCTTTCGGACCACAATGGCTGGAAATGCGAGTTCTCGGGCGACCAGATCAGTTTTTCAGCTGATCCAGCCTTATTGTCGGATGCCCAAGTCGTCATTGTCACGGTCAAGAGCGTTGCGACAGAGGAGGCAGCCGCTCTGATCGCGAGCCATGTGCGCTCCGCAGTTCCGGTGCTCAGCCTGCAGAACGGAATTTCCAACGTAGAAACTGTTACGCGCGCGCCTGCAGGACAATCCTGTTTTGGCCGGAATGGTCGGATTCAACGTTGTGCGAATGGGTTTGGGCCAATGGCACAAGGCAACATCCGGTGAAATCGTGTGTCAGGATACACCGGACACACAGAAGATTGCCGAGGTGGTTGCCGGCACACCCTCAGCGCTTTTTCTGTCCCGGGACATGACGTCGGTGGCCTGGGGAAAACTGCTGCTGAATTTGAACAACGCGATAAACGCGCTGTCAGGACAAACGCTTCTCGATCAACTATCGAACAGGGACTTTCGCAGGGTGCTGGCTGCCACCATCCGTGAGGCTTTATCGGGTACTGGCCGCGGCCAATATCAAACCGGCTAAGGTCGCGCCCCTTCCCCCTTGGCTGCTGCCCGGATTCATCGACACTCCGAACTGGTTCTTCACGACCGTTGGACTGCGGCTTCAAAAAATCGACGCAAAAGCAAGAAGTTCCATGGCGGATGATTTTGCCGCCGGCAGGCAAACCGAGATTGACTTTCTCAACGGCGAAATCGTGAAACTGGCTGGGGAGATCGGTTGCCCGTCACCGATCAACAAGAAAATCGTCGAGATCGCCAAACTGGCCGGGGCGGGCGAAGTGAAATGCTGGACCGGTGAAGAGTTGGCGAAAGCGGGTGGGCCTTTAGCGTTGGTAATCAACCTGTCCAGCGAAGCACGGCTTCGACCAACGCGAACAGCCACACCATACCGCCGATCATGCATGACAACAGCACCGCCAGCGATCCGCAGTCCTTCGCGATCTGTATATCGGCCGAAAACTCGCGCGATACCGCATTGCAGGTGGCTTCAATCCCCGTGTTGAGCACTTCAACGATAATCACCAGCACGACCATACCGACCAGCAACACCCATGTGCGCCAATCGATCGCAAGAACCCACGCAACGGGCAAAGCTAGTCCCAGCATGAAAACTTCTTGCTTGAACGCCGTTTCGTTGCTGATCAGGTGTGTCCACGCCCTGCCCGAGTTCCTGAAAGCGTTCAGTATCCGCTCCATGCCGGTTGCTCCTGATGGATTGTGAGACCTGGGACGTGTAGCCGAACTTTTTGTTCCAGGAAACCGGCGTCAACGGTTGGCAGACCGGTCAAAACGATAGCAGTCGAAAGCAAAGAATCCCATTTGCCGCGAGGCATGGATACGCCTAGCCAACGCGCCCCTCACCGGCCGCTCCTGCGGCGATGAACAATGGCATCAGATGTTCGTCGGTCGGGTGGTTTTCAAGTGGAAATGGTGCGTCCTCGCGCCAGTTCAGCAACCGCTTGATATCGTCGTCTGCCAGCGCATCGGCCATCCAATCGGTGGAAAGCGGCAACCTTGTGCACGACATCTGGATCAGGAGCCGCGCCACCTCGCATGACCGAGAAAACTGCCCGCAGATTGTGGGTGATATGGCCCGATCCGATGATCAGGATGTTTTCTGTACCGAAAGCCGACAGGGCGGCACCCAGCCGGTGGTGTGATAGATCGCGTCCTGTTGCGGATCGATGGAGATCTGGACAACCGGAATTTCGGCATCAGGAAATGCCAGGATCAAAGGCGTCCATGTTCCGTGATCATAGCCCCGTTGATGATCCAGCCTCACCGGCAAACCAGCATCGCTGACAGCCTTTAATATCCGCTCGGCCAATTGAGGAGAACCTGCCGCCGGATAGACCATCTCGTAGAGTTCAGGTGCGAACCCGCCGAAGTCGTAAATCATCCCCGGTTTCGGGTCGGATGCCACCCGCCGCGCCATCGGCCTCATAATGCGCCGAGGCGATAATGATGGCTGATGGTTTTTGCGGTAGCGTGTCGGCAAGCGAAACTAGGTGCGATCTCGCAGGGGAATCATCGGTGACGATGTTCGGGCCGCCATGCGATATGAACAGGGTTGGTTGCGTCGGCATGATTTCACTCCATGCCAACGAGATAGCCGATCCTGGCTAATGGTGGCACCCCGGATATGCGAACGCATTGTTCAGTGCCAGCAAACATCGCAGGTGGCGACTACGGGCGGCCTGATTGCGGAAACTGCGGTAGATCATCCGCAATCTCGTAAAAGTCACCCTTGTCACCGACAAAAATGTGACATGTCAGCTTCAAATTCGAAGGTTCATCGAAACTGCCGGCCAGGATGGAAGTGTGCGGATCATCGTCGTGTTTCCAAAAAAGCGCCGATCCGCATTTACCGCAGAAGCCGCGCTTTGCATTGTCTGACGACCGATACCAGGTCAAGTGACCGCGATCGGTAACATGCAGGGCTTCGTCTGCGGTCTGCGTCGCCGCGTAGTGCAGGCCAGTCTGTTTGCGGCACTGGCCACAGTGACAGCCAATAACGTCGCGCAGGCTTCCGGTGACCTTGAATGTGACGTTGCCGCACAGACATCCGCCGGTATGTTCGCTGTTCATCATCAAAACCCTTTCGCATTTCTGCCCGGATCATGAACCTTCGAACCAGTCCGGCCGCGCGATTTACCGACACTTGATCCTAAAAAAGCGAAGGGCCGGAGCATAGGCTCCGGCCCTTGCAGATGACAACGCAAAGTACTGAACGTTGGCTTCAGCCGTTCACAACCTTCTTTGGCGCAGCGCGATCGCGTTCCTTCTTCAGGAGTTCGGCAACCAGGAAAGCCAGTTCAAGCGCCTGGTCGGCGTTCAAGCGCGGATCGCAATGGGTGTGATAGCGGTTGGAAAGATCTTCCGCCGAGATAGCCCGGGCACCACCGGTACACTCGGTGACGTTCTTACCCGTCATCTCCACGTGAATGCCGCCGGCATGGCTGTTTTCCGACCGGTGTACGTCAAAAAACGCTTCGACTTCCTTGAGCACCCTGTCGAACGGTCTCGTCTTGTAGCCATTGGCCGTAATCGTGTTGCCGTGCATCGGATCACATGACCAGATGACCTGTTTGCCTTCCCTTTCGACTGCCCGCACCAGACTGGGCAGATGTTCGCCGACATTATCGGCGCCGAACCGGCAAATCAGCGTCAGGCGGCCGGCCTCGTTGTCGGGGTTGAGCAGATCGGTCAGTTCCAGAAGCCCGTCTGGTGTAAGCGAGGGACCGCATTTCAGCCCGAGTGGATTTTTGATCCCCCGGCAGAATTCGACATGCGCATGATCAGGTTGCCGTGTCCGGTCACCGATCCAGATCATATGGCCGGATGTGGCGTACCAATCACCCGAAGTGGAATCGATACGGGTCATCGCCTGCTCATAGCCGAGCAACAGCGCTTCATGGCTGGTAAAGAACTCGGTCTCGCGAAGTTTGGCGCTGCTCTCGGCGTCAATCCCGATTGCTCGCATGAACTCGACGGTCTCGGATATCCGGTCCGCCAGCTCCCTGTAACGGTCAGCCTGCGGGCTGTCGGAGATAAAGCCGAGCATCCAGCTTGACACATTCTCCAGGTTTGCAAATCCGCCTTGCGCGAAAGCGCGCAGCAAATTGAGTGTCGCCGCCGATTGCCGATAAGCCATGACCTGCCGGTTCGGATCGGGAATACGCGAGGCCTCATCAAACTCGATACCGTTGATGATGTCGCCACGATAGGACGGCAATTCGATTCCGTCCTTGTTTTCATTCGGCGACGATCGCGGCTTGGCGAACTGACCGGCGATGCGCCCGACTTTGACGACCGGCTGAGACGCGCCGAAAGTCAGCACGATTGCCATCTGCAGGAATGCCCGGAAAAAATCGCGGATGTTGTCGGCGCCATGTTCGGCAAAGCTCTCGGCGCAATCCCCGCCTTGCAACAAGAAACCGCGTCCACCGGTCACCTCGGCAAGCGCCCGCTTCAACAGCCGTGCTTCACCGGCAAAGACCAGCGGCGGGAAGGACGACAGGCGCTCTTCCGTTGCTTCTACAGCTTTCAGGTCCGGATAGACCGGCACCTGTTGAATCGGTTTGTCTCTCCACGAACTTGGCGACCACTTTGTCATTGTATTTGCCTAACCGTTGTACCGATGGAGCGCGTTATCGCGCGACCAAAACTCTAACTACCAAGTCCGCCATCTGGCGGACCGCGGGCTTATACAGCAAGCTATCACGCTATTCTAGCCCGCAATCGGTTCTAGCGCGAATCACTGCCTGACAATCGGTAAGTGGCTCAGTACGTCGTCGATCAGCGCTTGCTCGTTTCCACTGAGACTTACATTTCGCCTGTACATCGGGTCGTCGCGGTCATCGAGCAGGCCAATTTCGAAGGCTTCCGTCTCTTCGACAAAGCGCCGAACTGCCGCCTCACCATGCTCTGCGAGAAAGCCCTGGAGCACCGCATCCAGATAGGAGCGTAAAATGCGCTGGGAACCAAATGAGAGGCCCGGTTCCTCCGGAATCTCATAGACATAGATCGGGCAGTCCGGCGGCAGATTGGCTTCGTGCGCTATGTCGTTTGTTGTGATCGTCGTGCGAATGTAGTCGCCCTCGCGTTCATCGATGGCCGGCAAATTGTGAGCATGATCTATCACCAACAATCCATCTGTTTTTGACGCCCTATCCTTCGTGACACTCAATATCGCGACGTCGTAAACGGCGTTGTTAGCCCGCGGCATCCATCTGCGGCGCCAGCCGACCAGGTGTGCCGGTGCAGCATCGACAATGTCGGTTCGATGGGTGGCTCGATTGACCAGGGACCCATAGCCGAAATAGGCGATAAAATCGGATTGTGACATTTCGTTCCGCAGGTTCAACTGTAATCAATTGTATCGCCTTTAACCGATACGATCGGTTTCGAACATATCCGGTTCGCCAATTTTTCACATCGGATGTAATTGACGGTTACGTAAACGTAATATCTAATGTGCTGAGAACCGTGAAATCGATACCATTTGCCGAAGGAAAACATGGCCGACAGCCTAACTGAGCAATCCGGTGCCAACACGCCTGAGGCGACACCGGTTCAGTTTACCGCCGACGACGGTTTCTTGCTGCATGGCGATCTGTTTGAGGGAACCGGAAACGGACCGGCGGTCTTGATATCGGCCGCCACCGGAGCACCGCGCACATTCTACAACAAGTTTGCCGCCTGGTTGGTGGACAACGGCGCCTGTGCCGCCCTCACCTACGATTATCGCGGCATGCCCGGCTCGCCAAAACCGAAAGACTGGACCGCCCGCATCAGTTTCAAAGACTGGGCGCTGCTGGATTTCCCCGCCGCCGCCTCGCACCTGCAAACGCACACCAGTGGGGTGCCAATGACCGGCGTCGGGCAGTCTTTCGGCGGTCAGGCACTGGGATTGTCAGGCATATCCGACCGGTTCCATCGCTACGCCTTCGTCGCTGTCATCTCCGGTTACTGGGGTAATCTCAGCGAACCGCTGAAATCCTATCTCATGATGAATTTTGTCGGCCTGCCGGTCACATGGGCACTCGGGCGGACGGCGAAA
>CAXXSI010000004.1:0-87672 GCA_963669285.2 Rhizobiaceae bacterium | reverse complement strand
CGGTCAGTCCCCCTCCGACGACCGCGCAATCTGGATGTGAGGCGACGGTATTGAGTAAGGTCTCAAACCGATCTGGTAAAGAAATGTCATCTGAATCAATAATCGCCATCCAATCGTATGCGCTGTTTTCGATCGCTGCTGCTCTTGCCGGTCCGTGTCCCATGTTCTGTGAAAACTTAACGAGATTAACCGGTATTCGTGATGAGAATTCCTCAATCACGCTTCTAACATCGTCAGGAAACTGGGCCATCGAAAACAACAACCAGCTCAGCTGGCGGGCAAGTCTGTTCGGTAAATGCACTTTCCAGCGCAGCAACAACCTCGGATGCTTTGTTGTTGGCATAGAGACATAGCATTGCCGAAAATGGTGGGCAGGCACGTTCGCTTTTCAACTTTAACGGTATCCCCTGATCAGAACTCAGACATCGGATTTGTCAAGGGCCAGCTCCTTCCAATCGCCAAAGTCGATTTCCAATGCATGCGATGGGAAGGAGGCACGTACTTCGTCGGATGGGGGTTTCATAAAATCGGGACCAAATCGGATCGTCAGGTAGCGTTCGACCTGTTCAGGCACTGGCAAATGCAGATTCTCAAATGGTACGATACGCGGAGTCCCCAAAAAGGCTCGTTCAAAAGATGTGGCATGAAACGGTGCTCGCCCAAAAAAATGCCCCACGAGCGGACTGGACTCACGATTAGCACCGCGCGCCACCCATTTGAGAATCTCGACAATAGGCCCTCGACAGAACCAGCGAGCCAGAAGCAATGCGATCTTCTTCTTCTTTGACCTGGTTGCGTAACCACGATTCGACAAAGCTTGCGCAGACAAAATACGTGCGGAAAGATATTGGAAATATCGTAGAGATCGCACACGGAATGCACTGTTGAGGCACATAATGTCGATATATATCCCCTCATGCATCTTGCGCCCAATATCATTTTCTTCCAAGTATAGTGTTCCGTTCAGCCGGATTTTCGAAAAATATAGTGGCCATTCAGGTGTGTCTTCCTCCTGCAAATAGTATTTTTCGGTATTCAGATGATCCCTAGCGCATTTAAGCATTTTCACATAGTTTCTGCGGTCCATGAATACATCGAAGTCATCGTCCCAAGGGATGAATCCGCCATGCCGCATTGCCCCTAACGCGGTGCCCCCCATCAAATAATATTGGATCGAATGTTCGCGGCAGAAATCGTCTAGATCCTTTGCCATCATCGAAATCACCCTGTGCAAACCCGAAAAGTCGGTATCCGGCTGTTGACCCACTTTAGTCTCCAAAATGGCAGTTAATATTTGACCGCCGAAGGATCGGCAAATCGATTGTACCTCCCAAATGTGGCTTCGGGAGCCGGAGAATGATAGCTGTAGCAATCACGCCACAGGAGTACCAACAGACCCGACGAAGAAAACATTCAGTAAAAACAGCAAAAATACGTGGAATTTATTGCGTGAATATTTTCGATATGACTTTGTTAAGTACATAAGTAATGCTGTGGCTGCCGTAACACCAATAATTCCAACATCCATCATTAGGTTCATCATATATCCAGAAGCTCTGAAATAAAGCGTACCTTCTTTCCACTCGGCGTTAAAATATCTGAGCGTTGAGTAGTCGAAACCTGTCAGGAACAAGGCTTCGATCGAGGTTTGCTTCCAATTCCCAATGCCGCCACCAAACGGGAAATACAAACCATATTGAACCGCCGAAATTATGGAAATAACCCGGTTCCCCGATGTGTCGATAATAAAGAAAATAGCATCACCAAAAGATAGATTAGATAAATTGGTGATTAGATACGCTGCCCGACCAGAAACGAAACTCGCGTTCTCGGCAATCAAGTATATGGTGATTGGCACGGCTGTCCAAAGCAACAATCTGTTAAAAAACGTTTAAAAAAGCGACATAAATAAACATTGATGTCGCTGACTTAAAAACAAAAACCAGAATAATTGCAATTGCAATATCTGTATAGTTTATAATATTCTTAGGAAGCCAAAAAAATCTCACGACAAGGTACATGAATATAAATTCAATACTAGCCCGAGCGGGTTCAGTGGCCAGCAGAGTGATGCCTCGATGACCAAGTGACGTCGCTGAAGAACGCGGTACTAAAGCTTTCAATGCAGGATCGAGAAAACCAAATAAATTGGAAAATTGGACGATTGACAATACGCACATAAAGATAAAAACGTGGCGTAGAGCGTATAGGAACTTCGAATATTCGCTTTCTGGCAGTCGCAATATAACTGCGAAAATAAGCAGTGGATTTAGGTATGCGAGTAAAGATCTCAATAACTCCCCATAGATATTGCTCTGATTTGAATTGAAAACACCGTAAAATGCCGAAAAAAGCAGTAGGAATATAAATACAAAATACTTTTATATTTATTCGATAAAAATGCAATACTGAATATAGAAGGGCATAGGGAAATACCTCTGCTTCTATTATGCCAAAGGTTATTGATGGAAAAAAGCAAAGATACCGAGCAATAGTCACTTCGCAAACCAGTATCGTATATGTATTACGGCGCAATCTACCCGTGATTTAATTGCATGGATTACAAATTGAGAAACATTACCAATTAATCGATTACTACCGTACCGAATTAGACCTTTGGCAAGGCTGAGAGGTAAATCGGCATATTTTCGCGGCGCTGGCAACCTGTTAAATCGGTCGCGAGCCTGCCTAATCTGCGACCGTATTGTCCGTTCAGAGGAAATTCCACCCAATGCAAACCGGCAGATAACTTGATCCAAGAATGTAAATCCCACGGCTGCAAAAGCACGTTCTTTGTAGTCTGAATCTGCAGAAATTTTCAAATCCAGCCGGTACCGGTTGTTTTCATAAAACCTACGTGGAAAGAACATTGCCTGATGATTTGGCAGGTTTCTCCGTAACCAGAATTTGCACGTATCGCTCGAGACGCATCGTGGAGGGTAGACCCACCCACCACCAGTAGAAAACTCTATAGCCGCTCGTCCGAAGTACACTGTTTCGTTTTGGTTAAATAATGCAACTGCCTGCTCAAGCGTCTGCGGGGTAGCCAAAACATCCCCAGCATTTAAATACAATACCCAATCCCCGGTGGCTCGGTCAGTGCCCTTGTTCATGGCGTCATAAAGCCCGCCGTCGGGTTCCGAGATCAGACAATCAATCTGGCCTTTAGTTTCCTCGAGAAGTTCTCGGGTACCGTCATTGGACGCTCCGTCCACAACAATATATTCAAATTGGCGAAAAGTTTGATTTTTAACAGAATCCAAGGTTTTCGCCACGCCCTCGCGGTCATTCCACACAACGGTGATGATCGAGATTTTCGGAGGTTGCGGCACTAGAAATTTTCCTGACGACGCATGGAAATTCCATCGAACTGAAGCGTTTGTCCAGTTTCGGGATTGGAGAACCCCGTTTGGGTGGCCCAGAGCTCGAATCCTTCGGAGGCGAAAAATCTAATCATTTCCTCCCAAGGCGGTTGTCTTTCACACAAAAGCTGCATTGTCCGCTCGCAAAATAACCCGGATGCTTTCTGCATGAGATTCACCGCCCTTTCAACACTTCGCGGTCGAAGCCTTGAGTGTCTATCTTTGAAAACACGCTACGGGCAGATCCAACAATGCCAGTGTGATGTTTTCCTGGCATTTGACCGGCACGGTCTCTTGCCCCACATATTCTGACTGGCCGGGGGCCTCCACGTGCGCAATGCTGACTCGGTAAAATCGAATAGGAAACTGAATTGGCTGATAGATTGATTACGACGGATCCGTCTTTGCTTCCGGTGGTTCCGCGATCGTAGACTTCCCAAAGTGGGTTATCATTCGCCTAATTGGACAAATATTTATTTATATTCAATGTGTAAAGGTTCAACAATCAAATTTGATTCTTTCCGCCGATACACTGCAATTCGAATCCAAATTACCATTTGTTCGCACCTACATCTAGGATTAAATCAATATCCAAGAATTCCAAACATTTTGAAGGCTGCAAGAAGTGGTTGGAAGCTGGCGAAAATCGCTTGATCTCGAAACCAAGAGAATGGGCCGGACACTTGATGAATATCTTAATATTCGCACCCATCAAGTTCGGTCTCTTTTGGACAGAAAGATAAAATTGTAATTCCCATTATTTTCATGGTCTTGGTTTAGAACTAGCCCACCGACTTTATCTGCGATCGTGAGCAGAATATCGCCCCAACCGAAAAGTTTCTCAACAACTGCTTTGGTCGTGGTGCCAAAACCAACTATTTTTGTCTTTGAAAAGTTCCAAGTATCAGACGGGGCTGGCGGTGTTGATGGCACAATACCTACTTCGCCGTTTCTATCACGTGGGCTTCGACTCCTTCCACATCGACATTTAGAATGTCTAGTCGGTCAATAACAGTTTGGGAAACGGAAAATTCCAGAGTTTGAACCGGGGCGGGCTTGTCACAAAGCAACCTTTAGGACTTTGGATAGTCTGGGGCGCAGTAAGCAGAACTCTCTCGCAAATTGGAAACCCAATTCTCAGATTTTAACAGGTGTTTGACTCGCAATATGAGAT
Source organism: Rhizobiaceae bacterium (assembly GCA_963669285.2). Taxonomy (GTDB): domain Bacteria; phylum Pseudomonadota; class Alphaproteobacteria; order Rhizobiales; family Rhizobiaceae; genus JAWKWH01. The sequence goes on along the minus strand of CAXXSI010000004.1, from coordinate 83,136 downwards.
ATATTGCACCCACTGCGATACCGCCTCCCACTCCGAAGGAAACCAAGATGGGCGATTTATAGATTGCTGCAACGACACAGACGCTCAAGCTCGTCACTACCATGATGAACGTGGAATTGAGGTTGAATCGGTTGTGCCCCACGCCAACACCCCAGTTCCATGGAACCAAACTTGGAACACTTAGGGACCAGCCAACGCTCAACGCCACGACCGAAAGGAAGAAAAACCAATGTCGTTCTTGCACCCAATAATCTGCTACGGGAAACGAAAGTAACGCCAAAGACAACAGCATTCCTACGCCAATAAGCCAGAATCTTTTCAATGCCTGTGTGAAAAGTGGTTCGATTTCTTTGGGATTCTCATAATACCGTGCCGCGAAGTGACCGCCAAGAAATGCTGCGGGCCTTGCAATTAGTTCTCTGAGAGAAAGTACAAAACGGTTTGCCATCTCATAGTAGCCCACGAGCGCCAAGCCACCTGAATACGCTATCGTCGTTCTAGCTATCGGTTCGAGAAACATCATTAAGATGCTTGTCGCTTGAAAACTCATACCAAGCGAAATCATCGATCGGAATTCTTTCCTGTAGATGGCGAAAGGGATTAGAAGACCGAAGGATTGCGCTTGTCTGATGCGTATCACCAGAATGCTAAGCCAGCCTAATATTAATATCACAACATTCATCGCCAAGTGACCGTAATAAGCTGGCTCCGCTCAAGCCAAGATTCGGGACCAAGAAATATGCCGTTGCGCCGTAGGCCAGCCCTCCCACAGCCACAGCCAACTGGCCTATCCAAAAGAATCCAAGCCCGGTAAGCGTGAACGTTGTGACGCGATTCAACATTGCGGTGCAAAACGAAACCAGCATGATAAACAGGATCACGTTAATTTGCTGAACTTCTTGCTGACCGGCAACCCCAATGATCAGTTCACGAGCAACGAAAAACACGAAAATCCCGAAGATCAGCGAGCCGCCAGCGGTTAGTGCTGAAGCGACGCGAAAATGGCGTTCTAGAGCATCTGTTTCAGGAAAGTCTGCTTGGGCAAAGTGTACCATTGTCTGCCCAAGCCCGAATCCAGAGAAGTTTACGATAGAGACATAGCTAAGCACCAGGGACCAAAGTCCCAAGGCTTCAGCGCCGATTTCACGCTTTATCAGCCAGTAGACAAACGCAACAGATGCCAGTTGCGTTGCCACTGCGGCGATGCTGACCGAGACCTGTGCAGACCTATTTGAGAGAAACGTCAGCAATCTTTAAATTTTTCCTGTGTCTGTTTGCACATCGACATCCGGCGACCCAGCGATCGTTGTTTTCAAATATGCGAAGAAGCTTGGCGGTTAACCTCAATCCTTTGTTTCCTGCAATCCCTCAGAGAATCCTTGGGATGAATATCGTATGTTGGCGTGCTTGGCGAGCACGGTGCTTGCTGAGCGTCCACATTGCCCGGGTGCGCGCCGTGGGGGGTACCGGTGATTTTCCGTTCAAGACCAAGTGAGGCCCGATAGTGTTGTCACCATAGCGCCATATAGCGAGCTTTTGCCGCGCGTTTGCCATACCGGTGAATATCTCCTCGTTCGACATCTGGTCGCGCAGCCATCCGTTGGAGCTCTCGAATTAGGCGTTCTGCGGCCGCTTTTCGGGTCCGATGTAGTGCCTTACCGACGCTTGTCATGTTCTGCCAATCCAGTTCTGCCAATCCAGCGTGGCCCGACTGGCCAGTTCGGCATTCTTGTCCGAGACAAGGTCCTTCGGCCTGCCGCAAAGGCGGATCAGTAGATCGAGTTTGTGGACAACCTGCACGAGATCGAGATATCTGCTATCAGGCCGAGGTTCTCGCAGGTGCATTTGTCGATGACACCGTGGATGCAGAACGTTTTCCACGCTCGAACCCTTCGGACAAGAAATCCGCTCCACTGTTTAAATGAGCGCCCCTCAAAGTGATCCCGGATAGATGTTTGCATCGGATAATGCTGCTCTGCGCGAAATTGTCTTGCAATGGGGAGCCACCCATAGAAGTTCAGAACGTGTTTTGGCTGATGCCGTGACACTGCGAGACCTCGTCCGTCTTCATATCGCATCCCAGTTCGCTCAGGATCGCAATCACCTTTTCTTCGCTAATCCGTGACCTCCTCTTGTCCGTCTCCTTGATGACGGGCTCCACTAACAAACGAGGGAAATTAAACGGGATCAGGATACTGTGTAAGTGAAACATATTGATTATCTTTTTTATCCCTCGCTGCATTTAATCATCCAATTTCAAAGCGGTTGTGTTTACGAGCATTTTGCGGGCTCTAAGTCAGGATGTTTAAGCTGCACCTTCAACTGTTTTGGAGGTTCGGGAAGAGACGGAAATGCCCTCCACACTATTGTTGAGGCTGGGAAAATAACAACCCACAACGTCAGGCACATCAGAATAATGTCGATAAAAACGCTCTGGTTGCGTACATACCATTCCTCTAATTCTCCCTTGTAAGGCATAATGAAATGGTCATAAATATGGTCGGCGTCATTGCTGCTGTCCATCATCTCGTCCTCGTCGCGGAATACAATCGAGCCTATACCGGATAGACCTGGACGCACGGTCTGAATCACGCTTTGGGATTTCGGCGGGAAGGCGTTAAAGCAGCGGCGCGTTTGAGGGCGTGGGCCAATAATGCTCATTTCGCCAAGGAAGATGTTGAGTAGTTGCGGCAGCTCATTGATCTTGGTTTTCCGTAGGAACCGACCGATCGGCAAGATGCGAGGATCACCTTTTACCGTGACGGTCCCGGTACCGAGGTTCGGACTGTCTTTCAACATAGTCGCGAACTTATAGAGGCCGAAAAATACACCACCGCGGCCGACCCTGCTTTGTTTGAAAAAAACCTCGCCCTCGCCCGTAAAGCGCAGAATAATGGCGATCGGAACAAGAAGGGGTGAGAGAATAACCAACGCCGCTGAAGAGACTACGATGTCGAGAAACCTTCGCATTTGTTACATCCTATTGTCGAGATATTTGCCGGTTTCCTTGTGGTCGAAACCCGGAATCATTTCATTGAAAAGTGCCACGATTTCGGGTTTATCCCAGCTCCGCTGCGACCGAAGTCGAGCTAATTCGGCGAGGAAATGCTCAAGCTTCTCCGCGTCAAATATCGGTTCGTTGAGGATTACTCCGATCGACTGAAACCTGTACATATCGAGAGTTTCGGCCTCGGTGAAAAATTCTTCAAAATCCTTTTCGCCAGTTGTGTCGGAGGCAAAGAAGTAGACAGGCCACTGACGCTTGGCAATCAGCTCAGCTGCCCGGCCTCGCGCCTCATCCTCCGTTTCACATTCGTAGGGCGTGTAGCCGCGCGCCTCCAGGTAGCGCACTGCGATGTCGGAAAATTTAGTTAGGTTAAGTGCCTCGCTTAGTTTTGGAAAGAAGATGTCGCAGTTGCCGCCGGTGAGGCAGGACATAAGGCAAAGCTCACCCGCTTCTTGCGGGGTGACAAAATAGCGCCGTACGTCGTTCGGAGCCGAGATCGGTTGGTTTTTGGCGAGGCGTTGGTTGAAGCCGTGCAGAAGCGAGCCGTCAGAAAATGCAACGTTTGCAAAACGCGCGGTCGAGATCGGTAGGTTGAGGCTCTCGCGCATCAGGAACATTTCCATAATCCGCTTGCTTGCCCCCATCATATTGACAGGGTTTGCTGCCTTGTCGGTAGATACCGCAAAGTACTTGCGGGCACCGCCGGCATGGGCCTCTGCGAGCGTTGAAAGCGTGTTGAGAATATTTACCTCGATCAGCCGCATTAGAGTGAACGGGTCTTTTTCGCTGCGCACGTGCTTCAGCGCCGAGAGGTTGAGCACATAGTCATACCCCTTTTCGGCGGCCATCAAAGCAGCAAATTCGCGCCCACCGCAATCGATCGCGAAGGTGCGAAAATCACCGTCGCCGTATCCGAGCGTGCTGCGAATGTCGCGTACCAGCTCGACGAGGTTGTTCTCACTGATGTCGACCACATGCAGCGCGCGTGGATTGCGTTTGAAAATCTCACGAGTGACCGCCTGGCCGATTGACCCAGCACCGCCAATGACGAGAAATCGGGACGTCCGTACGATATCGCCAAACTCCGCCTCATGGCTCGCAATGTCAGTATCGAACAGAAAGGCGTCGCGACCGAGCAGGCCAAGAATATTCATTGCTTCAACCTTTCAAATTCACTTTCAGGCACGCTGGATGGGATGTTGACAATGCGGTCCACGAGCCAACGCGCATTGTCCAAACCGTCATGTTGGCAGGTCTCATACATTGGTAGTTCCGTCATCAGCCGCCAGATCGGCCGGGTCATGACACCGGCGGCGTTGCTTTCTTGCAGAAAAGTATCCCGGGCGATGCGATCTTCTAGGAGAACTGCGTTTAGCCAATAGTTTGTGGCCATTCCGTCCGGTGCATCGATGAACGCCAGCCCATTTGCGACACAACAATTGCGGTAGCGCGCGGCAACCTCGGCCTTAATCTTCAGCATTTCCGGCAACGTTTCCATTTGTGCTACACCAAGAGCCGCGTTCAGGTTCGGCATGCGGTAGTTGTATCCGGTTTCGTCGTGGAAAAATTCGTATGGGTGAGGGCGCTTGGCTGTAGTCGTAAGATGCTTGGCGCGGGTCGCGAATTCGGGATCGTCGGTGACAATTACTCCGCCTCCGCCGGTAGTAATGATCTTGTTACCGTTAAAGCTAAAGGCGGCAAGCTTGCCGAAAGTGCCGGTGTGCTGGGTGCCAACATAAGAACCGAGCGACTCGGCGGCGTCTTCGACGAGTACGATCCCAAAATCGGCGCAGGCTTCAGCGATTTCTTCGATGCGACACGGAATACCAAACGTATGCATGGGCACGCATGCGGCGATGCGAGCTCCGGTGGCGACGTTTACCGCTTTCCCATTCACTCGGCTAGTATTATTTTTGAGCCAAGCTCGGAGCGCTGCGGGGCTCATGCCAAGTGTATCGCAATCGACATCGATGAACACCGGGTGTGCTCCAACGTAGCTGATGGCATTTGCTGTGGCGATGAAGGTCAGCGCTTGCGTAATCACTTCGTCGCCTCGCGTCACACCTCCGATTAAAAGCGCTGCGTGCAGTGCAGCTGTGCCGTTCATCGTGGCGATCCCATATGTCGACCCAGAGAAATCCGCGACCCGTTGCTCAAACTCAGTGACGCGCTCACCGATAGAGGAAACAAAATTGGAGTCGATGCACTCGATTAAATATTGCCTTTCGTTGCCCTTGAAGACGGGCCTATGAAGGGGGATCTGCGACGAGCCGTAGATCTGGTGTGCGAGTGCAATCAAGTTGCCATAAGGTGTTTTTGGTAGCGTCATCGTTTGCTCATCGAGGGTTAATTCGGGATGCGCGCAATGAAAAAACTATTCTCTTGGCGTTGTGAGACGCCCTAAAAAATATTTTTTTATTCTTTCTTTGCAGATATAAGAATTACCCACGCAGATATAAGAATTACCCACTCTGAGTATTTCAAGTTAGCGATTCAGAAGCAACAAATTTCCAAAAACTTTCGCATTTCTCGTCGATTTTAATCTATTTCGCCTCATATACTCTCAACTTCCGTGCAAGGATACGCTTGGTTCCAGCCAACGGCTCCTTGATGCCTTTGGGTGCGTGTTCATAGGAATATCGCCGGTTGTTTCCGTGGCTGTGAAATTGCCAAGATTGATAGAGCTTATCTTTGATTGGAGCGGTCAACTCGCAAATCATCCCACCGATGGCAGCGCTTCCGATTTCGCTCAAAAAGGATGTAGCCAAAGGTGAGACGAGGACCCGAAATCGTCCATTTGCTAGAGCTGTACCGAGCGGAGGGCATTCTGCGCGTCGAGATGATGGATTGAGGTTACGCTCGGCTCAATACCAGCTCGCGGTACTCGTTAAGCGGTGTCGGAACACAAACGATCATCGCGTCACATTCGCTGACTCGCGAGAAATCCAAGGTCGCCTCGAACCCCATGTGCCGCAGATCCTCAATGTCAGTGTGAGGAATATACCTAATGGTCGATCTACCCGAATTGAGATTGTCGACGACCCGTGGTGCTATGTCGATGCTGATAACTCTGAAACCGGCTTTCGATACAACAAGGGTAAGCGGAGTGCCAACTTATCCTAATCCCAGAATGCCAATCTGCGCTTGACGCTTCTCAACTAGTTCTATGAATTCCATAAAGTGCCGCGTTCTTTGTACCGCCTGCAATCGTTAACGATGCTCGCCAATTTGTCGTGCGAATTTGACGTGACCAGATACAGCTTTAGTTCGAGAATTCTCGATCAACTTGATTTCGATCAGCTGTGGCGCGCGAGTATCTTTGCCGCAACGATCGCCGAAGCCCATCCGATCCCAACACCAATCAAGTTCGCGATAAAATCGTCTAAGCCGACATTTCTGTGCGGCTGCACGATCTGCGAGATTTCCAGGGCGGCTGCAAACACCAACAGAAGCAAAATTATCAGCCACACTCGCACCGCTCCGAGCAATGCGATGAATGACAAGACGGCAAAGCCGAGGCCGTGTAACATGAGATCGTTCACGCCTATTTGCTTGAGCCCCCGTGGCAGCGAGGGCTTGGTCATAAAGCCAAAATAAATCACCGCCACCAGTGCCACGGCAAAGAGCATCACCTTGACCACCAGCCATGCCGTGTGGCTTCGCCACTTACTTTGCTGATCCACGTTGTTAGCGATCTGTTCGTCCTGGTTTTTGTTTTTTGGCGACAGAGAGTTTTTTATTCATCAAAGCTGTGGGGTACTGCCAGGTGTCCTTGCAGTCCCCTGGCATTGCCAATACCGGCCTGATCTTCGTTTCGGGCAGGGGCCTTTACCGTGGTCCTCGAGGGGTCCCTTGTTTCAGGGAATGTTTCGGGCCCCTGCGGGGGGTTCAAGCGGGGTCCTGCTTAATGTTAACGTTATCTTTTCCAGATGGCTGATTTTGCGCTTGTCTGCACCGCGGGCTGTCGCTTTTTGTTATTTCGCAAAACCCACCATGCCTCAGTTCGCTCGCGGTTTCGCCGGTAGTTTTATCGGCTCGACCGCTGATTAATCCGTCTCCAGTGCCGATTTCACAGCCACCCCTATAAGGAGTGCGGAAACCGGGGTGTTTTCCGGGCGAAAAAACCCGCAGAAATCCGGGCTTTTTGGCTTGCCGCGACATTTCCCGGGGTGCTTCTGCAAAATTCAAACATCCGATAACGCCCCACATCAATGGTCACAATCGATATCCACTCCGCTTAGCCAACAAACGCTGACCCCAGCGCAACATGAGATCATCGGTATGATCAAACCAGTCGCGATCCGCGGGCGTTTCGTCATCATTGGGAGGTTTCTGTCGCAAATCTGATGGGTTTCGAAGCGGCCGCTTTGCCAAATGGCCTCTTGCTTGCCAACGATCCAAGAAAACGACATTGCTCATGTGGCAGCACGCGAATTTCTTGACGTCACCTTTTGTCGATCGGGTGGATTCGAGCCTGCGCTAAAGCCGTCTGCCATAGCTACCGCACTCGAGCTCGCTCGAGCAATCTTGATCAGGATCCGGCACTGTTTGTTCACTCGCTCCTTTCTACGCTGCCGGCGCAAGTTTTGACGTTTCGATCGTGACAGGCACCTTACCGCTCAGCATAGAGACCATGACTGAAACGCGCTGGCTCGATTCCATGCGTTGCAAGGTACCAATCAGATTGGTCAGCGGGCCGGTGGTTATGCGCACCGTATCGCCGACATTGAAATCAAAATGCACGTCGATGATACCGTCGCCGTTGGTCGATGACCGCAAAGCTTCAACAAAATCATCAGGCAAATTCGAGGGCTGGTCGCCGGTCATCACCAATGATCGAACGCCTCTGGTGTTGTTGATGGCACGCCAACCAGTGCGATTAATGTCAAGGTGGACGAACAAATAGCCCGGGAAAAAAGCCGCTTTGCGATTGAGCAGTCTGCCACCAACTCGTTTCGTAACGGTCGTTTTTGGCAGGAAAGTTACAAATGCTTGTCGACGTAAATGAGCGACTGCATATTCCTCGCGCGAAACCTTCGTCGCTACCGCATACCACCGCGATGCCGATTTCTCATTAGAGCTGGGATAAACAGTGGCAGCGTCTGATTGAATCATGGGCATGTCGCGTCGCAGTGTGATAATTTCATTGCAGTTGAACGACGACCCCAAGCCTAATTTAGGTAAAGCTACTGGTTGTGTTAAATACCTAAGATTCTGTTGTCAATTCAATTGGTGCACCAACTTTTCGAGTACTTCAAAACGCTCATCTCAAACGGCTCATCAGCGAGGATTTGAGACTGGCGGTGATGGAAAGACCAAACCTACACATCACCCAAGTAAGTGCCTACACGCTGGCTTGGCATGTTTCTACTGAAAAGGGCCTGAGGATGAGTCGTCGGGCAGGGGCCACAAAGTCGATTGTTTTCGCCGCAGTCGCATACGCGGAATTAGAAAACGAGCCGGCAACGCAGCATCGTTGCTAATCGATCCGGCAGATTTCATTCCCGGCTCGAGACCACCCGGCAGCGAGCAGATGCGCTAAGATCGCCGAAGGCCTGAACTCGCGGCCGAACTCCTCTGCCACCTGAAACAGCTGGTAGCTGTTTCCCCGAGGGCTGATTTCTCCCAGCAAATCCAGCATGGATTTCATTGTTCGATCGCTGCTGACAACGTTGAGCACCAGCATGCCAGCAGTGAGATTTAGGTGTTTTTTATAGAGACCATTTCCGACATATTCTCGGTATTGCAGGAAATTGCGCAAATGACTTTTTCGATTGAAACGCGATGCGCGTGTCGGTTCGGTTCCTCTATCCGCTTCGACGATAAAAAAACGATAAGTTCTGGCTGTTCCCTGCAGATATTCGAGACCAAATAATGCGTCTGGGATCAGATCGCGTTTTTCCTGCTTACCGATGGCGGGATTCTCAAACGGAACAGAAATGCGCAATTTGGTGGCAGCTCGATTGAGGATGAGGTGCTGTGGAATGTAATTTAGATCGTTCCGGTCGAGCGTTGCCAATTCGATCGAAGAAGTGATGGATGCGACCATGTAGCGGTGTTTCCACGGTCCGGAAGCTCCCCCTGCCGTACCGTGCCACATATCCTGTTCTGTCAAAGCCTTTTGTGATGCAGGTGTCAGCTCATAGACCAATTCCTGGTAGCGGGAATCAAATGTCGCAAATTGCTGCCATGGCCGCGACAGATAGGCGCCGCTGTGCGGCGTCTGATCCTCGTTGAACAAATCGGTCAGCCGGTCGCGGGCGCGCTTGGGATTGCTGCAAAGGTGTTTGGAAAATTCGTGCAGGTAAGTAGACGAGAGCGGTCCGTGCTCATGGATTTTCTGAAACCACAACAAATCGCGCGGCGTCTGCGTCACGCGCTTGCCTGTTGAGACCGGTTTCATGCGGTGCCTTCGGTTGAGGCTGTCATGGGTTCGTTGCTTCAGCATGGTGTAAGTATTTTATCATGGAGTCACAAAAGAGCCCCGCAATGCGGGGCTCGAATTGGTGGAGCTTCGCAAGCTGGTCTCAGAAAAGCTTGCCCTTCTTGTAAAGGCGATTTTTTCGATTGACGCGCTTGAGCTGTTTGGCCGTCAATCCGCCATATTTACGAATGCGCCGGCGTTCACTTGAAGATGACAATCGCCATCCATCCCTTGCGCGTCGTCGTCCCGGTTTGGCAAACATTTTTGATCTCCCTTGATTGAAACGGGAGCATGATGCAGAGGCGATTTGGTATTGTCACCGAGCGCTATGTTCGCCAATGTTGAACATATTTTCGCTTTGTAACACTATGAATATGCTTCACTTTTGAGTGATTCCGACAATTTGTCTCAAAGTTTAGGCATTGTGAAATTGTTCCCAGGAAGCGACGGCATTTCCGGGACTTCACATTCAATATGACGGTGATGGATCAATATCCGGATTATCCGGATCATGCGATGGTTTGGGACCACCCAGACCAGGGCCGCCATCGGGCCTTCCGTTCTGCGGACCACCGTCGCGGTTTGGTGGGTCACCGCCGCCTGAACCGTCTTCATTTCCACGACCGCCATCGAGTGTCGTATAATGCACGGCATATTTGTCACGCATTGTCTGGCGCAATTGATCTTGTTCATTCACCGACATAATCGGCTGGTTCTCCAATCGAAACGCCTCGAACTGAAGCGGAATGGCCGATTTGGTGACACCACGAATATGGGCAGCAAAGGCACCTTTGGGCTGAGCTTCAATCAGGGATGGATCACATGCCATGTTTTGCGCCAATGAGCGAGCATCACGGTTGGATACGCCTCCTGCAAATTTGATTGATGTGTTGGCCGAAAACGCTTCCTGCAGTTTTGGATCAAGCTGGCCCAGATATTGATGCGCCAGCACCATGCCGACGTTGTATTTGCGCGCCTGGCTAAGGATAATACCGATGTTGCGATCAAAGTAATCAGCTGCTTCATCAATATAAACCATTGTTGGCATGCGTTTTGATTTGGGCAGGACGGCACGTTCCTGAGCGGCCTGTGCAATCATGGCAATGAAAAAGCGGCCAAAGATCTGGGTGCCGTTTTCCTTGAGAAGGTCCTTTGCTGTGTTGATTAGAATAACTTTGCCAGCATTCATCTCTGTGAATAGGTCGAGTTTGGATCGCGGGTGTGAAAACATCCGCTCAAAGGTCTGGTTTTCCAAAATACCCCATAAACGTCGCATGACCTGACGGCGGGTTGCGGCAAACTCCTTGTCGTCAAACTCGGTGGCAAAAAAGCGCTGCGGCGTCTTGCCGAGCTTGGCAATGTGTTCAGCGAATTTGACCTCACTTCCCTTTTCCATCAGATCGGCCAGTGTATGGATGGTTGCATCAGGAATATGCAACATCAGCCGGGTGACGTAGCGGAACAACACGCTTTGTTTTTGCGTCATCTCAGCTGACAACAGTGAGCCGAGGACAAAATCATAGAGTTCGAGGATGGAGTTGGTCAGCCGTTCGCGTTCAAGCGGCTTGTAGCCGGACAATCGCTCCTGGCCGACATCGAACAGATTGAGTGAGACCGGATATTCGATGTCGGCGGGATCGATTATGCAGATGCGGTCGTGCAGTGGTTCACCCGGCGCAAACACATTGAGCTTTCCGATTGTGTTGATCAGGTCACCCTGACTATCGATGATGACGACTGAGCGCTCACCGCGTTTAACCGCCTCAAGATCTTCTCCGATTAGATATTGCAACGTCTGGGTTTTGCCATGGCCGGACCCGGCAACGATGTGATGATGTTCAAAGCGTGCTGACAGTGGAATGACAAAAGTCTCTTCGCCGGCAAACAGGTTTTGAAGCGGTGTGCCACCGAGATAGGTGCCAACCAGGTCTTCCGGTTTGGACCAAGAATACTTGGTTGGCATTATGTAGGGCCTGGAAAACCCTTCGATGTCACGCGGATTGCCGCCTGATGCGACAACCAGATTGGTTTCCAATCGTCGGCACAAACGAGTGAAAGGCTTTATCAGCTCGTAGGCTTGGTCAAATGGTGCTGTAACAATGCGTTCGACGATCTGGTTTAAATTCGACGCGCGATCAATGCGCCGAGTCTTGACTGGTATCCCCTGCTCGTTGCCATCATCTTCGGTGGGCTTCTCTCCAATGGCTTGTTCGACAGCGCCAAACGCTTCCAAACTCAACGATGTGATCGCATCAACGACGTCTGAGAACTTTTCCAGAATCGCTTTTTGCTGGTTAAGTTCATCCTTGAGTTCCCAATATTGCGATGTCGTGCGCGGTTCGGAAAAATCGACGTCAGGTATCCGAAACAATCCTTCATAGTCGATCAGCTGTTCAACGAATTCTCCAACAGCCCGTTGCCGACCGTTTCCCAGTCGAAGCGTATCTGCTACATCGGCGGCGATCGATTCAAACAAGGCATTCCGCGCGGCATCGGTTGCCACATTGTTGGTCTTCAACAGGCCTCGCACTCGATCATAAAGCGCTAGTGTCTCGGCGTGATCGGAGGAACGAAAGAAGCCGTAGATAAAGCGATGCAGCTGCGCCCCGAAATGTTTGACGATGATCATCGTGGGACAATCCGTTTGATCATCACCTCTTTGGCTGTTTCGGGATCAAGTTTGGGAACTTCGACCGTCTCCGTCCCGTCCCAGTTTTTAGCGCTCTCCATGACCGAACGCAGATAGGAAATGATTACCTTGAGCGAGTGCTCTCTGGTGGCCAGATCAACGATCGATTTGCAGCGAAAGTTTCGGCCATAAAGCAAATCCTTCACGTAAATCGTCTCGCGGAACCGATCGAAGAAGAACCAGCCTACAAAAATTGACGCAACCGACGCTAATGGGATTCCGATGGCGCGACCGGCCATTCCAGCAAACAAAAAAAAGAACGGGACGAACGAAACAAAGCCGATAATGATCGACCAACGACGCAAGTCATCCTGCAGATGCCGGATCAGTACCGCATGATCAAAATCGTATCGATCGATGATCTTCTGCTCGTCTCCTTCCAGTTCAATCTTGCCCCACAATTTGAAACGAACGCGACGAAACATCCCCTGAGTCTGGCTGCGTTTCAACACGATTTTCATCGAAATACTCCCCTCGCGCCTCGAATTGACACGACGGCGACAACAAACGTCAAGAACCTCTGTGGATAATGCGTTGATAGATTGAGTTCAGATTTGGTCTTGTTTGCGCAATCCACGCTAATCGTTATTCTGCAACACAATGCTCCGCCTTCTTATAACATTGTTGATCTCTGTTGCTCTTTGCCAAGTGGCGCCAGCCAAAAATTTGTTCGATGAGATCAATCGCAAGCTCAATCGTTTCAGTGATAAATTGAGCCAGGAGCTGAATGGCGGGTCTTCGACACAAAGAGTAGAGCGAGAATCAGGCACTCAAGTTGCGAACAACATTGGTGTTTGTCTGGGCATTGGTTCGGACGGACAAATATTGTTCCGCGACCAATGCACCGCTGAAACAATCTGCAACGCCGACAATGATTGCGACATCCACTACCGCTGGAACGATGAATGGATGATTGCTAATCTACGTTCCGGCCGACCTGTCCGGTTTATCGGATTTCCAGTTCGCGAAACCATCGTCGACGGCTTTCCGTGTGTGACACGCGAAAACGGAACTTTCACATTCTGCTTTATCGCAAATGATCGGATTGCTCAAAGAGACTCAGGTGTTGGTACCAGCAATGATGATTCCGACCTGTCCAATACTGATTTTGAGAAACGGTTCAATCGACAGGTAAGTGGTACACAGATCCGCGCAATGCGGGAGCTGATTGAAGAATCTGAAATTAAGCGGTTCTTTGATGGCCATGTTCTTAAGACTTTGAAACCGGCCAATGCAGTTGGCGCTTGTCGCAATCATCACCTTCCATTAATGGCGGCTATCGTCACACCGGTTCCCGGTGAAGTCATAGATGAGTTGCGAAAACGATGTGTGTCGGGCGCAGAATTCTATGGCCGGTGGCAAGCCGAGCGGGAGGGCGTTCGGCAAGCGTACGACTTCCTGGACGTTCCCGCGACCCTTGACGGCTTGCGAAAAAACAATTGGTTCTTGCCAAACCGATCAGTTCAGAAATTGTTTCCAAACCATCAACGTGAAATATTCATGCGCAGCTTTCGTCGGACTGTGTATGAACATCGCGAAGCGGCATTAACGGCAGCACGCGCCGAGATCGATTTGGCATTTAAGACGGCTGTTCCACTCAGCGAGTCTGCCGATAAGGCAATCGCGTTGTGTAATCTAGGAAATAGCGCGCCCAGCGAATTGACCACAGCCTGCAAGACCAAACGCGACGACTTATTTCAGAAGAGTGTCACGGCTCGCTGCGATCGGGCAGTCGAACAATCTGGAGCTTCCCAAAGCTTCCTTGATCGCATGATCGCTTCCTCCGGTTCAAGATACGAAAATTGGACGGTCCGGCGGATGATCTGTGCCGGCGTGGGAAACTATCCAGCCTACCGGATTGCCATTGAGCAAGCGTGGTTTCCGTCTATTGCTTGGTCAACATTACGAATCTACAACGGCGATAACAGCCTGATACTTGACGTAGCACTAAGGGTATCGACCCCACGAGACGGGCGCTCCTTTCGGAAGCTCTTATTCGATATCGCAACGGGGGAAAATGAGCGCCCGGTTGAAGAGACGCTGGTGGTTGCAAGAATAAGACGCGTCGGTCCGGGCATTAAGGGCAGAAACTCAGACGCGGTTATCGGCTGCGTTTTGAATTTCATACGGTGCAAATAGTTCTTTGACCGCATCGCAATGGAGGAGAGCGGTTCAGGCTGTTATAAAACACGGTCAGAACTTCACCAAGTGTCGCGTCGGCCTGCTGGCGAGCCGCTTGCAATACTCGCATGGTCAATAAACCGACGCAGCTTTCCTTCCAACTTTGTGACATCGCACCCCAATTGTGACCGCGCAAATCGCTTGATCCGCGTCGATGAGGTCGGATTGATCTTGTGTGTTTCCTCGGGCATCTCAAGTCGCAATGTCTTGTCACGCATCCGCACATAGGTCTCGTAGGGCGGCAGCTCACACAGCGAATGATCATCAATGGTGAGTTGGAACTCCGGCTCGATCAGCTTGGCATCAAGCACGCCAATGCGGAACGCGATGGTGGTACCAATCGTCCCCATGATCGCTGATTTGAGTTTTGTCGGTAGCTGATCGAGGTACTGGTGCGACAGCACCATCGATATGCCGAACTTGCGAATGCCCGACAACATCTCGGCCAATGTGCCTGGAGCGAAGTGATGGCATTCATCGACGTAGAGATGAAATGGTGATCGGTTATCAGTTCGCGACAGTGCTGACAGTTGCAATTGGCTGAGCAGCAGTGATCCAATCAATGAGGCCTTGTCGATGCCAAGCTGGCCCTGTGGCAAGCAGGCAATGAATATCTTACCGCTGTCCATGATCGTTCGAAAATCAATCTTAGTTTTGGGTTGAGCGATGCAATTTCGGATGGCCGGATCGGCAATCAGAGCGCCGATCTTGTTGAGCGTCGACAGCGTTCGTTCCCGCTGCTCCCTTTCCGGCATGTGTTCTGCAAAATCAGTATTCCAGAAATCGGCGATGATCGGGTCTTTGACGTGGCTGACGACACGCCTGCGGTAGCCTGGACTGGTCAGCAAGAACTTGAGCCCGAACAGCGTGCCATCGGGCATATCCATCATCGCTCTGGCGCCATTGTGCAAAAACTGTTCCAGCGCGGGGGTTGGCATATCCTCATACCCCCAGATCGCCTTGAAACTGTCTGTCACTGACGAGGCAACAAACGCCTTCCTCTCTTCGGGAATGGTATCGAAAATGTTGAACGCAATCGCTTGCTCGGCCGGATTGAACCAGATGACATCCGCCCGCCGTCCCTTAGGTATGCGGGCGATGATTGCTTCGGCCAGATCGCCATGCGGATCAAAGACGGCGATACCTTCGCCGTTCGCAATATCATCAAGCGCCCAGCGCAACAGGGCGGTTGATTTGCCGACACCGGTCTTGCCGATTACCCAGGTATGGGAAAAGCGCCGGTCATTGAAGACTGGCAGTTTAACAAATGTTCGCGTCGAATGATCGACGGTGTTTAAGAGACCAAGTTGCATTCGCCGAAAGGCGACGCTTCATCCGATACGGCATCCATGAGCTGTACAGGAACTCGTTCCGGATCCAGCGCCGCCGTTCATGAAGAACTGTCCGAAATCATTATACATGAGTAGAAAAATTTGGATGATCCAACCAGCTCGCTCGATGCCGGGCAGATACAATATCAGGATGCAAATATTTGGCACCAACGAGTGGCGGTCAACTTTCCGATCAAACCGATAGCCAGCAGGTAATTTTGGTTCAGTTCGGCTCTCACCGTGAAAAGTAAATAACGATAGGTTGAGATACAAAATCAGGTCGGTCATCCAGGTCAATCAAGGAAATAGGTTCAAATCAGTTTCAATAATCAATCTGGTTCATATTCGATCCATCATTGGAGCAGTTCCCTGTTTTGGGAATTGCGACCAACACGAAACACCACTTTTGCTCGACGAGCCGCCAGGCGCGCGCGATTAGGCTTTGCGTGTGTCTGTTGCGGGTCGGAGAGCAATCAATACGAATGTATTGATGAAGTCACGGAATGCTTGTTTGCGTTTTCGTGACGCTGTGTGCAGCCATGTGTGGCCATGAATGGGGATAGGAAAATCGCGATTATGGGGATACAGGAAGCACATGCCTATCCCCACAAAAGTACGGATGAATGGAGCACAATTGTGGCCTTATGCTACCGTCGATTGAGCATGAACATTATCGGCACGGGAGCCGCGAAATAACCGGGCCTCGGCTCCATATTGGAACCTGCGGACCAGATTCTAACGGTGGAACTGTTCCTGCCCCATTTTATGGAACAGCACCGCCCACAGTCGTCTGGCGTAGCCATGACTTCACCAGGGTTACCCCAGACTGCGCGTGTCCAAAACATTCGAGCGGGCAGTGGGCGTGTGCTGTCCGATAGGCAGCATAAGGCTGGTGAAGTCATGGCTGAATGCCTGACGGCTGTGTGGCGGAATATGGCCAACCTTCCCCGTATTTCGGGAACCGTCTTTCCCAGTCCATGAGGATACAGAAAGCACATGCCTATGCACATGTTAGATGGGAAAGTGTCACATTGTGCTTAAGTTACTCAAACTTTGCGAAAAGCGCCTGTATCCCAACCTTATCGGGTCCATTGGGAAGTCCGGGAACATCGACAGATTTACTGCAGATTGTCGATGTCGGACTGGGTCACCGTGTAGGTGGCGGTCACCGTCAGCACATCACCCGGTGCCAAGGTATCCCACTGACCGTCACCACCCGATGGATTGGTGGAATCACCCGGTGTACCGTTGTCGGTCAGCGTCGCGGCGTCGGCGTCGGGCGCCGGTCCCGGACCACTACCATTGTGGACGTCAGACAACGAAATCGCGGTGATCGGCACATTACCGTCATTGGTGATCGTGTAGGTGTAGGTGATCAACTGGCCGAGAATGACGTCAGTCGTATCATCGGCAGCCTTGGCCATCAGCAGCGACGCGCTAACCGCATCAACCGGTATGGATACCGCCGGGCTGGTCCCATTGACAGCCGCCGACAGCGGATCGAGCGCGCTACCCGTCGCCGTGTTGTCGATCGTTCCATCGCCGCCAACCTGCGTCGAGATATCGGCAACGGCAACGACATATGTAGCCTGCCAGGTAATCGTGTCACCAGGCGCAAGCGTATCCCAGACATCGTCACCACCGCCATCTGTGGAATCCAGCAGCGGTGCCACATCGGTCAACGGCGAAGCTACGAACGCAATTGTCGAAAGCGAGTTTGCAGCACTGGCGTCATGCGGATCAGCCATGCTGACCGCGGTCAATGTCTGATTGCCCGAGTTGGTTGCCGTATAGGTGTAGGTAATCGTCGTGCCGGCGGCGACGGGACCGGCAGTATCGGCGACCTTGGTCACGGTCAGAGCCGGTAACGCGTCAACGACGTCAACATTTTCCGTCGCGTTGTCGGTCACGTCGTTTGTGCCACTTGGCGACGAGCCGGTGACCGTAACGGTGTTGTCGATTGTCGCCCAGGCAGGCGCGACCTGTGCCAATGCCACGGTCAAAGCTAACGTCACGAAGCGCAGAAAACGCCAACGCAATGTCGCAGAATCGGAAATTTTCTTTCGGATTGTATGTGTCGGTTCGACCGAGCAAAATGGATGAGATAGGAATATGGAAACAAGCGATCCAATGAACGAATCCGACTCGGTGCGCAAAGCCCTTCGTAAACCGAGGATCAACCGCTCCATTGTGGCCTCCCAGATCGAAACTCTGTCGTCGAAACATCATGTCCCGTAGTCAGCGAATCATATGACGAAAGGACTATTTGACTATTGACGCTGTTGTCAAATGCGAGGGGACTCAGAAAAACCTCTGTTGCAGAACAGCAATCGTCGCGTGATAGGTTCAACTATCCAATTCTCGATAGATCGACGATCCAAAAGGAAATCGGTTGTAAAACTGCTTAGCCTGTTTCCCCTCGCGCCTATGCATTCGAATTAAGCGATCAAGCGTTGGAGGCGATCGATTACTAACGAATAGTGGGAAGATGTTCGGCAATCAGGCCGAAAGAATATTGATCGGAGTCCAAGCAACATATCGGGTGGTACGTTGTGATAGGAGACAACCCGGTTTCACTTCCTTCTAACGGCACAATTTCGATCTCTGGCTCAATCATATGCATATTATATCATGCATAAAAGGGTGGTTCGGCCGGCTAGCCGAACCACCCGCTCCTTTTCAGGAGTGTCGACTAGGTTCAGTCTCGACGGTCAATGCGTTCTTGGAGCCACTCCAATATCTCAGCCTCAATCCAGCCTACCCGGTTTTGGCCTAGCCGTACCCGCTTGGGGAATTGGCCTGCCGCCTCAAGGCGGGCAATGTGTTGAGGCGAGTAGAGGACCAACTCTCTCACGTGCCGTTTCGATAGAATCTTCATCCGAATATCTCCCAATTGGGGAGCATCCGGATGCTCCAGGTTTCGACAGTGCCCAGAGCATGGCCAATATATGATGTGGATGGGAAAATATCGACTCTAAAATTCCTGCCAAAGTTGTGCTTTTTCGGAATTCGTCTAGCAAGTCAGCGCATATTACCTCAAATCGACACACTGCGGATTATAGATCGCGCGGAAATTCTTGGTTGGTCGGAAACGCAGACTGGATAGGTTTATATGCCGATTTACTCTTGTACCTGTGCCGTAAATCACTTCTGGATACATCGAAATATTTATTCCCTATTTAATTATCATGTTAACAACATAGTTACATAGTAATAACGAAGTATTTGTGATATCTATTTCGATAGCGGGGCGCTTTCCTGGAGGCTATTATGTCTGATTCAGAATTTGAAGTGGTCGCTACAGTTTCACCAAGATCGATAGGACCTCAAAGCCTATTTGAAGGCGAAGATGACATTACATCTGAAAATGTTTCCCAATACTCCTCAGATCCGAGCGATACACGGGACGCAAAAAAAGCGCTTCGTAGGGCTGGATTCCACGTGTTCGAAGAGGCATCCAGTGAGATAACGATATCAATCGGTGGAACGGCAAAACTATTCAAAGAGTTTTTTGGCGCGAAGATTTCCAGACAGAAAGCTGAAGTTGGGCCGGGTGTAACTGCATCTTTTATGAGTACCAGCGATGATCCCGCCGAGTCGCTCATGTCACCGCCTACTGAGTTCGAGTCGCTCATCGAAGGAGCGGTGGTAGCAAGGCCGCCAACCTATTTTGCTCCCTCAGCTATTCCACCTGTCGCTGAGATCCATGCAAGTGCCTACCAATATCTCACCGTACCCGATGGCGTCTCGGTCGTTCTACGAGCAGCTCGCGTACACAGGTTAGGTGTCACTGGCAAAGGAGTTGTCGTCGGAATGCTCGACACTGGTCACTATCGGCATCCATTTTTTACGTCTCGGGGCTATCGAGTGTTCACAACATTGTTGGGTTCGGGCGCGAGTGATCCGGCGACCGATAGCAACGGCCATGGTACAGGCGAAAGTGCGAATATATTCGCATGTGCCCCAGATTGTCGGCTGCGGCCCGTGAAGATGGGAAATGATACGGTTGGCGCGATAAATGTTGCTTTGGGTTCAAGCCCCAAACCACAGGTCCTTACCAATAGCTGGGGATATGACCTCGACAAGCCAGGCACCTCGATTCCGAACTGGCTTAGACCGCTAGAGGCAGCAGTTGCGAATGCTGTGGCACAAGGTGTGACAGTATGTTTCTCCTCTGGCAACGGACATTTCGGTTTCCCCGGCAGTCACCCTGATGTGATTTCGGTAGGGGGAGTACACGTCAATTTACCCGATGAGAATGATTTCGAAGCATCAAGTTATGCATCGAGTTTCAACTCGACTTGGTATCCGGGAAGATCGTGTCCGGATCTTTGCGGACTTACCGGAAAGCGAGTCAATATTGGGGGCGGTAAGGCACCTAGCATATTGTTGCCGGTGCAAGAAGATGCGACGCTTGACAATATCGCACCGCCGACCGGACCGGCGCCGGATGGTTGGGGACTGTTCTCAGGGACTTCAGCTGCTTGCCCGCAAATAGCCGGAATTGTCGCCTTAATGCTTGAGAAAGATCCAACGATGACTCCGGCGAAAGTACGTGACAAGTTGAAGAAAAGCGCACGTGACATTAGCAAGGGTACCACAGCGCACGGCGTAACCGCCGTTACAGGTCCGGATCTTGCGACCGGGACTGGTCTTGCAGATGCAAAATGGGCCTACTTGAACACGATGGGTGACGTCGCATCGACATTCTTTGCGGCAGCCAAAGAAGAACAAATGGCAATGGTAACCAGCGGAGCAATGCCGGAGATTTCTTCAGAATTCGTTGAAGACCTAATTGACACCTTACGCTCACGCTGAATGATCACAATTGAGTTTGGGCGCGGAGCTACATCCGCGCCCCGATTTCGACGGATCGTATTACAATGGATCAAAACATCATCAATGCCGTGGTCGTAATGAAGCGCGAGGATGGCTTGTCGATTCTTGACGCGAAAGAGGGAATTCGCGCTACGTCCGCGGAAGAGTACGATGTTTCGCCAGCTCGAGCGGATGAGATTCGCCGGCGGCTTGAAACAATTGGATTCGAGGTAACGTCCGGCAATTTGAACACCATCTCGATCAGCGGTTCTGAGAATATTTTCGCAGAAAGCTTCGGATTGATTGCAAATCCCCCTGGCGATGCAGCGGAGAACCACAGCACCAAAATCCCCGATGAACTATCCGATATGATAGCCGATGTGTTTGTTCCTTCTTCGCCTACGTTCTTTCCGTAGAATGTGCGTTGCTTCATCAACAAAGACGAACTGCAGAGAACAAATACCCGTGCGGGCCTGGAGGCTTGATCGTATCGAAAAAGCACGCAGTGGTTGAAATGGCTATTGAAAAACTTCTAATCGCTGTTCAGTCCATTTCGATGCGCTGAAAGCAACGTAGAGAAGTTACAATCGTGGTGGCAATTCGATGCACTGTCCGCGGCGTTGACATTGGTGATCACCTACACGGAAATCACCAAATCTGATTTGCTAATCGGCTACCATTCGGCTATTATTTGGCTATATGTGGCATCCTAAATATACAATCAGAAACCGACTTCTGCGAACGATTCGCGAGATCGGAGAAGTCCTCGTAGAAATCCGAAATCATCCGATATCAAAATCGAAAGTTTCTAGCCTCGTCATTGAGGCGAGGGCACTTTCAACATTTGCATCAACCAATATTGAAGGCAACCCGCTCCCTCTGACGGATGTTAAGCGACTCCTGAAGAGCGCGCCAGGTCATTTGCGTGACACTGAACGCGAGATTCTCAACTACAATCAGGCTCTAAAATGGGTGCAGGCTCAGGTTGAAGCCGACACATTTGAACTCAGTACCGAGACGTTCGAAACTATCCAAGGAATGGTCGTCGATAGTCTCATGGTAAATCCCATCGACATCGGTCGCATTCGTCAGAAACCGGTCGTGATCCGAGATCCAAGGGCGCCTGATAATGTTGTTTTCATGCCTCCTGACCACAAGGACGTATCAGAGCTTTGCGAAAATCTTTTCCACTTCTTGCGAGCAAACCTAAGCGATCTTGATCCGGTTTTGCTGGCCGGGTTGTTTCACAAACAGGCGGTGATCATTCACCCCTTCATGGACGGTAATGGCCGATCAACCCGTCTCATGGCCAGTGCTATCCTCGGTATGACGGGACTGGAATTCTGGTCGTTGTTTTCCTTCGAGGCGTACTACAATCGCGGAGTCATCCGATATTTTCAGATGGTGGGTGAACAGGGCGATCACTATGAATTGCGCGACCAAATCGATTTCACACCCTGGTTGGAATATTTCGCAGAAGGTATCTTGGACGAGTTGAAGCGGGTCCAGAAGTCACTGCCTGCCAAGCAGATACGCCTTGAACCGCATCATGAACAAATACTGCAGTTTCTTGACCAACACGGCTCTATCACCCAACGTGAGTACAGCGCGATTTGCAACCGCAGCCTAGCCGCGAGGAAGCAAGACTTTGCCAAGCTATTGGAACTCGGATTAATACGAAAGGAAGGTGGTGGACGGAGTGTGTATTACGTTAGAATGTAATTAAATTCTCAGCTGGAAAGACTGGGCTGATACGCTATGTTCTGCTATAGTCCTCGTTGTGTACCCGAACCTCCAAAGTAAAAAAGTCCCGGGGTATGGATAGGGGTACAATCGCAAAATCGAAACAACATATCTCATTGATAACAAATAGTTATTTCGAGTTTTCGAGTCCTCTCCTGACCAAGATATCTTCTCATAGAGACCCAAAGCCCTTGAATTTCACCGCGTCGCCCGGCGCTCCTTGCCGGAACACAAAATCACGGCGTTCAAACGATATCATTTAATCCGAATACGCTCTAACCTCTCGTCGATGCCATGGTCGTCGGATCAATAGGTGACGAATTACTGATGCGCCGGCCCGGCAGATCCACTAAGAATGGCTAGGTCATGGACTCATAAACAGGATCAACAATGGTATGCGCAAATTTGGTTGGATATTAGGAGCGAACTTGCAGGAAACCGTCCGGTTTTCAAAAGCTTGCGACGCAATAGCCGGGCAAATTTGCCATATCCTTCGGACGCTCGAACCCGCTTTCCAAACCTTCGTCAAAGGCCTCAACCGGGACAATGGCCCCGCTTTTCGCCTTTTCCTTGGTTTACCATGCGGTTTCGGCGCCATTTTGACCCTGTTTATGGGTCCATGACCTAAAGTAGAATGCGCTGAATCGGAGAATGACCAATGCACTACGAGCGTCCGAGCTCACTGAAGGATGCGACCCGTCTTTTGGCGGGGGCGAAGGGCCGGGCATATGTCCTGGCCGGCGGCAGCGACCTGCTTGTCCGCATGAAAGGCGGCTTCATAGAACCGGAGCTGGTGGTCGATATCAAGGCAATCAAGGGCCTTGGTGATATACGCAAATCCGGCAAGGGCTTTTCGATCGGTGCTGCGGTTCCCTGCGCAGCGATCGGCGAATCGGCGGCGTTGAAGAAAGCCTGGCCGGGAGTGGTTGAAGCCGCCAACCTGATCGGCTCCAAGCAAATCCAGGGACGCTGCACGATCGCCGGCAATCTTTGCAATGCCTCGCCCGCAGCCGACAGCGTTCCGGCGCTGGTGGCGGCCGGCGCCAATGCCGTCATTGCCGGACCGAAGGGCAAGCGCACGATTGCCGTCGACAAGGTGGTGAAGGCGCCGGGCAGTACGTCGCTGCGCAAGGGCGAGATCGTTGAAGCCATTGTGCTCGACAAACGTCCGCCGCGCTCCGCAGACGCCTATCTCCGCTTTATCCCGCGCACCGAAATGGATATCGCCGTCGTCGGCGCCGCGGTGAACCTGACACTCGATAGCAAGGGCATGGTGAAGTCGGCGCGGATTGTCCTTGGCGCGGTTGCGCCGACGGCCATCCTGGTGCCGCGAGCCGCCAAAGCGATCATCGGCACGAAACTGGACGAAGCGGCCCTCGACCGGCTTGCCGAGGCTTGCTCGGCGGCATGCAAACCGATCGACGACAAGCGCGGCACGATCGAATTTCGCAAGAAGGTCGCCGGCGTGCTGGCCAGGCGCGCCGCCGGAATAGCCTACAAGCGTGCGGGAGGAAAGTGATGACCGCGATTGCAGTTTCAACCACGATCAATGGCGACGATGTAGACGTCCTTTGCCGGACGGACGAAACGCTGCTGGATGTACTTCGCGACCGCTTGGGCCTCACCGGTTCCAAGGAAGGATGCGGTACGGGTGATTGCGGCGCCTGTAGTGTGATTGTCGATGGCCGCCTCGTCTGTGCGTGCCTGGTGCTGGGTGCGGAAGCCGAGGGTCGCCATATCGAAACGATCGAGGGCATGGCCAATGGCGACGAGCTGCATCCGCTGCAGTCCAGCTTCCTCGAACATGCCGCGCTGCAATGTGGCGTATGTACGCCCGGTTTCCTGATCGCCGCCAAGGATCTTCTGGAAAAAAACCCGGAACCGAGCGAGGAGGAGATTCGCTTCGCGCTGGCCGGCAATCTCTGCCGCTGCACCGGCTATGACAAGATCGTGCGTGCCGTTCAGGACGCTGCCCGCGTGATGAAAGGAGGCTGACCATGAACTTCGATGCCAGTTTTGCAGCGAAAAAATTCGATTCCGTCGGCACCCGGCCTGTGCGCCCCGACGGCGTCGACAAGGTGACCGGACGCGCACGCTATGGTGCCGATTTCAACATGCCCGGGCAACTGGTCGGCGCGATCCTGCGCAGCCCGCATGCCCACGCGAAGATAAAGAAGATTGATGTCTCGAAGGCGGCAAAGCTGAAGGGCGTCAAGGCGGTGATCACCGCTGCCGATATGCCCGATCTCACCGATGGCAATTCCGATCTCTATGACATTCTCGACAACTGCATGGCGCGCGACAAGGCGCTCTATGACGGCCACGCCGTTGCGGCCGTGGCCGCGGTCGACGCGCACACTGCACGCGAAGCGCTAAAGCGTATCAAGGTCAGCTATCAGGTTTTGCCGCACGTCACCGATGTCGATCAGGCGGTCAAACCTGGAGCGCCGCTTGTTCACAAAGACACTTTTACTGCCGGCATCGATCCACGGCCGGCAAAACCTTCCAACGTCGCCAAACGCAGCGAATACGGCCATGGCGACGTCGACAAGGGTTTCAAGCAGGCCGACATCATCGTCGAGCGCAATTACAGGACCGAGCAGACCCACCAGGGCTATATCGAACCCCACGCCTGCGTGGCGAGCGTCAACGCCGACGGTACCGCCGACATGTGGGTGTGTACCCAGGGCCATTTCGTCTTTCGGCAGACCTGCGCCGATCTGCTTGGCTTTGACGTTTCCAAATTGCGCGTCACCTCCTCCGAAATCGGCGGCGGGTTTGGCGGAAAGACCCATGTCTGGATCGAACCGGTCGCGCTCGCCCTGTCGCGAAAGGCCGGCCGGCCGGTCAAGCTGGTCATGCCGCGCGAAGACGTGTTTCGCGCCTCCGGTCCGACAAGCGCGACCTCGATCGACGTTCGCATCGGCGCCCGCAAGGACGGCACGATTACGGCCGCGCAGGCCGATTTGCGCTATAGCTGCGGTCCCTATCAGGGCATGTGGGCCGAACTTGGCGCCATGACCTCGTTTGCCTGCTACGATCTGGAAAATGTGAAGTCGGTTGGTCATGAAGTGCTGGTCAACAGGCCGAAATCCGCGGCTTATCGCGCGCCGTCGGCGCCGATGGCGGCATTCGCGGTCGAAAGCGCCGTCGATGAACTCGCCCATCAGATCGGCATGGATCCGGTAGAATTCCGCATCAAGAATGCCGCCAAACAGGGCACCAAGTCGTCCTACGGCCCGGTCTACGGACCCATCGGGATCGGCCCGACGCTGGAGGCGGCCCGCGACCACCCGCACATGAAGGCGCGGCTTGGCCAAAATCAGGGACGCGGCATGGCGTGCGGCTTCTGGTTCAACTTTGGCGGCCAGACCTGCACCGACCTGAATATCGGGCTCGACGGCACGGTAACACTGGCGGTCGGCACGGTGGATGTCGGCGGTGCGCGCGCGTCGCTGTCGCTGGTCGCGGCCGAGGAACTCGGCATCTCCTACGATTGAGGTCAAAGCCGTTTGTGGCTGACACCCTCGACGCTGGGCTACAACGATATGACCGACGGCAGCCGCGGCACGTTCTCCTCGTCGATGGCGACGATCTCGGCGGCCCGCAACGCCATCGCGGTGATGAAGGAGCGGGCAGCGGCGATGTGGGGGATCCCCGTCGAGGACGTGGACTGGGAGAACGGCCATGCCAAGGCCACCGGCGCCGGGCATGGCAATCTGCCACCGCTCTCGTTGAAGGAGATCGCAGCCGCAGCACCGAAGACCGGCGGACCGATCGCCGGCCATAGTGAACTCGTTGCCGACGGCGCCGGGGTCTCCTTTGCCACTCACATTTGCGACGTCGAGGTCGACCCGGAGACAGGCGCCACGAAGGTCTTGCGCCTACACGGTGATCCAGGATGCCGGCAAGGCGGTGCATCCTGACTATGTCGAAGGGCAGTACCAGGGTGGCGCTGCCCAGGGTATCGGCTGGGCGCTCAACGAAGAGTACATCTACGGCGAGGACGGGCGCCTGCAAAATCCGGTTTTTCTGGACTATCGCATCCCGGTCTGTTCGGACCTGCCGATGATCGACACACAGATCCTGGAGATTCCCAATCCCAACCATCCATACGGGGTGCGCGGTGTCGGTGAAACCTCCATTGTGCCTCCGCTGGCGGCGATCGCCAACGCGGTGTCGAATGCGGTCGGCGTTCGCCTGGGCCCACATTCCCATGTCACCGCCGAGAATCCTCGCCGCACTGGATGCAACAAGCGGGGACTGATGGTCGAGGTAACGCTCTGGGGCTCTATTGGAGCGGCGGCAGGCGGCCGTAAGCAGATCGAGGTCGAGGCCAAGACCATCCGCGAATTGTTCGCCAAGCTTGCGGTCGAATGTCCGGGCCTGGAGCCGCTCATCGACAACGGCATTGCCGTTGCCATCGATGGCGTGATCTACCGTGATACCTGGTCGAAGGAATTACCAGACGACGCCGAGATCGTCCTGCTGCCGCGCCTTGCGGGTGGATAGCGGCACTCCTTCTCGTCGTGGGAAATTTTTACCGCTGTCTGAAATTGCGCACCGCCCGATTACACCGGAGCGTTTTCCACTGGGCGAGCCGTGATTAGCGGGCGATAGTTGGACTCTTTGCAAGTTTAGTGCGACGCTTGCCAAGCAAAACTATGACAACCACAGGGGAGGGACATGTCAGAAACCAAGAAGATGCTCGATCCGGACCCGCGGGTTTGGGATTTTGAGACTGAATACGAGCTCGGACAGGACAATATAAGGCCTTTCGGTCTTGATATACACAATCCTGTCTTCGTGATCTCCAGCGTCGTAATCGCCGGTTTCGTGCTGATTGCGCTTGCCAATCAGGAGGCAACGGCATCTTTTTTCGGTTGGCTGAGACCGTGGCTGACCAGCACGTTGACTGGTTCCTCGTCTTGTCGGTGGATGCGATCACCCTGTTTTGTCTGGCGCTTATCGTTCTGCCCGTCGGGTCCGTGAGGATCGGCGGCAAGGATGCGAAACCCGATTACTCCTACGCCGGCTGGATCGCCATGATGTTCGCGGCGGGCATCGGCATCGGTCTGCTGTTCTTCGGCGTTCTCGAACCGGTCTACTACAACTTCTCCGAAAGCGGCGCAGCGCGTCCGCTCGGCATTGATATCACCGAGCCCGGCAATGAATATATCGGCGTTGTCGGCACGATCCACCATTGGGGACTTGAGGGCTGGGCCGTCTATGCCGCAGTCGGACTTGCGCTGGCGATCTTCTGCTACAATCTCGGCCTGCCGCTGACGTTGCGATCCGCCTTCTACCCGTTGCTCGGCGAACGTGTCTGGGGCTGGTGGGGTCACCTGATCGATACGCTGGCTGTGTTCGCCACGCTGTTCGGGCTGACGACCTCGCTCGGGCTCGGCGCACAGCAGGTTGCCGCCGGACTTTACGAAGTGTTCGGCATCGAACCGAGCGGCACCGTTGTCGTTCTGCTCATCATCGGCATCACGGCGATCGCACTCGGATCCGTGCTGCTGGGCATGGATGCCGGTGTGAAGCGGTTGTCCGAAATCAACATGATCATGGCCGTCGGCCTGTTCATCTTCGTGGTCTTGGTCACCGGTGTTGTTTCGACGTTCACCAGGTACTTCTCGGTGATGGTCGACTATGTGATTTTGCTGCCCGCGCTTTCCAATCCGTTCGGGCGCGACGACACCAGCTATTTCCACGGATGGACGACGTTCTACTGGGCCTGGTGGATCGCCTGGTCGCCGTTTGTCGGCATGTTCATCGCCCGTATCTCGAAAGGGCGAACCGTGCGCGAATTTGTGCTGTGCGCGCTGATCGCGCCGACCGCGGTGTGCGCGTTGTGGATGTCCACATTCGGCGGTGCGGCCATCGACATGCTGAATGCAGGTGCTGCGGAAGGCGTGAAGGCGACGGTAATCGACGCCTATAAGCCGGAAGGCGCACTGTTCGGCTTCCTCAAGGAACTGCCGCTTTACTCGATCATCGCACCGATCTCGCTGGTGCTGATCGTCATCTTCTTCGTCACCTCGTCGGACTCCGGTTCGCTGGTAATCGACACGATCACCGCCGGCGGCAAGATGGATGCGCCGGTGGTCCAGAGGGTGTTCTGGTGCACGCTCGAGGGGCTGGTCGCCATCGCTCTGCTGCTCGGCGGCGGGCTGGCGGCGCTGCAGGGTGCGGCGGTCTCGACCGGCATTCCGTTCACGCTGGTCGTGCTGCTCATGTGCTACTGCCTGTGGCTGGCACTGAAGGCCGAACGCGCGAAGATGTAACAATGCGTGGCAGTGGACGGCTTGTCGTTCACTGCCACCTTTCCGGGCTAGAGCCGTTCATCTTTAGCTGGAATCGTTTGAACGCGGCTAATTCGTGATCTGGCGAGGAGCGCAATGCGACGCGGTGCGAGCACCGTTAGCCTTGCGCGACAACGTCCAGAACGCGAAAGAGCAAGTTGAACCGATTGCAGTTTTCTTTGACAAATCAATGTTTTCTCCTGTTCGGCTTGGACGTCTTTTTCGCCTCGGCCCTTCGGGCGTTCGGCTGGCGAAACGTCCACCGGACGTTCCGTCGGGCAAGCCCGATAAACCACACCTCACCGTCAAAATCCTCGCACGATATTCATATCGCGCTTGCGGTGTTTTCCTTGCTGGGACGAAAAATCCATTCCATCAAACTGCTTCCAGATAAAGATGAACGACTCTAAAGAATTGAATGGCGGCTTCGTCCTGCCTCAGCCGTTTTCGACGGCCGCCCGGATGATCTGCCACTCTTCCTCGATTGATCCTGTATGGCGCGTCCTGCCGGCGCGCCGATACCAGTAGGCGGCATTTGCGTCGTCGCCCTCGATGCGGTGAACGAGCGCGTGAATCCAGTCGTAAAGCGCCGAACCCTCATGCTGCTGGCAGATCTGGTGCGCCTGCTCCATCTCTGCACCTGGACGAAGGTCGCCTTGCTTCAACAGGTCAAGCGATGTGAGGAGCTGTGCCCGGGCCATTCGCGGACCTTTCCTTGCGTTACACGGAAGGTGGCAGGTTAGAGCGTATCCGGTTTAAATGGAATCGTTTGAACTTGGCCTTTTACGCCCCGGTCTGCGTCGCGCGGGTCTAACGGTACTCGCACCGCATCCCTCCGCGCTCCTTGCCGGAACACAAAATCCCGGCGCTCAAACAAATCCATTTAAGTTGGATACACTCTAGGCGCCATGGCCTTTGGCCAGAGGCTCGACGGCTTTGCCCATCTCGGAATTGGCTTGATCATTGCCGGGGTAGCGGTGCTGAACGCGCTGTCTTCGGCAGCGAATGGCTAGTCCCCGGCTTCTTTCGCAAGATGTCCTATGAGGCGTTTGACCAGCCCGTCCCTGGGGGCGTTGGAGGGCCAGACCGCATAGACACCAACCGACGGTATCTTCCATTTCGGCAGGACGCGCTGCAGCGCGCCCGCGGCAATATCGGCTTCAGTGAGAAAATCGGGGACGATGGCAAGTCCGGCCTCCTGGCGGGCCAGCCTGCATAAAGCGTCGGCTTCGTTGACGCTGATTCTCGGTTCGGGCATCGGGATCACTACGCTCTCGCGGCCGTTTTTGAACTCCAGTTTCCTGTGCCTGACAGGAGCCAGCTCAATCCAGTCCCAAGCGCTTATGTCTTCGGGCGAAGCCGGTTTTGGGCGCGCCGCGATGTAGGCCGGTGATGCCACGAGCCGGCGTTTCACCTCGAAGAGCTTTCTTGCCATGAGCGAACTGTCTTCGAGCCAGCCCATCCTGATCGCGATGTCAAAGCCGTCTGCGATCAATTCCCTGCGCGCATCGGAAAAATCAATGGAAAGCCGGACGTTGGGAAATGAGTTGGAAAAAACCGCCATCTGGTCAATGAGCCTGGACTTTGTCAGCACCGCAGGCACGGTGATGCGCAGCACGCCGGATGGCTGTTGCGATTGATTTGAAACCTCCTGCAGTCCGGTTTCGGCCGCTTCCATCATATTGCGCGCCGCCGCGAGCAGCCGCTCGCCATCCGGGGTCACCGAAAGCTTGCGAGTCGACCGATATAAGAGAGCCGTGCCGAGCCTCCGTTCGAGCTGCGTGACATGATGGCTGACGACGGAGGGCGACAGCCGCAATGATTTGGCGGCTCCGCGGAACGACCCATGATCTACCGTCTTGGCGAATATGGCGATTTGGCGAAGTTGATCCAGCATTATTCCAAATTTCCGAACAAATAATACTATTTATCCCATCTTATCGTGGAATTCCACAAACACCATTTTGGGCGCGTGAGACGTCGTGCGGGATCTCCCCGAGCGGCCCAACAACATCAAAAGGAGAATGACCATGAAAGCGCTCAGGGTTTTGGTTGCTGCCACAGCAATTCTGATCATACCGATCACCGGAAACGCCCTGGCTGATGACAAGGCCACCGTGCAGAAATTCTACGATTTCTTGAGCAATCCGTCGTCCAAGGAACATGCCGTCGCCGCCGAGGAAGTTGTGTCGGAAAAATGGGAGAGCATTGGCGACTATTCCGGCCAGAACAAAAGTCGCGACAAGTTTCTTGCCCAGATCGGCGGCTTCGGCAAGCTGATTCCGGACCTGAACTGGGCGGTTGAAGAGATGATCCAGGAGGGCAATCGCATCATCGTACGCGGCCGCGCCAGCGGCACGCCCGTCGGCCCGCTGTTCGGTGTCGATGGCAAGGGCAAGAAGTTTGAAATCATGTCCATCGACATTCACACGGTTGAAAACGGCAAGATCGTCCGCTCCTACCATGTCGAGGATTGGGCGGGTGCGTTGCGCCAGCTCAGTGCCAAGTAAATCCCAAGATCCGTGGTGACGGGGCCGGAGATGCCCGGTCACCGCAACCTATCTCCCTGCTACAGAACTTGCCTCCACAATCGCTGGAAACAACTGGCAGAAACTTGCTGGTCCGAACGCGACTCCTACAGGCACATTTCGACGTAGGCGAGGGGGTCACCAGCCGAACGTTGGTGGCCGGCTGTTATTGTCAGTTTGTCGGCCGAACTGCCATCTCCCAAAAAATCTTATCCACGCCTCACGATCCTCCCTTACCCTGTCCGGTTAAACCGGAAAGGCGACCATGGACTGGGAATTGGCGATTGACAGGAACAAGCAGGCGCTGGCGAAGATCATCGCCGGTCTGATCGCTCTGGTCGATGGCGCCGACATGCTGCCGCGGCCTTTGCACCGCTTCATCTGCCGCGTTTTGCGGCCGGCGGAATCGGCCTTGCGCCGGCTGATCGTCATCGTCGCGGCAGGACTTCTGAAAAAGACCGAAGCAGCCGAAAAGGGCGCGGCGGACAAACGCCCGCTGCCGGATTTCGTAGATTTTGCCCGTGGACAAAACCGCGCTGCCTTCGCGCTGATCGATCCGCGCAAATCTTTCGGCGAATCCGGCCGCGCGTTTCGCATGCCGGTACCGAAACATGCGCTGCCGCAGATTTCCGTGCCGGGGCTGACGGATCGCATTGAGTGGGCAAGGTCCGATGACCGGTTAGAGGCGGCATCGCTTAGCCGCCGCATCGAAAAACTCGAGCGCGCGCTCAAAACCCTGCCGCGCCAGGCAAGGCGGCTGAACCGCCTGATGGCCAGGCGCGAAAAGGCAAAACCCGGACCCGGTCGCGTCGGACCGATCCGCCCCGGTCATCCTCCCGGCTACAGACGACGCCCGCGCCATCCGGTCGATGATGTCCTGCGCGATTGTCACGGACTGGCGCAGATGAGCGGTTTCAAGCCACCATGATTTTTTTTGTATTTTTTGCGCTCACGCCCGCACCGCGCTTCGCGCTGGGCTCCGCGAGGGCGGCGAAAAGTCGCCGACGCGCAGTCGCGCTTGCGGGCTGCGCCCGGATATGCGTTTCACGTCAGGCTTCGACGAGGCGCAAAACCGTGTTGATGTTGAATTCGAGGCGCTGTTCCAGCGATTTTGGATCCATGAAATCGCGTTCGAACAGGATGGAGCCGGTAAACCGGTTGGTCAGATAGTAATATCCGATCGCGGCAATCGTGATGTTCAGTTGCACTGGATCGATGCCGGCGCGAAACACCCCTTCGGCGACACCGCGTTTAAGAATTTCGCCGACCATGTCGACAAGCTGCCGGCTGGCTGTCTGGATTTTTTGCGAGTTCTTCACATGCCGGGCCTGGTGGAGGTTTTCGCTGTTGACCAGCGTGATGAACTCCGGATTGTCCAGGTAATATTTCCAGGTAAAGCGCACCAGGGTTTCAAGCGCTTCGCGCGGCGGAAGATGGCCAAGCGCCAGTTCCTGCTCGGCGGTGCGGATATCCAGATAAGCCTGTTCGACAACGGTCTGGAACAGAAACTCTTTGCTGCCGAAATAGTGATAGATCATGCGCTTGTTGGTTTTTGCCCGTTCGGCAATCTCGTCGACCCGCGCACCGCCGAGACCCAGCCGCGCGAATTCCTTTTTCGCCGCATCAAGGATGCGCGCTTTGGTCGCGTCCGCATCTCGTTTGCGCTTCTTGGTCTCGGGCATCCGGCGTTTTCCTGTTTCCATCCAATTCGATGGCCCGCGGCAGAAAACCGAAGGTCGTATCATTTAGAGGGCTATGCCCGTCAAGTCCACTTGACAAGCACATCAAATGCAAAGTAACTAACTAGTGCGTTACCAAATTTACAACGCTTGGTCCAGCATTGAATTCGATGCTGAAACGTCAGGTTTCTGTGGAAACACGAAGGGTGGCTTCAATTCGAGGCTTGTCGAAAACAGGGAGGATCCCATGTCATTTATCAAGAAGTTCATTGAGCAGGAAAAGGTCAATCGCCGCGACCTGTTGCTCGCATCCGCATTCGGCCTTGGTGGCGCTGCCGCCGCCGGACTGCTGGGCCCGGGCGCGGCGCGGGCGGCAATTGCCGATCCGACTGTTGCCTGGAGCTACCGCAACCGCACCAATCCCTACTGGAACGAGATCGTTTCAGGCGGCGAAGCCTTTGTTGAGAGTATGGGCAAGCCGAAGGAGTTTCTGACCCACCTGATCAACGAAGGGTCTTCGGAAAAGTCGCTTGCCGACGTCAAGGCGCTGTTGGCCAAGACCAACGGTGACCTGGCTCTGGCGATCGATACCAACGACGCGCCCAACGCCCGTCCGGTGGTTGAAGCATGTGCGGCGGCCGGCGCCTATGTCTCGACACTTTGGAACAAGACCGATGATCTGCACCCGTGGGATTTCGGCGACAATTACGTCAGCCACATGAGCTGGTCCGACGAAGGTCCGGCGGAAAAGACGGCAAGAATCCTTCTGGAGGCGATCGGCGGCAAGGGTGGCGTTGTCCATCTGGGCGGCATCGCGTCGAACAATCCGGCCATCGAAAGACTGAACGGACTGAAGAACGCGCTGAAGGATTATCCTGATGTCGAGTTGCTTGATGCGCAGCCGGCTGACTGGGACACCCAGAAGGCCAATCAGATCATGTCGTCCTTCCTGACCCGTTATGGTGATGAAATCAAAGGCGTCCATTGCGCCAACGACACCATCGGCTACGGCGTTCTCGAAGCGCTGCGTGCTGAGGGCATAGATATCCCGATCGTCACCTATGACGGAAATCCGCAAGCGGTTGATCTGGTCGCCCAGGGCAAAATCCTGGCGACGGTCTTCACCAACCCGCATTGGGGCGGTGGCATTACCGCCGCGCTCGCCTACCATGCGGCAACGGGAACGTTCAAACCGTCGGACGAGCCGAACGAGCATCGCGAGTTCTACGGACCGACCATCTTCGTCACGCCGCAGGATGCAGCCGACTTCAAGGCCAAGTATCTCGACAACGTGCCGAAGTACGACTGGACCGACTTCTGGGGCCCGTCCAACGGCCAGATCATGTATAAATAATGGCTTTGGCGCGGGCTGAGTGTCAGCTCGCGCCAACCTATTCCGCCGCGGTAATTCCGCGCGATTTCGACTGTCCCGCGACAGCGCGGCAACGCAAGCAATGAGGCCCGGATCATGACGGACACAACTGCCCAGACCGCGCCTTTCGGCGGGTTTGCGACGCGGGAGCGGGTGGTCAAATGGGCGCCGCTCCTGGTCCTGGCAGTGCTCGTGCTGTTGTTTCCGTTCTTCGAATGGCTTGAGGATTTCCGCGAAGCCAAGGATCACATCTATCTTCTCGACAGCCGCTTTTTCTCGATCCGCAACGCTGCGCGGATCGGCATTTCCGCGACCCCGGCGCTGATGGTCGCCGTCGGCGTCACCTTCATCATCATCATGGGGTCCATCGACCTGAGCATGGAGGGAACGGTCTCGGTGTGCGCCGTGCTGTTCGCCTTCGCTTTTCTGGCCTGGGGCGGCACGTTGGCGAGCTGGGCCTGGCTGGCCATCCCGCTGGTTCTGCTGGTCGGTGCTGTCATGGGCTTCATCAACGGGCTCGTACATGTGCGCCTGAAAATTCCCTCGTTCATGGCAAGTCTGGCGATGGGATTTGTCGGCACCGGATTCGCGCTGCTTTTGACCGGTGGTGACCGCATCCGCATCGAGGACGAATTGTTTCGCTCACTGCTGACGGTACGTTGGCTCAACTTTCCCATCATGTGCTACGTCGCGCTCGGTTTCCTGCTGATTGCCTGGTTCATCCAGTCGCGAACCACGCTTGGCCGCAACTTCTATGCCGTGGGCGGCGGTGAGGAACTGGCTCATGCCAGCGGTCTCAATGTCAGTCGTGTCCGCATCATGGGTTTCACGCTGGCCGGCGTTTTCTTCGCCGTCGGCGCGTTGCTGGCCGTCGGGCGCATCGGTATCGCCGAGACGGCGACCGGCAACAATTTCATGTTCGTCTCCATTACCGCGGTCGTCGTCGGCGGAACCGCGCTTTGGGGCGGAATCGGTGGCGTCTGGAACACGCTGGTCGGAGTGCTGATCGTCAATGTCATCAACAATGGCATGGTGGTGATCGGCTTGCCCGGCTACGTGCAGGACGGCGTGCTCGGTCTCCTGGTGATCATTGCGGTGGTGCTCTCGACCGACCGCAAATCCGTCAGCTTTGTGAAATAGGGGCGCGCCGTGTACGAGCTTCGCAAAGTCGACAAGCATTTCCCCGGGGTTCATGCACTGAAGGCCGTCGACTTCAAGGTCAATCGCGGCGAGATCGTCGGCCTTGTCGGCGAAAACGGCGCCGGCAAATCCACGCTGATGAAGGTGATCTACGGATCCTACCAGCCCGACGGCGGGACGATCACCATCGATGGGAAAGCGGTCCGTTTCCAGAATCCGCGCCAGGCGATGGAACACGGCATCGGCATGGTGTTCCAGGAACAGTCGCTGATCACCAACCTGACGGTCATGGAGAACATCTTCCTGGGCTACGAACAGCAGTTCGTGAAATTCGGCGTCATCGACTGGAAGGCGATGGCCGAGGCCGCCCGCAGTCAACTGGAAAAGGTCAAGCTCGACATCGATCCCGCGATGATCACGTCGCAACTGTCTTTCGCACAGCGCCAGCTGGTCGAACTAGCCAAGGTCCTGACGTTGGAAGAGCGCATCGACGGCGACCTCGTCATTCTTCTCGACGAGCCGACTTCGGTGTTGGCCAAAGAGGAGGTCGATCTGCTGTTTCAGCTTGTCCGCGACCTGACCAAGCGCGCGTCTTTCATCTTCGTCAGCCATCGCATGGACGAGGTGCTTGAGCTTAGCGACCGCATCTATGTGATGAAGGACGGCGAAGTGGTCGATGTGGTGGCGCATGACCAGGCGGAAATCGACGCAATCCAGCACAAAATGGTCGGGCGCGAGGTCGACAAGGAATACTATCGCGAACAAAAGCAGCACCCTTACGATCCGGATGTCGTCCAGGTCGCCTTTGACAACGTAAGCCTCGGCAATCGTTACAGGGACATCTCATTCGAATTGCATCCGGGCGAGGTTCTTTGCCTCGTCGGCACCGAGGGCTCGGGCCGCGAAGCGATCCTGAGAACCGTATTCGGTCTCGATTCCCCAACCGCGGGACGGGTGACGATCAAGGGCCAGCACGTCAGCCGATTTACCGCGCAGGGCGGGGTTAAACGTGGCGTCGGCTACACCCCGCGTGAGCGCAAGGTCGAAGGCATTGTCGGCGGCATGAATGTCTATGAAAACATGACGCTCAGCCAGATGGGAAATTATTCAAGCGCCGGCGTGTTGAACATCGGCAGGGAAAAGACGCTGGCCCGGAAGTGGATCGACAAGCTCGCGATCAAGACACCCGATGTCTACAAGGATTGCGGCGGCCTGTCCGGCGGCAACCAGCAAAAGGTCGTTCTGGCCAAATGGCGGTCCGGCGGATCCGATATCATCCTGCTCGACCATCCGACTCGCGGTCTCGATATCGGCGCCAAGGAAGATGTCTACGAGATGGTCCGCGAGATGTCCGATGCCGGCGTCGGCATCGTGCTGGTCGCCGACACATTGGAAGAGGCGATCGGGCTGTCGCACACGATCATCGTTCTGAAAGACGGCGAATTTCAAAAACAGTTCGACTGCACCCCGGGCAACAAGCCGTCGCTCTACGACCTTGTGCACCACATGATCTGAGGCATGACCATGGATTTAGAACAGATCAAGCCGCATTTTCCCTGGATCACGCTTCTGGCACTGGTGGTCGCGGTCGGTATCGCCAATCCGAGCTTCTTCGATCCGTCGGGGCTCTTGTCGCTCGTCACCGATGTCGTACCGCTGTTCATCATGGCGCTCGGAATGACGTTTGCCATCTACATCGGCGGCATCGATCTTTCGGCGCAGCAACTGGCCAACATGGTGACCGTCATCGCCACGGTTTACCTCAGCCAGTTCGGGATTGGCGTGGCGTTCATATGCATCGCGGCCGGCGCCACATTCGGTGCAATTTCGGGTTACGTGACTTCGCGGCTCTATGTGCCGTCATTCGTGTCCACATTGGCCATGGGTTTCATCGCGCTGTCGGCGGCCAAATATCTTTCCGGTCAGCGCGCGCTGTCGATGGATGCGACCCAACGCGACGACAGCTTCGGCTGGATGTTCGGCAATACCGCCGGCGTTCCGCACGAATTGGCGATCGCGGTGATCCTGCTGGCACTGGCCTGGTTCCTGCAGTCGCGAACAACATTCGGCCGTGCTCTCAAGGCGGTGGGTTCCGGCGAACTTGCTGCGGTTGCCTCGGGCCTGAATGTCGATCGGGTCAAGATGCTCGCCTTCGCGATTTCCGGAGCGTTTGCCGGAATTGCCGGGCTGATGTTCTCCGTCAAACTGTCCGGTGGTGACGCAAACCTCGCCAATGGTTTCCTGCTGCTGGCAATTGTTGCCGTCCTCGTCGGCGGAACGCCATTGACCGGTGGGGTCGGCGGGGTCGTGAACACGGCGATCGGCACACTGATCGTCATGGTGATCCGCGCGGCCATGGTCTATCTGGAGATCAATGCGACGCAGCAGCAGATGGTGTTCGGCATCGTGCTGATCGTCGCCATCGCGCTGACAATCGACAGGTCCAAGCTGCGCGGAGTGGTCAAGTGATGTCCACAATGCGCGCTGCAGTCCTGGTCAAGCCCGGTTGTTTCGAATTGCGCGATGTGCCGCGCCCGCAACCCGGACCCGACGAAGCCTTGATCAGGATTGCCCGCACGGGAATCTGCGGCACCGATGTGCATATCTTCCACGGCGCCTATGCGGCGGAAAATCTGCCGATGATTCCGGGTCATGAGTTCACCGGTCACATCGAAGCGCTTGGATCGGGAATTTCCAACCTGACGGTCGGCCAACCGGTCGTCGTCGACATGAATATCGGTTGCGGCAACTGCTACTGGTGCCGGCGCAATGAAATCCTGAACTGCCCGGATATGCGGCAACTCGGGATCACGATGGACGGCGCATTTGCCGAATATATTGCGGTTCCGGCGAGGCTGGTCATTCCGGCGCCGCAGGATACGCCGGCAGAGGTTTTGGCACTGACCGAACCCTTGGCGTGCGTGGTTCGCGCCGCCCGCAAGGCTAAGGTCGAATTCGGACAATCGGTCGTCGTTCTGGGCGCCGGTCCGATCGGCAATCTGCACGTGCAGCTCATGCGCACCATCGGTGCGGCGCCGATCATCGTCACCGACATCAGCCCGGAAAGGGTTCAGATGGCAATGCAGGCCGGTGCCGATGTCGGAGTCAGCGACCCGGCGAAAGTCAGACAGACAGTGCTTGATGCCACCGAGGGGCGCGGCGCGGACATCGTCATCGAAAGCGTCGGCAATGCCGGGCTTTATGCCCAGGCTTCGCAGCTGATGCGCAAGGGCGGGCATCTTGCCGCCTTCGGCATTACCGGCGCCGGAGAGACGTTGTCACTCGATATCCTGAACACGATCCTGCAGGAAAACTCGCTGAAGGGTTCGGTCGCCGGCATGGGGCAGGATATGCATGACGCGCTGACCCTGCTGACACACCACCGGATCAAGACGGCGCCGTTCACGCAGGCCGACTATCGCCTTGAAGATATCCAGGCGGCGTTCGATAGCCTGGCCGAGAGGCCGCAAGATTTAAAAACCCAAATCGTAGTTTACTAGGTCATGGACCCATAAACAGGATCAACAATGGTATGCGCAAATTTGGTTGGATATCAGGAGCGAGCTTGCAGGAAACCGTTCGGTTTTCAAAAGCTTGCGACGCAATAGCCGGGCAAATTTGCCATATCCTTCGGACGCTCGAACCCGCTTCCCAAACCTTCGTCAAAGGCCTCAACCGGGGGGATGGCCCCGCTTTTCGGCCTTTTCCTTGGTTTGCTATGCGGTTTCGGCGCCATTTTGACCCTGTTTGTGAGTCCATGACCTGACCTGGGAGGTTCCGCGGTGGCCAACATACTGATCATTTATGACACGGACAGCGACCGTCGGTTCACCGAAACGGCTGTACCCTTTGTCAAGGAAGGCGTCGAGGCGGTCGGTGGTCACGATATCCGCGTACGGTTCGTGGAGGAAGCCGAGACGGAGGACGTGTTCTGGGCCGACGGCATCGCCATCGGCTGTCCGACCCATCTGGGGGGCATTTCATGGCGGATGAAGAAATGGTGGGACGACCGCACACCGGACATCTGGTTTAAGACCGACGGAAAGTTCGCCGTTCCCTTCACGTCTGCCGGCAGCCTTGGCGGCGGTGGTGAGCTGGCCTGTCAGGCGCTCAGCATCATGATGATGAATATGGGCTATTTCGTTTTCGGCATCACCGACTACGTCGCCAAGAAGGAAAGCCTGCACTATGGGGCGGTCTTTACCGGCGAGCCGCGTGCCGAGCACGCAAAGGAGGCTTGCCGCCGCGCCGGCACCCGGCTGGCCGAGTGGGTCGGATACTACATGGAAGGCCGCAAGGATCTTCACCCGCTCAAGGCGAAATATACGCGTTTCTGGGAGCTCGCAGACTGATGGCAAAGGCACGGCTACTCGTCGAACTCGACGTCAAACCCGATCTGGTCGACGAATTCACCACATTGTTCGAGCGCGAGTTCATCGCCCGATCGCGCACCGAAGACGGCTGCGAGCAGTACGAACTTTGGCGCGACGGCGAAAACCCGGCGAAGATGACCATCGTCGAAGTGTGGTCGTCGCAGGCTGCCCTCGATGCACACATCGCGCAGGATTGGTTCGGCACATGGGCACCAAAGATGGAAGCGGCGCAGGCGACGCCACTGGTGGTGCGCAAAATGGTTTCGATCGAGGACTAATCGTTTCGGCGCGCAATCGTCTCCCAATCTGAATGAGGACATCATGGACCAATCCGCTCCCCGCCTGTCATTGCCTGAAACGCCCCGCGACTTCGGTTTCTTTGTCGATGGCGCAGTCGTTCCGGCCGGTGATCGGGATGTTTTTGAACGCTTGTCTCCCGGTCACGGCGTGCCGGTTACGCGTATTCCGAAATGCACCGGCGATGATCTCGACAGCGCGGTTTCCGCCGCAAGGCGCGCCTTTGACGATCGCCGCTGGTCTGGCCTGTCCGGCGCCGAGCGCGCCGAGGTTCTGCTAAAGACCGCGGCCGGAATCCGCGAACGGGCCGAGGAAATCGCCTATTGGGAGACGCTGGAAAACGGCAAACCGATCAGCCAGGCCCGAGGCGAAGTCGCCGGCTGTGCCGGCATGTACGAATATGCCTCCGGCGTGGCGCGCAGTCTGCACGGCGACAGTTTCAACAATCTGGGCGACGGCATGTTCGGCCTGGTCACCCGCGAACCGGTGGGCGTCGTCGGCGTGATCACGCCGTGGAACTTTCCGTTTCTGATCCTGTGCGAGCGGGTTCCCTACATCCTGGCGGCCGGGTGCACGATCGTCGCCAAACCGTCGGAGATGACTTCCGCCACCAGCCTGATACTGGCGGAAATCCTGTCCGCTGCCGGTCTGCCCGACGGATGCATGAATGTCGTGACCGGCTCCGGCAGCACGATCGGACAAAGGCTGATCGAGCATACAGATGTCGACATGCTGTCATTTACCGGTTCGACCAATGTCGGCAGGAACTGCGTCCACGCGGCGGCCGGAAATTTCAAGAAACTCGGCCTCGAACTCGGTGGCAAGAACCCGCAGATCGTGTTCGCCGACGCCGATCTCGAAGACGCCGCCGACGGCGTTGCCTTCGGTATCGCGTTTAATACCGGCCAGTGCTGTGTTTCCGGTTCGCGGCTGATCGTCGAGCGCAGCGTGGCTGACAAGTTCAGCGACATGGTGGCGGACAAGTTCGCCAAAACCGTCGTCGGCGATCCGCTGGATGAGGCCACCCAGGTGGGGGCGATCACCACCGATGCGCAGAACACCACCATCATGAAGTACATCGCCAAGGGTCGCGACGAGGGTGCAAAGCTTGTATGCGGCGGCGAACAGCTTGATCTCGGTGGGGGACAGTACATCACGCCGACCTTGTTTTCCGGAGTTAGCCGCGAAATGGCGATTGCCCGCGAGGAGATTTTCGGTCCGGTATTGACCGTCATGCCCTTTGATACGATTGAGGAGGCGATTACGATTGCCAACGATACGGAGTACGGATTGGCCGCCAGCGTCTGGACCAAGAACATCGACAAGGCGCTTGTTGTGACAAGGCGGGTCCAGGCCGGCAGATTCTGGGTCAACACCACGCTTTCCGGCGGTCCGGAATTGCCGATCGGCGGTTTCAAGCAATCCGGTTGGGGCAGGGAGGCCGGAATTTACGGTGTCGAGGAATATACCCAGATCAAGTCGGTTCACATCGAGATCGGCAAGCGCGAACACTGGATCGGATAAATGGCGGACAGCGGTTATGATTATGTGATTGTCGGCGGCGGTTCGGCGGGTTGCGTGCTTGCCAACCGTTTGAGCGAGAACGCCGATGCGCGCGTCCTGTTGCTCGAAGCCGGTGGCAGCGACCGTCATCCGCTGATCCACATGCCGGTTGGTTTTGCCAAGATGACCGACGGACCTCACACATGGGGCCTGACCACCGCGCCGCAAAAACACGCCAATGATCGCGAGATTCCCTACGCACAGGCGAGGGTGATCGGCGGTGGCAGTTCCATCAATGCGGAAGTCTTCACCCGCGGCAATCCCGTCGACTATGACCGCTGGGCGCAGGAAGAGGGCTGCACCGGCTGGGCCTTCAACGACATTCAGAAATATTTCATCCGGTCCGAAGGCAATACCATCCTGTCGGGCGACTGGCACGGCACGGACGGGCCGCTTGGCGTCTCCAATATTCCCGATCCGCAGCGCATGACACGCGCTTTCGTGCAATCGTGCCAGGAATTCGGCATTCCCTTTTCACCGGATTTCAACGGCGCCGAACAGTCCGGATGCGGCATCTATCAGACGACCACGAAAAACAACCGGCGCTGTTCGGCAGCCGTCGGCTATCTGAA
This sequence comes from Rhizobiaceae bacterium, assembly GCA_963669285.2. Classification (GTDB taxonomy): domain Bacteria; phylum Pseudomonadota; class Alphaproteobacteria; order Rhizobiales; family Rhizobiaceae; genus JAWKWH01. Next base: position 41,114 of record CAXXSI010000004.1, on the reverse strand, counting down.
ACCGGTTCTCGCTCGACCAAATCTCACGGTCGAAACGGGCTGTATGGTGGCACGCATCGTCTTTGAGGGTAACCGCGCCGCAGCCGTCGAATATTATCGTGGTAGCCAGCGGCGCACCGCGCGTGCCGAAAGCGAGATCATCGTCACCTCCGGCGCCATCGGAACGCCGAAACTAATGATGCTGTCCGGTGTCGGACCGGCCGCGCATCTGCGCGAGCACGGCATCGACGTCGTTCATGACCTGCCGGGTGTGGGCGAAAATCTCAACGACCATTTTGGTATTGATATCGTTGCCGAGTTGAACGGCCACCACAGCCTCGACAAGTACAACAAATGGCACTGGGCGGTATGGGCGGGTGCGCAGTATTACCTGTTCAACTCAGGCCCCGTGACGTCGAACATCGTCGAAGGCGGCGCCTTCTGGTTCGCCGACAAAACGCGTCCGGTACCCGACCTACAGTTCCATTTCCTCGCCGGCGCCGGCGCCGAAGCAGGTGTACCGAGCGTACCGGGCGGATCATCCGGCATCACACTCAACTCCTACACGCTGCGTCCGAAAAGCCGCGGCACCGTCAGGCTGCGGTCAAATGATCCGGCAGCCTTGCCGATCGTCGATCCGAATTTCCTGGCGGAACCGGATGACCTGAAAACCTCGGTGGAAGGTGTGAAGATCAGCCGCGAGGTTTTCTCGCAGCCCAGCCTGCAGAAATACATCCGGCAGATCCGCTTTCCCGACGAAAACGTGCGGACACAAAAAGAATTTGAAGACTACGCCAGAGCCTATGGCCGGACCTCCTACCATCCGACATGCACTTGCAAAATGGGCACGGACGACATGGCGGTCGTGGATCCTCAACTGCGGGTTCGCGGACTTGATGGAATCCGGATTTGCGACAGCTCGATCATGCCGAGCCTCGTCGGATCGAACACCAATGCGCCGACGATCATGATCGCCGAAAAAGCCAGCGATCTCATTCGCGGCAATCAGTAACCCAATTCGGGGATTTCATTGATGAAAGAATTCGGGGCCGCCCACTTTAGACAGGCGACCCCGACGGGAGGAATTGGAGCCTTCGTGCAATTGTCGATTCAATCCCAATCGGGCGCCCACGGCACCAGGTCCTTGTCGACGATACGATATCCGGTGAGGGTTTTCGCCTCGATGCGCGCCATGTCGACATTCGACAGCGTGAAATCCATGATGTCGAAATTGGCGCGGATGTTTTCCGGCTTTGTCGACATCGTGTTGATGCTGACGCCCTTCTGGATGATCCAGCGAAGCACCACCTGGGCTGCCGATTTGCCGTAGGCTGCGCCGATTTTGGCGAATTCGGGATGTTTGAAAACCTCGCCGCGAGCGACCGAGGAATAGGACGACAAGGCAATTCCGGCTTCGTTGGCGCCGGCCAGCAGCGTGTCCTGGTTGAGCAGCGGATGAAACTCGACCTGGTTGGTGACGATCGGCGCGTCGACGATCGAGACGGCCTGCTTCATCATCGCCACTGTGTAATTCGATACGCCGATATTGCGGGTCAATCCCCGCTTCAAGGCGTCCTCGAGCAGCCGCAGAGACGGGGTAATATCACCGCCGATCGGCGGCCAGTGCAGCAACAGGACGTCGACGACATCAATCTGCAGCGCCTTGAGGCTCTGCTCGACGGACGCGATGAACTTGTCCTCGCTGAAGTTGTCGGGATGCACCTTGGTGGTAATGCAGAGCTCATCACGTGCCACTCCCGACGCCTTCAAGGCTTCGCCGGTCTCCGCCTCGTTTCCGTACATCTGGGCGGTGTCGAACGCGCGATAGCCGACGTCTGCGGCGGCGAGTATCGCATCACGCGCCACATCTCCTGTCAGCGGAAATGTGCCGAAGGCACGTTGGTGTGTCTTTTCATAGTATACGTTCATTTCGCGTCCCTTCGAATGGCGTAATAGTTATAACCAATTAGTTACTTGAAAGGAAGCGTTTTGATGAGCTTTCTCGCAGAATATCATTTAAACGCTTGATTCGTGGCGTTTTCGAGGGCATATTTAGATAACTAGTTAGTTACTTAATAGTCAAATAGACACCGTGGGGAAGAGCGTGTGACCAAACAGATGTCAGCAGCCGAGGCCGTTGCGCTTATCCCGGACAGTGCGGTCGTTGCGGTTAATTCATCAAGCGGATTGTGTTGTCCCGATGCAATCCTGCAGGCGCTTGGTGAACGATTTGACGAGACCGCATCACCGTCGAATCTGACAACGATCCATCCGATTGCTGCCGGCGATTTCTTCGGCACCAAGGGAATCGATCACATTGCCAAATCAGGTTGTCTGGCCAAGGTGATCGGCGGATCCTATCCGTCGGGACCTTCCAACGCCGAGCCGCCGCTTATCTGGCAGATGATCACAGGCAATGAAATCGCCGCCTATAACGTCCCCTCAGGCATCATATTCGACATGCTGCGCGAGGCTGCAGGGCACCGTCCGGGTGTGTTGACCAAGGTCGGTATGGGGACATTTGTCGACCCCGACCAGGAAGGCTGCGCCATGAACGAGGCTGCAGCCGCGGCGCCAATCGTTCGCCATCAGGAGTTCGAAGGTGAAGACTGGCTCTATTTCTCGGCCATCAAGCCCGATGTTGCCATTATTCGCGCTACGACCGGTGATGAACGTGGTAATCTGAGCTTTGAATCGGAGGGTGCATATCTCGGCGCAATGGAAATGGCATTGGCTGCACACAACACCGGCGGCAAGGTCATCGCACAGGTGCGCCGGGTGGCCCAGGCGGGTTCAATCCGCCCGCACGATGTCCATGTTCCCGGAATCCTGGTCGATTGTGTCGTTGAGGCGCCGGATATGTTGCAGACCACCGCCACGGTCTACGATCCGGCGATATCCGGCGAACTGACAAGGCCGCTCGGCAGTTTCAGCGTTCCTGAATTCGGCGTCGGCAAGGTCATTGCCCGCCGCGTCGCCCAGGAACTGCAACGCGGATGGGCCGTCAACATCGGGTTCGGCATCTCGGCAAACGTGCCGCGGATCTTTCTGGAAGAAGGCCAGCACGGCGCGGTGACCTGGGTAATCGAGCAGGGCGCGGTCGGCGGAATTCCGCTTTTGGATTTCAAATTCGGATGCTCGGCAAACGCCGAGGCATTCGTCGCCTCTCCGCACCAGTTCGCCTATTTCCAGGCAGGCGGTTTTGATGCCTCGCTGCTGTCCTTTCTCGAGATTGACGCTGAAGGCTCTGTCAACGTCTCGCGCCTTGCGGCGACGCCGCATCGCACCGCCGGAGCAGGCGGGTTCGTCGACATCACCACTCGCGCCGAGAGGATCGTGTTCTCCGGCAATTTCAATGCCGGCGCGAAAATGCATATCGAGGATGGCAAGCTTGTCATCGATCGCGAGGGCAAGATTGCCAAGCTCGTGCCCAAGGTCGACCAGGTTTCATTTTCCGGGCCGCGCGCCGTCGCCGAGGGCAGGCAGGCGATCTACATTACCGAGCGATGCGTGATGCGGTTGACCTCTGATGGACTCGTGGTGACCGAAGTTGCACCGGGCGTGGAATTGCAGCGCGACATCCTCGATCAGGCGGCCACGCCGTTGGGTGTTGCTGACGATCTGCGCGAGATGGATGCCCGATTGTTTCAGCCCGAACCGATTGGGCTCTCCCTATGAATGACGAGCAGCGCGTCGAACTGCACGTAGTCGATGGCGTGGCCAGTTTGCGGCTCAACCGGCCCGAAAAGCTGAACGCACTCGACGGGGCGATGATCGCTGCGCTTTCGGCGCGTTGTCACGAGATCGAGCACAGCAAGGAAATCGCCGTGGTTATCCTCACCGGCAACGGGAAAGCGTTTTGTGCCGGTGGCGATATTAATGCCTGGAGCAAATTGTCCGCTCAGGAATTCGGACGCACTTGGATCCGCGATGGTCACAACGCCTTCGATGCGCTGGCGCGCCTGCGCCAGCCGGTCATTGCGGTGATCAACGGACATGCGCTGGGTGGGGGACTGGAATTGGCAGCCTGCGCCGACTTCCGCATTGCCGAGGAACAGGTGAAGTTCGGGCAGCCGGAAACGGGACTGGGCACAATTCCAGGCTGGTCGGGCACGCAACGCACGGTGCGCCGCTTCGGCGCCCGGATTGTCCGCCGTATGGCGGTTTTCGGCGAGGTCTTTTCCGCGGAGCAAGCCTTGCACCACGGCATTGTCGATCGCGTGGTGCCCACCGGTGAAGGCGTGGCAGCAGCCGAAGACCTTGCAGCGGTAGTCGGCAAACGCGGTACACAGGCAACCGAATTGACCAAGATGATGATCAATGCAGCGGAAGGCGAGGAACGCGAACGCATCATCGATTCCATCGCCGGCGCCTTGGCCGCCGGCTCCGATGAACTTGCCGACGGGCTGGCCGCATACCGCGCCCGGAAGTCTGCCTCATCCAAAAAGGACAAGCCATGATTCGCCATCTGGTCGCGCTTCGCTTCAAGCCTGGAACGGCGCAGGAAACCAAACAGGGACTTTACGATCAGCTTGCCGGATTGGCCGATCGCATCGACGGCATCATCGATTTCCAATCTCGTGAAAATGTAAGCGTGGAGGATCCCCTGGTGCGCGACTACCGCGATCTGTTCTGGTTCGATTTCCGCGACACTGGCGTTCGCGATACCTACCTCGTCGACGAGATCCATCAGGCGATCGGCGCCCGCATCGTTGCCGAAACGGAAGGTGGCGCCGATGGCGTCTATGTATTTGATTTTGAAGTTTAAATCAGATTTCTATCAGCCCGGGTAGGCGATCGAATGCACCCGGTTCATCGGTAAACCATCAGCAGGTTTTCGCCGCTTTGCACACAGTCGCCGCGCTGGTTGACGGCGTCAAAGCTCAGGCGAAGAATCCCGCGTTTGGCATCACTGACCGGCCGTTTCTCGGCGACCGTTATCATCACTGACACGGTGTCGCCGGCGATCACCGGTCCCTCGAAAGACCAGTTCCAGCCGAGCGAAGCCTGCGCCTTGAACTGCGCCGGCGCCCGGTTTTTCAATCCGTCAATCAGCGACAGAACCAGAAGGCCGTGAGCCACCCGCCCGTCAAATCCGTGGCGGGCGGCGGCCTCGTCGCTCATGTGGATTTCGAAGCGGTCTCCGGTCAGGTCGGCGAAATCATCGATCGCCCCGGTGCTGACTGGCATGCTGCCGGCGTCGATGCGGTCGCCTTCCGAGACGTCGTCGAATCCGTACCGGCCTGGCGGCAGTGTGCCGCTCATTGCGGGGTTGGCGCGTCCTCGCGCAGCAGGCCCTTCGATCTCAGTTCGGCCCAGAATTCAGCAGGCACGGGGTGGCTGAACCATTCGAGATTTTGTTCGAGTTGTTCGACAGTACGCGTGCCGGCCATGAAGCAGGGAATTGCCGGATGGGCGACGACGAACTGCAGCGCCGCGGCGGCAAGCGGCACATTGTGTGCCGCACAGACCGTTTCGATGTCGCGCACCTTTTTCATGATGTCGTCGGGTGCGGGCGCATAATTGTATTTGGCGCCCTCGACCGCACCGGTGGCCAATATGCCGGAGTTGAAGCCGCCTCCCACAACCACTGCGGCGCCGCGTTCCTCGCAAAGCGGCAAGAACTCGTTCAGCGAATCCTGCTCCAGCAGCGTATAGCGGCCGGCGAGCAGGAAACAGTCGAAATCACGCGCCTGCAGCGCCGCATGGCAGACTTCCCACTCGTTCACGCCAACGCCGATTGCCTTGACCGCGCCCTGGTCGCGCAAGCTCTCCAGCGCACGCCATGCGCCGTCCATCGCCTGCTCGAATACCTTGGGCTGATCGGCGCCGCGGGTGAATTTGTCGATGTCGTGGATAAAGCAGATATCCATTCTTTCCAGCGCAAGTCTTTGCAGGCTGTCCTCGAATGCACGCATCACCCCGTCATAGGAATAGTCGAAATGCATGGTGAACGGCGCCGCATTGGTCCATGGCGCAAAGTCGATTTCCGACCGCTTGGCGGGTTTGAGCAGACGGCCGACCTTCGATGACAGGACAAAATCGTCGCGGTTCTTCCAACGCAGCGACTGGCCGGTGCGCAACTCGCTCAGCCCGTGTCCGTACATGGGTGCGGTGTCAAAATAGCGAACGCCCGAATCCCATGACTTCTGGATCATCGCATCCGATGTCGGTTCGTCGATTTCGCGGAAAATGTTGCCGATCGGCGCCGTTCCGAAACCAAATGCGGTAACTTCAAGATCAACTCGTCCAAACTTGTTCTTTGTGTCCGGCTTCATGCGGCATCCTCCATAAGTAACTATTTAGTTATATATCTCAACGTGCGATGTGCCGCAAGGTGGATTCGATTCCCCCTTGACGTTTTGTCTCTCTCTTCGGTAAAGTAACTAAACAGTTACAAATGGCAGGAATCGATGTACCTCACCGAAACCCATGAGCAAGTGCGCGACATGACGCGCAGCTTCGCCGACGACGTCATTCGGCCGTTGGCAGAGGAACTCGACCGCGACGAGCGATTTCCCCATGAGGTGTATGCCCAAATGGGTGAACTGGGGCTTTTCGGTATTTGTGTGCCCGAGGAGATGGGCGGCCCGGGCTTTGACACCGTAACCTATGCACTGGTCATGGAAGAGTTGTCGCGCGGATATGCCTCGGTGGCCGACCAATGCGGACTGGTCGAGCTGATATCAACCCTGCTTGTGCGCCACGGAACTGAAGAGCAGCGTCAACGCTGGCTCGCTGACGTCATCTCCGCCAAGACCCGCGTCGCCTACTGCATCACCGAACCGGAAGCCGGCACCGATGTATCGGGAATTCGCACCGAGGCGGTGCGCGATGGCGACGGCTGGGTTCTCAATGGCGGCAAGATCTGGATTCATAACGCACCCGTAGCCGATGTCGGCTTCGTTCTGGCCCGCACCGACCGCGAGGCCGGCAATCGTGGCATGTCTATTTTCATTGTCGATCTGCATGCAGACGGCGTTGAACGTGGTCCCAAGGAACACAAGATGGGCCAGCGCGCCAGCCAGGTCGGCGCGTTGAACTTTTCCGATGTCCGGCTTCCGGCCGATGCCCTGCTGGGCGAGGAGAATCGCGGTTTCCACATGATGATGAGTGTTCTGGACAAGGGCCGCGTCGGCATTGCGGCACTCGCCGTCGGCATCGCCCAGGCCGGTTTGGAAGCGGCGGTCGACTATGCGCAACAGCGCAAGCAGTTCAAGAAGGCGATCTCCGAGTTCCAGGGTGTCCAGTGGCTGCTCGCCGACATGGCCAAGGACATTGAGGCCGCGCGCCTGCTGGTTCATTCCGCCGCGCACAAGATCGACACCGGCGCCCAGGCAACCAAGTCCTGTTCGATGGCCAAGTGCTTTGCCGGCGACATGGCCGTGGCCCGAACTGCCGACGCGGTTCAGGTTTTCGGCGGCTCCGGCTATATTCGTGGCTTTGAAGTCGAGCGGCTTTATCGCGACGCGAAAATCACTCAGATTTATGAGGGAACCAACCAGATCCAGCGTATGATCATTGCCCGCGAACTGATCAAGCATGGAGCAGCGGCATGACCGGACAAGTAGCACTCGTGACAGGGTCGAGCCGCGGCATCGGGCTCGCTTCAGCGGTCGCGCTGGCGCGCTCAGGCTTCGACATCGCGCTCAATGCCCGCAGCGAAAGCGACGAACTGGACGCTGCCGCCAAAGCCGTGGAGGCGGAAGGCTCGAAGGCTTTCAAAGCGGCGTTCGACGTCAGCGACATCAAGCAGCACGACACCATCCTCGATAAAATCGAAGAAGCGCTGGGCCCGCTGACCACTTTGGTCAACAATGCCGGTGTCGGTGTTATGAGCAGGGGCGATCCGCTCGACGTGACGGAAGAAAGTTACGACCGCTGTCTCGGCGTCAATGCAAAGGCGCCGTTTTTTCTGACCCAGGCCTTTGCCAGGCGCTTGCTGTCACGCCAGCGCGATCCTTCGCTGAACTATTCGGTGATCAACGTCACCTCGTCCAACGCGGTGGCGGTTGCGGTGCCGCGCGGCGAGTACTGCGCATCCAAGGCAGCGGCCGCAATGATCTCGAAAGTATTTGCCGCCAGGCTCGGCCCCGAAAGCATACCCGTATTCGATGTCCAGCCCGGCCTGATCGCAACCGAAATGACGCAAGCCGTGATCGCCAGCTATCAGAAACGGGCCGAAGAGGGCCTCTGTCTCCTGCCGAGGGTGGGACAACCGGAGGAACTTGGAACCGTGGTCGCCACGCTTGCCACCGGCGGCATACCCTACACGACCGGTCAGGCCATCTCGGTGGATGGCGGCATGCTGGTGCCCCGGTTCTGAGGAGCAATATATGAAACTGGCTTTGCCTGACGCCTCGGGCGTTGTTGAAGAATATCGCCTGATCGGCACGCCGATCGAGGCTGCGCCGCTTGGCGCCGACCCGGCGCGAGTGGTGTTTTCCGCCGCGCATGTCGTGGCCGATCCCATGACCGGCAACGATCCCAGCGGACCGGCGACGATCGACTGGGAAGCGACGATGGTGTTCCGCCGCCATCTTGCCGGTCTCGGCCTGGGCATTGCCGAAGCGATGGATACGGCGCAGCGCGGCATGGGGCTCGACTGGCCGGGAGCACTGGAGCTGATCACCCGCACCAAGGCGGAATTGCCGGACGCCCTGGTATTCAACGGATGCGGTACAGATCATCTGGATGCTGCCGACGCGCGATCGATCGACGATGTGCGCCGCGCCTATCTCGAGCAGGTCGAAGCCATTCAGAAGGTCGGCGGGCGGATCATTCTGATGGCGAGCCGCGCACTTGCGAAAGTGGCCGGCGGACCGAACGATTACATCGCTGTCTACAAGGACGTTCTTGCCGCCTGCGACCAGCCGGTCATCCTGCACTGGCTGGGCGACATGTTCGATCCGGCGCTTGCCGGCTACTGGGGATCGGCAAAGTTCGACGAATGCCTCGAAACCGCGTTGACGATTATCGCCGACAATAATGCCAAGGTCGACGGCATCAAGATTTCGCTGCTGGACAAGGACAAGGAAATTGTCATGCGCCGCCGGCTGCCCGATGGCGTCAAGATGTACACCGGCGACGACTTCAACTATCCCGAGCTGATCGCCGGTGATGACCAGGGCTACTCGCACGCCTTGCTCGGGATCTTCGATCCCCTGGCCACAGCGGCCGCCCACGCCATCGGGCAACTGGGCAAGGGGGACACGACCGGCTTCCGTGCCACGCTCGATCCGACGGTTCCGCTGGCCCGCCTGATTTTTCGCGCGCCCACGCAGTACTACAAGACCGGCGTCGTGTTCCTCGCCTGGCTGAACGGGTTTCAGGATCATTTCGTCATGCTCGGTGGCGCTCAGTCGATGCGGCCGCTGCCCTATTTCGTCGATTGTTTCAAACTGGCCGACCAGGCGGGTTTGTTGCGCGACCCCGATCTGGCTTGTCGGCGGATGAAATCGCTGCTTGCCCTTTACGGTGCATGATGCGGGATTTTTCCAACGATCATTCGATGCTGGCGTTGAACACGGCCACGCTCGGTCACAATCTGGATGGCTTCGGCGCCGGTTGGTCGCCCGAGCAGGTCATCGACGCCTGCGCCGAGCGCAGTCTGGGCGGCATCGTGTTCTGGCGCCGCGAGATCGGCGACCGGGCCGTGTTGATCGGCGAGAAGGTTCGGGCGGCAGGAATGCAGGTTGTCGGCTTGTGCCGGACACCGTTCTTTGTCGGCTCGCAGAAACCCGATCCGCTGATGGACGATGTGATGGCATCCATCGACATGGCGGCTGCCCTCGGAACGCAGGTACTGACCATTGTCACTGGCGGCACCGAACCGGGCACCAAGGGCGTGCTGGAGAGCCAGAAAATCCTTGCAGAACGTTTGGCATCGGCGGCCGGCTATGCAGCGGAACGCGACGTGAAACTGGCGCTTGAACCGCTCAATCCCATGTTCGGCGGCAACCGGACCTGCCTGATGACGGTACGCGACGCCAATCGGGTTTGTGACATGGCGGGTGCCGACAATGTCGGGATTGCCGTCGATGTCTACCATGTCTGGTGGGATACGACGTTGGCAGAGAGCCTGAAACAGGCCGGCGCGGACCGCCTGCTCGGATACCATTTGTGTGACTGGCTGGAAGAGACGCGCGACATGCTGCTGGATCGGGGCATGATGGGCGACGGCGTTGCCGATCTGAAGGCGATCCGCAGAGCTGTTGAGGATGCCGGCTACGCCGGATATTGCGAAGTTGAGGTTTTCTCGGCGCAGGACTGGTGGAAACGCGATCCCGGCGAGGTCCTCGATACGATGATCGAGCGCTTTCGCACGGTTTGCTAGCACACGATCTACGCGTTTAGTTTTCCGGCAAAGTAATTGGTGATCTCGTCAAGCACCTGCTGGGTCGGCGAGTTTTCGCCGACGATGAAGTGCGCGGTCAGCAGCGCATGCTTGTTGCCGGGAATCTTGGTCAGCCTGATGCGTTCGCGATCACCGTTGAAGGCGGCGTCGATGGCATCGAACTTGGCTTGCGTGCACAATTTGTCCCCTTCGAACTTGTAGGCGAGCATCGGGCCGTGCCGGTCGAGCCTTTCACTGACCTCGACCACCTCCTTGTCCGACATGTGCAGCGATCCCTGGCTGAACATTGGCAGGGAGGGCTGGGAAGCGACCGATGCCAAAACGCTGTCGTCGGCCATCAGCGAAATCGCGAAATTGCCCGTCAGGCACATGCCGATCACGCCGACGCCTGAAACGGCGTATCGCTCCTGTGCGTCGCGGCAAAGCGCCTTCAGCCACTCGACGACCGGGCTTGATTGCTTCCTTGCGAAGATGTTGATCTCCCGACGCACACAGAACAGCCGCGCCACATTTCTGCCGATAGCGAACTTGCCGAGCGGGCCGAACAGATGCGGCATAACCACCCTGAAACCCGCAGCGGCAATTCTGTCGACGAACTTCAATGTATCGGGACAGATGCCCGGTAACTCGTGAAGAATGACGATGACCGGTCCGTCACCCTTCTCGTAAATGTCATGTTTGAGCGATTCACCGTCGGACAACGGAAAGGCAAACTGCCTTTGTTCAAATCCATCGAGCATTTGTCCCTCCTGGCCATCGGTTGAACAGCGCAAGTCCATTCCCGCCATCGAAATGGAAACCGTTGCCGATTACAAGCCTTGCCGGTTCGCGTGCCACCCCGCATCCGAATGACGGCGCCACACCCCAGCTTGTCGTTGGCGGCAGGCATGGCGTAGGCTCCCGTCAATTGCGGGCCGGTGAAAAGTCGGACAATCGAGTATCTCGGACCAACCGAAAGATGATGGAGCACCGTGTGGCGTGAGCGCGAGTGAACAGATTTTCGACTTTGCCGTCATTGGCGCAGGAATTGCCGGGGCGTCGGTTGGCGCCGAACTGGCCGCAGACGCATCCATCGTTCTCCTCGAAATGGAATCTCAACCGGGCTACCACACCACCGGAAGATCGGCGGCAATGTTCGCACCGGGTTACGGACCGCAGCCGGTGCGTGCCCTGACAAGGGCTTCCGCAGCTTTTTACAATGCTCCGCCGGACGGATTTGCGACGTCGCCGCTGTTGTCGCCCCGGGACGTGATCATGATCGCACGCTCCGACCAGATGACGGCACTGGATGCTTTTCATGCCGAAATTTCACTGGAATTGCCGGTCGCGCGTATCGACGCCGGCGACATGTGCAACCGCCACCCGCTGCTTCGTGAAAACTACGCTCAAGCCGGTGTGCTCGACGAAACGGGCAGTCACATTGATGTTCACGCCCTCCACCAGGGCTATCTGCGTGTTTTCAGGGCACGCGGCGGCACGCTTCGCACCAACGCTGAGGCGTTGGCGTTCGTGCGCGATAGCGGAATCTGGCAAATCGAAACTGCTGCCGGATCCGTCAGGGCGGCAACGATCATCAATGCCGCCGGTGCCTGGGCCGATCAACTGGCAACGATGGCAGGTGCGGAAACCATCGGTCTGGTGCCCAAACGTCGCACCGCGATGACAATCGACGCACCGGACGGTCTGGCCGTCGACGATCTGCCGCTTGTCGTGGACATTGACGAGGATTTCTACATGAAACCCGATGCGGGACGGTTGCTGATATCGCCGGCAAATGAAGATCCGATGCCGCCCTGCGATGCCCAGCCCGAGGAACTCGATATCGCGATCTGCGCCGACCGCATCGAAAAGGCTTTCGATATCGAGGTGCGCAACATTGCAAGCAAATGGGCGGGCTTGAGGAGTTTTGTCGCCGACAAATCACCGGTCGTCGGATATTCGCAGCAGGCCGACGGTTTCTTCTGGCTGGCCGGACAGGGCGGTTACGGTATTCAGACGTGCCCTGCGCTTTCGCGTCTGGCTGCAGCAACAGCGCTTGGAAATGGAATTCCTGCCGATATCCTTGGCGAGGGACTGGAACCTGCCAGTCTGCTGCCGCAACGGCTGAGCGAGGTGGCATGAACCGGATTGCATTCCCGATATAGAGGATCCATTCTCATGAACCAGCTGATTGAAGCCCGTGATGCCTTCTGTGCCATGAAACCTGAGCAAGTCCGCTCGGTGAACGGCCGCGATTGGGGATTTATCCGCAATGGTGAAACCGGCCCTGCGCTGGTGCTGCTTCCGGGAACGCTGGGCAGGGCGGACATTTTCTGGCAGCAGATCTCGGCGATGTCCGACGAAGCACGCATTCTCTCGCTCAGCTATCCCTCCTCGGGTGGAATCAGCGACTGGGCAGGCGACATCACGCAGATGGTCTCCATCGAGGGCATGGAAGGGGCCACGATTTTGGGCTCCTCGCTCGGCGGCTATGTCGCCCAATATGTCGCGGCCACCAGGCCGGAGCTCTTTGGTGGGTTGATCGCCGCGAACACGCTGGCTGACGCTTCGTTCGTCCGGGCAATTCCACCTTATGCCCTCGACCTGGAGGGGATGGACATCGCGACCTTGGCGGAAGGATTTCTCCGCGGCTTGAGCCAGTGGACCCAGCCCGGCCACGCTTATGCCGAATTGGCGGAGCTGCTGATCGCCGAGGTTGACGGGCGCATTCCGGAAGCCGAGTTGCGCAACCGGCTGATCGCCTTGAAAGACGCCCCGCCATTGCCCGCTCAGTCGCTCGCCACCGACCGCATTTCAACGGTTGAAAGCGATGATGATCACCTGATTCCACCGCCGGTGCGTGAGCAGTTGCGGGCGGCATTGCAGCCAGGCCGTGCCTTCCGTTTCGGCAATGCCAGCCATTTTCCCTATGTCACCCACCCGCGCGAATACACCAACCTGATCCGCATGGCATTGGGCCTCGAACTACGCGGAGCGCTCGGCGACGTCGCGGTGGAGGATCAGGTTTGAAAGTTCTCACCGCGCAGGAAGTGCGCCGATTGCTGCCGATGGCCGATGCCATTGAATGCATGCAAGAGACGATGATCCGCGTCTCGCAAGGCCGGGCAAACCTGCCGTTGCGGACCATCATGGATATCGACGGCACCAACAAGCTCGGCATCATGCCGGGCGCCATGTCCGATCCGGATATTTACGGTATCAAGCTGATCAGCCTGTTTCCCGGCAATCCGGCGAAAGGCCTGAGCTCGCATATCGGTACCGTAATCCTGTTCGACATCGAAACCGGGGAACCGGTCATCGCCATGAATGCCGATGCGGTCACCGCGATCCGCACGGCGGCGGCAACGGCTTCGGCGACACGGGCACTGGCGCACACTGATGCGGCGACACTGGCGATCATCGGAACCGGCGAACAGGCCGAAAGCCATATCGAGGCGCTGATGCTGGTACGTCCGCTCCGCCAAATCCGCGTGGTTGGACGCACGCCCGAGCGGGCCGAGCAGTTTGTCGATTCCGCTTCGAAAACCCACGCCGGTGTGCAGTTCATTGCGGCGGATAACGTTCAATCTGCCGTAAAGGGCGCCGATATCGTCTGCACGGTGACGTCCTCAGCCTCGATTGTTTTGCATGGCGACTGGATTGAACCGGGCACTCACGTCAACGCCGTTGGGGCTTCCATTCCGACGATGCAGGAAATTGATGAAGCGCTGCTGCTGAAATCCGAGCTGTTCGTGGACTACAAACCGTCAGCCCACGCCCAGGCGCGCGAGATCATCAGCGCCATCGAGGCCGGGCGGATCGACGAGGGCCATATCCGTGCGGAGATCGGCGAAGTTTATGACGGAAGCTGCGCCGGGCGCAGCGGCGATCGGGCGATCACGCTCTACCGTTCTTTGGGTGTGGCCGCGCAGGACCTCGCCGCCGCCGACCTGATCCGCTCACGCCTCGAATAAAGGTCAAACTGCGTCAACACACCCCGCACCGATTGGCCAATCGGCGGCGGGATTTGCCACCGGATTGGCCAATTGCCGGGCGGCAACTGGCTAATCCGCGAGCGGAAATTCGGCGCATCGGCGCTTGCGTAGACCTTCAAAAGACGGATACTCAATTCTATGCGACCGCCCGAGTTCAATATCGACCTGACCAGTTTCACCCGCGATCCCTATCCGGCACTGGCCGGTATGCGGGATAAATCTCCGATTGCCTACGTGCCGCAGCTCGGCGCCGTCCTGTTGACCCGCCGCGACGATATCTTCACCTGCGAGAAGAACATCGAGGTGTTTTCCTCGCACCAGCCGGACGGGCTGATGAACAAGCTCATGGGCCGCAACATGATGCGCAAGGACGGCGCGGACCACGGCAATGAGCGCAAGATGATTTTCCCATCGGTGTCGCCGAAGACCGTCCGCGATGTCTGGCGTGCGTATTTCCAGACCGATGCCGACCGAATAATTGCCGCTATTGCCGGCCGCGGTTCCGCCGATCTGGTAAAGGACTATGCCATGCCGCTGTCCGGAGAGGCGCTCAAGGTCATCACCGGGCTGACGAACATCTCCTACAAGCAGATGGACCGGTGGTCGCAGGCGATGATTGACGGCATTGCCAACTACCACGGTGATCCGGATGTCGAGGCCCGCTGCCAAGATGCGACAGCGGGGATCGACGCCGCGATCGACGAAAGGATGCCCGAGCTGACGGATAAGCCGGACAGCAGCCTGTTGAGCGTCATGATGCAGGGTGGACTGCCCGAACAGAGCGTCAGGGCCAATGTGAAACTGGCGATTTCCGGGGGACAGAACGAGCCACGCGATGCGATTGCCGGCTGCGTTTGGGCGTTGCTGACCCATCCCGAACAACTCACCAAGATCAAGGCCGGCGAAGCCACCTGGCTTCAGGCGTTTGAAGAATATGCCCGGTGGATGTCTCCCATCGGCATGTCGCCGCGCCGTGTCGCGCAAAACCATACTTATCGCGGCATTGATTTCGAGGCGGAGGACAAGGTGTTCCTTATGTTTGGCTCTGCGAACCGCGATGAAGACGTATTTCCCAATCCCGAGAAATTCGACATCACCAGGGACGTTCAGAAAAGCATCTCTTTCGGCGCTGGCCCGCATTTTTGTGCCGGCGCCTGGGCGTCGCGGGCATTGGTCGCCGAAGTGGCGCTGCCGGCCTCGTTTTCGCAGCTGAACGACTTGGCGCTTGACCGAAATCATCCGGTTGAATTTGCCGGTTGGGCGTTCCGCGGCCCGTTATCGCTTCCGGTCACCTGGACGGCTTGAGTTCATGCTTTTGATCAGCCGCATGTGAAGCGATTCATCACGGGTTGTTGATCGCTCCACGGATTTTCATTTCGCCGGAATTGAACAATATGGCCCGGCGTTGCGGTTTGGGGCCGTTCTTTCCCGTTTACCTTGTCCGCAGATCGCGGTTGATCGTTCATCGATCCGGATTGATGATAAAGAACAAGGTCTTGAGAGTATGAAGGGCGAAAATATGGTTGGCGGAAAATATGTGGATCCCAATCGCCGGACCGTTGTTTTGGGGCTGGGTTCGATCGCGCTTGCGGGACTGGCAGGCTGTACGACGGATGGCGGCCCGGGGTTCGGCGGCGGAACCGTCTTTGCCTATGACAAGATTTACGGTCCCAAGCCCGGTGAACGTTTCCCTCTCCCCGCAGTCGATTTGTCCAAGGTCGATAGCAAATTCTATCGTCGCGAAGTGCGCGATCCCACCGGCGAAAAGCCCGGAACGTTGGTTGTGAACACTTCCAAGCGATATCTTTACCTGGTGATGCCCGGTCGTCGCGCCATGCGTTACGGCGTAGGTTTGGGACGCGCCGGATTTGAATGGTCGGGCCGCGGCTGGATTGCCTGGAAACAGGCCTGGCCAAAATGGACGCCGCCGGACGAGATGATTGCCCGTCAGCCGGAACTGAGGAAATACTCCTCGGACAATGGCGGCATGCCGCCCGGATTGCGAAATCCGCTTGGCGCGCGTGCGCTGTATATTCACAACAGGGACGGCGACACGCTCTACCGTGTCCACGGCACCGGCGAGTTCGCCAGCATCGGCCGAGCGGTTTCAAGCGGTTGCGTCAGGATGTTGAATCAGGATGTCATCGACCTCTATGGCAGGGTGAAGAACGGCAGTCCGATTCTCGTCATCTGAGCATGGAAGGTGAAATGCCTGCTCGGACGACCCCCACGGTTGTTCGGAACCGGATTAGGCGATAGTCAGGGGAATGTCCTCGATCGTTCTTCACAATTACTTCCGCTCTTCGACCTCCTATCGCGTTCGTATCGCACTGGCGATGAAGGGTCTGGACTACGAGTATGTTGCCCATCACCTGCGTTTGGGCGGCCACAGGGCAGATGAGTTCCTGGCGGTCAATCCACAAGGCCTTGTCCCGTCGATTGTCTGGGATGACGGAACCGTTCTCAGCCAATCGCTCGCCATTCTTGAGTTCATCGACGAAATGGTGCCGGAGCCGCCATTGTTGCCATCGGATATTCACGGGCGGGCGCGTGTTCGCATGCTCGCGCAAATGGTCGCTTGCGACATTCATCCGGTCAACAATTTGCGCATTCTGAACGCCTTGCGCAGCCGCTTTGGCGCCGATGATGCGGCCGTGGCTGAATGGTTTCGGCACTGGGTCGGCGAAACCTTCGGTCCGCTTGAAAAGCTGCTTGCCGAGAGTGGGCAGACGGGAACCTTCTGCCACGGGGATGAACCGGGATTGGCCGATTTGTGCCTCGTCGCCCAGGTTGCCAATAACGGCCGGTTCAATGTTGATATGAAGCCCTATCCGGTGATCAGTCGCATCTATGCAACATGCATGGAGCTGCCGGCTTTCGCTAATGCGGCACCTTCCAACCAACCGGATGCGGAATAGTCGTCACCGGCCTTTGCTGACAAACCAGGGATTGGAGAAGTCGCAATCATCGAGCTGATTGCGCTTGCCGTAGGTCAGTGGGCTGCCATCGAGCAGTTGGGTTTGTCCACCGGCTGCGCGCAAGATCGCGTCGCCCGCCGCCGTATCCCACTCCATCGTTCTTCCAAATCTGGGATAGAGGTCGGCCTTTCCTTCCGCCAGCATGCAGAATTTCAGCGATGAGCCGACCGATAATATTTCCGCGTCGGCATACCGGCTTATATACTCGGCGGTTTCGGGCGTCTGATGCGAACGACTGGCAACGATGCGGATTTTCTCCGGCGCCTCTGATACGGAAATTGCCGTGCGTGCCCCGAATGTGTGGTCATCGAGAATTTCGAGCCGCTCGGCGCAGCCGGGCAGGGCGCTGAATGCGACATCCATCGCCGGTGCGACCACGACGCCGATTTCGGGCGATCCGTCACGGATGAGTGCGATGTTGACAGTGAATTCGTCCCGCCCGCAGATAAATTCCCGCGTTCCATCCAGCGGATCGACAAGAATGAAACAGTCACCCGGATCGTTGGAGACCCGGCCTGCCGACATTTCTTCCTCGCCAATATGAGGGATGCCCGGCAACTCGGCTTCCAATCCATCGAGGATCACAGCCTCTGCCCTGGTGTCTGCTTCCGTCACCGGAGTCGAGTCGGCTTTATTGTGAACGTCAAATCCGCAGCTGCGGATTGCGGTGATTTCCTTCGATGCGGCCAGTGCTAGACGCTCGAACAGCGCCCTGATGTGTTCGTCGCCCGGAAGTCGCTTCGAAGTCATCAGCAAAAACCGCGCTGTTTCAACCATTGTTCAAGTTCGTCGGCCAGTTCCTCGGGCGCACGGTTCAGTGTCTTCAGGTGAACATCCGCGCGTTCCGGAGTTTCGTAGGGTGAATCGACGCCGGTAAAGTTCTTGATCTCCCCTTTGAGCGCGCGCGTGTACAGCCCTTCGGATCTCGTCTGACGCATTCTTCAAACGGCGTGTCGACAAACACTTCGACAAATTCGCTGTCTTCCAGCATCTCTCGAACCATCCGCCGCTCGGCGCGAAACGGCGAGATAAAGGATACGATAGTAATCAAGCCGGCCTCGACCATCAGTTTGGAGGTCTCTCCAATACGGCGGATGTTTTCCACCCGGTCCTCGTCGGTGAAGCCCAAATCGCGGTTGAGACCATGGCGGACATTGTCGCCGTCCAGGATCGTGGTGTGGCGTCCTTCCGCATGCAGTTTCTTCTCCAGCAGGTTTGCAATCGTCGACTTGCCGGAGCCCGACAAACCGGTGAACCACAGCACCACCGGTTTTTGATGTTTCATATCGGCGCGGGATTCCTTATCTACATCAAGGGCTTGCCAGTGAACATTGGAAGCGCGCCTGAGCGGGAACTGGATCATCCCGGCGCCGGCGGTTGCGTTTGTGATCCGGTCAATCAGGACAAAGGCGCCGGTCTGCCGGTTGCTGTCATACTCATCGAACACGATCGGTGACTGCGTTGAGACATTGCACACGCCGATCTCGTTCATCTCCAGAAACTTGGCCGCATCATGAGAAAACGTGTTGATATCGACCCGGTATTTCAGCTCGGTGATCGTGGCATTGGTGCGGTCGCACTCGGTCCTTAGAATGTATGAGCGACCGGGAAGCAGACGCTGTTCGTCGAACCAGATCAGGTTCGCCATGAACTGGTCCGCCACGTGAGGCCTGTTATCGGGCGCGACCAGCATGTTGCCTCTGGACACCTCGATCTCTGCATCAAGCAGAACCGTTGCGGCATCGCCGGCCTCCGCCCGGCTCGTCTCTTCGCCGTGGGTGATTATGCGGTGAACTTTTGCTGACTTTCCCGACTTGGCGACGACGACACTGTCGCCTTTCGCAATCTGGCCGGATGCAATCGTGCCGCAATATCCACGGAAGTCCGAACTCGGCCGATTGACGTATTGAACCGGAAATCTCAGCGGTGGTTCCCCGTTTCGCGATGAAACGTCAACTGTCTCCAGATGCTCCAGCAAGGACGGTCCGTCATACCAGCTTGTGCTGGCAGATTTCGACGTAACATTATCGCCAAACCGGGCTGACATCGGGATTGCAACCGCGGTATCGAAATTCAACGCCTCGGCAAACTCGTCGAACTCAGCAACGATTTCATCGAATGTCGTTTGTGAAAAATCGACCAGATCGATCTTGTTGACCGCCAGTACGACATGGCGAATTCCAAGCAGCGAAGCGATATAGCAATGACGTCGTGTCTGCTGCAAAATGCCTTGCTGTGCATCCACCAGAATGATTGCCAATTCGGCCGTTGAGGCGCCTGTCGCCATGTTGCGCGTGTATTGCTCATGGCCTGGCGTATCGGCGACGATAAACCGGCGCGCCGGTGTGGCAAAAAACCGGTAGGCGACATCGATCGTTATTCCCTGCTCGCGCTCAGCTTCCAATCCGTCGACAAGAAGTGCGAGGTCGACGTCGCTTCCGGTAGTTCCGTGTTTTTTGGATTCGGCCTCCAACGCGGCCAACTGGTCCTCGAATATCAGCTTGGTGTCGTAGAGCAGCCTTCCGATCAGCGTCGACTTTCCGTCGTCGACCGAGCCGCATGTCAGAAATCTGAGCGTTGATTTTTCCTGCTGCGCGGCGAGAAATTCGCCGATGTTTTCGCCTGCCGGTTTGATGTCGCGTTGGGCCATGATCAGAAATACCCCTCGCGCTTCTTCATCTCCATCGATCCGGCTTCGTCGCGGTCGATCAACCGCCCCTGGCGCTCCGAAGTCCTTGCCGTCAGCATCTCACCGATTATTGCCTCCAGACTGTCAGCGTTCGATTCAATCGCGCCGGTCAGCGGATAGCATCCCAGTGTTCTAAAGCGGACCATTCGCTCCTGGATTTCCTCACCGGGTTTCAGTTGCAAGCGCTCATCATCTCTCAGCAGCAACATGCCGTCGCGTTCGACGATCGGTCTTTTTTTGGCAAAGTACAACGGCACGATAGGGATGTCTTCCAGCATGATGTATTGCCAGATGTCCAGCTCGGTCCAGTTGGACAACGGAAACACACGGATCGATTCACCTTTGCCGACACGGGTATTGTAGATTTTCCACATTTCCGGGCGCTGGTTTTTCGGATCCCAGCCATGATTGGCGTCACGGAACGAAAAGATGCGCTCTTTAGCCCGTGACTTTTCTTCGTCGCGCCGCGCGCCGCCGAACGCGGCATCGAAACCGTGCTTGTCGAGCGCCTGCCTTAGCGCAACGGTCTTCATGATGTGGGTATGCGTGTTGGAACCGTGCTCGAAAGGACCGATGCCGTCGCGCACGCCGTCTTCGTTGATATGCACAATTTGGTCGAAATCCAGTTCGCGCGCCATACGGTCGCGAAATTCGATCATTTCGCGAAATTTCCAGGTCGTATCCACGTGCAAGAACGGAAATGGCGGTTTGGCCGGATAAAAAGCTTTCATCGCCAGGCGCAGCATGACGGAGGAATCCTTGCCGATTGAATAGAGCATGACCGGTTTGGAAAACGAAGCCGCGACTTCCCGGAAAATGTGGATCGACTCGGCTTCCAGACGCCGCAAATGTGAACCGGATGCGAGCAATGTGTTGTCTCCGTGCTGGCCACAGGGCCGGGGCAACTTCGGGGTTGCCGGGATACCCGTTTATGCGCCGGGGTTTAGCATCCAATGCTGGCGAATAGAAATCGCCGAAAGGCAAAAATGGAACCAACTTTGAAAAGTAATTCCAAAATTCGGCTGCGGGGCAGAACGAAAACGCACCAGACAAAAATAAACCCGCCACAGGCGGGAGAATCCTGTCGCGGGCTTAGGTGGCGCCGCTGCTACAGCGCCATGTTCTTTGTCAGTTGCCGATCGGCAGCATGAATTCGACGACCGCCCCGACGGAGTGAATGTCGGCACCGAAGCGATTGTCCGTGGCCAGATTAAATGGCGTCGCATGCGTTTTGCGGAACACCTTGGTGTAGTTGTAGCGCGCGCCAACCGCCACGTAATCGTTGATCGCCCGATTGATGCCCAGACCAACCGTAAACGCAGGGTGGGTTACCGTTTGGCTACCGGCGACATTCGCGCTCTCCACGCTGACGAAACCGCCGCCGATGCTGACCATCGGCAGCCAGTAGCCATAGGCGCGGCCGACCTGGGCGGTCACAAGCGCGGCAAATTTCATCTCGATGGAGTCAAACACCGCAGGACCGCCAATTGAGGTGCCTTTTTCCGCAATGACCGGAATGTTGAGCTGCACGCCGTAGACCACGTCGTTTGGCTGCTGAACCCGATAGCCGCCGAGAAGGCCGGCGACAAATCCATTGTCATCAATTGTCGGGTTGTTGTGGATCGCAGCCATATCGGGGCTGCCCCAGCTGTGATTGATGAAGGCGCCGGCATACCAGCCGGCCCAGTTGTGATTACCGCTGTCCTGCGCAAATGCCGGCGCAGCCGAGACCAGTGCTGTCGTGGCTGCCAGCGAAACAATCAACTTTCTCATGGAAAAACCCTCACCCAAAAACGCCTGGACACATTAGAAAATTAGTAAAAGCGCAACAATAACCCGGTGAACCTGTTTTCCGAATCCCGGCAACGATTCATGGCAGATGTTGCACAACAGCTACAAAACAGCGATCCGGCTGTTCCAAATTGGTAGTGTGAATATCCCTTGTTCCCGTAATCCGTGTTTCTGCGCTCAAATATGAGGGGCATTTTAGAAAATACGCGAATTCACTTGGCTGCCATGAACTGAGGTGCTTTGATTGCCTCTTGGTGTTGGGCGCGGTAACCGGTGTCCGACTTCGCACGTGGGGAGGCGGCAGGCGAATTCATGACGGCTGGTCGAAACATGACGAGTCTGAAAGACTACGTGCTTCACCGCGGGCGATTTGAAGGAAGTGCGTTGGCCAGGGACGGTGGTCCGTGGTTTGCCGAAGTCGACCGGCTCAAGACCCGGATCGAGGCCGAAGGCGGAACCTGGCGCAGTTTTTCCCATTATGATTATTTGGGATTATCCGATCATCCCGAGGTCATCGAAGCAGCGAGCGAAGCCTTGCACGCTTTCGGGCCAGGTGTCGGCGCGTCGCGGTTGGTTGGTGGAGAACGATCGGCGCAGGGGGCTTTTGAGGCCGATCTCGCTGCATTTCTGGGTACAGATGCTGCCCTCAGCCTGATCAGCGGCTATCTGACGAATTATTCGATAATCCCCCATCTGATGGGCAAGCGCGATCTGATCCTCTATGATGAATCGTGTCACAACAGCCTGCTGATGGGGATCAGCGCCAGCGGTGCAAAGGCGGTTTCCTTCACCCACAACGATACCGATGAACTGGCAGACCGGCTCGCACGCGAGCGGCGCCATTACAACAAATGCCTTATCGTGACTGAAGGCCTTTTCAGCATGGATGGCGACATTCCCGATCTGCCCGAAATCATCCGGCTGAAGCACACGCATGGCTGCTGGCTGATGGTTGACGAGGCCCATTCGATCGGTGTTTTGGGAAAGACGGGCAGGGGGGTAAGCGAACATTTTGGTACGTCATCCCGCGAAATCGATCTTTTGATCGGCACTCTGTCAAAGACCTTCGTATCGGCCGGAGGATTTGTCGCCGCCGACAAGGAAGTCGTTTGGTACCTGAAATACTCGCTTGGCGGTTTTGTCTACTCGGTCGGTCCGACACCGGCATCGACCGCTTCTGCACATACGGCGCTCAAGCTGCTGTCCGGGGATCCCGCTCTTGTGACGCAGTTGCAAGCCAATTCGGAACGCTTTCTGCAAATGTGCCGGCAACTCAATCTCGAAACGGGCGACGCGATCGGCCGTGCGGTTGTTCCGGTTTTTCAATCCGACTACCAAAGTGCATTCGCAATGGCGGAATTGCTGCTGCAACATGGGATATATGTACCGCCGGTTGTTCATGTCGGCGTACCGAAAAACCAGCCGCGTTTGCGGTTTTTCATCTCGGCAAGCCATGATGAAAATGACTTCAGGGCGGTAGCCGAGATCGTAACGCAACGATTGCGCCCGGCGGCTGAATAACATGCTGGACAAGCCCGGCCTGAGCGACCGCATGACCGGTTCTGTCGAGATCCAGGCGGTTACCTCGCGGCGCCATATGAGCGAATTCATCAAGTTGCCGCGCCTGATATACCGCGGAATGCGCGGGTTTGATCCGCCGCTCGATCACGAACGCCGTCAGTTGATCGCAGCGCCGAATGCGCCATTCTTGAAAAGCGGCGATGCAGCCTACTGGATTGCGCAATATCAAGGGCGTACGGTCGGCCGTATTTCGGCGCAGATGCCCTTTGAACCGGTCCTTGATGACCGCTCCGATGGAGCAATCGGCTATTTTGGCTGCCTTGATGCTGTAGATGATGCTGCTGTCGTTGCCCAGTTGATATCAACGGCATGCGAGTGGCTGAGCCAACGTGGCTGTAGCCTGGCACGGGGTCCGTTTACCTTGTCAATCAACGGAGAAACCGGCCTGCTCGTGAGTGGACAGGAAAGCGGCGGCATGATCCTGCTGCCGTGGCATCCAGCATATCTTTCCGAACTTGTCGAGCAGTCCGGATGTCTGCCGGTCAAGGACGTCGTCAGCTACAGTTACAAACTCGCCCATCGCGCGCCATTCGTCGATTGGCTGATGCAGCGCCCGTTCGAGGAAGCCTATCCCGATTTGAAGGTCCGTGCGCTGGATCGCAAGGACATGCGCGGTGACATGGAGATCATCAGGGATGTCTATAATGACGCCTGGCGCAACAATTGGGGTTTCCTGCCGGTGTCGGCCGATGAAGCCCACGCGCTTGAGAAAGCGACAAGGGATCTGCTTGTCCCCGACTGCGGTGTGATCATCGAGCGCAACGGCTATCCCGTGGCTGCGGCTCTGCTGCTACCGAACCTCTATGAGATCGTCCGCGGATTCAACGGAAAACTGCTGCCTTTCAACTGGCTCAAACTGATGATCGGCATGACGCGAAAACGCTACCGATCCGCTCGAATACTGCTGTTCGGTGTTCGCCCATCCGAATCGTCCAAGCCGCACGGCCCGTTGCTTCCGGCAATGATATTGAGAACCTTCCTCAACCGTGCGCCCCGATACAATCTCGAGGAAATTGACATGGGTTGGATCCTCGACCACCGGTCCGAAATCAGGAACATGCTTGATCGAACCGGTGCTGAAGTCACCCGGACACATCGGATATATCAGAAGGTGTTGTAGGGCCTGTTGAGTATCACCACACGGGGCTGCGCCGCAGCCGAAATTCGACAGATTTAGGAGCGAGGACGAAGGACATGCCCGGCATATTCGAGAACGAGCGACGCCAATATGGCGGATTTCGGACACCAACGCAGCCTTGTGTGCTGATGCCCAACAGGCCCTAGCGCATGCGCTTGCTCCATCCCCTGGCGGGAGCACGATTTGCGGTGGCCAGCCGTTCAATCAGGGATCATGGCGGCACGGCATTTTTTGCAAGCCCCCGCACGCGGGCTGATGGTCGCCAGCCACGCGCTGCGGTTTCCGTCCTGTGTTCTCGAAACACGGCGGGCGAAAAAACTGGCATCTGTTTCGCCGGACATGCCCGATCCGGTCTTCGTCGTGGGTCATTGGCGCAGTGGCACGACTTTGCTGGCCAATCTGTTGAGCTTCGATGAGGGGTATTTCTTCCCGACCCTGCTCGAGGTTGTCAGCCCGCATGATTTCTTTCCAAGTCCACTGGAGAGATTGTCGCGTAAATGGTTGCCAAAGTTGTTTCCGCAGGAACGTCCGATGGACGACGCTCGCGTGCCGCTGCAAAAACCGTTTCCTCAGGAAGACGAGATGGCGCTTGCCGCAATGGGCGCACCTTCGTTTTTCAATGCCCTGTATTTCCCGTCCGTGGCGCGCAAGGTGGTCATGAACGAAGTGTTTTTTGACCATGTTTCGCAAGAGGACATCGCCCGCTGGCGCAGCGCCCAGACCGGCTTCGTTCGCAAGCTTGCGCTCCTCCATCCAAACAAGCGTCCATTGTTGAAAAACCCGGCGCACACCGCCCGCTTGCAATTGCTTCAAGCGCTATACCCGAACGCCAAATTCATACTGCTTCAGCGCGACGGGCCCGATGTTGAGCGATCCATGTGCAAACTGTTCGAACAACTGTGGCCGCTACTGGCATTGCAGCACTACGACGTTTCGTCGTTGCCTGATTTGGTTCAGGATATCCATGATCGGATGATGAAATGTATCGATCAGGATTGGCCGCGAGTACCCCGGGAAAACAGAATGGAAATCGTTTTTGAAGACCTTCTGGCCATGCCGTTGGAAACCGTGCGAACGGTGCAAGACTGGCTGGGGCAGCCGTTGACCGACGCTCATGTTCAGTCAGTGGAATCGTACCTGCGCGAATACAGCGCCGGATGATCCGATCCGAGTTTTCAGTGCTTCCATTTCAGCGATGCAAACAACACCAACGCGATTGCATACCCCGACACCATCCCCAAGGCCGATCCGATCACGTTGGCGCAAATGAGAACAGATATCCCGGTCGTGACACTCGATACAAGCGCCACCTGAACGGCGATGTTTGTTGCCGATAATCCGGATCGCCTGGCGATCTGGTAGGCGTGTTCGGAATGCGCTGAGAAGATGTTTTTTCCCGCTAATGTTCGCTCGACCAATGTCAATCCGGTGTCCACGATGAAGTAGGCAAAGGGCAAGGCCCCCGCGGCCACAGAGTATTTTACCGCAAGGCCAACACCGATAGTGCCGGCGATCAATCCGACGGGCAGGCTGCCATTGTCGCCCAGAAAAATGGACGCCGGCGGTCGGTTGGCGGCAGCAAACGGCAACAGGGCCGCTGCCAGTGCCAATGCGAGCACTGTGGGCACATCAAAGGCAATCAGGCCAAGGAAGCCGGACAATCCGAGAATGGTGGCCGGAACTCCGATCCCGGCAACGACCATAAGGTCGATCCCGTCCATGAAGTTGGTCAGGTTTGTCGCCCATATCACCACAAGTACGATTACGCCGCCCGTCACCAATGGTGGCAAAGGGGCGATCGGTTCCAGAGATTCGAACAGCCCAGCGACAACCACCACGGCAGCCACTGTCTGCAGTAAGAATTTGGGCACAACGGCCAGTTCGCGGGCATCATCAATCAGCCCGGTCGCGAACAGGATTATCGCGCCCAGGACAAGCCAAATACCTGTCGGCAATCCAATTGTTCCTGTCCAGGTGCTGACGATGATTGCCGCTGCCAGAGCGGGCACGACAGCCAATCCGCCCAGTTGGCGGGCATGGCTTTGATGATTGGATCTTGGGCTGGATTTGGCGGCGAGGAAATGTGGCGGCGCTAGATGTGTCACAACAATCAGCAACAGCGAGCTGATGATTAGTCCTGTTGCCGCAATCGCGAACGCATCACTCATGCTCGCTCTCCGCCTCGAAAGCGAACATGGCCCAATAGGTGGTGCTGAAAATGAAAACAGTGTCGAGAATATCGTGATCCAGCATAATGCCGCTGATACCGGAAACGGCGTAGGAGATCATCAAAACGCACATCATGGCAAATCCGAACCGGCCCGGTCCACTAGCGCGATGTCTCGCCGTCAAGACGAGTGGCACGGCAAACATCGCAATCAGAACGAGGATACCGGTAATTCCCGATTTCACGCCGATGTCGATCAGCGCGTTGTGGAAGTGCGAACGGGCAAAGGATTCACCAAACAGCCGGAGGGTTTCCATGGCCATCAGTGAACTCGTTTCGAGCCCGTGACCAGCAAACGGTGCCCTGATGAACAGTTCGATCCCCGCCGACCAGATCGCGATGTGCTGATCTGTCGAACGGGTCATATCCAGAGTATCGTCGAGCGAACCGAGTTCTGCGACCAACAACCCGACCCGGTCCTCAAACTGCCAAAACGTCGCAAACATTACCGCTGCAAGCGGCGCCAGCGCGACGGCGACGCCGCGGCGGCTCGATTTCTCGGCAAGCTTCGAGCGGTAAATGAAGGCGATCGCAATCGGCAGGATCAGCAGGCCCGGCCACAGGCCGCGCATTCCCGAAAGCAGAACGCAGCCAAATGCCGCGGCCACTCCGATGCC
This sequence comes from Rhizobiaceae bacterium, assembly GCA_963669285.2. Lineage (GTDB taxonomy): Bacteria > Pseudomonadota > Alphaproteobacteria > Rhizobiales > Rhizobiaceae > JAWKWH01. Next base: position 13,783 of record CAXXSI010000004.1, on the reverse strand, counting down.
GGCTATCATCTGCCGATTGCCGAAGGCCCGAACCACGGCAACCAGGCAATATCCGTAAAGCAACAGGCCGATCAGGCCGAACGGTCCGGGATTTCCGACCATTCCTTCGGCCCGCACCCAACCGCCGAGAATCTGGTAACCGGCGAGAAGCGACGAAACAATCGCCCCGGCTATGATGATGTTCTCGGTTATGCGGACCAGCCTTTGCGGTGGTGTCAGCGCAAGTCCGGCATACAAGGGAAGAACACCGAGAAAGGGCAAAACTTCGATGATCTCCAGGATCGTTTCCCTGGAACGCGAATGCGCAAGTCCGAACACGATGTGCAGCAAGCACCAGGCCGCAAACAGCGCGGCGATTGCCCATGCCGGTTTGCGCATTGTGATCGCCATTGCGCCGGAAATTGTACGCACCAGGCATAATCCCATCATGCCGACGATCCAGAAACTGGTGAGAGACCCGACGACGGCCGGCGTTGCTACTGTCACCGGCAGGCAAAGCGGATTTATTCGATCAATGACGCGGTTGGGAATTCGCCAGAAGCGAAACACGTGTCCGAAAAAGATGCTCAGGTTCATATCTAGAGCGTGTCCGGCTTAAATGGGAGCGGTTCGATGGCAAGCATTTTTCACATCAGCGAGGAGAACACCGCAGCGCGATGTTGCCATCGTGCGAGGATTTCGACGGTGCTGATGGGGAAAAGGCTGCCAAGCAGGCGACACATCAAGCACTTGAATGATAAGGATAAACCGCAATCATTTCAACTTGGCCTTTTGCGCCCCGGTCTGCGTCGCGCGGGTCTAACGGTACTCGCACCGCGTCGCCCCGCGCTCCTTGCCGGAACACAAAATCCCTGCGTTCAAACGATTCCATTTAAACCGGATACGCTCTAGCCGGAGTCGCCGTTGTTTCCCGCTGGAAATTCAAATTAGGGTGAGTATATCAGTTTTCGATCTGCGGCCATTGCTGCATGGCAAGTTCCTGCGCTTCGTTGAGCTGCGATGAACTCAGGCTGGCAGCGACCGCGTCCCTGACATGGGCTGCTTCGTTCAGGCCCGCAGCGGCTGCAAGATTGATCCACATATATCCATAGACATAGTCTTGCGGAACACCCAGCCCACGCACATACAATAATCCGAGATTGGCCATCGCAGCCGGCATGCCTCGCTCCGCGGCTCGCTGAAACCATGTGGCTGCTTGCAGATAATTCGGCGGTTGCTTGCCGGCACCGGCATAAACGTATCCAAGCAGGAACATGGCAACGGGATCACCCTGCTTCGCCGCACTGACAAAGACATCAGGCGTCACTTCGGGATTCAGTTTCGCAAGCCTTGGATCATAGAGATAGCCGGCGCCCTCGACCGTCGCGGTGGCGCTTGTCCCACCGGATCTCCCGCCAAGCCGGTACAGTTCGATCGCCTTGTCGTCATCCTGCGGAACGCCAAAACCGTTGTCATACATGACACCGAGATTTGTCATCGCCTTGGCCAATCCCTGTTTTGCGGCCGCTGCAAACCACTTTGCCGCCGTTTCATGGTTCTGCGGGACACCTTCGCCTTTCACGTACATGAGGCCGACATTGTTCTGCGCCCGTGCATGGCCCTTCTCCGCCGCCAGGGTCAGCAATTCGAGCGCTTTTTGCAGGTCCTTGTCGACGCCGTTTCCCTGATAATACAGCAATCCGAGGCTGGCGGTCGCATCGACATATCCCTGTTCATGCGCCTTTTGGTACCACTCCGCCGCGGCGATTGGATCCGGCTTGCCGCCACCGTCGTGATATGCAGCCAAGTCGAACTGATGTTCGGCATTGCCCTGTTCGGCAGCCTTGGTGAGCCATGCCAGGCCTGCTTCGGCATCCTTGTTTACGCCGAGTCCCGCCGCAAACAGTCTGCCCAGCGCATTTTGGGCTTCGGCGTTGCCTGCGTCAGCCGCAGCGGCAAACCATTTTGCGGCGGTTCCAAAATCCTGCGGCACACCGAGACCATTTCGGTGGATATAGGCAAGTTGCAATTGCGCCTCTGCCGATCCGCTCTCCGCCAGCGGGCGCAGTATACCCATTGCCACAGGCACATTGCCGCTCTCGATCGCCTGTGCCGCATCCTCGAGCGGACCCGCAATCACCTGTCCCGACTGACTGGCGAAGCCGGCAACCGCGAAACAGAACAGAGCAATTATCAGGCGATATCGTTTCACTTCTTCGCCCGGCTTTCGGATATCCAATCGCGCGCCTTTTTCTGCGCCATGGCAACCTGATCCGGTGTCATCAGCTTGGCAAAGGTCTCCCGCATCTTGATCGCTTCGTCACCACCGCTGATCGCGGCAAGATTGGCCCACTTATGAGCCTCTATGTAATTCTGGGAAACGCCGTCGCCGGTGGCGTATCGTTTTGCCAGGAGCAACTGTGCCGAAGCAATGCCTCCTTCGGATGCCGATTGCAGCAGGCCGATCGCCTTTTCGGTGTCTTTGTCCACCGCTGAACCGTCGAGATAGAGCTCGGCCAATCTGAACTGTGCCTCCGGCATACCTTCCTCGGCTCGCGTTATAATCCATTCGAGAGCTGGCTTGGATCCGCCGCCCGCGCCGGCGGCAATCCAGCGGGCAGCGTTTTGATCTTGCGCCACATCGGCGCGCCCGTCGACCAGCATGACACCGAGATTGGCGGCTGCCGCCTGGTTGCCGGCAGCCGCCGCTGCGCGGTACCAATATGCTGCCTTCTCGTTGTTCTGCTCGACACCGCGCCCTTTTTCGTAAAACAGCGCCAATGCGGTTTGCGCCCGAATATAGCCGCTGTTAGCCGCCTTCTCGTACCAGGATGCGGCTTCGGCATCGTCCTGCCCGACGCCTGTCCCGGTCGCATAAAGATAGCCAAGGTTTGCCTGCGAAACCGCGTCATCGTTCTCGCCGGCGATCTTGAGCCATTTCAGAGCTGCTTCGTGGTCGGGTTTTCCATCAATACCGGCAAGGTAGAGCGAACCCAGTTCGCGCTGCGCTTTGACAAGCCCGGCAGTAGCGGCCCGTTCGTACCACTCAACGGCTCTTACCATGTCCCTGGCGAAGCCGGTGCCCCGGGCATAGTTGCTTGCAAGCGTGTATTGCGCCGCCACCAGACCGTTGCCGCCGGCCTGCGCCAGCCATTCTTCGGCCTTGGCGACATCCTTGTCGACGCCATCACCCTGCGCATACATGATTCCGAGTTCATATTGTGCCGCGGCAACTCCCTCGCGGGCAGCCGCCAGCAGCCATGGTACGGCAGCCGCCGGGTTCTTGTCGACGCCGGTTCCCGACCGGTACATTTTGCCCAGATAGTATTGCGCTGTCTTGTCGCCCTTTTCAGCGCCGTCGGTCAGCAATTTCGCTGCCTTCTTGGGATCGGCATCAACGCCCGCACCTTCCAGATACATCCGGCCCAGAAGCGTCTGCGCTCCACCGTGCCCCTGATCGGCGGCTTTTTGCAGCCATTCCGCGGCCAGAGGCAGGTTCTGCTCCTCGCCTTTGCCTTCAGCCAGCATGTGCCCAAGGCGGAATTGCGCCAGAACCTCGCCTTCATTGGCCAACGCCTTCAGGATTTCGATTGCGGTTTTGAAATCACCTGCCTTGTATGCGGCTTCCGATTCTTCCATCTTGGAAGACGCTGCATTTTCCTGCGCTTGGGACGAAACGGCGGGAATGGCCGCAAGGCACAAAACGGTCAGCGCAAGGACAACCATCAATCTATCAAACATAGGGTCACTTTCCTGCTTGGGCTCATTCATCGGCCGAAAGGGTTCTAATTACTTTGGTCTTCGGGGTTTGGCTGCCGTTCGATGCGATATACCGCACCCGATGACAAAGGACCGTCAATCGTGGTCACACCGCCGTCTGCCCAGTAGACGGTTGCCCGATCAATCGACGTTGCCGCGCCAAGTCCGAAATGGGCGACCGGTGCATCGAATGACATGAAACCACCGCCGCTTTGCAACTCGCGGATCTGCTTGTTTCCGCCGGCAAACGATATCTCGATCTTGTTGCCGATGCCGAAGCGATTGCCGACCATGTCCTGAAATTCGAACCCGATGGCGTTGCCGGTACTCGAGTTGTTGATGAATGCTTTTACCGGCCCGTTGACCGGCATGGTTATGATGTCCAGATCGCCGTCGTTGTCGAAATCCGCCGCCGCTGCCGCGGCCGTGATCAGGTAATCTTCCAAACCCATCGCGCCCGATCGCTCGGTGAAGCTGCCGTCGCCATTGTTGTGGAAATAAAGGTTGGATGGGCTGACTTCGTTTGGCACCCAGGTCCCGTTGACGATGTAGACATCCTGCCAGCCGTCATTGTCAAAATCAGCGATCTTGACATCCCAGCTCCAGCCGCCGACTTCCAGTCCCTGCGCTTCCGCGACGTCCTCATAGCTCCCGTCGCCCTTGGGAGAGAGCAATACATTGCGCCGTTTGATCTGATGAATACTGGCTGCGAGTTCCTCGGCCGATGGCGGTCTGATCGGCTGAAAATGGATCTCGCAGAATTGACGCGGTTTGAGTTGGCTTGCCGGTATCAGCCCGCACAGCGAAGGGTCGTTGTTCTGGATGGCGAGATCCTTGACCAGCATGCCCTTGCATTCATCGCGATAGACGCCGTCCAGCTCTTCGCATTTGGACGCAAATGTCGGATCGAAATTATTACCCGACTTGTACCAGGTCTTGATCTGCATGTTCTTTTCGCAGATCGCACGGTCGGATTCTCGCTCGATCTCCGAACAGTAAAGCGCCAGTGGGCGCATCTTGAGCGTCTTCGATACGCCTGATGAACGTCCTGCGATCTGCGCGAGATAAATCTCCGGCGTGCCGTCATTGTGCAGATCGGCGGTCTTGATGCTCATTGTCGTCGTCGTCGTCAGCGGAACCTTGTTTTCCTGGCGGCGAATGGCTCGAAACCCGCCTTCGCCGTTACCGATGTAGAAGATGTCCGGCTGTTCGAAATCGTTGCCCACCAACAAATCCAGCGCATTGTCGCTGTTGGTGTCTGTCAGCAGGATCGTCAATGTTTCACCGGGAATTCCCGGCAGGTCGAGGAATTTGTCGCCGGACATATTACCCGCCTCGTTGAAGATGATGCGGTTGCGTGATTCCTCGCCGGGAATGCGCCGGTACCAGCCTGCCGCCCAGTTTCCCAGCGCAACATCAAGATCGCCGTCACGGTCGATATCGCCGAAACTCGCGGCCAGTGTGAGAATGGCATCATCGCGATTGGCAACGCGTTTCAGGTTGGCGGCGTCGAATTCACCATTTGTGTTTTTCAGGATGTAGTTCCCGCGCTGATAGGTCGTCAGGAACAGATCGAGCCATCCGTCATCATCGATATCAACAAGAACAGCGTTGAAAATCGGCATCATTTGAAGCTCGGCGATCGGAACATCCTTGCGGGAAAACCGGCCGGTGCCATCGTTCAGGTAAAAATAGAGACCGTTGACCGTCGAAGCGATGACCAGGTCCTGATTTCCATCGCCATCAAAATCGCCGGCCGAGACGCTGCGCCCTTCCCAAAATGGCGGCCACATGTCCGACATCGAAAACTCGATCGGCTGGTCAATGCCGATCTTCCAGGCTTCGAGCCGCGTAAACGGTTGTGCGCCCGCCGGTGATCTTTCACCATACGGTTGCTCTGACAAGCTGATTTCATACCCCGCCGCATCGATGAATGTCCTCTGTCTCATCTCGGACGCGTTGGCGCTGGCGACGATCGAAAACTCAAAACCGGTCAGGATTTCCAGCGCCTGTCGGGTTTTGTAGTCATGGTAGTAATGAATACCGGCGCCGCCCATCGTTCCGATGGCGATGACAACGCCTCCGATCATTGCGGCAGCGCGGGTGGAGATTGCTCCAGCCACGATGAAATAGGAGTAGAAGGAAAATATCCCCAGCGTGAACAGCAGCGCCATTACAAATCCCTTGTCCAGTCCACTGCCAAGTAAGGCGCCCGAAACAACGACGTCGAAGCCGATGGGAACCGGCAAAAACGTTCCGATGACTGACACGAAAAACAGGGTGATTAGTCCAAACGGGGTTTCCGACAGCAGGCTCGGTGGCAGCAGAGTCGCGATGACCGCGCCTAAAAATCCGGCCGCAAACATCAATGGCACGGTGCGCGATGCCACATACCAGAGGTTCCGTAGAAAATCGCGCGCGAAATACTCAATTGCATGCCGGATGGACTCGATCTCGCTGAAGGGCAGTGTGGGCACCGGAATGCTCGATGCCTGCCGGTCTCCTTTCGTCAGCTGCAATTGCCGCTCCGGCAGAAACCGGCAAATCACCGGCACCGCGACAAGGATGACAAACACGCTAAGCACGATTTTCGTAATCGCCATATAGGCCGGCATGATTGAAAACAGCATTGTCAGAACGACGACGTTCAACGTTGGAGATGCGATCATCGCCGATAACACCGATTCCACCCGCGCGCCGCCGGAATATAACGCCTTGGCGATAGGTGCAGCGCAATTGACGCAAACACCCAAAGGCGCGCCTAAGCCCATTCCCGCCAGCGAATTGGAAAACCGGCCCTTGAAACTTCTGCGCTTCATGTAGCCAAGCAATGTCAGAAACGCCGAGCCGAAAAGGACACCGAATATCATTCCCTGTTGGTTGGTCTTTATCCAGTTCAGCGTCGTAAGCGATATTTTCTTCCAAACCGGGTATTCCGGCCTGAGCTCGAAATAGGCTTCGAAACTTAGCGGATCTTCGAGCTGGATCGCGCCACTCATCATCGCCTTTTCGTTGAGTGCAGGATATCTGGAGCTGGTCCAGAACTGTGTGGCGATAATTGCGACAAGTGCCAGCGCAAGAAAAAATCGCTTTGCGAAGGGCCGCGCAACCACATGTTCCATTGGAACAGTCTCCTCCCCGGCTGCAAGGATCGCCGGAGTGCTTTGTTTGGGCTCGGCGCAAGCACGTTGCACGTCTGCCAGTAAGGTTCCAACCCGTCCGTAAAACCGTCAGTCTTACCGGTCAGTTGTTGCTGATATCCCTGTCCTCACCGGTCCCGTTTTCCTTTCCGTCGCGGCCGTAGGATCGGATGGTAACCGTATTGTCGGCGAATTCGTAGACATATGGTTTGCCCCAGGGATCCGTGAGATCCTCCGCCTTTTTCATATAAGGACCATTCCATCGGTCTTTCAGGTCCGGGCTTGCCTGGGAGAGGGCTGCCAAACCCTCCTCATTTGTCGGGTATCTGAGATTGTCGATATAGAAAAGTTCCAGCGCGCTTTCGATATTGCGTATTTGCGCAGTCGCGGCGTCTGTTCTGGCTGAACCGAGGTAACGCAGCACTTGCGGTGCGGCCAGGGTCGCAATCAAGGCGATGATGGCCAGGACCACCAGCAACTCGACCAGCGTGAAGCCTTCTTCCGCGGTATTGCGCGGGCGCCCTGCCGCCGAATCGCGGATTTGTGCCGGACGACGAATAAACATCCAATTGAAGCGCGGTGCCATCAGAGCCCTCCATTCGGAATAAAAGTGGGAATCCCGGAATTTTCCAGTACCCATGTAACAAAAATACCTAGGCCTAAAAAAGGCCCAAAGGGAACTTTTGTTTTCGTATCGAAGTTACCGGACTTCAGGTGCGAAAACAAAACAAACAGAAGCGCGGTTACACAAGTAAAGAGAAGATACAACGGCAGGTTCCAGGGGCTGATCCACAATGCTGAGGCGCCTGCCATCTTTGCGTCCCCCAGCCCCAGGGCGGTGATCTGGCGTCTGGCCTTGAACCATCGGCGCAATGCCAGAAACAGCAAAAATACCGCGATGGCAAAAGCCAACGGTATGACTATTGATCCCGTTCCGGTCCAGAACTGAAACGCCAGACCCGAAACCGCGAGGCCGGCATTGAGTGCATCGGGAATAATCAGGCTGCGAAAATCGATGATGGCGATTGCTGCGACCAGTACTGCCAGGACAGCACCGAAGAATATCACGGTTGGAGAAATATCAACGCTACTCATCACTGCAACCGACGCAAATCTCTTCTGACTTTCTGCCCCAGTGACTTCTCGCCGAAATCAAGTTTGCGGCGGAACTCATCGGTCACCGAACGTGCCTCGCGCACATTGCGCACGATCCTCGGCCTGATGAAGATGATCAGTTCTGTCCGCTTGATCGTATCGGTCTTGTTCTTGAAGGCGTTACCCAAAATCGGAATGTCGCCCAGCACCGGCACTTGTCCGCGCTTGTTTTCCTTGCGCTCCTGGATCAAGCCGCCGAGCGCCAGCACTTCGCCGTCGTTGACGACAACGCGTGTGGATATCTTGCGTTGCTGGATTGTCGGTGAATCGATGCCGGACGTGGTGGTTTTTGTGACGTTGCTGACCTCTTGCTCGATGTCGAGCAGCACCCGGCCGGAACTGTTTACACGCGGCGTCATCGACAAAATGACGCCGGTATCCTTAAGTTCGACCCGATTGATGACGGGTGCGTTCGGGGTTTGCGTGCCGGTAGACGTCTGTGTGACGATCGGAACCTGGTCGCCGATTTGCAGCACAGCCTTCTGGTTGTTGAGCGCCATCAGATTGGGCGATGACAGCACCTTGACGTCGGTCACGCTCGACAGCGCGCTTAACGCGACGCTAACGCTCGAACCATTGGAAAACAGCGCGCCAAATCCCGGATAGCTGGCGGCGACCGAACTGATGGCATTGGCTGCAAGGTCGGTGAGGCCGATATTGAACTCTCCCCGCTCAAAGAACCAGCGCACGCCGAATTTCAGTTCGTCCGTAAGCGATACTTCTGCAATGACGGCTTCCAGCAGGATTTGCGTGGGGAGCACATCAAGCTGACGAAGAATGCGTTCGATGCGTTCGTATTCCCGGGCGGTCGTCGAAATCAGCAATGCATTGTTTTCGGCATCTGCGACAACGGAGAACGCGGACCCGCTCGCCGTGCCGCTTGCAACTTGATATTCCGGTTGCTGACCCGTGGTGCCGTCGTCGCTGCGGATTTCTGTCGCCTGCAAATCGGGAGCGACCGATGTGGACGCCCCGGAGTCGCCGGTGGCAAGCACCGACTGCAATACTGCCGCCAGTTCGGTCGCCGGTCGGTTTTGGATTTCATAGACGAACAGGCGTTCTTCGTTGGTATCGGCCAGCCTGTCGAGCTGTTTTATCCAGCTGGCCGCCCGCTTCAGGTATTGCGGGCGCGAGGTGATGACCAGTACGGACCGCAGACGCTCGTTGGGCACAAATCGAATGATCTTTGCGCCCGGACCGTCATTCGTTCCAAAAATGGTCTCAAGCTCGCCTGCGACTTCGGTTGGATTGGACGTTTCCAGCGGGTGGAGCGCGACAGACATCCCCCGCATCCAGTCGACATCAAACACCGATATCGCATCGCGCATCGCCGACAGGTCGGCAGCGGTTCCGGCGATCATGATGTAGTTGCGCGCATCGTCGACCCTGAGGATCGATCCGTCCCGACTGATTGGTGACAGAATATTGCGCATTTCCTCGGCCGAGACATATCTAAGCTCGATGACTTGTACACGGACGCCTGGACCTGGCGGAGATACGGATGGAATGCTGATTGATGGCGTGCTGGCCAGCGCTTCGCCGATCGGAACGATCTGATAGCTCCCGGCACCTTGGACGATGGTTGCGCCATTTGCCACCAGCGCTGCTTCGAATATGTCGATCAACACGTCCTTGCTGACCGCTGAACTTGTTTGCAGTGTGATCGATCCTGCAATGCGTGAATCAAGCGTGTAGTTCAGACCGAGAATGTCGCCCATGACGTTCTTCGCCGCCGCGGCGATGGGCGCATTGATTAGGTTCAGCCTGTAACCTTCTTGTCCCGATGTCGTTTTTTCCGGCGTGATCGCCGGCGCCTTTGACGAAACGAACTGGCCAGAACCCTCGTCGACAACGCCGCTGAATTTTTCCTTGCCGCCTCGGCCGAACAGGCTGCGCAATCCATTGCCCTTGTTGCTGGGCTCCGGCTTGCCGGTCGAATCGAGGTCCTTGACGGCAGCCTCAAAGAGGCCGTCGCCCGAGCCCAGGGACTCGCAACTCACCAGTAAAAACGCACCCAATATCAGAACAATGAACCGATACATCAGTCTTCCGCAAACGCAACTCTCAGCAAACCGGAAACTCGCCTGGCGGGTTCAAATCAAGTGAGGGATGATCGGATCGACAGCCCGGCAATGTGCATCAAGACACCTGCCTTTCGGGCCCCTAAACTCAATCACAAAGAAGTTTTTTCTGTCCGACAAAGCACTTGCAAATACGCTTGATATGCAAAGTGTCCGTCAGGATAGAAAAACCGTCCGCCACCCACGCGGTCCTGCCACAGCCAGCCTGTCTCCCTGTTTGCAGACTGAATCAGGCACAATTTCGCGTATCAGACAAGAAATAAATCCAGCCGCTATCAAGAAAAAGTTGAAATGTGGCACTGAAATCACGGCGGTATCCAAATAACAAATATGAATGAAATTACCACCGTATTTTGTAATTCTATACAAATTGATGTGAGTTAATTTGGAATATATTTTTGTTATATTATGGTTAACGATGATATTTTTGGAAAACTGAATTTATTTTTGTTTATCGAAATCTGGGATCGTCGGATATAACCACTTGTTAACGCCATTATCGGTCTGGTCGGCCGGCAGTCAGCGATCAAAGCCGCTTCTTTCGCCGCAAAACTCGTATACGGTAGAGTTAGACTGCACACATTTGTACTTAGGGACGCGAGAGCTGACGAGATGGCGTTGCGCGACAGTCTGTCGGATTTTATCACTGGTGGCGCACGGAGTTGTCCGGCATCTGGCCGCGGCGTGCCCGCGCGGGCAAAGCCGCGCCGGTGTCTGCAATCCTGACGGTCCGCCGGGATGGCATACTTGTTGCGCCGGCAGAACGAGCTTCAAAGAGGCAACCGGTATTGCTGGCCAATGGCGCTGAGGTTGTCAGCTATCTGCGGCAGAATTATTTTCGCATTCGCATCGCCCGCCCAGGCGTCGCGCTGGCGATAGATGACGACCGCTATCTGCGTCGCCAGTTGTCGCCGCTTCGCTTGCCACGTAGCAAACTGGCAGCCATGGCGCGTCTCGATATGCAGGCGTCGACACCGTTTTCGTCGCAGGACGCCTACATGTTCTATTCCGACAGCGGCCAGACCGGTACTGCCAGCGGATATGCGGTGGTCAAAAAGACCATTCTCCAGCCGGTGCTGGATGAACTTTCCGGCTCCGGAATTGCGGTTCGGGCCTTAAAGTTCCTGGGAGGTGAAAGCGCTTTCCAGCCGGACAAGCAAAGTATCCAACAGCTTCAGCCGGTTTCGCGCATACGCAGTTTCGGCGGACGGCTCCGGACTGCGACCGTCGGTGTATTTGTGCTTGGTCTCGCCGCAACAATAACGCACGCGCACTGGCGCTATTATGAGGCAGGGCAATGAACTTGACGACGCGATCGCCGCAGCCGCCGATGAGGCGACCCTGGTGCGCACAATGATCGCAGCGCGCAACATGAAAATCAGCCAGATTACAGCAATCCGCAACGAAAAGCGTGGCGCGGTCCCGCTTGTCAGCGTTCTGGAGGAGTTGTCCGCGCGTCGTTCCCGATACCACCTGGCTTACCGATATCGAGATCAGCGGACGGGGAGGTGACTTTCTCCGGATTTTTTTCCGCTTCGGCTGCCGCGCTCATTCCGCTGCTGGAAGATTCCAAGATGTTTCGCGCTCCGACATTCCGCGCACCGGTGGTCCGCGTCGCCAATCAAAGCGGCGAACGCTTTACTATCGGTATGGAAGTGGAGGCCGCCGATGGATAGGCTGACCGCGCTTTTGAATGCTCCAAGGGCGTTGCGTCGCACCGTCGCCCTGTTTGCTGCTCTGCGGCGTTGTCGTTGTCTTTGGCGGATGCATCTGGCTGGTCGTCGGGTCGCTGACGGCTGAGGCCGAAATTGTGCGCATGAAGCGCGAAAGGCTCGGCAATCTGCATTCCATCATCGCACTGCGCCAGGTGGTGCGCGACAATCGGGCCGTGGAAGCCCAGGCGGTTTCGGGTGATGAGTTTCTCCAGGGTGCAAGCGAAGCCCGTCATCAGGGGCCAATCTTCAGAGCAGATTGACATCAATCGCAGCCGCCCACGGTGTCAAGGTGTTGTCTGTCGGGAACACGCCGATACGGCAGCGCGGCAACATTCGCTATGCCGGTCTGCGTGCCGATGTTTCAGGCACCAACGAGGCCATTCATGCGACACTTTTCGATATAGAGACCTCGAAACCGTATCTGGTCATTCGCAACGCCACTATCCGTTCAACGCTTAGTTCACAGGCGTCCGGCAAAGATGGCCCGCCTGAACTGGTGGCCCAGATCCAGTTTTATGGCGCTTTGCCGCCCGAGGGCCAGACTTCTGGAGCGGATGGATGAAGGGTCTTTACAAGGGATAGCGGCGTTCGCCATCGCCTTTGCCGGTCTCGGTTTGATCAATCTGTATCTGGCCAACGACCCGGTCGACGCGACGACCGATTACGACTGGTGTTTCATCTGCGAGCCAGCTTGGCGGCGAGGATGAGACGAATGCAGGATCGGGGACCGGCCACATAGAGGAATTGACGTTTGTGCAGACATTCTCGCGTCCGCTGTTCAGTCAGGACAGGCGCAAATACCAACCTCCACCACCTCCGAAGCCGAAACCGGAACCAAAAAAGGTTGTCGCCGCAAAGCCGGCGCCCGGAACCGGTTATCGAACCACCGGATTTTCGGTTGGTCGGGATTAGCGTCAGTGGTCAGCAAGCACGGGCTTTGGTTGTGTCCGGTTCAAGTCCAGATCCCCAATGGATTGCCGAGGGCGAATCGATCGGTCGATGGACCCTTGTTCGAGTTGGGGAAGACGGCATCAGCGTGGAACAGTCCGGCAAGAAGTCTTGCTGGAGTTGTATCCGAGCAATACAACCCGTAGCGAAAGATGCGCAGGTTGGACAACAATCGCGACGGATTTGCACTGGTATCGGTGTTGTTGTTTTTGCTTGTCGTCGTTGCCGTGATCACGCCATTCGTTCTCTGCTGCGAGAACTGATTTCTTGTGGCGTCCGGCCAACTTAGCAAAGCGCGTCATGTGCAGGTTTGCCGATGGTCTGGTTCGGCATTTTGCCCGTCGAGTTTCTGCTTCAGCGAACGAAATCAATGAGCTGTTGAAGTTGAACTCCCAGCCGATGATGGCAATCTGCGTGACATCCAGATCGAGGTTCAAATACAGGACCAACGCAGCCTGATCGATCTCAACCAAGCGGAAACGGACTTGTTGGCAGCGGGATTTGAGGCAAATGGCTTACCGGCCGGCGATTCATATGATTTGGCTGAGCTTGTCGAAAAGTACCGTACACCTCAAGGCGGATTACCGGTGGCGGGCGGCGACAAACTTTCGGACGGATTCAAACATTCGGGCTTTGAAGCAGTTGAAGAACTTTATGAATTCCCCGGATTCTCTGACTACCCGGTTGAAGTTCTGCGCGAGATATTCACCGTTTATGGACGTTGGGAAGTGTGGAAGCGGACAATATCCCGTTTCTATTGGGAATACCCTGAGTGGCCCGCTTCTCCGGTTTGTGGTGATGAAACCGAACGATCCAGGTTTTTTCAGATTGCCGCGACGGTTCGATCGCCTCAAAGCGGAACCAGGAGGATACTCGGAATTCTGATCGAGGTTTACCAATGAGGACAAAGCCATTTACCGGGTGGCGGAACGGATATTTGGCCAAACGTCATCGGGGCCGGTCCCGAAGATTTCGTGCAGAGCATGACCTGTGAGCAGCTTGCCGG
>CAXXSI010000003.1:0-85211 GCA_963669285.2 Rhizobiaceae bacterium | reverse complement strand
GAACCAGAGATTGATATCGTGCTCGCGTTCGTAGTTGTGGTTGACTGCCTGATACTCGCTCACCAACTCGGCGACCTCGTCTAGGCACTGCCGTGGAACCGCCATCGCGGCCAATGTGCTCGCTCCAGCGGTATTTGGGCGCACCGTTGCACCGATACGGGCAAGAACACCCTGATCGGAAAGCGACTGCATGAATTCGAGGACTTCGGCCGTCGTCATGCCGGCAGATGCCGCGATCTTCAAAAACGGCTGCGGCCGCAATGGAAAGTCACGCTGCCATTCGTTAGCCAAGGCAATGGCCGGATTGCGCACGACGGCGTTCATAGGCCTATCCTGTTGGCTCGGGCCGAAAAGAATATGCCGCTTGGTTTGCGCAGCTTCAGTTCGCCGCGTTTTTCGAAAGTTCTTGCGTCGTAGATTTCCACCTTGTCGGAATCGCGCACCGAGACCCAGACTTCGTGGCCGCGCGGTGTGAACTCCATATGAAGGACCGCAGGTCCCGGCTTCAGCTCATGAATGACCTTCAATGACGGCACATCGATTATCTGAACCGTATCGTTGAACGGGTGAGCAAAGTTCACCCACACCTGTCTGCCATCCGGTCTGGCGATGGCAAACACCGGCTGGCCGTGAACCTCAATCTGGCCGGTCTGTTCAAATGTTCTGACGTCGACAACCAGAAGGTCCGGTCGCCCCACCGCTGGCAGAATGAAGCTCCCACCTGCGAGCGCCCACCCCTCCAGATGCGGCATCTTGTAGACCGGGAGTTTTTCCTCGCCCTTGCCGTAACCATCGAGGATTCTGGATATCGTGACGGGATTGTCCCATAGGTCGATATGGGCCAGCCCATCTTCTCCGAACAGGCCGGCAATGTAGTGGCGTCCGTCACCGGTAATCAGCGCGTCATAGGGCTGTTTGCCGGCATGATGGAGCCTGGTGATGGCGGGTTCTCCATCCGCCGAAAAATCAGCAATCCAGATTTCGCCGGCGTCATACAACGTAAAGACAAATCGGCGGCCGGGCGCATCCACCAAACCGACCGTTTTGGACCGCTGCTCATCCGAACCGTAGGTCGCCGGTATGTCGGCAACGAGATCGAGTGTGTCGGCATCAAAAACCTTCACGCCGCCCGGTTCATAGTTGGATACGGCAATCAACCGACCATCATCGGAAATCGCCCCGCCGATTGAATTGCCGGCTTGCAACACGCGCTCGGCGATCTTCTGCTCAAGCAGATCCACCTTGGTCAAGCCGCCATCGCGGCCGAACACATAAGCGTAGCGCTGATCACGCGAAAATACCGCCGAGGCGTGCGACAGATCACCCAATCCTTCGATGCATGAGAGGATAGATCGCGCGCTCGTATCAACAATGCATACCGAGCCGTCGGCGCGTTCAATGACAATACCGAGATCACCTGTGCCGCGCATTTGCGGCTGCGCCGCTCCTGCGAAGCACGAACCGATCAGAACAGCAAAACTGGTTATCAGGCCTAGTAACCTCATTCGTAGTCCCCGGCTTTCAAGGTTGCGGCAATCCAGCCCGCCTCCGCTTCGGACAACAATCCACGCCATGGCGGCATCGGTTTACCGGGCACGCCGTTAAGAACAATCTGCGCTATGGTTTCGGTTTCAACACCGTCAAGATCGCCGGATCGCAAAGGGCTTCCAAGCCCGCCTTTCAGCGTCATCCCGTGGCACGAGCCGCAGTCCTGCAAGACGAGAGATTACGCAGTTCAGCCTTGCGTTCAGAGGTCAGGTCGCCGGCCCAAGCCTGCATCCCGGCCGAACACACCAGGGCGCCTTCAAGCAAGAGCAGGAACGGCAATGTCCAGCAAAGCCGCATCACGAGACTCCATGGGTTGCATCAAACTCACAACATTGCCGATCAGAAACAGCATTGGCCCGTCAACCTCGCAGTCCAGCACGTCGTGCGCCACTTGGCGAAGCGTTGTCAGAATATGCTGCTCGTCCGGTGTCGTGCCGTTGCACACGGCCAGTACAGGCATATCGGCGGCAAGCCCGTGATCCATCAACTGACTGGCAATTTCAGTGATATTTGCACGCCCCATATAGACCACCAGCGTGGTGTCCGGATCGCTCAATCCCTTCCAGTCGAAGTCCAACTCAATGTCATCACGGCAGTGACCCGTCACGTACCGCACACCGCTTGCCAGCCCGCGATGGGTGAGCGGAACCTTGAGTGCCGCCGCACAGCCCTGGGCAGCTGAAATGCCGGGCACGATATCGAATGGAATGCCATGCCGCGACAACTCGATCGCCTCTTCGCTGCCACGGCCGAATATGAATGGATCGCCGCCCTTCAACCGCACGACCCGCCTGTCGCCTTGGGCAAGGCGAACGAGCAACTGATTGATCTCATTTTGCGGAACGGGGTGATTTGAAGGCGATTTACCGACCGATATGCGTGTGGCGCCGGCCGGCGCGAGATCCAGAATATCTTGCGAAACAAGGCGGTCGTAAACGATGACGTCGGCGTTTTCCAAACAGCGCAGGGCCTTGATCGTAAGCAGCTCCGGATCTCCGGGTCCGGCGCCGACGAGGTCAACTCTTCCTGAAACCATCGATTCTCCGCCTGGTTGTCTGTTGCGGTGAATGCATGCGGATCAGTTTCCAACCGGACGGGACCGCGGTGCACTGGTGTTCGATAATAGGGACGCGGAGCCAAATCCCGCATTGACTTCCGTCAAGTCGCGAGGCCGGCAACACAGACCCGTTTCCCGGTGCAAAAAGTGGGCGTGAAACCCTATTCGACTACGGTCACGCGCCCGATCATACCCTCTTCCTCCCAGTGCGGTCCGCACAGATAGGGATAGTCGCCCGCCGGCATATCGAATGTCACTTCGGCGAATTCCTCGGAGAACAGGCGATCGGATTCGTCTTTACCCGCTTCCTTCAGCCAGACACTGTGGCTGGTGCGGCGGTCTACGTTGATCCACCGTACGGTTGTTCCCCGCTTGATCTCGATTTGCGGGGGGCAGAAAGTGTATTTGTACATCATGACGATGGTGACATCTTCGCTCGCCGATGGCTTGCCAAAGAGCTTCTGGTAGCGCTCTTCCGCTTTCGAGCAGATCTTCTGACGTTCCTCATCGGTTACCGCCGACGCCTGTCCTGTCATGCAAAATGCAGCAAGCGCCATTGTAGCAATAGAAAGTGATTTCCTGATCATTTGCGAGCCGTCACATTGATTTCAGCGTTTGGATCATCAAGACCCAGCTTAAATTCCAGCGACACATGATGGAACCGTGCATTGGTAAAATCATCGTGCAGAGCGAATCCGACCGTGTAAAGTTCACCTGCCTTGATCGGTACATCGCCGGGCGAATCAGCCGCTAAGGGCCGGGTCAAAACCACCGTCCATGTTCCGTTTTCGAGGCTGCCCTGCGCGTCGATTTTTCCGGAATCCGCCATCTGGCGTTCGGCCAGTACGCTACCGTTTTCTGCGGAACTGCCAGACAAGTAGCGAACAAGATCCATCACAGCGCCTGATTGAGCAAGTTCGTCGATCTCGGCTGCCGGCTTCAGCTTGTCCCATCCACCGCGCTTCTTGCCTCTCCGGCCCTTGATTTCGACCTTTGTGCGCGACTGAGCAGTGTATTTGGTGATGCCGTCGGTAATGTCGATCTGATTGCCGACATCGCCCGCCTCGGCAATCATCGTGTCGTCCGGCTGATCCGGCATGAAACGCGAATCATGGTGGCAGGTTACCCAACAGCCGGCCTGATCGGCATTGTCTATGCCGGTCCCCGCAATCATCATGGCCAGCTTGACCTGGTTGTCAGGATCCATCTTGCCGCCATCGACGAATGGTGCCGGCGTGTGCGCGGCATCAGGCCATTGGAAGCGCATATAGAGATTGTTGTCATCGTGGACGGCCTGCACTTTGAGGTCTACGTGCCCGCGCTTGCCCGGAATCGGAGAGTCTTCCGCCTTTTCCCCGGAAACCAGTTTGGCGCCCATGTCGCGCACTTCGTTGGCATGACAGCTGGCACAGCGGTCTCCCAGCTTGGCAAAGGCGCGCGCGCCGCCATGATCCTTGCCGGTCTGCGCCCATTCGAAAGAGGTCTGACCGGGATAGAACAATGTGATGGTCTGGGATGCAACATCTGCCCAGGCAACGCCGGATATGTCCTCACCAGAGCCACCGCCGGCGGCGGTATCACCATCGTCATCGGCCGGTGCTTCA
This sequence comes from Rhizobiaceae bacterium, assembly GCA_963669285.2. GTDB lineage: Bacteria > Pseudomonadota > Alphaproteobacteria > Rhizobiales > Rhizobiaceae > JAWKWH01. The sequence continues at coordinate 81,002 of CAXXSI010000003.1, read as the reverse complement.
GCCTTCGCCCTTTCCGCGGCGATGGCGGCGGCAACAGCGCTTTCGATACGGCCGGCAATTTCCGCATCGGCCGCTTCCTGCCTCAACCGCTCCGCCTCGGCTGCTTCTGCTTCGGCCTTTTCGACGCGTGCAAGGCTTTCCAGATAGGCCGCAGGAACCTCGCGCTGATATGCGGGATCAGGCATCTCAAGTGTCTCAAGTTCCTCTTCCGTCAACTGATCGCGGACGTTTTTGTGTGCAATGCCTTTGTGACAGTCGATGCATGTCTGACCGCTTTCAAACGCGTTGAGGTGCTGCTTGCGGGCGCGCGGGCGCTGGAACTCTGGCGCCATCGATTCGAAATTGTGGCAATTACGGCATTCGCGAGAATCTGTCGTCTTCATCGCGCGCCAGACTTTCTTGGCCATTGCCAGACGCTTGGCGTCGAACTTCTCTGGGGTGTTCACACTTCCCAAAACTTTGTGAATCAGCTCGTTGGACGCCTGTATCTTGCGGACGAACTTGTGCACCCAGGGATCGGGAACATGGCAATCCGAACAGGTTGCGCGCACACCGGTGCGGTTCTGAAAATGTATGGTGTGCGTGTACTCCTGGTAGACGTTTTCTTCCATCTCATGACAGGAAATACAAAAACCCAGCGTGTTGGTGGCTTCCATCGCCGTGTTGAATCCACCCCAGAATATTATCCCGGCCGCAAACAATATCGCTGCACTCGATATGGGTACGCCAAATAAAATGATGCGCCACCATTTGGATCGGGAAACCGAACCTGTTTCGCTGTTCGTGCTGTCACCGGCTTCGCGGGCCATGTTGTTTTCCAGTGTGCGCTAGGGATGTATTGCTTGCCAACGGGCGATCGATGTGAGTACGGGCGGGATTTTACTCCCGCCCGCATAATTAGATCCGATACTCAGGTCTTATGATGTTTCCGGTTGTACACATTGAACTTACCGGTCGGCGTTTCCAGGCCTTTGATCCGGGCTTTTTCCTCAAGGGTTTTTGAATCGTACACAACGATCTCACCCTTATCCCAGTTCTTCTTGCCGCCACGTACCCAGACCGACACCCAGAACTCCGAACCGTCCTGATTGAACTCGGTGTGCACGGCCAGAGCCTTCTCCTGGTCGGTTACCTGGATCGTCTTGACGATTTCCCGGGTTTCCTTGGAGATCACCTGGATCGACTGCTGTACTTCCGGATCAGGATGCTTGGTCTGGTCGGCGATCACGTAAGGAGAATCCGGATGGGTGCGGATGAACAATCCTGGACCATCGGTCTCCACCGTGTAGCAGATCTTCCAGGCATTGTCGGGATTGCCTTCGGGATCATTACCCCATGCCGTGACCTTGCCTTCACCGAGATGCACCGTGCCAGCCACAGGACCACACTCTGAATCAACCCAGTTGGCGCCGGGTCCGGGGTGCGGCTTCTTGCCGGTTTCGATAGAGGCGACAGCCTTGCGCGTCTGTGCATCCATGATCTCCATGCGGTTCGACGCATTCGCGGCAATCTGGAAGTAGCGCAGTGTCGGATCGAAGAATCCGTCATGCAGGAACTTGTGCGTATTGATCTGCTCGATGCGCAGATTGTCCAAGTCGGAATAATCGACCTGCCACAGCTGGCCCAGTTCCTTGACGGCAACAATCCAGGTCGGCTGGTTCGGGGTATTATAGACCGCCGCCACGCGCGCTTCGTTGACGTACTCGCCATCGACATTGATACCGCGTGTGGAGACCACCTTCAGCGGTTCCATCGTCTCGGCATCGAGAATGACGAAATGAGGCGGCCAGTATCCGCCGCCGATGACATATTTGTCCTTCCACTCACCGAAGTGAGAAACGGCGACATCGCGTGCGTCGGAGGCAATCTGTGTCTCGGCCACCACCTGCGGCGGATCCATCCACAGATCGATCTTGGTCATGCGTCCGTCGCGGCCCTGGGTGAACCAGAAGCGACCGTCGGACGATTCCTTCATGACATGCACGGCATATCCGGTATCGACCTTGGCAACGACTTCCTTGGTGTCGCCGTCAATAATGCCGACCTTGCCGGCGTCACGCAGGATAACGAGGAAGAAGTTCTCCCAGTTTCGGCCATGCGCCGGCTCTGTCGGATAATCCTCCGGCTTTATGGTAACGGTCCAGCGCTCTTTCATCTCTGCCAGAGTCATCTCCGCCGGTGGCGGCGCAGGCATCTGGATATAGGTCGCCATATCGCGGATCTCGTCGGCGGTGAACAGATCATCGAAATTGTTCATGCCACCTTCGGTGCCGATGGTGATGATCTTTTCCAGCCGCTCCTGACCGAGTTTCTTCATGTTCTCGGGCTCGAGATTCTTGCCGGTTGCACCCTTTCTCAAAACGCCATGGCAGCCAGCGCAGCGTTGAAAATACAAATTCTTGGAATGCGCAAACGCTTCATCGGACAATGTAGGCTCTTGTGCCATAGACATGGTCGCGGCGCCCGCGAGCAATGCACTGCCACAGGTCAGTTTGAGCAACAAACTGGACAACGCGGATTTCTTGGTCATGGATTTCCCCTTCGCAAATGCAGGAATGTGAGGGCCCGAATCACGGAACATCTCCTTCGACAAGCCCGGCAAACGCGGTAACGAAGACCGGATTCGTCCAACCGGATTGTGACGTTCGCGAATGTGCACCCACGCAAAATTGGGCTCCTTGACAATTGTCAAGCAGCGCTTGATCGCGGTGCAGAGAGCCCTGCGGCAGACATCACATGTCGCCGTGAGTGCGACCAAAGTCTTAGGCTGTGCGCTGTTGCGCACTCACCGAACTTGGCCCGCGCCATGACACATATTAGATGCCTAGCCGATTTGGATGCGGCTACCGGGCCTATCGACACGCCGATTCGGCTTCATCGGCACCACAGGCATCTGATCAACGGCGAATCCGGCGCGCTTGACTTTAATCAAGGCCCGCAGCCGTCCCAGTAGCCATGATTTATTTCTTCCAAAAGGGGATTCGCCATGGCCAAGGGACAAGCTGAAACCGAATCTGCGGAACCGTCTGTTCGTATTCCGCCTATGCAACGGTTACTCGACAATCACTTTCTACTGCTCTTTCTCGGCGTCGTGACGCCGACGGTACTCTACATTTTGTGGGGTCTGATGGAGCTCTCGCAGATGCCGATCGCAGAGTAGGAGCACATCATGGCACTTACCTCTCCTGAAACAAAGGTCTGGTGGAACGAGCCCGTTGGGCGCGCTGAACTGACCTGGATCGTCATCGCCTTCCTATGGGGCGTGTTCATGTTCGGAATGATGGCCTGGTGGCATCTGGAAGGAAACCAGAACCTGTCGAACGAAGTCTACCGCATTGCACCGGACAAGTTCGAAGCCAAGGTCGAAGAATTCGCCGAGAAATACCAGGTACGCGAAGAAGCGGACATTCCTGTGGTCAGGCCGGAACCGGGCGCAGAGGTCTACATGCTCTCCCGGTTGTGGGAGTGGTGGCCCATTCTGGAGCTGAAGAAGGGCCAGACTTACCGATTGCATCTTTCATCCATGGACTGGCAGCACGGATTTTCGCTGCAGCCGGTCAACATCAACATCCAAATTCACCCGGGCGTTGAGCATGTCGTGACGCTGACTCCCACACAGACAGGCGAATTCAGCGTCGTGTGCAATGAATTTTGCGGTGTCGGCCACCATACCATGGTTGGTCGCATACATGTCGTCGATTAGGGCGGAGGGGAAATCATGAGCATTGCGGCTGACACAAGCATCATCGGCGGTATAGCAGCGAAATTCAGAACATGCCCAGCGACCGGATTGAAAATCGATCTGGCGGCTGAGCGGCTGATCAAGGCCAACGCTGTTGCCGCCATCGTCTTTCTTGCCATTGGCGGGTTGTTTGGCCTGCTGGTTGCCCTAACCCGCTGGCCGGCGGTCCATCTGCTGTCTTCGGACCTGTTCTATCTCGCGCTGACAGCGCACGGTCTCGACGTCCTGCTGGTGTGGATCATCTTCTTTGAAATCGCCGTACTTTATTTCGCTTCGGCGATATTACTGAACTGCCGGCTGGCGACGCCTCGAATTGCCTGGGTCGCCTTTGCGATGATGCTGATTGGCGCGCTTTTGACCAACATCACCGTCTTGCAAGGCGAAGCCAGCATCATGTTCACAAGCTACGTGCCAATGCAGGCGCCGCCTAATTTCTATCTCGGGCTGATCCTGTTCGCAGTCGGCGCACTGATTGGTTGCTTCATCTTTCTCGCCACCCTGGTTATCGCCAAGGAGGAGAAGACCTATGAAGGCTCCATTCCGCTGGTCACGTTCGGTGCACTGACTGCTTGCATCATCGCGATTTTCACGATTGCCAGCGGCGCAATCATCCTGATCCCGACATGGCTGTGGTCTCTCGGCTATATCAGCCATATCGATACCGTCATGTACAAGCTGGTCTGGTGGGCGATGGGACATTCATCCCAACAGATCAACATGGCCGCGCAGGTTGCCATTTGGTACGCCATTCCGGCGATGCTGTTGGGCGCCAAACCGCTATCGGAAAAGGTCAGCCGGTCGGCGTTCCTGATGTACATTCTGTTCCTGCAACTGGCCAGTGCCCACCACATGCTGGTCGAGCCTGGCCTGAGCTCCGAATGGAAAGTGTTCAACACGTCATACGCGATCTATCTTGCCGTTCTCGGCAGCATGATCCACGGCATGTCGATTCCCGGCGCCATCGAGGCGGCCCAACGGCGCAATGGATTTAGCAACACCGTATTTGAGTGGTTGCGCCGTGCACCATGGGGTAATCCGGCATTTTCCGGCATGTTCATGTCGTTGACGCTGTTTGGCTTCCTCGGCGGTATTTCCGGTGTTGTTTTGGGTACCGAACAGATCAATATCATGCTGCACAACACGCTTTATGTGCCTGGCCACTTCCACGCCACGGTCGTAGCCGGCACCACGCTTGCCTTCATGGCAATAACCTATCTTCTGGTGCCGTTGATCTTCCAACGCCAGATCATCTGGCGGGGACTGGCCAAATGGCAACCCTATCTGTTCGCGCTGGGTGCGGGCGGCATCTCACTGTTCATGATGGGTGCCGGAACGCTTGGCGTGTCGCGCCGCCACTGGGACATCACTTTCTCTGATGCTGCGCTGAGTTTCGACTATCCACCGGCCGCATTCCTGATGCTCGGCTTGAATGGTCTTGCCGGTATCATGGCTGCTATCGGCGGCGGGTTGTTCGTGATCATCGTGGTCGGCAGCGTGCTGTTCGGAAAGAAGGTCGATGCCAGCAATGTCATCGAATCCCTCGGCCCGACACCGCAGAAGCAGATGACCGATACGGTGTCGACATATGGCAACGCCGGAACGTTCCATCTGCCAGGTACGTATATCCTGGTGACGGTCTTCTTCACTGCCTTCGTGCTCTACTACTTCGTTAATTGGAAGTATCTGTCAGAGCTCTGGCAAATGGGCTGATCCGGGCGCCCAACGAGTGTTGTTAGGAGCAGTTCGATGACTGACATCACAATGCAACGCGACTCGACTATTCGCGACGCCATTATGGTGTTCAAACCGAGGATTGCGGTCGCGATCATGCTGAGCGCAATCGGCGGCATGGCAGTGGTCGATGCCCCCTCGCCCGGATTGGGACCACTCGCTCTCCTGGCCATCGCCGTGTTTCTGGCGGCCGGAAGCGCCGGTGCATTCAATCAGTGGGTTGAGCACGATCTCGATGCCCGCATGAAACGGACGGCCAACCGGCCGTTCGTAACCGGTAAATTCAGCGCTGACACAACCTGGCTGGCCATTATCATCGCTGTGCAGGGCTTTGCTGTCCTGCTGGCCGGCCTGGCGACCAACTGGTGGGCTGCGCTTTATACGTTTCTGGGCGCTTTTACCTATGCAGTGATCTACACCGTATGGCTGAAACGCCGGTCCTGGACCAACATCGTCATTGGCGGATTGGCAGGCAGTTTTGCCGTACTGGCCGGCGCTGCTGCAATTGATCCGGCGATCGGGACAGCAGGGCTGCTGCTGACGCTTGTGTTGTTCCTGTGGACACCTCCGCATTTCTGGAGTTTGGCAATGTTTGCCGGCGACGACTATGCGCGCGCGAAAGTTCCAATGTTACCCGTCGTTGTTGGCGATCAATTGTGTGCCTGGGTCATTCTCGCGCATACCGTGGCATTGTCGCTGATCGCACTCATTCCCGCCTGGTACGGCATGGGCTTGATCTATCTTGCGGGCGCATCGATCGGCGGAGCCATCTTCACCTGGCGCAGCATCGCGCTGGTGATCCGCCCAGAGCGCAGCCAGGCGCTGCGGAACTTCCTTGCGTCGCTGCTGCAACTATGTCTGCTGCTTGCTGCAGCAATTGCTGACAGGGCTGTCGGGGCATTCATATGAAGCTCGCCGTGTGCTTGCTCACGGTTGTATTTCTGGTCTTTCCGGCAAGTGCAGCAAGGCCAACGCCCGAAGAACAGGCTATCGCACGTTCCAATGACGCGATCGGCCGGCTTTTACCGTCTATGACCCTTACCGATACCGAAGGACGCCAGATCAACCTGACCGAACTTCGGGGAAAACCGCTGCTGATTTCTCTGGTTTATACCGGTTGCACCGATTCATGCCCGGCTATCATCGAGAATTTGCGCCCGGCTATTGAAATTGGTCAGGAAGCATTGGGCATCGATAGTTTCACGACGATTACGGTCGGCTTCAATACACGCTACGATACGCCTGAGCGCATGCGCTCGTTTGCCCGATCCAGAGGTATCGATTTGCCAAACTGGCTGTTTCTTTCGGGCGATCAGGGAACGGTCGAAAAGCTCGCCGATGCGGTCGGGTTTACGATTATCCCGTCGGCTGGCGGTTTTGATCATATGGCCCAAGTCAGCGTGGTGGATGCGCAGGGGCGGATCTATCAGCAGATACGTGGCGGCGTCTTCAATCCGCCAACCGTCGTTGAGCCGTTAAAGGACCTATTGTTCGACCGGCGCCGCGATATTTTGACCATTGCCGGGATTACCGAGCGCATCAAATTGTTCTGTACGGTCTACAATCCCAACACCGGCCGCTATTACTTCAATTACTCGCTTTTCATTGGTATCGCGATCGGTATAGCCTGCCTGTCTTTGGTGTTGATCTCGCTGGTACGCGAGTTTCGGCCAACGAGTGGATCAAACGGGAGCACCCATTCATGAATCTGGTCCGGTGGCCGCTGCGTCGGGGCTTTGATTTACTGGAAGGATTGCTCGAAAAGGCATTCCCGCCCGCTTGGAATCCGTTGCTCAACCTCGGGGCGTTGGGATTCTTCTTTTACTGGATCGTCTCGGTCAGCGGCATCTATGTCTACATCTTTTTCGATACCGGCGTGCACAACGCCTATGAATCGATCGAGTATATGACGCACGAACAATGGTACCTCGCCGGTATCATGCGCAGCTTGCACCGCTACGCTTCAGATGCGCTTGTCGTCGTGATGCTGCTGCACCTCACTCGTGAATTCGCACGTGACCGCTATCGCGGCGTTCGCTGGTTCAGCTGGGTGACCGGGGTGCCCATCATGGTGATGGTGTTCATCGCCGGGATCAGTGGCTACTGGCTCGTCTGGGACCAACTGGCCCAGTATGTGGCCATCGTGTCGACCGAATGGCTCGACATGTTGCCGATTTTTGGCGAACCGATCGCCCGGAACTTCCTATCCCCAGACGCGCTGGAAAGCCGGTTCTTCACCCTGATGATCTTCATGCATATCGCAATCCCGTTGATTGCGCTTGCCATGTTGTGGGTGCACCTTCAGCGCGTTGCCAAATCACGCATCAATCCGCCGCGCGGTCTGGCGTTTTCGACCTTTGGCGCCCTGATGGTGCTGTCGCTCGTGCATCCGGCCCTCAGCCAGGCGCCGGCCGATTTGGCGGTGGTGCCGGCAAAGGTCGGCTTGGACTGGTTTTATCTACCATTGTTTCCGTTGCTGGAGACGCTGCCTGGAAGCGTAACCTGGGGAATGAGCATCTGCCTCCTGGTCATCATGATTGCCATACCATGGTTGCCGCCGATGAAGCGTGCCCGGCCGGCAGAGGTGGATCTAGCCAATTGCAATGGTTGCTCCCGCTGTTTCAACGACTGCCCCTACAATGCCATCTCAATGGTTGCCCGAACCGATGACCTGCCTTTCGAGCGGGAACCGATTGTCAATCCAACCTATTGCGTCTCTTGCGGGATATGTGCCGGATCATGCCCGACATCGACGCCATTTCGGCGTTTATCGGAACTATCGCCGGGTATCGACATGCCCGATATGCCAATTGCGCAACTTCGCAAGCAAACCGAAGAGGCCGGCCGCGACTTGACGGGTCCTGCGCGCATCATCATGTATGGATGCGACAAGGGGCCGGTTATGAAGGATTTCGCTTCGGAATCCGTCGGTGTGGTCTCGCTTGCCTGCGTCGGCCAATTGCCGCCATCTTTCATCGATTACGTGCTTAGCCGCAATCTGGCCGACGGTGTCGTTTTGACCGGCTGCCGCAAGAACGCATGTAACGCGCGGTTCGGCATCGACTGGACCGAACAAAGGCTGAACCGAGAACGCGATCCGTTCCTGCGCAATCGTGTTCCGCGTGACCGTATCAAGCTGGCGTGGGTTGGCCCATCAGGTGGGGGTAAACTCCGTGATGTGCTCAAGCAGTTCGCCGATGATCTGGCGCAGAGACCTGTTCGGCGCGGCCCGGAAGCGCCCAATGACCGCAAAGAGAAGCCGTTGGAGCCGATTGATGCCTAGCATTCCGCAATATATCGGTCAGTTTGTGTTCTTCGCTGCATTCTGCGCGTTTGTCGGTTACTTCTCCAACCAACCGGTCTATCAGCAATTTCCCGACGGGATGGCGCAGATAAAGCTCAGTTTTGCGCACGGCGCCGCGCGAGAGGTCGATTGCCGCATACTGACATCGAAGGAAATCGCCAAATTGCCCCCCAATGAGCGCCGACCCAACACCTGTGGCCGCGAACGGATTGACGCTCACATTCAACTCTCGGTGGACGGAGAAGTGTTGTATGATGAACTTCTCCCGGCCACCGGCCTGTCGAATGACGGACCCGCCCGGACATACCAGAAACTGATGGTACCGGCCGGCGAACACACAATCACCGCCCGCCTACGAGACAGCAAGCGGGAAAGCGGATTCGATTACGAGGCCACGCATCAGGCCGTGCTCGAACCGTTCCAGAACCTGGCCGTGGATTTCAAAGCTGATTCCGGTGGCTTCAATTTCAGGTAGGAGTGTCAAATGGCGTTGATCGAGTGGCGGTCGGAATTCGAAACCGGAGTAAGCGACGTCGACCACGAACATCGCGAGCTTGTCGACCTCATCAACCAGCTTCACGCTCAGTTGGGCAGCGAAGCCGATAAGAACAATGTCAGCGCGTTTCTCGGCGAGGTCTTTGCACGCATTTCCGCGCATTTCGCCTTAGAAGAAACCATCATGCGCAAATACAGTTACGACCAATATGCCGAGCACAAGGCGGACCACGAAAAGTTGCTGGACGACATGCGCGACATCATGGACAGTTTCGAGGAAGACCAGTTTGCGGACTATGAAACGGCTCTGGCGGGAGCGGTGCGCGACTGGTTCGTCGACCATTTCAAGACCAAGGACGCGCGCCTGCACGGCATGTTGGGCGTCTGATCAGTGTTTCCGGTTTTTGCCCAACGCAGTCAGTAGCAGGCTGCCAAGGCGATCGGAGAGCTCCAGTTCGGCCGCAGCCGTCAAGCCTTGCGGTGACATTTTGCGGGCAGTTTTTTCCAGTATCCCGATAACCTTCTCATCATCATGTTTGTCGATGAAATCGGCTGCGTAGAATTCCAGGAAAACCAGGCAGGCAACATCTTCGAGTGTCTGGGATTCGCTATCGCGCTTTATTCCCTGCTTGTTGACAAGAGCGGAAACTCGCTCGATGGACGTCTCGTCGTAACCTTCCTGCCGCATCAGTTCGCCGGTGCGTTCGGCATGATTGGCTTTCAGTTCGCTACGCCATTTCAAATAGCCTTGGCGCCCGGCCGGATAGTCGGCGCGCGGCCTTTTCCAACGCTCGATATGTTGCCCGCGAACGGCGATACGCAGATGGTCCGTTGCATCGCTGCAGAATTGCTGCAATTTTGCCGACATCCGCTCGCCGTACACGAGCTCCGCGGGCCGCGGTGTGCCACCATCGTCCACTGAGTTGGGATCCCGGGCATTGGCGTCATCGATTGCCGACAGAACCCGTGCCAGCCGTTTATCGCTCATACTTCCTCAGTATCCCGGCGTCATTTCGGTCATACTCGGCATAGCCGCGCAACAACTTGACATCGCTGATGGCGGCACTGCTCTGCTCAACCCTGACCCCGACATTGCGCAATCTCGCAAATGCCCGCGACAGACTTTCTGGTTTCATGCCGAGACGGCTCGCAATCAAAGCTTTGTCGTATGGCAGGCCGATCGTGCACGAGCCTTCCGCCACCGGACACAATGAAGCTAGAAACCGAGCAACGCGCTGCGTTCCGGTATTCGTCTTCAATTGTTCGATTTGCCGCACGAGATCGTGCAGGTGCTGAGATGTCGAAGCAAGCATCCCAAACGAATATTGCGGATTCTGGCGAACACAATTCACCAATGCATTTCGCGGCAATCTGAGAAGTTGGGCTTCGGTCACGGCTTCGGCCGTTGCAGGATACTTGCTCATGGAAAACACTGCCGCCTCGCCGAAGCTCTGTCCTCGCGAGAAAACACCAATGACCGCTTCGTCGCCATACTGGTTGAGGCGGTAGATCTTCACCCAGCCATCAAGGACGACAAAGCACGCTTCAACCTTGTCACTCTGCATGAACAGGATTTCACCCGGCATAACGTTCTGCAGGATCGCCGTTTTCAAAAGGGACGTAAGCAGCTTGTCGCTCAAGCCGCCAAACAACGCGGTATGTCGAACAACTTCCAGGTCTCCGTTTGAAAGTGATGTACTCACGGAAGAAACCTCATTCACGTTGCTGCCCACGACACCTGAGATTTCTACCGTGGCGAACCCGGCCTGACAAGCGAATCCGCATGGAGACCGGCGTTCCGGCGGGGTCGTCCTGACTATGCAAACTTGAACATGCCGCCGGTTCGAATGCAGCTTGTGCTTTCACACGATCAAACAACTGCGCCGCATGACTCGGCCCATGTGTATCCTGCCAGAACTCATCCGGCTCAAGCCAAGGCGGCCATTCGATACCTCCGATCTGGCCTCATCGATATCCAGCCACCCGCGCCCATACTGAAGCTTGACCGGTGCTCCAGCCTATGTACTACCCTTGATTGTTTCTTCCTACCGGAGCACTGATGGTCAATCGCGCAACACACAACGACTAGAACGGATTTTCAAAGCTATGCCTTGTATTGAGATGCGATCGATTCACTGGTATCGATATTCATTTATTTTTATGATATTTAACTAATATCTTGTACATTTGGAGTTTCCATTTCGACCTGATGTGAAAGCGATTTCAATTCGAGATATCCTTGAAGATCGGCACTCGTTTGAAAGCTATTTGCATATACTATCGGTTGAAACGATGTGGACAACATCATTTCCTCGTGCTAGCCGGATTTCTCATAAATCAACATAGCCATCAAGATCCTGTCTCGATTCTTCTTCTTTTCGTTACGGCGCTTCCGAGCGTATCTGCGATGGCCACTGGAACCGTGACATGCGCATAGCACTCTCTGCATTATTATTGGCAATTGCATCTTCTTTCGCGCTATCGGCATGCCAATCGCCAACCTTCAAGCGAACACCCAACTTGACCGATCTTTATGCCTTGACCCTGGTGGATGTCAGGATTTCCCCGGATATCGACAATGACAGACAGCCCAGATTATTCCTCAAGGAAGACCCGCAAAAAGTGCTCAATGTGCGCCTTGACGTCAAAAAGCGGTTCGAAACAGAGCTTGCGGCTACGATCACTCCACATTTCACCGGGAACCGGCCAGTTGTGATGAAGGTTACGCTGGAAGAGATCGAAATCGACACGCACAGGCTGCGTAATTTCCGCGGCAAGACAGATGAGATCGTTGCAAAAGTGGAAATTGTCAACCCGATCGAGAACAACGTTGTTGCAACGAGAACCGTCGCTGCCGTCGAGGACGAAGACCCTTATGGCGGCAACCTGATTGGCGCGGTTGGCAACATCGCCCACGTAACAATCGACACCATTTCCGGTGACCCCGTCCAAACCATGGTGAAATCTGTTGTGGCGCAACTGAATGAATGGATCTTGGAAGAAAAAGGGCAGAATAAATACGTACTTCAGTAGTTCGGAGTGCCGCAAACCGTGGGCAAAACCGATCGACGATCATGCAGATCAGCTGAAAGCGCCGATACGGTCCAATGAGCGACTTCAAACGGCCATGTACTTTTTCAGCAGCGATGGATCTTTGCGCAAAACCTCGGTGTCGACGACCTCGCGGTTGCGGCCATTTTCGATGAAGGCAACACGGTCGGCGACCGACAGGACTGCGTCAACACGCTGCTCCACGAGAATGATGGCGACGCCCTCATCCCGCAATCGTAATACCACCTGTCTGATCTGCTCGATCATCGATGGCTGCAAACCCTCGGTCGGCTCATCGAGAAGCAAAACCTTCGGTTCGATGCAAAGCGCCCTCGCCGTGGTGAGCATCTGTTGCTCACCGCCCGAAAGCGTTTCGGCAACCTGATCGAGGCGTTCGCGCAAGCGCGGGAAAATATCGAGCACGCGTTCGCGCAGCCTGGTTCCGCCACCGCTGACCATAAGACCCGTCTCGATATTTTCGGCGACCGTCAGTTCGGTAAACAGCCTCCTGCCCTGCGGAATGTAGCCAATTCCCTTGCGCGGGATCTCGTATGCCGGCAGGTGCGATATATCCTCGTTGTCGAGCGTGATCGAGCCGTTCGAAATCGGCAACAAGCCCATGATCGCTTTCATCGTCGTTGTCTTCCCGGCGCCGTTGCGGCCCAACAGGCAGAGGATTTCGCCGGCGGATACCGAAAGCGAGATCCCCCTCAAGATCTGCGCCGCACCATACCCGGCATCTATCTGCCTGACCTCAAGCATCGGCCGTCCCCAGATAGGCTGACTGAACATTCCGGTTGCCGCTGATTTCGTCGGGAGTGCCTTCCGCGAGGATCTCGCCGAAGTTCAGCACGGTCACCAGATCAGCTGTATCCATCACTACATCCATATTGTGCTCGATGAGCAGGATGGTCGTGTTGCCTGCCATGGATCGGATGAGTGTCTTGAACTCGACGACCTCGCTGTCGGCAAGCCCCTGCGTCGGCTCGTCCAGTATGAGCAGTTTGGGCTTTTGGGCCAGGCCCATGGCAATCTCGAGCAGGCGCTGGTGGCCATAGGACAAATCACCGGCGGTTTCATACCGCCGGCCGGCAAGACCGACACTGGCAAGTGCGGCCTCAGTCTCCCGGTCGATCACATCGCTGTTCGACCCCGATACCCTGCGAACGGCGAGCGCCACGTTCTCATCCAGTGGCAGTCGCGGATAGACCGAGGTAATCTGAAAGGTGTAGGCCATGCCGCCGGCGATGCGCCGATGTGCCGGGAGATGGGTGATGTCCCTGCCTTGGAACTCGACCGTGCCGGCTGTCGCCGATATCCGTCCGGAGATCAAACCGACCAGTGTCGACTTGCCGGCGCCGTTCGGGCCGATAAGCGCGCGTATCTGTCCCGCTGGAATTGCAAAATCAACATGCGATACGGCAAGCAAGCCGCCGAACCGCCTGGTCAGCCCCCTGGCCTGCAGCAGGTTCACGGCAGCCATGGCAACCACCTCTGTCTCGCCTCGCCGACAATCCCCTGCCGCGCAAACAGTGTGAGTAGAACCAGTACAGCGCCGGCAATCGCCAGATAGGCACTGGTAAAGCCGCTTGAAATATCAATGAGGTAGAACATGAACAAGGTGCCGATGAACGGCCCGAGCACTGTCCCGGCACCGCCGAGGAGCACCCATAGTAGCGGCAGGATCGAATACTGGACCGATGCAAAACTGGCCCCGACATAGCCGAAGAGAAGACCGTATGCCGCGCCCGCCAGGCCCGAGACCGTGCCCGATATGATGAAGGCAACGAGTTTGTAGCGCGCAACATCGTAACCCAGCATACGCGTGCGCTCCTCGTTTTCGCGTATCGCCACCAAAACCTTGCCGAAGGACGATTGCACCAGTCGGGACATGAAGACGAAACAGGCGCCAAACAACAGGAGCCCAGCCAGATAGCGTGTGGATTCGTTGCTCAGATCGACGCCGGCCAACACTCTTTCGGACTGCTGGATGACGAATCCTTCGTCTCCGCGGGTCCATTCGCCGAAATAGAGCACCGTAAGAAATCCGGCTTGTGCAAACATCAACGTGACGATCATGAGCTGCACACCCGCTGTGCGTAACGCGAGAAACCCGACCGCAGTCGACACGACGAAGGCGGCAAGCAGCCCGGCAACAATGGCAGCACCGGCCGGCCAATCCAAATGTTGCATGGTCAGGCCCATGCCATACATGCCGGCTGCAAAAAACAGGGCGTGCCCCAGGCTGAGCATACCGCCGTAGCCGAAGGCGAAATTGAATCCCATGGCGTAGATCGCAAGTACCATGATGCGCGCGAGATTGCCGTGATGGTAAGCGGGAAGCACAAAGTGCAGCACGATCAGTAGTGCGATGACACCCGCATTCAACGCCAGCGATTTGCCTGCCTCGGTCATGCGCGGCGCGTTCCAAAAAGACCTTGAGGTCGAAACACCAACACAAATGCTACCAGCAGCGTGGAAAGAATTTTGGCCAATGTGGGCGAAAAGAACATCGAAATCATGCCGTCGCTCATGCCGATCAGAACCGCTGCGGCCACGGTGCCCGGCAGACTGCCAAGTCCACCGATGATGACAACGATGAACGACAGCAACAGCGGATCTGCGCCCATCAGGTAATGCGCTTGCTGGATCGGCACGATCAGAGTTGCGGCAAGTGCGGCCAGTGCGGCGCCGATACCGAATGCAAAGGCGTAGACACGATCGACATGAATGCCAAAGGCAAGCGCCATCTCGCGATCAAGCTGGGTGGCGCGCATCACCAAGCCAAGCTTGGTGCGCGACATCAACTGCCAGAGCACGATCAGGAGCACGATGGCGGCGGCGATGACAAACAATTTGTAACTCGTCGTGCCAAATCCCCACGGCCAGCCAAGGGTCAGTCCGCCCTCACCCCATTCCGGCCATGGCAAGGCCAGGCGCTGGTTGAACGGCGCTTCCACCGGCCGGGCATCCGGCCCATAGGTCATCAGGGTTACCTGCTGGATGATGTAAAGCAGCCCGATGGTTGCAACGATAGTGTTTTCCGGATCGTAGTTCAGGCGTTTGAGCACCAATACATCAGCGATTATTGCGATGGCGCCGACGAGAACCGGGGCAATAACAAGGGCAAGAACGAAGCCCAGTGCCGGGTGAACGCCGATGCTGGTGGCTACCACCCACGCCAAAACGGCGCCCAGCATGAAAAACTCACCGTGTGCGACGTTGACCACCCGCATCACGCCGAACACCAGGCTCAGACCGACAGCGGTCAGGGCCAGCACACTGGCCTGTACCGCACCCTCCAGTGAGGCCAGAACAAGATAAGGCCCAAAATCCATTGAAACGACCCCGGCCGCAACGGGCCGGGGTTCCCCGCTCAGTCAGCGTCAGAAAGGCTGTGTCGTGTAGTCGACTTCATCGGGATAGAACGTATCCTCGATCGAAGTGGTGTGGGCAACGATGAGCTTTCCGCCGGTTACCTTCGATATGTACTGATGTCCAAACACCTGATGCGTCTTGCCATTGAACAGTTTGGCGCCCTGCGGGTGTTCGTTGGAATGCGGCATCTCAGTCATTGCTTCGACCGCTTCGATCAGTTTGGCGCGGTCCTGCGGCCCCTGATATCCGGCCGCTTCCATTCCGGCCTTGATGATGTAGAGCGTTTCCCAGCAGCCGAACATGTGCGCATAGGTCGAAACATCCTTGGAATCGGATATCGACGCGCCGTTCGCATCGACCCCGACCGCCTCCCGATACGCCTTGTCGAAAGGCGACTGATCGACCTGCGCATATCGCGGATTGCCTTCCCAGAAATATGTGCCGTCGAGGAATTCAAGCCCGGGGCTAGCAAGATCCACCGCCTCAAGACTGTCGATGAAACCGAAGATTTCAGGGCGGCTGGAGCCGAAGAACTCGCCCATCTCCTTTACGAAGGTGAGCACGGCAGGACCGACCATGACGTGGTAGATGACTTCGGTTTCGCGCGGAATCTTCGGAAAATACTTGGTGAAAGACGACTCGGTCGGCGGAATGGCAATCTTTTCCAATACCTGCCCGCCCTGCTTTTCAATCGCGGCAGAGAAATAGTCGCGATGATCGTGGCCAAAGGCAAAATCCGGGAAGATCATCGTGACTTTCTTGCCGAGATTGTTGGCGACGAATGGTGCCATCGCCTGCACCTGGCTCTTCACGTCGGTGATGCCGGGTTGGAGCGTATATCGGTTGAGCATGCCGCTGGCCACGTGATGTCCTTCGGACACAACGAAATACGGCAGTTTGAGTTCGCCTGCCCGCGGTGAAGAGCCGATCACCACATGGCTGAACAGCGTGCCGTAGGCGACATCACAATTGTGCTGATTGGCGAATTTCTCGACCACTTCGGCACCGCGCTTCGGATCGGTGCCGTCATCCTCGGCGACAATCTCCAGCGGTCTGCCATTGATACCGCCGGCATCATTGATCAGCTTGGCGGCCGCTTCGGTCGTGCGGCCGTACCAACGGCCATACGCAGCGCCTATGCCCGTGCTGTGCTGCTGAAATCCAACCTTGATTGGTGCGGAACTCTGAGCCTGCGAATAGCGCACAAAGCCGGGCATGGCCGTCGCACCCGCGGCAAGCGCCGAACCGGCAGCCATTTTCTTCAGGATCGATCTGCGGGTTTCGTTCCGCTTTATCTGGTTTTTCATTCTCTCACCTCCCTTGGATCAACATGTACTGACCGCATTCCTCGCGCCAATATTGTATGTATACGAACAATTTGTCCAGTAACCTCCGGAAATTGTTATGCACCCCTCGGCGCTGCAAGCAGCCACAGGCCGAACAACGTATAGACGATCATGAACAGCGCAAGCGGCAATTGACTGAGTAATGCCTGGCGAGCGCTGGGAAACAATCTGGTCGCCAAAGCGTGGCCCAGCAAAACCGACAGTACATGCCCCAGGACGACCGCACCAGCCTGACAAAGCCAGATGAATTCGACCGTATCGCGTGAATTGAAAAATCCAGTGGTGACGTAGAACTGGCCAAGCCCAAGGTAATCGGCACCGGTGTCGAAGGGATCGGTTAGTGCGATCGCCGTGTACTGAACCTGCACGAGAAACGCGGTCAGGTAGTGGCCGATGTGGTAGCCGAGTGCGATCGGAAGAATGGCCAGTGCCAGCAAACCGAAGGCTTCGGCAAATGCGACGTCAGTTTTTGCCAATGCCAACCCGAGCCACACGACCAAGGCAAACACTACCACCAACAGTGCATTTGCAACCAGCAATCCGATAATTGTGGGCAAAATGACTGCAGAGCGTCCGGGAAATTCCAGAGGGTTGATACCGATTTTACCAAGCCACCAGAACGTTTCGTTCACGCCATCGAAACTGCCTGTGCCAAGAATCAGGAGCACAAGAATACCACCACTCAGTGATGCCGGTTTTGCGCGCAACAATCTCCAGCCTGAAACACCGACCCTTAATTGCCCGCCGACGCGTCCAAAAAAGGCGAGCGAAGCATATCGGCGCAGAATGATCGTGAAACACTCGCCACGCGCCAACCATTCGTCAGCGCCGAACAAGATCATGCTGACAAATGTGAACACCCAATAGGAAAAGACAAGCATCGCCAACCGTGACGGATCTTCCGGGGCAATGTCGGCGAGCATGAAACAGCCGAAAGCGAGAAAAATCGCAACGCCTGGCCAACTGCCCGCGCGGGCCGGCAAAATGAGAAATTTCCGGCCACCCAAAGCGGACGAAAATAAGCGGTAGATCCCTGTCCACGGATTGAGATACCGCCAAAGGTCACCAAACAATGCCTGCGCGGTAAGAAATCCCATCCACCACACGGTCCAGACGATCAGGGGAAGCAGGTTTTGGGTCGGGTTGGCTGGACCGGTCATCCCCAGATAGACCAGGAAACCGAGAAACATGAAGGATGCCAGGCTCGTCACCGTCTCGATTTCGAAGCGAGGTAACAGTGCAAGTCTTGCCGAGGAAAAAATCGAACGCGCAGCATCGTTTGGAAGAACAGCGACCGCGATAACCGTCAACGCCACCACGCTGACGCCGGACGCAATGTAGAGATCCGTCGGCAATATCAGGACAAATGCCTGTTCGGATGTGTGGGCGAACGCGCGTTTTACACCGAACGCTGTGAATGTGAGCACCGTTGCAAACGCCTGCAACATGGCTGCCGACCTTGATACTTGCCAGTATGTCTTTGCCCCGGTGCGCTGCACGATTGACCGCCATATGATCATGATCGAGGCGGTTGTTTGGCATGGACCGGCACACCGCTCAAGCGAGTTGCAGGCAAAAGATGCGATCGGTCTTACCTAGCGACACGGACCCCGTGCGCCGAAAAAGGCTACAGGCTGACTTGTTGCGCCAGACCTCTTTCGGCGGCAATGCGGGCTGCGACTGAGGCAACAGCAAGATCCTGGAGACCGACACCTGTACCGTCAAACAGGGTGACTTCGGTTTCGCTGGTTCTGCCCGGATGAACGCCGTTGATCACATCGCCAATGGGAGTGATGTCGTTCTCGCTGATCAGGCCACCTGCAATCGCGTGTTGTGTTTCGCCGATCGAAATAGACTGCGCCACTTCATCGGTGAAAACCGTTGCGGCGGCGACCAGGCTTGGATCGACTTCCTGCTTGCCCTTGGTGTCGGTTCCCATACAGGCGATGTGCGTGCCCGGTTTAACCCAGTCGCGCATCATCAGCGCCTCCTGCGCCGATGTGATTGAAATGATCACATCGGCACTCTCCCCCACTTCCTCCCTTTCGGCGCCATGGAACGGAAGTCCGATTTCATTGGCAACCTTCTCCAGACCCGGAAGCATCTCCGGGTGGAAATTCCAGGCAACGACCCTCTCGAAGTCACGCTGCTCCGCCGCGGCACGCAGTTGGAACGCGGCCTGGTGCCCGGCACCGATCATGCCCAATACCTTGGCGTCCTTGCGCGCCAAATGGGCAATCGAAACGGAACTGGAGGCGGCTGTGCGCACCGCGGTCAAATAGTTGCCGCCGACAATTGCCGACAACTGGCCGGTATCCGGATCAAACAGAAAGACCGTCGACTGATGGTTGGTAAGGTCCTTGGCCATGTTGCCCGGCCAATAGCCGCCGGATTTTACACCGAGAACCAATCCTGCGCGGTCAAAACCCGACTTGAATCCGTAAAGCGCATCGGCATGGCCGATTGCCTCACGGACAACCGGGAAATTCCATGCATCTCCCTTTGCCATCGCGCCGAACACGGCCTCAACAGCATCAAACGACGCCTTGCGATCAACTACCTGCTGGCAGATTTCCTCTGAAACGATCAGCATCTGATTTCCTAGTATGCCTTGCCACGCGCCGAGACCGGCCAGAGGCTTTCAACCTTGCCGCCGCGCACGCCGACATACCAATCGTGGACATTGCAGGTCGGATCGCAGTGGCCGGGCACAAGTTTGAGCTTGTCATTGACCTTCAGCACGCCGTCCGAATCTTCAATGACGCCGTGCTCGTCAGAACATTTGATGTATTTGACGTCATCGCGACCATAGATGACCGGCAGGCCGGAATCGACCGATTGCGCTTTAAGGCCGGCGTCGCAAATCGCTTTGTTTTCCTTGGCGTGGCTCATGACCGAAGTCAGAATGAACAGCGAATTCTCCCACTCGCCCTGGTCGATGCGGTTGCCTTCCTTGTCCAGTATGCGGCCATAGTCGGCATCCATGAAGGCGTAGGAGCCACACTGAAGCTCATTGTAGACGCCGGAAGTGCCCTCGAAATAGTAAGAGCCGGTGCCGCCTCCGCCGACAATGTCACATTCAATACCTTCGGCATTGAGTGCATCAACCGCGTCCTTGACCATTGCGACAGCGATATCGATTTTCGCCTTGCGGTCTTCGTAGCTGTCCAAATGCTGCATCGCACCCTGATAGGCCTGTATCCCCGAGAACTTAAGACCGGGCGCAGCATTGATCGCCCTGGCGATCTCGAGCACGGCCGGTGTGGTCGTAACCCCGCAGCGACCGGCACCGCAGTCGATTTCGACCAGGCACTCGATCTCCGTTCCATGTTTCTGCGCAGCGGCTGACAGATCGGCCACATTAGCGAGATCATCGACACAGCACAGCGTTCGCGCGCCCAGCTTGGGTAACCGCGCCAACCGGTCGATCTTGGCCGGATCACGCACCTGATTGGACACCAGAACGTCCTTGATGCCGCCGCGGACGAAGACTTCAGCCTCGGACACCTTCTGACAGCAAACACCGCACGAGCCGCCGAGTTTCTCCTGCAGCAGCGCGACGTCGACGGATTTGTGCATCTTGCCGTGGATCCGGTGCCGTACGCCCATTTCCTTGGCCAATTCGCCCATTTTGACGATATTTCGCTCCAATGCGTCGAGATCGAGAACAAGGCACGGCGTCTGGATATCGGCCTCATCCATGCCGGGAGCGGCGGGGATATCATAACCAACTTCGAGATTGTTGACGTTTACCGGTGCGTTCATTTCTTCTTTCTCCTTGATCCCGCGATTACATCCAGGGAAGCTTGTCCAGATCGACGTTTCCGCCGGTGATGATGACGCCGACCCGCTTGCCGCGGAACGTGTCGGGATTTTTCAAAATGGTTGCCAGCGGTACGGCTGAGGACGGTTCCATGACGATCTTCATGCGTTTCCAGATCAGCTTCATGGCGTCGACAATCTCGTCTTCAGTCGCCAGCAGGATGTCGGTGACGTGGTTGGAAACGAAATGCCAGGTCAGTTCCTTCAGCGGCACTTTAAGACCGTCAGCGACTGTATTGGGTGCATCATCGGCGATGATGTGCCCGGCCTTGAATGAACGATAGGCGTCATCGGCATTCTTTGGTTCGGCCGCATAGATACTCGTTGCCGGTGCGATGGTGGACAGTGTCAGGCACGAACCCGATATCATGCCACCGCCGCCGATCGGCGCAACAACGGCATCGAGATTGCTGACATCCTCCACCAATTCCTTCGAACAGGTCGCCTGACCGACAATCACGCGGGGGTCATTGTAGGGATGGACAAATTCTGCGCCGGTTTCGGCCTGCACCTTGGCGAAGGTCTCCTCGCGGCTTGAGGTCGAAGGTTCGCATTCGGTGATCCGGCCACCGTAGCCGAGCACCGCATCCTTCTTGGCCTGCGGCGCCGTACGCGGCATGACCACATGGCACGGAATGCCGCGGCGCCCGGCAGCGTAGCTCAGCGACAGGGCGTGGTTTCCGGAGCTATGCGTGGCCACGCCCTTCCTGGCTTTTTCCTCATCGAGTCCGAATACGGCATTCGACGCACCCCTAACCTTGAAAGCACCGGCCTTTTGAAAGTTCTCGCACTTGAAGAACAGCTCCGCGCCGGTCAGTTCGTTCAGAAACGAGCTGGTCAGGATCGGCGTGCGATGAATGTGGGGCTTGATGCGCTCATGCGCTTCAAGAACCTCGTCATATGTCGGTATCATCATATCAGTCATCGTTCATTCAAGCCGCCTGGGCTGTGGCCAGTTCGGCCGAGCTTCGGTAGTAGTCCTGCGCCGCAGATACACCCGATCCCAATTCGATCGGATAATCCAGATCCTTCATCGCCATTTCAATTGTCGCCAGGCCCGATAAAGCCATGACGTCGGTCAGCGATCCGAGATGTCCGATGCGGAACGCCTTGCCTGCCATCTGGCCCAAACCCACGCCAAACGAAACGCGAAACTTGTCAAACGCATGATCGGTCAAAACGTTGCTATCGAAACCATCAGGAACGTAGATTGCGCTGACCGTGTCGGAGTAGAGTTCCGGCGATCTGGCGCAGAGGTCAAATCCCCAGGCGGCAACACCGCGGCGGATACCTTCGGCAATGCGGTAATGACGGGAAAACACATTGTCGAGGCCTTCATCCAGCAGCATGTCGAGGCTTTCGCGCAGACCGTGCATCAGCGGCAACGGCGGCGTATAGGGAAAACCGCCCTTGGCATTTGCCTCGCCCATGTCGCGGAAATCGAAAAAGCAGCGCGGACATTCAGCAGTTTCTGTTGCTTTCAGTGCCTTCTGGCTGACACCGACGATTGCCATTCCGGTGGAAAGCATGAAACCCTTTTGCGAACCGGACACGGCCAGGTCGACGCCCCACTCGTCCATTCGAAAATCCATCGATGCCAGCGAAGAAACGCAATCGACGTAGAGCATTGCCGGGTGGTCACAGGCATCCATTGCCGCGCGAACTGCGGCGATGTCACTCTTGACGCCCGTCGCGGTTTCGTTGTGCGTCACCAAAACCGCCTTGATCTCTTGGTTCTTGTCGGCAGCTAGGTGCTCGGCATAGCGGTCGGCAGGAGCGCCGGTGCCCCACTCGCACTCGATCACCTCAACATCGAGGCGGTGACGCTGGCATAGGTCGATCCAACGGTGTGAGAACATACCGAAACGCGCGACCAGAACCTTATCGCCGGGCGACAGCGTGTTGGTGACGGCGGCTTCCCAACCGCCTGTTCCGCTCGCCGGAAAGCTGATTACAGTACCGTCCCTGGTCTTGAATATCTTTTTCAGATCACGGATCAGCGGTTCCAACAATTCGATGAAATCCGGCGCACGATGGTCGGTCGTCTGAACGCTCATCGCGTGTCTCAGACGATCGGGAATATTGGTCGGGCCGGGAATGAAAACCGGGTTTTGGCCAGACATGGCATCTCTCCAAGTGTAGACTTCTGGCTTGAATCCTACACTCGCAAACGAATTTTGCAATTTTTCTGAAAATATTTTCCATTTTCGAATTTTTTTTGATATCCTATTGAATTATTTGAGCTTTGAATTTCGATCCAGTTTGGAAAAACGACCGCGATTAATCCGATATACCAGCGGAAGACAGGGAGAATGCATGACACTGGAGCCAAGGAAACGGGCACGCGGGCGACCAAAATCGCTGTTCCATCCGCCTCAACCCAGCACCATTCGGGCGTTGGACAAGGGGTTGACCGTGTTGAAACAACTGGCACGCGGGGGCGCGGCCACACTGACCGAACTCGCCGAAAGCATCGACATGCCGCCCTCCTCCACCCACCGGATATTGTCGACCTTGCAAGAACAGGGATTCGCCGATCTTGAGGAGGCGACACAAAAGTGGTCAATCGGAATTGAAGCGTTCCGTGCCGGCAGCGCCTATCTGGTACGCACGAATTTGGTCGAAGCAGCGATGAAAACCATGCGCCGGTTGATGGAGGAGACCGGCGAGACCGCAAATCTGGCCATCGCCGATGCGGGCGATGTCGTTTTTATCGCACAGGTAGAGACCCACAATCCGATCCGGGCGTTCTTTCGCCCCGGTAGCCGCGGACCGCTACATTCATCGGGCATCGGCAAAGCCTTGCTTGCGAGCATGAGCGACGATGCGGCAACCGCAATCATTGAAGCATCCCGGCTCGAACAGCACACGCCCAAGACGCTGTCTTCACCCGATGCGTTGCGAGCAGATCTGCACACGATCCGAAAACGCAGATGGTCGCTTGACAACGAAGAACGCTATCTGGGTATGCGCTGCGTGGCCTCAACCATTTTCAATGCCTATGGCGAACCCGTTGCCGGGATTTCAGTATCCGGCCCGACAATTCGCTTCCCAGATGAGGGGCTCGATGCGCTTGGCCGAAAGGTCCGCTTGGCTGCCGAACAGGTGACCGGTCTGATCGGAGGCGCGATGCCAAAGCAGAGCGGTGGTTCATAGATCGATGATTTTGGAGTCTTTCAAGGTGATGCGCCGGTCCATGCGTTCGGCAAGAGCGTGATTGTGCGTGGCGATCAGCGTTGCCAGACCGGATTGCCGCACAAGTGCCTCAAGCGCTTCGAACACATAGGAAGAGGTGACCGGATCAAGGTTGCCGGTCGGTTCGTCGGCAAGCAGAATCTGGGGGGCGTTGGCAACCGCGCGGGCGATCGCCACGCGCTGCTGCTCGCCACCGGACAACTCCGAGGGGCGGTGTTCGGCCCGGTCGCCGATCTTCATGTAGTCGAGCAGCTGCGCAGCCCTGGCGCTGGCCTCCTGTTTGCCGAACCCGTGCACCAGCTGCGGTAGCATGATGTTCTCGAGCGCGGAGAATTCCGGCAAAAGATGGTGAAACTGGTAGACAAATCCGATGTCGTTGCGCCGTCGTGCCGTTCGCGCATCGTCGTTCAGTTTGCCGCAGCTTTGGCCAGCGATGATGACGTCGCCGGCATCCGGGCGTTCAAGCAGACCGGCAACATGCAGGAGAGTCGACTTGCCCGCGCCGGACGGTGCGACAAGCGCCACCATCTCACCTGGATGCAGTAATAAATCCGCACCATCGAGGATGTTGAGTGTCCGCGGTCCCTGCTTGTATTGGCGTCCCACACCGTCAAGCTGAAGAATGGCATCGTTCGCCATCATTCGTACCTCAGGGCTTCAACGGGATCGAGTTTTGCTGCCCGCCAGGCCGGAAACAGCGTTGCGATAAACGATAGAATGATTGCCATGGCAACGACCGAAATCGTCTCACCGGGATCCATTTTTGCGGGAAGCTGACTAAGAAAATAGAGCTCCGGATTGAATATCGTGGTACCCGACAGCCATGAAAAGAACTGGCGGATCGATTCAACGTTCAGGCAGACGACGATACCCAGCACCACGCCGGCCAAGGTTCCAACGATGCCGATTGCCGCGCCGGTCATCAGGAAAATGCGCAGGATCGAGCCCCGCGTCGCTCCCATCGTCCTGAGGATGGCGATGTCGTGCCCCTTGTCCTTGACCAGCATGATGAGGCCGGAAATGATATTCAAAGCGGCTACGAGAACGATCAGCGTCAGGATCATGAACATGACATTACGCTCGACCTGCAATGCCGAGAAAAATGTACTGTTTCGCTGCCGCCAGTCGGTCAGCAACAACTGCCGCGCAGCGGCCTCCTCCAACGGCAGCCGCAGCGCATCGACATTGTCGGGATCGTCCACAAAGACCTCGATCGTCTGGACGATGCCTTCGGAATTGAAATAAAGCTGGGCTTCGGTAAGCGGCAAAAACACGATTGAAGCATCGTATTCGGACATGCCGACTTCGAAGATGGCGACAACCGGATATGCTTTGACCCGCGGTGTGGTGCCAAAGGGTGTGATGTCGCCCTCGGGCGAAATCAGCGTCAGGGACTCGCCGATGCCGAGACCCAGATTCTGCGCCATGCGGCTGCCGATCGCCACACCTTCGGAAGCGTCGAATCCCTCAAAACTTCCCTGACGCACACTGCCCGCGACGAGTTCCAGTTTGGGGATATCGACCTCGCGGACACCGCGGACGAGCGCGCCGGTTCCGGCACCAATCCGCCCGGATGCAAGGGTCTGGCCCTCAACCAACGGGATGGCGGACTTAACACCGTCGACAGCCTCGAACCGCTTGCTCAGTTCGTCATAGTCATGTAGCGGGCTATCGATCGGTTGAACGATCAGATGACCATTGATGCCCAGGATTCGAGTCAGCAATTCGGCCCGAAATCCGTTCATCACCGCCATGACGATGATCAGCGTCGCGACCCCGAGCATGATGCCTATGAACGATATCGAGGCGATCACCGAAATGACGGTTTCTTTGCGCCGGGACCTCAGATAGCGCCAGGCGATCATACGTTCGAACGTGCCGAAAGGCCTTGCACCGTCAGCGGTTTTATCTGCCGAACTCATCCGGCGGCGTTCATTGCTGAGGTTACTGCTGCCGGGGGCATCGAAGTTCGGTCGCCCGTCCGCCTGTTTTTAACCTCTACTTCGCCGGCAGCCACGCCACGCGGGCCGATGATGATCTGCCAGGGAACGCCTATCAAATCTGCGGTGGCGAATTTACCACCCGCTCGCTGATCGGTATCGTCCACCAAAATGTCGTACCCTTTCAAGGTGAGTGCCTTCTCAAGGTTTCCAGCCATTTCGTCGCAAGCGGAATCGCCGGGTTTCATGTTGATGATCACCGCGTCGAACGGCGCGACTGATTCGGGCCAGATAATACCATTGTCATCATGTGACGCCTCAATGATGGCGGCCATCAGGCGTGTCGGACCAATGCCATAGGAACCCATCGAAACCGGGTGCTCCTTGCCGTCCGGACCCTGCACGGTGCCGCCCATCGGTTCGGAGTATTTGGTTCCGAAGTGGAAAATATGGCCGACTTCGATGCCGCGCGCCGCCAATCGGTCGCCTTCGGCGATATCCGCCCATGCTTTTTCGTCATGCATTTCGTCGGTGGCGGCGTATGGCTTGGTCCAGGCGCCAACGATGCCAGCGATGTGATCGTTGTCTAAGAAATCTGTGTCGGGACCGGGAACCTCTAGGCCAAGGAAGTTGCGATGACAAAACACCTCGCTCTCGCCGGTTTCGGCCAGAATGATGAATTCATGGCTCAGGTCTCCGCCTATTGGACCGGTATCGGCACGCATCGGGATCGCTTTCAGCCCTGCCCGTTCGAACGTGCGAAGGTAGGATACGAACATTCGATTGTAGGCCGCCTTGGCACCCTCGTAATCAAGGTCAAAAGAATAGGCATCCTTCATCAGAAACTCGCGCCCGCGCATGACGCCGAAGCGTGGACGCACTTCGTCGCGGAACTTCCACTGGATGTGATAGAGGTTCAAAGGCAGGTCCTTGTAGGACTTCACGTAGGCCCTGAAAATGTCCGTTACCATCTCCTCGTTGGTCGGACCGTAAAGCATGTCGCGATCGTGACGATCCTTGATACGCAACATCTCCCTGCCGTAATCGTCGTACCGTCCGCTTTCACGCCAAAGATCGGCCGACTGGATGGTCGGCATTAAAATCTCGATCGCACCGGCGCGGTTTTGTTCTTCGCGGATGATGCGATTGATTTTTTCGAGTACACGCAGGCCCAACGGCAGCAGCGAGAAGCTGCCTGCTGCCTGCTGTTTTATCATCCCCGCACGCAGCATGAGCCGGTGTGAAACAATTTCGGCTTCACGGGGATTTTCCTTGAGTATGGGCAAAAAGTAGCGCGATAAACGCATAATGTACCTATTGAAACGAGGTGAAGGAACCGGTCCGAATGGCCGGCCAGTTCAAAGTTATTTCCGATGGCGTTTCATAGCCATTTCAGGGACGGATGCAAACCGGATAAGTGGCAAACCAATTTTGGACCAATTAACTCTTTTTGTTCGAAATTGGTGCGTTGGTACCCGAATTGTCGAAGTGACTCAACTTTTTTGATGACAAGTACGAGCGGGTTGGTCTAGAAATTTTGCAATCACAACAAGAGCTGGCGGCAACGTCGGCCATACGCGGTCAATGTCTTGGGAGGATGCGATCTAGGCGCGCTGACGCGCAGCCGCCGGGAGACCGGAAATCTGATCGGACGCGTTACCTGCAAGGCGTATGCCTTGCTTTTTTTTGCCTTGTAGCTTGTCGTCGCGTCGCCGTGATCGCGCTGGTCTATCCGAAATCCGGAACGATCCGCGGAATGTTATCGAGCGACAAGCCAAAAAACGTGACAGCAGCGAACCATAGCCCGAACATGATCAGCGTAATGACCGTCGTGCGCAGACCAGCGCGCAAAATGTGCGGCCCGCGCGGAGCGCTTCTGACAGTACCGAGCGTGACGTCGCCTTCTTCTTCCTGGGTCCGCAGGCCAAACGGAAGGACGGCAAAGAACATCACCCACCAAACGATGAAAAACGCGGCTGCAACAAGAATCCAATTCATCGGATCTCAGGCTTCCTCCAACTCGACCAGTGTCCCGGAAAAGTCCTTTGGATGCAGAAACAATACCGGTTTGCCGTGGGCGCCAATCTTAGGTTCACCGTTGCCGAGCACACGTGCGCCGCGCTTTTTCAGCCGGTCGCGCGCGGCAATGATGTCTGCGACTTCATAGCAAATATGATGCATCCCGCCGGACGGATTTTTTTCCAGAAAAGCCGCAATCGGCGATCCCTCGCCCAGCGGTTCAAGCAGTTCGATTTTGGTGTTGCCCGTGTCGATAAAAACGACCGTCACGCCATGTTCCGGCAATGCTTCAGGATCAGTCACCGTCGCGCCCAGTGTCGACCGGTAGATCTCGGCCGCGGCCTGCAAATCAGGCACTGCAATTGCGACGTGATTCAATCGTCCGAGCATGCTCGTTCTCCCTTCATCGGGTGACGAACACCGTCACCACGGGTTTCTTGCCCCATGTGTCGCGAGCCGCAGCGCGTACGGCGCGTCGGGCGGATTCGGCCACCTTATCCAGATCCTTACGCCGCACCCGCGGAATACTCTCGATCGCGCCGATGGCGGCATCCAGCATCAGTTCGTCAATATCCAACCCGGATGGATCTTGATCAGGCACCCCGATCGACACCAGATCGGGGTCGCCGGCCAGTTCAAAGCGATCGTCAAGCACAACGTTGACGGCCACATGGCCTACATAGGACAGTTTCTTGCGTTCGCGAATGCCTACTTTGTCATAAGAACCGATAATCCGGCCGTCTTTGAAATCACGACCGGATTCCACCTGACCGACAATCTCTGCCGGACCCGGCGCAAGGCGCAGAATGTCACCGTTTCTGACCTGCGCAACCTGGGGCACGCCAATGCTTGAAGCCAGAGACCCATGTGCGACGAGATGCGCGGCCTCGCCATGGACGGGGACTGAAATCTGCGGTTTCACCCACTCATACATCTGCTTGAGCTCGTTTTTTCGCGGGTGGCCGGAAACATGGACCAGCGCATCGTCATCCTCGATGATGCGGATACCGCGCTCGATCAACTGGTTCTTGATTTCCAGAATGGGTTTTTCATTGCCGGGGATGATGCGCGATGAATAGACCACGGTATCGCCGGCGCCAAGTTCGATGTTCTTGAGTTCGCCTCTGGCAAGTTTGGCCAGCGCGGCCCGCGATTCGCCCTGGCTTCCGGTACACAGGACCACCACTTCCTCCCGCGGCACGTAGGGATAGTCCTCCTCGGAGAGGAATTCCGGAATGCCCTGCATGTAGCCAAGATCATCGGCCACATCGATCACCCGCTTCAGTGACCGGCCGAGAATGAGCATTCTACGGCCCGCATCGCGTGCGGCCTCGGCAATCGACCGGATACGACCGACATTGGACGAAAACGTTGTGATCGCCACCCGGCCGGGCGCAGTCTCGATCAGCTGTTTCAAGCTGGCGCCGACTTCTTCTTCGGACGGTGAGATGCCATCACGCATGGCATTGGTGGAATCGCAAATGAGCGCCAATACACCTTTATTGCCAAGTTCGCGGAACTTCGCCTCGTCGGTTTTTGCGCCGATGGCCGGCGCCAAGTCGATTTTCCAGTCGCCTGTATGAATGACCGTTCCTGCTGGCGATGTGATGGCGAGCGAAACCGGTTCGGGAATCGAATGGGTGACATTGACCGCCTCAATCGAGAAAGGCCCAACCTGAAAGGTCTCGCCTGCCTCGTAGATGGTCACAGGAATTTTAACGTCACCATCATCGGAGCCGCGTTTGGCTTCGAGCATGCCCGCTGTGAACGGCGTTGCCCAAACCGGAACTTTCAGCTTCGGCCACAAGGCCAATAGGGCGCCGTAGTGGTCCTCATGCGAATGCGTGATGACAATTCCGCGCAGGCGATCGAGTTCAGCCTCGACGAAGCCGATATCCGGCAGCACCAGATCGGCACCCGGGAGATCGGGTCCGGGGAACGTGACACCGCAATCCACCATGATCCACTCGCGCGACTTGGCTGAGCCAAAGCCATACAGCGCCAAGTTCATGCCGATCTCGCCAACTCCGCCGAGAGGTAGGAATACCAGTTCGTCGCTCTTGCCAGCCATGCAAATCCCTCAAATGTTGTCAGGCGAAAAAAAGATCGCCCGCCGAAATCTTCTGTCTCGTTCCATCATCGAGCCTGAGGCATAGATAGCCGTCGCGGTCGATATCCTCAAACATTCCGGTAACCGAATGGTCGCTGTGGTTGACGGTCACTTGTTCGCCAATGCCCTGCGCGGCCAACAGCCACCGTTCACGGACTGCAGCGAAGCCAGCACCCCGGTTCCACAGCGCCAGGGCGTCGGCCATTGTTCGTGCCAGCCGCGCAAACATGGCATCGACAGTTGTGTCGATCCCGCAACTTGCAAGATTGGTGGCTGGGTAGTGCGGATTATCGGGATTGTGCTTGCAGTTTATCCCGCAGCCGATCACAACCGCATGTCCACCGTCTGGGCGAATTGCACTTTCCAGAAGGATGCCGTTGATCTTGGCTCCGTCAACGAGAATGTCGTTCGGCCATTTGATCGCCAGCGCCTGTGGGGCATGCGAAAAGAAATCACGCAACGCGTCGTAAACCCCGACGGCGGCCACCAGCGGCAGGTTGGCAAGGGCTGCTTTCGGCGCGGGATCGATCAACAGCAGCGACGCATATAAATTGCCCGTCTCCGACACCCAGTTGCGCCCGCGACGCCCCTTGCCCTGCAATTGCCGCTCTGCCCTCACCCAGAGATGACCGGCATCGCCTTCATCAGCGAGACGCAACGCCTCGGTGTTGGTCGAGCCGACGTCGCCGAGCACCAGTTGCCGATATCCCGGCAGGTCGTCGATTTGGTGTATGTGCTCTTGCAAACCGTTACAGCGGGAACGACGCTGCGGCCGCCTCGGCCAATTGGATAACCGGTCCGCCGATCAGTACGTAAAACAATACGAAAGCGCCAGACAGGCCAAGCACAAGCCGCAACTCGCCGGCCATGGGAACAAACGTACCCACCGGTTCGTCGAACCACATGATCTTGATAATGCGCAGATAGTAAAACGCGCCAACGACCGACGCCAACACGCCGATTATTGCAAGCGGATAGAGACCTGCATTGACGGCAGCGAAAAAGACGTACCATTTGCCCCAGAAGCCGGCCAGCGGCGGTATTCCTGCAAGCGAGAACATCAAAATGGTCAACACCGTGGCCATGATCGGATTGGTCGAGGACGCACCGGCAAGATCATCGATTGTCTCGACGTTGCCTTCCTTGCGACGCATGGCGAGGATGAATGCGAAGGTGCCGAGTGTCATGACCAGGTAGATCAGCATGTAGATAGCAACGCCGCGCACGCCTTCGGTGGTGTTGGCGGCTAGACCAACGAGTGCAAATCCCATATGCGCTATCGAGGAATAGGCCATCAGCCGCTTGATGTTGGTTTGCCCGATCGCCGCGAACGCACCAAGCAGCATCGAGGCAATCGCGATGAACGTCACGATCTGCTGCCAATCGGCCGAAATAGGCTCGAACGCACCGACGGTCACGCGAACAATCAACGCCATGGCAGCCATTTTGGGTGCAGCGGCAAAAAACGCCGTTACCGGCGTGGGTGCACCCTCATAGACGTCCGGTGTCCACATATGGAACGGAACCGCCGAAATCTTGAATGCCAGGCCAGCCAGAATAAATACCAGACCGAACAGCAACCCAAGTTGACGCTCACCACCGATCGCGCTTGCAATTTCTGCAAATCCGGTATGGCCGGTGAAACCGTAGACCAAAGACATGCCGTATAGCAGCATTCCCGACGATAGTGCGCCGAGGACGAAATATTTCAGTCCGGCTTCTGTCGAACGTGCACTGTCACGGTTGATCGCTGCAATCACGTAAAGTGACAATGACTGCAGTTCCAGGCCAAGATAAAGCGATATCATGTCGCTTGCCGAGATCATCAGCATCATGCCGAGGGTCGCGAGCACGATCAGGATCGGGAACTCGAACTTGTCGAATTTTTCGGCCTTGGCGAATCCGACCGACATGACCATTGTGATGACCGATCCGATCAGCGTCAGCACTTTCATGAAGCGCGCGAAGGCGTCATTGACGAAAGCGCCGTTGAACGCACTTCCGTCTTCGGCGAATACCAGCATCCACGCCCCGGCTGCGATCAGCAGAGCGACTGCCAGACCGGTGACGGTCGAGTTGGCACGATCGGACGAATAGACACCGATCATTAGAAGAACCATCGAACCGACGGCAAGGATCAGTTCTGGTGTGGCCAATGACAGGCTTTGGCTAAGTTCTGGTGTCATCAATTATGTCCCTGCCCTGACTAGTGCGACACGTTTAGTGAAGCGGCCGCGGTTTCAGCCGCCGAATTGACCTGCAAAACCAGCGCATTGACCGATGCCTCGGTCGCATCGAAAATCGGCGCCGGGTAGATGCCGAAAAAGATTGTCAGCACAACGAGCGGATAGATCACCGCCTTCTCGCGCGGACTCAAATCAAGCAGTTGCTTCAGGCTCTCCTTTTCAAGAGCGCCGAATATCACCTTGCGATAGAGCCAAAGCGCATAGCCTGCCGAAAGGATGACGCCGGAGGTCGCGAACAGAGCCACCCAGGTGTTGACCCGGAAGATACCGAGAAGCGTGAGGAATTCGCCGACAAATCCGGATGTCCCCGGCAGGCCGACATTAGCCATGGTGAAGAGCATGAACACAACCGCATATTTCGGCATGTTGTTGACCAGTCCGCCATAGGCGGCGATCTCTCGGGTATGCATGCGATCGTAGATCACGCCGACACACAAAAACAGCGCTCCGGAAACAAGCCCATGCGACAACATCTGGAATATGCCGCCCTGGATACCCTGCATGTTCATGGCGAATATGCCCATCGTGACGTAACCCATATGAGCGACGGATGAATAGGCAATGAGCTTCTTCATATCCTCCTGCATCAGCGCCACCAGCGAGGTGTAGATGATGGCGACGATGGAAAGCGCAAAGATAAACGGCGCAAAGTCGGCGGATGCCAGCGGGAACATCGGCAGCGAGAAACGCAGGAACCCGTAGCCGCCCATCTTCAGCAGGATGCCAGCCAGAATAACCGAACCGGCAGTCGGCGCCTCCACGTGCGCATCCGGCAGCCAGGTGTGTACCGGCCACATCGGCATTTTCACGGCGAACGAGGCGAAGAAAGCCAGCCACAGCCACCATTGCATCTGCGCCGGGAAAAAGTTCGGATCAGCGGCGACGGAGCTGATCAGATCGGGAATGCTGGTCGGGCTCGCCATGCCGTTGGCGGCAGCCTGCCAGTACATCGCCATGATAGCGATCAGCATCAGAACCGAACCGAGCAGCGTGTAGAGGAAGAACTTGAACGAGGCGTAGACGCGTCGCTTGCCACCCCAAACACCGATGATGATGAACATCGGGATCAGGCCGGCCTCGAAGAACACGTAGAACAGCACAATATCCAGCGCACAGAACACGCCGATCATCAGCGTTTCCAGGATCAGGAACGCGATCATGTATTCCTTGACCCGGTGCTCAATCGCCTGCCACGAGGCGAGGATGCACAGCGGCATCAGGAACGTTGTCAGAATGACGAACAGCATCGAGATGCCGTCCACGCCCATCCGGTAGGAAATGCCGGAATCCAGCCAGTCATAGTTCTCCAGCATCTGGAAACCCGGCGTGGAATTGTCGAAACCAATCCAGATGAACAGCGAAAGGACGAACGTAAAGACTGTCGTCAGCAACGCGACATTGCGGATATTCTTGCGTGTGATCTCGCTGTCATCGCGTATCAGCAGAATCAGGAACGCGCCAACCAGTGGCAAAAACGTGACCGTCGAAAGAATGGGCCATCCGGTCATTAAAACGAGCTCCCGAGCATCATCCAGGTGACGAGTGCGGCAACACCGATCAGCATGGCAAAGGCGTAGTGATAGAGATATCCGGTCTGCAGGCGGACCACACGCTGCGTGACATCAAGCACGCGCGCAGACACGCCATCCGGTCCAAATCCGTCGATCAGCCAACCGTCGCCACGCTTCCAGAGGAAATAGCCAAGGCGTTTTGCCGGATTGACGAACAGGAAATCGTAGACCTCGTCGAAGTACCATTTGTTGAGCAGGAACTTGTAGAGACCGTTGTGCTGTTCGGCCAACCGCTTGGGCGTTTCGGGTGAGCGAATGTAGAAGTGCCAGGCAAGCAGCAGCCCTAGCAGCATGGCGATGAACGGGCTGACTTTGACCCATACCGGCACATGGTGGAATTCTTCCAGGATGTGGTTGTCAGGCAGCGTGAATAGCGATTCCTTCCAGAAATGCGCATATTCATGCCCGAAGAACAGATCCTGGAAAATGACCCCGGCAAATAGCGCTCCAGCGGCCAGAACATAGAGCGGGACCAGCATGACCTGGGGCGATTCATGAACATGATGCATGACGTCGGCACTGGCGCGCGGCTTGCCGTGGAACGTCATGAATATGAGCCGCCACGAGTAGAAGCTGGTAAACGCCGCCGCAACGACCAGAAGCCCGAATGCGTATCCGGCCACGGGATTGTGCGCGGCGAAGGCTGACTCGATGATGAAATCCTTCGAGAAGAAACCGGCGGTGCCGATGAGCGTTCCCGGAATACCAACACCGGTGAGTGCAACCGTTCCGATCACCATCATCCAGTAGGTGGTTGGGATGTGCTTGCGCAATCCGCCCATGCGGCGCATGTCCTGCTCGTCGGACACCGCGTGGATGACCGAGCCGGAGCCAAGGAACAGCAAGGCCTTGAAGAACGCGTGAGTGAACAGGTGGAAAATGGCGGCACCGTAGGCGCCGACGCCGAGCGCCACAAACATGTATCCGAGCTGTGAGCATGTCGAATAGGCGATGACACGTTTGATGTCGTTTTGAACCAGACCAACGGTGGCTGCAAAGAACGCCGTCGTCGCGCCGATGATGACGACGACCGTCAGGGCCGTATGCGACAGTTCGAACAGCGGCGACAGGCGCGCCACCATGAACACACCGGCGGTAACCATGGTCGCGGCGTGGATCAACGCGGAAACCGGCGTCGGACCTTCCATGGCATCCGGTAGCCACGTGTGCAGCAGGAATTGCGCCGATTTGCCCATCGCACCCATAAACAACAGCAGGCAGACAATCGTCAGGGCCGCTTCGCGGCCAAGCTCATAGCCGAGGAAGCGCAACACCACCTCGCCTTCCACCACCGCCTGGCCCGGCTGCGGCAGATAGGTCGCCGCATTGGCGAAAACCGTTCCCAGATTGACGGAACCAAACAGGACGAAAACACCGAAAATACCCAGTGCAAACCCGAAATCGCCGATGCGGTTGACGATGAATGCCTTGATCGCCGCGGCGTTCGCAGACGGTTTCTTGAACCAGAAGCCGATCAGCAGATAGGAGGCGACGCCGACGCCTTCCCAGCCGAAGAACATCTGGATGAGATTGTCGGACGTCACCAGCATCAGCATTGCGAAGGTGAAGAACGACAAATAGGCAAAGAACCGCGGCCGGTGCGGGTCGTTATGCATGTAGCCGATCGAATAGATGTGCACCAATGCCGACACCGTGTTGACGACGACCAGCATGACCACGGTCAGCGTGTCGATGCGGAAGGCCCAATCGACCTCCAGTCCACCGGACGAGATGAACCGCAATACCGGGATCGTTTGCGCGCCTGCCTGCTCGGAAAAACCGACGGAGAAGAACGCAATCCAGGACAGGATCGCGGAGATCACCAACAGGCCGGAAGTGATGTACTCGCAGCCCTTGGCGCCGATGGACTTGCCGCCGAGGCCGGCGATGAGGAAACCGATCAGGGGCAGGAAGACAATGGCGTGATACATGGCTTGTGCCCTACCCCTTCATCATGTTGACGTCTTCGACCGCGATCGATCCGCGGTTGCGGAAGAAGACAACGAGAATTGCAAGACCGATCGCTGCTTCCGCGGCGGCGACAGTGAGCACGAACAATGCGAAAACCTGGCCGACGAGATCACCAAGAACGGCTGAGAAAGCGACAAAGTTGATATTGACCGACAGCAGGATCAATTCGACCGACATCAAAATGATGATTACGTTTTTTCTGTTCAGGAAAATTCCGAACACACCGAGCGTGAACAGGATCGCGGAAAGGGTGAGGAAATGTGAAATGCCTACTTCCATCATCAAATTCCCTTGCCCGATTCAACTTTTCTGACCTCGATCGCCGTCTTGGGATTGCGAGCCACCTGCGTCGGTATCGACTGTCGCTTGACGTTTTCCTTATGGCGCAACGTCAACACAATGGCGCCGATCATCGCCACCAGAAGCACCATTCCGGCGATCTGAAAGAAGTGGATGTAATCCGTGTAGAGAATGTCGCCGAGTGCGGCGGTGTTATGCCTCACGGCAACATCAGGTGTCGGCTTGGCCACGCTCTTTGCGAGTTCCGGCGAAAATGTGTAGCCGCCCACGACAATGACCAGTTCGGCGGCGAGAATGATGCCGACCAGCGCGCCGATGGGAGCGTATTGCAGCGCGCCGCGTTTCATTTCGGCAAAGTCGACGTCGAGCATCATGACAACGAACAGGAACAGCACGGCGACCGCACCGACATAGACGACGAGCAGGATCATCGCCAGGAACTCGGCGCCGGTGAGCAGGAACAGCGCTGCAGCATTGAAGAACGTCAAAATCAGATAGAGCACGGAGTGCACCGGGTTGCGCGCCGCAATGACCATGAAGGCCGCTGCAACCGCAAAGAAGGCGAACAGATAAAAGAATATCGCCTCTAGTCCTGTCAGCATCGGGTCCCCCGACTTTCTGTTCCTGCAGCGCGACCTCGGCAATCGCGCGTGTTGTCAATCAACGATAAGGCGCATCCATCGCGATATTGCGCGCGATTTCACGCTCCCACCGGTCGCCATTGGCGAGCAGCTTGTCCTTGTCGTAGTAAAGTTCCTCGCGCGTTTCCGTCGCGAATTCGAAATTCGGCCCCTCGACGATCGCATCGACCGGGCAGGCTTCCTGGCAAAAACCGCAATAGATGCACTTGACCATGTCAATGTCGTAGCGAACGGTGCGGCGGGTGCCGTCGTTGCGGCGAGGCCCGGCCCTCGATGGTGATCGCCTGGGCCGGGCAGATTGCCTCGCACAGCTTGCAGGCAATACAGCGCTCCTCGCCGTTGGGATAACGGCCGCAATGCGTGCTCGCCGCGAAAACGGGGGCGAAATTGGCCCTTTTTCGTGCGGATAGTTGATCGTGTATTTGGGTCGGAAAAACTGGCGCATCGCCAGCATGAACGCGCTGGCGAAGTCAGCCAAAAGCAACGACTTTGCGGCTTGTGCGAGCTGGCTCATTATCCCTCTCCCATCACAAGTGGCGCAACGAACCAGCCGATCAGCGGGAAGATCGCAAACTGTGTCAAACCCACCACCCGCAAGACCTTTCGCGTTTCCTGCATTTCGACACGCTCGGACAAGCGCTGCAGAAAGATAAATTCGACTACTGCCAGCAACAGTCCGATCAATGCGCCTGCTATCCGGATCATCATCACGCCACCCATCCGGTAAATTTCAGGACCGCGGCTGTGGCCACCACCATGAACAGCGAAATTGGCAAAAACACCTTCCAGCCGAGTCGCATCAGTTGGTCGTAGCGGTAGCGCGGCACGAACGTCTTGACCATTGAGAACATGAAAAACACGGCGGTCAGTTTCAGTACGAACCAGAAAATGCCTGGAACCCAGGTAAACGGTGCGAAATCGAATGGCGGCAGCCAGCCACCAAGGAATAAAACCGTGGTTAGCGCACACATCAGCAGGATCGCGATGTACTCGCCCAGCATGAACAAAAGGTAGGGTGTCGACGAATACTCGATCATGTGACCGGCGACGAGTTCCGACTCCGCTTCAACAAGATCAAACGGCGGACGGTTGGTCTCCGCCAACGCCGATATGAAGAAAATGATGAACATCGGGAACAGCGCCAGCCAGTGCCAGTCCAGGAAGGTGTTGGGCAGGCCAAGGCGGGTTCCCAATCCATCCTGCTGCGACAATACGATATCGGTCAAATTGAGCGAACCGACCGCCAGCAGAACGGTAATGATCACAAAGCCGATCGAAAACCTCGTAGGAGACCATCTGCGCCGCCGAACGAAGGGCGCCGAGGAACGGATATTTCGAATTGGATGCCCAACCGCCCATTGATCACGCCATAAACCTCAAGCGAGGAAATGGCGAAGACATACAGGATGCCGACATTGATGCTGGCGATCGCCCAGGTTTCATCAAACGGAATAACCGCCCATGCCGACAGCGCCAGCGTGGCCGAAACCACCGGCGCCAGGATGAAAATGCCCTTGTTGGCTCCGGACGGGATAACCGGTTCCTTGACGACGAATTTGATGAAATCGGCGAATGACTGCAGCAAGCCCCATGGTCCGACGATATTGGGGCCACGACGCAACATGACGGCAGCCCAGATCTTGCGGTCCGCGTAGAGAATGAAGGCGGTGAAGACGAGCAACCCTACCAGCAGCAACAGGGATTGCGCCAGAATGATAATCGCCGGCCAGACATAGGTGTAGAAGAAAAGTTCCATATTTACCCCTACTCGGCCGCCTGTTTGAAACCGCCCGCCGCAAGCTGCGAGCATTCGGCCATGACAGTGGACGCTCGTGCAATCGGGTTCGTCAGATAAAAGTCTTTGACCGGAGAGGCAAACGCCGTTTTGGTCGTACGTCCGCTTGTCCCGGCAATATTTGCGATATCGGAAGCGTTTCCTGCCTCGATTTCGTCGACGCGCGCCAGATGCGGGTATTGTTTATAGAGGCCAGCGCGCAACTGGGCGAGCGAGTCAAACGGAAGCTTGTGGCCGAGCACGTCAGAAAGCGCCCTGAGAATAGCCCAATCCTCCCTGGCGTCACCCGGCGCGAACGCGGCGCGATTGGTCACCTGGACGCGTCCTTCGGTGTTGACGTAGGTGGCGGGTTTTTCGGTGTAGGCCGACGCCGGCAGAATGACGTCTGCACGGTGTGCTCCCGCATCGCCATGTGTGCCTATATAGACAGTGAACGCATCGCCGGTCTTCTTCATATCGATCTCGTCGGCGCCCAGCAGAAACAGCACATCGGTGTCGCCGAGCATGGCCGAAGCGTCTTTGCCGCCCTCACCCGGGGTGAAGCCGATATCGAGCCCACCGACCGCCGAGGCCGCGATGTGGAGGACAGCGAAACCGTTCCACTCATCGGTCATTGCACCGGATTTCTTGGCTATCTCGGCAGCAAACGACAGAATGGTCTTGCCGTCAGACCGGGCCAATGCGCCCTGTCCGGCGATGATCATCGGACGCTCGGCTTTTTTCAGTTTCGAGAAGAACCTGCCCTTGCCGGTTGCCAGCTCTTTCAGCGTATCGGCGCCGGCGCCCAGTTGTTCGTAGTCGTAGCGAAGGTCGCCGACGTCGCCAATGACGCCGATCGGGAAGTTGTCCATGCGCCAGCGCTTGCGGATGCGGGCATTCAATACCGACGCCTCGAATCGGGGATTGGACCCTATAATCAGCAGTGCATCGGCATTTTCAATGCCGTCGATTGTCGGATTGAAGATGTAGCTGGCACGCCCATTGGCCGGATCGAGTGCGGCGCCATTCTGGCGGCAATCGATGTTGGCCGATCCCAACGACGCCATAAGCTGCTTCAGCGCGTACATCTCCTCAACCGCCGCCAGGTCGCCGGCGATTGCACCGATGCGGTCGCCCGATACATCGTTCAGCGCGCTCTTGATGGCATCGAAGGCTTCCGGCCATGTCGCCGCCTGCAGCTTGCCGTTCTTGCGCACATAGGGTTTGTCCAGACGCTGCGAGCGCAATCCGTCCCAGATGAACCGGGTCTTGTCGGAAATCCATTCCTCATTCACCGCTTCGTTGAGCCGCGGCATGATGCGCATGACTTCGCGGCCGCGCGTATCGACACGGATCGCCGAGCCGACAGCGTCCATGACGTCGATCGATTCAGTCTTGTTCAATTCCCATGGGCGGGCCTGGAACGCATAAGGCTTTGAGGTGAGCGCTCCCACCGGGCAAAGATCGATGACGTTGCCTTGCAATTCAGAGGTCATCGCCTGTTCGAGGTAGGTGGTGATCTCGGCATCTTCGCCGCGACCGATCAGGCCAAGCTCGGAAATGCCGGCGACTTCGGTGGTAAAGCGGACACAGCGGGTGCAGTGGATACAGCGGGTCATGATGGTCTTGACCAGCGGCCCGATATATTTGTCGTCGACGGCGCGCTTGTTTTCGCCATAACGCGAGGCATCGACGCCGAAAGCCATCGCCTGATCCTGCAGGTCGCACTCACCGCCCTGATCGCAGATCGGGCAGTCGAGTGGATGGTTGATCAGCAGGAATTCCATCACACCCTCGCGGGCCTTCTTGACCATCGGCGTGTTGGTGAAAATCTCCGGCGGTTCGCCATTGGGGCCAGGGCGGCAGTCACGGACACCCATGGCACAGGAAGCCGCCGGTTTGGGCGGACCGCCCTTGACCTCGACAAGGCACATGCGGCAGTTTCCGGCGATCGACAGGCGCTCGTGGAAGCAGAAGCGCGGCACTTCCGCGCCCGCCGCCTCGGCTGCCTGCAGCAGCGTGTAGTGATCGGGAACCTCGACCTCTTTGCCGTCGACTTTTATGACTGCCATTGCCTAACTATCCAGTTCCGCGCGCCAGCGCCCTAACCGCATTTCCGTTCCTGCCACAGCTTGACCTGCGGCAGATAGGACCAGCCAAACGCCTGATCCGTATCGCCATTTTCCTTCATGTGACTGAAACGCTGCATCGCTTCCGCCATGTCCGGCGTATGCCCGGCCGGCACCCACCACATCACAAAATTCGAGTTGCCTTCCGGCTCGAACCATTGGCGCCGCTTCGCATAAAAGCGCTTGTGCACGGTGTTCCAGACAAAGTGTTCAAGCGCTTCCACGCTTTCCCAGACCGATAGTGTGGAAGCCGTGCGCGGATTGCCGTCGAACGCACCATGCGGATCGAGCTGTGCAGTATCCATGTCCTCGTCGGTCATGCGCCAGACGAAGCCCGGCGATTTCTCGGCGAGCAAATTCACCCGGTGGAGATTGTCGGCGAACTCGGCCACACGGGCGTCGTCCCAGTCATGCTTCAACGTGCCGAAATTGAATTCCGCAAGATGGTGATTGCCAGGTTGCTTCATCCGCCCTACTCCGCCGCAACCATAACCGGTTCAGCCTGATGGCTGTTGCGGGTAAATTCGTCGATGCGGCGCTCGATCTCCGGACGGAAATGCCGGATCAGGCCCTGGATCGGCCAGGCCGCGGCGTCGCCCAGCGCACAGATCGTGTGGCCCTCGACCTGCTTGGTCACGTCGAGAAGCATATCGATCTCTTCCTTGCGCGCCTGCCCTTTGACCAGCCGGTCCATTACGCGCCACATCCAGCCCGTGCCTTCACGGCACGGCGTACACTGGCCACAGCTCTCGTGCTTGTAGAAATAGGAAAGTCGCGCAATCGCTTTGACGATGTCGGTCGACTTGTCCATGACAATCACCGCCGCCGTACCGAGGCCTGATTTCAGATCTTTCAGCGCATCGAAATCCATTGGACAATCAATGATTTGCTCGGCGGGCACGAGCGGGACCGACGAACCGCCCGGGATCACGGCAAGCAGATTGTCCCAGCCACCGCGAACGCCGCCGCAATGCGTGTCGATCAGTTCGCGGAACGGAATCGACATCGCCTCTTCGACAGTACACGGTGTATTGACGTGACCGGAAACACAGAACAGCTTGGTGCCGACATTGTTCGGTCGACCAAATCCGGCAAACCAACCGGCGCCGCGGCGCAGGATTGTCGGCGCTACGGCAATTGATTCAACATTGTTGACCGTGGTCGGACAGCCATAAAGCCCAACATTAGCCGGAAATGGCGGCTTCAGCCGCGGCTGGCCCTTCTTGCCTTCTAGGCTTTCTAAAAGCGCTGTTTCCTCGCCGCAGATATAGGCGCCGGCGCCATGATGAACAATTACATCAAAATCCCAGCCGTTCTTGTTGTTTTTGCCCAGCAATTTTGCATCGTAGCATTCATCGATAGCCGCCTGCAGTGCTTCGCGCTCGCGGATGAATTCGCCGCGCACATAGATGTAGGCGGCATGGGCACCCATGGCGAACCCGGCAATCAAGCAGCCTTCGATCAACGTGTGCGGATCGTGGCGCAGAATATCGCGGTCCTTGCAGGTTCCGGGCTCGGATTCGTCAGCATTGACAACCAGATAGCAAGGCCGATCGGACTGTTTGGGCATGAACGACCATTTCAGGCCTGTGGGGAAACCGGCGCCGCCGCGGCCGCGCAAGCCCGAATCCTTCATCTCCTGAACGATCCAGTCACGGCCCTTGTCGAGCAGTTTCTTGGTGCCGTCCCAATGGCCGCGGCGCATGGCGCCCTTCAGCGATCGGTCATACTGGCCGTAGATATTGGTAAAGATGCGGTCTTTATCTTCTAGCATCGTCCCCTACCTCGGCTTCTTTCCGAACACGCGAACGTATTCCTCGGCGCCGCCCTTGGCCAAGGCCTTGGCCTGTTTCACCCAGTCGTCGCGCTCGATGCGACCCTTGAATTTCAGGTGGTTGTCGACCCAGTCGCGCTCGGCCTTCTTCCACGAGGCAACCTGCTTGTAGGTATAGATGCCAAGACCGTTCAACACGTCTTCGAGTTTGGGACCAACGCCGGAGATCAGTTTCAGGTCGTCGGGCTTGGCCGGTTTCTTGACCGCGGCCGGGCGGTTCTTGTCATCGGTCTTCACCGCTGCCTTGGCAGGCTTCGTGGTTTGAGCCTTCTTGGCCACCGGCTTTTTCGCGGCCACCTTGGCATCGCCACCGATCCTGGCAGTCGATGGCTTGGCACGGCCGTTGGCCTTGCCGGGCCGCAGTTCCTCGGTGAGAGTGGTCAAACCGGAAATCGGTGCAGAAACCATGCGGCCGTTCTGCGGGCCGGTCGGAACATGGTCGCCCCTGCCTGCCTCGAACTCGTCAATGATCTCTTCCAGGCGTTCCGGCGTCAGGTCCTCGTAAGTATCCTTGAACACCATCACCATCGGCGCGTTGACACAGGCGCCGAGGCACTCGACTTCCTCCCAGGACAACGTACCGGCATCATTGGTTTCGAATTGACGCGCGGCAATCTTGCGCTTGCAGACCTTCATCAGGTCTTCCGAGCCGCGCAGCATACAGGGTGTCGTGCCGCAGACCTGAATGTGCGCCTTCGTGCCGACCGGTTTCAGTTGGAATTGGGTGTAGAACGTCGCCACCTCGAGCACGCGGATCAGCGGCATGTCGAGCATGTCGGACACATGTTCGATTGCCGCCTTGGTGACCCAGCCTTCCTGCTCCTGCGCCCGCATTAATAGCGGGATAACGGCAGACTGCTCGCGGCCCTTTGGATATCTATTGATTGTCTGCTTCGCCCAAGCGGTATTCGCCCGGTTGAATTTGAACCCGGCGGGCTGGACATTGTTGTCTGCGAGACGGCGTACGGACATTTAGCGATCCACCTCCCCAAACACGATATCGAGCGAACCGAGAACCGCGGCGACATCGGCCAGAAGGTGGCCGCGGGTGATGAAATCCATTGCCTGCAAGTGGGCGAAACCAGGCGCGCGTAGCTTGCAGCGATAGGGTTTGTTGGTTCCGTCCGAAACCAGATAGACGCCGAACTCGCCTTTGGGCGCTTCGACCGCCGCGTAAACCTCGCCCTCGGGCACGTGATACCCCTCGGTGTAGAGCTTGAAATGATGGATCAGCGCTTCCATCGACTTTTTCATTTCGCCGCGCTTGGGCGGCACGACCTTGTTGTCCAGCGTCGATACCGGGCCCGATTTCTCAGCGCCGAG
This sequence comes from Rhizobiaceae bacterium, assembly GCA_963669285.2. Taxonomy (GTDB): domain Bacteria; phylum Pseudomonadota; class Alphaproteobacteria; order Rhizobiales; family Rhizobiaceae; genus JAWKWH01. The sequence continues at coordinate 37,080 of CAXXSI010000003.1, read as the reverse complement.
GAGCAGATCGATACACTGGCGCATGATCCGCACCGACTGGCGCATCTCTTCCATGCGAATGAGGTAGCGGTCATAGCAATCGCCATTCTTGCCAACCGGAATGTCGAAATCCATTTCTTCATAGCATTCGTAAGGCTGGCTCTTGCGCAGATCCCAGGCCGCTCCCGAACCCCGCACCATGACGCCGGAAAAGCCCCACGCCCATGCGTCGTCCAGATCGACCACGCCGATATCGACATTGCGCTGCTTGAAAATGCGGTTACCGGTCAAAAGCTGATCGAGCTCGTCGACCGTCCTGAGAAACGGATCGCACCATTTGGCGATATCTTCCAGCAGTTCCGGCGGAACATCCTGATGGACGCCGCCGGGCCTGAAATAGGCCGCATGCATGCGTGCGCCGCAGGCACGCTCGTAGAACACCATAAGTTTTTCGCGTTCCTCGAAACCCCAAAGCGGCGGCGTGAGCGCACCGACATCGAGTGCCTGGGTCGTAATGTTGAGGAGATGATTGAGGATTCTGCCGATTTCGCAGAAGAGCACCCTGATCAATTGCCCGCGCCGCGGCACCTCAATTTCGAGCAGTCGCTCCACGGCGAGCGCAAAGGCATGCTCCTGATTCATCGGCGCGACATAGTCCAGCCGGTCGAAATACGGGATCGCCTGCAGATAGGTCTTTTGTTCAATCAGCTTTTCGGTGCCGCGATGAAGAAGTCCGACATGCGGGTCGACGCGATCGACCACTTCACCATCCAGTTCAAGCACCAAGCGCAGTACGCCATGCGCCGCCGGATGCTGCGGGCCGAAATTGATGTTGAAGTTGCGGACCGAAGTCTCAGCCATTACTGCCCTCACCGTCCTTTGGTGCGAACATCGCGAACACTTCCGCGCCCGTCATGTTTTGCGTTTCATTGGCAAAATCATATCCAACCGGTTTCTCATCGATGAATATCTGGCTGGACAGCTTGAAATCCGCGGCATCGGGAAAAATCTGCGCCGAGACATGATTGTATTTGCCGTCAAGCGTGCGCCAGATCAGAGAAGTACCGCATTCCTTGCAGAATACCCGTTCGGCCCATTGCGACGACTGATAGACGCCAATTGGCGAGCCTTCCGCGATCTCTACATTCTCACCGCACCCGAACGCCAAATATGGTCCGGCTGTCCATTGCCTGCAGATGGAGCAATGGCATGCATCCATCGCCTCGCGCTCGGGCGTTGCGGTGATTGTCGTGGCGCCGCAGATGCATTTACCGACCATCGCTTTCGCCATAGCTCAGCCCTCCGCCTTTTCATCGCCGGGCAGCACATAGTCGGTGCCTTCCCAGGGTGAGAGGAAGTCGAAATTGCGGAATTCCTGCTTCAATTCCACTGGCTCGTAAACCACGCGCTTGACCTCGTCGTCGTAGCGAACTTCGACAAATCCGGTGACTGGAAAATCCTTGCGAAGCGGGTGGCCGTCGAACCCGTAATCTGTCAACAGGCGGCGGAGATCGGGGTGTCCGGTGAACAGGATGCCATATAGATCGTAGGCCTCGCGCTCGAACCAGTCCGCTCCCGGGTATACTTCCGTTGCAGACGGAATAGGCGTTGCCTCATCGGTCATGACACGAATGCGGATGCGCGTGTTCTGGCGCGGCGACAGCAGGTGGTAGACAAAATCAAACCGCCGATCGCGTTCCGGATAGTCGGCGCCGCTAGCGTCGATGAAAGACACGAACTGGCACTGAACATCGCGTTTAAGGAAATTAAGCACGTCGAGAACGTCTCCCGGCTCGGTCTCGATGGTCAGTTCGCCGAACGCCACATTGGCGTCGCTCACCTGAGCGTCGAGCTTTTCCTTGATATAGGCGGCAAGATCCATCAGCGCTTCGCTCATGACAGCCCCCTAACGCTCGATCGTGCCGGTTCGACGGATTTTCTTCTGCAACAGAAGAATGCCGTACATGAGTGCTTCGGCCGTTGGCGGGCAACCTGGAACATAGATATCCACAGGGACGATGCGGTCGCACCCGCGCACAACAGAATAGGAATAGTGGTAGTAACCGCCGCCATTGGCGCAGGAACCCATCGAGATCACGTAACGGGGCTCCGGCATCTGGTCATAGACTTTGCGCATCGCCGGCGCCATTTTGTTGGTCAGCGTGCCGGCTACGATCATGACATCGGACTGGCGGGGTGAGGCGCGCGGCGCAAAGCCGAAACGCTCGGCGTCGTAGCGCGGCATCGAGCTGTGCATCATCTCCACGGCGCAGCAGGCAAGGCCAAACGTCATCCACATCAGCGATCCGGTGCGCGCCCAGGTAACCAGCGCATCAGACGACGTGACAATAAAGCCGCGGTCGGCCAGTTCGTCGTTGATATCTCCAAAAAACGGATCATCGCTGCCGACCGGCTTTCCGGTATTCGGATCGATGATGCCCTTCGGTTGCGGCGCCACGATCGTTGAAGAACCGTCGCTCAATCCCATTCGAGCGCTCCCTTCTTCCATTCATAGATAAAGCCCACGGTCAGAATGCCAAGGAAGATCATCATCGACCAGAATCCGAGCCATCCGACTTCGCCAAACGAAACTGCCCACGGAAATAGGAATGCCACTTCAAGATCGAAAATGATGAACAAAATAGCGACGAGGTAGAATCGCACATCGAACTTCATGCGCGCATCGTCGAATGAATTGAAGCCGCACTCGTAGGCGGAGAGCTTCTCCGGATCCGGGCTGCTGTAGGCCACCAGAAATGGTGCGACAACGAGTGCAATAGCAATGACGGCTGAGACACCAATGAAGATGACAATGGGAAGGTAGGCGCTAAGCAGGTCGCTCATAGGAAAACCGGACCGTTTTGATTTCCCGGTTGATTAGCTGACCGTCAGTGCGGACGCAAGGCGACCTGACATCAAAATGGCCAAAATATGTTGCGCTGCGACAATGTGATTACAGATGGCCGGAATTGAATGGTCCGTTTTGGCAGGGTTGGTTTGCTGACGGCGGTGCTCGGAGAGAGATTTGTGGTCGCTCTCACCCGGATTGCCGTCAACGTATGTCCGGCATATTATCGGTGGATAGCCTTGTTTTTAGGCGGAACAGTGTTGGCGGGCCGGAAAACAACCATGTGGGTCAATCATTCAAGAGCGGCAATGGTCTTTGTTGTCCTGCTGATTGTGGTCGCATTCACGCAGTTTTCGCATGCCGGTCTGGTGGTGGTCGGCAAAGACGGCAAAGCGCTGGAGCAACCGCCATCGAAGCATGCGCTCGTCATTGGCATCGCCGATTACGACAATCTCAGCAAGATCAGAAATACGGTCCGCGATGCGGAACTGCTCACTTCGGTCTTGGAAGAACTCGGATTTGCAGTTCAACAGCTCATCGATCCCAGCCGTGCAGTGCTCAAGGCGCAGATCGACGACTACGCAAAAAGGATCTCCAAAGATTCGAATGTCATTTCAGTCGTCTATTTTACCGGCCATGGTGCAGAGGTGGGTGGTGCGACATACCTCGTCCCGCGCGATTTTGAATTCAGTTCAGCCGACGACCTCAAGCTCAATGGCATCACGGTCGCCAGCTTGATGGAAACCATTGCAGAAGAAAATCGGCAGGCCGCCAAGTTTTATCTTATCGACACATCCCGTTCCGATCCGTTCTCCGGTGGCGACGAGACATCCAGGCTGGTTCCGGATTTCAGTGACGTTACCCAGGTCAGTGAGGGAAACGTAGTTGTCTACTCTACATCGGCCGGTGCCGAAGCAATGGATGGTGACGGTGAAAACGGTCCGTTTGTCGCCGCACTGGCATCCCGGCTAAAGGAACCCGGCTTGGAATTCGATGACGTTGTGCGCCATGTCCGCGACGATGTGCTGAAGTCGACCAACGGCAAACAGGTGCCGCACGTCATCAGCGCGCTCACCACGAGTTTCTACTTCAATACCGCCGAAAACTCACCCATTCCCGAGGATCCGCCGGAGACCCGGGCGGCCAAAGTTCTTTATCGAAAATCCTCCGGGGGTGATCTCGAACCAACATATGCCGATGGAAGCTATGCCCTGTTGATCGGTGTTGGCGACTACGCCCAGTCAAACAGCGGTACCCAGGTGTGGAATGATCTTGACAATGTCGAGGACGAACTGACCCGCCTCGGCGGGGTTTTGGAACAAGTGCACGGATTTGAAGTCGAAAATGTCTTCCATCCGAATGCCAGTACGTTGGAATCGGCGCTGGAAAAATTCGTCAATCTGCACGGTCCGAAACCCAATGCGCGGCTATTGATCATGATGTCGGGGCACGGAACGACGACCGAGCGGTACGGCCGCAAAACCGCCTGGTTCGTTCCCGCCGATGCACCTGCCACGGAGCCGCCGGCGCCGTTCTTCAACTCGGCTCTCAACCTGCGTCGCATTGAGGAGTGGTCGGAGATCATGGCGGCCAAGCATGTGATGTGGATTTTCGATTCCTGCTTTTCCGGTGCGGCGATCAGGATGATCGAAAGCAAGAGCGGCAACGAACCTGACGGCTGGGCCGAACACCTGCATCAAAATCCGGTGCGCCGCGTGCTGACCGCCGGTTCGGAGAACGAAGAAGTTCCAGCCAAGAGCCGCTTTACCGAGACGCTGATCCGCGTCCTTTCGGGCCAGGAAAGCGTTGATGGCGCCGGCGCCTACATAACCGGCCAGCAGCTGGGCTCGCACCTGAAGCAGGACATCATCCGCTTCAATTTCAAACAGGGGCTACCGAAAAACACGCCACAAAGCGACACGATCGTCATCCCCGGCGAAGAGGGAGATGTCGTGTTCTCGATTGATCCCGCGCTAAGCGCCAATTGGCGCACATCCTCGAAATAGGCTCGTAGATCTCGCTTCAGCGCGGATTTTTTCGCCTGTCAGGCAAGACGCGGCGATCGTCGCCTGTTCGGCGCTCGCCTTCCTTGCGTTTGGCGAACCAAAAACGTTTGTCCTTGCCGGACCGCCGGTCCTCGTCGGAGCGGCGCGGTGTTTCGGCTCGTTTTGTAAGTGTTTCAGGCCAATCGATATCAGACATGTTCGCATTCCCGATGAAATACGACCTGCATGATACCGGATTGGAGTGAAAAGCCCGTTAATCGGGTGATTGCGTTCCAATCCACGGGAAAAACCGGGCATTGGACCGAGAGAGGTGCGGTCCTATGCGCTCCTGCGGTCGGTGCCGCCCCTGCGATCCACACCTTCGCGGCGTTCGCCTTTAGCCTTTTTCTCTTCTTCAGAGCGCAAATCTGCACCGCACCGGCGGTCTTTGTTTTCTCTTCGATCGCCGTTGCGACGTTCCTGCGCGGCTGCATCTGAATTTGCCATGTCGAGCCCTCTTTTGCCTGAGGTACCCTTATACAGAGGCGAGCTTAACCGGCGGTTAACCATAACGAACCGGTCAACAGAACTGCGATTCGGTTCAAGATGTCATCGCAATCAATTGATTTTCTTGAAATAAATGGCGCGAGTGACGGGACTCGAACCCGCGACCTCCGGCGTGACAGGCCGGCACTCTAACCAACTGAGCTACACCCGCGCATTTGTCGAAACGGGCACAATCGACAACCGCTTCAACGGGCGGTGAATTAAGCGCTTCCCGGATGACTGTCAACAAGCGCAACCAGTCTTTTTTTCCACGCTTACCAATTCCAGTTCGAGTTTGGTTGTACGGGACGAATGCGTACGGTCGGGCGACTTGCCGGAACCGATAATTTTTCCTTGCGCAATCAGCGACGAAACACTACACAACCGCCATCTTGTCCCGGGCGGTTAGCTCAGCTGGTAGAGCGCCTCGTTTACACCGAGGATGTCGGGAGTTCGAGTCTCTCACCGCCCACCATTTGCTTCATAAAATTCGATTGCTGCCGGCGCTGGACGGCAAGTGGACACAGGTCCATATTGCTGGAAATCCAATCTGATAGCCGGATATCATGCTTTCGCGCGACCATCTTCCTCATACGTTCCTTGCCAGACCCGGCAATTCCCCGGTGGAATGGACCATCGCACCGGGTCTAACCGGTTATGCAGATGCCGTCAGTGCGATGGAGGCCAGAGCCGATCTGATCAGGCGCGGCAAGGCTTGCGAACAGATCTGGCTCGTCGAGCACCCGCCACTTTATTCCGCCGGGACCAGCGCCAAATCGGCCGATCTGATCGAACCGGATCGGTTTCCGGTCTTCGATACCGGGCGCGGCGGTGAATACACCTATCACGGGCCCGGCCAGCGTGTGGCCTACGTGATGCTTGATCTGAAACGCCGGCGCGAAGACGTGCGAGCCTTTGTGGCTGCGCTTGAAGAGTGGATAATCCGTACACTTGCCGCATTTAACGTACGCGGTGAGCGGCGCGATGACCGTGTCGGCGTATGGGTGGTCCGTCCCGACCGCCCGTCACTGCCGGACGGCTCACCTGCGGAAGACAAGATTGCCGCCATTGGCATCCGATTGCGGCGATGGGTCAGTTTTCACGGCATTGCAATCAATGTCGAACCGGATTTGTCGCATTTCGGTGGCATCGTGCCTTGCGGGATCGAAGGTTACGGCGTCACCAGCCTGGTTGATCTGGGATTGCCGGTAACCATGGCCGATCTCGATATTGCGCTGAAAGCCGCGTTCGAAGACGTGTTCGGAGCGGTTTCCGAGACGGGAGATAGCTGATGCGCGCTTTGTCTGCCTTTGCTGCGATGGCGCTTTTGTTGATGGTGCCTACAATGTCGCCGGCTCAACAGGCCGCAGATGCCGTGGCGCCGGAAGCCGAAACCGGAATTGCCGCCAAACCGCCGGTGATAGCGCGGCGGCAGATGGTCGTGACCGCAAATCCGCACGCCACCCAGGCCGGCCTTGATGTGCTGCGACGCGGCGGTTCAGCAGCCGACGCATTGATCACCGTGCAGACGGTACTTGGGCTTGTGGAGCCACAATCATCAGGCATTGGCGGCGGCGGGTTCCTGGTCTGGTACGATGCCAAGACAGGACAGGTTACCACCATTGACGGACGTGAGACAGCACCGTCAGCGGCAACAACGGATCTGTTTATCGGCGATGACGGAAAGCCGCTGGAATTTTTCGATGCCGTAGTCGGCGGCCGTTCCGTCGGCGTTCCAGGCGTCGTCCGGCTGATGGAACTCATCCACAGCCGCCACGGAAAACTAGCCTGGGACAGCCTCTTCGATCCGGCGACAAAACTGTCCGAAGAGGGTTTTGCCGTATCCGCCCGGCTTGCCAGTCTGATCGAGCGTGACCGCAAGCGCTTATTCGGACAACCAAGCACACGTGCCTATTTCTTCAACCGGGCAGGTGAGCCGCTCAAGGAAGGCGATATTCTCAAGAATATCGACTACGCCGAATCGATGCGCTCCATTGCCCAAAGCGGACCGGATGCGTTCTACACCGGCGCCATTTCAGACGCGATCATCAACGCGGTGCAGCTTCACGGTTCAAATCCCGGTGCGCTGACGGCGGAGGATCTGGCGAATTACCGGGCGAAATGGCGCGATCCTGTATGCGCGCCCTACCGCGAATACGAAGTGTGCGGTATGGGACCGCCCTCCTCCGGTGCGCTGACAGTCGGTCAGATCCTGGCCATGATCGAACCTTTCGACCTGGCGCAGTTGGGTCCGGAGGATCCGGTCGCCTGGCGAATATTGGGGGACGCGACGCGTCTGGCTTTCGCCGATCGCGGCCGCTACATGGCCGACAGCGATTTTGTCAAAATCCCCTCCGGGCTGTTGGACGGTGATTATCTGGCAACCCGCTCAACCCTTCTGATCAGACAGGATGCCCTGCAGCAAAGCGATGTCGCACCAGGTGAGCCGCCATGGGACAAGGCCGAGCTGCGTATCGATGGTCTGGATCTGGAACTTCCTTCGACGACGCATTTCGTCATCGTCGACGCACAGGGCAATATCGCATCGATGACATCGTCGATCGAGAACGGCTTTGGCGCCCGTTTGATGGCCGCGGGATTTCTGCTGAACAACCAACTTACCGATTTTTCGTTCGTTTCGGCTAAGGACGGCAACGCCATCGCCAACCGGGTAGAGCCGGGCAAGAGGCCCCGTTCATCGATGTCGCCAACCATAATCCTGAAAGACGGAAAACCTGTTTACGCCTTGGGTTCGCCGGGCGGCTCCAATATCATTCCCTATGTCGCAAAAACGATCGTCGCACTGATTGACTGGAACATGAACCCACAGGAGGCGGTTTCGCTGCCGCATTTGACCAACCGTTTCGGTCGCTATGACATAGAAGCGGGGACGCCTGCAGAAGCGATGATGCCCGAGCTGGAAGCGTTAGGATTTACTGTGAAGGCCCGCGCCTTGAATTCGGGACTTCACGTAATCGCCTTTACCGAAGCGGGTATTGAAGGCGGCGCTGATCCGCGTCGTGAAGGCGTTGCCGCCGGTGATTGAAGCAGAATACGATCAAAAAGGGCTCTAGCTTGCGGGACCGGTCAGCCGGCTGCCGCCAGGCTTGTGGTCGCCCAGAATATGCTATTGGCGTGGATGGCAAACACCGCCACCAGCGCAGATGCCAAGGCATATCTCTCGGTGGTCATGATCGGCTTCAGCTCGTGGCGCGGCTTGACCCCGCTATTGGTGGTCATCAAGCTTAAAATTGCGACAACCGCACCGGCGCCAAAGAGCAATTCGGGGCGAATACCGATCAAGTGACCGACGCCCAGGAACGCCGCCAGAAGTGCGAACGAGGCAATTGCCAGCACGAACGGATTGGGGCAGATCTGCCGAAGCACCTGCCCGCCGTCAAATTTCCAAACCGGCACCAGGTTGGCGAGATTGAAGAAACCTATGAACACACCAAAGACGACCAGGGTGGTCGCGATATTGGGCATGCCGGCCGATGCAGCCACGTTGCTGCCAAAAATGGCAAGAGGGACGAAGAAGGCCGAAAACCCAGCTCCCATCAACGCAGAGAATGCAACCTCGAAACGGCTGTCATAGGGCCGTCCGCCGATGGCTATTCCGCCGAGCAAGGGTATGAATATCATGCGTGCGGACTTGTGACCCATGAGCCTGAATGCGGCCATGTGACCCAATTCGTGCAAGGCGACCACCACGGTCAATGCCGAAGCAAACACAAGCCCCTGCAAAGTAAGCCCGAACAGCGGCCACAAAAGGAAAGCGGAAAACACGGCAAAACCGATCTGTGTTGCCGGGTGTTCGAAAATGCCGCCTTTTTGGTATTCTCCAGTCTCTACCCATTTGTCGAGCTTCGTCAGCTCCCGTCTGGCGGCGAAATAGCGGAAAATCATGAAGGCTAGACCGCGATAGCGATCGGTACGGCACAGGGTAATCTGCGTTTTTCCGTCCTCGCCATCGGACAGACCGACTTCGGCGCGATAGTTTGCCCAAAACGAATAATCCAGCGACGAATCGTCAAGCACCTGCATGGTGAAGCGGGTTTCATCGACAACATTGTCGAAACGGACATGCCTGCGGATTGGTTTTCCGTCCCGGCCCTCATGAGACAGCTCAAGCCATGCGTGTTCGCCGGATCCAACCGCGCTGACAATTTCACCCGACCAGTTTGCATCGTCGCCCAGCGGCCACAATGCACTCCATATTCGTTTCCTGGAAGCGTTGACTGTTCGCGTGATGCTAAATGTCCGCACGCCGATTGGCGCCGCCATCAGCACGAAAATAAGGCCGAGATTGAATCCGACCAATATGTAGATCATTGCGCTAGACAAAATCACGCCGCTCCCACCGGAGTGGCAGATTAATCCACTTTGCTGCAGGAATGCTTAATTAGACCATTCAAATTGCGGCAAAAGAAGAGCCTACTTGGTCAACCATAAGCTGACAGAAGCCATTAAATCAGGCGAATTCCATGATCACGGCATCGACCGCCAGGCTATCGCCAGGTTCAGCATTCAGCTTCGACACAGTCAGGTCGCGTTCAGCACGCAACACGTTTTCCATCTTCATGGCCTCAACAACGGCAAGCGTGTCGCCGGCTTTGACTTCCTGGCCTTCCTCGACAGAGATCGAAACCACCAGGCCCGGCATCGGGCAGAGCAGCATTTTGGACGTGTCAGGCGGTTCCTTGACCGGCATCAACTTGTCAAGCGCGGCGATGTCGGGCGACATGGCGCGGGCGCGAACAGATAATCCCCTCCAAGCGATCGAGATGCCGTTGAGAACGGTACGCACCTGCGCGGAGGTCGCGCGCGAGCCCACATGCCCGTGCCACACCGCCGCGCCAGGTTTCCAGTTCGAGGACACGCATTTTGGGGCTGAACCTCGTACAGAAATTTCAAGCTCCAGAGGGATGCTGACACTTCCATCGGTGATTTCGATATCGACATAATGGTCATCAACCTTGACTACCCATTGCCGGCGAAGCGTACCTTGGTGCGGCGCCAATCTTCCAGTATGCCGGTCCAGACGATCCTTGCGCAGCAGTTCGACGGCAAGAGCGATCGAGGCCAACACCTTGAGGTCTTCCTTGCCCGGTTCGACCGGCGCAAACCCGTCGGGATATTCTTCATCAATGAAAGCCGTCGATATGCGGCCATCCCTCCAGCGCGGATGCTGCATCAAAGCGGCAAGGAACGGGATGTTGTGTTCGATCCCGTCGATGACGAATGTATCCAGCGCTTGCGCCATGGCGTCGATCGCCTGCGGCCTTGACGGCGCCCAGGTGCACAGCTTGGCGATCATGGGATCGTAGAACATCGATATTTCCGACCCCTCGGTGACACCGGTATCATTTCTTACAATGATGTCGCCGTGCTGGCCCTCTTCGGGTGGGCGGTAACGGGTCAGCCGTCCGATTGATGGAAGGAAATTGCGGTATGGATCCTCCGCATAAAGCCTGCTCTCCACGGCCCAACCATTGAGCTTTATATCATCCTGAGTGAGTTCGAGTTTCTCGCCTGCCGCGACCCGGATCATCTGCTCAACCAGATCAACACCGGTGATCAGTTCAGTCACCGGATGTTCAACCTGTAGCCTGGTGTTCATTTCGAGAAAGTAGAAATTGCGGTCCTTGTCGACGATAAACTCAACGGTGCCCGCGCTCTGGTAATCGACCGCCATGGCGAGCGCGCATGCCTGCTCGCCCATGGCCTTGCGGGTTTTCTCGTCAAGAAACGGCGATGGCGCTTCTTCGACTACCTTCTGATTGCGGCGTTGGATCGAACACTCCCGCTCGCCTAGGTAGATGCAATTTCCGTGGCTGTCGCCCAAAACCTGTATCTCGATGTGACGCGGCTGTTCGACGAACTTCTCAATGAATATCCTGTCGTCGCCAAACGAGGATGCGGCCTCCGATTTCGAGCGCTCAAATCCTTCGCGCGCCTCATCGTCATTCCAGGCAATCCGCATGCCCTTGCCGCCGCCGCCGGCGGAGGCCTTGATCATGACCGGATAACCGATTTCGGCAGCTATTTTGGCCGCATGGTCGGCATCGTCGATCAATCCCATGAAGCCGGGAACGGTCGAAACGCCTGCATCGGCGGCGATCTTCTTGGAGGTAATCTTGTCACCCATGGCATTGATTGCCTTGGGTTTGGGACCGACAAACGCAATTCCTTCGGCCTCGAGCGCTTCGCAAAACGACGCCCGTTCGGACAGGAATCCGTAACCGGGATGCACCGCCTCGGCACCGGTTTGCTTGCATGCCTCCAATATCTTCTCAGCAACGAGATAACTTTCCGAGGCCGCCGGTGGGCCGATATGCACGGCCTCATCCGCCATTTCGACGTGCACGGCGTCCCGATCGGCGTCCGAGTGAACCGCGACTGTCTTGATCCCCATATCGCGCGCCGATTTGATGACACGGCAGGCAATCTCGCCGCGGTTTGCAATCAGGATCTTCTTGAACATTCGGCCATCTCCGTTGCCGTACTTTTATGAGCAAGCGATCACCCGCTCAAGCCGACGAAGGGCTAATAAACCAATGGTCTAATCCGCATACTCAGCGCTAGAAATGCTCGCCTGAACGGAATGGACCAACGCGGGTCGACGCGGCGACAAGATAGGCCGTCGACCAACCGATGAGCAAAAATCCGTTGATGCCTTCGATGGCGGCCGCCAATCTCCATTCAACCGGCGGCACAAGATCGCCGATGCCAAGCGTGGAGAAGGTCGACGCCGAGAAATACAAGGACGTCTCGAAGTCGGGGAAAGCGTCAACGACATGATATCCCACCGCCCACAACAACACTTCAATCATGAGCACGACAAACAGTCCGAAAACAACGGTGATCATGGCAACGACCCTGCTGCGGCGGCCGTGCATGCGAAACCTGTTCACCAGCCAACTCATCGCGTGGGTAACTCCGATCAGTCCGAACGTGTGGATGCCGACGGTCAACGCAACGATGAAAGTGCCCGCAACGATATTGATCAGCATGTTCAATCAGTCTCCCCGGACCTGACTTCGCGTTCACGCCAGAAGGTGTAAAGCCCAGATGCGATGATGATCGCAATACCCAACCATTTTGATAGTGTGGGAAAATCACCAAACAGCAAGAGACCGAAGGTGGCGGCGGTAACAATCTCGAAATACTGAAACGGCGCCAGCAGAGAAGCCTGAGCATATCGAAACGCCTGAACGACCATCAGGTGGCCGCCGGCAGAGAGCAGTCCGACGATGACAAGCAGCAGCCAGGAGACGGTGTAGTGCGGCATTGCCGGTGTCATGTCCTGCATGCCCAGCCACGTACCGCCAAGAACGGCAATTCCCAAAGTCACCGTCGCACCGGCACCGGCGACATATTGCATCACGACCGGATCATCATCGATCGACAGGCGCTTGTTGAGGATCAGATAGAACGAGAACAAGAACGCCGTGCACAACGGCAGGAGCGATATCGGACCAAACAGCGCGTAGGACGGTTGAATGACAATCAGCGCACCGACAAAACCGGCAAAAACCGCTATTCGGCGGCGCCAACCAACCTGTTCGCCGAGAAAAACCGCCGAAAGCGCGACCAGAATCAGCGGTTCTATGAAAAAGACCGCAATCGCGTCGGCCACGGGCATGTATTTGACGGCGACAAAAAAGAACAGGCTGGCCAGTCCCAACAGGGCGCCGCGCAGCATATTGGCCCAAAAATGCTTCGGTCGCAGCGATCTGACGCCCAGCGAGATGCAGACAACGGGTACAAGGACAGCGAACTGCACCGCAAAGCGTGACAGGGCAATTTGCCCGGGCGACAACTGATCGACGGTCGCGAGCCATTTGCCGATAACGTCCATCAACGGCAGGATCAGCATGGCAATCGTCATAATCGCCATGCCACGGGCATGATCACTGCCAAGCGCCACGGCGTTTTGTTCACCGGCTGCCATGTTTGTCTCCCACCGAATTATCCGAGATTGCTTCTCCGTAGCCCTGTAGGCAAGCGGTTTTATCGCCTGTTCGAAATTGCGACGATCGTCGCCACTCCAATCCCCGTGGTTTGGAAGAACGGGTTGAATCGGCTTCGAAAAACTGAAAAGCTGGTGAGAATTCAGTCCGGAGGATAATCCATGAAAACACGCGCCGCAGTGGCTTTTGAAGCTGGCAAACCGCTCGAAATTGTCGAAGTCGATCTTGAGGGACCGAAGGAAGGCGAGGTTCTGGTCGAGATCAAGGCGACGGGGATTTGCCACACCGACGAGTTCACCCTGTCAGGCGCGGATCCCGAGGGTGCGTTTCCAGCCATTTTGGGCCATGAGGGCGCTGGCATCGTCCAGGAGGTCGGCCCGGGTGTTAAAAGCCTGAAGCCCGGTGATCATGTCATACCGCTATACACGCCGGAATGCCGCGAGTGCGAATATTGCCTCAATCCCAAGACCAATTTGTGCCAGGCGATCCGGACGACGCAAGGTGCGGGCGTGATGCCGGACGGCACCAGCCGTTTTTCCTACAAGGGCGAGAAAGTACTGCACTATATGGGCTGCTCGACTTTTGCCAACCACACGGTGCTGCCGGATATCGCGCTGGCCAAGGTCAACCAGAAAGCACCGTTTGAATCGATCTGCTACATTGGCTGCGGCGTGACCACCGGTATCGGTGCGGTCATCAACACCGCCAAGGTCGAGGAAGGGTCGAACTGCGTCGTCTTCGGGCTTGGCGGCATCGGGCTGAACGTTATTCAGGGTTGCCGGCTGGCCGGCGCCAACATGATTGTCGGCGTCGACCTCAACAATGATCGCGAGGACTGGGGCAAGAAGTTCGGCATGACGCATTTCGTCAATCCGAAGGATGTCAAAGGCTCGATCGTCGATCATCTGGTCGAATTGACCGGCGGCGGAGCGGATTATTCATTTGAATGTATCGGCAATGTAAACGTCATGCGCGACGCGCTGGAATGCGCGCACAAGGGTTGGGGACAATCGATCATTATCGGCGTCGCCGGCGCAGGCCAGGAGATATCCACCCGTCCGTTCCAGCTTGTTACCGGCCGCTCGTGGCGCGGCACGGCATTCGGCGGCGCACGCGGCCGCACCGACGTTCCCAAGATCGTCGACTGGTACATGGACGGCAAGATCCAGATTGATCCGATGATCACTCACACCATGCCGCTCGAAGATATCAACAAGGCCTTCGACCTGATGCACGCAGGCGAATCCATCAGATCAGTCGTGGTGTATTAGAATGTTGAACTCACGATTGCTGGCCGCGACTGCCGGTTTGGCCTTGCTGACGACCGCATCATGGGCGGATCCGACGGGGCGTTACAATGTGGTCGGTACCAACCCGGATTCGGGTGGAGAGTACCGCGGTACCGTCTCGGTGACACGCACGGGTGAAACCTACAAAGTCGTCTGGGATATCGCCGGCACACGCTTTGTCGGAACCGGCCTCGGAGCACTGGTCCAAAAAGGCCGCTATACGGTGGGACCGGCCCATTCCGAAGACACCTCGATATCCATCGGCTATGTGTCCGGCAACAGTTTCGGTCAGGCGTTCTATTTCGAGCAAAAGGATGGTTCGTGGCAGGGCGTATGGACCTACGGTGGTTCGAAAAAGATCGCGACGGAAACATGGTATCCAAAGTGAAAAGGGCAACCACTGTTAGAAATTGCACAGATAATCCGGATTGCATCCACGACTTGAACAGTGCAGCGTTCCGATTTACGTAGCGCCGTGACATCAAGGGAACGCGTAAATTGGCCTCAGATCGCGAAATGCCGCTTCTCGCGGTCCTCATCGACGCGGATAATACTTCGCCAAAGGTTGCAGACGAGATTTTTGCGGAGGTTGCGAAGTTTGGCGAAGCGGGTGTCCGAAGAATTTATGGAGATTTCTCTGGCACACGATTGAAAGGCTGGGCAAGCAAGCTGGCGGCACTCGGGATTGTGCCCCACCAGCAATTTGCCAACACAACGGGTAAAAACTCTTCTGATATCGCTTTGGTCATTGATGCGATGGATCTCTTGCTTTCGGGTCGTTTTAACGGCTTCGTTCTGGTCTCGTCGGACAGCGATTTTACCCGACTTGCCAGCCGCATCCGCGAACAGGGTCTCGATGTTATCGGGATAGGCGAAAAGAAAACGCCTTCTGCGTTTCAGAAAGCCTGCAAGCGCTTCATCTTCATAGAAAACCTGGCCAGCGACATCACTGAAGAAAAACCCGCGGGCACGCTCGTCAAAAAGCAGCCGCCGACAAAAGCCATCCCCTTAATTAACAAGGCCATCCTCGACATTCCCGACGACGATGAGTGGTATTTGTTGACGCGGATCGGCAGCCAACTTGTTGCGAGTCACCCCGAATTCGATTCGCGCACCTATGGCAGCGCCAAGCTCAGCAACCTTATCGAAGCGACGGGTGCCTATGAGATCGACAAATCCAACGGACCATTGCGCATTCGCAAAAAGAAGGGCCGATAGTGCGCTTTAGAAACCAGTATGGTTGAAACACAGATCCTCGTCGACGCCGACGCCTGCCCCGTCAAACCCGAAATCCTCAAGGTTGCGGAAAGGCGCGGCATCAAGGTCGTGTTCGTCGCCAATGGCGGCTTGCGTCCTTCCCGCGATCCGATGGTGGAAAACGTCATTGTCAGCGCCGGTTTCAATGCCGCAGATGACTGGATTGCCGAGCGCGCCGGGCCATCCGACATCGTCATCACCGCTGACGTCCCGCTTGCGGCGCGATGCGTCGAAGCCGGCGCGCAGGTGCTAGGCCCGACCGGCAGAGCTTTCGACGAAAAAACGATCGGCATGGCGCTGGCAATGCGAAACCTGAAACAGGACCTGCGCGAAGCCGGCGAGATCAAGGGTTACAATGCGGCATTTTCGCAACGTGACCGCTCGGCCTTTCTTCAAGCGCTGGAACAGGCTATCCGTCGCGCAGCCAAATTAACTTGAGTAGGGTCACGCCGGTGAACACCGTATCCACATCCAAAGCCCATGGCGGTGTCCAAGGCGTCTATTCGCATGCCTCCGAAACGTGTGCTTGCGACATGACATTCGCCGTCTTTGTGCCGCCGCAGGCTGCGGTTGGCCCCTGCCCTGTCGTCTGGTATCTCTCCGGTCTTACCTGCACGCATGCCAACGTAATGGACAAGGGAGAATACCGGCGAACAGCAGCCGAGCTTGGATTAATCGTCGTCTGCCCCGATACCAGTCCGCGCGGTGAAAACGTGCCGGATGACAAGGACAACTGGCAATTCGGCTCAGGCGCCGGTTTTTACCTCGATGCGACACAGGAACCGTGGCGCAAGAATTACCGCATGTATTCGTATGTCGCGGAAGAACTACCGGCGTTGATCGGTTTCGATTTCCCGGCAGATATGGGTCGGCAATCGATCTTCGGACACTCCATGGGCGGCCATGGAGCGTTGACCATTGCACTCAAACATCCCGAGCGTTTTACGAGCTGCTCGGCATTCGCACCCATCGTTCAACCGTCAACAGCCGATTGGTCGTCGGGCGCATTTTCGCGCTATCTCGGCGACGATCAGACAGCGTGGCGACAATATGATGCGTGTTCCCTGATCGCAGATGGCGCCCGTATTGCCGAGCTGTTGGTCGATCAGGGTGACGCTGACGGATTTCTCGATGACGGTTTGAGACCATGGTTGCTGGACGAAGCATGCAAGAAAGCGGGCATCGACCTGACGTTGCGGATGCAGGAAGGCTATGACCATTCATACCATTTCATCTCGACATTCATGGACGAACACCTGCGCTGGCATGCCAAACGCCTGATATCATAAAAGCGTCAGCCGCCAGCTGCAGTAGATAAAGCTGCATTCCGCATACAATGTGACTGAAACCCGACTCATCCTCCCAGGGACGGCAGAGAGACAAAATGACCCCCACAGCAACATTCGACGTCGATATCGGCGCGCTCAACATCTATGACGACAACCGAGACGACGACACGCTCGGCGGCAGACTGTCGCGGGCACGCGAAGCCTGCGGAATGACCACTGCACAGTTGGCACGCCGGCTCGGCATCAAGACCGCGACGCTGCAGTCATGGGAAAGCGACCGGTCCGAACCGCGGGCCAATCGCCTCGCGACCATCGCCGGTCTCCTCAATGTCAGCCTGTCCTGGCTGATTCACGGCGTCGGTGACGCGCCCAATGACGACATCAATTCAGATGTCGTCAGCCTGCTTCACGGCCATTTGGAGCAGATGAAACATTTGCGCGACACGACCAATGCGATCATCGAGCGCTTGGAAACGGAACTCGGCCGACTCTAGCGTCTGTTGAGATTCTTTTCTGAGATACGATCAGGCGACGCGATCAAACAGTGATTGCAGATCCGGATGGATCGAAGGCGATTCGCGCTTGATGAAATCAAGCAGCGCCTTTTCGTTCTCGTGCAGAGTGCCATCGCGACCGATTCGTTCGGCGAGCCACTTCGCTTCGCCCGCCTCGATTGCTTCGGCCGAGACGTTGGCATGGGTGTTGTGGTGGTTGCGTTCGGCCCAGGCCTCTTCGATCGACCGGTCCTGCTGATAGGCATTCAGCACGCCACGAAGCCCATCGGCAAACATTTTACCGAAAAATCCACCGACATCAGCCTGCGTATTGTCGAAAAACGCTTCCTGGCGCAATGCCACGTCGCGCGGCGGCGGCGTATATCCTGAGGCACACATTAGCGAGTTGGCCAAGGCCTTGACGAACAGTTCCGTCCAGGCAGGGTCGTTTGCCGATTCAATGGTGCTGTCATTCAGTCGAAACAGTATTTCCGCTTCCGAGCGCGAAATACCGACATTGCTGTCACCGGCAGCGGCGTAGAGAATCCGCCGGACCAGGTCGGTTTCGGCCTTTCCGATCACACCTTGCTGCAGTTCGCGCCCGCAAACGAGCGCTCCTTTTCCGTCAACAACGGCATGAGAGACTTGTTCGAGAGCATAAGCAGACAGGCTCTCCGGCGCCGATCTGGCCACTTCAAGCGCCTTGATCAGAACTTCAAGCTCGGTGACTGTATCGACCATTCCATCGCGAGAGATGCTGCGGATCAGCCAGGAGGCATTCTCTTCTGAAATGTATCCGGCGGGCTTTTCCTGGTGGACGATGAAGTCGGCAATGGCCTCACAGAAGAAAACCGGCCATTCATTACATTTGTCCTTGCAGCTGGCGTCCAGCGCAAACAGCGCCTCTGCCTCGGCCCGCGTCACCACGCCGTCAACAAAGACGTCGCGTCTCAACATGATCACATCCTCGCTCTGGATGCGGTTTTTTGCGGTCAATCCCGCCACCGGTGCGGCCAAAATAAGTTCACCCATTGCTTCGATTCCCTTGTCCCGGCCGGCAACACCCCGTCGCAGCCTCAGTCCATCGCTTTTCCAACCGTACCAGCACAGACTGAAATTTTTGGAAATCCGCATGGTTTACAATGTACTAACAAAAGCTTGATCGATGCACCGATGGTAGCAGGTGACAAGGCGCGAAAGATCGGCTAACGGTGTCCGCGTTGCGGATCCGATTGGGTCCTGCCTGTTCGCGGGAGAGAGCTCCGAAAGGAGCCGCCGAAGGGGAAATCGCCCGAAATCTCTCAGGCAAAGAGTACCGCGTACGGGAAAAACAACTCTGGAAAGTCGGGGGTAACCCCGCGCCGAAGGTGTAAGCGCTGCTGACAGGGTTCCGGCAGTGTGAGTCTCTCAGGCTTCCGACAGAGGGGCACAGATCATGTCGCGCCATGCGCGGCACAGGTGTGTGCGAACTCTGGAGGTGTCATGGGAAACGGCGGCAAGCTTAAAGAACTACCCCTTAAAAAGCTGCATATCAAAGCCGGCGCCACATTTGGTGCGTTTGCGGGCTGGTCCATGCCGCTATCCTACAAGCTCGGTGTGATGAAGGAGCATCTGCAGACGCGGGAACATGCCGGCCTGTTTGACATCTCCCACATGAAGCTGGTGCTGGTAACCGGGCATCAGTCATCCGACTTGTTGTCGCGACTATGTCCGATCGATCCGGAGGCTCTGGGTGACGGGCATTCGAAATACACGTTCTTCCTCAATGACGAGGCCGGCATCATAGACGATCTGATCGTCACGCGACTCGGGCAACACCGATACATTGC
Organism: Rhizobiaceae bacterium; assembly: GCA_963669285.2. Classification (GTDB taxonomy): domain Bacteria; phylum Pseudomonadota; class Alphaproteobacteria; order Rhizobiales; family Rhizobiaceae; genus JAWKWH01. The sequence goes on along the minus strand of CAXXSI010000003.1, from coordinate 17,591 downwards.
CGTGGTCAACGCCGGCAACGTCGATCGCGATCTTGCGCACCTGATCGACAATTCGGAAGCCTATGACTGCAGCGTTGAACCGCTTGATTTCGTCTTTCTCGCCCTTCAGGGCCCGGCATCCGCCGAATTGATGGCCGCTGCCGGTTTCGAGCTGGACGACCTTTACTTCATGCAGGCCACCGAGCCGCGCACCGGCTGGTTCGTCAGCCGGTCCGGCTACACCGGCGAAGACGGATTTGAGTTTGGCGCACCGGCAGCGGACGCAGAGGCCGTCGCCAAGCAACTACTTGCTGACGACCGATGCCAGCTGGTCGGTCTTGCCGCACGCGATTCACTGCGATTGGAAGCGGGACTTTGCTTGCACGGCCAGGACATCGACGAGACGACGACACCGCTTGAGGCGAACCTGATGTGGGCCATCGCAAAGCCGGTGCGCGAAGCCGGGCGGTTTATCGGCGCTGATGCCCTGAACGCCGCGATCTCTGCCGGTCCGCAACGTCGCAGAGTGGGTCTCAAACCCGACGGACGGCAACCGGTACGCGCCGGTGCGGATTTATTTGACGGCGACGGCAAGCCAATCGGCAGCGTCACCTCCGGCGGGTTTGGTTCTTCAGCCGGCCATCCGGTCTCCATGGGTTATGTCAGTTCCGACCTGGCAACGGTCGGCACATCGGTTTTCGCCGAGGTCCGCGGCAAGCGCGTACCGGCAACGATTGCAAAACTGCCTTTTGTTCCACCACGCACACGCAGAGGAAAATAAGTATGGCAACCAAATACTTCACCGATGATCACGAATGGATTTCAGTCGAGGGCGGCGTGGCCACGGTCGGCATTACCAATCACGCACAGGAACAGCTTGGCGATATTGTTTTTGTCGAACTGCCTGAATCGGGCGCGTCCCTGACAAAAGGCGGAGGCGCTGCGGTCATCGAGTCCGTCAAGGCCGCATCCGATGTCTATTCACCCATTGACGGCGACGTCAGCGAAGTCAACAGCGCCCTGGAAACCGACCCGGCAATGGTCAACAGCGAGGCCGAAAGCGGCGCCTGGCTGTGGAAGATGTCGATTGGCGATGAAAGCCAACTGACCGGGCTGATGGACGAAGCCGCCTACAACGCCCACATCGCCTGACGTGACACATTGTGAAATAGACGGAGAACGGTCCGCATGACGGTATCAACGGACGCTTTTGTAAATCGCCACATCGGACCGAGCCGGGGCGACGAACGCTCGATGCTGGCAGCGCTCGGATTGCCATCGCGCGAAACGCTGATCAGTTCGACGGTCCCCAGTTCCATCAGGCAGGAAGATGAACTGGATCTGCCACCGCCGGCAAGTGAAAGCGAAGCACTCACCGAACTGGGCGAGGTGATGAACGGTAATGTTGTCGCCAAGAGCTTCATCGGTCAGGGTTACCATGGATGCCATGTGCCGCCGGTCATTCAGCGCAATCTGCTCGAAAACCCGGCCTGGTACACGGCCTACACGCCCTATCAATCGGAAATCAGCCAGGGCCGGCTGGAACTACTGTTCCATTTCCAGACCCTTGTCACCGAGCTCACCGGTCTGCCGGTGGCTTCCGCTTCGCTGCTCGACGAGGCCACGGCAATTGCCGAAGCAAACGGTATCGCGTTTCGTCATCACCGTGGCAAACGGGGCGAAATCGCTTTGGCCGGCACGCTGCATCCCCAGTGCCTGGATGTGATTGGTACCCGTGCAGGATCGATAGGATTGACCATCGGTCAATCCGACATCGGCGAGAATACGGCTGCGGTTGTCATTCCATGGCCGGACACACACGGGATTTATGGAGACTTCGACGAAATAATCACCGAGGCCAAGGCCGCGGGTGCGCTGATCATCGTGGTTGCAGACCCTCTGGGACTGGTGTTGACCGAACCGCCCGGCAACTGGGGAGCCGACATTGTCGTCGGCTCCATGCAGCGTTTCGGCGTTCCGATGGGATATGGCGGGCCGCACGCCGCGTATATGGCGGTGACCGATACGCTGACTCGGCTCATGCCGGGCCGTATCGTCGGCCAATCGGTCGACAGCAAGGGAAGGCCCGGTTATCGCCTTGCTTTGCAGACACGCGAGCAGCACATTCGCCGCGACAAGGCGACGTCGAATATCTGCACCGCCCAGGCGCTGCTCGCCAACATGTCGGCCGCCTACGCCATCTGGCATGGTCCCGAGGGCCTTGAAGGAGATCGCCGAGCGGACAAACGGGTTTGCCGAGCGGTTCGCAACCGCCCTCATGTCCTCGGCCGGGAGTTGCGATCACTTGGTGTGAGCCGTTTCGACACGGTTACCGCAACAGAGCCGAAGGCAAGGCATCGGCAATCGCGGACCGCGCACAAGAAGCCGGCAAGCTGGTGCGCGTCATAGACGACGACACGGTGTCGGTCGCTTTCGATGAAACGTCAAACGAAGACGATCTTCTGTTCCTGTCGGGACTGTTCGGTGCCACCCCCGGCGACAGGGTGCAATCCACCCTGCCGGCGCGGCGTGACGAGGCGAATTTCCTCTCACAACCGGTGTTTCACGAGAACCGTTCGGAAACCGAAATGATGCGGTTCCTGCGCCGACTGGCAGACAAGGATCTGGCGCTTGACCGGGCGATGATTCCGCTTGGTTCGTGTACGATGAAGTTGAACGCGACTGCCGAACTTATGCCGGTCAGCTGGCCGACAGTGTCGGGATTGCATCCCTTTGCGCCGGCAGAGCACGCGACCGGTTACCGCCGGATGATCGACGATCTGGATCTCTGGCTGAGCGAGATCACCGGATTTGACAAAGTTTCATTCCAGCCAAATGCCGGCAGCCAGGGCGAGTATGCCGGTCTGATGGCGATCCGTCGCTACCATCAGTCCCGCGGCGAAGGGCATCGAGACATTTGCCTGATCCCCTCTTCCGCTCACGGCACCAATCCGGCCAGCGCACACATGGCGGGGTTGGACGTCGTGGTGGTGAAATGCACCAACAATGGCGATATCGATATTGCCGACCTGGAAGCCCGATCAAAGGAGTATGGCGACCGGCTCGCCGCGTTGATGCTGACTTATCCATCGACCCATGGCGTTTTCGAACAGGGCGTAAGGTTGATTTGTGATGCCATTCACGAACAGGGCGGACAGGTCTACCTCGACGGCGCCAATCTCAATGCGCTGGTTGGTCTGGCGCGTCCGGGCGATTTCGGCGCCGATGTCTGCCACATGAATCTGCACAAGACATTTCTGCATTCCGCATGGCGGCGGCGGCCCCGGTGTCGGTCCGATTGGCGTAATGGAACACTTAATCCCGTTCCTGCCCGGACATGTCGCCAATGGCAGTGATCACGCCGTTTCTGCGGCACCCGAGGGCAGCGCGTCCATCTTGCCGATAACCTGGATGTACATCCGCATGATGGGAGCCGCCGGTCTCAAGCAAGCCACCGAATTAGCCATCCTCAATGCCAACTATATTGCAGCAAAGCTCGAACCGCATTTTTCCGTGCTCTATCGCGGGCGCGGCGGCCGGGTTGCGCACGAATGTATCCTCGATACGAGGCCGCTGAAAGAAAGTGCCGGGGTCAGTGTCGAGGACATCGCCAAACGGCTCATCGACTACGGATTTCATGCACCGACCATTTCCTGGCCCGTCGCCGGAACAATGATGGTGGAGCCAACGGAATCGGAACCGCTGTCGGAAATCGACCGTTTTTGCGATGCCATGATCTCGATTGTGTCAGAGGCCAAACAGATCGCGGATGGAAACTGGCCTCGCGACGATAATCCGTTGGTCAATGCGCCGCATACGGCCGATGACATGGCGGCGGATCAATGGCCTCATCCCTATTCGCGTGTGGAAGCGGTGTTTCCCGCTGGAGCGGTGGCAACGAAATTCTGGCCGCCGGTGTCACGCATCGACAATGTCGCCGGGGACCGAAACCTGGTCTGCGCCTGCCCGCCGATCGAGGCGCTTGCGAGTTGAACGGCTTGGCGAACTTCGCTGAACCAGCAGGTTCGCCAGGTCATCACTGTTCCTCACACGTCACAAGGAACGAGGGTGATTACAGCTTTTCTAGCAGCAATATGTTAGCGGATATGACCTTGTCGTCAGGTGCGCTACGCTGAGCTTCGTTGAACAGCTTGCGTGCCTTCTTGCGGTTGCCGCGCAACAACTGCGAATAACCCAGATTGTTGACGACGCGCGGCTCGCGGCCGGTCAGCTTGACCAACTGCTCATAGGCGCGATCAGAAAAATCGAACCGCCCGAGCTGATCGTAAGATGCGGCAAGCCCCATCCATGCCTCGGCGTTGTCAGCGCGAAGTTCCACCGCCTTGCGGAAGTGTTTCTCGGCAAGACCGTAGTTCGCATCACGAAACTGGGCCTTACCCTTCGCCAGGTCCTGCGCGCTGATATCGGCCACTTTGGCGTCCAGCGCAGTCGTTTGCATGGTGTCGATGGCACTTGTCTGACAGCCAGACACAACCAGCGCCGCTGCAACCACAAGATAGGTTGAATAGTTTGTTTTCCGCATTGTCCCCGTCCTCAATGCCCGTTACTCGGGTCGTTTGATAGGAACAAATATAAGCAAAATAGATTAAACTAAGGTGCGGATATATTACTAAAATTCGGTTTCGCGCTTACTGGGCGTTAACCGAGATTGCCATGTCACTGGACGCTGAATCGGACGATGACAGGGATGATGGCGATCATCATGACAACCGGCAGAATACAAACCGTCACCGGTACCGACATTTTGGCCGGAAGCGCATGGGCCTTTTCTTCAGCTTGCGACATCCGCTTGTGGCGCATTTCATCCGAGAACACCCTGAGCGCCCCTGAGAGGCTGGTTCCGAGTTCCTTGGATTGCTGCAGCAGGGTCGCAAATGAGCGAACCTCATCGAGACACAGCCGGTCGCCCAGCGACTTCAAGGAATCCTCGAGATTGCGACCGGCGCGCAATTCCAGCGAGACCAGTTGCAGGTGTTCCGACAGGCTCGGATAGCTGACCGCGATCTCCTTTGACACACGCTCGATCCCGGCTTCCATCGTCATGCCGGCATCGGAGCAAACGATCATCAAATCCATGAAATCCGGAAAACCGTTCCTGTACTCACGCATTTTTTTACGAACCATCTGCGACAGTACCAGGCCGGGCAGGAAATAACCGAATGCGCCTGACATAAAGGCGAGGATCCATTTGTCAGACGCTTGCGATCCGCCGCCGAAAATATGGGCTAGAATCAGGGATCCGACGAAGAACAAGGCGAGCGTTGCGAAACGAATGACAAAGAAATTGCCAACAGCGCTAGGCTCCATGTAGCCGGCCTGGATCAGTTTCATGCGCAAACGGGCAACATTTTCCGGATCGGTCTTCGCGTAGAAGTCCTGGGCGGTCTTCATTGCCTTTTCGCGAACGGCATTCTTCTGTTTCTTGCCAACCGCAGCCGTAGGCGAAGACGCATCTAGCGGGTTCACTTTCAAACGGCGTTTTACGTCATCCTCGGCATCACTTCCCGCCAATAGCGGCCAAACAACGGACGCACCGCCGATCAGCATCATCAGGGCGGCCAATGGGATGAGTGGCAAGCCCTCTCCGAAACCGATTGTTGTCAAAAACTGTTCCATGGCTACATCTTGAAGTTTGACATTTTGAACATCACGGCGTTGCCGAAACCAAGCCACATGGCGGTACCTCCAAGCAGATACCAGGTCAGTGATTCATCGATCACCTCACCGTAGAATTCGGGCATCAGAACCATCATGGCGACCGCCAGCAACGCCGGAACGGCAGTCAGAATATAGGCCGACATGCGTCCCTCGACGGATATCGATTTGACCTTGCGGCGCAGTTTACCGCGTTCGCGAATGACCGATGACAGGCCATCGAGAATTTCCCTCAGATTGCCGCCGGAGGTATTTTGGATCGATACCGCGGTGACAAATAGCGGCAAATCCTCATGCCCTACCCGATCATACATATTCTGCAGGGCCAAAACCATTTCGGAACCGTAGGTCACTTCGTCGGCGACCATGCCGAACTCGGAACCAATCGGATCCGGCATTTCGCGACCCACCATGGTGATGGCCACCGGAACCGGATGCCCGGCCTTCAAACCGCGGGTAATCAGATCAAGGGCTTCGGGAAGTTGCGCGCCAAATAGTTTGTGACGACGGTTGCGCAGGAATTTCAGCGCCATCATCGGCAACATGAACCAGATGACCGGATAAGCAAGCAAACCGAAATTCAGCGGCACACCGACCGTAACGGCGCCACCAACGAGGACTGCCGCAATAACCGATGTGATCATAAGGAATTTGACCAGCGGCATCACCAATCCGGATTGCATCCGCAGTTCGCGGAATCTGTTGAGCGAAAATAACGATCTCTTACCGGAGTCTCCACGTTCCTTGCGCAACTGGATCAGGACCTGTTCCTGGCTGATCGTGTTCTTCGACAAACGCATACGCCGGTTGATGGCCTCGCGCTTGTCCTGGCTGCTGGAAAACAGCATGTAGATCGCTTCAGCGAACATGATGCCGGTGATCGCAGCAGCTGCGTAAATAATGTAGACGGTGTCGAAGCCGGAAAACATCGTGTGATTACTCCAACGGAATTCCGGGTTCGAAATATTCACCCGGGAACTCGATGCCCATTGCTTTCATATCCTCGAGGAAACGAGGTCGTATGCCCGTTGCCTGAAAATGCCCGAGTATCTGACCCTCGGGGCCTGTTCCGGTCCGCTTGAACTGGAAAATCTCCTGCATTTGGATGACGTCGCCTTCCATACCGGTGACCTCACCGACGCTGGTGACCTTGCGTTTGCCATCCGACAAACGTGTCAGTTGGACGATCAAATCCAGGGCGTTCGATATCTGACTGCGGATCGACTGTACCGTCATCGGCATTCCGGTCATGCCAAGCATCTGCTCCAGACGGCTGATCGCGTCGCGCGGTGTGTTGGCGTGAATGGTGGCCATCGAACCCTCATGGCCCGTGTTCATGGCCTGAAGCATGTCGAAAGCCTCTTCACCGCGACACTCACCGAGGATAACCCTGTCGGGACGCATGCGCAGTGCGTTCTTGACCAGATCGCGCTGCTTTAATTCACCATGACCCTCAATATTGGCCGGCCGCGTCTCCATGCGTGCCACGTGCGGCTGCTGCAGCTGAAGCTCGGCGGCATCCTCAATGGTGACCAAGCGTTCGTCTTCCGGAATAAACGCGGAAAGAGCGTTCAACATTGTGGTCTTACCGGTACCGGTACCACCCGAGATAATCGTCGTCTTGCGGGCATGAACAGCCGCAGCAAGAACCTCGGCTATCGACTGGGTCAGGGCGCCAAACTCGACCAGCTTGTGCAAAGCCAACTTGTCTGCCGAGAACTTACGGATCGAGACCAGCGGTCCGTCGACGCCGATCGGGCGGATCGCCGCGTTGAAGCGGGAGCCATCGGCCATGCGGGCATCGACCAAGGGCTGCGATTCGTCAACTCGGCGGCCGACCGCGGCAACGATCTTGTTGATCACCCGGAGCAGATGCGCCTCGTCTTTGAAGGGGATGTTGATCTGTTGCAGCTTGCCGTGTTTTTCGACGAAACAGCTGCGATGACCGTTGATCAGAATATCTGCCACATCGGGATCGCGCATGATCGGTTCAAGCGGCCCCAAGCCGACCATTTCGTCGACGATGTCATCGACGAGCGCGTCAAGCTCGGCCACATTGATGGCCATCCTTTCTTCGCGCGTCTTCTCGGAAACGAAATCATGGATCTGGCGGCGCATTTCATCGCGCGGCAGTTTTTCCAGCGCAACGAGATTGATCTCTTCGAGCAGCAATCGGTGCAGCCGCACTCTCGCCTCTGCAACACGATCATTGGTCTTGGGCTGGGATTCCGGAGCGGGAGCGGACTTCGGTTCCTCAGCCTGGCCTGCGCTGCGCGAGGGAATCGTCACCGTGCGCGCCTCGGCCGGTGTTGCTTCCTCTTTTACCTCTTCGGGGATTGCCCGTTTCCGTAGTGCCGAAAAACGACTCGACATAATTTTTTACCCCGTTTTCCTGTCTTCAACGTGTCGCATTCACGCTCAACCGGTCTTCTTGAAGAGACCTTTGCCCAATTCGAGCAGCGAGTTGCGTTTGGGTGCTTCGAAATTTGCCTCATCCGGCAAAATGATCCGCTTCAAGTCGTTGATGACGTTCGCGTCAGGATCGATCTCCTGCAACGGCACGCCGCGATCAACGGCTTCGCGTACCAACCGGTAATTGTTGGAAATACCACCGGCGAAATGGTCGCCGAGAATCTCTTCGACATCGGCCTGCTTGATACCACTGTCGAACATCTTCTGTTCGAACCGGTTCACGATCACCTGTGGCGTAACTTCCTTGCCCGCGGTGTCGTAGACCGCCTGGATCAATCTTTGGGTGTGCCTGAGACACGGAACGGTCATCTCGGCAACCACATAAAGCTTGTTGGAGCCCAATAGCACCGTCTCGGTCCAGGGAAACCATGTGCGCGGCATATCGATAACGACATTGTCGAAATAAGCTGAAACCAGATCCAGCATTCTGACGACGACATCGGTGTTGAACGATCGCATTTCGGTCGGCACGGTTGGCGCGGCAAGAACACACAACCCGCTTTGGTGCTTGGACAGCATCACGTCGAGCAATTGCCGGTCCAGCCGCTCGGGCTGGTTTTCGATTTCGGTAATGTCAAATCGCGGTTCGAGATCAAGATACTCCGCGCATGAACCTTGCTGGAAATTCAGATCGACCACGCAGGTCGAAGCACCCCGGGTTGCCGAGGTATGGAGCTGAAAAGCCGTTTGCAAAGAGAGCGTGGTGGTTCCGACGCCGCCGGCTGCCGGCATGAATGTCGAAATCTCCGATTCGGTGTTCTCTTCACGGCCAGTGCCCTGCATTGCACGCAGGCACGAACGGACCAGGTCCGCCGTCGTCACCGGCTTGGTCATGAAATCGGAAACCTGAAGCTGCACCAGAATGCGCACAGCCGCGGCATCGAACTCCTGGGTCACAACAATGATCGGAATGCGACCGTCAATGCGGCGCGTCACCCGCTGCAAACCCTCTATCTGCGCGAGTTGCGAAGCATCCATATCGATGATCGCTACGCTGGCCTCAGACTCCTGAATTTCACCACGCAGCTCGGCGACATTTTTCTCGACTGCCACCAAGGTTGCAGTCTCTGAAGACGAGAATGCAGCCCTAGTATCCTGCAGAAACGCCTTGTCGGTCGAGACAATGATTATCTTGTTATTGTTTCCAGCCATGTTCTTGCCCCGTTAGTACGTGTTAGCTGGCGATGTCAGAGGTTGAGACATTGTCTGCAGAATCACCGTCCTCGGTCTCCGGCTTGTACTGGTCCAGGTCCGACGGCGTTTTGATATTGGTGTCATCAACACCGGCTGGCCACGGATCCACCATCTGCAATACAGTATTGGCGGCCTGAGCATTTCCCGCACCGAGCGTCACGGCTTCAGGCCGCGTGCTATGGTTTGATGCTGTTGTGCAGCCAGATGCGCCAAGTGCGGCCAGTCCAACCAAAGCGATGTGTTTTGCGTATTTCATAACCCGCCTCACTCGTTCCACAGATTCAGATGGTGACCAGCACCGGTGTCGCCTGCCTTGTTGGCAATCGCCAGGGACTTGGTCCTGTTGACGCCCGAGACTTTCACTTCGTCGAGACCCTGCAGGTAGTATTCCTGCTCATTCGACGGCAGCGCGTTGTCAAACGGTGTGACCATCTTCTTGGAAGGATCAACTGGTTTGACCAGATGCGGCGTGATGATCACGACTAGATCCGTCTCGCGGCGCTGGAACTCCTTGGAAGAAAACAACTGACCCAGAATCGGCAGTTTCTTCGCACCCGGAATGCTCTGGTCGATCTTGCCATTTTCCGTTTGCAGCAGACCCGCGATCATGAAGCTTTGACCGCTCTTCAAATCCACTGAAGTTCGCGCCCTGCGGACCACAAATCCTGGCAATGACAAGCCGTTGACGTTGATCGACGCGGAGGTATCGACCGAAGAGACCTCAGGAGCAATATCGAGATTGATCAGCCCGTCATTCAGCACCGTCGGTGTAAACTCAAGACTGACACCGAACTTCTTGTAATCAACGGTGATCCGGTTGTTATCCTGGGCAACGGGAATTGGAAATTCGCCACCGGCCAGGAAACTCGCGGTTTCACCCGAGCGGGCGATCAGGTTTGGTTCGGCAAGACGGCGTGCATGGCCGCCCTGCTCCAGAGCCTTGATCACTGCTTCGATCGAGAAATTGGCTGAATTCAGAATGTTGATACCAGCCGAATCCGCTGCGGAAATCGATGTCGGATTGAACGATACGGTACCACCCGGCGCTACATATATACCGCGCAATTGGGTGCCGAGGTTCTGTCCGATCTGCCGGTTGACCTCAACAAAGCGAACGTTGAGCTGAACCTGCTGTGATGAAGAGATGACAACCGAATTGATCACCTCTTCCTCGCCAGAGAACCTTTCTGCGATCTTCGTCGCCTTTTTGGATGCAACAGCATCCTTGGCGGTGCCAGAGAGCACAACACGTCCGTTGGCTGACGATACCTTGATGTTATTTCCCGGCACCGCCTGACGAATGGTTGAGGCCAGGCGTTTGGTGTCCAGGGTCACTTCAATGTCGATCGTGCCGACCAACTGCTTGTTCTCATCGAACAGTGCGATGCCGGTTGTGCCCAACTCGTTGCCGAGCACATAAAACGAGCGGTCGGTCAATGGATTGACGTTGGCGATGTCCGGATCGCCGATCACGATCTCATAGAACGCCGCGCTCGTCTTGATGGTCAGCGGTTTGCCTTTAGCAATCTTGAGCGTCGTTGACCGATCTGACGCTACATGGACAACCTTGGATGCCGCGTTGGCATGCGTCGTCGTGGCAATCAGCACTCCGCCGGCGATCAGTGTTCCGGCAACTGCCGCCAGGGCGATCCCGTTTTTCAATGTGTTCAATGCATACTTCATTGGTTTAGTCCCACCCACTCTTGACTGGATTCCGCGGTCCCTCGCGGCGTTTATTCCTCTTTCGGCGACGGCACCCTGTAGCTCTCTGGCTGCAGTCCCCGGGTAACAATGATGGTTTTATAGACCGTCTTGTCTTCTTGGTTCGCACCGCTGAACAGATTTGCGGCTGCTTCAACAATGCCGCCCGCAGCGGTTCCGCCGAATGTCGAAACCGTGGTCAGACCGTTGCTGCTTGTCGTGGTGGCATCGATGGCCGAACGCAGCGACAATGACAGATTGCCAATGGAGCGTGCGAGCGCGATCTTGTTGGCACCGCCGGTCGTTACTTCGACCGTCACAGAGCTTGCCACTTTCGGACCTGTGTTTCGTTCGTCCGCGCCCTGGTCAACCGTCAGGACCTTGACGTTTTCCAGAACGGTTTCCGTCGTAATGGTCGATCCGGATGCACCGGTGGCGACATTTGATACTTCTTCAACCGAACCGGCATCGCGGGTCAGAACGACGTCGACGCGATCACCCGGCGTTACAAATCCGCCAACACCGGCGATTTCATCGACGCGAATGGTCACCGCCCGCATGCCCGGTGTCAGAAGGTTTGACAATGTCGCTCGGCCGCCTGGACCGGAAAGCTTGGCCATGAGGATCGGCTCGTTATGTTCGACTGGCGAAAGCACAACACGCGATCCCTGTTCAAGGACGTCACCAACCTTGGCAAATGCGCCCTCAGGCAGAGAATCGTTTGGCCACGGTATTTCGTTCAGCTGATCTTCAGCTAATTCCATACCGAAGCGTAACGGTATCTTTGCGACCACAATAGTTTTGAACTCGACCTTCGGACCTTCGTCCTTTGGTGCTACCACCTGAACCTGTTGCACGGCATTCGCGCGGTTCTTCAGCCAAATATCGGCGGCAAATATCGACACGGCGCCCATAACTGCCGCGATGCCGATCATCGTAATTACCTTGCGTTTCACGCCCCAGCTCCCTGCTGCCCGAATTTTTATTTGTGAGCGGGACGCTAGCTGCCAAACCTAAATAACTTGCAATCAATTGGCTTAACCGCGATGTATATCGGGATTGTTGGTTAGCGATCCATTACGCGACCCTAATAAAGCCATCGGCATTTCTTAACCTGCCGTTAAGGTTTGCCTCTCGATGGTTGGTCGCATCGCGATCAAATCCGTGACAATATCCCGCTGATTCGCGACAAATTTGGAAATACCAATCGTGACAGACGACGCAGCAGACTGTTTGCAGAACTCGATGCACCGGAAGCACCGAAAACCCGCGCTGCACCTGCCGTGCGCAAACGCGCTCCGGTAGAGCGCACCGATGGGTATAGCGCTGCCGACATCGAGGTTCTGGAGGGGCTGGAACCGGTTCGGCGGCGGCCGGGTATGTATATCGGCGGCACCGACGAGAAAGCGCTGCATCACCTGTTCGCCGAGGTGATCGACAACTCGATGGATGAGGCTGTGGCCGGGCATGCCAGCTATATCGAGGTGGAACTTGATGCCGATGGTTTTTTGTCGGTGACTGATAACGGACGCGGCATTCCGGTCGATCCGCATCCGAAGTTCAAATCCAAGTCGGCGCTCGAAGTCATCATGACGACACTGCATGCCGGCGGTAAGTTCGATTCAAAGGTTTACGAGACTTCAGGCGGTTTGCACGGCGTTGGCGTGTCCGTCGTAAACGCATTGTCCGACAAGCTCGAAGTCGAGGTTGCGCGTGGAAAAAAGCTTTACCGCCAAACATTCTCGCGCGGCGTACCCACCGGCAAGCTGGAAGATCTGGGAGAAGTTCACAACAGGCGCGGAACCAAGGTTCGCTTTCACCCTGACGGTGACATATTTGGTATCAAGGCCGAATTCGAACCGGCGCGACTCTACCGCATGGCACGGTCAAAAGCCTATCTGTTCGGCGGTGTGGAAATCCGCTGGATCTGCGCGTCATCACTGATCGGCGAAAAGGACGAAACCCCCGAAAAGGCCACGTTCCACTTTCCCGGCGGTCTGAAAGACTATCTGGTGGCAAGCCTCGGCAAGGAGCATCAGGTCACGCGCGAGGTATTTGCCGGGAAGAGCGACAAGCGCGGCGGTCATGGTTCGATCGAGTGGGCCGTGACGTGGCACGGCGGTGACGGTTTTCTCAATTCATACTGCAACACGATACCGACGGCGGAGGGAGGAACCCACGAGGCCGGTTTCAGAGCCGCGCTGACGCGCGGGCTCCGAGCCTATGGCGAGCTCACCGGCAACAAGCGCGCATCAATCATCACCAATGATGACATGATGATCACCGCCGCCGGCATGCTTTCGGTGTTCATCCGCGAACCGGAATTTGTCGGGCAGACCAAGGACAAGCTTGCAACCGTGGAAGCCAGCCGAATCGTCGAGAACGCGGTTCGCGACCAGTTCGATCACTGGCTGGCTGACAGTCCGCAACAGGCAACGAATTTGCTTGAATGGGTGATCGCGCGAGCCGACGAGCGCGTTCGGCGGCGACAGGAAAAGGAAGTCAACCGCAAGAGCGCGGTGAGAAAACTGCGCTTGCCGGGCAAACTTGCCGACTGCACGCAGGGTGCCGCCGCGGGGGCGGAATTGTTTATCGTCGAAGGCGACTCGGCGGGTGGTTCGGCCAAACAGGCGCGTGACCGCAAGATGCAGGCCATCCTTCCGCTACGCGGCAAGATTTTGAATGTCGCCAGTGCCGGCAGGGAAAAACTGACAGCCAATCAGCAGATCTCGGATCTGGTTCAGGCGCTGGGTTGTGGTACGCGGCAGAAATACCGTGAAGACGATTTACGCTACGACCGTGTGATCATCATGACCGATGCCGACGTCGACGGCGCCCACATTGCATCGCTTCTGATCACGTTCTTCTATCAGGAACTGACCGACCTCATTCGCCAGGGTCATCTTATATGGCCGTTCCGCCGCTCTATCGGCTCAGTCAGGGCGGCAAGACGCTTTACGCGCGCACCGACGCCCACAAGGACGAGTTGCTGCAATCCGAATTCACCGGGCGCGGCAAGATCGATATCGGGCGCTTCAAGGGTCTTGGAGAGATGCTTCCCAAGCAGCTCAAGGAAACCACGATGGATCCTGCCAAGCGCACATTGTTGCGGGTTGAAATGATCGAAGACGCCGATTCGACCAAATCGGCAGTCGATGCGCTCATGGGGACAAAGCCGGAAGCACGTTTTCGATTTATTCAGGAACGGGCCGAGTTCGCCGAAGAACTGGATATCTGAGCCGGAATTATGCGGCGGCGATGGCCATTGCGTGGCCACGGGCATTGGCGCGCAGCTGTTCGATGTGAATTGATTTTAGTAGATCGGCAAGCTCGCGATCATTGTCTGCAGCACCTGGTTGTCCCGGTGCTGCGTTGAGCACCTTCAACATTGACCACGTCACTTCCTGCACGCCTGCGACGCGCTTGCCGCGGGCCACTTCACGCCAGATGTCAATTGCCTTGAGTATGGGCGCATGCAGGTTTCCGGCGAGACCGGCAGCATTCAGCAGAGCCTTGAGCGCCATGTTTCTGCCGTCGGCAAGCAAGGCGGTCACGCGGCGCTGGTTTTGGCCTGACAACGCGACCAGCACAGCGCCGAAGAAATCGATCTTTCCATGCGAAATCGTGCGAACAAGAAAGGCCGAGGTCAGATCCCCTCGGATGCGAAGATGTTCCACCAGGGCGCCATGTTCTTCCTGTGCGGTTCCATCGATCAGGCTCAAGGATGCTTTCACGCAGGCATCCTGCACCATGCGCTCCGCACGCGCCTGCCCGATCGATGCAACGACAAGCGGAAGGCCCCTGAGAGCTTCGGAGAGTTTGACGACCAGTATGTGGCGCACGTCCGGCGGCAGGCGAAGATCATCGAGCATCGCGTCCCGAACGCCCGCATCATGGCCCATGCGTTCGGCGAGCCGGCGGAAGCTGAGATCGGCAATCTCCGCACCCGAATTTCGAACCAGCTCACGGCAGGCCTCGGCCTCGGCCACCTCGGCAATCGCCGCGGCGAGCGACTTCGAAATTTGCGCGCGGTTGGCGATCAGTTGCTGGGTTTTACAGCACCCCGCTGCCACACGGTCTATCAGTTCGCCATCCGTTAGCAACGGCGACCGGACCAGGACACATGCCGCAACCTCGGCCTGGTCGGCGGCCAGAGCGGAGATGATCTGGATTGGTGCATGCGGGCTGATCGACAGGGGTTCGGCCATCGCCGCCCTCACCTTTGGCGATGGGTCATCCAATAAAAGGGTCAGGGCAGCTTCCGCCGCGCAACGATCCTCAAATGCCATGTCAGAGGTGATGTAGGCTCGGGCCAGCGCATTCGCAGCCGCTGCCCGTTCGCTTACCTTTGCCGTTTCGGCCCATCTGAGAAAATGCTGAACGATCATGCGAAAACCCAAAACCCTTTGAATGCCATATTAGCAAGAAGCTATCCGGCAAATGGTTTACGAACGGTTCACCATGTTTGATAAGGAAGCCGAAAGGGTGTTGTCGCGCCCGTCGCGAGTCCAATGAATTGGAGGAACAGCATGACAGGTCTCTACCTGGAAGAGTTCAAACCAGGTCACGTGTTCAAACATCCGCTCAGACGCACGGTCACCGAAAGCGACAATGTTTTGTTTTCGACAATGACACTGAATCCGCAGCCGCTGCACATCGATTTCGATTTTTGCTCCAAAACCGAGTGGGGCCAGCCGCTGGTGAACTCGCTATTCACTCTGGGTTTGATGATTGGCATCGCCGTCAATGACACGACCGTTGGTACAACCGTCGCCAATCTGGGCATGACGGAGACAAAATTTCCCAACCCGCTGTTTCACGGCGACACCGTACATGTCGAGACAGAGGTCAAATCGGTACGCGAATCAAAATCGAAAAATGACCGCGGTATCGTCGAGTTCGAGCACCGGGCTTATAACCAGCATGATGTTCTGGTAGCGATTTGCACACGGCAGGCAATGATGATGAAGAAGCCGGCGGAGTAGCCAGATGCGGTCGTGGCTTTTTGTTCCCGGAGACTCAGAAAAGAAACTTGCAAAGGCACAGGCGGCGGGTGCCGATGCGCTGATTATCGATCTGGAAGACTCCGTTGCTCTCGACGCCAAGCCAATTGCGCGCGAAGTCACTGCACGATTTCTCCAGGCGCACGGCAAGGAGCCATCTTGTGCGTTGTTTGTCCGCGTCAACGCCTTTGACACAGAGATGACGACACCCGACCTGGAGGCAGTAATGCCGTCTGCTCCGGCCGGTATTGTTTTGCCCAAAGCCTGTGGGAGAGCCGACGGTGAGAGACTGGTGCAAAGCCTTGACGGACTTGAGACCGATTGCGGCCTGCGGCACGGTTCGACCTGCATTCTGCCAATCATCACCGAGACGGCGGCAGGCGTTCTGGCCGCCACCAGTTGGAACAGTCCGTTGATGCGACTTGCCGGTCTCACCTGGGGGGCGGAAGATTTGTCCGCCGATCTTGGCATCGCCAACCCACGCAACGACGGCGGTGTCTACACGGATGTCTTCAGGCACGCCCGGACGATGACCGTGCTGGCCGCAGGCGCGTGCGAATGCGATGCGATCGATACGGTGTTTGTGGATTTTCGCGACAATGATGACCTGAAGCGGGAATGCGAGGCGTCCGCGCGCGATGGGTTTACCGGCAAACTTGCCATCCATCCGGCGCAGGTTCCGGTGATCAACGAGATCTTCACCGTCGGCGAACGAGATATCGCGCAGGCGCAACAGGTCATAGACGCTTTCGCCGCAAATCCTGCCGCCGGCGTTGTCGGCATTGATGGCAAGATGGTTGACCGGCCGCATCTGCGCCGAGCGGAAAGAATCGTGGCCAGGGCAAAAAACCAGGCCGGATTGTCCTGATCACGCGATCTTTTTTATGCGATCACCGACCGAAATCGTTCCGTCCTTAATGACACGGGCATAGATGCCGCGCAGTTTCAGGCGCTTGCCCTCGCCGGTGTTGACGAACACGCAGGCATCACGACCGTACCGGTCGATGAATTTCTGGCATCCGTTGTGCGGAATATCGGTGATCTGGATGATAGCCGAACCGAGCGAGAGTTTTTGTCCCGGTTGCAAGTTATCCGGCGACAGATTCATATCGAGAAACAAATTGTCGCCGGCCGGCGGCCAATTATCCCGCGCACCGGCTATCAGCGAGATGCAGCGCGCATTCATCATGCAAATCTGCACGTCCGGGTCCGGGCTACCGTCGTCGAGCGTTTTCCAGCAACCTTTGGCCCAGTGATCGCCCTCGACGCCGCCGGCAAGGCTGATATTGCGGCTGTCCACGTCGAGCCGTTCGCCCTTTCGGGCCGGACGACAATCGCCTCCAGTATACCATCATCGGCCGGTGAAGCGACGATATTGGGCAATCCCGCATTCAGCTCTTCCATGGTCAGGTGCCGGTTCATTTCGCCTGTCTTCCTTGTTCCGTCATCCGACTTCAATCGTCCTTCCAGGCGGGTCGGCCTGCGGAAAAAACTTCGTCGGTCTTGAGGTAATCCATGTAACCCAACCGGGCGATATTGCCCGATTTGGTGATGTCAAACAGCCCA
>CAXXSI010000002.1:0-226211 GCA_963669285.2 Rhizobiaceae bacterium | reverse complement strand
GAATTTCGTCCTCACCGATCTCGCCATTGAGATCGATGATCTCCTGATGTGAACGGGTATCGACGCCGTAGAGCACACCGTTCATCAGCGCATTGCCGTCGCCATCCACCGGCAGCATGCACGGCCCGATAGCACTGCATCCGATAGCTCTGATCGCCGACGGATCAATGCGGCTGGCTGCGAGAAGCTCCCGGGTGATGTGAACGAAACCACCCCACCAGACCGCGTCGGGATCGTGCTCCGCCCAACCGGCCTGCGGCACCAGCATTTCGTGTTTTCGCGCCGCTTGCGCAACGATCTCGCCGCCGGCATCGACAAGCACACCCTTTGATTCAAACGTTCCGATGTCGACGCCGAGCGTGTAACTCATTGTTCAAAGTCATCCCTGTCGAGTGAAAAACCACCATTGATCATTGTGAGAGCGGTCAGCAGAAGAGTTGCCAGACCGGTCAGGTCGTTCAGGTCACAAACTTCAAGTGCGGAATGGGTGTAGCGGCAGGGGAAACCCACATCGATGCAGACCACGCCCTCGCCGACGAGCTGGACATAGGAGGTTTCGGTCAAAATGCCGGTTTGGGCGCTGCGTTGCAGTCGGATTCCCGATTCCGCGGCAGCCCGATCGAACAATTGCGGCAATGCGGGATGAGGGATCGTTCCATTGAGTGTTCCGCGGCCGTGAAACGAGTAAAGGCTGATGCCTGGCCCGCCACCGAGGCAAACATCGGTCACGTCCTCCATGTCCGGGGTATCGCCGGTCAACAACAGATCCAGTTGAATGGCAATGTCGGGTTTCAGCGCCTGTGCTGCGGTCAGCGCGCCTCGCAGATTGAACTCCTCCTGGACCGAGAAGACGATGTGAATTGTTGGATTTGTTTTCAGCGAACCAAGGTGGCGAGCGACTTCGAGTAGTACAGCACAGCCCGCCCTGTCATCCACCGCCGTGCCGGCAATCCGGTCCGGTGGCAGGTCGAGAACGTTCGGTTTGTAGACAACCGGGGTACCAACCTCAATACCGGCTGCGCGCACTTCTGCCGCGTATAGCAGGCCGGTGTCGATGTAGAGCTCCCGGTAAGGAACAACCCGGTATTTCTCATCCGGTCCAGTTGCATGATGACTCTTATTGGCAACAACGCCGGCGCGATCCCGCCCGGCTCCAATCTGAAACGAAACAGCCTGTGATGCCAGTGCCCGCTCGGGAACACCGCCAACCCGCTCGACACGCACGAATCCATCGTCTTCGATCTTTCGAACCACGAATCCGAGTTGATCCATATGGGTGAACAGCATAACCGACGGCGCGGCCGGGTCGCCTTCGATCGTCGCGATCAGATTGCCAAGCCTGTCGGTTCGCGCTTCCAGCCCTGCCGTCTGCATCAACGTCTTGATGTGACCGCGTACCCGCCCTTCATGGCCGCTCAATCCGGGGATCAGCATCAGGTCGCGCAAGTCGCGTTCGATATTCGCTCTCGAAACCATTGGCGCTACTCCCCGCGCGCCTTGCGTACAAGTGCCATGAATTCGCGTGCCCGTTCGGGATCGACCGGATTCCACGTGTCGCCATCAACCTTCAGGCAGGAGCCGACGATACAACCGTCGGCGACAGAAAATGTCTCGTCCACGGTGGCGTGTTTGACCCCGGTATTGGCCAGCACAGGGGTATCAGGCAAAACCCGCTTAACGCTTTCAAGCTCTTCCATCTTGGCCGCCTCGCCGGTGATCTGTCCCGAAACGAGAACGGCGTCCGGCAAACTGGAAAACACCGTACTTCTGGCGCGATCGGCAAGCGGCCGGTCATCCATCGATGCGGCGAACTCCGCGGAGATGTTGTAGAGAACAGCGAGATCCTTGCGTTCGAGCCGGTTGCGGTAGCGGATCGCCTTTCCGGCATCGGGCGCCCAAACCCCCATATCCGACGCGTAGACTCCGGTCAGGATTTCGCGCACGAAGGCTGCACCGGTGGCTGCCGCCAACGCCATGGTCGACATCGGATCCCAAAGCACGTTGACGCCAAAGGGAGACTTCAATTCTGCGCGCAGGCAGCCAATCACATAGGCCATTGTAGCAGTGGAAGCGGTATCGACCTGAAGTTCGTAAGGTCGGTCATTCTCGTTGCCGAACATGACTGCGTCGAACCCGGCTGTTTGCAGCGCATCCAGGTCTTTTCGCGCCCCGTCGACGATGGCATCAATACCGCCCTCTGCGTCGTGTAAAGGACTTCCCGGTAGCGCGCCCAGATGGACCATGGCAATGGCCGGCTTTCTACCGCCAAATATGTAGTCGAACCGACCTGTCATTCTCAATACTCCCTTGAAAATATGACGCTATCACCGCAAGTTGGCCATAGACAACAGCAGACTTCGACGAACCGGCCTGCTGCTCGATGAGGAGAGATCACATGGAGTTTCGCCACTGGGAGAGGCTGAGCGGCAAGGGAATCGATTTCAGCGAATTAGGTTTCGGAACCGCACCGCTCGGCAACCTGTATTGTGCGGTCGGTGACGACGAAGCACGGGCGACGCTCGATGCCGCATGGGAGACCGGGTGCCGTTACTTCGACACGGCGCCGCTATACGGTCTGGGCCTGTCGGAAACCCGGCTCAATCCGTTTTTGCGGACCAAGAAGCGCGATGGCTATGTGCTGTCCACAAAAGTGGGTCGGCTTCTTGAGGCCTGCCCCGCCAACGAACGTACCGGCATCGGGAAATTCTTCGACACGCCCAATCGCCGGGAGGTTTACGACTATACCTATGACGGCGTCATGCGATCGGTTGAAATGTCGCTCGAACGATTGGGCGTCGACCGCGTCGATATTCTCTTCGCCCATGATCTCGATGTGTTCAACCATGGCACCCAAGAAGCGCTCGACGAAAAACTCAACGAGTTGATGCGTTCCGGCTACTACGCGCTCCTGTCGCTGCGCGACCAGGGCGTGATCTCGGCCTTCGGTGCGGGAATCAACGAATGGCAACCGGCGCAATGGATGACCGAGCGCGGCGATTTCGACCTGTTCCTGCTGGCCGGGCGCTACACGCTTCTCGAGCAGGAAGCGCTTGAAACCTTCCTGCCGCTTTGTGAAGAGCGCGGTATCGGCATCGTACTTGGCGGACCCTATAACTCGGGCATTCTGGCGACCGGTCCGATTCCGGGGGCATATTACAATTACGATCCGGCGCCTCAGGATATCCTGGATCGGGTTGGCGAGATCGAACAGGTCTGTACCGACCATTCTGTCCGGCTGATCGATGCGGCGCTGCGTTTTCCGCTCCATCATCCATCTGTGGTCTCGGTGATCCCCGGCGGCCAGTCGCCGGTTCAGGTGCGCGGCAATCGTGATGTGTTGAATGTGGACATCCCGGATGCGCTCTGGCGCGACCTCAAATCGAAGGGGCTGATGCGCGAAGACGCGCCGACACCATGAGTTCTTCCGTTTGGGTTCGTCCCAGCGCCATGCGTTTTTCGACCGGCGTCGAGACATGCAGAGCGGCGGCGGCGCTGGCGTATTGCAGCGATTGATAAATCGAACCTCCGCGGGTAAGGGCGCTGCACATGGCACCGACGAATGTATCGCCGGCACCGTGGGTGGAGATCGTGTCGACCTCATATGCCGGCATGAATGTGGGCGGTTGGCCCTCTTCGCGAAAAACAAGGCCTTGCGCGCCTAGTGTGACAACAAGGATTGGCACCGGAATACCATCGTTTTCCAGTGCGCCGATAGCCTGTTTCTTCGACGCAATCGGTTTTCCCAGAAGCCCCTCGGCCTCTACGCGATTGACGACAAGAATATCGGTGTTCTCGAACAGCCCTGGATCAGTTTGCCTCCAGGGTGCCGCGTTCAAGGCAACTTTTGCGCCGGCCGATCGCGCGCGTTCTGCCAGCGCGTTATTGACCCGCTCGGGTATCTCGTTTTGCAGAACAAGCCATGCGATTGCTGTCGGCAGCTCGATGCGGGCCGCATCGATGGCCTGATTGGCGCCACTGGCGATCACCGCGCCGTACTCACCGCTTTCGTCAACGACCGCGACGCTGGCGCCTGACGCAGCCCTTCCGGTCTGCCCCACCTGCGTAGCGTCGACACCGGCGTTTTTGAGGTTGCCGACAAGTGCATCACCGAAGCGATCGGTGCCGACCATGCCGGCAAACGCGACATCGGCTCCGTGACGGCTGGCGGCCGCGGCCTGATTGCCCCCTTTGCCTCCGCAGACAAACCGCATCGGCCCGCCGATCACCGTTTCGTCTTGGGCCGGTAAATGCGGCGCTTCCACGACAATGTCGTAGTGAAGCGAACCGGCAACAAAGATATTGCCGTATTTCATGGTTTCGCGAACATGGCAGATTGGATGATACGCTGGCTGGCCGGGGCGTCCTGGCGGGCGATGGCCTGGCGCAGCTCGCCATTATCGACAAGATCGCCGGCGATCGCCCAGAGGTGATCCATCATGGATATGTTGGTTCGCGCCTCGGCAACCGGATCCAAACCGGAATGGTCGGGAAAAGTGTCGAAATAGATGGCGCGATCATAACCGCAGCGCAGCAACTCAACCAAAAGCTCGATGGTCTGGACCGGGTGAACGCTGCCAACCATCAATCCATCATCGCGTTTGGCATATCCGTCGTTTAGGTGAACACCCAGCAATTGAGAATGCCGATTGATCAATGCTGCAGTGTGGGCAGGCATTTCGTCGGCATAAAGCACATGGGCGAAATCAAGTGTGACCCCCAGATTCGGCGCATCCACTTCGGCAATTGCGAGCAGCGTCGTTGCCACATCGGGCATGAGGGCGAAGGCGCGCGGCTCGTTGGGTTTGTATTCGATGGCGATTTGGATTTCGCGATTGTGGGCGGCCACCGATTTGAGTGCATCGATCGTGTGATCCCAAATCGCCTGGTAATCGACTTGAAACGAATAGTCGAAACCGTCCTGCCCCAACCACAACGTCATCAGATCGCAACCCAATTCGGCTGCCGTATCGATGCCCTGTTTGGTCATATCGACGGCGGATTGCCGAATCCTTGCGTCCGGATTGGTAAAAGCACCGAGCTTGAATCCGGGATCGGTGTAGTAACGCATGGCCAAACCGTCCAATTCCATTCCCAGACGACCCAGCACGTCACTGACGTCGCTTACATGCAAACCGTCCAGGTGATCGGGATAATTCAGGTCGGCGGCATTCAAACCGGCGGCGGCGGCGCGCTCGAGCAGATCGATCGTGGTGATCCGATTGCGTCCGGGCCAGTATTCGGCAGCACCGAGCTTGAATGCGTTCAGGCGTGCCGCGTATTTGATTTTGTTGTCGATCTCACTCTCCCCTTATTGCGCCAGTGAGCGTGTTTTCATTTGTCTGCTGGTGGAATCCCCGACACATCATTGGCCTCGTAGCAGGCTTCCACCAGAGCCATTGTCCGATAGGCATCATCGACGGCGCTTACGAGATGATCGTCTTCACCGGCGTCAAAGCGCTGCACGTTGCTCATCGTGCCGATGAACGCATCGGGAAACCAGGTTCCGACGAGATCGACGCTCTGCCATTCACCGTCGTTGGGGCAAATCCAAAGTTCGTCTGGTTCTCCGTTGGGGTAATCGTAGAGCACGCCGAGTTTCACAACCATACTGCCATCGCTTCCCTCCAACCTGAACCTCGCCATCTGGTACCGGTTGCCGCCGCGATGATTGTGATTGACGTTCATCAGCACGCGCAATTTGGCGCCGTAGTCGAGAATGGCGGATGTCCGGGTCTGCGCATAGTCCGCCGAGCGCGGATCGGCCATGGTCCGGCAGAATACGCCGTGCGGATCGCCGGCCAAAGACCGGATCATATCGAGATAGTGTATGGAATGGACCGAGATTTCGACACGCTCCATGCCCTTCAGGAACGGAAACATGTGCCATGGTGTGAAGATATTGACCTCGACTGTGACGTCGAGCAATTCACCGATCAAGCCATTGGCGATCGCGTCGGCCGCCGCCAACATCATCGGAGAAAACCGGAGCTGGAAATTAACCGCGGCCTTCAATTGCCTTTCGGCAGCTACGCGCCTGATTTGTCGTGCCTGTTCGAGATCGGCACCCATCGGCTTCTGGATCAGGACTGCGGCCCCAATTGGAACCTGCATCAACAGTTCGCAAATGGCATCCGGCGGTGTTGCCAGATCGTAGACGGCGCCGGTTCCGTTTTCATCGATCGCCTGTTGAAGTGTTTGATACACCCGTTTCAGTGACCAATCGTCGCAAAGCCGGTGCGCGCGGCCGACATCGATATCGAACACTCCGGCAACATCGAAACCAGCTTTGCGGTAGGCAGGCAGGTGTGCATCGCGAACGATGCCGCCGGCCCCGATCACAACAATCGGCTTCGGGTTTTGCGGTCGTGGCCAGCTCTGTTTCAGCCCGGTCAGTTCCGTCACTTGTCTGCCTTTTCAACGATTTACACGCGGACAAGAGCGATCCTATACTAAATTTTTCGGGCAGAGCACCCCGTGCTCACCCGGGTCGGAGGACAAGCAGACATGCTTCTGGATACCCATCAACACCTGATCTACCGCGACCGCTTCAAATATGCCTGGTCAGACGATCTGCCGCCGCTTTCAGGAAAAGACTTTACGGTCGCAGACTACCAGGAGCTCACTAAGAGCTTCGATGTCGCCGGTACGATCTTCATGGAGGTCGACGCCGGCCACAACTATCGCGACGAAACCCGGTACGTTGCCGAGTTAGCGACCGATCCGGACAACAGGATCCTCGGCATCATCTCGTCCTGCCGGCCCGAGCATGATGACGGATTTGAAACCTGGCTCGAGGAATGCGCATCGCTGCCCGTCGTCGGCTTCCGGCGCATCCTGCATGAGATTGACGACGATCTTTCCAAAGGCGAAAATTTTCGTCGAAACGTCAGGAAAATCGGATTGCGCGGGCTGACGTTCGACATGGTGTTTCGAGCAGACCAACTGGCGATTGCGGCGGAGTTAGCACGAGCCTGCGACAACATGGCGTTGGTTCTTGACCATTGCGGCGTGCCCGATATCGCCGGTGGCGAATTTGACAATTGGAGCGCCGGAATTTCACATCTTGCGGCGCTGCCGCATGTCTGCTGCAAGATCTCCGGCGTGCTGGCCTATTGTGCGCCCGGACATGCCGACATCGAAGCGGTTCGACCCTATGTCGAACACGTCATCGAAAGTTTTGGAACCGATCGACTTGTGTGGGGAAGCGATTGGCCGGTGGTCAATCTGCGGTCCAGCCTGCCGGAGTGGATTGGCATTTTTGGCCAGTTGATCGGCGGCATGTCGGCTGACGAAAAGGCCGCTATTTGCCAACAAAACGCAGAGCGAATTTACAAGGTTCATCTCTAGGTGCGGAGCGTCATAAATCTGCTGGCATGGGTCACGGCGCGGGCAATCGCCGCAACAACATCACCATATAACAATCAGATTATATGTGATAAATCAGCAACATACACAGAGTTGTGAAGCAAGAGATTCTGTTTTCGCTGTTGTCAATCCCCATCGGAGTGGGTAAACGCCGCCTCCCCGCACAACGGGCCGGACATCAACGGACAGGGCTTCACGAATGCCCGCCCGCGAAGGCTGCGATGCAGTTCTTGGTACGGATGCCGGAAACCGAATGGCGGGATGCGCATGTAGCTCATGGGAAGAGCGCCGGCCAAGGCCGGAGGTTGCAGGTTCGAGTCCTGTCATACGCACCACTGGATAGCTCAGTTGGATAGAGCATCGACCTGCCACGTCGAAAGTCGCGGGTTCGATTCCCGCTCCGAATGGCCTGTAGAGCCACGAACGATTGAGAGGTCCGGAAACCGGTATGCGAAGGGCCGAAGTACGCGGTCGCCCCGGCGGCGGCGAACGGATGCCTGACGCCATGCACCTGCGGCCCGGCCGCCGGTGACGGGTAAGCCGTCCCGCCTTCGCGGCGTGCTGTCTTCGGATGGCGCGACGTCGGGGTGGGACCGCAAGCCCCGCTCCCGAACGCCCGCCAATGGCGCATGCCACCGGTTTCCGGATCGTCTGTTCAGAACCGAAAAAACGAAACCAAGAAAGGAAGTTCGCCGTCATGCGATGAAAGCGACAGGAGTAAGAAGATGATGACTATTCTCGAAAAGATGCTGGGCCGCGCGCGCGTGCTCATCAACGAAAACGAACGGGCGCTACACCTCTACAAGGGTGAGATCCGAGGCATCCTGATGCCGGGCGAGCACATGTTGGCCAACCGGCGCGGTCGGCTCGAAGTCGAGCGGCACTATCTGGCCCGGCCGGAACTCGTTTCGGACTACGAGATGGCGCTCTTCGACAAACTGCCGCATGTCGCAGACGAACACCTGACCGTAATCGAAACCAAGGCCGGTGAAGTGGCCGTGATTGAGCGAGAGAGCCGTGTCTACACGGTGCTTGGTCCGGACACACGGACGGTGATGTTCAGCGCGGCCGGTCCGTTCGAGGTGACGAAGTTCGACGTCTCGGATGTTCCGGCGGTCGAACCGAAGCTTTACCGGCGTCTGGCACAGGCGGGTGCGCTGGCTCATGTCTCGACCATTGTCGTGGCGGAAGGCCAGGCGGCCATCCTGTTCATCGACGGCGATCTGAAGGCCAAACTCGCACCGGGCACCCACGCATACTTCACGCCGGGTCGCACGGTGCAAACCAAGTTGGTTGATCTCAAGCGCCAGTCGCTCGAGGTTACCGGCCAGGAGTTGCTCACACGTGACCGGGTAACCATCCGCGTCAACCTCGCCGCCGAATACCGGGTCGTCGATCCGGTAAAGGCGGTGACGGAAGTGAAGGACTTTGGTGAGGCGCTCTACCGGGCTCTTCAGTATGCCTTTCGCAAGACGCTGGGCGCCATGACGCTTGACCAGATCCTTGAAAACAAGGTGACGGTCGATGCGGAAGCCGCCGAGAAGGTGCGCGTGGATATGGCCGCGCTGGGCGTCGAGGTGAGCGAAATCACCCTGAAGGACGTGATCCTGCCGGGTGAGATGCGCGATATCCTCAACCAGGTGGTCGCCGCACAGAAGGAGGCCGAGGCCAATGTCATCCGTCGGCGCGAGGAGACGAACGCAACGCGTTCTCTGCTCAATACGGCGAAGGTGATGGCCGACAACCCGGTGATGCTGCGTCTGAAGGAGCTCGAAGCCCTTGAGACGATCGCCGGCAAGGTCGAGCGGCTGACCGTGCACAACGGGACTGGCGGCCTGATGAACGATCTGGTCTCGCTGCGCGAGCAATAAGACCAGCGTTTGTGGACCAGTGGTCCGGTCTTGAGAACCGCGGCGGGGCAACTCGCCGCGGTTTTTTTCGCGCCGAACGCGGTAATGCAGACGGACCGGGTTGACGGTTTGGCTTTGTTCATCGATTTAAGCGGCGGGCACGCCTATGATTGAAGCCAACAAATTGAAAGAAATCGCCAACTGGGCACGGGAGCTCGATCCCGGCCACATCGAACGCGCACGCGAAGGCATCACAATCAAAAACTATGGCGCCGGGGAAACCGTCAGCGCGTTGGGCCTGCCTTCAGATTCCTGGATCGGCGTGATCAGGGGCCTCATGAAGATGCGGATCCTGTCGCCGGACGGCCGGGAGGTGTCGCTTGCCGGTCTTCACGCCGGCGGCTGGTTCGGTGAGGGTTCCGTCCTGAAAGGCGAAGATCGGCGATACGAAATCCTCGCGCTGCGCGATACGACGCTCGCGGTCATGAACCGGCAGACATTCCTGTGGCTGTTTGAGAACAGTCTTGTTTTCAACCAGTTTCTGGCAAGGCAACTGAACCAGCGTTTGGGGCAATTCATCGGCCTGGTCATTCATGACCGAATGTTGAGCACTACAGCAAGAGTTGCGCGCACGATTTCGACTCTTTTCGATCCGATACTCTATCCGGATGCAGGCGACACGCTGGAGATCACCCAGGAGGAAATCGGACTGATCGCCGGATTGACCCGGCCGGTCACAAATCAGGCGCTGCGGACGCTGGAGCAGAAGGGGCTGATCAGGCTCGAATACGGAAAGATCATCGCGCTCGATCTGGCTGCACTTGCCGACCTCAATGTTTGACCACCTGATGCACCACGAGCGCAAATGTAATCTGAAAAACAGTGCCTGAGCCGACAAGCTGCTAGCTTGCTTGGATGCTGCACGAGAAGTTTCCGCAAACAGATTGTCGTGTGACGGGCTCGCCGGAGCGTTCGCGCGCAGTTGCGGTGGAGAATGTCCTGGTGTCGACAGGAATGCCGGCGCTCACATCGCACCTTGTCGGCGAAATAGCCGATCGCCATCCTGAAATTCGCTGTGTGGCCGATACTGATCTTTCGATCCACGATCCGATCGCCACAGTCCGAACAAACGGTTGCTGTTTTGGATCCAGTTCGATTGCACAGCTATCTCGCCGAGAGCGCTGAGATTGCCCAGCGATTTCATACGGTTGTACTCGTTTCCGACAGCGCTGATGTGGATGCGCAAATTCCCGCGTCCATGCGGATCGTTGCGCTGACCAAGCCTAATATCGGGCAGTTCATGCAGGCCTTTTCGGGCATCCTTTCCGGGCAAATCACGCATCTGCAACACGAAAAAACCGGTGACGAAGCAATCCAGTTGAAAGACGAAAAGAAAATCTCACCGGCGCTGACAAAGCGCGAATCGGAGGTTTTTGAGGGCATGATCAAAGGCCGGCGCTACAAGCAGATCGCGGACAGTCTTGGTTTAAGCGAGGCGACCGTGAAGGTTCACGCCTACCGGATATTCGACAAGACGGGGATTCGCGGCAAACACCGGCTGGCGTCCATTCACTACGGAACCTGCTAAAAAAGCGGAACCAGGCGCAGCCTTTGTGCCTGTTCAGATCATCAACTTGCCCAACTCGCTGGCTTAGAGCCGTTCATCTTTGGATGGAAGCAGTTTCGCCTGTTCGGCTTGGGTGTCTTTTCCTCCCCAGCAAACTGCTTCCATCCAAAGATGAACGACTCTAGACACCGCGACAATCGATGATTCCGAGTTGCATGGCGATCGCAATCGCATGGCTACGGGATCTTGCCTGCATTTTGTCGCAAGCGGTCTTGATGTATTGATTCACCGCGTGCTCGGACAATTTCAGCTGATCCGCTATATCCGACAGGGACTTGCCGCTCGCGATCCAGCTCAGACATTTCTTTTCGGTGGCGTTGAAGCTGGTATTTTTCGCTTTTCGACGGCCGTGGCGCAATGCTTCTCTGCTGATTCCGGCAAGATTGTATTTCACCGACAAACCGACCATGAGCTGAGCGAATAGTGCGCCAATCCTCCGCGATAACGCGATGTGTGCAGATGTTTTTTCATATCCGATAAAACTAACAAACACGCTGCCCGATACCTCTACCGGAACGACGTCAATCTTTTCGAAATTGAGTGCCTGAAGCTCCTCCAAATATTGCATGCTGAAAAAACCGTCGAAGCCCGGCAGATAAAGGCTCAATGCCTCGAAAGGTTTCCCGCCCTTGACCGCAAGCTGTACAAGCGGACACCCCTGAACGCCATCGAACTTGGTACACATTTGCCGCAAGCTGTCGGGGAAGGTCGAGTAGACAACCGTGCAGTCTCGATTTGTTTCAGGATCGTAGGCTCCGAGAAAAAGGAGCGACAATCCGTTGGAAGCAATATGAGCTTCCAACATTTCTACCGCATCTAAAATACTGCGTGAGTTAATGATGATATCAGTGACATGTTGAATGTTGCCGAGTTCAAATCCATGCTCGATTGCAGGAGTGCTCGTTTGTTGCCCCAACGCCCGCTCCTCGTTATCAATTTTGTGGTCCGTTCGCCGCCCCTATCGACCATTCGATTGGTAGGGCAACGCTACACGAAAGCGTGAATAAATCAATCCAATCTTGATCTGCATACCAGCCGAAAGCCGTGGTAAGTCTGGGGCAAGTGAACCACAAGAATTTTGGCAACAACGTCACAACATACCGACTAAATGGTTGAATAATGAGTATCAGCAGAATGTTTGCAATTCTGCACGGAGTTCACAGAAGACAGATTGATGGATTAGTCAACCTACGAAAATTAAGATACTTGACGCCGCGGAAGGTCTGGTTAGAACGCGTGGTTTTAATGGATTCAGCTATGCAGATGTCGCCGATCATGTTGGCATCAAGAAAGCCAGTCTGCATCACCATTACCCAACAAAAATGGATCTTGGGCTGGCACTCATCGAAAGGTTTTCTGACTCGGTTCTTGGTTATCTGAAGGAAATCGACGAAACATATGACAAGACACTGACAAAGCTTCGTGAATACTCGCAAGTGTACGAAACGTCATTTCACGAAAACAAAATGTGCCTGTGCGGAATGCTCGCCGCCGAACACGAAACAATATCCGCTGAAATGCAACGCGCTGTCGCCACCTACTTCGAAAAACAGGAAGCGTGGCTGCAAAAAGTCCTCACAGAGGGGCTCGAGCGCGGGGAGCTCAGCTTCAACGGATCGGCGTCCGAGCATGCGCGGATGATCGTCACCCACTTCCAGGGCGCCTTGCTGGTCGCCAAATCGCTCAATTCGCTTGAACGCATTGCGGCGGCAGCATCAAACCTGATCGAGACCTATCGAAGCAAGGCTTAGTGCCGTCAATGCCCTGTATCGTGCGCCGCGAAAGTGTTCCCGGTGATGCGTTTCTCGGTATTCGGGCGGAAGAACGCTTGTGGGTCATTGTATGACTTCGATTTGCAGCGCAAGGTTGGCGCAAGGTTCAGCCAACATGATTGCGGTGCCTCGCTTGAGGGACGACTAGACCTCAGTGTTGCATCCCGCCATCTCCAGCCCCGGATGGTGGCGGGAGCCCCCCCTCAATCCCGTCATCGTTCCTGCCAATCGAGACTGGCGGCTTACCAACCACTCCTCAAATTGCACCCTGGGCCCTGACCGTGCCGCGGACTAATGCGGCATCAAGGTTTCGATGTGGCTCGGGACATGCCGAGCGTCCACTTTCGCTTCGCGCACCAGCCAATCAAAATGCTCGGTCAGCGAACGTACCCGTTCTGCTTCGCGAAATGCCAGATAGCATTGACCGATGTAGACCACTGCAAGGTGAGGTCCGAAAATCGTGATTGGGGCGCTGTATTCGGTATGGGCATCAAACAGGAATATCCTGAGTCTGGGAAACATCTGCCGACAGGTGTCCGCGATCATTTGCAACTGGTCATTTCGAACTTCCGGCGACAGACCCTCATAATAACCGGTTCCCTGAGCACAGGCTTTTATCTCGTGAATTGGCAAGGATATCTCGTAATCCGAAGCACCCGACTGCAGCCACTCCAACTGGCCACGCATTGAATCAATCGCTTGCGCCAGATGTTGGCCGCGAAACGTGGAGTATTCCCAATCCAGCATCCTTTCGGTCTTGAGGATATCGGGTAACGTCGCAGGCACATGCCGTATCTTGTAGCCGGCCGCCTCTCTGTGCCAACTCAAAAGCTGTTCGTCAGCCGAACTGCGTTCGGCAGGGCTGAGAGCCAGTGCCGCAGCGACGATGTCCCCCGGACTTTCCGGGCGGTTTGCAAGACCGAGAAGCCAATCCGCGCTGACACCGAGCGCCGAGGCCAGATCGGCTACAAGTTGGCCGTTGGGTAGACGTGTCAGCTCGCGATTGAGAAGTTGGCCTATCGTTGAGCGGTCGACGCCGGTTTTCCTGGCAAGCTGGCTGCGCGAGACTTTTTCCTGCTCCATGGCGGCCAGTAAGCGTTCTCTGAACATTTCGGATCGATCCCGCTTGTCCATATAATTCCCCAATGTAGATTTATATCACCATAGCAGATTTTTTGCGGTGCAAATACAAAATGTCCAACTGCTCATCATTGCGGTAGAGAATCGGACGCGATCAGGCCACGAGATAGAAGCAAAATGGATACCAAGAAGAGACTTTTCACAAAATCGCTAACCTGGCAGCTTGCCGGGATTGTCACCATGACGCTTGTCGGTTTGTTGTTCACGAGGTCGGTTACGGCAAGTGGCGGCATCGCTATTGTTGGTTCGATAACCGGGTTCTTCAGCTATTTCCTGCACGAGTTGTTGTGGTCAAGGATCAGCTGGGGCCGCTGGAAACCAGCGACGATCGAGCACAACGATATCAGTGATCTTTGACAATCCCAGGCCAACAACACCGCAGTTGCAGTCGCCGCCAGTCTGCGCTCTTTCTACTTGAATTGCTGATGGTTTGGGCACTTTGTCTCGGCATAGGCGTGGTGACCGCGCATTCCCAAAGGAAGAGCGGAACAGCCGCCGGACGCTGAGCATCCGATGCGTCGTGTCTTCCGCGCATCAGGTTGAAAGCTGGTCGTGATCCCGACCAGCTGCCGGCCCCTCCACCCAACGCACATAACCTCCCGCCAGCAATCCGATCGCCGCACAGGTGAACATGATCGCCAGTAGCGTGTAGGCACCGTTGTCCGGTGTCAGCACCGCAGCGGTGACGGCCGTTGTAACAGCCCCGGAACCAATTGCCAGGGCGCCGGCAAGTCCGGCAGCACTGCCCGCCAGCTTCGGGCGCACCGACATGGCACCGGCACTTGATCCCGGGATCGTCAGGCCGTTGCCGAACCCGGCAAACATGGTTGCGCCGAATATCGTCATCACATTGACCAGACCAGACAGAACCAACAGCACTCCAAGCGCCAGACCGGCACCGGCGATTATCCTGCCGGCGATGATCATGGTAGTCAGTGCGTAACGGTTTGAGTAGCGGCCCGCCAGAAAGCTGCCGAACATGAAACCGGCGCTAATGGTTCCCATGTAAAAGCCAAGTTCGGCTGTGCCCAATCCAAGCACTGCTTTTGACACCAACGGCGAACCGGCCAGAAAGGCGTAGAACATCGCGTTGGATGACGCCATGCAAACCGCATAGCCCCAAAAGCGCTTCGACCGGAACAATTCAGGATAGGCGGCAAACTGCGTGCCGAATGTCGCCGACGTATCGGTGTTGGTCTCACCGAAATCAACCAGGCAAATCGCCAGTAGCAAGGTTCCCAGAACAGCCATCACCACAAAGCTTGACCGCCAGCCAAACGCTTCATCGAGGGCGCCGCCAACCAGCGGCCCGATCATCGGCGCAATCGCCATGGCCATGATGATGTATCCGATCAGGCTCGCCGCTTCGCGTTCCGGTCGTGTATCGCGCACAACGGCCAGCGACAGGATCCAACCTGAAATGATGACGCCCTGCCCGGTACGAAAGAGAAGAAACGATCCGATTTCGACTGCCAAGATGCATCCAATCGATGCAATGACGTAAATGGCAAGCGCGGCCAGGGCCACCGGCCGCCTGCCATAACGGTCCGATACGGGGCCGGCTATAAGCTGCATGATTGTCGTGACGGCGAGATAACCGCCAATCGTCAGGCTGATCGTCTCATAGTCGGTTGCAAACGTGTCCGCCATGGCCGGCAGGGACGGCAGAAACATGTTCAGCGACAACACCGACAGCGCCGTTAGCAGGATCAGCGTGGTCAGGTGTGGCGGTGATTGGGTGGTAGGCATTTGGCATCTCGAGTTGGTGCTTTTGGCAATAAAAAACCCGGCAAGTGCCGGGAGCGCATGGCCGGGCGGTCAGGATACCGTCATCGGTCCATGCCCGGTCCAATCACCACATTGTCTACGAGACAGTTCACGTCGCTCGATACCTCATCAACCGACTGACACGCTAGGTTTGCACTGCCCTGCGGTCAAGCGCGAAGTCTCATGATCATACTGCAAGAGAGGGAAACGCCCCTTGCATCGATCCGCTGCTTCGGCCACAAGCCATCGGCAATGTTGACGATCACCGACCTATCGCTGCGTGTCGCAGGCCGACTTCTGCTGGACAACGCCTCCGTTTCCCTGCCTTCGGGTGCAAAGACGGGGTTTGTCGGGCGCAATGGCTCGGGAAAAACGACCTTGTTTCGCGCGATAACCGGCGATCTCGCAGCCGAAACCGGTTCAGTTTTTGTACCCAAAGGAACGCGTATCGGTCAGGTGGCGCAGGAAGCACCGGGAACCGAGGATGCGCTGATCGATATCGTGCTCTCAGCCGATGCCGAGCGCGCCACACTGCTGGCAGAAGCTGAGACAGCGCACGAGCCGGGCCGCATTGCCGATATCCAGACCCGGCTTGCTGACATCGGCGCTCACTCGGCGGAAGCGCGGGCGGCGACCATTTTGGCCGGCCTGGGGTTTGATCAGGCGGCGCAGAAGCGTCCTGCATCTTCGTTCTCTGGCGGTTGGCGCATGCGCGTCGCGCTGGCTTCGGTGTTGTTCTCCGAACCGGATCTTCTTTTGCTTGACGAGCCGACCAACTATCTCGACCTGGAAGGCACGATGTGGCTTGAATCCTACGTGGCGCGTTATCCGCATACGGTCCTGCTGATCAGCCACGACCGCGATCTTTTGAATAAGGCGGTCTCGTCAATCGTTCATCTGCAGGCAGGAAAACTGAGCTTCTGGCGCGGCGGATTCGATCAGTTCGAGCGCCAACGCGCGGAAAAAGAGGAACTTGCCGAAAAGAGCCGGGCCAAACAGGCAGCTGCGCGAAAGCATATGGAAGCCTTCGTTGAGCGCTTTCGCTACAAGGCATCGAAAGCTCGTCAGGCGCAATCCCGGCTAAAAGCTCTGGAACGCATGCGACCAATTGCGGCCAGCATCAACGAAACCGTGATTCCGTTTCGATTTCCCGAACCGAAGAAGGCAGTGGCGTCTCCTGCGGTCGCCATGCGGGGGATATCGGTCGGCTACACCCCCGGCGAGCCGGTTCTGGCTGAACTCGAATTGCGAATCGACGCCGACGACCGCATCGCCCTTCTGGGATCCAACGGCAACGGCAAATCCACATTTGCCAAGCTGCTTGCCGGACGGCTGAAGCCGGAAAGCGGGGAATCGACGATCGCCCCGAATATGAAAATCGCCTACTTCGCGCAGCATCAACTTGAGGATCTTCGTCCGGACGAAAATGCCGTTCAGCACGTTCGCCGGTTGATGC
Organism: Rhizobiaceae bacterium; assembly: GCA_963669285.2. Lineage (GTDB taxonomy): Bacteria > Pseudomonadota > Alphaproteobacteria > Rhizobiales > Rhizobiaceae > JAWKWH01. The sequence goes on along the minus strand of CAXXSI010000002.1, from coordinate 209,234 downwards.
CACAAGCCGGCGAGGCCCAGATACGTGCTCGTGTGGCCCAAATGGGTTTGAGCACAGAAAAGATGGGCACCAAGGCAAAGAACCTTTCGGGCGGGGAAAAAGCCCGGCTTCTGATGGGGCTGGCCGCTTTTGAAGGGCCCAATCTGTTAATCCTCGACGAGCCGACAAACCATCTGGATATCGACAGTCGCGCCGCGCTGATCGAGGCGCTGAATACGTTTTCCGGCGCGGTAATCCTGATCAGCCACGATCGGCATCTGATCGAGGCCACCGCGGAACGTTTGTGGCTGGTGGCGGACGGTTCGGTTTCGCCCTACGACGGCGATCTTGCCGACTACCGCAGACTGATCACCGGGGGATCACCGAAATCAAAAAGTAACGACAAGGTTGCGGTGACGGGCAACGGGCGCGCCAAGAACATCTCCAAAGCCGACCAGCGGCGCGAGGCCGCCAGACGACGCGAAGAACTGAACGCCCTTTCGAAAAAAATCAAACAGTCCGAAGGCTTGATCGAAAAACTTCGCGGACGGATTCAGGTGATCGAAGCAAAGCTCGCAGACCCGGCGCTATACGAAAAAGATCCGGCCGGTGCTGGGTTGTTGGCCAAGGAACGATCGGATTTTTCTCGCCAGCTTGCCGCGGCCGAGGAGGAATGGCTGACAAGCACCGAGACTTTTGAAGCGGAGCAAAACCCATGAGCGTTGATGTCGCAATTCGGGATGAAATCTCCATCATCACCATAAACCGTCCCGAAGCGCGTAACGCTGTGAACCCGGCAATGGCACGGGCGCTGTTCGATGCGTTTGTCGCGTTCGGCAAGGACGATAGCCAGAAAGTCGCCGTGTTTACCGGTGTGGACGGCGCCTTCTGCGCCGGCTTCGACCTGAAACATGCCTCGGGCGGTATGAACGCGGACTGGTTTGCCGAGCATGATCTGGATGACAGCTGGCGCGACCCGGCCGAAGACCCGCGCATTGGCCCGATGGGGCCGACGCGGCTATTGCTGCAGAAACCGGTGATCGCGGCGATTTCGGGGCCGGCAGTTGCAGGCGGCATGGAACTGGCGCTGTGGGCCGATATCCGCATCATGGAGGCTTCAGCCTATATGGGCGTCTACTGCCGGCGCTGGGGCGTGCCGCTGATCGATGGCGGCACGGTTCGCCTGCCCCGCATCGTCGGTCACGGCCGCGCGATGGACATGGTGCTGACCGGCCGGAAAATCGACGCCGATGAGTGCCTGCGGGCCGGGCTGGCAAACCGTATCTGCGATACAGGCGCGGCACTCGATACAGCGCTCGCCTATGCCGAAGAACTCATCCGCTTTCCACAAGTCTGCATGCGCGCAGACCGCATGTCGGCGATCAGGCAATGGTCGCTGGATCCGGCTGAAGCAATGCGCGGCGAATGGCGGAGTGCTTCGACATTCAGCACCGAGGGAGCCGCAGGCGCGTCTCGATTCTCGTCCGGCAAAGGACGCGGCGGCGATTTCGGCGAAATATGAACCAGACTCCTCAGACCGTCCGGCCAACAATTTCAATCAGGAACGACAATGAAAAAACGACCACTTGGCCGCACGGGAATTGAAGTTTCGCGGATTTGCCTCGGATCGATGACATGGGGTTCGCAAAACACCGAGGCCGAGGTTCACCGGCAGATGGATCGCGCCATTGAGCGCGGAATCAATTTCATCGATACCGCGGAGATGTATCCAACCACGCCGATGTCGCGTGACACATTCGGGCGCACCGAAGAGATCATCGGGACCTGGCTGGAAAAATCCGGCAGACGGGCAGATGTGGTTGTTGCGACAAAAATCACAGGTGAAGGATCGTCTGCGGCCCGCGGCGGTGCCGCTATATCATCGCAAACGATGATGCAAGCCGTCGAAGACAGTCTCGCGCGTCTGAGAACAGACTATATCGACCTTTATCAGCTTCACTGGCCTAACCGCGGATCCTATCATTTCCGGCAATCCTGGAAATACGATCCGTCCGGGCAGAATACCGCCGAAACGCTAGATCATGTTGCCGATGTGCTGGAAGGCGCACAAAAGCTGATTGATGCCGGAAAAATCCGCGCCATCGGCCTGTCAAACGAAAGCGCCTGGGGCACAGCACAGTTCCTCCGTGTCGCCGAGCAAAACGGTCTGCCCAGGGTCGCCTCGATTCAAAACGAATACAGCCTGTTGCAAAGGCTTTTCGATCTTGATCTTGCCGAACTGTCCCATCACGAGGATGTCGGCTTGATGGCGTTTTCCCCGCTGGCTGCCGGTATGCTGAGCGGCAAATATGCCGATGGTACGATACCATCAGGTTCGCGGCGTTCTTTGAACGCAGTGTTGGGCGGACGCTGGTCCGATCATTCCGTTCCGGTCATGCAAAAGTACGTAGCGGTGGCAAAGCAACACGGGCTCGATCCTGCGCAAATGGCGCTGGCGTACTGCCTGACGCGACCTTTCATGATGTCGGTCATCATCGGCGCCACTTCAATGGAGCAGCTCGACAACAACATTGCTGCCGAAGAGCTTTCGTTGAGCGAGGCGGTGATAGTCGACATAGCCGCGGTTCACAGGGATCATCCGATCCCGATGTAGCGGCGGTCAGTCGTCGTCGCCACGGCCCCATTTTTGCGGATTGTGCAATTCGGTTTGCTTTCCACGACCAACCGTGGCGATGATAAATCCGATCAACCCCACCGCAAGCAGAATGTAGCCGATCAATTGTGCGCGCGGATCCCACTCAATCGCAGATGCCATCAATATCATCACGATGTCGTCGGGATTAAGCGTCGCTCCACTCATCAGTGTGAAGGCAAAGGCATAGGTCTCCGTTCCGACGGGATGAATGGTGCCGCCCGTGGCGCGATAGACGAAACTGCCGGAATGCACGCTATTTTCGCCCGGTGTGGAATGGATGAATTCCAATTCCTCCTGGACCGACCTGCTGCCATTGCGAAGCACGGTCATGCCCAATTTGGCGGATGCCGTGACGGCATTGATCTTGGTGGACGTCGAAAAATCCACCAAAACGCGAACCGGAGCTTCTTTCTCGGTCAATTCGACCTCGACCGGCAGGAATCCCTGCGACTTGGAGTAAACGTTGTGGCGACCAAGCTCGTAACCGCCGAAATTTTGAACAACGAAAGGATAGGCAACCGCCAGGGCGATGCCGATTGCTGCCAGTACAAGAAAAAATATCCGAAACACAGATGCCCCGCCAAATTTTGATCGCAAGCGGTTCTACAGCTTTTCCCAGACGGAGAAAACATGCGGAATGTCGCGATCGGGACGAATGACGTTGAATAATTGTTCCTCGACCAGTGTCAGACCGAACTGCGAAAACGCTCTGTACTCCGACGGCATCAGCGGCCACGGCGGCCCGTCATGGTCGGACCCCTCCTCTCGCGTCCGGGCATAGACAAGCAACACGCCTCCCGGATTGACCAAGCCGGCAATCGTTTCGCAGAACCTGGCATGCAGCGGTGGCGGCACGGACTGGACCGTGTAGCATTCATTGACGAGATCAAATCCCGTGCGCCATGGTCCGGGCAGTTCGAGCAGATTTGCGACGCGATAGTCGACGCGGCTTTGCGGAAACCTGTCTTTCGCCCAAGCGATCGCCTTTTCGGACAGGTCGAAGGCTGCGGTCTTGTAGCCGGCAGCGGCCATGGCTTCGGCGTGATCACCGAGCCCACAGGCAATATCGAGAGCAGTTTTGCCAACGCCGGAATTGTTCGTCAGCCAGTCTGCAATCTCCTCTTTAGGCTCCAGGTCAGCCCACGGTATGGCCGCGGCATCATTGTCCGCCATGTCGTAGACCTGTTCGAAAAAACTCGTCCGCTCGGGATTATCGGCCAGCAATTCCCGATCCAACGGATTGATGCGTTTTTTCAACGCCTCCCTTCGGGCGGCGAATGCGGCCGGATCTTCGTCGTTGCTCACGCTTTGCGCTCCCAGCGGCCTTGCGGTGTCTGCTGCCAATAGGTGACTTCGTGGCCCGCGGCTTTCGCTGCCTTCCAATGATCGCGAGCGGCTTCCAACTGCGCCTGATCGTGGCCATCGAACATGAATACGGCGCGATCGTATTCATCAAGCACCGGCGGCGGCGCATTGTCGACCAGAAATCGGATTTGGGCACCGTTGGGGTTGATCTGACCGGTGGTCAGCAACACCGGCTGGAGCTCGGCATGTTTTTCCTGATCCGTTCCATGACCGATGAAACTCTGCTCGCGAAATACCCAAAGATGATTATCCAGGGAATCTCTCCGCTCCTCACTTCCGGTTTGGACCACCGCCCGCCAGCCGCGTTCCAGGCTTTTTTCAAGAAGCGGCGGCAGAGCAGCTTCAAGCGTGGATTCCGTTAGGTGATAGAACAGGATTTCGGTCACTTCACCGCTCGTAATTGTCGGCGACCAGACGATCGAGAAGGCGCACACCATAGCCGGAGCCCCAGGATTTGTTGATCTCGCTGGAGACCGAACCCATGGCCGTTCCGGCAATATCGAGATGAGCCCACGGTGTTTCGCCGACAAAACGCTTCAAGAACTGCGCAGCGGTAATCGCGCCACCGAAACGTCCTCCGATATTCTTCATGTCCGCATTCTTGGAATCGATCATCTTGTCGTATTCGGGGCCAATAGGCATACGCCAAACACTTTCCGCAGTTGCCTTGCCCGCCGACGAAATCTGTTCGGCCAGGGCATCATCGTTGCAGAACATCCCGGCATGGTGTTTTCCAAGCGCGACCATGATCGCGCCGGTCAATGTCGCCAGATTGACCATGATCTGCGGCTTGAAGCGATCATTGCAGAACCAGAGCGCGTCGCACAGAACCAGTCTGCCTTCCGCATCGGTGTTCAATACCTCAATCGTTTGGCCGGACATCGAAGTCACGATATCACCGGGGCGTTGTGCGTTGCCGTCGGGCATATTCTCGACAAGACCGATGATGCCAACCACGTTGGCCTTGGCCTTGCGTGCGGCGATTGCATGCATGGCGCCGATAACGGCGGCCGCGCCGCCCATGTCGCCCTTCATGTCTTCCATGCCGCCAGCGGGCTTCATTGAAATGCCGCCGGTGTCGAAGACAACGCCCTTGCCGACAAACGCGACCGGTTTGTCTTTGGCCCTGCCACCGCTCCATTGCATGACAGCCAGTCTCGGCGGACGGGCGGAACCCTGGGCAACGCCAAGCAACGCGCCCATGCCGAGTTTTTTCATTTCACGCTCGGTGAGAACGTCAACCTTGACACCCAGGCGCGCAAGAGCCTTGGCATGCGCGGCGAACTCGACCGGACCAAGAATATTGGCCGGTTCGTTGACGAGGTCGCGGGCAAGCGCAACACCGCCGGCCACTGCCTCGGCTTGAGGCAACAGCCGCTTTGCCGATGTGGCGCTGGACGTGATGATTGTAAACTTGACGTTTTTCGGTTTGTCGTCGTCGTTCTTCTTGGACTTGTAGGTATCGAACCGGTAGGCCCGCATCATGATGCCCAACGCCACATTGACCGCTTCCTGAGGCGTTGATTTCGACCCTTGCATGTCAAGCCAGACGGTTACCCGCTTCGCATTCTTGACCGCACCACAGATCCGCCCGCCCAATCTGATCCAGAATTGTTCATCGCGGGCATCCGCCTCTCCCGTTCCGACGATGAGAATTCTGTCGGCTGATGATCCGGCCGGTGCAATCACATCGACCGTCGCAAGCTGCTTGCCGCTAAATGCCGCTATCTTGGCAGCCCTTGCCGCCACGTCTTCCGGATCGGCATATTCACTGCCAGAGGAGCCTTTTCCGTCGCTTCCCGATAGGATAACGGCAATGCCGGAAGGCTGTTTGGTCGAACGTGAAAATGTGATCTCAGGTTTCATTTAGGTCGGAACTCCGGTGACAATTCTCGAATATCGTTAACGCCGCCAACTCATGCAGCCCGCAGTGTTGCGGATGAGTTAAGGATCGCGTTGGTGAAAATCGCTACCACGGCCATTGAACGGAAGCGATCAATAAAGCATTAACCTCGTTTATTCGCCCATTTTTAGCCAATCTGGCATTTCATGGAAACAGGGAAAGGCGTTACGCGGGCAAGGACGGACATTGTAATCGACCCGCAGGTCTGGGACACCCTTTGAATCTGATTGAACGATATATTTTCCGGCGGACATTCAGCCTGTCCATGTCGTCGCTGTTCGCGACGACATTCATCGTTCTGACAACGCAAGTTCTGCTCTATGTGAATGTGCTTACCCAATCAGGGCAGGCGCTTGGGTCCTTTTTGAAGCTGGCGCTCACGCTGACACCCGGCATGATCCTGATCGTTCTTCCGTTTGCGCTAATTCTCGGCACATCCAATACGCTCAACCGGATGAACAACGATTCCGAACTTGCCGTCCTCGAAGCGGCGGGCGCCGGGCGCAAATTCATCATCAAACCCGTACTGCTGCTGGCAATTGCGATGACGATCGTCAGCCTGTTTATTGCCCAGATTGTCGAACCCTGGTCCGACCGGCACCGGCGCGATCTTCTCGTCTCCGCAGGGGCTGATCTCATCCAGATCGCCATTCAGTCGGGAGCATTCAGACAATTGGACGAAAACCTCTATGTCCAGGTGGCTGATCAGTATCCCGGCGGTGACCTGGGCGGTATCTTTCTCGCGGACCGGCGCGATGAAAAGACAGAGTTGCTCTACTATGCCAGACGCGGAACGATCGTTAAGCAGGATGGCCGCAACCTCATTTTGATGAGTGACGGCGAAATTCACAGACGCGACGTGGGAACAGGCGATGTCTCGGTCATCTCGTTTGCAACCTACGCACTGGATATGTCGCAATACGGGCCGGCCAAAGGCTCGGCATTTTATCTTCCCAAAGAACGCTCGATGCAGGAGTTGCTCAATCCCGATCCCAATGACTGGTACGCCAAGAACCAACCGCATGTCATTCGGGCAGAAATCCACCGGCGATTTTCCGAATGGCTCTATCCGTTGGCGTTCGCACTGATATCGATCTACTTTGCCGGAACCGCCCGCGCCAATCGGCAGGAACGTATCTGGAGCATGAGCGCTGCGTTCGTTACCGCTTTCGCCGTGCGCGGCCTGGGTTTCGCAGTTACCAACGAGGCCGGCCACAGTTTGTTTATGGCGGCGGCCTGCTACGCACTACCGCTGGGTGCGATATTGATCATGACTGTTCTGTTGTTGACGGGCAGCGTTATCGCGGTTCCGCAAAAACTGCTCGAACGCAGCGCGTCTATACTTGCCGCGCTCGATAGAATGCGCGTTGCCCTGGCAATTCGAATGTCGGGTTACCGCGGCAGACCGAAGGAGACGGCGTGATGGGATCAACGCTGTTTCGCTATTTTTTGCGGCGTTATCTGGTCATGACGCTACAGATATTCGCAGGGCTCACGCTTCTGGCCTACATAATCGATTTGACCGAATTGACACGGCAGATGGGTAACATTGCCGCGTTCACCTTCCTCGACGGCCTTTTGATGTCGGCTCTGCGTATCCCGCGCATCATTCAAACCGCCTTGCCATTCATCATCCTCATTGCAGCGATGACCGCGTTGATGACTTTCAATCGCCGTTATGAATTGGTGATTGCGCGGTCGGCAGGTATCTCAGCTTGGCAGTTCCTGGCGCCGCTGTGCGTGGCGAGTTTCGCGCTCGGTCTGTTCGCGCTTCTGGCATTCAATCCGCTGGCCGCCTGGACATATTCGAAAGCAGAGGAACTGGAAGCGGAGTTTCGCGGACGGACGACCGCTGCCGACACGGCGCTCAAGATACCGTGGCTGCGGCAACAAACCGATGAAGGCGAAGCTATTATCGGTGCCGTCAACACTGCGGCACGTGGCCGTCGGTTGTTCAACGCGACGATTATCCGATTTGACGATGACGGCAAGATCAAGGATCGGCTCGATGCCGAACGAGCCGAACTGGGTGACGGTGAGTGGTTGTTGCAAAATGTGATCATCATCCGTGGCGGCGATGAACGCGAGTCAGTCGAGAAGATGCGGATCAAATCCGGGCTCAAGCCGGAATTGATCGAAGAACAGCTAACCCTGCCGGAAACAATTCCGTTTTTCGAGCTTGGAAGAAAGATCGAGGCAGCCCGATCTTTTGGTCTAAGCTCGAATGCATTTGTCGTGCAGTTTCATTCGCTTATGGCTATGCCGATGCTGTTGGTCGCAATGACGCTGATTGCCGCAACCGTATCATTGCGATTTGCCCGTTTCGGGCAATCGGCAACCATGATTCTGGGTGGCATCTTGGCGGGCTTTCTGCTTTATGTGGTCACAGTACTGGCGAAAGCGTTCGGCAGTGCCGGACTCGTGCCGCCAATGATTGCGGCGTGGTCTCCGGTAATAGTGGCCATGTTTTATGGGGTGACATTCTTGTTGCACAAGGAGGACGGTTAGTGGGGACGGCAGGCCGCTTTAGTGCCGGCACCGCGCGGTTGCTTTGCGCAACGGCGCTCATTTGCCTTTGTGCCCACGGCATTGGTCCCGCCTCCAGCGCATCGGCCCAGGAGATTGGTGACCTGGCCGATGACATTCCCGAGGATGCCCGGCTGCTGCTCGAGGCCGACACGCTGGTTTATGATCGTGACAATGATACGATTTCCGCTGTTGGCGGCGTGCGCATCGACTATGGCGGTACTCGTCTTGTCGCGGAAAAAGTAGTTTACGACCGCCGGACAGGCCGCCTTGTCGCCATGGGCAATGTCGAGATCATCGACCGGCAGGGAACCCGCATCACCGCGCGCAAGATCGACGTGACCGATGATTTCCGCGACGGTTTCGTCAACGCGCTGCAGGTTGAGACCATTGATGAGACCTATTTCGGCGCCGAAAGCGCGGAACGCGAAGATGGCACGCTGACGACCTTCAACAACGGCGTCTATACGGCCTGCAAACCGTGTGAGGACAATCCCGACAAGCCACCGATCTGGCGAATTAAGGCGAGGAAAATCATCTGGAACGGTGAGGAAAAGACGATCCAGTTCCAGAATGCGAGTTTCGAGCTGTTCGGCCTGCCGATTGCTGCCCTGCCTTACTTCAAAATTCCCGACCATACCGTCAAGCGCAAGACCGGTTTTCTGATTCCGAGCGCCCGTTATTCGAGGGAAACCGGCTTTGGTATTACGACGCCATTCTATATTGCGCTGGCTCCTACCTATGATCTGACTCTCCGCCCGACCTGGCTTTCGCGGCAGGGATTTCTCGGCGAGGTCGAATGGCGTCAGCAGTTCGACAACGGCTACTACAATTTGAAGATCGCCGGTATAAACCAGCAGCAACCGGGCGCGTTTACCGGACAACCGGTCGACATGGCGCAAACCAACCGGGGAATGATCGGTACAACAGGGCATTTCAAGATCAATCCGCGCTGGGCTTTCGGCTGGAATATTCTTGCCCAGAGCGACAAGAATTTTTCGCGCACCTATGAGATCGAAGGCTTTGAGGACTATGTCCATCGTTCCGAGATCTATCTGACCGGCTTGAATGACAGGAACTACTTCGATCTGCGGTTTATGCGTTTTCAGGTTCAGGAATCGGCGCTGGATACGGCTCCGGGCGTTGCACCCGCATCCGTTCACAACAAGCAACCCTGGGTGCTGCCGTCGCTTGATTACCAGAAAACCGTTGATGAGCCTGTGGGCGGCGGCCAGTTGTCGTTTGCCGTTAATTCGAGGACGATTGTTCGTGAGACCGACCATTTCACCAGCCTTGCGGGAACATCGCCACTTCGCGGACAGGGCGGCACCAATAGCCGTGTGACTGCAGAGACCGAATGGAAAAAGACCTATGTGACCTCCGCCGGTCTGGTTGTTACCCCATCGGTCCATCTGCGCGCCGACGGCATACACAACGATCCGGATGCGGCGAGTATCGGCAAGATCGGCACCTTGGCGCCAGCGCTGGGCACCACAACCAACATTCGCTCCTCTTATTTCCGGGGCATGCCGACCGCCGGTCTTGAAGTTCGCTACCCGATCCTGTTCGCCAAGGACAGCGGTTCCTCGCTTGTGGTCGAGCCGATCGCGCAACTTTTTGTGCGGCCCGACGAACCGCAGGCCGGGTCGCTGGGAATTCCCAACGAGGACGCGCAGAGTTTTGTCTTTGACGCTGCCACATTGTTCGAGCGTGACAAATATTCCGGATATGACAGGATTGAAGGCGGCACGCGCGCCAATCTCGGCGTTCGTTTTTCTGCCAGCTACGCCAATGGGTGGAGTTCCCATTCGCTGGTCGGCCAGTCCTACCATCTGGCCGGAACCAATTCGTTTGCAACCCCCGACGTTGTCCATGCCGGAGCGAGCTCGGGTCTCGAAACCAGCACATCGGATTTCGTGGCCATGGCCGGCTTGGCGTCGCCGGATGGATTTACGGCCTCGGTGAGCGGCCGGTTTGATGAACGGAATTTCACCATGCGCCGCGCGGAAGTGAAAACCGCCTATGTGACCACGCCGCTGACGGTGACCGGCCGCTACACCTTCATCCAGGCACAGCCGCTGTACGGCTTTCCGGCGGATCGCCAGGAAGTGGAGGCATCGACGACCATCAGATTTGCCGACAACTGGCGTGCGTTCGGTTCTGGCGCGTATGACATTCAATCCGACAAGCTGGTTAGCGGCACGCTCGGCCTTGGATATGATGACGAGTGTTTCTCCTATTCGCTGTTCATGAAAGAAACGCGCTCGGTGCTGAATACCCAACCGGTTGAGCGCAGCATCGGTTTCAACGTCAAACTTCGGACCTTGGGTGAATTTGGTTCGGATACCGGCGAATTTGCCGAACAGTAGGCGAAACAAACCTAAAGCCTTGCTTTCGCCGCATCGGCGGGGCATGGACTGCACCCGGACAAAATGCGAAAATACCGGGCTGTAAGACAAAGCCCGCAAGAGGACTTCCGCCATGAATTTCAGGGGCGTACGCCAACTATTGACAGCAGTTCTTTTCGGCATCGCCGTAGTCACGATCGCAGCGGCGCCGGAATTGGCAGCAGCGAGCGAAATCAAATACGTCGTCAACGGCGTTCCGGTCACCAGCTATGACATCGCCAGGCGGACCGCGTTTTTGCGTCTGCAGCGACGGCGCGGCAATATCAAGGAACTGGCAACCCAGGAGATGATCGATCAGGCGCTCAGGTCAGTTGAAATCAAGCGCCTGCGCATCAACATTTCCGACAAGGCGGTCAACCAATCTTACGCCAACTTTGCCAAGTCAAACCGGCTTTCTGCCAAGCAGATGGACCAGATTCTGGCCCAATCCGGTGTCACTAAGCGCCATTTTAGAAATTTTATTCGCGCGCAAATGGGTTGGAGCCAGGCCCTGGGTGTAAAGTTCCGCTCCACGGGAGGCGGATTGTCCGAGCAGGATGTCGTGCAAAGGATGCTGCAGGACGGCGGCAAGAAGCCGACTGCGACCGAGTACATGTTGCAGCAGGTCATCTTTGTCGTCCCAAGTTCAGAACGAAAATCCAAACTGAACAGGCGCAAGAAGGAAGCGCAGGCCATGCGCAACCGGTTTAACGGGTGCGATTCGACGCGCAAGTTCGCCAAGGGTTTGATCGACGTAACGGTGCGGGATCTAGGCCGTGTCCTGGCGCCGGAATTGCCACCGGATTGGGCAAAGCAGATCAAGGAGAGCAAGGCGGGGGACGCGACAGATATTCGTGTGACGGACCGTGGTGTCGAGTTCATCGGCATATGCCGTGCCCGTGAAGTGTCAGACGACCGCGTGGCGCAGATGGTGTTTCGCAACGAAGGAACGCAAAACGAGAAGGCCGAGGAACTCAGCGACAAATACATGACCGAGCTGAAGGCCAAGGCGCGTATCGTCAAGCGGTGATCCCTGCCGCCCTAAACGGGAAGCCGCTTCCTTGACCCTCGCCCTGGCAATGACCTGCGGTGACCCGGGTGGGATTGGCTTTGATATTGCCATCGATGCATGGCTTGGCCGAAGCGATAGCACCATCCCGCCGTTTTACCTGCTGGCATCGCCCGAGGCGATGCGGCAGCGAGCGGTACTACTGGGTCGATCGATTGACATTGTCGACACCACACCGGCCAAGGCTGTCGGTCTCTTCGCCAGCGCACTTCCGGTCATCGGTCTGGACAATCCCCAGACACACTGCCCCGGCCATTCCGAGCCAGCAAATGCGGCTTCCATCGTTGAGGCAATCGATCGCGCCGTCGCTGATACGCTGGCTGGTGCCGCGGCAGGCGTCGTAACCCTGCCGATTGCCAAAAAACCGCTGCATGAGGCCGGTTTCGCCTTTCCCGGGCACACTGAATATCTGGCGCATCTGGCCGAACAGCACACCGGCCGGCTATCAACGCCCGTCATGATGCTGGCCGGTCCGCGGTTGCGGGCTGTGCCGGTGACCATCCATATCGCGCTCGCAGAGGTGACGCAGCAACTGACCTTTGACCTGATCGTCGAGACGTGCCGTACGACAGCAGCGGATCTTGCAACTCGATTTGGCCTGCAAAATCCGCGGCTGGCGGTCGCCGGTCTCAATCCCCATGCCGGTGAGAATGGTGCGTTCGGTCATGAGGACGAAACCATCATAAAACCCGCAATCGAACAGTTGAAGACTGAGGGAATTGGCGCGTTCGGGCCTCTCCCCGCCGACACGATGTTTCATCCGCAGGCCCGCGCGCGTTACGACGTCGCGATCTGCATGTACCACGATCAGGCGCTCATTCCGGCCAAGGCTCTGGATTTCGAGCGCACCGTTAATGTGACTCTGGGGTTGCCGTTCGTGCGGACATCGCCTGACCATGGTACGGCGTTCGATCTCGCGGGTTCGGGTAATGCCAGTCCGCAAAGCCTGATCGAGGCGCTGAAGCTTGCCGATCAAATGGCAACAAATGACCGGAACGGACCGGCCCGGTGAGTGCCGACGGATTGCCGCCGCTGCGCGAGGTGATCGAACAGCACGGTATCGCGGCGCGAAAGGCGCTCGGACAGAATTTCCTTTTCGATTTGAACCTCACCGGAAAAATCGCCAGATCTGCCGGAGAATTGTCCACTCACACCATTATCGAGATCGGCCCCGGTCCGGGAGGCCTGACCCGCGCGCTGCTGAATAGTGGTGCCAAGAAAGTCATTGCCATCGAGCGCGATCAACGCTGCATTTCGGCGCTTGAGGAGATTGCGACCGTCTATCCGGGCCGCCTCGAAATTATCCATGGGGACGCATTGCAAACCAATCTGGAAACCGTCACCGAAGGATTGGGAAACTGCCGCATCGTCTCCAACCTGCCTTACAATATCGGAACGGAATTGCTGGTGCGTTGGGTGACTATACCCCGATGGCCACCGTTCTATTCCTCGATGACGCTGATGTTTCAGCGTGAGGTCGCTGAACGCATCATCGCGAAACCCGGCACCAAACACTATGGAAGGCTGGGAGTCCTGGTCGGTTGGCGCTGCAAGGCGCGCAGGCTGTTCGACGTGCCGCGTGAAGCCTTCATCCCGCCGCCCAAGGTCACATCGTCGGTGGTTCATCTGGAACCGCGCGACACACCCGTTGCCGCCGAGCTTTCAGATATTGAGGCCATGACCAAGGCGGCATTTGGCCAACGGCGCAAGATGTTGCGTCAGAGCCTGAAACCACTCGGTGGTGAAACGCTGTTGAACCGGGCCGGAATTGATCCGAAACGGCGAGCCGAAACACTAACTGTCGAAGAATTTGCAGCACTGGCAAACGCGCGATGATCGCTAGAGCGTATCCGCCAACATGGTATCCACAAAGTCAAACAGTCCGTGCCGGCGGTCACGCCGAAGCCGCTCGGCATGCACGATTGCCCGCACTGCGGCAAAGGCCCTGTCCAGATCATCATTGATCACGACGTAATCGTATTTTCGCCATTGCTCGATCTCGACTCGTGCATTTTCGAGCCGCGTTTCTATCGTCTTTTCAGAATCTTCAGCCCGACGGATCAACCGCGCCTTCAATTCCTTCATCGATGGCGGCAAAATGAAAACCGAAACGACATCGGCACGCATCTTGTCTTTCAACTGATCAGCGCCCTGCCAATCGATGTCAAACAGCATGTCGCGGCCGTCAGCCATGGCACGTTCGGCCGGTTCGCGCGGCGTACCATAAAAGTTGCCATGCACTTCCGCCCACTCGAGCAGGGAATCGGTATCGCGCAGACGGTCGAAATCCCTTGTCGTCGAAAAGTGATAGTGTACGCCGTCAATCTCGCTGGCGCGGCGTTCACGGGTTGTGACACTAATCGACAATTCCAGCCCGGAGTCACTTTCGAGCAGGTTACGCGCGATTGTTGATTTTCCCGCACCGGAGGGCGACGAGAGCACGAGCATCAAGCCGCGTCTGGCGATTTTCGCTGAGGCTGGTCTGGCGGCCATGCGCTTGTCTTGTCCCCCTATACACGACAGCGTTGCGCGGCTGTCTATTCCAGGTTTTGTACCTGCTCGCGGAACTGATCGACAACAGCTTTCAGCTCCAAACCGATCTCTGTAATCGCGGCGGCATTCGACTTCGAGCACATTGTATTCGATTCGCGGTTAAATTCCTGTGCAAGAAAATCCAGCTTTCTGCCAACTGCCGCTTCGCCTGCCAACGATTTTCTAGCCGCATCGATATGGGCCTTGAGCCGATCGATTTCCTCACAGATATCGGCCTTGGACGCGAGAAAAGCCGCTTCCTGGTACAGCCGTCCTTCATCGAGGGCGGTGTCCTCCAGCAATGGTGCTATCTGCATTTGCAAACGTTCGCGAATGGCTGCGGGTTCGCGGGAGGAATCCGCTTCGGCAGCCGCCGTTAATTGTTCGATCCTGGAGATATGTTCGCCAAGGATCGAGGCCAACGCCGCACCCTCTTGCTTGCGCATGCTTTCCAGTTCGGCAAGCGCCTCTTCGAAACAGGCCAAAATCTTCTCGTCCAGCACTTTGAGGGCCTCTTCATCGACTTCCTGGCTACGTGGTTCGAGGACGCCACGCAACGACAACAAGCCGTCGGCACTGGCCGGTCGGCAGCCGAATTGCTCCTCAAGCCGCTTGGAAAGGCCTGCCACGTCTTTCAAAAACTCCTCATTGACCACGGGCGTCGCCGCGGCAATCGTCTGGTTGATCGTCAGATTGGCGTAAATATTGCCGCGATTGAACCGTTGCTGAACAGCTTTTCGAACCGGCTGCTCCAAACGTTCGAAACCGGGTGGCAGACGCAACCGGGCATCTGCCGATTTGCCATTTACGGACTTCAGTTCCCAGGTTATCGAAGCCTCGTCATGCTGCGCACTCGAGCGGGCAAATCCGGTCATGCTCTGCAATGACATCATAACCCCCTGTTTCAGCTGCCGCGAAATCTGTGCGACTGACCTGTACTCCTATTCCGATGCAGCGCCCTCAGCTTCTGCATTGTCTTCGGAATTTTTCTTGCGCTCCGCCTCGACCTTGCGCCACCTGGCGACATTTTCATTGTGTTCTTCGAGCGTCTTGGCGAACACATGACCACCGGTACCGTCGGCAACGAAATAGAGCTCATCTGTCTGCGACGGGTTTGCCACCGCCTCCAGGGCCGCCCTGCCCGGATTGGCGATCGGTGTCGGCGGCAGACCATCGATCGTGTAGGTATTGTAAGGTGTGGGTTTGTCTATGTCGGAGCGGTAGATCGGGCGATCGGCCGGTTTTCCCTCTCCGCCAAACAGCCCGTAGACGATCGTTGGATCCGACTGCAACCGGATGCCCCTGCGGAGCCGGTTGATGAATACGCCGGCAACACGAGTTCGTTCGTCGGCGCGACCGGTTTCCTTCTCCACAATCGATGCCAGCGTCACAAACTCGTTGATGTCCGCCAGCGGCAAGTCGGGTCGGCGGCGTTCCCAGATTTCCTCGACCAGCCGTTTCTGGTCTTTCATCATCTTGTCGACGATTTCGGCCCGCGACGTTCCGCGCGCGAAACGCTGCGTGTCGGCAATAAATGCACCTTCCGGCGGCACCTCGGTCGGCATGTCTCCGACGAGTTCTTCATGTTCGGCAATTCGCTTCAGCGCCTGTATCACGGTCAGGCCTTCGGGAATCGTCAGTGAATAGAGGACCGATTTGCCGCTTTTCAGCGTTTCCATGATATCTCGCATGGAAGCAGCGGCCTTGATCTCGTACTCGCCGGCTTTCAGTTGCCCATCATTGCCGTAGGCGCGGACACCGATCTGAAAGATGCGGGCATTGGAAATCATGCCGCGCCGGAAGAGCAAATCCGCGATATCGCGGACACTGCTGGACGGCTTGACGACAACGGTCGATGTCGTTCGCAGCGGGCCGACGCCATCAAATTCGCGTTTGCCGAAATAGAACAACAGCCCGGCGGCCAGCAACGCCATTATGACCAGCGACATCATGAAATTCATAAACACGATAAAGCGGTTGCGCGACTGACGCGAGCGGCGCGGCGGCGGGGTTCCGGCTTCTGGTCTGAGTGCTTCACTCGCCGATTTCGGAACGATAACCCGCGGCGAACCGGTTTGACGTCCGAATTGCGAGTTTTCTACCGGTTGATCGTTCATCGTCTCAATCTGACCCAGCCGCGCCTTGTGATTCTTGCCCCGTCAAAGCAGGCAATGTTTCGGCGATGAATATGGCGAAACGGCGATAAAACCGCTCACCGAAAGGGAATTCCGGTCAGCCGTTATATCTTTGGAAGACCAGCGAAGCATTTGTTCCGCCGAAGCCGAATGAATTCGACAGTGCCACATCAATCTGGCGCTCGCGTGGCTTGTTGGGCACAAGATCTATTGCGGTTTCGGTGGTCGGATTATCCAAATTGATCGTCGCAGGGGCGATGTTGTCACGGATCGCCAAGGTGGAAAAGATCGCCTCGGCAGCACCGGCGGCACCCAAAAGATGTCCGATCGATGATTTGGTGGATGACATCGAAATTTTTGACGCCGCATTGCCGACAACCCGCTCAACTGCGCCGAGCTCAATCGTATCGGCCATCGTCGATGTACCGTGGGCGTTGATGTAGTCGATGTCTGCGGCTGAAAGATTAGCACGCTTGATTGCTGCCGACATGCATCGATAGGCACCGTCTCCGTCCTCGGACGGTGCAGTGATGTGATATGCATCACCGGACAATCCGTAGCCGACGACTTCGGCATAAATCTTGGCACCACGTGCCTTGGCGTGTTCCAGTTCTTCCAGAACGACGACACCGGCGCCTTCACCCATCACAAAACCATCACGGTCGCGGTCATACGGCCGCGATGCCTTTTCAGGCGTATCGTTGTAGGCGGTCGAGAGCGCCTTGCAGGCTGCAAATCCGGCAAGCGACAGTCGTGTCACGGGCGATTCCGCGCCCCCGGCAAGCATAACGTCGGCATCGCCAAACATGATCAGCCGCGACGCATCGCCAATTGCATGGGCGCCGGTGGAACATGCCGTGACAACCGCATGGTTCGGGCCCTTCAAGCCGTGCCGTATCGAAACCTGTCCGGAGACGAGATTGATGATGTTGCCAGGAATAAAGAAGGGGCTGATGCGGCGCGGGCCACGCTCTTTCAGGATCATTGCATTGTCGGCAATGCCGTCGATACCGCCGATTCCAGAACCGATCAGAACGCCGGTGGCGTTTTGGTCGTCAGCGGTCTCGGGTTGCCAGCCGGAGTCCTTGATCGCCTCGTCCGCGGCTGCGATGCCGTAAATGATGTAGTCGCCGACCTTGCGCTGGTCTTTCGGCTCCATCACATCATCGGGATTGAACGTCCCGTCCGAGCCGTCGCCGCGGGGCATGACATTGGCAATCTTGCAAGCAAGATCACCGGTCTCGAAGTGTTCGACCTTCCGGGCCGCACTTCTGCCGGAAAGCAGCTGCTTCCACGCATGTTCCACGCCAACGCCATAAGGCGAGACAAGACCCATGCCGGTTATGACGACACGCCTCATTGCATCTATCTCCGGCAAATTCTGCCAACTGGGGTGTCGATCACCCGCGGACGGCACACGACTTATGCGGCGGCCTTGTCGATAAACTTGATGGCGTCGCCAACTGTCAGGATGGTCTCGGCCGCGTCATCCGGAATTTCGACGCCGAATTCCTCTTCGAACGCCATGACCAGTTCGACGGTATCGAGGCTGTCCGCGCCCAGATCATCGATAAAGCTTGCCTGCTCGCCAACCTTGTCGGCTTCGACCCCAAGGTGCTCAATTACGATTTTTTTGACCCGTTCTGCGGTATCACTCATGTGGAAATCCTCGACTCCGTTTTAATAAACCTTGGTTAGCGGCAGCATGCCCGCTAATCAAGTTGAAAGATAGTCAGCCTAACCGGCCCCAATCCAACGTCCCGCGGGCGCATATCACGGGAACACCGTAGTGTCCAAGGACAAATGTTGCCATGTGGATATGTGCCAGCAGTCAGATCATCGCCATTCCGCCATTGATATGCAGCGTTTGACCGGTGATGTAGGCGGCTTCGTCGGAGGCCAAAAACGCCGCTGCTGAGGCGATTTCGTCGACATCACCCATCCGCTTGGCGGGAATGGCGCCCAAAATGGCTTCTTTCTGCTTGTCGTTGAGCTTGTCGGTCATGGCGGAACGGATGAAGCCCGGCGCAATGCAGTTTACGGTCACACCGCGCGAGGCAATTTCCTGCGCCAGCGATTTCGAAAATCCGATCATGCCCGCTTTTGAGGCGCAATAGTTCGCCTGCCCCGGATTGCCGGTGACGCCTACAACCGAGGTGATATTGATGATCCGTCCCTGACGCTTCCGCATCATCGGATGGGTGAGTTCGCGTGTCAGCACAAATGCCGCGGTCAGATTGACTTCCAGCACACTGTCCCAGTCATCATCAGACATACGAACAAACAAGCCGTCGCGGGTGATGCCGGCATTGTTGACCAATATATCGACACCTTCCAATTCCTCGATCGCCTTTACCGCGAGCGATTTGACCTCACCGCGGTCGGAAAGGTTGGCCGGCAACAATTTTGCTCGGTCACCGAGCTCCGCCCCCAGTGCCTCCAGTTTTTCGACCCGTGTGCCATGCAATCCGACGGTTGCCCCCTGGCTGTGCAAACAACGCGCTATGGCCTCGCCGATTCCGCCTGTGGCGCCGGTAATCAGCGCATTGCGCCCTGACAGATCAAACATTGGCAATTGTCCTCATTTGCTTTGCTGTTGGCATTTTGTGTCTATGGCAGTCAGGCAAGCGCCGCGACCGCTGCATCGATGTCGGCCGGCGATCCGACCGAGGACGTCGACAACGAACGATCAATGCGGCGAGCCAGCCCGCACAACACTTTGCCGGCGCCGATTTCATAAAGGGATGTTACGCCATTTGCGGCAAACCATTCGACGGATTCGCGCCAGCGCACGCGTCCGGTCACCTGTTCGACCAGCCGGGCGGAAATCTCGTCGGGATCCGAAATGGGTGCCGCCAATACATTTGCAACCACCGGTACCGAAGGTGTTCTTTTTTCCACGCCGGCAAGGGCTTCACGCATCGCTTCAGCTGCGGGCGCCATGAGTTTTGAGTGGAATGGAGCGGAAACCGGAAGCATCAAGGCTCGTTTTGCGCCCTTGGCGGTGCAGATTTCCGCCGCTTTGGTGACAGCGTCCTTCGCTCCGGAAATGACAAGCTGGCCGCCACCATTGTCATTGGCGATCTGGCAATCGCCGGATTCAGTGCAAGCCGAGTCGACATCATCCTGCTCCAGGCCGATTATCGCCGCCATTGCGCCCATGCCGACCGGAACGGCTTCCTGCATGGCATTGCCGCGTATCCGTAACAACCTGGCCGTATCCGCCACCGAAAACACGCCTGCAGCGCATAAGGCCGAATACTCACCCAGTGAGTGTCCGGCAACGAAGGACGCCGCATCGGCCAGCCGCACACCACGCGATTCCATCGCCCGCAAGGCCGCGATCGAAACCGCCATCAGTGCCGGTTGAGCGTTAGCGGTTAGAGTGAGGTGATCGTCTGGACCCTCCCAGATCGTTTTCGAAAGCGCCTCTCCGAGTGCTTCGTCTATTTCCTCAAAAACCCGCGCTGATTCAGGAAACGCATCCGCGAGCTCTTTTCCCATGCCGACAGATTGGCTTCCCTGGCCGGGAAAGGTGAAAGCAACCGCCATATGCCGATGACCCTTGTAACTGTTTCGCAGTGGCCGTGGTGGCGCAGATAGGGTTGGCTCGTCAAGTGCCTGTGGAAACGGCCGCAACGGCAATCCCGTTTGCCCCAATTCAGAGGCCGGTTATGGATGCGTTGCCCGGCCGAAAATTCAATACCGCCGTAAAGTAGAGCGCATTCTGAATAAACGGGAGCGGTTTGTTGGCAAGTATTTTTTACATCAGCGAGGAGAATACCGCAGCGCGATGTTGCCATCGTGCGAGGATTTCGACGGTGCGGATGGGGAAAAGACTACCAGGCAGGCGAACCGTCAAGCGCTTGAATTACCTGGATAAACCGCAACCGTTTGAACCTGGCCTTTTGCGCCCCGGTCTGCGTCGCGCGGGTCTAACGGTGTTCACACCGCGTCGCCCCGCGCTCCTTGCCGTAACACAAAATCCCTGCGTTCAAACAATTCCATTTAAAACGGATACGCTCTAGCAGGCATCTGCCTCAAAATACGCCTAATTGTAGGGTTGGTTTGTGTGGTGATTAACCATGGACGAAACATGCGGAAGACAATCCGCTATGAATTTCAGATATTTACTATCTTTCAGGAATCCAGTTTCACTGAATGCCTTTCTCGACTATGTGATTGTTAAGAAAAGGTTAATGTGTGGTAACATTGCCCGGCTGGTAATGGAGTAGATGAGTAATGAGTATCGTCGATTATCTGAAACGCATTCCTGAAGACGAAGATCCGCTCCAGGGACTGGAAAGCGACATGAGCGACGCGCTGGAGCAAGAGTTCGCCGCAGGCATGGATTCCCAGCTTTCACCGTCGCGTGAAATTCCGCGTGATTCGGTGCCGGGCATGACCGCTGAGGATACCGAGCAGCTCGTTCCCGCGTCGCCGGTCATATCGGCGACAGAGGGTCAGGACCGCCTTACATCCAATTCGAAGAAGTTCCTGTCCGGCTTCGACACGTTTGAAGCGCAGTATCTCGAGTCACAAGCCGATCTCAAGGAGATCAGCGAGAAAGTCTCCAAACTCGCGGTTTCACAGCATCTGACCCGCGATTTCCTGAACATGATGCAGGCCAGCATCTATCACGGCAACGAGGTGGAGCTCAGCAACAAGGAGCTTCACGCCAAGAATCGCGCGCTGAACAATGAGTTGGAGAGCGCGAAATCCCTGGCCATCAAGCTGAAACAAAATGTCGATGAGGTTCAGAGGCAGGAAACGCGCCTTCAGCAGGAAAAAGACAGCCTTCGGTCTGCGCTGACAACGGCGACTGACGAATTGAGCGAATTGCGCACAGAAGCAGCGGCCAATGATGCCGAACTTTCCGATCTGCGGCGTGAATTGGCGGCGAAAACCTCGCTGGCGGAGAAAATGAGCCGCGATAACGAGCTGGTTCGCGAAAAACATGTGAATCTTTCCGTTGAGCTCGATGCCGCATTGAAGGCGTCGAGTGAAATGCGCCGCAAGAACGACGAGATGTCGACCAACCTGAAAAGTACGTCGGCGGAACTTGCCGAGACCTCCGATCAACTGGCGGAAGCGCAAAAGGAACTGGGGCGGCTCGGCAGAGAGTTGGAAACACAATCCTCGAAACTGTCGGAGACAACCGACACGTTGCGGACCGTCGAATTCGAACGTGACGAAGCTGCCAGCCAGCACAAGGCTGATATCCAGGCGATCCGCACAGAGTTCACAAACCTCGACACGCGTTTCCAGGCGACATCACGCGAACAGGAAAACGCAACCGAGGAACTCATCGGGGTCAAACTCAAGCTCAACGATGCGGTTTCGGAGAAACGGGTTGCCGAAGAGAAAGCCAACGCCCTTGCCAGAGAACTGGAAGAAGAGCGCCGGCAGAATTCTGAAACCAGTACCAAGATTTCCGAAATCAATCTTGAGCGTGCTTCCGAGCGCGTCGTGATCGAGACCGCTCAACAACAGCTTCAGGAACAACGCACCGAGGTTTCGCGTCTGCAGTCCGAGGTCAAGCGTCTGCTTGCATTCGAGCGTCTCTATCGCGTCAAGAAAGAGGAATACAAATGCGAGGCCGATCTGGAAGCCGAACTCGAGACGGCGTCATCTATGCCAGACGGCGAGCCTAGCGCGGCTACGGAAGCCGCTCCGCCCGCCGCGATGACGGACGTGACGCAGACTGAACAATCCGACAGCGAGACGCCGCCGGCTGCTGCGAAGTCCACCAAATCCACGGCAGCCGCCAAAAGATCGAGGTCAACATCAAAGTCGACCTGACGAGACAAAAAGCCAAGAGCGCAAGGAACAAAAGGGCCGGTACTCATGAGTGTACCGGCCCTTTCTTGTTCGCTTCGGGCGCTACGCCCGCGAGCAGCAGAGGCTCAAGTCAGTTTGAACAGCGAATTCGCTTGAAACCATCGCAAGTCGGATTGTTACAAATCTGCCCCGTGGTAATGATGCGGGTGTAACCGAGATTGTTGGCCTTTTTCCAGTTCACCGCCAGATTATACCCCTTGCCCTGGCAGAATGCCGTCGCGGCAGGACCGCCACACTGGTTGGCCCAGATGCGGCACCAGTCAAGCCGGACACCGCCGATCTTGGGATTGAAAAACGTCTTGGCAGTAGGCGCAGGCGGCGAGGCACATTGGTTCAACATGTTTTCGCGAATATTGCGCTCCTGGTTTGCCTGTGCCGTCTCGGCGATCAGGCACCAGGCGAAATGCCCGCCATAATCGGCACTCCAGCGCGGACCGCCGTAACCGCACCCCAAATTGAGATTGCGATTGAATTGCTCAACTGCTTTGGCTGCATAACTGGTACATGCGCCGGGACTACCAGCGTAGGCATTTCCCGACAGCGCCCATAGCGCGGCCATTGCCGTCAATACCGGAACGACGAAACTGCGAACAACTTTCATGATGTGTCTCCAAGCCTCAGCTGAACAACTAATATTTTAGCACAATAAACTCGTTGATCTGTGACATCGGTCATTGTCATCGCCGTTTCTGCTGCAGTTTTCGATATTAATTTTGTTGATAATGTCAACGAACATGCTACGAATTAGACCGGGAGCTTGTTTTGACCAGTTCAAATGCAACATTGCGACATCTCCAACCGGACGCTGGCGAAGCCGTCCATCCACCGGTCAACGATATTCGCGACCTGTTGGCCTTCAAGATCGCCCGGTTGGCTGCCGGCCATGAACGGCGCGGCCAGCGGTGGACACAAAAGAAGTTCGGGCTGAGGCTCAGCGAATGGCGGGTACTCGGCATCGTCGCTGCACTGCAGCCGGTCACTTTCAACGCCATTGGCCGTGCAATGGAGATGGACAAAGGGCAACTGAGCCGCATTATCAACCATGACGGTATGCGCCGATACGTTCGCTCGCGACCATGTGCCGGAGACAACCGAACAATTGAGCTTCTGACCACGGCGGAAGGTTTGGAACTCCATGCCCGGATGCTCGCTTACGCCAGACATCGCAACAACGTTATTGCCAGCCATTTCTCCCACGATGAGGTGGCTGAATTGTTGCGGTTGGTGGATAAACTGTCGGAGCACCTCGACGCCGACCAAGAGGTTTCGAGGTGACTGCTCCCGGTAAGAATCCCGCGGCCGCAGACCGGGCAAACGCCAACGTGCTGGCGGGGAAACTCGGATACCTGCTGGCGCTGGTTTTCTCGCTGCTGGTAATCTACTCAATCACGCTCGGACTGTTCGACGAGGCCAATACGCGGTTTGGTGCCATCGCGTTTGGCATACTGATCGTGATGACCACCAAACCGCTTGCTTCGTCGGGCGCCTTGCGGCGGTTGACCAAGATCGGTTGGCTGATTGATATCTTGTTCATTGCCGCCCTCGCCTGGTCCGCCATCTGGTTCTTCCGCGTCAAGGAAGAGCTTTGGACCGGGTTTTATGTCGCAACACCAACAAACATGGCAGCCGCATTGCTCGGGCTGGTTGGTGCTACTCGAAATGTCGCGCCGCGCCTGGGGCTGGTCACTGATCATCATGGCGACAGCATTCGTCGCCTTCGGGTTTGCCGGCCCGTGGCTCCCGGGTCTTCTCGAACATTTCGGCATGAACTTGCGGAATTTCATGCAGATCGTTTGGTACTCGTTTGACGGGGTGTTCGGGCGTACGACCGGTCTTGTCGCCAACAACGTCTTGATTTTCCTCATCTTTGGCGCCGTGCTGGAACGCACCGGAGCCGGTGAGAGCCTGATCCACATATCGACGGTGCTCACCGCACGCATCCGAGGCGGCGCGGCCCATGCAGCGATCGTGGCAAGCGCGATCTTCGGCATGATGAGCGGCAGTGTCGCAGCCAACATCGCCGGTACCGGCGTATTCACCATTCCGATGATCAAGCGGCAGGGTTTTTCCGCCAAATTTGCCGCCGCCGTCGAAACGGCTGCCTCGTCGGGCGGACAGCTCACGCCACCAATCATGGCGGCGGCGGTGTTCGTCATGGCCGATCTGGTTGGCATGCCGTTTGTTCTGGTGATCGCCGCGGCTGCCCTGCCGGCGCTGTTCAAATATTTCGGATTGTTCGCGCAAGTTTACACGGAAGCCATTCGGCTCGACTTGAAGACGACGCCGAAAGAGGAAATCCCGGTCCTCAGCCGGCGTGATTGGCTGAATTCGCTTTTGGTATTTCTGCCAATCGCAGCTCTGATGGCTGCGTTCATTATCGGCAAATCGCCGGCCATGGCGGGATTTGTCGGGGTGGCGACTGCGATTTTGACGGGGTTGGTCCTCAATCCCGACTTCCGCCGCGAACCGAAGCGTATTATCGATGCCCTGGCCGCGGGCGGCACTTCTGCGGCGGAAATCATGGTCGCGGTCGGGGTTATCGGGATCGTCCTCGGCGTGGTAAACGAGACCGGGATCGCGATCCGGTTTGCGACCGCGATCTCGTCTTTTGGCGAGGGATATCTGCTGGTCGCGCTTATCTTGTCCATGCTCGGGGCGCTTATCCTCGGCATGGGCCTTCCCACACTGCCGGCCTATCTGATCATCGCCATCATGATCGCACCGGCGATCATCAAAGCCGGTGTTCCACCACTCGCCGCCCACATGTTCGTGCTGTATTTCGCCGTTTATTCGTCGATCGTCCCGCCGATCGCCTACGGCTGCTTCGTCGCCGCGCCGATTGCCGGGGCCAATCCGCTGGCCACATCGTTCGTGGCATTGCGTATTTCCATCGTGGGTCTGCTGGTGCCGTTCGTCTTTGTCTATTCACCGTCACTGCTGCTGGTGGCAGGTGAGTTTAGTGTCACCGAGCTTATCGGCACGATGGTTCGGCTTCTGGCAGCCATCTGGATGTTCGCAACCTCGCTTGGCGGCGCTGATCCGGTGGTCGGCAAGCTGGGTTACGGCCAGCGCCTGCTCCGATTTGCCGTCGCCGCCTGCGCAATGATCCCGTTCACACCGGTCTGGGCAACGGCGGTCGTGGCAACATTGGCAATCGTAACAATTTCTCGCTTTCAACGAGCACAAGTCGCATGAGTAATTCAATCAGGGAGGAAGAAATGACTAGTTTGAAAGGCAGATTGACAGCAATCGCGGCGTCCGGATTCGTGGTCGCTGGCCTAACGGTTTCGGGTGCGCTTGCAGAAGTGTATCGGGTGACCTCGATCGCGCCCGGCATGTCGCCGTTTGTCGTCAACACGGCAATCGCCAAGGTGGTCGCCAAGCACGAACCGGATATCAATCTCCAGGTACGCGCAACGGGCGCTGCAACGAAACACTTTGTTGATGCGGCCAATGGCGAAGTGGATTTCCTGTTCGGTTCGCCAACGATCAACTGGCTGCTGGTGAACCATATCGGGCCGTACAAATCCTTTACCAACGGTCCCGATCTGGAGAAGAACGTCACGATGATCTTCGCCTATCAGATCGGTCCATACCACTATGTCACCCGCGCGGATTCCGGCATTGAAAAGCTGGAGGATCTGAAGGGCAAGAAGGTGTTTGTGGGACCTCCGGGAGGCGCTGCCTCCGGTGTGGTTTTGCGCACGCTGAAGGCCACAGCGGGTCTTGAGGCCACCGATATGGAAATCCAGCAATTCGGATTTGATGCAGCGATCCAGGCATTTCAGGATGACAAAATCGACGTGATCGTTTTACCGACCAACGTACCGAGCCCGTCAATCGAGCAGTTTTCGCTGACAAAGGAGATCCGCCTGCTTGACGTGCCCGTCGAGAAGATGAAAATCCGCCGCGAGATCGGTCAAACCGCCAATGACATCGCTCCCGATGCTTATGGAAGCAATCAGGTCAACAGTGAGACTGTCCAGACACACGGTGCCATCGTGAATTTCTCAGCTGGAGCCCATGTGCCCGAGGAGGTTGTCTACAAGGTGACGAAGGCGATTTGGGAAAATCTAGGCGAGCTACATGAAACCGCAAAATGGATGCCGAGCACGATCAACAAGGAAAAGGCGCTTGAGTTGATCGCCGGGCGGCTGCATCCGGGCGCGGAACGCTACTATCGCGAGGCCGGCTGGACCATTCCCGAGCCTTTTACCTGGGAACCGAAAAATTAGTATTCTGGGCAATCCGAGGTGGCCCGGTCTCTGGGCCACCTGAAACGGCAATTCATGAGAGATCCTCTTTGCGCCCACTGCGCATTATTGCCGGGTTCGTTATCCACTCTACATGTCATTAAAACTTCGAACTCGGCGACTAGCGTTGTCGCCGTGACCGGGTTGTAATCACTCAACCAGGTTAGTTTCACGGAACCCCATAGTGTATTCCGTGTGGAACCCATCGCGGAGCGTCTTATTCCAAATGTTGCGGCGATGGGAGATATAGAAGGCGGGCAAATCTCGGCAGTGCCGATCCAGAAGCAGGGCGTAGCAAGGAGGACCCAGACATGACCGACAGCGAACGACGTGACATTTCCTTTGATGAATTCGATGAACTGATCAATCCGCCGAATGAGGAATGCGATTTTGACCGGGTTGTTGATGCGGCCATCAGCCGCCGCGGCCTGCTCGGCGGGGCACTCGCTTTCGGCAGCTTTGCCGCGCTGGGGAGTTTCGCGACCGCCGGCAAGAGCCAGGCTGCAGAGAACCGATTTGCATTTGCCCAGATTGCCGCCAACGACCTCGACGCAATCACTGTGCCGGATGGCTATTCGGCCGAAGTGCTTGTGCGCTGGGGCGATCCGCTGTGGTCGGGCGCCCCTGAATTCGATCACGCCACAAGAGGCAGCGGCGCCAGCCAGGAAACTGCCTTCGGCGACAATATCGACGGCATGGACATCTATGAAGATGGCGAGCACACGATACTCGTCGTCAACAACGAATACACCAACCGCAAGATCATCTGGGGCAACCGTCCTGACGGCAAGGCGGAGAACGATGACGATGTCTTGAAAGGCAAGATGGCTCACGGCGTGACGGTCGTCGAAATCGCTGTGACCGACGGCAAATGGAGCGTTGTCAAGGACAGTCCATACAACCGTCGCATTACGCCGGATACCGAGATGGTGTTGACCGGACCCGCGGCCGGCCACGAATTGATGAAGACCGCAGCAGATCCCGCCGGCACGAAATCGCTCGGCACCTGGAACAATTGCGGCAACGGCTCAACGCCATGGGGCACGTATCTGGCGTGTGAAGAGAATTTCAACGGCTACTATTCGGCAGAGGATGAAGACCACAAAGTTTCGCCGGAACTGGCCCGCTACAGCGTGTCCTCCAAGGATTGGGGTTATGGTTGGGCGCGGATCGATGAGCGCTTCGACGTGTCTAAACATCCAAACGAGCCAAATCGAAACGGCTATGTGGTCGAGATCGATCCGCGGGATCCGAATTCGACACCGAAAAAGCGGACAGCACTTGGACGCTTCAAGCACGAAAACGCCGAATGCGTCGTCAATGGCGACGGCCGCATCGTTGTCTATATGGGCGATGATGAACGTGGCGAGTTCTTGTACCGCTATGTGTCGGACGGTGTCTATGCACCCGGCGGCGATACGGATTCGCTGTTTGAACAGGGCACTTTGTCCGTTGCCAAGTTCCACGATAACGGCGCCGGTGAATGGATCGAACTGACGCCGGAAACGACCGGCATCGCAAGCGAAGCGGAAATCTGCATCCATACGCGTATTGCCGCATCGGCCGTTGGCGCAACGACGATGGATCGTCCGGAATGGGTGGCGGCCAATCCTAATGCCGCCGAGGTGTATTGCGCTTTGACCAACAACAAGAACCGCGGCAAGAAACCGAACAAGGGCGGCGACAATACACCCGTTGGCGGCCCCAATCCCCGCGAGGCCAACAATTACGGTCAGATTGTGCGCTGGCGGCCCAATGGCGCCGACCACACGGCCAAGGGCTTCGCCTGGGACCTGTTTGTGCTTGCCGGCAATCCGACGGTACACTCAGACGCCTATGGCGGATCCGACAACGTCAATGCAGGCAACATGTTCAACTCACCGGACGGTTTGAAGTTCGACTCAAACGGATTGATCTGGATTCAGACCGACGGCAATTATTCGAATGCCGAGGATTTTGCCGGACATGGCAACAACCAGATGCTCGCAGGCGATCCGGCGACCGGCGAAATACGCCGTTTCCTCGTCGGATCAAATGAATGCGAAGTGACGGGACTGACCTGGAGCTCGGACCGGCGCACCATGTTTGTCGGCATCCAGCATCCGGGCGAGCGCGGCAACAGCCACTGGCCGGAAGGCGGCGACGCTGTACCGCGGTCTGCGGTGATCGCCATTCGCCGCAACGATGGCGGACTTGTCGCCTAGAGGATCGCTCGAAAGCAGCCCAGGGCCGGGGAGGCCGGAAATCTTATTTTTGGCCTCTCGTTCGATTCGCTTCAACCCTCTTGCACTGCACAATAAATCAGGTATAAGCGCGCATCTTCTGCCGGTCCTGCTGGGGGCTGAACGGAGGGCCGGGGTTGATCCCCGTTGAAGCCAAAAGGACTTCCGCCTCCCGTGTCTCCGCTCTCGACCGCTTGACGACGCGCCTTTCTTCGCCGGGCCAAGAGCCCATGAAAGTCGCAGAGGCTTAGCCGCCGGTTCGGCAGAATAACGAAACGAAGAAAGGCAAATTGCCAAATGGCTTTATACGAACACGTGTTTATGGCGCGCCAGGACCTCTCGGCTGCCCAGGTTGACGAACTTGTCCAACAGTACAAGGGCGTTATCGAGGCAGGCGGCGGCTCCATCGGCCGGATCGAGAACTGGGGGCTGAAGTCCCTTACCTACCGCATCAACAAGAACCGCAAGGCCCACTATACACTGATGGACCTGGATTCTCCGCCGGCGGCCGTCAGCGAGATGGAGCGTCAGATGCGGCTTTCCGAAGATGTCCTGCGGTTCATGACCATCAAGGTCGATGAACACGAGGAAGGCCCATCGGCAATGATGCAGAAGCGCGATGACCGTGGCCCTCGCGGCGACCGGGGTCCCAGGGGTGATCGTGGCCCGCGGCGCGACCGCGACGATCGTCCTCCGCGGCGCGATAGCGAACAGGCACCTGCCGCAGAATCCAAGGGAGACGCATAATGGTCGATATCAATCAGATCCCGACACGCCGGCCGTTTCACCGCCGCCGCAAGACCTGCCCGTTCTCCGGTTCGAACGCCCCCAAGATCGACTACAAGGACGTACGCCTGCTGCAGCGTTATATTTCCGAGCGCGGCAAGATTGTACCTTCACGCATCACCGCGGTTAGCCAGAAAAAACAGCGCGAACTTGCAAAGGCGATCAAACGCGCCCGCTTTCTGGGCCTTCTGCCTTATATCGTGAAGTAATTTTTAGCGGGCCGCGGCACACGCGGCCCGCATTTCGCCGGTAGCGGGTGCCGGGGAATTCTCGAGCAAACCCGCAAGTTGGGGTGAATTCAAACTCACCTCTAACTGCCGCAAGGCAGGACAGCGCCCAGGCCGGCACACCCGGCAAGCTTCCTGCCATCTGACCAGAATTCCGTTCGATCGAACGGCAAATGCAAGGAAGCCAACGATGGATATCATTCTTCTCGAACGCATCGCCAATCTTGGCCATCTCGGAGAGACCGTGAAGGTCAAGGATGGTTACGCACGCAACTATCTGCTGCCGCAGGGCAAGGCTCTGCGCGCCAACGATGCCAATTTGGCGAAATTCGAAGCGCAACGCAGCGAACTCGAAGCACGCAACAACGAGCGCAAATCAAGCGCTGAACAAATCGGAACGGGCCTCGACGGCAAGAGTTTCATCGTCGTGCGTTCTGCCGGCGAAACCGGCCAGCTCTATGGCTCGGTATCGACCCGCGATATTGCGGAGTTGGTGACCGAGGAAGGCTTTGCGATCAACAAAAACCAGGTGGAACTGAAACTGCCGATCAAGACCATCGGTATTTCCAAGGTTGCGATCTCATTGCACCCCGAGGTCGAAGTATCGATCACGGTCAATGTGGCCCGTTCGGCCGACGAAGCCGAACGTCAGGCCCGCGGCGAGGATCTGACGTCGGCTGAAGCCATCTATGGCGAAGACATCAATGAGAACGCCAATCCGGAGGAATATTTCGATCCCGAGGCCGAATACGACCTGGATGACGAAAGCAGCGACGAGACGGAAGGCGAGGTTGAGGCTGCTGGCGAGGAAGCAGCCGCCGAGGAAGCTCCGGCTGAGGAAACGCCGGCTGAAGAAGCTCCCGCCGAGGAAGCCTCGTCAAAGGAAGAGGACAGCAAGAACGCCTGATCCTGCTTGCAATCGAAGTACAGAAGCCCGGGACCTGCGCCCGGGCTTTTTTATTGACCTGTCGGCGCAATTCTTCACACTGCGTGTAAAAGCGTGCGCGGGAGATCGCCGATGTCGTCCAAACCCAACGTCATTCTCATTCTGGTCGACGATATGGGATTTTCCGATCTCGGCATCACCGGATCCGAAATCAGGACGCCCAATATCGACGGTTTGGCGAAAGACGGGGTGCTGCTGTCGGCGATGTACAACTGCGCCCGCTGTTTGCCCGACACGGGCCTCGCTTCTAACCGGTCTTTATCCGCACAGCGCCGGCGTCGGCCATATGGGCGCCAATCTGGGCACACCGGCCTATCAGGGTTTCCTTCGCAACGACAGCGCGACGATCGCTGAAGTGATGCGGAGCGGCGGTTACCGGACACTGATGGCCGGCAAGTGGCACGTGGCCGGCGACTTTATGGCGCGCGAGGTCGACAGCTGGCGCGTCGGCGACGTCGACCACCCGACACCGCGGCAGCGCGGATTTGACCGTTTTTTACGGCATCGTCGATGGCGTCACCAATTTCTTCTCGCCGCATTTCATGTTGGAAGACGACAGCCGCGTGGAGGTGTTCCCGGACGATTTTTATTTCACCGACGCGATCACCGACAAAGCTATCGGAATGATGGAGGAGACGACCGCCGAGGATAAACCGTTCTTTCTCTATCTCGCGCACGCGGCGCCGCATTGGCCATTGCACGCGCATGAGGAGGACATTGCGCGCTATGACGGCCGGTATGTCGCCGGCTGGGATGCCATACGCACGGCAAGACACGAGGAGATGAACGGCCGCAACATCCTCAAGGCCAACTGGGATATCTCGCCGCGCGACGATCAGGTTCCGGCGTGGCAGGACATCAGGCTCGGCGACTGGGAAGCGAGCAAGATGGCGACTTACGCGGCCATGGTCGATCGTATGGACCAGTCAATCGGCCGAATTCTGGCGGCGCTGAAACGGCTGGAGCAATATGACAACACGCTCATCCTGTTTCTGTCCGACAATGGCGGTTGTGCCGAATTCATGGCCGAAGACGGTTGGGCCAAATTTTTCCCCGACAAAACCCATGATGGACGCCAGATCACGATGGGCAACATTCCAGATTTGAAACCGGGTTCGGTTCTCACCTACCAGAGCTATGACAAACCCTGGGCGAATGTGTCGAACGCTCCGTTTCGCCTGTTCAAGCACTATGTGCACGAAGGCGGCATCTCGACGCCGCTGATCGCGCATTGGCCGAAACGGTTTTCGGGAGGAACCGTCGCACATGAGCCCTGTCATGTGGTCGACATATTGCCGACACTCCTCGAAGCGACTGGAGTTTCGCCTTTAAGCGATTTGGGGGGACACGCGATCCAGCCGCTACAGGGCGAATCGTTTTTCGATCTTCTGGGTGGAAAATCCTGGACACGGGAGCAACCGATATTCTTCGAGCATGAGGGCAACTGCGCCATCAGGAAAGGGCAATTCAAACTGGTTCGAAAGTTCGGCAATGACTGGGAACTCTACGACATGGATGCTGACCGCACCGAATTGAACGACCTTTCGGGCAGCAATGATCCCGTCGAATCTACACTTTTGCGCGAGTATGAAGGCTGGGCCGAGGCGACCGGCGTCATGGATTGGAACGTAGCATTGCCGCTGCTGCTGGACGCCTGGAAGATTGAGAGCGCCGAGGGTTAGGCTCGCCATATCACCCGAACGAATTAACATGTGAATAACCCTTGACGTACGCAAATATAACTATAAAACTAGTTATATGGAATCAATTGCACTCACACCGGAAGAAGCAGCGCAGGGATTTGCGGCTATCGGCTCCGAAGCCCGCTTGCAGGTGGTGCTGACCCTGGTCAAGGCAGGCAGCAAAGGCCTTGCGGTCGGCGACATCCAGCAGCGTACCGCGATGCCGGCGTCGACATTGGCGCATCATTTGAGATTTCTGGCGGCCGCCAACCTGATCGAGCAGACAAAGGACGGCCGCAGCACCATCAACCGGGCCAAATTCGACCATCTGGAAATGCTGGCGGGCTACATCCTGAAGGAATGCTGCGCCGAAGAGAGCGAGGGCGACAATGGCTGAGGTTAGCCACAGCGGTCAGATGCCGGAACCGGGCAGACTTCGGGTTGACTGGCTGAAACGACTGCAGTCGCCGTGGACCGTCGTGGTTGCTGCACCTGTCGCCGTTCTGCTGCTGGATCCGGCCAATGCCGGGCCGGTGGTGTGGTTCGCGATAAAAGCCTTCGCCGGCACGCTGCCCTATATTGCGTTTGCCGTGTTGCTGATCGCGTGGCTCAAGGCCGCCGGCGCCGAGGCAATGGTAGCAAACGCGTTCAAGGGCCGGGAAACGCGGATGATCTTTCTGGCTGCCCTATTTGGCGGCCTGGCACCATTTTGCTCCTGCGAAGTGATCCCGTTTATTGCCGGCCTGTTGGCGCTGGGTGCTCCGCTTTCGGCCGTCATGGCCTTCTGGCTGTCTTCGCCGCTGATCGATCCTCCCACCTTGTTCATAACCGCCGCGGCGCTCGGCTGGCCGTTTGGCGCCGGCAAAGCGGTTTCCGCCGTTGTCCTTGGCCTGTTCGGCGGTTTTATCATCAGAGCATTCGTGCGTTCGCATCTATTTGCCAATCCGCTGCGCGAGACTCCGGTGAGCAGTTGCGGATGCGGCCCCTCTCCTTTCAGCGGCAAGCCCGTCTGGCGGTTTTGGCGCGACAACGACCGGCGTCCGGTCTTTGCCAGCGAGTTGCGGTCAAACGCCCTTTTCCTGATAAAATGGCTGGCGCTCGCATACGTTCTCGAAGCCTTGCTGGTTACCTATGTGCCAGCTTCGCTGATCGCCGGTCTGGTGGGCGGTGAGGGCATCGCTCCGATCGCCATAGCGGCGGTTGTCGGCATGCCTGCATATCTCAACAGCTATGTCGCGCCGCCGCTGTTGGCAGGCTTGATGGAACAGGGCATGAGCGCAGGTGCGGCCATGGCATTCATGGTGGCCGGTGCGGTCAGCTCGGTTCCGGCCATGGCGGCGGTATGGTCGCTGGTCAGACCGAAGGTATTTGCGACCTATATTGCGCTTGGGTTGGTCGGGGCGGTTTTGTCGGGTTTGGTTTTTCAATTTACCCTTTGAAGAGTGAAATCATGTCGTTTCGGCCATATTTCGCCAAAATATTGCCTAAAATGGAAAATCCGACATAATATTAGCAGTTCGACGAGTGGTGAGTGACCATGAACAGGTTACTGCGTCATCATATCGCCCGGCTGGTGGTGTCCGGAAACCTGAAGGTGACCGGAGCGGACGGGAAAGTACATGCTTTCGGCGACGGGACCGGAGATCCGGTCCATGTCGTGATTAGTTCACGGCGTGCCGAATGGGCGATCACGCTTGATCCGATGCTGGCGCTGCCGGAATCCTACATGAACGGCGGTGTTGATATCGTTGAAGGCGATGTGCTTTCGCTGCTCCGCCTCGTCTATTCGGCACACGTCCCCGGCGTCGATATCTCAATTTGGACAATGCGGATCGCTGTGGCGGTACGCTACGTTTTTCCGACGGATTCAACAACTCAACACGCTTACCCGATCGCGCAACAATGTGCGTCGCCACTATGATCTGTCTGGCGACTTGTACCGGTTGTTCCTCGATGAGGACTGGCAGTATTCCTGCGCCTATTTCGAAACACCGGATATGCCGCTCGACGAAGCGCAATTGGCTAAAAAGCGGCATATCGCGGCCAAGATGTGCGTGGAACGGGGAAGCAAGATCCTCGATATCGGCAGCGGCTGGGGCGGATTGGGGCTTTATCTTGCCGGAACGTTTGACGCTGAAATACTGGGTGTGACGCTTTCGGAGGAACAGCACAGTAGGTCGAACGAGCGGGCACGCGAACAGGGGCTTGAAGACCGGGCGCTGTTTCAGCTGCGCGATTACCGGCATCTGGCGGGACCTTTCGACCGGATTGTCTCGGTCGGCATGTTCGAACATGTCGGCGTCAACCACTACCGCACCTATTTCGACAAATGCGCCTCACTGCTGGATGAAGACGGCGTCATGGTGCTGCATTCGATCGGGCGAACGTCAGGACCGACAACCACAAATCCGTTTATTCGCAAGCA
This sequence comes from Rhizobiaceae bacterium, assembly GCA_963669285.2. Taxonomy (GTDB): domain Bacteria; phylum Pseudomonadota; class Alphaproteobacteria; order Rhizobiales; family Rhizobiaceae; genus JAWKWH01. The sequence continues at coordinate 174,300 of CAXXSI010000002.1, read as the reverse complement.
CATTTTCCCCGGCGGCTATATTCCCGCGCTCTCTGAGGTTTTGCCGGCGATCGAGAAATCAGGATTAATTGCCACCGATATCGAGATTCTGCGCCTGCACTATGCCGAAACGCTGAAGCACTGGCGTGAGCGCTTCACGGCCAATCGCGACAAGGCGGTGGAGATATACGACGAACGCTTTGCCCGCATGTGGGAATTCTATATGGCAGGCTCGGAAGCGGCTTTCCGGTGGGATGACCTGATGGTCTTCCAGATTCAGCTCGCCCACAAGCGCGATGCGGTTCCGCTGACCCGGGACTATATCGGCGAAACCGAAAAAACGCCTGGCCGCGAATAGCAAGTTTGATGGCAGTCGCTATCGCGAAGCGGCCGAATGAGCGGATCGAATCGGCCAATCCGCGTCAAGCGGGAAAGTACATTCCACAATCGGGCTGTGAATAGCGGGTACTCCGACCGGTAAGCGCATTTAGGCGAAATTGTGGCCTGTACCCTGCTATGGAGAAGGTCTAAGTAGAGCCCGATTTCAGTATCCCGGACGCGTTGTTTTCATTGTCCGCACACCGATATGACAGGACAATCGATGGCAGAGGCAGCGCATCAGCTCGAGGCGAACGAAAACGCGCTTTATCGTCAGGCACCGCAGAACATTGAAGCAGAACAGGCGCTGCTGGGTGCCATTCTGGTCAACAATGACGCCTTTTACCGGGTATCAGACTTTCTGAAACCGGAACATTTCTACGAACCGCTGCACCGCAAGATATTCGAGGTCGCCGGCGAGATGATCCGGATGGGCAAGAGCGCCAATCCGGTAACGCTGAAAACATTCCTGCCGGATATCGACAAAATTGGCGACATGACGATTGCGCAATATCTCGCTCGGCTGGCAGCCGAGGCGGTGACCGTTATCAACGCGGAAGACTATGGCCGGGCGATCTACGATCTGGCGACGCGGCGCGCTCTGATCACAGTCGGCGAGGACATGGTCAACATCGCCTTTGACGCGCCGGTCGACATGGCGCCGCAGGCGCAGATCGAGGATGCCGAACGCCGCCTGTTCGAGCTTGCCGAAACCGGGCGCTACGATGGCGGCTTCGAGAGCTTCACCGATGCAGTCAAAACCGCCGTCGACATGGCCAATGCGGCCTATATGCGCGATGGGCATTTGTCGGGCATCGCCACCGGTTTCAGGGACCTGGACCGCCGGATGGGCGGGTTGCAATCGTCCGATCTGGTTATTGTTGCCGGACGCCCGGGCATGGGCAAGTCGGCCCTGGCCACAAACATGGCGTTTCACATCGCCAATGCCTATGAGCCGGCACCGCAAGCCGACGGGTCATTCAAGGCGGCAAGCGGCGGCGTTGTCGGCCTGTTTTCACTGGAAATGTCGTCCGAACAGTTGGCAACGCGTATCGTTTCCGAACAGACCGAAATCCCATCGTCGAAAATCAGGCGCGGCGAAATCACCGAGGCCGATTTCGAGAAACTGGTCGGTTGCTCCCAGATGATGCAGGATTTGCCGCTTTATATCGACCAGACCGGTGGCATTTCGATTGCCCAGCTTGCCGCTCGTGCGAGACGTCTGAAGCGTCAGCGTGGCCTCGATGTGCTAATCATCGACTATGTACAGCTGATGCAGGGAACAAGCGCCCGCGCAGCGCAGAACCGTGTGCAGGAGATCACCGAAATCACCACTGGCCTGAAATCCCTGGCCAAGGAACTCAACGTTCCGATTATCGCGCTGTCCCAGCTTTCGCGCCAGGTGGAAAACCGCGACGACAAACGACCGCAGCTCGCCGATCTGCGTGAATCAGGCTCCATCGAGCAGGACGCCGACGTTGTGCTGTTCGTCTATCGCGAGGAATACTATCTGAAAAACCGGGAGCCGAAGCCGGGTACGGAAGAGTATTTCAAATGGGAAGCGGAGATGAATGAAACCCGCGGAAAGGCGGAAGTGATCATCGCCAAACAGCGGCATGGCCCGACGGGTATGGTGCCGATGGGCTTCCAGGGTGAATTTACCCGCTTCTTCGACCTGGTCGAAGACAGCCACATGCCCGAGAGGCTCGAATAGGTTCTTGAAAAGCCCCTCGTCAACCAGTGTAGAAACCGGTGCCGATCCGCTGCTAGCGGGCGCACGGCTGACGATTGACCTCGATGCACTCGTCGCCAACTACCGCGACCTGGCGCGACACTCCGGCCAGGCGATCACTGCGGCCGTCGTCAAAGCGAATGCATACGGGCTCGGCGTCGAGCAAGTGGCGCCGGCATTGGCCGCAGAAGGCTGTCGCAAATTTTTCGTCGCGCTGCCGGAGGAAGGCATTGCGCTGCGGCGCATCTTGCCAAACAGCGAGATTTTCGTCTTTGGCGGCATTAGCGACCGACACCTTGCCGGCGCCTGCGCCGAAGCCGGGCTGACACCGGTTCTCAACAGCCGCGAGGAAATTGCAAACTGGGCCGATTACTGGGCTGAACGCGGATCGCGCCGACCCTGCGCCATTCATGTCGACACCGGCATGAACCGACTGGGGTTAGATGTAGAGGAGGCGCTTGCGTTCTTTGACGAGAATGCCGTGTCACATGCGGTCACGCCCATCCTGCTCATGAGCCATCTGGCCTGTGCCGATGACCCCGACCATCCGCTCAACCACCAGCAATTGGAATCTTTTCAAAAGGTTCGTGCGGTTGCCAAAGGCATTGAATCAAGCCTGGCCAATTCCGCCGGCGTGTTTCTGGGCGACGCTTACCACTTCGAACTCACCCGTCCCGGAATATCGCTTTATGGCGGCGCACCGGTTATCGGCGCCGACAATCCAATGCGGCCGGTGGTGACCGCAGAGGCGCGGATTTTGCAGATCCGGGCGGTCGAGGCCGGCGAAACCGTGAGTTACGGGGCAACGGTCGCGTTGGAGAGAGACAGCCGGATCGCCGTGGTGTCAGCCGGCTATGCCGACGGCTATCACAGGGCCGGTTCCGGCCACGGTGTGGCGCTCAGATTGGCTGTTTCCGATGGCGCCCACGGATGGATCGCAGGCCACCGCGTACCGGTCGTCGGGCGGGTCACCATGGACATGACCATGATCGATATCACCGACGTGCCGGTTGGCGATGCCAACACCGGAGACTGGATCGAGTTGATTGGCCCGCACATCAGCGTTGACGAAGCGGCAAGTGCGGCAGGCTCGGTGCCGTATGAAATTCTGACGAGCCTGGGCAACCGCTATTTCAGGCGCTACCGCGGTGGTGACGATGGCTAAGGCGCGTGTCCAGTTCATTTGTCAGAATTGCGGTTCGGTGCATTCGCGCTGGGCGGGCAAGTGCGAAGCATGCGGTGAATGGAACACGCTGGTCGAAGAAGGGCCAAATTCCGGTGTCGGCGGCGGGCCGCAGTCGCTGAAATCAGCGCGCAAGGGCAGACCGGTGGCTCTGACGACGCTTTCGGGCGATATCGAGGATGCGCCGCGCATCCGTTCAGGCATCGACGAACTCGATCGCGTGACCGGCGGCGGGTTCGTGCGTGGCTCGGCCCTGCTCGTTGGCGGCGATCCCGGCATCGGCAAGTCTACTTTGCTGATGCAGGCGGCTGCGGCACTTGCGAAAAACGGAAACCGCGTCGTCTACATTTTCCGGCGAGGAAGCGGTTGCCCAGATACGCCTTCGTGCCCAGCGACTTGGCGCGGCGGATGCCCCCGTGGAGCTGGCGGCGGAAACCAACATCGAGGACATTCTGGCAACAATTTCAGACGGCAACCGGCCTGATCTTGTGATCCTGGATTCGATCCAGACCTTGTGGACCGACATGGCCGAATCTGCGCCGGGAACGGTGACTCAGGTTCGTGCCAGCGCGCAAAAAATGATCCGGTTTGCCAAATCGACCGGATCGGCCATTGTACTGGTCGGGCACGTCACCAAGGACGGCCAGATCGCCGGACCGAGAGTGGTCGAGCACATGGTCGATGGCGTTTTGTATTTTGAGGGCGAAGGCGGGCACCATTACCGCATCCTCAGAACGGTCAAGAACCGTTTCGGGCCGACCGACGAGATCGGCGTGTTCGAAATGTCCGACAAGGGCTTGCGCGAGGTGGCCAATCCTTCCGAGTTGTTTTTGGGTGAACGCTCGGCCAAAGCACCCGGCGCCGCGGTATTTGCCGGCATGGAGGGCACAAGGCCGGTCCTCGTCGAAATCCAGGCACTTGTCGCCCCCTCGCCGCTCGGCACACCGCGCCGCGCCGTCGTCGGCTGGGATAGCGCCAGGTTGGCAATGGTGCTTGCGGTGCTGGAAGCCCACTGCGGCGTGCGTTTTGCACAGAATGATGTGTATCTGAATATCGCTGGCGGATACCGCATATCAGAGCCCGCCGCCGACCTGGCGGTGGCTGCGGCGCTGGTTTCATCGCTCACCGGCCTTGCCCTTGCCGCAGATTGCGTCTATTTCGGCGAAATCTCGCTTTCTGGCGCCGTCAGGCCGGTGGCTCACGCTGCCCAGCGGCTAAAGGAAGCGGAAAAACTCGGATTTGCCAGCGCGACCATGCCGGCAGGCGGTGAAGACACAACCGGTGCTATTGCCGGAAATGCGTTTCAGCCGACAACGTTGAACGATCTGGTGCGGCGGATTGCCGGACCGGGAAAGCAAACCGGGGAATGAACGGGGAAGGCCTTTGCGAATGCAGGTCTGTTTGAATACTGAGCAACACCCTTGCCAAGGGGTGATGCGGTTTGTGGAGCTGGGCTGACCATGCCTGTCACATTACTTGATGGTATCTTGATCGGGTTCACCCTGGTTTCGGCCGTACTCGCCATGGTGCGCGGATTCTCTCGCGAGGTGCTTTCGATTGCATCCTGGGCGGCAGCAGCAGCGGCAGCCTATTTTCTCTATCCAAATGTGACGCCGTTCGTGACACCGTACATCGATCACCCGCAACTTGCGCAGGCCGTTGCAGCAGCGTGTGTGTTCTTCGTCGCCTTGATCATCGTTACCCTGGTGACGATGAAAATCGCCGACTTCATCATCGACAGCCGGATCGGTGCACTCGACCGGACCCTGGGTTTCCTCTACGGCGCTGCGCGCGGCATTCTGGTGGTGGCGGTGGCGCTGTTGTTCTTCAATTGGCTGGTGGCTGCCGAACAGCCGACATGGATCGCGGAAGCGAAATCGCGGCCGTTGCTGGAAGGCATCGGCGAGCGCCTGCAAAACCTGCTGCCGGATGATCCGGAAAACGCCATTTTCGACCGACTGAAACCGGGAGAGAATGGCGGCGAAGCGGAAGCCGATAATTAGAGCATGTCCGGCTTAAATGGGAGCGGTTTGATGGCAAGTATTTTTCGTATCAGCGAGGAGAACGCGATAGCGCGATGTTGCCATCGTGCGAGGATTTCGACGGTGCTGATGGGGAAAAGACTGCCAAGCAGGCGAACCGTCAAGCGCCTGAATGACATGGATAAACAGCAATCGTATGAACTTGGTCTTTTGCGCCCCGGTCTGCGTCGCGCGGGTCTAACGGTACTCGCACCGCGTCGCCCCGCGCTCCTTGCCGGAACACAAAATCCCTGCGTTCAAACGATTCCATTTAAGCCGAATACGCTCTAACCGCAAACCAACGGGGGTAACTGCGGTGACCAAAACGAACGAGAATCCGGACCAGCCCTCCGACGATCTGCATGCAGAAGCCGACGCCTTCCGCGACGAATGCGGCGTGTTCGGCATTTATGGACGTTCCGACGCGGCGGCGATCGTCACGCTGGGCCTGCATGCCCTGCAGCACCGCGGCCAGGAGGCGGCGGGCATTGTCTCTTTCGACGGAAGCCAGTTTCACGTTGAGCGGCATATTGGGCTGATTGGCGACAATTTCACCAAGCAATCGGTCATAGACCGCTTGAGCGGCCATCGCGCGATCGGCCATACGCGCTATTCAACAACCGGCGGTGCGAGCCTGCGCAATGTGCAGCCGCTGTTCGCCGAGCTTGCCGACGGCGGATTTGCCATCGCCCACAACGGCAACATCACCAATGCAATGACGGTGCAACGCGCTCTGCAAAAACAGGGCGCGATTTTTTCATCCACTTCCGACACCGAAACGATCCTGCATTTGGTGGCGACCAACCAGGAGCCCGATTTCGTTGCCCGGTTCACCGAGGCGGTTCGCCAGTTGGAAGGCGCATATTCTCTCGTCGCTCTGTCGTCGAAGAAGATGCTCGGCTGCCGCGATCCGCTCGGAATTCGGCCGCTCGTTCTTGGCGACCTTGACGGTTCGTGGATTCTTGCCTCCGAAACCTGTGCTCTCGACATCATCGGCGCCCGTTTCGTCCGCGACATCGAACCGGGCGAGTTGGTGATCATCAACGACAAGGGCCTGGAAAGCCATTTTCCGTTCGAAAAGCAGAGTTCGCGCTTCTGTATCTTCGAATATGTCTATTTCTCGCGCCCGGACACCATCGCAGAAGGCCGCAATGTCTATGATGTGCGCAAGGAAATCGGACTGGAACTGGCGCGCGAGGCGCCGGTAGACGCCGATGTCGTGGTTCCGGTGCCCGATTCCGGCACGCCAGCGGCGATAGGCTTTGCGCAGGGTGCCAATCTGCCCTTCGAACTGGGTATCATCCGCAATCATTATGTCGGGCGAACCTTTATCCAGCCGACGGATTCAATCCGCCATATGGGCGTGAAGCTGAAGCACAATGCCAACCGGCGCATGATTGAGGGCAAGCGCATCGTACTGGTGGACGATTCCATCGTTCGCGGTACGACCAGCCAGAAAATCGTGCAAATGGTACGCGACGCCGGCGCCAGGGAAGTGCATATGCGCATCGCCTCACCACCCACGACGGCATCGTGTTTCTACGGGGTCGATACCCCGAAACGGTCGAAATTGCTGGCCTCACGCATGTCGATCGAGGAAATGGCCGAGTTCATTCGCGTGGATTCGCTCGGATTTCTGTCGATTGACGGACTGTACCGGGCGGTCGGCGAAGCGGCGCGCAACAACGAAGCGCCACAATACTGCGATGCCTGTTTTAACCGGTGAATATCCGACCAAGCTTGCCGATCACGACAGCTCGGACAATGTGCGTACGCTGTCGCTTCTTGCGTCAGGCGGTCACCGCGAATGAGCAGCTCCAATATCGATTTCAATGGCCGGATTGCCGTTGTCACCGGCGCCTCGCGCGGCATCGGCTACCATATCGCCAAACAGTTGGGCGCAGCCGGCGCGCACGTCATCGCGGTTGCGCGCACGGTCGGCGGGCTTGAAGAACTGGACGATGAAATCAAGGCTGCCGGCGGCGAGGCCACGCTCGTGCCGCTCGATCTGGACGATATGGCGGGCATAGACCGACTGGGCGGCGCCATACATGAACGCTGGGGCAAACTCGACATTCTGGTGGCCAACGCCGCCGTACTCGGAACGATCTCACCGGTCGGTCATGTCGAGGCAAAGGTGTTCGACAAGGTCATGTCGATCAATGTGACGTCGACCTGGCGGCTGATCCGTTCGGTGGAGCCGCTGTTGAAGGCATCCGACGCCGGCCGGGCAATCGTGTTGTCGTCGGGTGTCGCGCATACCTGCAAACCGTTCTGGGGACCGTATGCGGCGTCCAAGGCTGCGGTCGAAGCGCTGGTGCGGACCTGGGCGGCCGAAACGGTCAGCAGCGCGCTGAGGGTGAACTCGGTCAATCCCGGCGCGACCCGGACAGCGATGCGCGCACAGGCCATGCCGGGCGAGGATCCCGACACGCTGCCCCACCCCTCCGAGGTCGCCGCCAAAATCCTGACGCTCGCAGAGCCGTGGCTCACCGAAACCGGCAAATTGTTCGATGTGCCGCGCAATGAATTCCTGGATTACCACCTGCCGTCGCCTTGAGCGCCATCTTCACAGATTGAGCTGTTTCCGCACGGCCGCCAGTCTGCTTCGACTGACCGGCAATTGCCGCGCCATCATTCAGAACAATGTGGATGCCGTCCATCGCGCTTGGTCGTACCGACTTAACGACTGCATCTAAGCGCGATCCAGTGTGAGCGATGAACCTGCATACCGCCGGCATCGCGCAGTTCATCCAGCGCGTCGCCAAACCGCATCAAAACCAGATGCTTGCCACGATTAGTGACAGCCTCGACATAGTGATCGTTGACCGAAACGCTGATTAGCCGTTTGCCGAGATATTGCGGCAAGCGGCGAAGAAACGGACTTTCCGTGGCAGCTGATTCAGTCACGGATACCGAGTCATATCCCTGTCGGCCAAAGGCAATGGCGAAAGCCACAACCAACGCAATCGGCACTGTCATTCCAAAATAGGACCACAGGCGCGGCAATTCCGGCACATCGCCCCAGATCATTCGGTTGAGTTGCCAGACCAGCACGCCAATTGACAAGCCAATAAGCAGTGCCCCTGCGACGACGGGTAGTAACCTATGGAACCGATCCATTGCCGGATTTCGGATCAATGATACGGACACTATCGCCGAAACTGAAAAGCTGATCGCCGTGACGGCAAACCAGTACAGGATCCTGGCGCCCAGCGACAGTGTTTGCCCGGTTCCGAATGGCGCTACGACCGAACAGATGAGCCAGACAGCCACCAGCGCGGCAATAAATCTCCGTTCCGTCACGACATCTCGAAATTCGCGAAGCGCAAGTTGCATGGTGCGGGCTCCATTGTGCCATTCGCGTAGGCGATCTACCGTTCACGAATGACCGATTTTGGGGCGCCCCGCGGTGGCTATATTGCACGCCGCTGTCAATCTCAAGCAGGGCGACTCCATGGAAACCATCATCAATTTGAGTGCGATCTCGAAGAAATTCGCCAATCGCTCCGTACTCAAGGGCATCAGTTTTTCTGTCAAACGCGGCGAGTCGCTGGCGTTGCTCGGCCCCAACGGCGCAGGGAAATCCACATTGTTGTCCATTCTTCAAGGCCTGCGCCGGGCAAATGAAGGCAATGCGGATGTCTTCGGCCACAAGACCGGCTCTTCGGCTGCGATGGCGAAGGTCGGGGTTACGCCTCAGGATGCCGATTTTCCGCCACAAATGACACCACGGGAACTGCTCGGTTTCGCCGGTGCGCATTTCTCCGATCCCGAACATGTCGGCAGTCTTGTCACGGCATTCGGGCTTGAAAAACTGGTTGACCGGCGGACCGGCGGCTTTTCCGGCGGAGAGCGCCGTCGCGTTGCTCTGGCGCTGGCGTTTGCGGGAAGACCGGAACTGGTTTTCCTCGATGAGCCGACCACCGGTCTGGATACCGGCTCACAGGCCATGTTTAACCGCTATGCCAGTATGTTCATCGCCAATGGCGGCACGCTCATATTGACATCACACAATCTGCATGAGGTATTCGAATATGTGTGTGACCGCATCGTCATGATCGATGACGGCGAGATTGTCGCCGACGGTCCAATCTCAGCAATCCGTGACGCCGTCGGAGCCAGGCAGATCCGTTTTCGTCTTGATGATTCCAGCCAATGTCCAGATGAGCGCTTTCAACGCGACAATGGATACTGGTGCGGCGTCATCAGCGACGTCGAGCCGACGCTCCGCCGTATCCTTCACGACAACCAGTCCGCGTCCAACCTGACAGTCGAAAACTTGCCGCTTGATGAAGCCATCGCGCTTCATCGCGCCGCCGATGCACATTGAGGATCAACGATGAAACAGGTACTCGCGCACTTTGTACTCCAGGCAAGAGTGCTATTGCGGCTTCCCGGTTATTGGGTTCCTGCCGTAATTTTTCCGGCAATGCTGTTTTCGTTCTTTGGCGTGTCCAGTGCAGGCGATCCGCAGCGCTCCGCGTTCGCCATGGCATCATTTTGCATTTACGCCATCGCCGGTGTCGCGTTTTACCAATTCGGTGCGGGCATAGCACAGGAACGCGAGACACCGTTTGATGTTTGGTCGCGCACCCTGCCCGGTTCGCGTTTACCCTCGTTGATCGCAAAGATCGCCACGGCATCATTGTTCGGCCTAGCCGCGGTCGGAATGGTCATCGCAGCAGCGTTTGCCTTTTCCTCGCAGCCGTCAACATTGCCCAATTATTGCAGTTGGCCGGCGTGTGCGCCATCGCGGCCGTACCAGCCTCGCTGATGGGGATCACCCTGGGTTATATGGCGAGTGCCCGCGCCGCGGTGGCGGTCGCCAATCTCGTATTTCTGCCCTTGGCCTATCTGGGCGGGTTGTGAGTGGAGCCTGCTAGATTGCCTGATACCATCAATACGATTTCAAAGTTCACACCGACCCGGCATATGGGCGAGCTAGCCTGGCATGTCATCGCTCAGGCAGACATGCCGATCGAAAACCTGATTGGATTAGCGGTTTTCACGCTTGTCTTCGGTCTGACCGCTTGGGGGGCGATAGCTTCCGATACGCGGCGCCGGTTTGGCTGATCCCCACTCGGTCCGCACGAACTGATAGGCAGACCGCCGGCGCGTAGATGCCGAAGCCTAATCGAGCGATTCGTGCCTGATCGTGTAGCGGCCACAGGCCCGGCGCTTAACCGTTCCGGCAGCCAAGCGTTCGGCACAGATGTTGAGATGACGCCTTACGCTGCCCGCAAACGGCACAATGACGATGATCTCGGTCGAATCCCCCGAGGCAAGCGTGACACGCTCGGGGAAAGCCTCGGCAGCGGTCGGCAGGAAATTCTCATCGTAAACGATCAACGAAATATCGGAACGGCGTGCGCCGGGATTGGAGACAATCAAACGCAGGCCCGCTTCATCGGCAAAACTGACGATATCGGCTGATAATGGAGCGAGCCCACCGGTCCGATCACCGCTGACGCGACCGGAAAAGCCCATATTCGCGTTGGCAGCCAGTAACTCGACCGGAAGTAGGGCCGTTGCCCCCAGTATGAGGCAGATGCCTGCCCACCCGGTTCCGGTCAGTATGCGGATGGATTTTCCCGTTCGAAACAACAGATTTCCCACCTGTAATTCGCTCCATTAACCATTTGTTAACCAAATCAGATCGCTGAGGACGTCGCAAGAACCATGCCGACTTGAGTTGTGCCGTTTCGGCGCAATTGCTGTTTCAACCGGCTAGGCAGTTGAAAAAGCGAACTGCATTTCAATCTGTCGATGAAATCCTGGACATAATTATCCCGCTGATTGTGGGTATTGTCCGCTCAACGGGATGTTCGCGGAGGCAACTGCGCATGTATCCAGGCCGATTGTCGATTGACGCTGTGGACAAACCCGCTACCCTTTCGAACGGAATGCGGTTGCAGGAATTACAATGACAAGAATGCGCATACGGTTGATTCTGGAGAACCAGACGTGCTGATCGCCCTTGTTGTCATCGGGTTGGTCGCCGCCACTCTGCTGATCGCAGCTGTGGTGCAGATGTCTCGGCTGGGCATCGCTTTTCGGCAAGCGTTTCTCTACGCGCCGCTGAAATATCTCTATCGAATCAATGACAAAGACGTGAATGTTGCACGCAACGCGCAAGCACCGGTGATCTACGTGATTTCACATCAGTCGCGGCTTGAACCGGCCTTGATGCTGGCCACTTTGCCGGAAGATACGCTTCACATCCTCGATGAGGCTTCGGCGTCGGCCGCGTGGCTGGAACCGTTCCGCTCAATGGCGCCAACGATCGCATTCAATGCCAAGCACGTTTTTGTCAGCCGGCGGCTGGTCAGGCGGCTCCGCGCAGGTGGCCGGCTCGCCGTCTACATGCCGGAAGGGGTTGAACCGGACAAGAGAGGATTTCGGCTGTATCGCGCCGTGGCACGAATAGCCTTGCAGTCGGAGGCCAAAATCGTACCGATCGTCGTCGGCGGCGCCCGACAACTGCCGTTCTCGCATGTCGCGCCGGAAAAAGCGCCGCGCAAACTGTTCCCGAATCTCAGGATCAGCGCGCTTACCGGACAAACAATCGCCGAATTGGTGCAACGCGCCGGTCACAACCGCATGACCAATTCGTTGGCGCTTTTCGATCGGCTGGCCGAAGCAAGGCTGGCGGCGACCGACCCGTCCCATACGATATTCGCGTCAATCAACGATGCGGCTCAGCGCTTTGGGACGGGCCGTATCGCGCTGGAAGATCCGATTTCCGGGACGATGACGTATCGCCAGATCATGATTGCCGCACGAGTGCTGGGCCGCCGGTTTGCGCGCATCGGCGAGGAAGGTGAAGCGATCGGCTTGCTCATGCCGAATGCAAACGGTGTGGTGTCGGCGTTTTTCGGCCTCCAATCGGCCGGGCGCATTGCGGCGATGCTCAACTATACAGCCGGACCCGCGGCCATTCGATCAGCATTGAAAACGGCCGAGATCGATACGGTAATCTCGTCGCGAGCCTTCATCGAAAAAGCGGAACTCGATGAACTCGTCACAGCCATCGAGGAGACAGGCGCCAAATTCGTGTGGCTTGAGGATCTGCGTGAGCAGGTGACAGCACTGGAAAAACTCACCGCGGCGATGACCTGGAAACATGCGGTCGTGGCGCGAAGGTCGATCGATCCAGCGATTGTTCTATTCACATCGGGATCGGAGGGAACACCCAAGGGTGTCGTGCTCAGCCATCGCAACATTGTCGCCAACGCATTGCAGGCGGAAGCCCGGATTGACTTTTCCCCGCCGACACACTGTTCAACGTATTGCCGGTATTTCACTGTTTCGGCCTGACGGGTGGCACACTTCTGCCGCTGCTGACCGGCGTTCGGCTTTACCTCTATCCTTCGCCGCTGCATTACAAGATCATCCCCAAAACCGCCGCCAAGGTCCGTCCGACCATCATGTTCGGCACTGACACGTTTTTGGCCGGGTATGCGAGAACAGCCGGTGAAAACGACTTTTCGAGCCTGCGCCTGATCGTTGCCGGGGCTGAGCCGGTCAGGGCCGAGACGCGACGAATTTGGCGCGAGCGGTTCGGCGCCGAAATTCTGGAGGGGTTCGGCATGACCGAGGCGGCGCCGGTTGTTGCCGTCAACTCGGCCACCCACGGCCGCGACGGGTCCGTCGGCAGGCTGTTGCCGGGCATGCGCATGCGGATCGAACCGGTCGACGGGATCGAGGGCGCCGGCCGCCTGTGGCTTACGGGCCCCAACGTGATGCTCGGCTATCTGACCGCAGACAAGCCGGGCGAGTTGCAGCCGCTCGAAGGCGGATGGCATGATTCCGGCGATATCGTTTCCGTCGACAGGGAAGGATTTGTCGAAATCCGCGGTCGCGCAAAACGCTTTGCCAAACTCGCCGGAGAGATGGTTTCGTTGGGTGCGGTCGAACTGATCGCAGAGGATCTTTGGCCGGATGAGCAACACGCCGCACTTGCGGTGCCAGACAAGCGAAAGGGTGAACGGATCGTCCTGCTCACGACCAAGGTCAGGCCCGATAAATCCAAGCTTGCCAAACACGCCAAATCCGCCGGCGCGGCGGAGCTGACCATACCGTCCGAAATCATCAAGATTGGTGAAATGCCATTGCTCGGTTCAGGAAAAACCGACTATGTCAGCGCACAGAAACTGCTTGGGCAATTGCAGGAAAGCGCCACATAATTTGATTCACTTGCCGCGGTTAATCATCTGAATCCGCTTCGGTTTCCCGCTCCAGGCGCTTGCGGTACATGCGCGCGCTGACCGGCAGAAAAACCAGATAGGCAATGGCGGTCGCAGACATTGTTTCCCAAACAAAACTTGCCAGGAACAACACGTATAGAACACCGCCCAACAGAAGCGGCATCACCATGTCGCCACGCACGCGCTGGCCGCTGTTCTTGCCTGAGAACACCGGCACGCGACTGACAAGCAGCAAGGCAATGAAGACCGTGAAAGCCGCGGCGGCGTATGCCATCGGCGTTGACATCTCCAAGCCGAGAAAGCCTAGATAAACCGGCAACAAAACCAGCACCGCTCCGGCCGGTGCGGGAACGCCAACGAAATAATCGGCCTGCCAGCCAGCCTTGCCCTGGGTCTCGGACATGACGTTGAATCGCGCGAGCCGCAGGCAGCATGCAATGGCAAACAGCAGCGCTGCCATCCAGCCGAACGCCTTGGCTTCGCCCAAAAGATAGGCATAAAGCACCAATGCCGGTGCGACACCGAAATTGACGATGTCGGCGAGTGAATCCATTTGCGCGCCGAAGCGGGACGTCGCCTTGAGCATTCGCGCGACACGACCGTCGATGCCATCAAGGAATGCGGCAATCAGCACCATGACCACGGCGTTTTCAAAGCGCCCTTCAAAGGCGAGGCGAATGCCCGTCAGACCTGCGCAAATCGCCAGTACGGTGATCAGGTTCGGCCAGACAAGGCGAACCGGAATCTCGCGCAGGCGCGGGCCCCGATGCGTATCTTTTCCATGGGGATCGAAATCGGGAAATGGCGTTTCCATCACTGTACTCTCAATCGATCCGGCTGTGCGGGCTTTGCTCTGGTCCGCCAAAGGTCGCCAGCACGGTCTCTCCGGCCACCGCTGTCTGACCGATGGAGACACGCGCAACCGCGCCCTCGGGCAGATATACGTCAACGCGCGAACCAAACCGGATCAATCCGAACCGTTCTCCTGCGCCGATATCGGTATCTTCCGCAGCAAAGCACAAAATGCGCCGCGCCACCAATCCGGCGACCTGCACAGCGGCAACCTTGCCGTTGGGACCGTCAATCACGATGCCGTTGCGCTCGTTTTCGGTGCTGGCCTTGTCCAGTTCGGCATTGAGGAATTTTCCTGGCTTATAGGCGATGCGACTGATGCGACCGCGGACCGGCGAGCGGTTCACATGACAGGAGAACACGTTCATGAAGACGGAGATCCTAAGCAACTCCCGGGTGCCCATGGCCAGTTCGCCGGGCGGCACGGCCGGGCCGACAGCGGAAATCTTTCCATCCGCCGGGCTGATGACCAAAGCATCATCGACCGGGGTTACGCGCTGCGGATCGCGGAAGAAATAGATGCACCAGCCGGTCAGAATCAGGCCGATCCAGAAAAGCGGTGACCAAAGGAATCCGATAATCAGGGAAACCACCGCGAATGCGGCGATAAACGGATAGCCTGCCGGATGAATGGGCACGAATGTGTTTCGAATTGTGTCGGAAATACTCATTGACTGATATCGGAATGACAGCGCCGAAGCGCATTTACCGCCTTTGGCAAACGGGATTTGTGAAGTGGGTCAGCCTTACACTTGCCGGATCGCATAGGCAATCATTGTGAGCGCATACAGCGGCAACGGCCGAACCTTTCGGTGCTGTGCGGAGCCTGGCGAACAAATTTACGCTAGACCGGTCTTGGCAATAACGGCGCCCATGAACCGCTGCCCTGCTGCGACCACATCAATCAGTCTCACTTGCGTCATCGGGAACATAGGCAAGGATGTCTCCGGGCTGGCAGTCAAGATAGCTGCAAATCGCATTGAGCGTGCTGAAACGCATGCCCTTGACCTTGCCGGACTTAATCAGCGACAGGTTGGATTCCGTCAGGCCGATAGCGGAAGCGAGCTCACGCGAACTGACCTTGCGTTTTACCAGCATCATGTCGAGGGAAATTTCTATTGCCAACCCGTTATCCTCACAAGAAATGCTTGTGCTCCTCTTCGATGAGCGATGCACGGTCAAGACTTTGCGAAATGGCATAGATCGCCACGGAAATTATCAGAAGAACGATATCGAGGTCCAACTGATCCCAATCGAAGGGAGGCCGTATATCGACCGACAAATGCCGAGTCAGGAGATAAGGCAGCACGGCGTCCAGCATTTTGATGCCGATCCAGAATCCCATCAGACCAAACGCCATTCCCCGAAGATATCGCGATAAGTGGTCGAAACCCACAGTGGCGCCGCCGCGAAGAATTTTCTCGATGAACCAGTAAGCCAAACCCAGGGCCACAAGGATAAACAAAGCCACCACGGCACTGACCATCAAGCTCCACAAGGGCGGCGGCGGTGTCGATTCCTCGATTTCAAGCATCTCCCAGAGAGCCTGCGGTTCCCCCAACACGGCGAATGCAAACATCAAAACAAGCGCGAGGGTGAAGTAGGCCATACTCAATACCATGGCCAACCTGGCCAGAAGCTTCGCAAACATTTTTCATTTCCATCATTCTTGATGCCCCGCGATAATCCGGCTTGGCTCGTCGGTCAACATATTTCTTTAAAATGATAAAAGTTTTCTGTAAAACAATAAACTTTTTTCTTGACACTCAAGCTTTCTACTCCTATTTCGCTCGCCGATCGCGACATGGCTGTCGCCGAAATTGGAGATTCCGATGAAGATCAAGTCAGTGTTATTGATGCTTGGCGCTACGGCGTTCATCGCCGGCTGCGGCTCGACCGGTGCTCAATACGAGCCGATTGTCGATGGCCCGACGACCCATGCCTATTACCGCGACCTGTCGGCCTGCAGATCGCTCGCCGAACAACGTCGCTACATGAACGATGACACCAAGCTGTCGGCGGCCATCGGCGCGGCAGCAGGCGGATTGCTCGGCGCCGTAAGTGCCGATGATGGCGATGAAGGGGAAGGACTGGTCGCCGGCGCTGTCATAGGCGGATTGGCAGGAACAGCCTCCGGCGCCACCGACGCGCACGCGCAACGCAAGCAGATCGTCATCAATTGTATGAGCGGACGCGGTCATCGCGTTGTCGGATAGCGCGGCTTGCGGTCGGATTACGTTCCGGCCCGGCAAAACTCAGCAATCCCTTCGGGTGAAGGGATTTCGATTTCCGCGCGCGGCAATTTCCTCCGGCGACCGGACCATCACAAAACCCAGGCAAACAACATCCCAATCCGCGCGGAAGTGAACGCACGGAAACAACTGCACAACATCCCGAAAGGATTCAACTTCATGTTCAAACAGACAAACTCAATCAAGGTCGCCACGGCCGCCATCCTGCTGACCATCTTTGCCCAAACGCATTCGCATGCCGCAGATGCCGTGGATCGCAACCCCACGCCGGACCTCGCCTATGACGGCAGCGCGCCGCTGGCGTCCTGGTCGGGACTGTATGGCGGCGTGACGTTCGGCTACGGTTTCGGCCAAACCCGGATTGCTGGTGCCAATGTGAAGCCAAAAGGCTTTGTCGGTGGGCTTTTCGCGGGCGGTCAATGGCAGAGCGGGAAAATCGTTTATGGGGGTGAAGCCGACTTAACCTACGACTGGTCAAAAGGCAGCAGCGCCGGCGTCAATATCAAGAGTGGATTAGAAGGCAGCCTGCGCGCGCGCCTCGGCTATGCCATTAGCGAGGACTTCCTCATCTATTCGACTGCCGGTCTCGCCTTGACCCGATCGAAGGTAACCGGCGCCGGCGGCAGCCAGACAAAAATGCTCGCCGGCTGGACCGCGGGCGCCGGTGTTGACGCCAAGCTGACCGACCGGATCTTCACCAGGGTCGAATATCGTTACACCGACTACGGCAAACGCAACTTCAATGTCGGTGTGCCGACCTCGGTAAACACCAGAAGCCACAAGGTCATGATCGGACTTGGCGTACGCTTCTGATCATTGCTTCAGCCTTCGACCAGCCGGGCTCCAAGCCCGGCCGTTTACACCGTCGGTGCAAAACGGCTGCTTGGCTCATCACCCTCGTCTGCCTCTTCACCAGCAGATGCCCCGGGCTCGAGCTTGCGGCGGACGACGATCCCCAAGGCGTCGGTTTCGCGAGCAGCGCGCAGGCGTTCCTCCGCCTCGGTGGCTTCGCGCTGGCGATCCCACATTTCCTTGTACAGGCCATTGAGCGCCAGCAGGTCGGCATGGGAACCGCGCTCGGCAATGGCACCATCCTGCAGCACGATGATCTCATCGGCGCCGATTACCGTCGACAGCCGGTGGGCGATCATCAACGTTGTCCGGCCTTGGCTGACGAAATCAAGCGCGTGCTGGATTTCCTGTTCGGTTTTTGTGTCCAACGCCGATGTCGCCTCATCCAGCATCAGGATCGGCGGTGCCTTCAACAGCGTCCGCGCGATGGCGACACGCTGTTTTTCGCCGCCCGACAGTTTCAGTCCACGCTCGCCCACCATTGTCTCATAGCCATCAGGAAGCGCCTTGATGAAATCGCCGATCTGGGCAAGGTCCGATGCCTCAGCGACTTCGGCATTCGAAGCATCGGTACGGCCGTAGCGTATGTTGTAGGCGATTGTGTCATTGAACAGGACGGTATCCTGCGGCACCATGCCGATGGCGGCGCGCAGGCTTTGCTGGGTGACGTCACGGATATCCTGATCGTCAATCAATATCCGGCCCTCACCGACATCGTAAAATCGGAACAATAGCCTGGATATCGTCGACTTTCCCGCACCTGACGGGCCGACGATCGCTACTGTCTTGCCGGCGGGAACCTCGAACGACACACCTTTGAGAATCTCGCGTTCCGGCTCGTAGCCAAAACGCACATTGTCGAAACGGACGGCGCCCGAGGTGACGCCGAGCTGACCGGCACCGGGTCTGTCGGCAATTTCCTCCTCGACATCGAGGAGGTCGAACATCTGCTCGATATCGGTCAGGCCCTGGCGGATTTCGCGATAGAGAAAACCGATGAAATTCAGCGGGATCGACAATTGCATCAACATGGCGTTGATGAAGATGAAATCACCGAGCGTTTGCGTTCCGGCCATCACTTCGCGTGCCGACATGATCATGACGATGGTCATGCCAATGCCGAAAATCGCCCCCTGACCGAAATTCAACCAACCAAGCGAAGTCCATGTCCTGGTGGCGGCATTTTCGTAACGCGCCATTGCTTGGTCGAAACGTTCGGCTTCCATGCGTTCATTGTTGAAATACTTGACCGTTTCGAAATTGAGTAGCGAATCCACCGCCTTGGTATTTGCGTCGGTGTCGGAATTGTTCATCTCGCGGCGAATGGCGATGCGCCAATCGCTGGCCCTGACCGTATACCAGGTGTACGCGGCGACGGTGATTGCGATGACCGACACATAGGAGAAACCATAGGCGACGGCGAAGATGATTGCCGCCAGAGCAAACTCCAAAATCGTCGGCGCGGTGTTCAGGATCGTAAAACGGACGATTGTCTCGATGCCCTTGATGCCGCGCTCGATAATGCGCGACAGACCACCGGTCTTGCGCTCAAGATGAAAGCGCAGCGACAGGTTGTGCATGTGAACGAAGGTCTTGAAGGCGAGCTGGCGTACGGCATTCTGGCCTACACGAGCAAACAGGGCATCGCGCAGTTGGTTGAATCCCCATTGAGCCAGGCGAACGACGTTGTATGCGATCACCAGCATGACAGGGGTAAGCAGGAAAACCGGCAATGCTTCCGGCAACTCTCCCTTGCCGGCCAGCATGTCGGTCGCCCATTTGAAGAAGAACGGCACCAGCATCAAAACCAACTTGGCAAGCACCAAAAACAGGGTTGCCCAGGCGACGCGCAGTTTGAGGTCGAGCCGGTCGTCCGGCCACATATAGGGCCACAGGTTGGCAATGGTTTGCAGAGTAGAACCTGATTCAGCGGATACAGTCTTGTTTGCCATGGCGTCTATCCCTGCCGCTCTTGGGTATTGGCCCGCGGTTCTGCGTCTGCGCAACAACTGTCGACCAAGCCGGCAATGGAACCGGCCAATCCGCGTAGCGCGGCATGATCCACTGAATATCTGGAGCTTTGCCGCTCAGGAGCAAATCGTACCAATCCGGATTCGACCAGAACTTTCAGGTGCTGCGAAACAGTCGACTGCGCCAGATCCAATTGCGCGACCACATCCTTGCAGCACCGGGCACCATTACAGGACAGGTATCTCAAGATCGCCACGCGTGCCGGATGGGCCAGAGCCGCCAGCGCAGAGGATATCAGCTGGTCCTCGTCACTCTTGCATTCAAGTAAATTTTTCATCGTTCATCGACGATAAACGATGAAAGACTTTCATGCAAGCCTGCGGCGAAAGAAACAGCTCACGACACGTCAGTTATTGACGGCGTCCGGAGCGCGATCGGCGATGGCGTCCAAATCGCCCGCCTCTCCCTCATCGCTGACGCCAGGCACATCGAATATCTGGCCCGGCCAGATACGGTCCGGATTCTTAATCTGATCACGATTGGCCGTGTAGATCGTTGTGTAGCGAATTCCCCGTCCGTAAACCCGTCGTGAAATGTGCCACAGCGTATCGCCGCGGCGGATGATTACTGAACCAGAGGTTTTCTCCAGTTTCGGCGCGGTCAAGGCAATATTCTCATCGAATTCGGGAAGCTCGATATCCCCGGGTTCCGCGGCGGCCATTTCGGTCTTCGTTTCGTCACCGGCCGCGGTGTCCGCATCGTCACCCGAAGCGGTATTATCTGCAGTGCCACTATCGGTTACCGTGCCTTTGTCATCAGCCTGCAGGCTTTCATCAACCGCAATCTCACCATCGTTTACGGAAGTTGCGGCGGAATTGTCTTCAGCACCGCTGGCAGTACTCTCCCGGCTTTCGGACACAATCTGTTCATCGGTTGCCTCCGCAGCCGGTTCGGCACTTGCGACCTCGGTTTCGACAACCGTGCCTTCGTCAGCCATTTCTGCGGCGTCGGCAGATTTCATGCTGTCGTCGGCGGCGGCCTGCTCCTCACCTTCAGGCTGCGGTGCAACAGCGGCGATCGTCTCGCCCGCCTCCCGCTCAAAAGGTACCGCGGCGCGAGCGATGACATCGGCGCTGCCAACTTCCAGCATATCCGCCCGGATAATATACTCCCCGATAGCAAGCCCACGAGAAGATTCGACCAAGAAGCGCCCGATCTCGGAAGACTTTGTCTCACCGATCAAATCCTTGTTGGCATAGACACGAACGACCTTGCCGGGATTTGCAGTTCCCGCGACAAACACGTGGTCGCCCTCGATCTCGACTGCCTCAACCGCGATACTCAGGTCCGCGGCCGGCTCGGCGGCAGACGGCATTGGTTCTTCCTTTTCGGCAGCAGAACTGCCCTCGTCGGCAGCTTCATCGTCTGACACGCTTGTATCGGCTGCAGCAACATCAGTTTCACTCTGACTTGCGTCTTCCGCCTGTCCGGCATCCTCCATGCCATCGGTGTCGGCGACGTCCGTTGCGTCTTCGGTCATATCGGTTTTTGTTTCCGCCTCCGCAGCAGCGGCATCTTCGTTGGCCTGCGGTTCAGCGGCGGCGACCTGCGTACCATCTTCGTCGCCGGCTGTTTCCTTGGCTTCTTCAGCCTCAGGGACGGTGATTAATTTCGACGGTTTGCCAGGCTCGTCTACAATCGCCAGCACTTCGCCTGCTTCGGTTTCCGGAACGGACACAATCGCGGTTTCCGTCGACATCGCGACGGAATTGTCCAGCGACGTCGCCCGCAACACGATCGTATAGTCACCGGGATCGAGCGGCTCCGTCAGAACCACGGCAAAATCGCCTTCTACGCCGGATTTCGTCTCGCCGAGAACCCGCGTTCCCGTGATCACTTCAACAGTCGATTCGGATGTCGCATTGCCGGCGATCACGACATTGCCGTCGGGCTCCACCCGCACGATGTCGAACCGGGGAGGAACAACCTCGGCATCGGCCTTGGTGTCCAAATTGGTAGCGCCATCCTCAGCCACCCCAGCTTCGTTCGATCCGTTGTCCGCAGATGCTATTTCTTCAGCTTCAGCGGCATTGTCGGCACCGGTGTCGGTATTCTCCGCCGCAACATTCTCGTTCTGGCCTGTTTCGGCTGTTTCGCCAGACGCCGCCGTCGTGTCGACGCCTCTGGCCGGTAAAATACCGTCCAGCATGCCGGTGTTGAACGCAACGACACCGATCGCCATGGCGGCCAGAGCGGAATTCAAGAGCAAATTCAGAGATTTACTCGCCATAATTTCGATCCCCATTCAACCTGTTGGCACGGTCTAATCGGTTTTTCCGGTCAGAACAAGAAAAACACCCGCGATACTTGACCACAGTTAACACCTCGGCCATTCCGGTGGCATGCATACGATTCGCTCAATATGCGTCTATTGCGGCTCCTCGCCAGGCAACAATGGTTTGTATGTCGAGGCCGGCCGAGCACTGGGCACAGCCATCGCCGCGGCTGATATGCGTCTTGTCTATGGCGGCGGCACCAGAGGTGTCATGGGCGCCGTCGCTTCGGGCACCATGAATGCGGGTGGCAAAGTGACCGGTATCATTCCGCAATTCCTGATGCGCAAGGAAGCCGGCGATATCGCCCCCGACCGCTTCGACGAGCTGGTGATTACTGAGGACATGCACCAGCGCAAACACACCATGTTCGAGAAATCCGACGCCTTTGTGGCGCTGCCGGGAGGAATTGGAACCCTGGAAGAGATCGTCGAGATCATGACCTGGGCACAGCTTGGCCGTCACCGCAAACCGATGGTGTTTGCCAATATTGATGGTTTCTGGGATCCGATGCTGGTGCTCATAGAGCACATGAGGGCTGAAGGATTTCTGCATTCCGCCGACAAGGCGCGAACACTTGTGGCTGGTACGGTCGATGAAATCATCCCGACGATCGTCGAGGCAGCCCGCGACGCCGCGCGCGGTGATGACGAGATTATCGAACGGCTCTAAAGACCGATATGTGATCGTCACCGCATGATCGTATTCTCGAGCACGGTTCGAATTCACACTTGAGGCGCCGAATGTTTTGGAAATTGCTACTCACCCTGGCGTTGCTGGCAGTCAATGCGGTTGCATCAACCGCCGAACCCTCCAAGGAAAGCCGATCGGTTCAACTTGGCCCCCGCCCATTCTATCTCGTCGATAAAATGGATGACGGGGCGCTGAAGAAGAAGCTGACGTCCTGCGAGCCCGGACCTTTCGAGAAGTCGGAATGGTCCATCGGGCATCGCGGCGCACCGCTGCAATTCCCAGAACATACCGAAGAATCCTACCTCGCGGCGGCAAGCATGGGGGCCGGCATCATCGAGTGCGATGTCACTTTCACCAAGGACCGGAAATTGGTTTGCCGGCATGCTCAAAACGATCTGCACACGACGACGAACATCCTTGCAACTGAATTGGCTGCGACCTGCAACAAACCGTTCGTGCCGGCGAATGGGGATGAAAAGGCATCGGCGGAATGCCGGACGTCCGACCTAACGCTTGCCGAGTTCCAAACGCTGACCGGCAAAATGGATGCCGCCAATCACCAGGCGAAAACGATCGAGGAATATCTGGACGGCACCGCCGGCTGGCGCACCGACCTATACGCATCGACCGGCACGCTGATGACCCACGCGGAATCAATTGAACTGTTCAAGTCGCTGGGGATCCGGTTCATGCCGGAGTTGAAAATCCCGGCCGTTGACATGCCGTTCGGCGACTACACCCGGGAAATGTTCGCCCAGCAACTCATCGACGACTACAAGAACGCCGGTGTCGACCCTTCGGATGTGTTCCTGCAATCGTTCGATCTCGATGATGTGCTCTACTGGATCAGAAACGAACCGAAATTCGGCAGGCAGGCGATTTTTCTCGACGGTAGCTTCAGCCGGGACGGCTGGTCGCCGTTGGATGCCTCGACATGGCAGTACGGAATGGCGGAGCTGAAGGCGATGGGCGTCAACTACATCGCGCCACCAATCTGGGCGCTGGTGACACTGGAAAATAAGCAGATAATCCCCTCCCCGTATGCAATCCAAGCGAGGGCTGCCGGTCTTGAGATCATTGCATGGACCGTTGAGCGTTCCGGTCCGCTGGCGGGTGGCGGCGGCTGGTACTACCAGTCGATTGCAGATGTCATCGATAGCGATGGAGACGTCTACAAATTGCTCAATGTGCTGCATGAGCAGGTTGGCGTTGCCGGGGTGTTCTCCGACTGGCCGGCGACAACGACTTTTTACGCCAATTGCTTTGGGATTGGTCGCCGGGCGAACTGATTTATGTCGATAGCAATCTCAACACGACGAAAATGCAGCCTTCACGACGCAGGCGCCGGCCGGTTTTTGCCGGCAAACATCGCCCAGGTGTAAATCGCAAGTGCGGTCCAGATCAGCACGAAGGCCAGTCCCTTGGCCATGTTGAACGGTTCACCGAACACGAACAGCGCAGTCAGAAAGATCATGGTCGGCGTGATGTAGAACATCAATCCGATGGTGGTGTAGCGCAGCGCCTTGGTACCGAATGCATACAAAATGAGCGGGAACGCGGTAGCGGGTCCACAGCCGACCAGCAGCCAGAACGTAGTCGGATCGGACAGGCGGAAATGGCCGGTCCCTGAAATGCCAAGCCAGACCGCGATCGCCGTGGCCGGTATCGACAGGATCACGACCTCAAGGAAAAACCCCTGCGACGGGCCAATCGGCAGGGTTTTGCGCATGAAACCGTAGATACCGAAGGTGACGGCCAGAACAAGAGATATCCAGGGCAGATGGCCGGCATCTACCGACAGAATGGCAACGGCAATGCAGGCCAATGCGACAGCCCCCCATTGCAGTCGACCGAGCCGCTCGCCGAGGAACACCGCGGCCAGCAGCACGTTGACCAGCGGGTTGATGTAATAACCGAGCGCGGCTTCGATGGCGCGGTCGACGGCAATCGCCCAGACATAGAGGCACCAGTTGACCGAGATCAGCGCAGACGTTGCGGCTGCCATGGCAAGCGTACGCGGCGAGCGCAATGCCTCGCGAATATCGGCCGTCCGGCGCAGGACCAGCAGCAGTATTCCGGCAATCGGAACCGACCAGATCGCCCGGTGCAGCACGACCTCGTAGGCAGGCACGTGATCAAGGGCCTTCATGTAGACGGGCAACAGCCCCCAAAGCGCATATGCGGCGACGGCATAGAACAAGCCCGCCGGCGTATCGCCGTCACCAGAATGTGGCGCGGCGCCAGGCGTTGCAACAACCGGTTCAGCAGCCATGACAACAACCGGGCACTTTACCCGTCTTTCCTGATCTCAACGGAATGCGGGTACGGGATCGAAATACCTTCACGATCAAAGGCCTCCTTGATGGCCCTTGTCAGTTCGAATTTCAGCTCCCAGTAATCGTCGGCCTTGCACCACAGCCTAGCCGTCAGATCTACAGAACTGTCGCCGAGATTGGTGACGCGAATCCAGGGTTCGGGATCGCCGAGCACCCGATCATCAGCGTTCGCCACATCAAGGATGATGTCCATCGCCTTGCCGGCATCATCGTCATAATCAATGCCGAAGACGAGATCGCAACGCCGTTGTTTGTGGTGGGAATAGTTTGTGATGATCTGGCCCCAGGCCTGCCCGTTGGGCACGATGATCTGGATATTATCCGGCGTTTTCAGCTCGGTAAAAAACAGGTTCAGATCAACGACGGTACCCGACGCGCCGCCGATTTCGACATACTGGCCAAGCTTGTAGATGCGGAACACAATGAGCATGAAGCCGGCGGCGACATTGCTCAGCGTTCCCTGCAGGGCGAGCCCGATGGCCAACGTTGCGGCGCCGAGCACGGCGACGATGCTTGTCGCCTCGATACCGAACAGGTTGAGCACGGCAACCAGGACGATGATCAGTATCGCCCATTTGATCATGCTGGCAACGAAGTTGCCGATCGTGTCGTCGATTCGCTCCTCGGCCAGCACTTGACGGCGCACAAAACGGCTGACGACAATGGCGATGAACCAGCCGACAACCAGAACGAGGACCGCCTTGATCGTGTTCGCCGCAAGCGGGCCGAGAGCGTTGAGGTATTCGATGATTTCCATGGCTGGCCTGTGTATCCTGACTTGCTGGAATGGTGATTGCGGCGCTCTATTCCGCCTGATTGCATCGGTCAATGCGACTGGCAAAGATCGGGTGATGAAGTCAACCGACTTACTCCGCCGCCACCAGCCCGGCCATCGAGCGGTTCTTCATCAGCTTGTAGACGATGGAATCCATCAGCGCCTGGAACGAGGCGTCTATGATGTTGTCGGACACGCCGACGGTCCACCAGCGCGTCCCCGTATCGTCGACGCTTTCGATCAGAACGCGGGTGATCGCCTCGGTGCCGCCGTTTAGAATACGCACCTTGTAGTCGACCAGTTCCAGATCCGTTATTTCGGACTGGTATTTGCCCAGATCCTTTCTCAACGCCAGATCAAGCGCGTTGACCGGACCATGGCCCTCGGCGACCGACATGCGTTCCTCGCCGTCGACCTCGACCTTGACGATGGCCTCGGAAACGACCTTCTGATTGCCGAGCGCATCGTAGCGGCGCTCGACCATGCAGCGAAACGAGGTGACGTTGAAGAATTTGGGTACCGAACCCAATGTCCGGCGTGCCAGCAGTTCAAAGCTGGCGTCGGCCGCCTCGTAGGAATAGCCGAGCGTCTCGCGCTCCTTGACCAGCGCGATCAGGGTGTCGAGGCGGCTATCCTGTTTGTCGACATCGATGCCACGGCGTTGCAGCTCGGTGATGAAGTTGGCCTTGCCGGCCTGATCGGAGACCATGACACGGCGGCGATTGCCGACGGCCGCCGGCGGCACGTGTTCATAAGTCTCCGGCTCCTTTGCCAGTGCGGAAGCATGGATGCCGGCCTTGGTGGCGAAGGCCGAGGAACCGACATAGGGCGCCTGGGCGTCAGGGGCGCGGTTGAGCAACTCGTCAAAAGCACGCGACAACCGGGTGACACCTTCCAGCGCATCCGTCCTCAAGCCGGTCTCGAAAACGCCGGAGTAGCCAGGTTTCAACATCAGCGTCGGGATCACCGAGACCAGGTTGGCGTTGCCACAGCGTTCGCCGATGCCGTTCAACGTACCCTGGACCTGGCGCACACCGGCTTCGACGGCGGCGAGTGAATTGGCAACCGCCTGGCCGGTGTCATCATGGGCGTGGATGCCGAGATGATCACCCGGTATGCCGGCGGCGATCACCGACTTGACGATATCGCTCACCTCCGATGGCTGAGCGCCACCGTTGGTGTCGCACAGAACGACCCAACGCGCGCCGGCATCAAATGCCGCTTTCGCGCAGGCCACGGCGTAGTCGGGATTGGCCTTGTAGCCGTCAAAGAAATGCTCGCAATCTAGCATCGCCTCCTTGCCGGCGGCGACGGCCGTTTCAACCGACTGGCGGATGGAATCGAGATTTTCCTCATTGGTGCAGCCGAGCGCCACGCGCACGTGATAATCCCAGCTCTTTGCCACATAGCATATGGCGTCGGATTGCGACTGCAGCAATGCGTTGACGCCGGGATCGTTGGAGACGGAGACGCCGGCGCGCTTGGTCATACCGAATGCGACGAAACGGCTGCCGGTCGTCCGCTTTTCAGAAAAGAACGCCGTGTCGGTCGGGTTGGCGCCGGGATAGCCGCCTTCGACGTAGTCCATGCCGAACTCGTCGAGCATCTTGGCGATGGCGATCTTGTCCTCGACGGAAAAATCGATGCCCGGCGTCTGCTGGCCGTCGCGCAGCGTGGTGTCGAAAAGATAGATGCGTTCCCGGTCAGCCATGGTTCATTCCCCTGTCCATGCAACGACAATGCTGTCTCATCGCTTCACCTCCCAGGTGGTGACGCGCTCGCCGGTTTCGGAATCTTTTGAATCCATTAGCTGGATTCCCTGAGCCAGAAGCTCATCCCGGATCTTGTCGGCTTCGGCCCAGTTTTTCTCGGCAATTTCAGAAAGTCGGGTATCAATGCGCTCGTTGTTTGCAACGAAATCGACACCCTTGCCGAGCATAATAAGGACCTGTCCAGCAGGCAGCGGATAAGAGACATACTTGCGCGCCGCTTCGATTTGTTCCCACGCAATATCATCAGGCGATGCTCCTTCGGCGATCCGCTGAACGATATCTTCTCTTTCCATCGCAACTGATTTCGCTGATTCAGCTAGGACGGCAACCTCTTGTTTGTATTTCTCCAGATCAGGGACGAAACCAAGCAGACTCATTGATTGGAACAGCTCAGATGCTCTCTCATTATTTTTGGTGAGTTTGGTGATTGCATCGACCACGGCCCTTGTATCGAGATCGTTTTTGAGATGCGAAACGATGGCTGGGTTCTGAATCGGAATTAGTGTGTGTTCGTCCGTACGCTCGAGTACAGCATACCAATTATCTAGGATATTCGCCGCCTCCTCCAGTCGCTTGACCGAGAAATCGATCGGATCGCGGTAATGGGTCATCAGCATGGCAAGACGAAGCACCTCGCCCGGCCATTTGCGGCCGCCGAATTTGTCGGTATGCAGCAATTCGTGGATGGTGATGAAATTGCCCTCCGATTTCGACATCTTGCGGCCCTCGACCTGCAGGAAGCCGTTATGCATCCATGTCCTGGCCATCGCTGCCGTGCCGTGGGCGCAGCGCGACTGGGCGATCTCGTTTTCGTGGTGCGGGAAGATCAGGTCGAGCCCGCCGCCATGGATATCGAACTCCTCACCCAGATAGGCCGCACTCATGGCCGAGCACTCGATGTGCCAGCCGGGGCGGCCGTGAATGGTTTCGGTCTTGCCGGCAACGGTGAACTCGCCGTCCCAGCCGGGTTCGGTCACTGAAGATTCCTTCCACAGGACAAAATCGGCAGGATCTTTCTTGTGTGCTTCCACTGCGATGCGGGCGCCGGCCTGCTGGTCTTCCAGCTTGCGCTTCGACAGACCGCCATAGCCGGGCATCGAGGCCACGTCGAACAGCACTTCCCTGCCCTCATCGCCCGAGGCGACATAGGCATGGCCTTTGTCGAGCAGCGCCTGGATCAGGGCGGTCATGTCGGTCTTGCCGTCGGCGCGCGGCAGCACAAAATCGGTAGCCCGCGGCTCGAATGTGGGCTCGAGGCAGCCGAGCGCCGCGGCATCGGCGTGAAACTGGCTGGCCGTCTCTTCGGTGACCTCGCGGATTGCCTGGTTGAGGGTCAGCGATCCGGCCTCGACTTGCTTGCCGAAGCGCTTCAGCGCGCGCGCGTTGATCTTGTCGTCCACGTCGGTGATGTTGCGGACATAAGTGACGTGATCTGCTCCGTAGAGATGGCGCAGCAGCCGGAACAAAACATCGAAGACGATCACCGGACGCGCATTGCCGATATGGGCAAAGTCGTAAACCGTTGGCCCGCAGACATACATGCGTACGTTGCCGCTTTTGATCGGCGCAAAAACCTCTTTCTTGCGCGTCAACGTATTGTAGATCCGCAATTCGGGTTCCGACATCAAATAACTCCCTCACCTGCCGGCAAGCACATTCTACCGGCTGGCCGGGGCGTTTGTCTCAACTTGTAAATGAGGGCGAAAACGTCCGGACCAGCGAATGCGCTAGCCGATAATGCAAATCGAAATGCAAATGCCCTTTTGGGCAATAAACGTTTTCATGGGCGCTCTTATCGCGTTGAAAGGTGCCATCGTCAAGCGTCTAACACGGTATCGATTAATGTTTCGATATTCATCAAAACTATTTTTGTAAAAGTTTACGAATTGGCCATGGATTTGTCGCAATCTGTTCCCATGTGCCCGGTCAGAAAACAAACTCAGGCATCAAAACCAGTAAAGGCCAAGAAAATGCCTCGCAACTTGCATCTGTCACAGAATAGCGATCTGCTTTCCTGCCACTACCGCGCCATTGGCCCGGCGGCGATCATGGCGGCGCTGCTGTGCTGCCCGCGCGTGCGCAAGAAAACAGGCGGCAAATCAGCCTGACTTTAATTGGCCGGCCTGATTTTGGGCCGATGAATTTCTGATGAACACCCGCTTCAGGCGGGGTTCGGCTCATATCCGGCATTGTTCCCTCCGTCAGCCTCGCCCGGCTACCGAACAAAGGGAACAGAACAATGACCGCCACATTCACCAAAATCGCAGCAGCGACCGCCATTATCCTCTCGCTCGGCCAGATGGCCCACGCAGAAAACAAGGTGTTTTTCAAACCGAAGATCGGCGGCGACCGCCTCGATCTCTGTCTGAACTGGGGATCCGGCTGCGGCAAGCCTGCTGCCGACGCCTGGTGTCAGGCAAAAGGCTATGTCAAATCGTCAGGCCATCAGGTCGACCACAATATCGGCGCGGTGACCCGCACGCGGCTGATCACCACCGGCGCAGTGTGTGACCAGGGTTTCTGTGACGGCTTCAAGGCTGTGCGCTGCTTCAAGCCGACACCGGTCAAATTCTTCTACAAGCCGAAATGGGGCGCCGACCGGCTCGACTGGTGCATGAACTGGGGAACCGGTTGCGGCAAGCCTGCCGCCAACAAGTTCTGTGCCAGCAAGGGCTTTGCCCGCGCCAAGAATTTTTCCATGGATGCCAATATTGGTGCGGTCACCCGCACGCGGCTGATCACAACCGGCGCCGTCTGCGACCAGGGATTCTGTGACGGCTTCAAGGGCATCACCTGCGAAAGCTGATCGTTCACGGCAACACCAAATAAAGGCGGGCTTTCGGGCCCGCCTTTTCAGTTGTCGAGAAATTGCAGGAACAGGCTGAGTGAAAGTCCGGCCATGACCAATCCGATCAGGATGTCGAGAACTTTCCACGCTGCCGGTTTGGCAAACACCGGAACCAGCAGACGCGCGCCATAGCCAAGGCAGAAGAACCAAACGAAAGATGCCGTTGCAGCGCCGAGACCAAACCAGATGCGCTCGGAGTTGGGATAACCGCCGGACAGTGAGCCGATGAGCACGACCGTGTCGAGATAGACATGCGGATTTAAAAACGTAAACGCCAGGCAGGTGGCGATCGCGGTCTTCAGGCCGGACCCCTTGCCGGATGCGGCTTGCAGTGTTTCGCCCGAAAACGCCCTGCGGAAAGCGAGAACCGCATAGGCGGCGAGAAACAGCGCCCCGCCAAGGGTGACCGCACCGATCAGCGACGGTGAGCGCGAAACGAGGGTTCCCAGCCCTCCCACACCGGCGGCAATTAAAACCGCATCGGACAACGCGCAGATCAAAGACAGGATGAAGACATGTTCACGCAGCAGACCCTGGCGCAATATGAAGGCATTCTGCGCGCCGATGGCGATGATCAGCGATCCACCCAGCAGAAAACCTGAGAAAAGGGGAACCAGGGTCATCGGCAATCAGAGTAACGGCAATTGGCCGCCACCTTGTGCGGGCGGATTTTGTTTCGTCGACGGTTCCTCATGCTTGAGATCGATCGGCTCCTGGATTTCCGGCCCGGCATTGGCGACCTTGTTGACCGCGGTGGAAACCGGAATGGCCTCGAACAAATCCGGTTTTGCGGGTTTGAGGAGGTCGACAATCTCTTTTGTCTCCACATCCCGGCAATTCAGCCAGCGGGCAAAATCTTCGCGCCTGATCACGACCGGCATGCGGTCATGGATATTTCCGATCATCTCATTGGAGGCCGTGGTGAGGATCGCCCCGGTGTCGATTTCGGACCCGTCCGGCGAGTGCCAGGTTTCCATCAGTGCCGCAAACACGACCAAACCGCCGCCCTTCGGTCTGATCCAGTAGGGTTGCGACTTTTTCTTGCCGTCGCGCTTCCACTCGTAGAATCCGGAAGCTGGAATCAAGGCCCGACGGTGCCGCATGGCGGCGCGGAATGAGTTTTTTGTCGCAGCCGTTTCCGAGCGCGCATTGATCAACAACGGAAAGTCCTTCGGATCCTTGACCCATGACGGGATCAATCCCCAACGAACCAGAAACGCCTTGCGGCCCGGCAGATTGGAGCCCTCCTCCACCGGAGGATCGGCAATGATCATCAGGACCGGTTGCGTCGGCGCGATATTGTAGCGCGGCGGAAACGCCTCGATCTCGACAAGATCAAGCAATTCCTGCACTTCCTCTGGAGTTGCCGTCAGTGAAAACCGTCCACACATGATGCGAACTTTCACGTTCGGTGTAGCTGGGTCAAGCACCAAGTATTGCGGCGATGCGCGTGTGTCCGTAAAAGCGCGCCATGGCGAGAGAATTTCCAATTGAGGTGGCTTCGGTAGGTCTGGTTTTCCAGAATCGGATTTTGCTGGTCAAACGCGGCAAGGATCCGTCAAAGGGATTGTATGCCTTTCCTGGTGGCCGTATCGAACCCGGAGAAAACGCCGAGCAGGCAGCTTGTCGGGAAATCGCAGAAGAAACCGGCCTGATCGCCGGCAATATCGAATTCATGGAGACGCTCGAGCTCGGCGAGGCCGACAACAATCCGGCTGCGGCCGCCTACCGTCTGCATGTGTTTTGGGGAATTCATCCCGGTGGCGTTCCGGTCGCCGGTGATGATGCCGATGAAGCCGGATGGTTCACCCTTAACGAGGTGGAAGCGCTGCCGGTCACACCGTCGTCATTGCGTTTGGCACAGCAGTTGCTGAGAACCGTTTCGTAAATTCCGGTTGCTTCATCAACCAAACGTGACCGGCCTTGTCTTTGTCAGGCCACCGGCTGACTTTAGGTTTACGTAGCCGAAACCACCGGAGACAAGGACATGAAGAACGGTTTGAGGTTGTTTGCTATCACTTGTGTGATGCTGCTTGCCTTGCCGGCACTGGCCGATCCCGGTCGCTGGACCGCCGAAGGCTGGAAAACCGATTTTTCCCAAACCTCTATCCCGTTCAACGAGATCCTGTCCGGCGGACCACCACGCGACGGCATTCCGTCCATCGATAATCCAATCTTCGCACCGGCATCCGACATAACGACGATTGGCGACCGCGAACCGGTTATCCAGTTGCAGATCGGCGATGATCTCCGTGCCTACCCGCTGCAGGTGCTGACCTGGCATGAGATCGTCAACGACACTGTCGGCGGAGCACCGGTTGCGGTCACCTACTGCCCGCTATGCAACGCCTCGATCGTTTTCGACCGCCGCGTGGGAGACAGGGTATTCGAGTTTGGTACGACGGGAAAACTCAGGAATTCGGATCTTGTCATGTATGACCGCACGACGGACAGCTGGTGGCAGCAATTCACCGGCGAAGCCATTGTCGGTGAGATGCTGGGCGAACGGCTGAAGCTAGTCCCGTCGAGGATCGTTGCGTTCGGCGACTTCAAGGCCGAAAATCCGCAAGCCAAGGTATTGATCCCGAACAATCCGGAAATGCGGGACTATGGCAGAAACCCGTACGCCGGCTATGACAGTGCCGCCGCCCCTTTCCTATACCGCGGCGAGATGCCCGAGGGTATTGAACCGATGGCCCGTGTCATCGTGGTAAGAACAGCCGGCGAACCCTTTGTCGTTTCCATGGAAAAAGTGCGCGCCGAACCGTTTGAACAAGGCGGATACCGTATTGAATGGGCCGAGGGGGTGAATTCGGCGCTTGACCGTTCGAGCATATCGGAGAGCAAGGATGTCGGGACAGTTCGCGTCACCAAGGATGGCAAGGATGCGGTTCACGACATCACCTTCGCATTTGTTGCGCACGCCTTTCATCCCGAGGTGGAGATCATTAAGTAGTTCACTGGCTGAAATGGGACGCTTGCGTCTTGCCTGTGCCGTATTCCTGATCCATGGATAACTAATGAACATTCTGCGTGGATCATTGATCTCATTGCCAATATTGGCGGTCGTCCTGGCGGCCGCCGGGCCCGTCCGCGCCGAAACCGTGCCCTATGAGAAGCAGTTGTTGCGACTGTCCGAGATCCTCGGCTCCATCCACTATCTGCGCAGCCTGTGCGGCGAAGAAGATGGCGGCTGGAGGGATCAGATGGAGACATTGCTGGCGACCGAGAACCCGGAGCCGGTAAGACGGGCACGAATGATCGCCCGTTTCAATCGCGGTTACCGAAGCTTTTCCAGCATCTACAAAAGCTGCACGGAATCGGCGACCGAGGCCATTTCCAGATATATGAAGGAAGGCGAAACATTGACGAAGGAGGTTGCCGTCCGCTACGGCAATTAACAATAATTTAAACTTCCGCTGACGCGACGAGCGAAGGTGGTCGCAATGTGCTAAACCGGCACACGGGACAAGTGATGCTCCGCAGCACGCGGGCAAATGGGGCGGTCGCCAGACAGGCGGCAACAAGGGATACGACGGGTTTGGGAATGGATATGCAGGAACTTGCCGATATCGACGCGATGATTCGCGAAGAAAAACGATTGTCGGCCATCGAGAGCCAGACCGAGACCTGGGCGGAAGGCCTGTCTTCGGGTATCGAACCGGAAATCCTTGCAGATGCAGCGCTGTCCACAGCGTTCAGCGAATTGTTGCGGACCTGCAGCG
This sequence comes from Rhizobiaceae bacterium, assembly GCA_963669285.2. GTDB lineage: Bacteria > Pseudomonadota > Alphaproteobacteria > Rhizobiales > Rhizobiaceae > JAWKWH01. Next base: position 140,388 of record CAXXSI010000002.1, on the reverse strand, counting down.
AGGAGACCGCGCTTGTGCTGATTGACAGGATTCGCGAGAGGATCATTGCCGGCGAGTTCGAGCCAGACCAAAGCTGGCATTGACGTGACGGCAGATTGATTGCTTACTTCCGCCGGAGCGGAAGAACAATGCCGGGACAATTTTTCAATTCGGATTTAATGACACGGACGTCGGTGGCGTTTGCAACGGTGTTATTGCTGGCAATGGTTGTCGGTGAACCCGCTCCGTCACTGGCATTAAGCGAGATCAAGCGCCAAGACCTGCCGCCAGTTGAAACCGGCAAACCGAACGATCTGGACAGCGCTGCACCAGAGATTCCACTGCCGGACGAACCGGCAATCATTGACGGCGACGCCAGCCAACCGGGCGCGGAAGACCAACCACCGGATGTTTCCGAAGAACCGGAAACGATGGAATCGGACCTGCCCGATCCGGAAATCCTGACCGACCTCAACCTCCTGCCGGCCCCGGCACGGCGGATGCGCGAACTGATACTGGAGGCCTGTGCATCGGGTGACATCGAGGCGCTGCGTCCGCTGATCGGATCCGGCGCCAACATCACGCAATTGTCTCTCGGCGGACTTGAGGGCGATCCGGTGAATTTTCTTCGCGAGATATCCGGCGACGGCGAAGGGCATGAAATCCTGGCGATCCTGGAGGAAGTGCTGGAAGCAGGATTTGTCCACATGGATGAGGGAACGCCGCACGAGCTTTATGTCTGGCCCTATTTCTTCGCCTACTCCCTCGACAAGCTCGATCCGCGGCAGCGGGTGGAGCTGTTTCGCATTGTCACGGCCGGCGACTATGAGGACATGAAACTGTTCGGCGGCTATAATTTCTATCGCGCCGGCATCACGCCGGAAGGCCAGTGGGCCTTTTTTGTTGCTGGGGATTGAGACCACCGATCCCGGCTCCGCATTTGCTCCTCGCCTTGCTGAAACCGGATATCATCAAACCAGTTGGGTTCCTGTCTGATCAGAAGAACCCTAAAACGATACGTGGACAGACAGTTTTGCGCCCCATGCCTTGAAGTCTGCATTGCCGAGCCCGTCATAGAAGGCGGAGGCATTGACGCTTGTGCCGTTGTCGTCGGCGAGGTTCAATCCCGCCTCGACGCGGCCGCGCACGCCGGTCTCACCCAGACCCGGCTGTTGCGACACGGTGGTGGCGGTGTTGGTCTGGGCGAATGTCCAGATGCCTTCGACCGTCAGATGCGGGGTGAGCAACAGGCCGCTGCCGATCTCGAAGGGTTTCAGCGTAAACGTCGGGCCGAACTCCAGCGTGCCGGTCTCCACCTTGACCGCCGGAATGGCGACGCCGAGCGTATCGACATAGGCCTTTGAGCGCTCGCGGAACCAGGACAGCCGCAGTTCCGGCCGGATGGTCAGCATGTTCCAGCTGGTCTCGCCGATCAGCGCCGCCGAACCGAGCCAGCGTTCGGCGCGGAACGGATCGGTGTAGGTGCCGAACGGGCTTATCTTGTTGAACGAGCGGCCCCAGGCGATGCGCGCATCGGCATAGAAGCCGTCGGCCAGCCGGGCGGTGGCATAGGGGCCGACCATGAAGCCGTAGCCCTTGACCTGCGCGCCTTTGGAGGCGTCCATGGTGGTCCAGTCGGCCTGCAGGCCGAGGCCGATCAGCAGGTTCGGATTGACCAGATAGTCGGCGCCGGCATGGACGATGGCGAAGCGTCCCTTGCCGCCGGAAGCGGAAAACGCCGCATAGGTGCCCTGCGCCCACACATCGAAGCGCCGCGCCATCGGATCGGCGGCGGAATCTGCTTCAGGATCGCCGCCAGTGGAGATGTCACGGCTTGTCGGGCCCAGCGCCAGCACGCCGTTCGAAGCGCCGCCTTTGCCTTTACCTGAGCCGGACGCCGAGCCACCGGACCGTTTCCAATTGGCGACCGGAGCACCGGCATTGTGCCCGCCCGCCGTGTCGTCGGAACGCGGAATACCTAGCGCGCCGGCAATGGCGCCAAGATCGGCGTTCAATGCAGCCTTGCCCGATTGCGCGTGGGTGTTTCGCAGGCTCCAGGCAAATGAGCCCTTGTCGCGCCCCAGCCGGGCGCTGAACGGCAGGGCGGGATGGCTCAGCGACAGGCCGAAACCGGAAATCGAGGTCGCGCGCCCCATGCGCCCGTTAAGCCGGTCGAGCCGGCGTTCCAGGTCGGGCTGGTTGGCGAGGATGAGTTCGGAACGCGCCTGCATGAAGCTGCCGATCCGGCCGCTGGTGATGCCGCGCGAATCGAGCGCATCGATGGTGCAGGTCACGGCAACGCCGGAGGCCAGCACGATCGTGCCTTTCTTCGTCCCGGCGTCGAGTTTGCTGTTGTCGGGCGAGCAGACCGCAGAGGTGATGCCGAAGCCGTCCGGTGCAGCAAAGGACACGTCATAGGAGCCCGGGCGCAATTTGATCACATCCGATTTTCCGCTGCCGTCCCTGGCGTTGACGGTGACATTGAGCGCCGGCTCGGCCGAGGTGAACGGGAAGGCGCCGTCGACGGCGGCGTTGACAACAAAGGTCACCGAGCCGGGCGGGATCTGGTTGACGCTGACCGTGAAGGAACGCTTGAGCGGATTGTCGGCGGCATCACGCGCCTCGTAGGTCACCGTGGTGGCGCCGAGCGGGAATTCATCGCCGTTCTTCAGATTTTTTGCCGGCGCCGAAGAGACCCATTCAGGGGTGACCGTTTCATCGACATTGTCAGCGGCTACCGGTTCCTTCCATGTCGCCACCGCGCCTTTGAGCGGGTAATCCACCTCGATCGTGATATCGTCAGGGAAGAAAGTGAATTTGGGCTTTTCCTTGTCGATCACCGTCACCGTGAAGGAGGCCTGGGAGCTTTTGCCGGTTTCGTCGGTGGCCGTCACGGTCACTTTCGTGGGAGCGCCGGTCGGGAAGTCGTGGCCTGAGGCCGGGCTGTAGGTCAGCGACTTGATGCCGTCATGGTCGGTGGCTTTCGCCGCACGCTTGCCGGTGAAGAAAACCCTGGCTGTCGGTTTGCCCGGATCGGTGTTGACCGTGATGTCGGCCGGCACGGTGATGACCGGATCGGCGGTCCCCACGCCCCTGACGGTGAAGTTGAACGGTTTCGCATTGGTGGAGTTGTTGGGGAGATTCAGCCTGAAGGAGAACGGGCCATCCTTGTCAGGCGTGTAGCTGACCGTGAAACGTCGTCTCCTGGCCCGGTGCAAGCGGCAACTTTTTCGGGTCCGGGTTGGTGATCGTGAGAGCCTTGATATTATCCTTGGTGTCCGGAATCACGGTCACATCCTGAAGCGTCAGCTCGGCAAGACCGGTGTTCCTGACCCTGTAGATCACGGTCACGGCCTGCCCCGCAGGTTTGCGTCCCTGCGCATCGGTGCCGCCATGGTTTACTTCGGTGCGGTTTAGCAATTCCACCACGATCACGGGATCGCCCGTTGCCTTGCCGCTGACGGTGAAGTTGAACGGATTTTTGTCGAGGTCGTTGTTGCCGAATGTCAGCCCGAAGGCGAAGGTTCCGGCAATCGTCGGGGTGTAGCTGACCGTGAACTCCGTCTCCTGGCCGGGCGCAAGCTTTTTCTTTTTGGGGCCGGTGATGGTGACGGCCTTGATATTATCTTTGCTGTCCGGGGGCACGGTCACATCCTGAAGCGTCAGCTCGGCCAGACCGGTGTTCCTGACCCTGTAGATCAGGGGGCGTAGCCTGACCCGCCGCCACGCTGGCCGCCTGCACATCCTTGCCGCCATCGGCAATGGTGGCGCCGGTCTTCTTCGACGCCACCACGATCACGGGATCGCCCGTTGCCCTGCCGCTGACGGTGAAGTTGAACGGATTTTTGTCGGCGTCATTGTTGGGGATTCCCAGGATGAAGGAGAACGCTCCGTCATACTCAGGCGTGTAGCTGACCGTGAACGTCGCTGTCTCATTCCGGGCAAGCTTTTTCTTTTTGGGGCCGGTGATCGTGACGGCCTTGACATTGCTGAGTTTGTCCGAGGTCACATCTTTAAGCGTCAGGTTGGCAGTGCCGATATTCCTGACCGTGTATTGCACGGTCTCGGCCGTGCCGGCAGGTTTGCGTCCCCGCGCATGGGCGCCGCCATGGTTTACTTCGGTGCCGTTCTTCAACTCCACCTTGATCTCGGGATTGCCCGTTGCCTTGCCCCTGACGGTGAAGTCGAACGGTTTCGCATTGGTGCTGTTGTTGCCGATTGTCAGGCCGAACGAGAATGCTCCGGCATACTCAGGCGTGTAGCTGACCGTGAACCTCGTCTCTTCGCCGGGCACAAGCGTCGTCTTGACCGGGTCGGTGATCGTGACGTCCTTGACATTGTCGGGGGTGCCGGTCGCCGTCGCCGTATCGAGTGCCAGGTTGGCAGTGCCGCTGTTCGTGACCGTGTAGGTCACGGTCTTGGCCGTGCCTGCCGGCTCTTCCCCTTGATCATCGGTGCGGCCATCGGTAAGCCCACCGCTCTCCGAGGATGTCACCGCGATCTTGGGTGTCGCTACGTATCTTATTATGACAATGCCGGAGCCTCCTTTGGAGCCATTACCTTGCACTTCCGAGCCGCCGCCGCCGCCGCCGGTATTGGGATTGCCATTGTCACCGGTTCCCCTATCGTTTCTGGCGCCACGTCCGCCGCCGCCAGAGCCGCCTACGCCACCGGCATTAGTAAATTGTCCGTCGGCTTTGGTGCCGATGTTTGCACCGCCGCCGCCACCGCCGGCATAAAATTTTTGCTGGCCTGTGATAGACGAGCTTTTTCCGTCGCCACCATTGCCGCCGCGGCCGACATATCTACTAACACTGCCAGTTACCTTCTTGCCCGGCCCGCCGGCGCCGCCGCCGCCGCCGCCGCCGCCCCATTCCGAGCGTCCCGAAACTCCGCCATCGTGGCCTTGCCGCGGAGTTCCTTTTCCGACATGTCTCCCCCCGGTTCCGTTGGCGGTTGCGCCTCCACCCGAGCCGCCATCGCCTCCTTTGTACGATGTCCTTCCCCCTCGCTCACCGCCGCCGCCACCGCCGCCTTTGGCGACTATGCCCAATGCGCTGCTGTCCTGGCCATTTTTGCCTGGCGGACCACCGACGCCAACCCAAATCTGGTAAGTGGTGCCAGGCGTCACCGTCGTCTCCCCCTCACGGAAGCCACCGCCACCGCCGCCGCCTTCATCACCGCCGCCACCACCGCCAACGATCAGATATTCGACCTCTTTTACGTTGGCAGGCGCTACCCACGCGCGGTTGCCTTTGAATATCAGGACCTTGTACGGAACGTCGCCAACCTTAATGTCCTTGACCGTTTGCGCATACAGAACGGAGGGTTGCGCCATCAAAAGCAGATTGAAAAAAAGCACAAACAGAATACGCCCGAGGACACGGTCTGCGATCGTTGAAGCGGTTATTGCCGCAGTTTCATTGAATCGCCCCGCCCGCCCGCACAAGCAGGCACGCCGCATCAAACGCGTCATGATCAACTTCCCATTTCCACACTTGCAACAACCAGATGTTGCGTTCTCACGTCGATTCGTGCAACCGCCGAGATTGACTACAACTTACGAGTTTAATTTGAAAAAACCATTAATGTAAAAAAAACCGCCGCCAACCAACAAGGAATTTGTGGTTACACCCGTTGGTTTGGACGCGGCCACCGGCCGGTACAGGGAAGACAAGCCAATGAAATATTATTCCAGTATGCAACCCTTCGAACCGGACACGCTCTAAATGAGCGACCTGGCATGAGCCCGATCGGGTCGGTCCAAATGGGGTGTCGCTCCAAACTGGATCAAATGCAATTCATCGCCGCGCAATTCGAACTTGTGTATCGACGTGTGAGCGACACTCAAGAAAAGCTTCCCCTTGGAACCCGCATCCAATCCCAGTGAAATCGCCGCCAAGGTAGCAATAACGCCAGTTGATGTTGCAAGGAGTACGCGGCCGTCCTGCCGGACGGCATCCTTCAGCGCACCGACAATCCGGTGGTGAAAAGAATCATAGGTTTCCAACCCCGGATCGATTTTTCCCTGTTGCCATACGCCGAGAATTTGCGGAACGTGCGCTGCAAAAGACACCGGATCCTCCGGAAACGGCACACCGTGGGAATTGTGCAAGCTTTTGCTGAGCCCAAAATAATCAAGTTCGTTCAATCGGTCGTCTATCCGATGTGGAATCTGATTCAGCTTCATCGATTGGACAGTTTCAATCTGCCGGGTCAGCGCCCCTGAAATAACCAGATCAAATGGCAGCGATTGTTGAATATACTCTCCCAACCAAGCCGCTTGTTCGTGCCCCAGATCACTGAGCCGATCATAGCTCTTTTCGTCCTTCGCTCCGGTTTGCGCCTGACCATGCCGGATGAGCGTGACTTCTGTCATGACTTGACGGGAAGCGCTTCGGAAAACCGCACCGGGGCACCCTGCCCCGCATTGACGATCTCGCCATTCCACATGACGCGGCTGCCGCGGATAATCGTGCCGACCGGCCAGCCGGTCACCTGGCGGTCGTGGTAAGGCGTCCAGCCGGCCTTCGAGCCGGCCTGCTCGTTGGTAATGGTCTCGCGGCGCTTCATGTCGACAATGGTGAAGTCGGCGTCGTAACCGGCGGCAATGCGGCCCTTGCCGGCGATGGAGAACAGGCGCTGCGGGCCGTTGCTGGTCAGGTCGACGAAGCGCTCGAGCGTCAATCGTCCGGCATTGACATGATCGAGCATGATCGGGACCAGAGTCTGCACGCCGGTCATGCCTGAGGGCGAGGCCGGATATGGCTGTTGCTTTTCTTCCAGCGTGTGCGGCGCGTGGTCCGATCCGAGCACGTCGACGACGCCCTGGGCGATGCCGCGCCAAATGCCTTCACGATGATGTGCGTCGCGCACCGGCGGGTTCATCTGGATCAGATTGCCGAGCGTGGCATATTCGGCCGCCGACAGGGTGAGATGATGCGGCGTCGCCTCGCAGGTGGCGACATCCTTGTGCTGTTGCAGGTAGCCGATCTCCTCGGCGGTCGAAATGTGCAGGACATGGATGCGCGCACGGGTCTGGCGGGCGATGCGCACCAGCCGTTCGGTGCACTGCAGCGCCGCAGTCTCGTCACGCCATACCGGATGGGACGAGGGATCGCCTGGAACCCTCAGATGCTCGCGCTCGCGCAGGCGGAATTCGTCTTCGGAATGAAAGGCGGCGCGGCGCCTGGTATTGGCAAGGATCGATGCAACGCCGCTATCGTCCTCGACCAGCAGATCACCGGTGGATGAACCCATGAACACCTTGATTCCGGCGGCTGCGGGAAGGCGCTCCAGCTCGCCGATGTCGCGAGCGTTTTCACGGGTTCCACCGACCCAGAAGGCGAAGTCGCAGCACATGCGTCCGGTGGCGCGCGACACCTTGTCGGCAAGGGCGGCTTCAGAGGTCGTCAGCGGTTTGGTGTTGGGCATCTCGAACACCGTGGTCACGCCGCCGAGCACGGCAGCGCGCGAGCCGGTCTCCAGATCTTCCTTGTGCTCCAGCCCGGGCTCGCGAAAGTGAACCTGGCTGTCGATCACCCCGGGCAGCACGTGCAGGCCGGTACAGTCGATCACCTCGCCGGCAGAGGCTGTGGCAAGATTGCCGATTTCGGCGATGCGGCCTGCGCTGACGCCGATATCGCGGCACGCTGTGCCGTCATGATTGACCACCGTTCCGCCCTTCAAAACCAGGTCGAATGCTTGCATCATCGCTGTTCGCCTCTCAATCGCCTTGCCACACTTGCCGGACCTGCCTGCGCGGCTTACGTAATGGCGGGCTGCAACGCAAGGGATTCAAAATAATGCCAACCGCCAAACTGGATGACCGGGCCATCGTGAGCGTACACGGCGACGACGCGCGGCATTTTCTGCAGAACCTGATCACCACCGATCTCGACGGGTTGCAGGACGGCGAAATCATGCCCGGCACGCTGCTGACACCGCAGGGGAAAATCCTGTTCGACTTCCTGATCTCCAATGCCAACGGCGGGTTCCACCTCGACTTCCGCAAGGATGTGGTTGGCGATTTCATCAAGCGGCTGATGCTGTATCGCCTGCGGGCAAAAGTCGAAATTTCACAACTGGATCAAGCCGATGTGTCGGTTTCATGGGACGCTGATTCAGCGCCTTCAAGTGCATTGAACGACCGGCGTTTCCCATCCGGCGACACCGTCAGGGTCTACGGGCAGTCCGCACCGGAAGCCGATGCGGCCGCGGCCGACTGGCATGCTCACCGCATCGCATTCGGTGTCGGCGAAAGCGGTGATGACTATCCGCTGGGCGAAGCATTCCCGCACGATGTGCTGCTCGACCACAACGGTGGCGTGTCGTTCAAGAAGGGATGTTTCGTCGGACAGGAAGTCGTCTCGCGCATGCAGCATCGCGGCACCGCCCGGCGGCGTCTGCTCATCGTGCAAGGATCGGCAGAACTGCCGGCGACGGGATCGCCGATCACGGCCGGCGACCGCGAGATCGGGACGCTCGGATCGACGGCGGGAGATGACGGACTTGCCATTGTGCGTATCGACCGGGCCGCGCAGGCGATCGATGCCGGTCAGCCGATCATGGCCGGCGATGTCGAGGTGGAATTGTCGATACCGGCCTGGGCGGATTTTCAGTTTCCTGCAACCGGCAAAGCGGCGGACGGAAGCTGATGGCCGACAAAAAAGGCGCGCCGGCAAGGGCCTGGCAACGGATGATTTCCGGCCGGCGCCTCGATCTTCTCGACCCGTCCGCACTCGATATCGAGATCACCGACATTGCGCATGGGCTGGCGCGTGTCGCACGCTGGAACGGGCAGACGGTTGGCGATCACGCCTTTTCGGTGGCCCAGCACTCGCTGCTGGTCGACGACATCTTTCAGCTTATCCAACCCGGAGCGAGCGCCAACCAGCGCCTGACCTGTCTGCTTCACGATGCGCCCGAATATGTCATCGGCGACATGATTTCGCCGTTCAAGGCCGTTGTCGGCGGCGGATACAAGGCGGTCGAGGCGCGCCTACAAGCGGCCATTCACCTGCGTTTTTCGCTGCCTGCCGAGCCGGCGGCGACATTGAAACGATCCATCAAGCGGGCCGACCAGATCGCCGCGTGGTTCGAAGCGCGCGAACTTGCCGGCTTCTCGGACACCGAAGCTGCAAAATATTTCGGCCGTCCCAGGGGTTTCAGCGCGGATCATTTCGACCTGACGCCGACGCCCGCCAAGAAAGTCGAACGGATGTTCCTAAGTCGTTTCAAACAACTCGACGCTCAGCGATAAACCGGGCCGACGCCGAACAGCTGTAGCGCAACAGAGACAACGAAGAAACCGACCGACGCCTTGAACGCAGCGCGGGCATATAGCCCGTAGACTTCCCTCATGACGCCCGAAAAGACCCGGCGGGCATGATCGTTCATCGGTCGTGTCTTTTCGTCCAGGTAGATCCAGACTTCCGTTCGTTTCGGCGGTCGTCTCGGCGCGGTCATCGCGTACCACAGCAAGATCGCGGTCATCATTAACGCCATAATGGCGCCGGCGCGAAACGACATGACCGGATGGAACGAGAACGCCAGCATGACGCAGCAAATGGCAAGGGAACCGAAGAAAACGGCGCGCCCGACACAGAAAAAGGCGATGTTTCGTGTCTTTTCCATCACAGCGACCTGTCGCGGCCCATACTGTGAAACCAAATCACCATAAGCGCAACTCACATTGCGGAGAGGCCGAAACGGCTTATGCGGCAACCGGCCTACCAGTCGTCGCTGCTGACCAGTTGCCGGTAGGCATCGCGGGACAGTTTCAAAAGCTCGTCTTCGGCGAGACTGCCGGTCACCGCACAGGCATAGCCGTGGTCGAGCCAGTAGAACGCGCGCGCGCCGCGTTCCTCGACAAGCCGAAATCCCGTTTCGTCCTTGTTGTCGACGGTGGTGACATAGAGCGAAATCCGGTCACCACCGGTATTTTCGTACATGAACTGTGCAGCCGCACGGGCGCCGGACGGCAGCAACCTGCCGCCGACCAGTGAGAATCCGTACTTTTCCAGATCCGGAGCAACGAGGCTCAAGCCCACCCGCTTGGAAAGCCATGCAACCAAGTGATCCTTCTCGTTGGCCCCGACTTCGACGGTATGACGCTTTTCGGCGGCATAGATCACGTGCGCCGCAATCGCATTGTCGGCCAGCAGGCTGGCTTCGTTTGGCGCTGCCGGCAGTCGCGCACCCGCCAAATATCCCGCAGCACCACCGGCGGCGAACAGCAACACTGCCGCGGCGGCCATCAGCCAGCGCGAGGCGGTGGCCGAATTGTCGTTGGCGGTGGCGCGAATGCGTGTCAGACGCGACGGGATCGGTTCTTCGAGAACCGGGTCTAGCGCGGATTTCAGCGCCTTGCGATCCGTTTCAAATTGCTGGAATCGCTCCTGTTCCTTCGGATTTTGCTCAAGCCAGCGATCAAATTCGGCTCTTTGCTCTGCCGGCATTTCGCCATCGAGCGCCAAGTGCAGATCGGTATCGGAATATGTTTTACTATTTGTCATTCCACCACCCTGATCGCCCTGTTCCGGGTGCCTTCGTTCAGCGCTTCACGCAATTCGTTGCGGCCGCGAGCTATGCGCGACATCACCGTTCCCGCCGGTACTCGCAGGATCTCCGCCGCTTCGGCGTAGGAAAAACCCTCCACGGCGACCAGCGTGAGTGCTGCACGGCGGTCGGGATCGATCCGTTGCAAAGCGTCGATCACGTCGCGTGCGACGAGTTTGTCGTGCTGTTCCGCCTTGACCTTGGCAAGCCCAGCCTCCTGGTCGGTTAAAGGCACGACTTCGCCACGCCGCTGATCTTTCCTGATCTGGTCGATGAAGATGTTGTGCATGATCGTAAACAGCCAGCGGCGGGGACTGTCGCCTGTTTGCCAATTTGCAATACGCGCGAACGCCCGCTCGAGACTGTCCTGAACCAGGTCATCGGCTCCGTCGGATTCACGTACCAACGAGCGGGCGTACCGCCTTAGGCGCGGGATTTCTGCCAATATCGCTTTTTGCCGGTCGTTCATGGTCCAGGACACGCTCTTGCAAACCGGATTGAAGCGTAGCACCCAACTGAGCGCAAGTCCCTGAGCGGGCTTGCGAAATGTAAACGCATGGCAGCGGTATTTATTCCCCTGTCCGTTTCATAAAATTTCACGATCGTTCAGCCGAACTGGGTTGTACCGTAACACCAATCGGATACGCTGTCGGGTTCCCCAACTTGAGGATTGCGAATTGACTACAGACACAGCCAAACCCAACATTCCCTGGCTGATCATTATCTGCGGCTGCATCATTGCGCTTCTAGCATTCGGCCCCCGCTCGGCAATGGGATTTTTCCAGCTGCCGCTTCTTGCCGATACCGGCTGGGACCGGACGACTTTCGGTCTGGCGATGGCCATTCAAAACCTGCTGTGGGGCATAAGTCAGCCCATATTCGGTGCTCTGGCAGACAAATACGGCGCCTGGCGAATGCTGTCGCTCGGCGGTGTTCTTTATGCCGCCGGGCTGGTGATGATGGCGGTTCCCTCATCCCCGATGATGCTGCACATCGGCGGCGGCGTGCTGATTGGTATTGGTGTCGGGGCCGGTTCTTTCGGCATCGTCCTGGCGGCTTTTGCCCGCAATGTGGCACCGGAACAACGTAGTCTGGTGTTCGGCATCGGAACTGCTGCCGGGTCCGCCGGCATGTTCGTTTTTGCGCCTTTAAGTCAAGGGCTTATCGATTCTGTCGGCTGGTCAGACGCTCTGGTTTGGATGTCGGCTCTCATGCTTGTCATACCGATTCTTGCAATTCCGCTGCGCGGGAATGCCGCGACAGGCCTGACATCAAGACACGAGATGGAACAGACGGTTGCCCAGGCGCTGCGCGAGGCGTTCTCCCATCAAAGCTATTTACTGCTTGTCGCCGGCTTCTTTGTCTGCGGATTTCAGGTCGCCTTCATCACAGCGCATTTCCCCGCCTATCTCGGCGATATCGGCATTGAGGCCAGATATGCGGTCATCGCGCTGGCACTGATCGGATTCTTCAATATCATCGGATCTCTGGCATCAGGTATCATTGGGCAAAAATACTCCAAACCGGTTTTTCTGTCGCTGCTCTATATCGGCCGATCAATCGCGGTTACTGCGTTTTTGCTGCTGCCCCAGACGCCGACAAGTGTCATCATCTTCGCGGTCGTCATGGGGTTGCTGTGGCTGTCGACGGTCGCTCCGACCAACGCGCTCGTGGCCATTATGTTCGGTACGCGCCATTTGGGCATGCTTGGCGGGATCGTGTTCCTGTCACACCAGGTCGGATCGTTTCTTGGTGTCTGGCTTGGCGGCTATCTCTACGACCAGTTTGGAACATATGATCCTGTCTGGTGGCTCGGCGTGGCGCTCGGGCTGTTCGCCGCCATCGTGCACTGGCCCATCCGTGAACAGGCGGTTGAGCGTCCGGCAATGGCCGGGGTCTAGACCCGCCTTCGGGCGGTCTTGGTCAATTGCGCGTCGATGCGACCAGCCGGATTGTGGTCGTCGACGGCGGACCGGGAAAGCGATCCTTGGAGCCGTCGCGATAGTCGTTGAATGGGGCGCTGTCCAGAAAACGCTGTTTGGCCGATTCGTCGGCGAAATCGAGGACGGCAATGAACTTGGTCGGATCATCGGTTTCATAGGCGGTATAGTGATAGCCCTCATCACCGATTGCTTTGAGGCCGGCAACAAACGCATTCAAGGCTGCGACCTGCGCTTCCGCCTTTCCCTCGTTGACGGTGTATTCGACCAGCAAGCTCATCGCGTTTCTCCCTTTGGAAAACTATTGTTCATGGTTGTGGTTATCAAGTAGCACCGGTCAATATCGCCCATGCCATCACCATCAGGCAAAGCCAAGCGACCGAGAAGATAAGCGTGCGCAACATGATGACGCCGATACCAGCAATCATGACCACGGCGTGCGCGATACGCGCCCAGAAAAAAACCGCCGCCGCGAGTGCTGTTGCGCTTGTGGACACGTTGGTCAGGTGAGCGACAACAACAAGGCCGGCAAAGGCACCGAACTGTTCGACCAGGTTGATATGGGCGCGATTAGCTCGCCGGATCCAGGCCGGCATCGTGTCGACATCACGCAGGTTCTTGTAGTCTTCCGAGGAAAGCGGGCCGATCTTTGTCGCCTGGCCAGCTATGAAAGGTATCCAAAGCACGGCAAGCAGAACGGAAGTTAAAAACAGGTACCAAAGTTCGGTTGTCATTGCTCGATCCTCGCTATTGTCCGGTTTCCGGGACCGCCAATTGGCGTTCCCGGTGAGATAGTACCGCCAAATGCGGTGCTGGACTACATATCCATCGCTTCAGCGACCTCGACGGTTCCGTGATCGAGAATCGGGCATCCCTTGGCCATCTCGCAAGCCGCCTCGATGCTTTCCGCTTCAACCAGCGAATACCCCGATATCGGATTTGCACCGCCACCGTCTTCGATGCCGCCGGCGGTGACCGTTTTCGACATGCCCGCAGGATTGCCACCATCGACAACCGCACTGCCAAGGCCCTCGAACCAGGCCTGCCAGGCGGCCATGACCTTTTCTCCTTCCTCGGGCGTCTCGGGCATCTTGCCGCCGTGATACGCAAAAATATACTTTGCCATGGAAATTCTCCCTATTTTGAATTGGCAAAACCGCAACTCGACGCGGTCCGTCTGACCAGTTCGGTCAACTGGTCCGCTTAAATGACGGATTGAACAAGCCCGATCCGACATATGGGGAATTTTTCTTGTAAACGGATCTGATCGAGGAAAAATTCCCCGATGCGTGGCGCTCAGCCGCGCTCCTTCATCAGGCGAGCCTTTTCCCGATTCCAGTCGCGCTTGCGCTCGGTTTCGCGCTTGTCATGCAACTTTTTGCCCCGCGCAATCGCCAACAGAAGCTTGGCACGGCCACGATCATTGAAATAGATTTTCAGCGGCACCATGGTCATGCCTTCACGATCGACGGCCTGTGCCAGGCGAGCCATTTCGCGCTTGTTCAACAGCAGTTTACGGCGCCGTCTAGGCTCATGGTTGTTCCGATTTCCTTGAAGATATTCAGGTACATAGGAGTTGATCAGCCATATTTCGCCATCTTCGACAGCGGCATAACTTTCCTGGATGTTGGCTTGGCCTTCGCGCAGCGATTTGACCTCCGTGCCGGTCAACACCAACCCGGCCTCGACGGTATCCATCACCTCGTAGTTGAACCTGGCCTTGCGGTTTTCAGCAACGGGCCTGGTTTTGTTTTTCTTGTCCTTGGTCATGATGATAGAGACGCTTACGGCGTCAGTTGACTAATCCTACATGGCGCATGGCAGCCTCAATTGCGTCGGCCGCCGTCTTTTCGACCGACACCATGGGAGACCGCAGCACGTTTTCGCAGCGACCCAATACTGAGAGACCATATTTGGCGCCAGACACGCCGGCTTCCAGGAAGATCGCCTTGTGTAGCGGCATTAAAAGGTCCTGCAGTTCAAGTGCGCGCGCCTGGTTGCCACTCAGCGTGGCGGCCTGAAATTCAGCACACAGTCTCGGCGCAACATTGGATGTCACCGAAATGGCTCCAACGCCGCCATGGGCATTGAATCCAAGCGCGCTGGCGTCTTCACCGGACAGTTGAATGAAATCGGTGCCACAGCTGGCCCGCTGTTCGCTCACCCGCTCCACCTTGCCGGTGGCATCCTTGACGCCACGGATGTTGGGAAAATCGGCGACGAGCCGACCCATCGTTTCCGGCGTCATGTCGATCACCGAGCGGGGCGGGATGTTGTAGATGATTACCGGCAGGCTGGTCGCTTTGGCAACGCGCGCGAAATGCTCGTAAAGACCACGCTGATTTGGCTTGTTATAATAAGGGGTTACGGCCAGCACCGCGTCGGCGCCGGCCTGTTCGGCATGCTGGCTGAGTTCGACAGCTTCGACCGTATTGTTGGAACCCGCACCGGCGATTACCGGTACACGTCCCGCCGTCGTTTCGACGCAGATTTCGACCACCCGCTTATGCTCATCGTGCGACAAGGTGGGTGATTCACCAGTCGTGCCAACCGGAACAAGGCCATTGGTTCCCTCGGCGATCTGCCAGTTCACAAAGTCGCGAAAGGCTTTCTCGTCCAGGCTTCCGTCAGACTGGAACGGTGTGACAAGCGCTGTGAGCGATCCTGTGAACATGGTCGTTAACTCCGGTTAGTTACCGCGAAACTGATGCGGGCAGCGGGTTCTAACCCAATCACAGCGCGCATTCCAGCCGAAGTTGGCCAATTCGACCATCATTGTGTTGCCATATCTTTGACCAATGTGTCGGTAAGCGGCGATTGAGACCAATTTGATCAATTGCGCTAACCTTTGCTTAACCCGCTGTTCACGCCAACAGAATATTCTGGAGCGGGTAAAATTGGTGGCTAGAAGACGGGTAATATCGTTTTGATACAGTTCAGGTTTTATAGGCTTGCAACGACGGCGCTAATTGCTTCGGTTGTCATGGTGTCAAATGCGTACGGGCTGGAAATGCACGCCTTTAACGTGCCGTTGCCTGTGCCACGCCCTTCCGAAGATATCACGGGATCCGTTGATCGAAATGCGATGACGTCAGCGGTGCCGACCCGAGTGGCCGTTGTGGCACGGTCGGAAGCGGGCGCCGGCAATACTGCGAGACTAAAAACCGCGCTGGATGCGTTGTCAGCGGGCGAAACCGCGAAGGCCCGCAAAGCCGCCAAACGCCTTTCTGAAAGCTCGCTGGATCGGCGTATTATCGAATGGTCTATCGCGCTTCGCGGCGGGGAACGACGTGACGGGCCGCGAAATCGCCGCGGCTGCTTCAAAACTTGCTGGATGGCCTGGCCTGTCGATCATGCGCGCCAACAGCGAAAGGGCGCTTTATCGCGAGGAGTTGCCTGCGAAAATCGTCATCGGCGCCTTTGGTGGAACCGCGCCGAAAACCGCGCAAGGCGCCATCGTGCTGGCTCGCGCCCTGATCAAGGCCGGCAACAAGAAAGCAGCGCGCAAAATGCTGGCGTCCTATTGGCGTACTGCCAAGCTTGATGCCAAGGACGAGGCCCTGATCATCAAATCGTTCGGCAAGTTCATTCCTTCCGGCGCGCATCGGTTTCGCATGGAGAGGATGCTTTATCATGACCGGGTGCGGTCTGCAGGGCGAGTAGCAAAACTGGCGGGCGCGGAAGCGCTCTACAACGCTTGGGCCGCAGTCATCCGGCGCAAGGGTAGTGCGGGAAAACTGCTTGCCAAGGTGCCGCAAAAGCAGCAATCGGCCGGCTATCTTTTTGCCAAGGCAAAGCACCTGCGCAGGCAGAACAGATTTGTGGCTGCGGCCAAGGTAATGGCTAAAGCGCCGAGCGATCAGACACGGCTCGTTCATCCCGACGAATGGTGGACCGAACGGCGCGTTCTTTCACGCGAGTTGATCGATATCGGCGAAGTGAAGCTGGCCTATCAGGTCGCCGCGAACCACGCCGCTGCCAGCAAAGGCAAGATTGCCGATGCCGAGTTCCATGCCGGCTGGTATGCGCTGCGTGCCCTGCGCGAACCCGACAAGGCGGCCGTTCATTTCTCCCGCATCGCCGATGTGTCCAAAGGTCCGATCTCGAGGGCCCGTGCATATTACTGGCTGGGCCGCACCGCAGAATTGGGCGGCCCCGGCGAGGCGGGTACGCACTATAAAAAAGCCGCCCGTTACGGCATGAGTTTTTACGGTCAGCTGGCCGCGGCCAAACTTGGCCGCAAATCGATCGATGTCGCCTACCCCAGACCGTCGCAGGCCGACCGGAACGCCTTCGACAGGCGAGAAGCGGTGCACGTTATTCGGCGTATCGAAGCGGCCGGCCATGAAAAACGCGCCCGCCTGTTCTATCGCGCACTGGCGCGCGAACTCGATAGTCCTGGTGAACTGGCCTTACTCGCGGTCATGGCGGAGCGCCGTGGCGATCATCGGCTGGCATTGCAAGTCGGCAAGATCGCCGCCGCGCGCGGCATCAGGATCGGCGCGCTGGCGCATCCGCTCGGCGCCATACCGGCGGCGGCCAACATAAAGGGCAACGGCAGGGCACTCGCCTATGCCGTGGCAAGGCAGGAAAGCGAATTCAATGTGGGAGCAGTCTCCAAAGCAGGAGCACGCGGACTGTTGCAGCTTATGCCCGGTACGGCCAGGGACGTGGCACGGAAGACCGGCGTCGCCTTCTCAAAGCAGCGTTTGACTGGTGATGCGGCGTACAACGCCAAGCTGGGTTCGGCCTATCTGCGCGAACAACTGGAGCGGTTTGGGGGTTCATACGTGCTGACATTTGCCGCCTACAATGCCGGTCCGCGCCGTGTCGAGGACTGGATCGAGCGTTATGGCGATCCGCGGGAAATGTCGACTGATCGTATTGTCGACTGGACGGAGCGCATTCCGTTTGCCGAAACCCGCAATTATGTGCAGCGCGTGATGGAAAATTACCAAGTGTATAGTATGCGGATTTCCGGCCGCTTCGACATTGTCTCCGCCCTGAAACGGGGCCGCTAAACATTTGGCGGTTACGGCATTGCATATCAGCATGATGAATGATCTGCGCCGCACTCGTGTCAGTTGGACGCAACATGTTTGAACATTGGATTTGCTTGTGAATGACGCCCAAGAATACGCGGATTTCTACTATTCTTCCATGGATGGATTGCGTCTGCACGCGCGCGTCTACGGCAAGCGGCACCGCAGGACTGCCCTGCCCGTTGTCTGCTTGCCGGGCCTGACCCGCAACGCCCGCGACTTTCACGAACTGGCGCTTCACTTGAGCCGGCACGAGACGCCGCCGCGCATGGTCGTGTGCTTCGACTATCGCGGCCGGGGCCTGTCCGAATACGATTCCGACTGGCGGCGCTATGATGTGCTGGTTGAAACTTCGGATATTGTCGCGGGTCTGACCGCGCTTGATGTCGAGCATGCGGGATTCATCGGCACGTCGCGCGGCGGGCTGATCATCCATGTCCTCGCCGCAATGCGGCCCGGCGCCTTGAAGGCAGTGGTTCTCAACGATGTCGGGCCTGTGGTGAACGGCGAAGGGCTGGCAAAAATCCGCACCTATCTGGAACGCGCGCCCAAGCCGAAGAACTGGGCCGAGGCGGTCGAGATCCAGAAACTGGCGCATGGCGAAGCGTTTCCGGCGCTTGACGATGCCGACTGGGAGCGTATGGTGCGCACCGTCTACATCGAGAAGGATGGCCGGCTGGACGCCGATTTCGATCCCAAACTGATCAAGACGGTCACGAGCATCGATTTGAGCCAGCCGCTGCCCGAATTGTGGCCGCAATTCATGGGGCTGACGAACACACCGATGCTGCTGTTCCGCGGCGAAAACTCGACTTTGTTGTCAACAGAGACCGTGGAACAGATGAAAGCGCTGCACGGGCAGATGAAAGCGCTCACGGTGAAAGGCCAGGGCCACGCGCCGTTGCTGGAAACGGGTGATATGCCTGAACGGATCGCGGGATTCTTTCACCGCGCCTGATTTCAGTATGATGAATGGTTTGACATTGCCGGGTTTCCGCAACCTGGACACTCGACATCGATTTTTGGAAATCGGGAAACGACGCTTCGGCTGTTGCCTGCGGGGACTACCTTCCCCGCGGTGAAATTACGATTGCGGCAAACCAAGAGTATCACCACAAAAACAAAACCCGGCGATTGCTCGCCGGGTTTTGCCTTATCAGCTGATGTCAGCCGATTAGAAGTAGCGGGTGAACCGGAGGAAACCGGAAACGGTTCCGTCAGGATCGCCAGTCGGCGTGATGGCTGCCGGATGAGCATCGACGATATCGTCGTAATGTAACTCGGCGCGAACCTCGAAATTCGTAACCGGGAACCAGACGACCGAAACTTCAGCACCCCATGCGTCCATTCCCGTCGACACGTCCGTGCCGACATAGTACAGGTCGTTGAAGTACTGCAGTGCGACCGATGCGCTCAACGTGGATGAGAACGCATGGTTGTACGATGCCAAAATAGACCATTCACCTCCGCCGTAGATGTTTGCCGGAACGGTGCCGGCTGCAACGAACGGGCCAAATAGCGACGTCGGTGAGCCAACATTGTAGGCATGCGCACCGTCAGCATAGTAACCCATCAAGCGAAGCGAAGAGCCCGGAGAGTTCGGAACATTGAGCTGCAAACCGACGCCAACACCGAAGCCACCACTGTTTGGAGCGCCCGGTAGGAATGCGACGGTTGCCGGATAACCCGAACCGCTGAAGTCCTCGTCATAACCGACCTTGACCCAAACCGATCCCCAGCCCTGATTGACGCCAACTTTAGCTACAATATCTGGGATGTAGTTGCCACCGGCAGGTGCAGGTATATACGGATTGAAGCCCGGAGCTGTGCCCAGTGCATCGTCCTCCAGCGAAATCGTGCCGAAGAAGCCATTGCCACCCTGGAAGGTGTAGGCAATCAGGAAGCGCTGCTGGTAACCGTAGTACATGCCGCCCCAGGAATGTGCACCCCAGTTAGATGCACCGCCGCCCTGGGTCTGCGCCCAAGCCGATTCAGAGTAACCCATACGCAGGCCGCCAAGCTCGATGAATGCCTGGTCAAAGGTCGCAGGTCCATCGCCAACAGCACTACCATTCCATGTGCCCTGAATACGGATGAAGCTGCGAAGTGTGCCCCACTCGGTGTCCGAACGCGCATCGAAGTTTACGCGAGCACGTGAGGAAGCCATCCAGCCATCAGCAGCGGTTCCATCGTAATAACCGGTTGTGTCGCCATTGACGCCCGCAGCAGAGTGCGTGGTGTAGCTACCTGCCGCAACCTGCCACCAAACGTAACCTGAAATGCTCAGGCAGGTTTCGGTGCCGGGAATGTAGAAGAAGCCCGCGCCGTAAGCGTCACAGACGCGTACGTACTCTACGGGCTCTGGCTCGGCGACGACAACTGCGTCGGCGGCCTTTGCGCCGGTTACTGCGACGAGAGCCGCAGCGGAGCCGATAAGTAGGCTCTTGATTTTCATTTTCTGACCTCCAGTCAAAGTTAATCGACGGAGGTCTGTGTTCGGGATTATCCAAAATGCCAACGAAATGCGTGGGTTCCCTGCCCCGATCCCGGCCAATATGCGCGCGTCGACACGCGTTTCGTGCCCCTTCCCGCGCTGCTTGACGGATTTATTGAACTGGGCTTTTGCCGTTTCAGGTTAGATCGCCCGCGGCTGACGCATTGTGCAAAGATCGCACGCGCCGTTCCTGTTGCACAAAAGACGCGCCAGGGACGCAGGTCGGCAGGAAAGCCAATGTTAACAGACTTTTGCCTGCCTGGAGGCGGCAGGTGATTCTGCAAGCTGATTGGCTGCCAATCAGTTTCGGTTTCACCTGCCGCTCCAGGAGGCGAATTGCCTGGTTAACATTGGCACTTGCCGACCTGGGTCTCAAAACGTGTCGTTTTGTGCAACAGCAATGCCCCATGCGATCATTGCACAAGGCGTTTGCGCGGGCGATCTTAACCTGAAACGAAGCAGTTCAATAGCCCATCCGCAAGCAGCGCGGGAATGGCTGAACGCGTGCGACGCGCGCATATTGGCCGGGATCGCTGGCAAACCCACCATTTCGTTGGCATTTTGGATAATCCCGAACACAACCTCCGTCGATTCTGACTGGAGGTCAGAAAATGAACATCAAGAGCCTACTTCTCGGCTCCGCTGCGGTCCTTGTTGCAGCAACCGGCGCAAAGGCCGCCGACGCCGTTGTCGTCGCCGAGCCGGAGCCCGTAGAATACGTACGCGTCTGTGATGCTTACGGTTCCGGATTCTTCTACATCCCCGGCACCGAAACCTGCCTGAGCATTTCGGGTTATGTGTGGTTTCAGATAGCGGCCAGCGGCAATCAAGTTGCCGGGGCTGACACTGGCGCTGCCTTTAGTTCCGCAAACACATGGGGAGTTTCTTCTCGTGCCCGATTGAATTTTGACGCTCGTTCCGACACGGAATGGGGCACGCTGCGCGGCTTCATTCGTGTGCAGAGCACGTTCAATGCTTACTCGGCCGCAGCAGTTCCCGGCATCGTCGGCGGACCTAATGGTACTGGTTCACGTGACGGTAACGCAACTATTGACCAGGCGTTCATCGAGCTTGGCGGTTTTCGTATGGGTTACTCCGAATCGGCCTGGGCACAGACCCAGGGCGGCGGTGCCTCCAACTGGGGTTCGCATTCCTGGCACGGCATGTATTACGGTTACCAGCAGCGCCAGTTGATTGCTTACACCCTTCAGGGTGGTAATGGCTTCTTCGGGACAATCTCGGTAGAAAACGACGCAAATGGCAACTATACGCCTGACGTGGTGGCTAAAATAGGCGTCAACCAGGGATGGGGTGCCGTCTGGGCCAAGGTTGGTTATGATGAGGACACTGGTACAAATGCCGTCTTGTCCGGTGCTGATGGTTGGGGTGCCTCGTTGGGTGTTCAGTTCAATATTCCGAACTCTTCCGGTTCATCAATTCGATTGATCGGTTTCTACGCCGATAATGCAAACGCATACAATGCCGGAGCTCCGGGTGTTGCGGGTGGCACAGTACTTGGCGGTGCTGAGTATTCGATCCTGGCGTCATATAACCATGCGTTCTCGTCGACACTGAGTGCATCGGTGGCTGTGCAGTACTTCAGTGATCTCTATGCCGGCGTGGCCAGCACGGGAATCGATGCCATTGGAGCTGAATTGTCGATTGTGTGGTTCCCGGTCACTAACTTTGAAGTTCGCGCTGAGATTCACTACGATGACATCTTGGACCCAGTTTCAGCCGCACGCGGCGGCAACGGAACCAATCCAGATGGTTCGACATCGGGTTACCTCCGCTTCACCCGCTACTTCTAAGCGGATGACGATTTAGCAAAAACTCAGGGCCCGGCGACGCATGTGCGCCGGGCCTTTTCATTTTCACTCCGGGGCAGAAACACAACGCGTTCGTGTTGCGGTATCATACAGGCAACGCAGGCGAACATGATCGGAAAGGACGGAACACGGGGGGTAACCGACTGATGGCGGGTTCGGCACGACGAACTGAACGCTGGGAAACCGACGATGGCTGACTGGACCGGGAGACATAAACGGTTGCAGGGAGGCGTGGATGGAGTCTATAGGACAATCCACAACGGCTCCGGGGGGCAGCCTCATGAATACACCGGTCGCACGAAATCCGGTTCAACAGTCTTTGTCGATATCCGGCGAATACAGAATCGATTCGTCGTCGATTCCCATTATACGATTCGTCTCGGAGCACAGTCTGGCGGACCTTACAGGCCGCTACATTGATGTTTTGTGGGAAGACGGGTCGCACAAATACAATGTGCGGTCTTTTCTGGGTGAGCTGAACGAAATCCTGCTCGGCCGGAAATTCTCAACCTTCTCCGACGAACTGATCGACCGCCTGATCGGTACCCTTCGCGAACGCGGTAACTCCAATGCGACCATCAACCGAAAGATGGCCGCCTTGAGCAAGTTGCTGCGGAAGGCGGAAAAAATGGGAGATATCCACAGCCTGCCGGAATTCCGGCGCCAACGCGAAAAGGCCGGACGCATCCGCTTCCTCGATGCGGATGAGGAAGCCCGCCTGTTTGCGGCGATCCGCGATCGTTCTGACGACGCCTGGCGGCTTTCCGTCTTTCTCGTCGATACCGGTTGCCGGCTCGGCGAGGCAATCGGGCTGATGTGGCAGGATGTGGTGGACGACCGGGCGACTTTCTGGCTGACCAAATCGGGCCGCAGCCGCACCGTGCCGCTGACCGAACGGGCCCGAAACGTGCTGGCAGTTCCAAAAAACGGCCGCAAAGGCCCGTTTGCGCACATGACACAACCGGCCTATCGCGCCGTGTGGAACGACGCCAAGGCGGAAACGGATTTTGGAGCGGACACCCAAGTTGTGCCGCACATCCTGCGCCACACCTGTGCCTCGCGGCTTGTGCGCGGCGGCATCGACATCCGCCGTGTGCAGATGTGGCTTGGCCATCAGACGCTGTCGATGACCATGCGCTATGCGCATCTGGCGACCAATGATCTGGACGCCTGCGTGAAAGTGCTCGAACGCACCGACTAGGACGGTTTTCACAACTCAAGCAAACGGGTAAGGAGAAGGCGGAAACAGATCCGGCAACGCAGACCACACGGGAATACGTATGTCCGACCGCCCTCGCCTCGTTCCGCTTGTCGATGCCCTTCCAGAATCCGTGCCCTTTGTCGGCCCGGAAACCCAGGAGCGGGCCCGCGGCGAACCGTTTGTCGCCCGCATCGGCGCCAATGAAAACGGCTTTGGCCCCTCGCCTGCCGTCATTGCAGCGATGGCCGAGGCGGCGCCCGACATGTGGATGTATGGCGATCCGGAAAATTTCGACCTTAAAGTCGCCCTTGCCGCCCATCACGGCGTGCAGCCCGACAACATCGTCATCGGCGAGGGCATCGACGGATTGCTGGGTCTTACCGTTCGCCAGTATGCGCAGCAAGGCACGCCGGTGGTGACATCGCTCGGCGCCTATCCCACCTTCAACTATCATGTCGCCGGGTTCGGCGGGCAGCTCAAGACGGTGCCGTACCGCGATGACCGCGAGGATCCGCAAGCCCTGCTCGAAGCGGTGCGCCGGGAAAACGCGCCGCTGGTCTATTTTGCCAATCCCGACAATCCGATGGGATCGTGGTGGACTGCCGATGACGTGGAGCGGTTCATCGATGCGCTTCCGGAAACCACCATGCTGGTGCTCGACGAGGCCTATGGCGAATTCGCGCCCGCCGGCACAATGCCGGTTCTCGATGTGTCGCGGCCCAACGTGTTGCGGTTTCGCACCTTTTCCAAGGCGTACGGCCTGGCGGGCCTGCGCTGCGGTTACGCCATCGGCGAGGCCTCGGCTGTCCGCGCCTTTGATCGTGTGCGCAACCATTTCGGCATGACCCGCATGACCCAGGCGGCCTGTCTGGCGGCGCTGGCCGACCAGACCTATCTCTCCGCGACGATCGCCAATGTTGCCGCCTCACGCGAACGGATCGCGAAAATCGCTGCGGCGCACGGGCTTGCCGCCCTGCCCTCGGCCGCCAACTTCGTCGCCATCGACTGCGGTCGCGACGGTGACCATGCGCTCGATATCATGAACCGGCTTTCCGGCGCCGGGATCTTTGTGCGCAAGCCCGCCGCGCCGGGGATCGACCGCTGCATCCGGGTGAGCTGCGGACCGGAAAAAGACATGGCAGCGTTCGAAACGGCGCTCGGGACCGTTATTTCTTAGTCGACTGACCGATTTTACCACCCCGCGCCCCTCACGCGCCGGCGCCCACAACAAACGCATCTTGAATTAATTGAACGTTTGTTTTATTATTGGATGCGAACATTTACCAGCGCGGCGGACCATGGCCAGGACAACCGGATCGGACGGCGAAAAGACCGAAGCGGCGATACGCGAGGCGGCAGTGACGCTGATTGCGCGGCACGGCTACGAAGCCGTGTCGATGCGGCAGCTGGCCGGCGAGGTCGGGGTGCAGGCGGCGGCGCTCTACCGCTATTTCCCCAACAAGGAAGAACTGCTGTTCACGCTAATGCGCGAACACATGCAGGCGCTGATCGCGGCGTGGGAAGCAGCAAGGCCGGCGTCCGGTGATCCGGCGACGCGGCTGTCGGCGTTTACCGCCAACCACATCCGCTTCCATGTCGAGCGGCGGCATTCGACCCATGTCTCCAACATGGAGTTGCGCAGCCTGTCGCATGCCAAATTGTCGGCGATCCTGAAATTGCGCACGGCCTATGAAAAGGAACTGCGCCAGATCCTGCGCGAGGGCGCCGACAGCGGCGCCTTCGACATCGAGGACACGGCGCTGACCGCCATGGCGATGATCCAGATGATCACCGGCGTGATTGTCTGGTTCCGCCCGAATGACAGGCTGTCGGTCGCCGATGTCACGCGAAAATACCAGGCGATGACCATGCGTCTTGCCGGAGTGGAACAGGAAGAAGAGGCCGGGCATGTATATGCACTCGATGAATTTCGGGCTGGGTGAGGATATCGACGCGCTGCGCGAGATGGTCAGCCGTTTCGCACAGGAACAGATCGCGCCGCAGGCCGGCGAAATCGACGCCAGCAACGAGTTTCCCACAGGGCTGTGGCGGCAGATGGGCGAGCTCGGTTTGCTCGGCATGACCGCGGATCCCGATTATGGCGGCAGCGGCATGGGCTATCTCGCCCATGTGGTGGCGATCGAGGAGATCAGCCGCGCCTCGGCGTCGGTCGGCCTGTCCTACGGCGCGCATTCCAATCTCTGCGTCAACCAGATCAATCGCTGGGCCACACCCGAGCAGAAAGAAAAATACCTGCCGGGCCTGTGTTCGGGCGAGCACGTCGGCGCGCTGGCCATGAGCGAGCCGGGCGCCGGCTCCGACGTGGTATCGCTCAGGCTGCGGGCGGAAAAGAAGAATGACCGTTACGTGCTCAACGGCACCAAGATGTGGATCACCAACGGACCGGACGCCGACACGCTGGTCGTCTATGGCAAGACCGATCCGGAGGCGCATTCGCGCGGGATCACCGCGTTCATCGTCGAAAAGACAATGGCCGGGTTCTCCACCGCCCAGAAGCTCGACAAGCTCGGCATGCGCGGATCCAATACTGGCGAGCTGGTGTTCGAGAATGTCGAGGTGCCCTACGAAAATGTGCTGCACGAGGAGGGCAAGGGCGTCGAGGTGCTGATGAGCGGGCTCGACTACGAGCGCGTTTGCCTCGCCGGCGGGCCGATCGGCATCATGGCCGCCTGCCTCGATGTCGCCGTGCCTTACGTGCACGAACGCAAACAGTTCGGCCGGCCAGTCGGCGAATTCCAGCTGGTGCAGGGCAAGCTGGCCGACATGTACACGACAATGAATGCCTGCAGATCCTATGTCTACGCGGTGGCGGCGGCCTGCGACCGCGGCGAGACGACGCGCAAGGACGCGGCCGGCTGCATTCTCTATGCCGCCGAAAAAGGCACCCAGACGGCGCTCGATGCGATCCAGCTTCTGGGCGGCAACGGCTATATCAACGAATATCCGACCGGGCGGCTTTTGCGCGACGCCAAGCTCTACGAGATCGGCGCCGGCACATCGGAAATCAGGCGCTGGCTGATCGGCCGCGAAATGATGGCGGAGAGTGTCTAGACCGGCCATCACGCGCTAGACTGCGCCAACGATTCTCCAGCTTTGCCACTGCCGAGGTTTCATGACCGCCCTTTCCTCTTCCATCTCCACCGGCTCGGATACTTTCAAGGCCAATGCCGTAGCCATGGCCGAACTCGTCGGCGACCTTGCCGCCAAGGCGGCAATCGTCGAGCGCGGCGGCTCGGACGGCGCGCGCAAGCGCCACATTGCCCGCGGCAAGCTGCTGCCGCGCGAGCGGCTGGCCGAGCTGATCGATCCGGGTTCGCCGTTTCTCGAGATCGGCCAGTTCGCCGCCTTCGACATGTATGACGGCGGCATCTCGTCGGCCGGCATCGTCGCCGGCATCGGCCGCGTCGAGTGTGCCGAATGCATGATCGTCATCAACGACGCCACGGTGAAGGGCGGCACCTATCTGCCGATGACGGTGAAGAAACATCTGCGCGCCCAGGAGATCGCCGCGCAGAACAATCTGCCGTGCATCTATCTGGTCGATTCCGGCGGCGCCAACCTGCCCAACCAGGACGAGGTGTTTCCCGACCGCGAACATTTCGGCCGCATCTTCTTCAACCAGGCCAATATGAGCGCCGCCGGCATTCCGCAGATCGCCTGCGTCATGGGAAGCTGCACGGCGGGCGGCGCCTATGTGCCGGCGATGAGCGACGAGGCGATCATGGTCAAGGGCCAGGCGACGATCTTTCTCGGCGGCCCGCCGCTGGTGAAAGCCGCCACCGGCGAGGTGGTGACGGCCGAGGAACTGGGCGGCGCCGAGCTGCACACGCGCGAATCGGGCGTGGCCGATCACTTCGCCGTCGACGACCGGCATGCGCTCGCCATCGTCCGGCGCATCGTCAAAAACCTCAATCGCAGCAAACGGATAGAGCTTGCCGTTCGCGAGGTGCGCCCGCCGCTTCACGATCCGCATGAACTGCACGGCGTGGTGCCGCCGGACCTGCGCCACCCCTATGATGTGCGCGAGGTGATCGCCCGCATCGTCGACGGCTCCGAGTTCGACGAGTTCAAGGCCAATTACGGCACAACGCTTGTGACCGGCTTTGCCCATCTCTACGGGTTTCCGGTCGGCATCGTCGCCAATAACGGGGTGCTGTTTTCCGAAAGCGCCATGAAGGGCGCGCATTTCGTCGAACTGTGCTGCCAGCGCAAAATCCCGCTGATCTTCCTGCAGAACATCACCGGCTTCATGGTTGGGCGCAAATACGAGGCCGGCGGTATCGCCAAGGACGGCGCCAAGCTGGTGACCGCGGTGGCGACCGCGCAGGTGCCGAAACTGACGATGATCATCGGTGGCTCGTTCGGCGCCGGCAATTACGGCATGTGCGGGCGCGCCTATGCGCCACGGTTTTTGTGGATGTGGCCCAATGCGCGCATCTCGGTGATGGGCGGTGAACAGGCGGCCACCGTGCTGGCGCTGGTCAAGCGCGAGGGCATCGAGCGCGAGGGCAAAAGCTGGTCGGAAGCAGAGGAAGCCGAATTCCGTGCGCCGATCCTGGAAAAATACGAGCGCGAGGGCCATCCGCTCTATTCCTCGGCCAGGCTGTGGGACGACGGCATCATCGACCCGGCCAGAAGCCGCGAGGTGCTGGGGCTTTCCTTAAGCGCCGCGCTCAACGCGCCGGTGGCCGAGACGAAGTTCGGCGTTTTCAGGATGTAGTTTTCGCTCACGGCGGTTTGAAACCGCTCATATGAGCCAGTCCGTGACAATCACGCAGGAGATCATCGACCGGATGGCGCGGGCGTCGTCTGTAGCCCGGCGGGTGTCCGGGGCGGATCGGTCCGACGCGACCGGTTCCGGGTTTTGCCTTTTCGCGCCTGGCCATCAGGCGGTTCAGCCGCCTTGCCTGGCGCGGCAGGGTTTTGAGCGCGCGCTCGAGTTTTTCGATGCGGCGGCTAAGCGATGCCGCCTCTAACCGGTCATCGGACCTTGCCCACTCAATGCGATCCGTCAGCCCCGGCACGGAAATCTGCGGCAGCGCATGTTTCGGTACCGGCATGCGAAACACCCGGCCGGACCCGCTGAAAGATTTGCGCGGGTCGATCAGCGCGAAGGCGGCGCGGTTTTGTCCACGGCCAAAACTTGAAAAATCCGGCAGCGGTCTCTTGTCCGCCGCGTCCTTCTCGGCTGGGTCGGCCTTTTTTCGGAGGCCCGCCGCGACGATGACGATCAGCCGCCTGAGCGCCGACTCCGCCGGCCGCAAAACCCGGCAGACGAAGCGGTGCAGCGGCCGCGGCAGCATGTCGGCGCCATCGACCAAGGCGACCAGACCGGCAATGATCTTCACCAGCGCCTGCCGGTTCCTCTCAATCGCAAATGTCCAGTCCATGGCCTGCATTCCCGTTTAACCGGACAGGGTAAGGCAGGGTGGCAAAGCGTGGATAAGAATTTTGAAAGAACGGCGGTTATGCGGACGAAGCGGTCATGTGGGCTTCTCGAGGTGCCAGACTTGTTCGACCGGATATTTTTTGGCCCATTCAGCGGGAATACAAGCGCGCATATCGGTCACATATTCAGGTGCGAATAACTCCTGATAGTTCTTCACAGTGAAACCTATGTCCAAAAAGATCTTGAACCAGTCCGAGACTGTCAGATTGAAGCATACGCCGCTGGGGTCGAACTCAACCTCGGTCCAGTCTGCGCCCCACATTCCAAGATAGGGCCGATGCAACATCATTTCACAGGGCGCGCCGTTAGTGGGGGAACAAAGGAGCACCAAGGGGTGGTTGCCAAGAAACACCAACCTCCCACCGGGGCGCAGCAAGCGCCAGGCTTCACGCAGCCACTTGTCGGGAGGACACCAGATTGCCGCGCCGTATTCGGAGATCGCGAAATCAAAGGTAGAATCCTCCAGGCCGGTTGCCTCCGCATTCCCCTCGATGAATGTGATGTCCGCCCCGTGTTTCTTTGCCAGCCGACGAGCGGTGGCCATCTGGTTGGCAGAAACGTCGATTGCGGTGACCCGCGCGCCGCGCCGCGCCATCCAGCCGGAAACATATCCCGTACCGCATCCCAACTCGATCGCGTCTTTGTTCACCAGATCAGCAGGAAGCAGGTCCGGTGAAACGTCAGATGCGCCCCAATTCCCCCAGACAGGCTTTTCAGCGCTCCAAAGGCGCTCACCCGCGGCGACCCAGTTTTCGGCATCGGCATTCCAAACGTCCCGATTGATGGCAACATGGTCACGGCTCATCGGCCTTCTCCGGATTTGTCGGACGCGATGCCAATATCACGGGCGGTTAGCGGCATGTAGCCAAAAACGTACCTTTCGGCCACAGCATCACAAGAGGACTGCTTTGGGCTCAGAAGCTGTCATTGACGCATCAGTTCGAGTTCAGTGCAGTGACGGTCTGCTTGACGGCAGCAACGCGGACAAATCGACCACTGCGGACCAATGGGCCCGTCCCATTTGCGACGCTGTTCGGGGTGATCAGATGTCATGAAACCAGACGTGCGTCTCGACGGGCTAAATATGTTTGCGGTTGAGTTTGTGCAAACTGTCAAGCTCGCACTTTGGCAAAGATGCCGGAGACACTACGCTGCTGACCAATCAGATCGAGCCACGGATGAAAAACGGAGTTACTTGCTATTTTTGCAGAAGACCTTGCCCAGTCGGTGATTGGAATATATTTCTGTTTTTTGATGCTGCAAAATCGTTCCATGCTACATGTTGCTCTCGATGACCACCAAAATTGTAATCATCTAACACAACAAATGCGCCTGGAACAAGAATCTCCCAAATTTCTTTTATTACTGATATTTCTGGTTCTGTTATATTCATATCAATTGATACATAACAAAGTTTTTCTAGTTTAACATCATTAAGTGATTTCGGTAGCATGCCTTTGACAAGAATGGCATTTTCATATCGATGAAATACTTGTTTTGCGACTTCATAAGAATTGTGATTATACAATATTTTGTTAAAATGTTCGGCTGTTGCTCTTTCATTTATGTTAGATTGTTCTATAGGGATTCCTTCATAAGTGTCAAATAGGTAAAATTTCTTCTTAGTTTTCGACAACGGAGTCAATTTGTAAATCATCGATGAGAATATGCCTGTATTGACACCAAATTCAGCAAAATCACCTTCCAGTCTTAAAGCTTGTTCCGCAGCCCAAACTACGAGATGCGCGCGCCATCTAATATCTGGTGTTTCATTGTTCCAATATGGAGCATTAAAATCAGCGACTTCATTCCATGCAACGTCAAAAGAATTATCTACCAGAAAGGAGTTATTGCGGTTGCAAACACCCAAACCGTCGGCCAAGTAATCCATTTTAACTCTTTCGCCGTAAACAAATTTTTTAAATGCTCTTTCTACCGGTGTGAACCAAGACATAAATGGCCTCCATTGGGGAATTAATAGTAGTTTGGTGACCAACCTAAGTTTGTGGGTCCGAATTGGATACCAATTTACGGAGGTCATTGTGTTCAATAGGCAGAGGATTTGATCAGGTGGTTTAACCCCCGGAATTTCTCATTAAGCCGAATAGAACAGAACGTGTTACCTCAATCAGGGCTGGTTTTAATCCCAATACCTAAAATTCCAGTGAATGTCAGCAACAAGGGCGAGATCGGTTAGCTGGTGATTGATATTTAAAATGCGACAGTACTTCAATGTCTCAGAAGGGCTCGAAGCGGGATTTCGTCAGTCCAGCTGTTTCAACAACGGATCTGGTTGACGAGCTAACCACAATTCCCCTTCCCTTCAACCTATACACACGTTATAATTGCAATTGGAGTGTACCTCGCCTGTTCCAAGGGGTGCAGAAACTCCATACGTGGCGGCTGACATCAGCCGTAAAATGGTGTCTGTTCTAGCGATTTTCTTAGGTAGGTCTAATCGGCTTGCCTGACCGTGGACAGCAGTTCTCCCGGTTCCATCAGAAGTGCTTCAGCCAGTCAACCGATAACATCAATCGTTGCGTTGCGGTGTGCATTTTCGATTCCGCTGAGATAGGTCACATGCACCTCTGCCCGGGCGGCAAGATCCTCCTGGGTGAAGCCCCGCTTCTTGCGCCAGTAGCGCACATTCTGTCCGAACTTTTTCCGCAACGACACTGCGCCAAGGGGCAATGTTCTGGTACAGAAAACCATAGACTATGAGTAATGTTTTGGCTTCAATGCCGCCTATGGTTGTTGTGTAGCCAACTCCATTTGATTCTCCGTGGCTGTTCATGCCGCCTAGGCTTCGTGCGCGCGAAGTTCGGCGGGAGCGGGAGGGGGACAGTTGGAAATGGGGGCGCTGTTCCCCTTCCTGTAAGCGCGGCAACCGGGCGAAGGCCGAGGCTGCGACCGCCAATCGTTTGGCGCGCCCGCGCAAGCGGCCAAAAAAACGCGCCCGCGCAACCGACCGCGGGGTCAGGCAGCGGTTTCGCCGCCGCCCCGATGGTTGCTCGAGAAGCCGATAAGCCTCAACCGGTGGCCGGTGTATAGCTGGCCGATGCGGCTTTTGCCGCGCCCATCGCCGCCATCGCCTCAGCCGAGGTCAACAGTTTGGTGGTGGCGCCGGCGGCCATGGCGCCCGATGCGCCGACCGCCATGGAGCAGGCGGCCATGGCCTCGTCATCCGGCGCTTCGAACAGCGCGATGACATCTTCCTGGCCGAAGCAGAAGAACAGGTGGTGCAGCTTGCCGCCGACGGCCTCGATCACCTTGGCAGCGGCGGCCTCGCGGTCCTGGGGATTGTCCACCATTGCCTTGATCGCATCGGTCGAATAACGGCCCTGGAACATATAAAAAGGCATTTTTCAGTCCTCCCTGGTTAACGGCTTCCAGTGTGGACCTTTTGCCCAGCATTGCAAGGCGCAGCGGCACCGGCCGGGCAGCGCCAGGTTAGTGACGCCGATGCTCACTCTTTGTCGGGGTTCTCATGGCGGCTGCCCAGCAGGCTGGAGCGGCCGAGCGTGAGCAGTGCATCTTCGCGCAGGTGTATCGGCGACCGGCGCGCCTCGGCGGCGGAATCGCGCAGCTCCTGTTCGAGAAAATCGAGGTCCTGGCCGGCCGCCCGCAGCACCGCAATGACGTTTTCGACCGGGCGGTGGCGCGAGGCGACCAGCGCCCACAGTATCGCCGCCCTGGTGCCGGACTTGCAGTGGGCAAAGATCGGCCGCGGCAGCTCGGCCAGGGCCTTCTCGAAGCGGTCGACGGCTTCCGGCTCGAAAATGTCGTGGTTTTCCGTCGGGCTGTGGGCATAGGCCATGCCACGGGCGCGCGCCAGCGGCTCGGCTTCGGCCGCCGGCAGGTAGGTTCCCAATTCGTCGTCGGGCCGGGCGTTCAGGACCGAGGCGAAGCCGGCGGCGCGGATTTGCTCGAAGTCGCCTGCTGCAGGCTGCGGCCCGATCGCAAATTCGGGGGTCAGGCTGACGATGTCGAGCACGCCTGCTGCCTCCCTGCTTCATTCCGTGCCGTCGCCGAATTGTCCATCGCTGCGCAATCTTATGTGTTTCACTTGTCCGGCAACACGCCTAAACTCGACTCAAACCCACCCGCGTTCAGCGAACCCCTATCAGGAACGGAAAGCAAGAAGAATGGACAAAACAGACGCCCGGATCCTAGACCTGCTGCAGGCTAATGCCCTGCTGTCGGCAAAGGACGTCGCCGCAAAGCTCGGCCTGGAGGAAAAACCGTGCGCCGAGCGGATCGCGCGCCTGGAGGGCGACGGTGTGATCGAGGATCGCGTGACCCTGCTCAATCCGCGCAAGGTCGGCGCCAACGTCACCGTGTTCGTCGCCATTACAACGCCGGAACACAGCCAGGAATGGCTCGACCAGTTCCACGCCGCCGTGGAGGGCATACCCGAAGTGGTGGAGTTCTACCGGATGAGCGGGCAGGTCGACTATCTGCTGCGCGTGGTCGTGCCCGACGTCGACGGCTATGATGCGTTTTACAAGAAGCTGATCGCCGCGGCCAAGCTCAAGGAGGTCAGCTCGACCTTTGCCATCGAGCAGATCAAGTACACCACCAAATTGCCGTTGACGGCGGTCGACTGACCGGTCGCCAATTCAGGCATTTCCATGCGACACGCGTCAATGGGGGCGATTAAAGCAAACGGCTTCGGTTACTCTGTTTCGCATATCGTTCACCCGATCAATTTCCCTGGATACATCGTAATCGATGTTCTCCAGAAAAGACTGAACTTCCGCCAGAAGAAGACGCCTCACATTTGGCTGGCAAGCATGATCAGAGGCACGCATGTAAGAACTGTACAATTCCCAGCGCCAGGTATCGTGGTGAGGGTTCATTTCATTTAATATTTCCCGGTATCCAAGGCTTTTATTGTAAAAATAGTACGCCTTCGATCTGTTTCCATTTTTGGTATAAATGTCAGCAATGTAATAGTTTGAATATCCGATACCTCGAACCAGTTTTTCAGCAAAATCTACTTCACTTCCCGCCTTCAGAAGGCCGTTTTTCGATTTTTGATCGACATCGAAAACTCTGTTTTTGCTATCATATTTTCCATATATTTGAGTATTGATTTCAAGCGCCGAATTGTGAGCTTGAACTGACAATTCATATTTCTTCTGGCTCTCAAAAATGACGCCCATTTTGTTATATGCAACAGCAACATCGCGACGGTATTGCAGATCTTCCGGCTTATCGTTTGAAACTTTCTCGATCAGCGCCAAGCTTTCTCCGTGCAAGGTTTCGGCTTCATTGAACTGTTTCAATTTGAATTTGACGCTGCCAAGCCGCTCAAGAATGATAGCCAAATCCCACCGGTAGCGCAGATGTTGTGGAGCGGATTGGTGGAGGCGCTTTCGGATTTTGTAGCTTTCCAGATAAATCTTTTGAGCGTTCCAATACTTGTTCTCTTCCTTTGAGAAATACCGCACGTCGCCGATTTTCAATTTGAATAATGCGAGTTGGCGGAGCAATTCGCTGTCATCCGACCGGCCTTCAAGTGCGTTCAAAACGGCGGAATGCGCTTTTAAATAGGATGCTTCCGCCGCCTCATAATATCCAACCGTAGACTGCGTTTCGCCAAGACTGGACAGAACATCATTGTAAAAGTGCAATTGCTCTTCTGTCAGAGCCCGGCCATGCATGTTGGCGATTTCCTGCGCGTCTTCGATGTGATTGGCGCTTTTTGCATAAAAACGGATTGCAGTTTGATAATCGAGTTTTGCTTCCGCCGCGACTCCGGACAGTTTGTAGTTGGCCGCCTGCTCCAAATGATCGGTGACCAGGGTATTTGCGCTTTGCTTGAGTCTGGTGGCGGTAACGCGGACAGCTTCTGCCAGTTTGCGCTCAGCCTCATCTATCGAACCAAGAAAAAGCTGCTCCTGGGCCTCGCGACGCAGCTCCGCAACTCGTGGATTGCTCGCTGATTGTAGACTAAGCAATTGTTTGTCCAAGGCAGCAATGTTGGTTGCCAGCTCCTGCAAGATGTCCGTCCGTTTCTCCTCGTCGAGCTGCGCAACATTGTTTCTGACCGCTTCTTCGAACATCGGCAAGAGATCGATACCGGTATCAATCGCGAACTGAGCAATTGCGGAACGCAATTTCGGATTTATCTTGTCAATTGAGAGCAGCCTTTTTTGATAATCTGTGAACGGCACCGCTTGTCCCGCTGCGAAAAAGAAGTCGGGAAGCGAGTCCTCCAG
The DNA here is from genome assembly GCA_963669285.2 of Rhizobiaceae bacterium. Taxonomy (GTDB): domain Bacteria; phylum Pseudomonadota; class Alphaproteobacteria; order Rhizobiales; family Rhizobiaceae; genus JAWKWH01. The sequence continues at coordinate 105,649 of CAXXSI010000002.1, read as the reverse complement.
ATGAGGCGTTTGCCGGGATCGCGTAAAGGCGTGAACCTCCCAACGCACCATGATAAGAACCGTGCGAAATTCACGTCCTTTCTGGTTGATGTGCCTCGCAAGCGATTTCGTGAACGGCGAGTTTTCGCCGTCGCCGTCCGCAGCGGTTTCTCCGGGTTGGGCCGAGAACGCAAATAACATGTTGGCCGCTTTGCCCATGCGCCCCAGACCCGGTTTGATGCTTTGTGGCAGTTGCAGCGCTTTGACGCCTCTTCCGTTGGGATCGGATTGCGTTGCAAACGGATCGTCGCGGCAGGCGTCGAGCACTATGAGAGGGATCTTACTCGCCTCGGCAACAATACTCCGCACCTCCTCCAATGGCAGGCTTGTCTCTTTAAGTGCCTCCAGAGAAGAGCTGTCTGCGTCGGTTGGCAACAGCCGGTTCTCGCCGGCAATTTCGACGCCGTGGCCGGCGAAATACACCAAAGCCACATCGGCTCCATCGGCATCTTCAGCAAAATCCGCAAGTGCGCGCCGCATTCGCTTCAAATCGCGGTTCGTTTCGGTGGTTACCTGAAATCCGAGATTTTGAAGCGCGGTTTCCATAAGGCGAGCATCTCGGACGGCATTGGCGAGCGGCCGAATGATCTCGTAACGGTCGGCGCCGAATACCAACGCCACACGTTTTTCAGCAAATGCGCTAGTCGCACATGCGACAACGATCATTATGCCAAGAACAAGTCGCAACAACACCTCCCAGCCCGAAGGTAGCGCCAATCATCACTAGTCAATATGGCAATTGCAAGTCTGCGCCGGCACCAGTCGCGGTTCGGTGGTTATCTGTCTCCGCTTTCGCCGGAGAGATGCTTCACTTCCCCTTTACCCGTCTTTGCCAGACTGGCGGCATCGACAGCAGCAAGGGAGCAATACCCATGAGCCTGATGGAAAAATGGCAGCGCAGCGGCGACAAGGTCGACGGTTTTGCCGGCCGTCTGGTCTACCGCTTATTCGGCGTCGTCGCGGCAGTCATCGCCATTGCCGCATTGTGGGCGGCCTGGGACCTGATCTCGACGGGCAAATCGATCTTCGGCGGCCTGTTCCTCGGCATCCCCGGGGCGCTGTGCCTGTGGCTGGCCAAAATGGTGCTTTTCGCCGCAGCGCAAGCTCTCCGAACTGGAATTTTAGAATAAGGCGGCGCCGGCAGTGATGAGCAAATCCGATTCACCCGGCACCATTGCCGAGATCTGCATCGATTCCGTCGAGGGCGTGCGTGCGGCCCGGCAGGCCGGTGCGGCCCGTGTCGAACTGTGCTCGGCGCTGCTTGAGGGCGGGCTGACGCCATCCTACGGCATGGTGGAGCGCGCCATGGCTGCGGCCGGCCCGGTCGGCGTGCAGGTGATGATCCGTCCGCGCGGCGGCGACTTTCTTTATTCGGACGATGAGTTCGCCGCCATGAAGGCGGATATCGAAGCACTTCGCCCCGCTCGGCGTCGGCGGTTTCGTGTTCGGCCTGCTCGATGCCGACGGTGCCGTGGATGCGGCGCGAACCGGTGAACTGATTGCAATGAGCCGGCCGGCCGGGCGTCACATTTCACCGCGCCTTCGACATGGCGGCCGATGCGCTTGGCGCGCTCGATGCGCTGATCGGGCTCGGTGTCGACCGGCTATTGACCTCGGGCCAGGCGCCCGGCGTGCTGGAGGGCGCGCCGCTGATCGCCCGACTGATCGAACGCGCAGCGGGGACGCATGATCATCATGCCCGGCGGCGATATCACTGCCCGTTAATGTCGACCGTATCATCGCCGAAACCGGCGCTGAAGAGATCCACTTCGCCGCGCTGGAGACCCAGCCCGGTCCGATGCGCTACCGCAATTCCGCGGTGTTCATGGGCGGCACGCTGCGACCGCCCGAATATGACCGGGTGGTCACCACGGCAGGCGGGATTTCGGGCGTGTTGAACGCGGCAAAACCGGGCGAATAACGCGCCGGATACCGGTCAGCCGCCAGTTTTCACCAGCAGGGCGGTTGCGTCGTCACTGCGCTTGAAGCGCGGAAAACGGGTGCCGTCCGGGTCGACCTCACGCTCGATATGACGAAGTTCCTGCAATAGTCCCGCCAGACCGTCCGACACTGCCGTCTCCAGCAGCGTCGCGGGTGTATAGGCACGATAGCTGTCGACGAGCGCCGGAAAAACCGTCGCTGCACAACAGGCAGTGAACCCGATCCCGCGCTCGCCAACTCCGCGGACACCAGATTGTCGGCGGCGGCGGGTTCCAGCCCGAGCGTCCAAATCCCGGTCTGCGGCGTATTCTGCAGCGACCTGGCGGTTCTGAGCTCTTTCAGCGTTTCCGGATTAGCGAGCAGATCGCTGGCGCGTCCGAAACCGCCGGCCCTTGCCGATGTGCCGGGATGCCCATTCGCGTTCGTAAGCGGCATAGCGGGACAGCGGCGAGAAGACATCGACCTGATCGCCGCCACCAGAATAGATGGAGCAGTCGCCGAGACCGAACAGCCGGAGACCGGTCCTGCCGGGCTGCAGCAGCACAAAACTTGCCGACGGCCAGGCATAGCGCTCGAGCGGGTGGTCATCGTTGGCCGCCTCGAACCGTTTCGCGGCCTGCGCGATACAGCTTGACACCGCAGCCGGTACATCGCCGTCCTGGTCCAGGCACATCGTGAAATGCTCGACGGCAAAGCCCGCCAGCCATGCCGCATCGCTGGGGACGCCGGGCATGACCTGACGGTCGCCCAGATCCCGTGGCGCCATCCATGACGAAGGCGGCCGAACTGATCGCGCCAAACGCGTCCTCGTTCGCCCGTCGTGACGATCCCGGGTCGCTGATGCTGTCGATTACTTCAATCATGGCCTACGAATATCATAGGTCGATCTTGGATGCCGCTGCGGCAAACCCGGTTTTCGCAGCCGATTGTGACAAGGCCTTGAACGGCGCCACTTCAGCCACCGTTGATCAGCGCCAAAATCAGCTGGTGGACATTGCCGCCATTGCTCATTTCATCGCGATCAAAGTCGCGGCTGCGGGCGCGCTGCTCCTTTGACAGAGCGGAGAGGTGTTTTTTCAGTTCGCCGTAAATCTTCTTGCACTTGGGATCGTCGGGGTGGCTGAAGCCGACCGATACGGCGATGATCTTCTCGACCATGTCGACGATCATCTCGCCATGCACTTTTTCGTGGGCGGTGATGCCCTTGATGAAACTGTTCCAGCGGCGCTTTGTGGCGGCAGACAGTTTGGAGGCCGGTTTCGGCAGCTTGTAGGTGAGGATCAACTTGGGCGTTGCCGAGACCAGCTTGCAGCTACCATCGTTCTGCGGGCGGTAGTCACGCCGCCAGGTGAGCCTGAAATCGGTGTAGGCGATGGCGCGTGTGCGGCCCAGTTTGGGTCCGTTTTCTCCAATCGATTCATAGAGTTGCGCACCGGTGCGGCCATAGATCGGGGTAGGTCTTGGTCCGCTCGACCGGCTGCCAGTCGGCATGGGCCGCGGCGGGAAGCAGGGCAGCAATGACCGTGGCGACGATGATCCGGATTGCTATGGGCACGAAAATCTCCAGGCGGGTTGGCAGAATCAACCAACAAGAACCGTTCAAGTACTGCGGTATTGTTCGCGCCGCAACTATGCGGCAAGTGATGCCGATTTCGTGCCCGCCGATGATTCGCGCCGGAACAAGGAAATTGTCGATGCGGTATCGCCGAACCCGTTCACGCCGAAGACCCTACCGCCGTCGCACATGGGCGCGGCGGCTGATGCGCTGGTTCCTGTTTCCGCTGCTTGCGGGCATGGCCGCGGTCCTGACCACGGAAGCAATCGACTTCGTCATGCTCAACCTTCTCGCCCGCGACGTCAGCGGGGAATGTGCGATAACCCGCGTTGTCGACGGCGACACGGTCAGCCTGTCATGCAAGACGCTGGCCGCGACGCGGGGGCGCATCCGCGGCATCGACGCGCCGGAATTGTTTTCCGCATCGTGCATCTCCGAGGCGATCGCCGCGCAGCAGGCCAAATGGGCGCTGCAGAACCTGCTGTGGTCGGCCGAGAAGATGCAAATCACCTTCCATGGCGAGGACAAGTACCGGCGCGAACTGATAACGATAATTGCGGATAAGAAGAACGTAGCCGAACAGATGATGGAGAAAGGCCATGCGCGCCGGTATAACGGCGGGGAGCGAGGGAGCTGGTGCTGAGCGAGGCCTTGCGCACAGGCGCTCGAAGCGGCATAGCCGGAACCGGAAACGACAGCTGGAGCTGCAATGTTCTCGAAAATCCTGATTGCCAATCGTGGTGAAATCGCCTGCCGGATCATCCGTACGGCGCGGCGGATGGGTATTGCCACCGTGGCGGTCTATTCGGACGCCGACCGGCAGGCGCTGCATGTGCGCCAGGCCGACGAAGCGGTGCATATCGGCCCCTCGCCCGCTGCCGAGAGCTATCTGGTTGCCGAGCGGATCATTACCGCGGCCAAAGACAGCGGCGCCGAGGCCATTCATCCGGGCTATGGATTCCTTTCCGAAAATCCCGAATTCGTCGAGGCGGTCGAAGCGGCCGGGTTGGTCTTCATCGGCCCATCGGCTGCGTCCATCCGTGCCATGGGGCTCAAGGACGCAGCCAAGCGGCTGATGGAGAAAGCCGATGTGCCCGTGGTGCCCGGCTATCACGGCGAAGCGCAGGAACTGGTGCTGCTGGCCGGCAAGGCGCGCGAAATAGGTTATCCGGTGCTGATCAAGGCGCGGGCCGGCGGCGGCGGCAAGGGCATGCGCAAGGTCGACGATCCGGACGATTTCGCCGATGCGCTGGCTTCGTGCCGGCGCGAAGCCAAGGCGTCGTTCGGCGACGACCGGGTGCTGGTGGAGAAATTCATCGAGAAACCGCGCCATATCGAAGTGCAGGTGTTCGGCGACAATCACGGCGGCGCGGTGCACCTTTATGAGCGCGACTGCTCGGCCCAGCGACGGCACCAGAAGGTGATCGAAGAGGCGCCCGCCCCCGGCATGACGAAAGAAATGCGCGCGGCGATGACCGATGCCGCGGTCAAGGCGGCCAAGGCAATCGACTATTCCGGTGCCGGCACGATCGAGTTCATCGTCGACGGATCGCAGGGGCTGCGACCCGACGGTTTCTGGTTCATGGAGATGAACACAAGGCTTCAGGTCGAGCATCCGGTGACCGAGATGGTGACCGGCATCGACCTGGTGGAATGGCAGCTGCGCGTGGCAGCGGGCGATAAATTGCCGGTTGCGCAAGATGAGATCGAATTGTGCGGACACGCATTCGAAGCGCGGATTTACGCCGAGGATCCATCCAAGGACTTTCTGCCGGCGATCGGCACGTTGCATCACGCCCGCTTTGCCGAGGCCGGCAGCGGGTGCATCACACGCATTGAATCCGGTGTGGCCGAGGGTGATGCCATCTCGCCCTACTACGATCCGATGATCGCCAAGCTGGTGGTGCAGGGGCCCGACCGCGAAACCGCGCTTGCCGGGCTGGTGACCGCTCTCGGCGCAACAAGGATCGCCGGATCGACCACCAACATCGCCTTTTTGAAGGCGCTGGCGGAAAACGCTTCCTTTGCCGCCGGCGATGTCGATACCGGTATGATCGAGCAGCATCAGCCCGAATTGACGGCTGTACCCGAGGCTGACCGCACTGCCGTTTTTCAGGCGCTCTTGGCCGCTTCGGGCTTCAGGTCCGCGTCCGGATCAGGCGATCCATGGGCATCGAACTCGGGCTACGGCCATTTTCATGCGCTTGCCAGACAGGTTCGGCTGAAACGGGGTGAAGAACTGGTGGAAGCGACCGCCACGCCGGCGGAGCGGGGAAGAGTCCGGATCGACATTGACGGAGAAACCGCAACCCTGGATCCCGACGCCGAACCGCGCCGGTCGGCCATCTGGCCCGGGCATGTCACGGTGTTCGACGGTGTGCACGCGCATGATTTCGAGATCCCGGATCCGTTCGCGGAGGCCGAAGAACACGGCGCCGGCGACCGGTTGACCGCGCCGATGCCGGGGCTGGTCAAGATCGTCCGTGTGGCGGCGGGCGCATCGGTCAAGAAAGGTGCAGCGCTCCTCGTGCTCGAAGCCATGAAAATGGAGCACACGATCGCCGCACCGCATGACGGCGTGATCGCCGAAATCGCCAGCGAGGGATCGCAGGTCTCCGAAGGGGCGGTTCTGGCGCGCTTCGAAGACTGACGCTCTAGAGCGTGTCCGGCTTAAATGGGAGCGATTTGATGGCAAGCATTTTGCACATCAGCGAGGAGAACACCGCAGCGCGATGTTGCCATCGTGCGAGGATTTCGACGGTGCTGATGGTGGAAAAGACTGCCAAGCAGGCGAACCGTCAAGCACCTGAATAATATGGATAAACCGCAACCGTTTGAACTTGGTCTTTTGCGCCCCGGTCTGCGTCGCGCGGGTCTAACGGTACTCGCACCGCGTCGCCCCGCGCTCCTTGCCGGACCACAAAATCCCTGCGTTCAAACGATTCCATTTAAACCGGATACGCTCTAAAGAAAACGGACGCCGAAGCGCCCGTTTTACATCAGCGAATTAGCTCGTTCAGTTCTTGACCAGCCACAACATGTCGACCGGGTGCATCTTTGGCCCGGCATCCTCGGCGATCAGCAGGCCGCCCGGGAAAGCCATGATATTGTCGGGATTGGCAATGGCCTCAGGATCGCATCCGGCCTTGTCGCCGGGCAGGGTCTTGCCCATCACCGCGGGTTCAAGCCTGTCGAAGGAGAAATCGGCGAGGATCGGCGCCTTGTAGACGCCGCCGCAATACTCGCCGTCGAGCCCGATCACGCCGGGATCGTTTTCATTCTTGGCACCGGTGTTCCAGGGCGCGTGCCCCCAGCTTGCATCCATCGAAATGCCGACCTCGGACATCGCCACATAGACATTTTCGCCATCGGCGGTAATGCCTTCCATCTTGTTCCACTCATAGGTCGCGCCGAGCGCTGCCGCCGCTTTGCGGCTTTCCAGAAAGGCGGGCCGGTCGTCGGGATAGGATCCCACGGTTCCATCGCCGTTCAAATCAGTGCCGGTCTTGCCCTCGGCCCAGTTCCAGACATCGTCATCGGAAATGTAGTTGGTCTTTCCTTCGACATAGTCGGCGGTCGTTATGCCGTCGTAATCGGCAACCCATTTCCTGATGGTTTCATTGTCGCCATGGGCCATTTCCACCCAGTCGATGCCGAAACCGACACCGTGCGCGTCGGTGCCCAGATCCTGCCGGGCGGCTGCGGCGTAAAGCGTTCCCGATGACAGATCGCGTTTGCGGTCGGCGACGAATTTGAAAATCACCCCGCCGGAGTTCGAATTGTACTTTTCATTGGTGTATTTCGGACTGTCATCGTCGGAGATATAGACCGTGCGGCCATCGCCCATCACCACTGCATTCTCGTGGCTCGCGCGGCCCATCACGTAGTGGCGGACAAATTCGGGCGTTTCGGCCTCCGAACCGGTCATCTCGATGACATAACCGTAATTGTAGGGGTTGGAGGGCTTGCCGAGATATTGGTTCATCACTTTCGGCATGTGGTAGGTCACATCATTGCCGCCGGCAAAACCCGGTTTTTCATCGGCATCGTGATTGTCTGGGTGGTTCCACAACGCGGTATTGAAGAAATAATACTCCTCGGCAAACAACTCGCTTCCCCATGGCGATGTGTGGCCAAAACAAAGCACCCAGGCGCCATCGATCGACGACAGGTCAATCATGGAAGACGCCGCCTTGTCGGTGGTCCAGCTACCACCCTGCATGACCAGCTTGAGACGCGAAATCGCCGCGGTCCCCTTGCGACCGGCGCCTTCCCAGGCGGTATAGAGATAGGCTTCGTTGTCGTTCAGCCTGACGAAGGCGTTGTAGTCGACGTCGTTCGACACATACATCAATTCGCCGGCAACCGAATAAACGCCGCCCAGTATCTGGCCGTTGCCAATCTCCTCGCCGGCGGTTCCAAGCGTCACAAACTCGCCGTCGGCGTGCATCCTGTCACGGGCGTCTTCAGCCGGAATTTCTATGCCCGAACCGGTGTAATTGTTGAAATCGGTTCCCTTCACATAACCGATGAAGGCCGGAATCGCGCCCTCGACCAATTCATCCTTTCCGCCGGGATGCTGCGCATTGAGAAACAGTTCGCCGTCATCATTGACCATGATGCCCGTCACTTCGGCCTTGTGCGGTGCCGCCGCGATACGGATCATGTCACCGGCAAACGCGGTAGCCGGAAAAGCGACCGCCACGGCAAGAGCAATTGAACTGGCTGTTGTCATTAGTTTCATGGTGCACTCCCTCAATCGCGCTACCTCGATTGTCCACGGGCACAACAGCCCGGCGCGCGCAAACCCGGCGTTGTTCTTGACCCCTAATTATGGGTTGTTTCGCGAGTATGACGGCATTTTAGCTGACGCGGCAAGGGCTAACCTGCTGTTAGTCGGCTTGTCGTTCCAGACAGGTCCAATCGCTGCAGGCGCAATGGTGGATGCATCAGCCAAGAAAAAAACCGCGGTCCGGACAATCCGGCTCGCGGTTTTGGAAATTCAGGCGAATCCGTCCCCTTTTTGCCCCGCATTCGCGAAACCTGGCCCGCCCTGTGCTTGCACACGTGCGCGGCTTTAACGCCGCGTCTCGGCATTATCTGAAAGGCGGCGAGACAAAACCCGCCGCCAAATCGTCAGTGCATGGTCATCCATTCGCGCGCATCGCGCAGCGCCTGGGCGATTTCGGTCTTGGTCATCGTCTCCGACAATTCCATACGCAGGGCGCCTGCACGCTCCGAGCCCTTGATGGCTGCAATATTGAACCATTTGTGTGCGGCGACGATATCGACATCGCAGTCGCGTCCGGTCGCATACATCATGCCCAGTTCAAACAAGATGTCGGCCTGAGCCGTTGTTCCCATGTCGCCGAAACCGGCTTCAAGCATCTCAAAACGTGCCATTTTTCCCTGTCCTTTTTTACTCTGGCGAAGCGCTCAATTTGTCCCGATGGGCGCCTCTAAATTGATGGGTGAAGCATGGCGACCAGATTTCAATTAGCGGTTAAACGGCTTGCTTAACGGCGAGCAAACGAAACAAAAACAACATGTTAACGTGAGAATTCGTTAAGGATGGCGATGCGCCGGAAAGCTTGGATTCGGCGCAAAACTGCCGAAAATTTACAAGGCGCCTCGCAAGTATTTGCTAACCAAGGGATGATGAAGCGATTTTGGAAAACCGTCAGGATGACCGTGAGCCTACGACCGTCGCGATGCCCGGTTACCCTGCGGTACGCTTTTGTTTTCCGGGCTGCTCGACTATTCTGGACAAACAGGGGCGAGCAAGAATCAGCAATAAATGGGATGGAGATTCGAGATGAAATTCAGGCTTATCGTGGGCACAGTCGCAGTACTTGCTTTCACCGGAGCGGCGTATGCCGATCCGATCGAGGGCATGTGGAAACGCCCCGCAGCCAAAGGCGGCACGCTCGAGAAGATTTCGAAATGCGGCAGTCGCTATTGTGTGACCGTCATGAGTGGTGACAACAAAGGCAAGCGTGCGGGCTGGATGAAGCCGGCGGGCGGCAACAGATATGCGGGCGAACTGACCGATATTGAGGCGGAAAAAACCTACAAGGGCAAAGGCGAGGTCAACGGCAATGTTCTGACGATGTCGGGATGCGTGGCGTTTGGTTTGCTCTGCCGTTCTGAGAAATGGACCCGCCAACCATAATTGACGCCGGGAAGACGCCGCCGGACCGCAAGCGAAGGCATTTGGTTGGGGTCCGGACCCACTAGCTGCCTGCGCAACAATTGAAACATGGCGGATTCACAGCCGACATTCGGCTGAAACGTCGTTCCTTCATGGTGCCGATCATTGATCAACCACCATGGAGAGGACGCCCCCATGAACGCCGTTACCGAAATTACCGCCGCCCCCGACTATGCAGCCATCAAGACCAAGCAGAATGCCGCCTGGTCGTCCGGCGACTACGCCCGTATCGGCGTGACGCTGCAGCTCACCGGTGAAGAACTCGCCGAGACGGTGCAAATTCGCCCCGGCGCCAAGGTGCTCGACGTCGCCGCCGGAAACGGCAACGCGACACTCGCATTCGCGCGCCGATTTGCCGATGTCACCTCCACCGACTATGTCGAAAGCCTGCTCAATAGCGGTCGCGCCCGCGCCAAGGCCGAAGGTCTTGATCCCGAATATATGGTGGCGGACGCCGAGGCACTTCCCTTCGACGATGACAGTTTCGATATGGTCGTCTCGACATTCGGCGTCATGTTCACCCCCAACCAGATGCAGTCGGCTGCCGAAATGATGCGAGTCGCCAGGCGGGGCGGCAGGATCGCCATGGCCAACTGGACGCCCGAGAGCTTCATCGGTGCCTTGTTCAAGGCGCTCGGCCAGCACGTACCGCCTCCACCCGGCGTCAAATCTCCGGCAATGTGGGGCAATGAACAGTGGATCAACGACACTTTCGGCGGCAATTCCAACGAGATCGTGTTCGTCCGCAAAATGTTCAATTTCCGCTATCCGTCGCCGGAATACTTCACCGAGTTTTTCAAAACCTTCTACGGGCCGGTGCACAAGGCGTTCATCGCCGTCGGCGAGGCTGGCGAGGACGCATTGAAGGCTGATATTCTCGCGACGATCGCCGAATTCAACGAAGCCACCGACGGAACCATGATGGTGCCATCGGAATACGCCGAAATCGTCATCACCAAGAAGATGTGAGTTCAGGTCCCATCCTGCCCAGACCGGTCATTGCCGGTTTGGGCCAACAACCAGACCGAGGCAATGCGAAAGCGCCGGCTACCGCGCTTTCTGCCCGAACAGAACTTTCTGAGCATCCTTGTCGGTCGGCGCGCTGCCCTTGCGATCGATATCGGCGCCGTGTTCGATACCGCGTGCCACCGCCGGTCGCGCCAGCATGCGTTCATACCAGGCTTTCACATTCGGAAAATCGTTCAGATCCTGGCCCTGGCGTTCGTGGCGCAGTGCCCAGCCCATGCAAGCCATGTCGGCGATGGAGTACGCTCCGGCGAAAAAATCCCGATCAGCGAGCCGAGCGTTCATGACGCCGTAGAGACGATTGCATTCATTGGTGTATCGGTCGATTGCGTAAGGGATCTTTTCCGGCGCATAGAGGCGGAAATGGTGCGCCTGACCGGCCATCGGGCCGAAACCGCCCATCTGCCAGTGCAGCCATTGATCGACCTCGACGCGCCGGCGCTCATCCGATGGATAGAACCGACCGTATTTACGGCCGAGATATTGCAGGATCGCGCCGCTTTCGAATACGGAAATCGGTTCGCCGTCCGGTCCTTGCGGATCGATGATCGCCGGCATGCGGTTATTGGGCGAAATCTCCAGAAACGCCGGCTCGAACTGCTCGCCCTTGCCGATATTGACGTAGTTCAACTCCCACGGAACGCCGAGCTCCTCCAGCATGATCGTGATCTTCCAGCCGTTGGGGGTCGGCCAGAAATACAGTTGGATCGGTTCTGTCTGTGCGTTCATGCGTCCGCTTTCCGGTGATCGTGCCGCAGGCAACCACAGAACGTTCGCCGCGCCAAGGGCGATAGCCGCCGGAATTTCCGCTTAACAATCTTGAACCGAAAATGAACGCCGGCATCAGAGGCAGTTCAGGGCGGCGGATGCATATTCCCTGACAACAAACGCAAGGGACATAGAATCGTCATGTTGTTTCGCCGCTTTACCATCATCTGCCTGATCCTGACGATCTTCGGCATGTGGTTTGCGGCGCTGGCCGCCAACAGCGAGCGGCGTACCGGCAAGACTTCCCGTCTCCCCTGCATGGTTGAATCAAGTCCGGCCTGTGACCGGGCGCACCGCCAATAGAGCGGAAATGTGGAAGACAGGACGATGAAGAGCAACAAAATCCGCCGCTTAATAGTGCGTATGATGGCAACAGCGACCGTGCTCTGCGGAATGGCGTTCATGCCGGTCTATGCCGTCTCGGACAATACGATCGGCGACAACATCACCGAAAACAGCGGCGTCGGATTTGTGCTGATGGTGTCTATTCAGAGGAACCGTTGAGGAAACCACGATGTCACAAATTTCACCGAGCCCCCTCCCAAAGCGTCACACGCAACTCTATATTGGGCCATGGATGACAGAACTTTTCCCGAATCAATCGAAGACATTTCACGCCCGCAACCGTTTGCCCGCCAAACATTCACTGATGCGCACCAAGCCATCGCGGCGCTGAAGGAACTTTATTACCGCAATACGCAATTCCTGGTCAGTGCATTTACCGACTATTGTGAAAAGGGCGTGGCGCGGCGATACCGCGCCTATTATCCGGAAGTGGGCGTTTCGACCTCGTCGTTCGCCCATATCGATTCGCGTTTGGCCTACGGCCATATGGCTGCGCCCGGTCACTATTCGACGACGATCACGCGGCCCGATCTTTTCGAACCCTATCTGACGGACCAGCTCGGGCTGATAATCCGCAACCATGGCGTACCGGTCGAAGTATCGGAATCCGATACGCCGATACCGCTGCATTTTGCCTTTTCGGAAGGCGCCAATGTCGGCGCGACGGCGGCAGAGAATATCGACAGGCCGCTACGCGACCTGTTCGACGTGCCCGATATCAACGCCACCGACGACCATATCGCCAACGGCACCTATGAACCGGGACCGGGTGAACCGCAGCCGCTGGCGCCTTTCACGGCACAGCGTGTCGACTATTCGCTACACCGGCTGGCACACTATACGGCGACCAGTCCACACCACTTCCAGAACTACGTGCTGTTCACCAACTACCAGTTCTATATCGACGAATTCTGCAAGTTTGCCCGCGAGCTGATGGCGAAAGGTGGTGAAGGCTATTCCGCTTTCATCGAACCCGGCAACGTGATCACCAAGGCCGGTGATGCCAGTTCGTGTGAAGGAACTGCGCCCGGCAAACTGCCGCAGATGCCCGCCTACCACCTGGCCAAGCCCGGACATGCCGGCATCACCATGGTCAATATCGGTGTCGGGCCATCCAACGCCAAGACGATCACCGACCATATCGCGGTGCTGCGTCCGCATGCATGGCTGATGCTCGGACACTGCGCCGGATTGCGCAACAGCCAGGCGCTTGGCGACTACGTTCTTGCCCATGCCTATGTGCGTGAGGACCATGTGCTCGACGACGATCTGCCCGTGTGGGTGCCGATTCCGGCGCTGGCCGAAGTGCAGGTGGCGATGCAGGAGGCGGTTGCCGAAGTGACCGGCCTTGCCGGATATGACCTCAAACGGGTGATGCGCACCGGTACGGTGGCGACCATCGACAACCGGAACTGGGAATTGCGCGATCAGGGCGGACCGGTACAGCGGCTGTCGCAGTCGCGCGCCATCGCGCTCGATATGGAATCGGCAACGATCGCCGCCAACGGGTTCCGCTTTCGCGTGCCCTACGGAACGCTTTTGTGCGTCTCCGACAAGCCGCTGCACGGGGAACTGAAGCTGCCGGGCATGGCGTCGGAGTTCTACAAACGTCAGGTCAGCCAGCACCTGACCATCGGCATCAAGGCACTTGAATCACTTGCCCAGATGCCGCCGGAACGCCTGCATTCGCGCAAATTGCGCAGCTTTTCGGAAACCGCGTTTCAGTAAGCGGCGGCTGAGTTATCCCATTCAAGCGCCGGCAAGCGCTCTAGAAATCACTTCATGCTCCCTACCCGGCATCCTGTCGTCACGCCGGCAGAGCCACTGACCGCCGGTCATGGTCAATGTCTGGTCCGAGAGCCGGACGAGCTGATCGCCCTCGATCATGGCAGCGGCAAGCGGTAGCGAGGCAAGTGTGACACCGGCACCGGCCTTGGCCGCTTCTAACGCCGCTAGCTGGCTGTCAAAACGCAACACCGGTGCTTTTGGCGGCGGATCTCCGGTCAGGCTCGCCCATTGGCGCCAGCCGTCGCGCGGGCCGGTAAGCGCAATGACCGGCAGCTCCCGCCAGTCGTCGCATCGCTCCAGCATTGCCGGTGAACAAAGCGGCGCCAGGCGCTCCTGAAACAGCAATCCGGCGTCAAACCCACCCCACGATCCGTCGCCGAATCGAACCTGATAGTCGTGACCATCGCCGTCGTAGTCCGCCTCGCGTCCGATCGAGGCCAGTGATAGTTCGGTTCCGCGCAATGCTGCGGTCAGGTTGGCTATACGCGGCGCGATCCACAGCGCGATGACCGATGGGGTTGCAGCAATCGATATGCGAGCCCTCGGACGCGCAAACAGGTCGGCGGTTCCGCGACGAACCCGCGCCAACGCTCCGGCGATGTGGGGAATGTATGCGTCGCCGGCCACCGTCAGCTCCACACCCTTGGGCAGGCGCTTGAACAGAGTCGTGCCAAGGCGCGCCTCCAATTGCTTGATGCGCTGGCTGATGGCCGCCTGGGTCAGGCCGGTCTCATCGGCGGCGGCTGTGAAACTGCCGAGACGGCCGGCCGCCTCGAAGGCACGCAGCCATTCGAGTGGCGGAAGTTCGTCGATCGGCGACTGTGTCATAAATATTCTTTGGGCATGTTCGTAAAATCCATTGGTTTTTCTTACATCAGAATCGACTTACAAACCATAGTGAGACCTTTTCCGGTGGAGGCTAATCATGGCAAGTTTCTCACAGGCCGAAATCATCAATGACGGTGCGGCGATCGCCCTTTCGGACGGCAATGGCGGATCGTGCCGGTTTCACGCCATATGGCTGCGGGACAATGCCCTGGACGGTGAAACCCGGGCGGCAAATTCCGGCCAGCGCCTGATTACCCTGTCCGACATTCCCGGAGACACGCGGATCGGTGCGGCGACCATCAACGGCACCGGCGAATTGTCCATCAGGTTCGAACCGGAAGACAAGACTGTGACCTTTCCGCTGAGCTGGCTGGCCGATCACGCCTATGACCGGGCGCAAAAGCCCGAAAGAGGCTGGTTGCCGGAATTTGTCGAACCATGGGATCGCGGTCTGAACGACAAGGTTCCAGCCGCAGATTTCGAGACGGCGAAGACCGATCGCGCGGTGTTGCGAGGCTGGCTTGCCGCTGTTCGCCGCTGCGGCTTTGCCAAGCTGACCGGTGGACCGGTCGAAAGCGGCGCACTTATACAGGTGGCCGGTCTGTTCGGCTACATACGCGAAACCAACTACGGCAAATGGTTCGAGGTTCGCACCGAGGTCAATCCGGTCAACCTGGCCTATACGGGATTGGGGCTGCAGGCGCACACCGACAATCCGTATCGCGACCCGGTGCCGACATTGCAGATCCTCTACTGTCTCGAAAACTCCGCCGAGGGCGGCGACTCGATGGTCGTCGACGGTTTTCGCGCAGCGCAGCGCCTGCGTGACGAGATGCCGGAAGGCTTCGAGTTCTTGACCCGCCATTGCGCCAGATTCGAGTTTTCCGGTGCGGCCGGAGTGCGGCTGACGTCTCGAAAGCCGATGATCGAACTGGCTCCCGATGGAGAATTGACTGCGATCCGTTTCAACAACAGGTCGTGCGCACCGATCACCGATGTGCCCTTCGACGCCATGCAGACCTACTACACGGCCTATCGCCGTTTCGGCGAGATCATCGACGATCCGGCCATGGCTGTCAGTTTCAAGCTGGAGCCCGGCGAGTGCTTCATCGTCGACAACACACGTGTCCTGCATGCGCGAAAGGGCTATTCGGGGGCCGGTTCGCGATGGCTGCAGGGTTGTTATGCCGATCGAGATGGCTTGTATTCCACCCTCGCAGCGCTTGAAACCGAGAAGGGCTGAACATGCCGCAACCGGATTTCTCGAAACTCAATGCCGACAATATCATCGACTTCATCGGCGACATATTCGAACGTCGCGGAGCGGAGTCCTATCTGGGCGAACAGGTAACAATGTCGCAACACATGCTGCAGGGCGCGCAACTGGCTGAACAAGCCGGCGCTGACGAGAAGCTTGTCGCCGGCGCGCTGCTCCACGACATCGGCCATTACACCAGCGAATTCCCCGCCGATGCGCAAGTCATGGGCATCGACAACCATCACGATGAAGCCGGTGCCAGGGTGCTGGAAAAGTTCTTTCCGACGATCGTTACCGATTGTGTACGCTATCACGTGGCGGCAAAGCGCTATTTGTGTGCAACAGACCCGGCATATTTTGCCAAACTCTCCGATGCCTCGGTGCTGACCCTGAAACTGCAGGGCGGGCCGATGGACGAAGACGAAGTCGCCGAATTCGCAGAAAATCCCAACCTCGATGCCATTCTGCAAGTGCGGATATGGGATGATGAAGGCAAGGATCCCGACCGCTCAACGCCGCCGTTTTCCCACTACGCGCCTATGTTGAAACGGGTTGTCAACAGCCACATGACCAAAGGCGGATAAAACGAGGACTCAAGGCGAGCCGGTCTATTTCTTGACCAGCACCGTTACCAGTTTTTCGACATTTCCGTTGTCGCGGTGCTCCTTTTTGTCGAAAGCAACCTGCTGGCGTTCGTACTTCTTGAATACCTTTTCGGCATTGCGTTTGGCGATACGCTTGATCTTGCGGCAACCGCGCTTGCCATTCACGCGGGTCGCCAGAAGCGCCTTCTCGGTTGCCGCTGCCATCTGTTTGGCCAGCTTGCCGTGTACTTCCTCATGTTTGCGTACACCGCTCAAGAAGCGCTTCCAACGCTTGTTCAACCTGCCGGAAACCTTGCTGCGCAACCTGGGATAAACATAGACGATGTCCAGTTTCACCTGCGCCTTGGTTATGCGGCAGTGCTTGCTGGTTTGCACCGATTCGTAGCCATAACTCAGCGTGTATTGAGTCTGTGCAATGGCACGCACGAGAAATCCGTGGCGTGGCCCCTTGCGATTGATTTGCCGCAACACTTCTGATCCGGTCTTGCCGCGAACATCGTAGTGTTTTGTTTTTATTGTAACTTTCGGGCGAGCTTGTGCACCTGTCGCGACCGCAACTGCACACAGAAAAGCAGTCAAGATTGCCAGCAAGCGCAACACCGAGCCCTCCAAGTATTAGTTGGCGGTAAAAAAGCACAAGAATTGGCAATCGGCAAGATTATGCGGTGACGATACCCCAACTTGTGATTAGAGCAGTTTTGGCCAAAACTGCTCTAACCAGCCAATCCCTCTGCCTGAAACCAGCGCCAGGTATCGTCAAGCGTTTCATCAAGCGGCCGATTTGCGTAGCCAAGATCAGAGCGGGCGTTGCGGTCATCCAATTCGATGTTCTGACCGGCCAATCGCATCACGGCGGAATTGAGCAACGGCTCCCGACCCGAAATCCGGCCAACCATATCGGCCGCCACACCCACCGCGCGTTGAGCGAGCGGATCGAACCGGCAGATCGGCGGCCAGCGGCGACCCAATCGGGAGAAACGCCTGAGCGCCTCGAGCCAGGAAATCCGGTGGCCGCCGAGCGTGTACTCGTCCCCGCCGGAAGTTTTGTCCAGCGCATTCACGATTGCCATCGCCACATCACGGGCATCACAGGCGTTCAGCGAGCCGCGCGGGGCAAACGGCACCCAGCCGGTCGCCGCCGCAAGCAAAGCGGCTCCCGAAGAGGTCTTCCAATCGTAGGGGCCCAAAATGAAAGCCGGTTTGACGATCACCGCGTCCAGTCCTCCGGCGATGTGCTCCCGCATCTCATCCTCGGCGGCCTTCTTGGTCGAAACATAGGGTATGCGATCCACGCCGGCCGTTCGCAGCGTGTCGGCGCTGGAGACATGGACCATGCGAACGCCGGCGCGGCGGGCGGCGTCGGCAACATTGCGGGTTCCGACAATGTTGGCCAGTTTCAACGCTTCACCACCAGTCCAGCCAATATGGACCATGGCGGCGCAATGAATCACCGCCGAGACATGTTCAAACACCCGATCCAGGCTGGCCGCGTCGGTCACGTCGCCGACGGCCGTTTCGGTGTTCAATCCTTCGAGTGGCCGCTGATCGCTGGTTTTTCGCACGAGACAGCGGACACTTGCGCGCGGGCCGCCCGCGAGCAACCGCCTGACAACGTTGTTGCCGACAAGCCCCGTTGCGCCGGTAACAAGGACCGTCATGGCGAGACCACCGGGCGGCTACATGTTCGGATAGACCGGTCCCTCGCCGCCCTGCGGAACCGTCCAGTTGATATTCTGGTTCGGATCCTTGATGTCGCAGGTCTTGCAGTGCACACAGTTCTGCGCGTTGATGACAAACGAGGCATCCGCAGCACTGGTCATGTCGGCAGCCGGAATGGCATTGCCGTCGCCGTCGACCCATTCATAAACACCCGCCGGACAATAGCGGCTGGACGGTCCGGCAAATTTGCCCAGCTCGGATTGCTGCTGCACGTTCAGGTCTGCAACCTTGAGATGGACAGGCTGGTTTTCCTCGTGATTGGTGTTCGACAGGAACACCGAAGACAGGCGATCGAACGTCAACTGACCATCCGGTTTCGGGTACTCGATCGGCTTGTGCAGGGATGCATGATCGAGCGATGCCGCATCGGTCTTGCCGTGTTTCATCGTTCCGAACAGCGAGCCGCCGCCGAATATAGTGTTGATCCACATGTCGAATCCGCCAAGCATGATACCGAATATCGTGCCAAATCTTGACCACAGCGGTTTGACGTTGCGAACCTTTTTCAGGTCGCGGCCAATCTCCGAATCGCGCCATCCGTCCTCATAGGCCGACACTTCGTCGCCCGAACGGCCATCGGCGATTGCCGCGGCGACGGCATCGGCGGCCTGCATGCCGGAGAGCACGGCGTTGTGGGACCCCTTGATGCGCGGAACGTTGACGAAACCAGCCGAGCAGCCGATCAGCGCACCACCGGGAAAGGTCAGTTTCGGAACCGACTGCCAACCGCCTTCGGTGATGGCGCGGGCACCGTAGGCGATGCGTTTGCCGCCTTCGAAGGTTTCGCGGATCGAGGGATGCGTCTTGAAGCGCTGAAATTCCTCAAATGGCGACAGAAACGGATTTCTGTAGTTCAGGTGAAGGACGAATCCGACAGCAACCTGGTTGTCTTCGAGATGATAGAGGAACGAACCTCCGCCCGTCTTGCCATCAAGCGGCCAGCCAAAGGAGTGCTGAACCAGCCCGGGTTTGTGCTGTTCTGGTGCAACCTGCCACAGTTCCTTTATTCCGATACCGAATTTCGGCGGCTCACGGCCTTCATCGAGCGCGAACTTGGCGATCAGTTCCTTGGCTAGCGAGCCACGAACACCTTCGCCGATCAGGGTGTATTTTCCCAACAGCTCCATGCCCGGCTCGTGATTCGGGCCCGGATTGCCATCCTTGTCGAGACCCATGTCACCGGTGGCCACACCGATCACGGCGTCGGCATCGTTGTACAGCACCTCTGCGGCGGCAAAGCCCGGATAGACCTCAACGCCGAGCGCCTCGGCCTTTTCCGCCAGCCATCGGCAGACATTGCCAAGCGAGACGATGTAGTTGCCGTGATTGTTCATCAGCGGCGGCATAAACATGTTCGGAAGGCGCACGGAGCCCGAAGGCCCCAGCAACAGAAAGTGGTCGGCTTCGACCGGCGTCTTGAATGGATGCCCGTCCTCGTCGTGCCAGCCCGGCAAAAGCTTGTCTACGCCGACGGGATCAACGACCGCTCCGGACAGGATATGCGCACCGACTTCAGCACCCTTCTCCAGGACGACGACCGAAAGATCGGCATTTAGTTGCTTCAATCGGATCGCGGCGGCCAGGCCCGCCGGTCCTGCGCCAACGATCACCACGTCGAATTCCATGCTTTCGCGTTCGACTTCGCTCATCCCGACCTCCGGTATGCGTCAGCCGGCCCCGGCCAACGGTTCGTTTCAAATCCGAATACGCTCTAGCGCAAACATCGCGCCGTGTGAAACCACCTACGGCATAGAATCCGGTCTTTGCAATGGTTCGGATTTCCTTTTACTGCATCTTACGTAAACGTCAATTGATATCCCGATTGGCAGGAATGGGACGTCTCACGGGAATTTGCTTTTCCGGTTGATTGGCTAGTCGCACGATTTGAGGCACAATCCCACCCAGGTGAAACGACCGTTTGCACCGGAGAATGGCAATGCTGCGCTGGATGGCCGCGACTTGCGTAATCTTGTTGGCGGCGTCGATATCACTGGCAGGTGAGCCCGCTGGATCAAAGGCGGCGAAGGGTAAGATTTGGCTTGCCGGCGCCTATTCATTTTCCGACGAACTCGGCGGATTCACTATTGTTTCCGCTTCCGGACTGGGCACCCGGGCCGATCCGATCGTGATCGAGCAGGAGTTGAACTCGGCAAGCCCCGTGACGATGGTGATCCGCGCCACGCAGGCAATCAAGCCGTTTTCGTCAACCGGCGACTACGCCAACGGCATGATTCATATGCGGATCGTGACCGTCAATGCGAGCGGCCTTGCCTGGCTCGAGTTCGAATTCGAGCTGCAGGAGATACTGCGCAAGCCGAGCGTTTATGGCGATGGCCTGTCTTTCGATCAGAGAAGAACGGACAGTTCATCGATTTTGTCGAACCGGTTCAAAAAGTTTGACGACAATTTCGAACCGTATGACCGGCTGATCTATTTTGACGGATTCGTCGACCCGCAGCAAAGTGCGGAGTTCTCTTTCATGATTACCGATTTCACGCCGCAACCTGAATTCTATCTGTTGCAGGATCCGCGCATACCGGCTTCGTGAGCTTGCATCGCGTTATGGTTTCTGTCACGCAGTAGCCAGCGGATATTGTGAGAAAAATTGTCGGATTTGCGCGAAATATTGCTGTTTTATCGCGACGCCGGTGTGGACGCGGCGCTCGCCGACAAGGCGTTTGACCGATTTGCCGAGGTGCGTTCGGAAAAACCGGCTGAACGCGCCAAGACATCCGAAGGACCAAAGCTCGGTGTCCGGCGTGATGATGCGCCTCAGCCGGCAACGCCGATAACAAAACCTGCGAAAATGGCAGTGCCGGACGAGACACAGGTAGCCCTGGCCCGCGAACTGGCCGCCAAATCCCGGTCGCTCGAAGATTTGCGCGACCATCTCGACAATTTTGACGGCTGCAATCTGAAATTCACCGCCAAGAACCTGGTGTTTTCCGACGGCAATCCGGAAGGACCGCTGATGGTCATTGGCGAGGCGCCGGGCCGCGACGAGGATGTCGAGGGATTGCCGTTCGTTGGCCGGTCGGGCCAGTTGCTCGACCGGATGCTGGCTGCGATCGGCCTTGATCGCGAGCAGGTCTACGTTGCCAACGTGATCCCCTGGCGGCCGCCGGGCAACCGCACGCCAACGCCGCAGGAGACTGAAATCTGCCGCCCGTTTATCGAACGACAGATTGAGCTGGCCAATCCCGACATCATTGTCACGCTGGGCGGACCGGCATCGAAAGTGCTTCTCAAATCCACACTGGGCATCATGCGCCAACGGGGAAACTGGGCAAACTACATCAGTCCTTCGGGACAGCAGATCCCGGCGATGCCGACATTGCACCCGGCCTATCTGCTGCGCAATCCGGCGCACAAGCGTCTGGCCTGGCGCGATTTTCTGGAGATCAGGGCCAAGTTGGACCAAACGGGTAGCCCGTCTTGACTGTTACGGCCTCGCCACCGGTCCGCACGCCGTTTTTCTATGGTTGGGTAGTGGTGATGGTCGCATTTGTAACCATCGGCATCGCCGTCAACACCAGAACGGCGTTTTCACTGCTGTACCCGCCGATACTTGCCGAGTTTGAGTGGGACCGCGGTGTCACGGCGGCCGCATTCTCCGTCGGTTTCATCGCCTCGACCGCCACTGTGCCATTCATCGGCATGGTGATCGATCGCACCGGTCCGCGCTACGTCATGGCGGCAGCCGCATTGCTCGTCGCCGGCGGGCTTTGGGGCGTCACGCAGATATCATCGCCGCTCGGCCTTTATCTGACCATCGGCATGCTGACGGTCGGCGCCTCGATGCCGATGACCTATATCGGCCATTCGATGTTCCTGCCGAACTGGTTCGCGCGCAAACGCGGCCTTGCCATCGGCATCGCCTTTTCCGGCGTCGGTGTGGTTTCGATTTTCCTGTTTCCCGCACTGCAGGCGATCATCGAACAGGCCGGCTGGCGCAGCGCGTGCCTTGTCCTTGCGGTGACTTGCGTGGGGATACTGATCCCGCTCAACCTGTTTTTCCAACGTGGCAAACCAGAAAGCGTCGGTCTTGAGCCCGACGGCGATATCGGTGGAAGCGCGCCGGCCGGTGTCGCAGCCGCCAAGGCGCCGCTGATCGTCGACGAACAATGGGCCGCTCGGGACTGGACGCTCGGCAACGCGATGCGCACGGCGCGTTTCTGGTGGCTGGCATGCGGATATTTTTTCGGCCTGTTCGTCTGGTATTCCATCCAGGTTCACCAGACCCGCTACCTGATCGATTCCGGTTTCGGTGCGGCGGAGGCGGCCTTTGCCCTCGGCCTTGTCGGACTTGCCGGTGTGATCGGCCAAATCGGCATCGGCGCGATTTCGGACCGCATCGGCCGCGAATGGGCGTTCACATTGGCGATGGCCGGTTTCATTCTCTGTTACGCGGCACTGATCGCAATCGGCCACTATCCGTCGCGTATCCTGATGTACTCGATGGTCGCTGCCCAGGGTCTGCTGGGCTATGGCCTGGCATCGCTATATGGCCCGATACCCGCCGAGATTTTTGCCGGGCGACGGGTGGCCACCATCATCGGGGCACTCAGTATTTTTGCCAATTTGGGCGCGGGTATTGGCCCGTGGGCGCTGGGATACTCCTACGACGTGACCGGCAGCTACCAGCAGGCATTCATCGCCGTGATCGGTATGTGCGTTGCTTCAATCGTCTGCATCTGGATGGCCGCGCCGCGCAAAGTGCGCCGGATAACGGGTCACAAACGCCTGTAGACGCTAACTTTTTGGTCAATTGAGAGTGATTGGACTGTGAGCATGTACCGGTTCAATGGTCCTGAAAAATCAGGATCACGGAAATGACCAAACTGCATTCACGCAAATCCCGGCGCTTCAATAGCATCACCCTTGTTTCGGCTGCGATCTTGTCGCTGCCGCTGGTGTTCAGCGCTCATGCGCAGGAAGGCGACGCCGCCGCCGGTGAAAAGATCTTCAAGAAATGTACTGCCTGTCACAAGATCGGTGATGACGCCAAGAATGGTGTCGGGCCGGTGCTGAACAGTGTATTCGGCCGCACGGCAGGTACTTTCGAGGGATATAAATACGGCAAGAGCATCATCGCTGCGGGCGAAAAAGGCCTGGTCTGGGATGAAGAACAGATTTTCGGGTACATCGAGAACCCAAGGCAGTTCCTGCGCGACTATCTCGATGACAAGAAGGCCAAGGCGAAAATGACCTTCCGCCTGAAGAAGGAAGAAGACCGCCGCAACGTGATCGCCTATCTGAAAACCTTCTCGCCAGACTATCAGTCGGCCGAAGCCTCGGACTGATCTGCCGGACAATCAATCCCTGCGACTTGGCAAAGCGCTGAACCGCGGGTACCAGCTTTGACGATGGAATATCTCAACTGCATCGACCGGATTCGCCCGGACGCGCCGAACCTGGCGGCGTTCGGCGCATTTCGCGTCGGCGTCCGCACGGTT
Organism: Rhizobiaceae bacterium; assembly: GCA_963669285.2. Classification (GTDB taxonomy): domain Bacteria; phylum Pseudomonadota; class Alphaproteobacteria; order Rhizobiales; family Rhizobiaceae; genus JAWKWH01. The sequence goes on along the minus strand of CAXXSI010000002.1, from coordinate 82,110 downwards.
GAGGCGGTCAACCGCGACCAGATCGACGTGCTCAACGCAAAGTCGGGAGTGCCGTTCCCACGGCGGGACCGCAATCTGACTTTGGAAATCTGGTATCCCGGAAAGTCCGACGGAGACCGTGCTCGATATCAGACACTTTTGCGCGACGGCCACACCAAGGCGACACTGACCGGCAGAGCAGTACGCAACGGCGAACCCGACAGAAGCGGCGCACCCTACCCGGTCATTGTCATTTCACACGGCTATCCCGGCAACCGGCACCTGTTGAGCCATTTCGGCGAAAACCTGACGTCGAAAGGCTACATCTGCGTCGCCGTCGACCACACCGACAGCTTGTATCAGGATCAGGCGGAATTCGCCTCCACGCTCGTCAACAGACCGATCGATCAGAAGTTTGTCCTCGATGAAATCGAACGTCTGTCCTCGCTCGATACCGGATTCCTCTCAGGTATGGCTGATTGCGCAAATGCCGGCCTGATCGGTTATTCGATGGGCGGGTACGGTGTAATCATTTCGGCCGGCGGCGGCATCACCGAAAACGCCGCTCACGATCGCGAAGCCGCACCACCGGGATTGCTTGACCGTCATGTTGCCGGCAGCCGTTCGCACAAGTCGCTGGTCGACGAACGCTTCAAGGTGGGCATCGCCATTGCTCCGTGGGGCATGGAGCGCGATATCTGGGACCGCGACGGTCTTGCTGGAATACAGATTCCGCTGCTGCTGATCGCCGGCAGCGAGGACGAAGTCTCGGGCTATGAAAAGGGCGTCAAGGCGATCTTCGAGGGCGCGGCCAACAGCGATCGGCGTCTGCTCACTTTTGTCAGTGCGGGGCACAATGTGGCCGCCCCGATTCCGGCTCCCGTCGAAGCCTGGGAACCGTCGCCATATCTGGATTTCGTGCCCTTCGATCACTACGCCGACCCGGTATGGGATACGGTGCGGATGAACAATATCGCGCAGCACTTCGCCACGGCGTTTCTGGGAAAATATGTCAAAGATCAGAATCAGATGGCGCACTATCTTGACCTGCCACAAGAACCGCAGGACGACTGGCGTGGCTTTCCTCCGGGCACTTCACGGGGACTGGAATTGCGGCGGGGCAAGCCCGGCAAATGAGGAGTTGATCTTGTGGGAAGCATGATTGACGGCATCTACTACCGTGAGGGCGAAACGGCACCGACGGGAAACGGCGGCGAATGGCAACGCGCGCCAAGCGTGGTGCGAAACTGGGTGACGGCAACAGGTGAGGCCGGCCCCACCGGTGCACCCGGCTTCAAGGCAGAAGCAGACCGCTATCACCTCTACGTCGCCTGGAATTGCCCGTGGGCGCACCGTGCCCTGTTAGCCCGCCTATTCAAACGTCTCGAAAACATGATCACTATCTCCGTTGCCTTGCCGCGGCGCAATGACGACGGTTGGATCTTCGATGAAACTGGAGCGTTCAGCGACCCTTTGCTTGGGGTAAATGCGCTGCATGAGGTCTATGGCAAGGGCGCCGAAAACTACACCGGCCGGATTACCGTACCGGTTCTGTGGGACAAGCATACCGGTCGGATCGTCAGCAACGAATCCGCCGACATTATTCGCATGTTGAATTCGGCCTTTGCAGAACTTGCGCCACAGAGCCCCGACATCTGTCCGCAATCGAAAATCGAGGAAATCGATCACTGGAACGAACGGATCTATCGCACAGTCAACAACGGTGTTTACCGCGCCGGTTTTGCCACCACACAAGAGGCCTACGAAACCGCCGCCCGCGAAGTGTTCGAAACGCTGGACGCGATCGACCTACATCTTGGCACATCTGCATTTCTGGTTGGTGATTGTTTCACCGAGGCCGATCTGCGGCTGTTCCCCACGCTGGCCAGATTTGACGTTGCCTATCACTATGCCTTCAAGTGCAACCTGCGCCGTTTGAGCGACTATGCTCACCTATGGCCCTACGCGCGGCAAATCTATCAGATGTCGCGCGTGGCCGAGATCGTCAAATTCGATATCTACAAACGTGGGTATTTTTCGCCAAGCGAGAAGCGCAATCCTTTGGGCATCGTTCCGATCGGCCCGCAGATCGATTGGGACGAACCGCACGGACGATGACCGATCTCAGGCCGCCCGTCCGTAAAATCCGATCCTTTCGGCCGCAGTAAAGGCGACACCGGGCTGTTCATAGTAGGAAAGCACGGCAATGATCCGTTCCATTTCCCCGTCGACGGGAGAGACACGATGCGCGGTGTTCTTGCCGCGAAAAACATTGAGTGTGCCAGGCGCCAGTCTCAGCGTCTTGACCAGATTATCCTTGCCGTCCAGCAGGCGCCCCACGCCGTCATAGTTCGGATCGTCATCGGTTCTCAGATTGCTGCGGTACTGAAACTCCCCTCCCCGTTCCGGTGCCTGCAACAGGATCGTTGTAGTGAATTCCGAGCGGTCGAAATGCCAGTTGAGCGCTTCGCCGACGCGATAGGCCATGACATTGGCTCCTGCCAGCGGATCCGACATCGTGTGCAGCTGGTCCTTACCCATGGTCGCGGCGAGAAACGCGGCAAATTGCGGACACTCGTAGACCGCCATGACCGCCGAGCCTGCCAGTTGATCGGCACAAAGCGTGTGATTGACGGTCTCACAAAGGGTCAGTGCCGGATGATCCGGGTCAAGACCGGGAATCTCCGGCTTGAAGTAGATATTATGGCTGCGGCGGTGCTCGAACGAGGATGACGCCATGGCCGGAGCCAGCATCGACACCGTCCGTTCCGCCACCCCGGGTTTCAGAAAGCCCGGCAGGTTGAACATACCGTCGCGCTCCAGATCGCGGCGGCAGCGATTGACCAGTTGCGTCCAGGCAGGCGAACCGATTGTCTCGAGCGGATAGGAATCCAGATCGACAATATCGGCGATTGCGGTTTCCGACACTTTTGGAACCCTCCGTGCAGATGACGCTTTTGTTGCGGTCGCTGATCGCAAGTGTTGCACAATTTTGTCGGAACGGCGTTGATCAAACGACACGCCCCGTCGCAATTCTCGTCGGCGATGGCGAAATGCTAATACCCAGTCGAGGCCGTTGCAGGCATGGTTCACGGTCAAACGCCGGAGCAGGTCGCCGTGTTCGCACAACTCATTCCAGTAACAGCACTTCTGGTCAGCACCTATTTCATGCTGGCGGGCATTGGCCTGGGCGGCGTGCTTGTTCCGCTGCGCGCGTCCATGGAAGGCTGGAACAGCACCGATATCGCCTGGGTCGGCACCTCCTATGCGTTCTTCTTCACGCTTGGGTGCATCATCATGCCGTATCTTGTACGCCGCGTCGGCCACATCAGGGTTTTCGCGGCGCTGCAAACACTGTTGGCGATGTCATTCCTGTTGCATGCGATGGCCATTGATCCGCTGGCATGGGCATTGATCCGCGGGATGGGCGGTTTTGCCACCGCGGGCGCTTACATGGTTCTGGAAAGCTGGCTTAACGAAAAGGTCTCCAACGAGAACCGCGGCGCCATCTTTTCCGCCTACATGATCATTTCCATGTTCGGCGTGGCATGCGGACAGTATGTCATGCCGTTCGGCAATGCCGGCGGGCTCGAGATATTCATGATCGTCGCCCTGCTTTTCGGCCTTGCGCTGCTGCCGACCGCGTTATCATCGGCGCAGGCACCTGTCCCGCTGGCGCGCGTTTCGCTAGATATCAAGGGACTTTATTTCAAATCACCGGCTGCGGTTATCGGGGCTTTCCTGACCGGTGTGGTCAACGGAATCTGGTTGTTTTTCGCGCCGATATACGGCGAGAATGCCGGGCTTTCGACGGCGGGAATCGCAACGATGATGGCGTGCGGCATGATCGGCGGGGCGGTGGCGCAGTTTCCATTCGGCCGGCTTTCCGACAAGATCGACCGGCGCTATGTGATGGTGATGGGCGGCCTGTTGGGCCTGGCGATTTCGGTGTTCATGATGGTGCTGCAGCCGCAGAACGCCGCCATGATCTTTTCCGGCATGTTCCTGTTCGGCGCCGCCCTGTTCCCGATCTATGCGCTCAACGTGGCGCACGCCAACGACCTGGCCGATCCGGAAGAATTCGTGAAGGTCTCAAGTGGCCTGCTGATTGTCTACGGGGTCGGCAACATCATCGGGCCGCAGCTTGCCGGCCGCCTGATGGACGCGGTCGGCCCATCGGGATTTTTCATCGCATCGGCGGTCATATTCGCGCTTTACTCCGGTCACACTTTGTGGCGCACATACCGCCGCGGGGCGACCGATCTGGGCGATCGCCAGGACTTCCGGGTTCTTCCCGTAACCGCTGCGCAAACACCGGAAACGGCGTATCTGGATGCCCGCATCGAGGACGTGCCTGAAGAGGAACGCCAGCGCGACGAGGAAGACGTGTCGATGTGGGGGTATGAGTTTAACTAGGGCCTGTTTTGATTGAATCGCGGTAGACCCGCCCCGCGACGTCCGGAAACGCCACGGGGCAGACCGTAAAGATCAATCGTCCTTGTAATGGTGGCGGCGCTTGCCGTGACGGCCCGGGCGATGACGTTTCATCTCATCCATCTCGAGCTTGCCGTCGTCGTTGCCGTCAAGAAGCGCGAACATCTTCTTTTGGCGCGATTCGATCTCGGCGGTGGTCAACTGACCATCGCCGTCGGCATCAAAGCGCTCGATAATGCGCCTGGCCATGCGCTCGGCGCGGCGGCGCTGGATCTCGTCGGCGATCTCCTCGACCGTCATGACGCCGTCGCTATTGGCATCGGCGCCACCAATGCGCTCCTGAAATGCGGCCGAGAACTCATCGAATGTCAGGTCACCGCTGGCATCGGTGTCCGCCTTCTCGAATCGTTGCTCGGCACGCTCACCGCGATGATGGCGCTTGTTAAAACCGTCCTTGGCGATTGCGGCACCACCGGTCAATCCGGCAAGTGTCACAAAGGCGAGTGCGACTGTGGCTGTTTTTTTCATGGGTTTTCTCCATTTGCATCGTCACCCCCGATGCGGAAGGAAAGGCTGAACCGACGTCCCATCGTCACGATCAGCCATCCCCACGAAGCAGTGTTTCGAAATGACCTCGAATACGCTGCGACGTCTCTTCAATGTGGGCAGCCAGAATTTTCAGATCCGGCAAATCGGTGTTCCTGAGCAGAAGATCAGCAAGCCCCGGAGGAATATCATCGGGTTCAATGCCGCCTTCGATGCACAGCCTGGATATCTGCGTCAGTGTCGAATAAAGCGCATGCGCTTCCTCCAGTTCCTCCCTTACTTGGGGAGCCGCAAACTCGGGCGCAAGGGCACTCAATTGTCCGGCGGTCGATGTTGTCCGGGCGTTGTCTTCGGTGCGATGACAAAGCACTGAGGTTTGTGCGATGAACTCCAGATCGATCAGCCCGCCTGGAATGAGCTTGACATCCCAGATGCTCTTCGGCGGCTTTTCCTGTTCGATCAGGGTGCGCATGTCGCGGGCTTCCTTGAGAACTTTCGCAACATCGTGGTCGGCGGCCAGAACGGCGATGATTTCCGTTTGCGCCTGCTCGATCAAGGCGGCGTCTCCGGCAACCGGGCGTGCCCTAGTCAGCGCCATGTGTTCCCACACCCAGGCGCTCTCCCGCTGGTATTTTCGGAACGCGTCGATGTGGGTCGCTACCGGTCCCTTGTTGCCTGAAGGCCGCAGCCGCAGGTCAAGTTCGTAGAGCACGCCTTCGGCAGTCGGCGCAGAGACGGCGGCGATCAGCCGTTGTGTCAGGCGAGCATAGTAGTGCGATGATGCAAGCGGCTTTTCGCCATTGGATTCAAGTGCTTCCGGATCGTGGTTATAAAGGAGAATCAAATCCACATCGGAGCCGGCGGTCAGTTCGCGGCTGCCCAGTTTGCCCATCGCGATGATGGCAACCTCGCCGCCGGGAACCTGGCCATGGCGAACGGCAAACTCGGCGAGCACGGCATCGAGCGCCTTGGCAATCGTCAGGTCGGCCAGGTCTGAAAACGCGCCGCCGGCGTGGCCGGCATCGATGGCGCCGGTCAACAAACGAATACCGATCAGAAATTTCTGTTCTGCGGCAAAGATGCGCAACCGGTCGAGAACGTCCTCGTAGGCTACGGCGCCTTCCAGGAAGGACACGAGCCGTTCCTGCAGGTATTTGCGATCCGGCAATTCGGACAGCAGGCCGGGATCGAGCAACCCGTCGAAGACGTGCGGCCTGCGGGTGATCGTCTTGGCCAGCCTCGGTGCGGCGCCCATGATCGTCGCCAGCAAATCGAGAAGCGCCGGGTTGGACTGCAACAGCGAAAACAGCTGGATGCCTGCCGGCAGACCCGCCATGAATTCGTCAAACCGCATCAAGGCTTCGTCGGCGCGCTTCGTACGTCCGAATGTTTCCAGCAATACCGGAGTGAGCGCGGTCAACCGCTCGCGCGAGACCTTGGTTTGCGTCGCCCGGTAGCGACCAAAGTGCCAGGAGCGGATGACCCGGCAGATGTCGGAAGGCCGCTGGAATCCAAGCTGCGACAACGTCTCCAGGGTAGCCGGGTCGTCCACCTCACCCGTAAACACCAGATTGCCGGCTACATCGGAGGCGCCCGATTCGGCTTCGAACAGTCCGGCATAGTGGGATTCGACCGTCTTGAGCGAGGTTCGAAACGCCTCGGAAAAAGCTTCGCCATCCTCGTATCCGAGCAGAAGAGCGACGCGGTTCAATTCATCTTCATCGTCGGGCAAAAGGTGGGTCTGCTCGTCGGCGACGATCTGGATGGCGTGTTCGACATCACGCAGAAACCAGTACTGATCGGCCAATGCGATTGACGCTTCCTTGCCGATCCAGCCGCGCTCCGCCAGCATTTGCAGCATCTCGATCGTCGAGCGCCCGCGCAGCTCGGGAAAACGGCCGCCAGCGATCAGTTGCTGTGTCTGGACAAAAAACTCGATCTCGCGGATGCCGCCACGCCCGAGCTTGACGTTGTGTCCGCGTACGGCGATTTCGCCGTGACCCTTGTGGGCGTGGATCTGTCGCTTGATGGCATGCACGTCGGCGATGGCCGCGTAGTCCATGTACTTGCGCCAGATATAAGGCTTGAGTTCGCTCAAAAAACGCTCGGCAGCAACGATATCGCCGGCAACCGGGCGCGCCTTGATCATTGCCGCACGCTCCCAGTTCTGGCCGCGGCTTTCGTAGTAATTCAACGCCGCCTCGACCGGGATCGCCAGCGGTGTCGCGCCGGGATCCGGCCGCAGCCGCAGATCGGTGCGAAATACGTAACCATTGCCGGTCCGGTCGTTCAGAATACGCACCAGCTTTCTGGTCAATCTGACAAATAGGTCCGTCGCCTCGAACGGATCGTCTATGGCAGGCGCCTCGGGATCGTAAAATGCAATCAGATCAATATCGGAGGAATAATTCAGTTCCACCGCGCCCAGTTTGCCCATCGCCAGCAATATCCACCCGCAACCGATTTCCGGCCGGTCGGGATTTGCAAGTAACAACTTACCTTGACGGTCCGCCTCCAGAAGAATGTAGCGAACAGCAGCGGTGATACATGAGTCCGCCAGCGCGCTCATGAAACCAACTGTTTGCACGGCACCGGACGGACCAGCTAGATCGTTCAGCGCAATCAGGCAATGCGCTTCGCGCTTGAGTTCGCGCAACCCGTCCATAAGTTCCGTCTCGGTCGCTCCGGAACGAACGGCTTCGATTTCATCGTTGAGATCGCGCAGGCGCTGTTCGATTGAGGTGAAAAACAGGGCTTCCAGGATTGCCGGACGCCGCCGGATGGTGTCTCTGAGATAGGGAGAGAGATCGAGAACTGCGGCGAGGAACGCCGACAGAGGACTGTCGCTTGTGCACAACGACGCCAATCCGGCCAAGCCGGCCTCATTGGCAATTTCGGAGAGTTCTTTCAGCTCATTGTCCGCTCGGTCAGGATCGAGCGCGATCAATCGCCGGACCGGTGCGCCGAACCAGTCCGTTCCGTCAAAGCTGGCGACCGCATTCGGCATGTTCATGGTGCGTCTCCGCCCACAGGAAAGATCATTCTGACTGTAAGCCCCTTGTTCTCACCTGCAAGCTCAAGCTTTCCGCCATGAAACCGCATGACCGCCTTAACCAGAGCCAATCCGAGACCGGAACCGGGCTGCGTGCGGCTTTCTTCCAACCGGACAAATCTCTCGGTGACGCGTTCGCGGTGTTCGGGTGCGACACCCGGGCCGTTGTCGGAAACACTGAGCACGACGTCGCCACCAACACGCTCCAGTTCGAGAACGGCTTTGGGTTTTTCGCCGCCAAGCGAAGAATACTTGATCGCATTGTCGACGACATTCGACAGCGCCTGGCCGATGAGTTCGCGATTGCCATTAACGCGCATCCCGGCTGCAGACCTGACCGACAAGTCAACTGCCGCCTCCTCGGCCACCGGTTCGTAGAGTTCGACCACGTCTGCCACGATCGCGGCCAAATCGACCTGCTCTGTCGGTTCTGCCGAATAGCCGGCCTCCAGTCGGGAGATCATCAATATTGCATTGAACGTGCGGATCAGCTGATCGGCTTCGGCAATCGTGCCTTCGAGCGCATCGCGATAATCGGCGGTTTTTTTCTTTCCGGAGAGCGCCGACTCGGCGCGGTTTCGCAAACGAGTCAACGGTGTTTTCAGGTCGTGCGCAATATTGTCGGAAACCTGTTTGAGTCCCTCATTAAGGGCGGCGATACGCGCCAGCATGGCGTTCAGATTTCTCCGACAGACGGTCGAATTCGTCGCCGGCACCGGAAACCGGCAAACGGCCGGACAGATCACCGGCCATGATGCGACGGCTGGCATCCGTGACCCCATCGATGCGTTTCAACGCCCGGCGGCCGACAAAAAACCAGATCAGAAATCCGCCTACGCCCATCACACCCAACGCAAACATCAGCGCCCGGCGCACAACATTGCGAAAGCGCTCGGGCTCGCCAAGGTCGCGGCCCAACCAGCGCGATCATCTGGTTGGGCAACCTGATGATGTGCGCTATTGCGCGGTGACGGCGGTCATCGGTGCGCTCTCCGTAACGATGGTACCAGAACGGACGCTGGGTCCAGCCATCGCGCTCCAGCACACCGGGCTGTAGCTCCTCGACGTTGCCAGACAGGATGCGCCCGTTGGGATCGGCGATCAGATAGAGATAGGCGCCGGGCTGCCGTGAACGGCGGTCAACCGCGCGAACCAGCGCGGGCAAGCCGCCGCGACGATAGATCCTGGACAGGCCCTGCATTTCCTCGGCGACAGAAACACGCGTCTGGTTGTCGAAGATACGCAGCGACAGCGAGGTCATGTAAAACACCAGCGCAATCGCCGTGATCGCGAACAACAGTAAAAACAGCGCAGAAAGCCTGGCTGCCGTTGTTTTCATGATGGCCGGGAGCGCTGCCATAGGCGGATCAATCGGCTTTCAGCATGTAGCCGGCGCCACGGATCGTGTGCAAAATCGGCTTGTCGAAACCCTTTTCGATTTTGCCGCGCAAGCGCGACACATGCACGTCGATCACATTGGTCTGGGGATCGAAATGATACTCCCACACGTTCTCCAAAAGCATTGTGCGGGTGACCACCTGACCAGCGTGGCGCATCAAATATTCCAACAGACGAAACTCGCGCGGCTGCAGAACAATGTCCTGGCCGGCGCGGCGGGCGGAATGCGAGAGCCGATCCAGTTCGAGATCGCCGACACGGTAGACGGTTTCCGCCTCGCCAGCCCCGGCCCTTCGGGACAGCACCTCGACGCGGGCCAGCAATTCGCGGAAGGCATAGGGCTTGGTCAGGTAATCGTCGCCACACCGGCCTTGAGGCCCGTTACCCGATCATCAACCTCACCCAGCGCCGACAGGATGAGTACCGGTGTGTCCCGACCCCTGGCGCGCAAACCGGCGACGACTGACAGGCCGTCACGACGCGGCAGCATGCGGTCAACCACCAGCACGTCGTAGTCACCGGCATCGGCCAACGCGAAACCGGTTTCGCCATCGCCCGCCACATGGGCGGTATGACCGGCCCTCGGCAAATGCTTTCTCCAGATATGGCCGCCGCCTCGCGGTCGTCCTCGATCACCAGAATCTTCATGGGAAAACCTTAGAGCGTATCCGGGTTAAATGGGAGCGGTTTGATGGCAGGTAATTGACGCATCAGCGAGGCGAACGCGATAGCACGATGTCGACGTCGTGCAAGGATTTCGAGAACGCTGGAGCGGAAATGACTGCCAAGCAGGCGATGCGTCAAGCACTTGAATTAAATGGATAAACCGCAATCGTATGAACCCAATACGCGCTAGACCGTTGAAAGCTCTGGCGAAATGGGTATTGGTGTTGCGACAGCGGGGTATGGGACCCGCTGTCGCAGAACCGGAAAACTGCAGACAGGAGTTCCGGCTCCAGAGCCTGTCACCACGTCCAACCCGGGGGTGTTTACGGTTGTCCGTGGCAGGCATGGCTCTGTCGATTATCCGCGCGCAACCGGCAGTGCAACGAAGCGGTTGGCATCGTCGCGACGCAGCTGAAACAGGACTGCCTTACGACCGGCATCGGTTGCTTCCTCCACCGCTTCAGCAATTTCTTCGGCGCTGGATACCGGTTCGGAGTTGACCGTCACGATCGTGTCGCCGATCTGAACACCGCGGCTGGCGGCCTCACCGTCGCGGTCGACACTGGTCACGACCACACCCTTGCCGTCATCGGCAGGCGCGACCGTCAAGCCGAATCCTTCCACAACGTCGGTATCCTTCTTTTCAGGCTCGGTCAGCGAGGCGCGTTTTTCGACACCCGGCAAGGTTCCCAACTCAACCGTCGTAGTTTCGGTTTCGCCATCGCGGTACAAGCCGATCTCGACTTTGCTTCCCGGGGCGATGTTACCGATCTTTTTCGCCAGGTCCTTGGGCGATTCCACCTTGCCGCCGTTTACCGAGATGATCACGTCGCCTGCGCCAATGCCCGCACCGTGCGCCGGTCCGTCATCGGGTGCGTCGGAAACAAGGGCACCATCGGTACCGTCAAGACCAAGCGAATCTGCGATATCCGGCGTGACTGGTTGAATCGACACACCGAGCCAGCCGCGTTCGACCGCGCCGTCGTCAATCAGATCAGAGACGACGTCTTTGGCAACCGATGCAGGGATTGCAAATGCGATGCCGACATTGCCGCCCGAAGGCGAGAAGATCGCTGTGTTTACGCCAACAACCTCACCGCTGAGATTGAAAGCCGGGCCGCCGGAGTTGCCGCGGTTAACGGCGGCGTCAATCTGGAGGAAATCGTCGTACGGGCCAGCACCGATGTCACGGCCGCGTGCCGACACAATTCCCGCTGTAACGGTGCCGCCGAGGCCGAAAGGATTACCGACGGCAACAACCCAGTCACCGACACGAACCTTGTTGTCTTCGGCGAAGGCGACATAGGTGAACTCACGCTTCTCATCGACCTTCAAAACCGCCAAATCGGTCCTGGGATCCGTGCCGATCAGCTTTGCTTCGAACTCGGTTCCGTCATGCGCCACCACGGTGAAAGCACCACCACCCTCTACAACATGGTTGTTGGTGACCAGATAGCCGTCATCGGAAATGAAGAAGCCGGAGCCTTGCGATACCGGGCGCGGACCACCACGGCGACCGCGCGGGCCGAACTCAGGCCCACGTTCTCCGCGGAACTCCTTGAAAAAGCGCTTTAACGGGTGATCGTCCGGCAGGCTGTCGAAACCGGGCATGTTGAAATCAAACGAGAAGCTATCGCTGTCGTTGGCCGCCGGTTCCAGCCGGGCGGTCACGCGCACACTGACAACGGCGGGCGAGACCTTTTCGACCACATCGGCGAATCCCGGCGCGGCAGGCGCCTCGACGCGCACCGCTTCGGCAAAGACCGGCGCGGTGCCTGCGGTGATGGCGCCAAGCCCGGCGGCACCCAAGATGGCGATCGCGGCGGCGCCGGCGGTCAGGCTTTTGCCGACGCTGGTCTTCAGGTTGAGATTGGAATTCATCTGCATCTGTTCCTCTTACTTGTTGATCAACCCGACAGGGCGAATAAACGGGGTGGCCGACTCGTGCCATCCTTCGAGGAATGGATATAGGCGCGCTGAGGTTACGCGCTAATTTCCGGCATATGAAATTTTGGTAATGTTGGCCGCGGCCTTTTCTCTAATCTGCCTCAAACGCGGCGAACTCGTCCGCATATTCAGCGTGCCAGCGCGACAATGCGGGCCGGTTCTCGATAATGTCATCCGCAGCCCATTGAATTCGACGACGGTCCCGTTCGGGCGGCACATCATTGTCAGGACACAAAATGTAGAAATCACCTGCCGCGGCGCGTTCGAGCAAATGATCGACGGCCTCTTCGCTGGTCCACGCGGCTGCGGGTTTTTCGGGCATAAAACGCGCTATCATACCGGTGTAAGTAAATCCCGGCACGAACAGGTGCGCTGAAATCGGCGCTCCGGCTTCACGCAGCTCATGGGCAAGCATCTCGGTCAGCACTTTCACACCGGCCTTCGATACATTGTAACCGGGGTTGCCCGGTGGTGTTGTAATGCCCTGTTTCGATCCGGTGTTGATGACGACTGACGGGCGCCCGGCCTCGATCATGCGCGGCACAAAGGCATGCACCCCATTGATCACGCCGAACAGGTTGACTTCGATCACCTGGCGCCAGTTGTCGAGCTTATCCCAGCTTGATGTCGACATGCCGATACCGGCATTGTTCATCACTATCGCCACGTCGCCGGCTGCGAACGCCGCGTCGGCAAGCGCAGAAACCGCACCGAAATCAGATACATCGGTCGGCACCGCAATTACGGTTGCATCCGCGGCTGCTTCGGCGCGGATCTCGGCCAGCGCATCATCGAGCGGCTCGCCCGGCAAATCGGCTAACACAACGCCCAAACCGGCCTGCGCGAAGCGAAGCGCGGCGACACGCCCGACACCACTGGCAGCTCCGGTCACGACGGCCAGGCCGCCCTTTTCAATCGATTCTCGGTACATCTCGATCTCCCACTATGCGATGGTTCAATGACTGACCGGACCTGTCCGGCCGCTGCGGTGCACCTACAAGCCCATGCGCTGTTTGATGCCGGCAATGAATTCGGCGTCGCTTTGCGACTTGCGGCTGTCCAGCAGCGCAACCGCATCGGCGCCGGCTCGATAGCGCAGCGTATCGGACCCATCGGTCGCGGCCTGCCAGATGACATCGGCAACGACTTCCGGTTCAGAAGCATTATCACCGGCGCTGCCGAAAGCGGTAAACAGCTTTTGCACGGTGCCCTGATACTCCTCCATCGACTCATCATTGACGAAGTCGAAGGAGCGTCCGCCGAAATCGGTTCGGATCATGCCCGGTTCAACGATTTTCACTTTCACACCGAAGGGTTCGAGTTCGTAATGCAACGCTTCGGACAGGCCTTCAACCGCAAATTTAGTGCCGTGATAAAGCGTTCCCAGCGGAAACGTCATCTGGCCGCCAATGGATGAGATGTTGATGACCACACCCGATTTGTTGGCACGGAAATGCGGAAGCACTGCCTTGGTTGTCGCAAGCAGACCGATGACATTCGTATCGAACTGGCGCTCCATCCGCTCAATGGGAAACGCCTCGAGCGGACCGTAGGCGCCGTAGCCGGCATTGTTGAGCAGCACGTCAATGCGCCCGAAACGGTCTACCCCATCGGCAACGGCGATTTCGATGGAGGCCTGATCTGTCACGTCGAGCCGTGTCACAAGCACATTGTCGAGCGCTGCCAGCTTAGTTTCCTTTTCCGGTGAACGCATGGTCGCGATCACGTTCCAGCCCTTGTCGTGGAAGGTCTTCGCAGTCGTCTTGCCGATACCCGACGAAGCGCCGGTAATGAGGATTGTCTTAGTCATCGGATGCTCCCGTTGTGTCGTAGTACAAAAATAGGGAACACGGCCACTTTCGGCATGCCACATCCTCCAAAGTACTTGCCTATTCCTACGTAGCTTCGAAATTATGGATGATTGTGGGGAATGGAGCGGATATATCGACCACTCGGAGGTATGACATGCTGATTTCAGAACTCGCCGACAAAGTCGACCGCCATATCGGCCCGAAAATGCTGGATGGCGAGCCAGTTTCGACAGATCTGCCCGGACTCGTGCTTTTGCGCCATCGTAAGCCGACGACTTTCGAATGCACGGTTTACCGGCCCATCATGTGCCTGATTTTACAGGGGAGCAAAGAAACCGGGATTGGCAGCAACATGGTGCGCTTCGGTCCGGGTGAATCGCTGATTGTCAGCCACGACCTGCCGGTCGTATCGCGGGTGACGCAGGCGAGTGCGAGTACACCCTATCTTGCGCTGGTGCTGGCGATCGATGTGGGAATTGTGCGAAGCCTTTACGACAAGATCGGCGACGCCGACATTGGCGAAGACAGACTAACTGCGCTCAACATCGGCGATGCAGACGACGCTTTGGTCGAGGCGCTTGCGAGGTATTTCTCATTACTTGACAGACCGGTCGAGGCGGAGGTGCTGGGGCCCCTGGTTGTGCGGGAAATTCACTTCCGGCTTCTGATGGCGCCGCATGGCGGTATGCTGAGAAATTTGTTGCGGCGAGACAGCCATGCCAGCCGCATATCGCGTGCCATTGAACGGATCAGGCGGGATTACCGCGTGGCGATGAAGACCAATGAACTGGCCAATGAAGTGGGAATGAGCGTGTCGTCGTTTCACGAGCATTTCAGGGCAGTCACCGCAACGACGCCCTTGCAGTACCAAAAAGATTTGCGCCTGATGGAAGCACGACGGTTGATAATCGAGGGAGATCACACGGTTTCGGCGGCGGCATATCAGGTCGGCTATGAAAGTCCGACGCAGTTCAGCCGAGAGTACTCACGCAAGTTCGGCGCTCCACCACGCGCCGACATGGCCACGGTTGCATAGAGGTGCATCACGGTTTCACCCCAGGGCTCACGCTAATTCAACGCCGGGCTACTGCACTATTGTCTTGACCTTGGCCTTGGCCTCCAAGGTCTTGTGAACCGGGCATTTGTTGGCGATTTCCTCGATCTTTCCGGCGAGCGCATCGGGTACGCCGCCGTCGATGGTGATTACACGTTCAAAGCGGTCGATCTTTCCACCGGCGGCTTGCTCGTCCTCGGTACACTCCACGCAATCGGCGGAGTGAATTTTTGCATGGCTGACATCCACACTGACGCGGCCCAGATCAACCTTTTTGAAGTTGGCATACATGCGCAGGGTCATCGACGTGCAGGCACCAAGCGCCATCGACAGGAAATCATAGGGTGTGGGACCGGAATCCATCCCGCCGACAGATGCCGGTTCATCTGCAAACAGCCGGTGCTGACCAGCCTGCACCGTGTTCTGGAATTTGCCTTCCCCGGTTTCGGTAACACGAACATGCTCAACTGCGTCCTCGCCCTGCGGCGCATCCTTTGCGACATAGCGCGACGCCCAACCGGCGATGACATCGGCAGCGAACGCGGCATCCTCCGCTTTGGTCAAAAGATGGTCGGCGGTATCGAGCGAAACAAAGCTCTTGGGATGTCTGGCAGCGGTGAAAATAGCGCTGGCATTTTCAATGCCGACTGTTTGATCAAGCGGCGCATGCAGCACAAGCAGCGCCTTCTTCATGGATCCGATCGCTTTGGCCAGGCTGGCGGAGCGGACGTCCTCGACGAATTGTTTCTGGATGCGGAAAGTCCTGCCGGCAAGATCGACTTCGGCCTCGCCGTCGCGTTCGATTTCGGAGAGCTTTGCACCGAGATTGTGCAGCACGTGCTCGGCGTCGGCTGGCGCACCGATTGTCACCACCGCCTTTGCTTCCGGCACTTTGCCGGCTACAGCTAGCACCGCCGCCCCACCCAGCGAGTGGCCAATCAGTATTTTCGGCGCCTCAAAATTGGCGCGCAAATGATCAACCGCAGATAGCAGATCATCAACATTGGAGGAGAAATTAGTGGAAGCAAACTCCCCTTCGCTGGCGCCGAGCCCGGTGAAATCGAATCTGAGGACGGCAATACCCGCCCTGGAAAGAGCTGCGGCAATGCGCCGGGCGGCCAGGATATCCTTCGAGCAGGTGAAGCAATGCGCAAACAGCGCGTAGGCGCGAATGACACCGGTCGGCACATCAAGACGTGCCGCCAGATTGGCGCCGGAATGGCCTTTGAACTCCAGTTTTTGAATTTTATCCGGCATCGCCGATCCCTCCGTGAACTGCTTTACGGAGCAAGCTATCAGGTCTCGCGATCACCGCCTTGTAAAATCTTGTCGAGATCGGCTTGTTCGGATTTTGTCAGGCCAACAGGTTTGGATTTGCGCCGGTTCCGAATTGACAACAACAACACTATTCCACCGCCGACAAGGATGGCGAATGGCGCAGACCACAACAGCGCGTTCTGCAAACTGAAGCTCGGTTTAAGAAGAACGAATTCGCCGTAGCGGGCTACGATGAATTCGATCGCCTGCGCATCAGTGTCGCCTGCAACGAGGCGTTCTCTGACCAGCACCCGCAGATCACGTGCCAACGCAGCATCGGAATCGTCAATCGACTGATTTTGGCAAACAAGACAGCGCAGTTCGGTGGAGATCGAACGTGCGCGCGCCTCCAGTGCCGGATCGCTCAGAACTTCATCGGGTAACACTGCAAATGACGGATTGCCGGACGAAACGAGTATCGACAGGCAAAGCAGGCAAACGGAAACCAGGCATCTCATCTTGCGGTACCCGCAGCCGGCATAACCTTGCGGCGGGCAGGTGCGCCGACCCGCAAACGCCGGTCGGCCAGTGACAGGGTCCCTCCCAACATCATCACAAGCGCACCAAGCCAGATGAGTGTGACAAGCGGCTTCCACCATGCGCGTACGACGATCCCGCCATCATCGGTCGGATCACCCAGCGAAACATAAACCTGACTGAAGCCGAGGGTTTCGATGCCGGCTTCAGTGGTCGGCATCTGCCGCGCAGTATAAACGCGCTTGGCCGAGATGATTTTCGCAATCGGGCTGCCGGATGAGTCGAGCAGGGTGAAGCTACCCTGGTCTTCGGTGTAATTCGGACCTTGCGCCGGACTCAATTTGTCGAACCGAAGCGTATACTCGGCAACAGCAATCGTATCGCCTGGCTTCATGGTCACGATGTGTTCAGTCTGAAACGCGGTAATCGAAACGATGCCGATCACCGTCAAACCGAGGCCGGCATGGGCGAGCGCTGTTCCCATGATGGAGCGCGGAAGCCCGACTAGACGGCGCAGCATCACCGACGGCGGCGTCGACATAACACCGCACTTTAAGGCCAGGTCGGTCAGCGCTCCGAAGATAAGCCATGCGCCGAGGCCCATGCCGAGAGCCGGGAAAACGCCCTCGAAGCCAGTCACGATCAATACCACCGCGACGACTGCTAGCGTCGCCGCAAACGCCGCCATCAGGCGCTGTGAAACTGCGCGCAGATCGCCGCGCTTCCACGCCAACAGCGGACCGAATGGCACGGCGGCAAGTAATGGCAGAATAAGAGGCCCGAACGTCAAATTGAAAAACGGTGCGCCGACGGAGATCTTATCACCTGTCACAGCTTCGACCAGCAGCGGGTAGAGCGTACCGATTAGCACGGTGGCTGTAGCCGTTGTGAGGAACAGGTTGTTCAATACCAGCGCGCCTTCGCGCGAAATCGGATGAAACAAGCCACCCGTGGTCAAGGTGTTTGCCCGCAGCGCAAACAGCGCGAACGAACCGCCGATGAACAGGATCAGAATTGCGAGAATGAATACACCTCGGCTGGGATCAGAGGCGAATGCGTGAACCGAGGTCAATACCCCGGAACGAACCAGAAATGTTCCGAGCAACGACAAAGCGAAGGTGAGGATCGCCAGCAGGATTGTCCAGACCTTGAGGGCTGAGCGTTTCTCCATGACAATTGCCGTGTGCAGAAGCGCTGTGCCGGCTAGCCACGGCATGAACGAGGCGTTTTCGACCGGATCCCAAAACCAGAAACCGCCCCAGCCAAGCTCGTAGTAGGCCCAATACGACCCCATGGCGATCCCGCCGGTGAGAAACACCCAAGCCGCCAGTGTCCACGGACGCACCCAGCGCGCCCAGGCGGCATCGATACGTCCCTCGATCAGCGCGGCGATGGCAAAGGAGAAGCAGACCGAAAAACCGACATAACCCAGATACAATAGCGGTGGGTGGATCGCCAAACCGATGTCCTGCAGAACGGGATTGAGATCGCGACCCTCAATGGGCGCCGGGTTGATGCGTGCAAATGGATTTGAGGTTGCCAGGATGAACGCAAAAAACGCGGCCCCGATCCAGCCTTGCACCGCCAGCACATTGGCTTTGAGCGTCGGTGGAAGGTTGCGGCCAAACACTGCGACCAGCGCGCCAAACAGCATCAGAATTGCAACCCACAAAAGCATCGAGCCCTCGTGGTTGCCCCATGTGCCGGTGAATTTGTAGAGCAGCGGCTTCAGAGAATGCGAGTTCTGCCACACGTTCAAGACTGAGAAATCGGATTGGGCATAGGCGGTCGTTAACGCGCAAAAGGAAAGCAGCGTCATGGCGAATCCGGTCACCGCAACCGGACCGCCTGCCTCCATCAGGCGGCTGTTGCCAACCCGCGCCCCATAGAGCGGCACGACCGATTGTACCAACGCCAGTGCGAAGGCGAGTACTAGTGCAAAATGTCCGGCTTCAACCATTGTCGCTTCCGCAAACGGATTAGGTCATGGACCCATAAACAGGGTCAAAATGGCGCCGAAACCGCATAGCAAACCAAGGAAAAGGCCGAAAAGCGGGGCCATCCCCCCGGTTGAGGCCTTTGACGACGGTTTGGCAAGCGGGTTCGAGCGTCCGGAGGATATGGCAGATTTGCCCGGCTATTGCGTCGCAAGCTTTTGAAAACCGGACGGTTTCCTGCAAGCTTGCTCCTAATATCCAACCAAATTTGCGCATACCATTGTTGATCCTGTTTATGGGTCCATGACCTAGTGTCCGGCTATTCGGCGTGCTGCCAGACACCTTTTTCCTTCAGACTGTCAGCCACTTCCTTGGGCATATAGGTTTCATCATGCTTGGCAAGCACAGTGTCCGCTTTGAATGATCCGTCTGACTGCATCACACCTTCGGTCACGACTCCCTGCCCTTCGCGAAACAAATCCGGCAATATGCCGTTATAGGCGACCTTTACCGTGGCCTCGCCATCGCCAACCGCAAACTGGACCTCCGTGCCCTGGCCGCGAACAACCGAGCCGTCCTCGACAAGACCGCCAAGACGAACCCGCTGACCGGCAGTCAACTTGGCTTCAGTCAATTCTGCGGGCATGTAGAAATAAGATGTCTTCTGGCCTAGCGCGAAGAACACAAGCGCTGCCGCCAGGCCCAGAAATGCCAATCCGCCGCCGATGACAGTCAGTCTTTTTTGCTTTCTCGTCACAATCTATTCCAACGCCTCTATTCCAAAACCCGCGGCGAACTCCGCAAGCAATTGTGCAGCCCCAGGCACGCCCTCAAGGGCGACTTTTCCTTCTTGCAGGGCCACTTGTGCTTTCTCGGTCTCACCCAATACGACATAAGAACGCACAAGCCGCTGCCAACCTTCCCGGTCAAGAGGATTTTCTTTCAGTTTTTCGGCAAGATTGGCGACCATTGTTTCAATCATGGCGCCGCGGTCTTCCGCCGACATTTCGGCGGCAGCGGCCATATCTTCGGCGTCCGGGCCGGACTTCCCCGTCTCGCTGGTTTCGCCCAGCCGGGTTCGTGTCGCTTCAATTGCGTTGATAGCAGCCATCCGCCAAGGGGATTCCTCAGATGAATCTTCGGCAAGTGCACTCCAGCGGGTAATGGCATCCTGGCTCTGGCCGGCCTGAGCCTCTGCCATTGCAATAAAATAGCGGGCCTTGGAATTGCGCGGATCAAGTTCCAGAGCAGAGGCAAACGCATCACGGGCTTCGCTGGTCACCACGCCATTTTCGATGGCGGTCAACGCTTCGCCCAGCCCGGATTGACGTCTGGCGTTGGCGCCACCGATACGAATGGCGATCCGATATGCCTTGGCCCCGTCCTGATAGCGACCGACCCTAACATAGATCGGCGCAATCACGTCCCAGCCGCGGCCGTCTTCCGGATTTTCAGCAAGATGAGTTTCAGCACGGGCGATCAGTTCCTCAATGCTGTTCTCAGCTGGATTTTTTTCCAGGCGAGCCTGAAGCGGTTGATCAGGAAGATGCGGGGAACCGGTCAGCGCGTAAATTCCGAGTGTGAGAACCGGAACCGCGAGAACCGCCACGGTCACGATCCATTTAGCCGATCGTCCGAATTCGGATATCTGCGTTTGTTCCTCTCCGTGGGTATGCAAGATGCGTCGACCGATCTCAGTTCTGGCTTCTGTCGCTTCTGCTTTCCCGATCAAACCTCTCGCTTCATCGGCTTCAATCTCGGCCAATTGGTCGCGATATACCTCGATATCGAAGGCAGTTGCTGGTTCGCTTTGGCGTTGCGACCGTGACACAGGCAGCAATACCGCCATGCAGGCAATGGCGGTCAACCCAATCGCGGCTATCCAAAAAATCAACACGTATCGCGGCCTTTGACTTGTCCGGCTTCAATTTCCAAGGAGTGCATACCAGCGGTATTCGCATGACATCAGGTCAGCGGCGTCCAACTCCCATCAGTGTTACGGCAAGCGGTTCCGCGAGCCGTTCTGGTCGCGGCACCGGATTTGACGGTATGGGCGTATGACCGGCAATCCTGGGAACCGACCCGGTAAGGCTGCGCCGCAACCACTTCGCCGCCCAAATCAGCCCGTTCGCTACGCCAATTAACCGGTTGACCGGCAGCCGTGTGTTCAAGCGCTCGGTATTCCGCTTCCAGAGCCAACATTCTGTCGGCGCGGCGCGCATCGCCCGCATCGAGTTGATTGAACAATCCACCACCCAGCGCATCGATGATTCCGCGCTGTGTGGCGGTATCTGCATCTTCATCGGACACAGAGCGGACTGCGAGCGTGGTGGTCGAAGCGCATGCGGAAAGCGCAACTAGAACCGCTGTGAGCACCAAAATTCGCCGCATGTTGTCTCCGCCAATGCCTGATTGCGCCGTATTGCTATTCGCACGTTTTGGCCGAATTGGGGCCAAAACTTTTGTTGATTCCGGGATTACTATCCGCCTCCCGGAAGATGTACAACTGCGCGCAATCCGCCAAGGTGCGACTGTTCAAGTTGTAGTGATCCGCCATACTCAGATGCCAGGTCGGCGACGATCGCCAAACCCAGCCCGGTACCTGGTTTCGATTCGTCCAAACGCTTACCCCGCTTCATCGCCTCCGACGCTTTTTCCACCGGAATTCCCGGACCGTCGTCTTCGATCGAGATGGATATACTTCCTTTGGCATTACCGACTTGATCTACAGCAATCCCAACCAGAATTTTTGATGTTGCCCATTTGGCTGCATTTTCCAGCAGATTTCCGACAATTTCCTCCAAATCCTCCTTCTCACCGGCAAAGATCAGTTCGGTTTCAGGTAGTTGCAACTCAAAATCTCTGCCTGGATTGAGCTTGTCCAGGACACGGACCATCCGAGCCACCGGTTCCGATACCTTGGTTCTGTAGACAATCGTGTTGCGTTGGGCAGCAATCCGGGCACGTTGCAAGTAATGGTCGATTTGACGGCGCATTGCCGCGGCCTGATCGGCAATGAGATTTCCACGTTTTCCGCCAGCAGACCGCCCTTCATTGGTGACCACGGCAAGTGGTGTTTTCAGAGAATGGGCGAGATTTCCTACCTGAGTTCGGTAACGTTCGACGATTTTGCGGTTGTTGTCGATCAGCGCATTGGTTTCCGATGCCAATGGTGCGATCTCCGGTGGAAAGCTGCCGTCAAGTTTGTCAGCGCGGCCTTCGCGGACGTCAGCTAATGCAGCGCGAATTCTCCCCAGCGGGCGAAGCCCGAACAGGATTGCGCCGGCATTGATGACAACCATGCCCGCGCCGAACAATGCCAGATAAGTGTATAGCCGGTTGCGGAATTGATCTGTCTCAAGTTTCAGTTTGGTGAGGTTACCCATAATCCGAAATCGGGCCACCTGATCGTCATCACCCAGCACGAATTCGGTTTCCACAATCCGGAGACTTTCTCCTGCCAACCCATCCGCATTGTAGGTTCTGCGGAACTCGCGATCGAAGGGAACGGCGGATACACTCGGTGCGGGCACATCACCGGTCATGGATGCGGAACGCAATCGCCCTGAAATCGAGTCCGTCAAAGGAGCGACTTCCCAATACGAACCGGAATTGCGTTGAATGAAACCGAGATCGCTCAAATTCGGCGCACCGCGCAGACTTCCCGATTCACTGAGCCCCACGGCACCAAGCAGGGTGAACAGGTGTGCGTTCAGAATATTGTCGAAATCACGTTGAGCGCGGTTTTGATAGAGCGTGGAAATCACGGTGGCTATTGCAAACATTGCAACAATCGCCAGCAGGGTCGAGAGGCTGACCACGCGAAAAGTGAGCGAACGAAACGAGAGGTTCATGAAACCGCATCAGTTGTCGTCGACGCCAGTGTCATCGGCGACCAGGTCAGGATTCCGGCTCGTGTAGGCGATAACCCATACCCCGCACGGTCTCGATCAGATCAATGCCCATCTTTTTGCGCAGGCGGCCGACAAATACCTCTATCGTGTTGGAATCACGGTCGAAATCCTGGTCGTAGAGATGCTCAACCAATTCCGTCCGTGAGATGACCTCGCCGACGTGATGCATCAAGTAGGCAAGCAAACGAAACTCATGCGACGTAAGCTTCAGCGGGATGCCGTCGACATCTGCCTTGGACGATTTCGTATCGACCCGGAGAGGACCGCAGATAAGTTCTGACGATGCATGACCGGATGCGCGCCGGATCAGGGCCCGTACCCGCGCCAAAACTTCCTCGATATGGAAAGGCTTGGTGACATAGTCGTCGGCGCCGGCATCAATGCCGGATACCTTGTCGCTCCATCGGTCGCGCGCGGTCAGGATCAATACGGGCATTGCACGTCCATCGCGCCGCCAGCGCTCGAGAACGCTGATGCCGTCCATCTGCGGCAAACCAATATCAAGTACGACAGCGTCGTAAGGTTCGGTGTCGCCCAGGAAATGCGCCTCCTCGCCATCGAAAGCCTTGTCGATCACATATCCGGCATCGGTCAGCGCTTCACAAAGCTGCCGGTTCAGGTCCTTGTCGTCTTCAACAACGAGTATTCGCATGGTGCCTCTTTGCCGGTCTGTATCGCGGCGATATTGACCGATTCACGCAATTTGTGAAACCGTACACCGCGTTGACAATATTACTGGGGAACGACGAACTCCTGTCGCTTGGGTCTCTGGCCGTTCTTTCCGGGGACGAGCACCACGATGACACATACGGATTGGCCACCCTTGGTCGCGGCGCGCGCAGCAGCAAGCTGACCGCCCTTCTGGGCAGCAACCTGTTGGCCAATTGCGTAGCAATCGCCCGCCACCAGCGTCACCCGCTCCGCCATCGCGACGTCGGGTACGGGTGGGGTACCCGCCATTGCCGGGGAAACGCCCATACCGGCCGCCATGGCGGCGGCCAGCAGGGTTTTATGGATAAACCTTGTGTTCATGGCAGTTCTTTTACGGCATTTTGGCTGAACACGGAATGAACGGTTTCCTGTAGCGTTAACCAATCTTATCCTTCGCTGACATCCGGCCGAATATCGCGATAAGACCCGAAAACGCGGTTACCGCCTGGATCAGCGTGTCGGTCAGCGCCGACTTGTCGATGCCGGCGAGCGGCAATCCGGTCAGACCGGCTGTAGCAGTCACCAGCGTCACAAGCGACGCCCAGATCGTTTTAGCATCGCACCAGGCCGCCTCGAATTGCGGCCCGCGAAGCCCATCCGGGCTCTCTGAGGAGAACGCCTGGGCGACTGCGCCATTCGACCACAATAACCGCCTTCGCGTCACCTCGTAGCGCGGACGGTCATGGCGCGATATGCTCGCTATGCCGGACGGTCCCCCGATCATCACTTCACGTACATCGCCATAGGTCTCGCCGACCAGGGCGATCTGTCCATAGCGGCTCAGCGAAAAGGGCGAAAAGCCTCGCACCAGTCCGTTGACCCATTCGGCCCCGGTACGCGTCTTGCCGGCGCCACGACCGCCGATCAGCAACCATATATCTCGCAGCAGGCGTAGCGGGTATTGGTGGGTGTGAGCCGATCCGAACCACTCCTGTTCAGCCCAACGGGCTTCGATTTTCTCCAAATTGTTCTTCGACCAGTCGCCGTGCCAGCGCTTCAGCAAGCTCGACAATGCGCTGATCGATTTTTCGGAGGGTTTCGGCTGTGCGCTCATCACGATCCTTTGCGGATTCTTGTTGTTTGTTTTCGTTACCGGCCAGGTCACCAAACCGGTCAAGCAGCCGGCTCAATTGTATGACCGCATCGAGACGGGCCTTGTTCCACTCGCCCTGTCGGTCGGTCAAATCGCGGGCTGCGGCTTCAATCTTGGGCAGGACATCGCGAGCCAGCCGCGCAAACCGCCGTCGGATCGCCGCCGGCGCGAATGGCAATTGCGATTTCAAGCCGTTCTTTTGCATGTGCGCGGCAATTGTCTTTTCCTGCAGCCCGGCAAGCGCCGCGATATCCCTTGCCGTCATTCCATGCTCAACAGCCGCAACGCGCAGGGCCTTGAGAAAGGGTCCATGCTGCCTCATGCCCTACCATCTTGGTTTGATTTTGTATGATTTGACCGGATCAATCCCGATTGCCGGGGAGCTTTTCGTCCCGCCGGCCGCAACTTTCCGACCGTAGCAAGAACCTAACAAACAACCGTGACGGTGTCAAGAATTTTTTCCTATTTCGTTGAAATTCATTTCCACCGTGAGAAGCGCCACATCGCGAGCGACCTTATATTGCTAATTCACCAATAACGCAGATGTCGGTGCCATTTGAGATCGGCATGCGCTAATGTTGGCAACGATGCCTTGAATTCGCCGGTATGGCGGTCCTAATGAGCATTGGGACGGAAACGACCGTGGGCAATGAAGAAACCGATTAAAACACGCAAATCCAAGGGACCCAGAGCTTCGCGGCTGCTGGAGCTGGACGCGTGGATCGATTCGACGCTCTACAATCTTGGCTTCAAACTGGCTGTCGGCTGGGAAAACCTGACGATATTTTCCCGCCGATTTCGCGTTTCCGGCTGGAAGCGCGGTGTGTTCGAAGTTCTCAGCGAGGGCATGACGCTCGGTGCCGCCGGTTCGGTGGTCATGCTGGCATTGGCGATGCCGGCGTTCGAGGAAACGGCGAAAGACTGGCGCAACCAGGATGATTTCGCCATTACCTTCCTTGACCGCTACGGCAACGAAATCGGTCAGCGTGGCATCATCCAACGCGAATCCGTTCCCGTCGATGAATTGCCCGACCATGTCGTCAAAACCGTCCTGGCGACCGAAGACCGGCGGTTTTTTGATCATTTCGGCATCGACTTTCTCGGCCTCGCCCGTGCCATGTCAGAAAACGTCAAGGCGAATTCTGTCGTCCAGGGCGGTTCCACCATCACCCAGCAGCTTGCCAAGAACCTGTTTCTGTCAAACGAGCGAACCATCGAACGCAAGGTCAAGGAAGCCTTTCTTTCGGTATGGCTGGAATGGAACCTGTCGAAAAAGGAGATCCTGCAGCTCTATCTGGACCGCGCCTATATGGGTGGCGGCACGTTCGGCATCGCCGCGGCGGCCGATTTCTATTTCAACAAGAACCTGAAAGATGTGACGCTTGCCGAAGCGGCGATGCTGGCCGGATTGTTCAAGGCTCCCGCCAAATACGCTCCGCACATCAATCTGCCGGCAGCCCGTGCGCGAGCCAATGAAGTCCTGACCAATTTGGTTCAGGGCGACTTTATGAGCGAAGGTCAGGTCGTTGCCGCACGACGCCGGCCGGCCGATGTCGTCGACCGCGGCAATGCCGATAGCCCCGACTATTTCCTCGACTGGGCGTTTGAGGAGGTCAAACGGCTGGCATCCCGATCCGGCCCGCGCGCGCTGATAGCACGCACTACGATTGACCTCGATCTGCAAAGGGCCGCTGAGGAATCGCTCGAATACCACCTGTTGCAATTCGGCAAGAGCAAGGGCGTGGCTGAAGGCGCCATCGTGCTGATGGAAACCAACGGGGCGGTGCGGGCGATCGTCGGCGGCCGTGACTATGGCCGCAGCCAATACAACAGAGCCACACGCGCGCTCAGACAAGCCGGGTCGTCGTTCAAGCCGTATGTGTATGCGACCGCGATGGAAAACGGCTTCACGCCGGAATCGGTCATCAGTGACCGGCCGATCAACTGGCGTGGCTGGCGACCGCAGAATTATACCCGCGGCTATGCCGGCCGGGTCAATCTAACCCGTGCGCTCGTCAAATCCTACAACACCGTCCCGGTTCGACTTGCCAAGGACCATCTGGGCATTGATGCGATCAAGGCCAAGACCGAAGCCATGGGGGTTGAGTCCAAGCTCAACGGGCACAAAACCATGGTTCTGGGCACGTCGGGCATGACCGTTATGGATCAAGCCACCGGATATTCGGTCCTTGCGACCGGCGGATATACCGGTTTACGCCACGGCATAACGCAGTTGCTCAGCCGCTCGGGCGATCTCATCTACGACTACGCCACCGACGCGCCGGAGCCGAAACGCGTATTGACCCCTGAAGCGACGCTGGCGATGAACACGATCCTGTCCCAGGTGCCTGAGTGGGGCACCGCGCGGCGCGCGGCGCTGACCATGACCAAGGCTGCCGGAAAGACGGGAACCACACAGGCCTACCGGGATGCCTGGTTTGTCGGCTATACGGGAAACTACGTGGCGGCCGTGTGGATGGGCAATGACGACTTTTCACCCACCAGGCGTCTTACCGGCGGTTCGGTTCCGGCGATGACCTGGCAACGGTTGATGACCTACGCACATCAAAATATCGAGCTGAAGCCGATTCCCGGTATCGAGCAACCGATAACCGAAGAGGCAATTGCCGACGCGACGGACGGTTCCGACGATCCGGCGGCAAAGGACAAGGATCGACCAAAGGCGCTAACCGCGGCCATGGCCAAGATGCTGCTGACCTTGTCGAAGAAATTTGAAAATGCGCCGGTGCTCGAAGCTCCCCCCAAGCCGGAGAGCATTTCTGCGCTAAGCGAGGACTGATACCCTTTGGCGATTGTTCGAACCGCTCATCTTCGGGTGGAGGCATTCTGATCTGTTCATATGCCGTTGCATCAACAGCGTTTATTGAGATAAGCGAACAGGTTTAAGGATGCGGATTCCATGGTGCGGACAATTTGCCTGACGCTGGTCTTTCTCGCGATCTCGCTTGGCGGCGGAATTGCAAGCGTTTGGTATGCGCTCAACACCAACAGCAGTTTCGGGGCGATCAGCATAGGAAGCTGGACGGCTTTTCCGGATGCCGGCACACCTGACGCCGATCCCTACTCGACGGCCCGGCGGGCCCGCGACGGCGAGTTGCCCATGGGTCAGGCCGAGGGTTTGCCCTTTTTCGCAAAGACGGATTCCGACGGCCGAACGCTGAGCACGCGCTGCAATTATCGCATCAACGGCAAGGTGCCGGCGGCGCGTTTTTGGACAATACACACCGCAAGTCCATCGCTGATTGCATTGGAGACCAAACCCTTTCGCAACGATGCGCTGCACTCACGACAATTGCTGCGCGCTCCTGATGGTTCATTCTCGATCACTGTCGGACCCGATCCCGCACCGGGAAACTGGATCAGCGTTACCGCTGCCGGTTCCATGGTCATGGTGCTAACGCTGTTCGATACCCAGATTGCAAGCGCGGTAACTTCGGCCAGCGAGGAGTTCCCGAACATCATCAGGATCCAGTGCCGAGATGGTTAGGTTTCTGTACGCAGCCTTGTTGGGACTTGTCGGTGCAGCGGTTGTCCACATTGCGGTTTTGCTGCTGGTGCCGGTTTATTCCGAGCGAGACGCGTGGTCCAGGCTTGCAGAGGCCGGACCAGCATTTCAAGTCGTGTCGCTGGACCGCAGCGGACGAAACAGCCCGTTTGCCAAAGGGGCCAATCCACTGATGGCGACATCGGCCTGCCGGTTTTCGCTCGGGACCGGCGTGGTTCACTATTTTGCCGACGGCGAAGTCCCGTTTTGGTCGGTATCGATCTATGGCCGGCGTGGACAAAACTTCTACAGTTTCAACGACCGGACTGCCACCGACAGAAAACTGGATGTCGTCATCGCTTCGCCGGTGCAAATGGTAGAACTGCGAAAGGAACTGCCCGAAGAATACGCGTCATCGGTGTTTGTCGAAACCGATGAGCGTGAGGGGATTATCGTCGCACGTACGTTTGTTCCCGACCCGACTTGGAATGGATTGGCTGGGGCATTCTTGAACAGCGCGGTGTGTCGCCAGGAGTGAGATCGCCAGATCGGCGAACTCCAGTCGGATCTAAAAATCCGGCTTGAAACGAGCCTTGCCTCTTGATGACACAGCAGCCTGCCCCTTGGCTTGTGCCTGGCTTCCCCGCCGCTTGTTCTCCAGCCGTTCGTAGCGAACACCCGGAAACGGAACCACCGTGCCAGTTTGCCCGGATTTTGGCCGGGACCGTGGACCGCGCCTGCCGGCGAGGCTGAATTCAATTATCGTGGCCATCGTGTTAGCCTTTCTCGCGAAAGTTGCCTGATGCGCCCAGGATGGCGAATTACGCGACACCGGGGCTCTGTACGCAGCACATCCGATGCCGATTACCGCATTGTACGGTTAACAGCTTGCTAACACATCGACGCTAATTTGAATAAAATTCGTTCCGGGCACGAATATCCGGAACCAATGGCGGTCGCGGCCGTCGGTGTTTTGTTCGAGTAAGTGTGAACCAGTGACCACCCCATCCTCATTCGAATTCCGACAAATCGAAACAAGTTCATCTGAACCGGCACGAGGCGAGAAGGTGTTTCGCGCGGCCATTTCCGCGTTTTGCGCCCTGACCAGACCATCGCGGCGGGAAATCGCGCAACTTGATGATCTGACAATGCCTCACTTTGAGCAGGTA
Organism: Rhizobiaceae bacterium; assembly: GCA_963669285.2. Lineage (GTDB taxonomy): Bacteria > Pseudomonadota > Alphaproteobacteria > Rhizobiales > Rhizobiaceae > JAWKWH01. Next base: position 53,100 of record CAXXSI010000002.1, on the reverse strand, counting down.
TCGCGGGAGGGTCGCCGGTTTGCGGCAGCGGCACTGTCGGAGTGCGAACATGCACCACCTACCCTTGTTCGCCGGCTTGCCGGTGACACAGCCGATGTGGCTGCACCGCTACTGGTCCGCTCGAAGGTATTGCGGGATATTGACCTGATCTCGCTGATCGCCAATTGCGATATGGCACACCGTCGCGCCATTGCCCGACGAAGCGACCTGGCAGAACCAATTCACAATCTGCTGGTTGCGCTCAAGGATCCGGAAATCGATCGTCTGCGCGCGCTCGCCGGAGGCGACCGGTCTGGCCAGCCTGCCCCGGGCGCGCTGGCTGCAGAGGCGCGCCGGAAGCTGCGTACGATGATGCGGCCGGCAAACAGCGAAACCTATCACCAAAACCTGCGCGATACAGCGTTGTCGGGACGGCCCGGGCTTTTCCAGACGGCCCTGGCCGATGCGCTCGGTCTCGATTTTGCAACGGCGCGCCGGATCACCGAAAGCGACCAACTGACAGATTTTGCGCTCGCCTTGAAGGCGCTCGATGCAAGCCAGGAACTGGCCTTTCTTCTGGTTTGTTCGCTCCAGCCGGCACGCTTTGGGAGTGCGGAGGAAATCAGGTGGTTCCTTGCTCGATACGACGCGCTTGTTGCCGACAAGGCACAACAAGCCGTCAGAAACTGGAAATTGGAGCTGCCGCCTGTCGATGTCGCGGAGATGAAACAGGCCTCCTGAGGATTTCTACGACTGCGTTGCCGCAGCTTGAGTCGTCCATCTTTAGCTGGAAGCAGTTTGATGGAATGGGTTTTTCGTCCCAGCAAGGAAAACACCGCAAGCGCGATATGAATATCGTGCGAGGATTTTGACGGTGAGGTGTGGTTTATCGGGCTTGCCCGACGGAACGTCCGGAGGACGTTTCGCCAGCCGAACGCCCGCAGGGCCGAGGCGGAAAAGACATCCAAGCCGAACAGGACAAGCACAGATTTTTCGAAGAAAACTGCAATCGTTTCAACTTGCTCTTTCGCGTTCTGGACGTTGTCGCGCAAGGCTAGCGGTGCTTGCACCGCTTCGCATTACGCTCCTCGCCAGACCACGAATTAACGGCGTTCAAACGATTCCAGCTAAAAATGAACGGCTCTAGATGCCGGCGTTCAGTCCGTTTGCACGACTTCGACCAGTTCATCGACAGCCACTTCGCCGGGCTCGATCTCGACGACCCACAAATCGGGATCGAACTTCGCCTCCTTTTCGACGAGGTCGGATATTTCTTCCGCATCCTCCGTGGTCCTGATCTCCACGAAATAGCGCTCGTCCGGTTTGGTCTCCGAATAGAGCATCTGCGGTGCCGGGCCATAAATGGTCGATATCCCCAAGCGATTGCGGCATAGAATGTAGATTGCGCCCGCCTGGTCGCTGCCACGGCGAATGACAGCTCCGAAGCCGGCGGTCGAATTCACTCTGCGCAGCAGCGCGGAGATATATATTTCGGAGGTCAGGCGCATCGATTTTCTTCAAACCGCTGAGCGCAGGGACGCCAGTTCTTGACCCGGTTCATGGGTCTAATCGGCAAGTCCCAACTCACGCATTTTAGCCAGTACAGCGTCGCTCGCATCGCCGGTTACATCAAGCCCAAACAGCGCCTGAAATTCGCGGATCGCTTCACGGGTTTTCGGCCCGACGACACCGTCGATTTCCACATGGTCGTTTCCGAAGGCGCGAAGACCTCCCTGTATTCGGACGACCAGTGATCCGCGCGGCGGATGTTTCCCGTTTTTTTCATCGCTCGCACCTGCTGCGGTATCTGCCGGACGTCCGACAGGAACCGGTGTCAAAGAAGCGGTTTTCTCGGTCGACTTGGTGCCAAGCTGATCAAGCAACCGATTATCGATTTCATCGGTGAGCTCGAGGCCGACGATACGGCGGTAATTCTTGATCGCATCGCGGGTTTGCGGACCTGCAATCCCGTCAATCGACCCAGTATACAGATTAAGATCGCTCAACACCGATTGAACTTTTTGCACTGTGGGATCGGCCGGTTGCGGCGCCACGGCTTCGCGTTCGATACGGATCGTCGTTTCGAGTTCGCCCGATATCACTTCAGGCAAGCCGTCCTTGCTGTTTCCAGGTGCCTCGAAATGCAGCATCCTGGTGGGAAACAAAGCACCGGGATGGCCGTGCGGCTGATACCACAGAGCGTTCGCGGCCACGAAAAACAAGGTCAGCAGAACCGCTGTTGATCCACCGACAACGACCGGGTTTTGTGCAATCAGCGCGCCGCCATTGCGCACTACCCGCTCAGACACAGATTGGCGTTTCTTACGCCTAGGCATGTTTGCGCTCCGTCATATCCCCATCTTGATCTACGTCGAGGCGTGCCATATTGCCTTCGACTTCCCCATACGGCGTCTCGTCCACGGTAGGCCCGTCCAGTGGCAAACTGATCGACACGGTCGTGCCCAATCCCGGGGCGCTGTCGATCGACATTTCCCCTTCGTGTAACGCGACCAGGCCTTTGACCAGAGAAAGGCCAAGCCCGGTTCCTTCGTACTGTCTCGTATAGTCGGTTTGAACCTGCATGAACGGTTCGCCGATGCGATCGAGATCATCTGCCGAAATGCCAATCCCGGTATCGCTGACGTGGATCCTAAGTCGTTCATCCTTGAGATCGGCCGAGATTTTGATGTTTCCGCCATTGGGAGTGAACTTCACCGCATTGGAAACCAGATTGATCAAAATCTGCTGGACGGCTCTCCGGTCGGCGCAAATCTCGCCAACAGCAGGATCAATATCACGGTCCACGGTCAAACCTTTTGCTTTCGCCTGCAGGATCATCATCGAGTGACACATCTCAAGCGCATCGGCGAAAACGAAGGGTTCGGGTTCGATGAGATAGTTTCCGGATTCGATTTTCGAAACATCCAGAATGGCATTGACGACCGAGAGCAGATGGTTGCCGGACTGACCGATCAGTTCTGCATATTCCTTCTGTCTCGGATCGGTGCAGGTGCCGAACACCTCGCTTTTCAGTATGTCGGCAAAGCCGATAATGGCGTTTAGCGGAGTCCTCAATTCGTGACTGACCGAGGCCAGGAAACGCCCTTTGGCAATTTCCATCCCATCGGCCTGATCGCGGGCATTGGCGACCTCTTTTCGAAGCGCTGCCAATTCCTCATCTTTCCTGACGAAGACCAGCACATCCTCGTTGCGGTCTGCATCCGGTGCGAACTCGAAACGAAGCGCTACGAAATTTCCGCCATCAGTTGCCTGTCCGTCGCTTGGCAAGCGTACGCGAAGATCTGCATTACGCCGTGCGCCATCTTGAGTGCACTGGGCGATCAGCGACAGATATTCGACCCGGTCGGTTACGTGTATGCGCTCAAACAACCCCCTTGAAAGGAGCAATGACGATGGTACGCCAAACGTTTCGTCGGATCGCTGTGAAGCCCATTCGACCTCACCGTTGGACATGACGCGGAATATCGCGGCACCGGAAAGCTGTGCCGCTGCATCGAATGCGTCGTCGCCGTCGGAGTCTGCATTGTCCAGCACGACGGCCGGTCCGGTAAATCTCAGCCACATGGTGGTCGCGTAAATCAGCGGCACAACCCAAAGGTGGACAGCAAACTCCGTGGTCGCGGTCGAGCCGCCGGCCATTGCCAACAGCGATACCGCGCAGACACTCATCGATGCCCACCAGCCTTTGTTGGATCGCCCGCGTGAACGATGGAGCCACCAGCACTCGAACGGCGGGGCCGCCAACATGAGTACAAGTGGTGACTGCAGCAGACCGGTGGCTGATATGACGATGCCGATACACAAGGTTCCAACGACGAGCAGGATGGTTTCAACAATCGCCGTTCGCCCTGTGGCTGCAACCATGGCGGTGGCGATCCAGGCGCAAGCAAATATGACGCAAATGATCGCAAGCAACGTGCCATTGTCGACCGTGCGATAAAAAACCTGGCCCACCAGGCCGGAAACGACAAACGGGGTTGCTAGCAACAGGCCGATCAGACGGCGATGCAAATCCCGTTCGCTTTCGATGTTGATCTTGGGATGGACCAACCGGTCACAAGCGACAGCAAACCTGCCCTGCCAACTTGCCGATGTTGCGGTTGGATTACTCAACTCTACCTACTCGCATAAACTTGTGAACTGAACGGAACAATCCGCCGCCAACGCCAAAATCGCATCCAGCCTTTAATGAATGGATAAGGACGGAGTGCGGGCAGATCACATTGGGCCTGCCGGGCAACCTTTTTTTGGATTTCGGGCCGGAAGTTCGCCGCATGGTAAACAAATGGTTGGCTAAATTCACCGCAAGCTAAACCATCAGCGATACTCGGCAAGGAATTACCCACGCGAGTAAAATATCCAATAATTATAGCAAGTTATCATAGGTGCCATACGCCGCAAATTCAGTCTGCCCAGATCACCGGGGGCGCCAACAGTAAAAACGAGCAGTTTTTGCGAAAATTTTAATCGAATGTAGCTGGCATTTGAAATTCGGCCTTTGCACCCGGTGTGCCATCTCCTCTGGCGGACGGATCGCGTATCGACTTCGACGTGATCAATAATGAGGGTTGGAAGTTGGGATTTCTCATCAAAGTCGCGTTCTGGCTTGGCCTTGTGTTGCTGTTCATTCCCTATGGCAATGGCCAAGGCGAGCAGGCAAGCAATATCGGGCCGTTACAGGTGCTGCACACCACGGCGGAAGTTGCACGCGATTTTTCCGGAATTTGCGAACGCAAACCCGATACCTGCCAATCAGGGAGGGCAATTCTGAAAGCCGTCGGCATGCGGGTTCGTGAGGGCGCACGGATTGCTTATGACGCTCTCGACAAGAAGCTGGCCGATGACGATCATGACCTTCAAACGGGCAGCGTTGAGAAGCCGGCGGACTGAGCCGTCAGTCAACCACATTTGCAAGCATGATTTAATGTCGTGACTGCCACGGCCGCCGACGCTATATGGACACCGAAACATTACACAGCGGTTCCATGGCCATCTCGCTTCAGACAGTGTTGGAAGATTTCGAGTATCTCGATGACTGGGAGGACCGGTATCGCTATGTCATCGACCTCGGTCGGGAACTGGATCCCCTTAGCGACGAAGAGCGCAACGAGCGGACCAAGGTCAGGGGATGCGTCAGCCAGGTCTGGCTTGTGACCGAAGCCACCATGGAAGCCGATCCGGTGTTGACGTTCCGCGGCGATTCCGATGCGCATATCGTTCGTGGCCTGGTGGCGATCGTGCTGGCGCTTTATTCAGGGAAACGCAGCAGCGAAATCCTCAGCATCAACGCTGAGGAAATACTCCGGACACTTGGTCTTGATGAACATCTAACGCCACAGCGAGCCAACGGCCTGCGGGCAATGGTGAACCGCATCCGGGATGAGGCAAACGCTGCCCGCGAAACGGTATGATCAACCGATCTCGGTGATGCCGCCAAGCGACGGGCGGTATCCCTGATCACCCCAATGGCGGATTGTGCTCTCACCGGCTTTATCATTTGCCCGTGGCTCATAATGCCGCGCGAGTGCCGACAGAGCCGTTTTGAGCACGATCTTTGCCGAACGAACCGGCCAGCCGCGTTCATGTTCGACGATCGCCAACCCCTTCAGGAGGCAGCACACATCAATCAGGATACCGGATAATTCAGGGCCAACCGCATGGAGCGCGGCTTCAACACGTTGGCGTGCGCAAACTGCCGTCTCCGTCAGTTCGATCCTACCGCCTGCTCCATAGCTGCTGGATTTTCCGACCGGTTCCTGCCAGGCCATCCCGAGGCTTGGCTGCATTTGTGCGCGGGTGAAGTCCGAACGCAGGCGCTCGCCGGCCCGCCGCTCCCTGTCTTCGAGAAAGCGTTCGCCCGACCTGGTCTTCAGCTTGGAAAGACGCGCCAGCGGTGATTCAGACATATTGACGGCAACGCGCTGACGACCGTCCGGTGCGTTGATCTGACGAAATTCGATATCGGCATGTTGTTCAACAAATCCGTCGGCAACCGTTTTTTCGCGCAGCAGTCGGCTCCGGCCTTGTGGCAATAGAACCAATTGGCACCCGTGCCTTTCTGCCAGGCCGGCGGAGACGAGGCTTCGGCAAACCTGAACCGGAACCGCTATTGCCGCTCCGTCGTGCGCGGACAGGATTACGGTTTCGCGGTTGGCCGCCTGTTTCACTGTTGCCCTTCCCCTGTGCAGAAACTGCAACGCCCGGCGCAATTGCTTGGCAAGTGTCTTCGATTCTGCGACGGCCGCAGTCATTTTCGATGCACCGCTCATTGTCAGACACCAACCTGCCGGAAGCGAAAGGCGGCCGCCGCGATCTGTTCGAACGACGAAACGATCGGATCGAACTCGGAATCATCGCGCATATCCTCCACGACCTGGCAGCCGTGCAATACGGTGGTGCGATCCCTCCCGAAGCCGGCGCCAATATCCGTCATGTTCAGACCCAACGTGACATGGCAGACATACATTGCCAGTTGTCGAACCCGTGAAACCTCCAGCGTCGAACGGCACGGGCTGCGCAGTTCGCGACCGCTGACATTGAACATCGCCGAAGCAATGTCCAACATGCACTCGCACAGTTCCAATTTGCGTTCCAAAGCTACGGAAGCGTTGCATCGAGCCGGATTCCCCGATGGAAATGTATGGTACCGATGTGTGGGGGCTGGCTGATCTGCAGAACTTACCGCGGTCGATGTTTGCACGATGGCTACTCCATTTTTAGGAATATCTTCTTATATCAATTCCACTCCACCGTGTGAACAAATCACGAACCGAAATTCGGAACCGCAACGCGATTCCAGTTGTTTGTATTGCCTTTTTTTCGAGTTCCCGCTCCGCCGCCAAAAAATTTAATCCACGCCTTTCAGGCCCGGACGACAATCGCCGTATGAATTCGATACGCATTTTGAAACATACCTGTCCCCCGTCGACGTCGAAGCTGGAAGGGGAAAGGGATGACTTTACTTCAAAGCAAAGAAGATTGTCCGACTTGGCCAGGCAACGAACGGCAGCAATGGCGTTCCTGGGTTACGACCTTAAGCTGGTCCGCGATCTGCAAGGCGAGGACCGGCAAAGGTTTATGCTGCGCCTGGAGCGTTTGTTGGAGCGCGAAAGGTTGAAGGGTCTGAACAGGCACTGGAGTTATGACCTGAACCGGCACATCGCACTCAAGCAGTTGCGCGACGGGTTCAAAGCCGATCGCCTGCAATCCGATATCAGCTAGGTCATGGACCCATAAACAGGATCAACAATGGTATGCGCAAATTTGGTTGGATATTAGGAGCGAGCTTGCAGGAAACCGTCCGGTTTTCAAAAGCTTGCGACGCAATAGCCGGGGAAATTTGCCATATCCTTCGGACGCTCGAACCCGCTTGCCAAACCTTCGTCAAAGGCCTCAACCGGGACAATGGTCCCGCTTTTCGGCCTTTTCCTTGGTTTGCTATGCGGTTTCGGCGCCATTTTGACCCTGTTTATGGGTCCATGACCTAGGCTGTAGTGAAGAATTAAGGATTGGTTTGCCATGATTGTCTCCGGTTTTGGATCGGAGATTAAATGAGATGTCGAATTATCAGGAACTGACGGATGCTCAATGGGAACAGATCAAGGATCTGCTGCCCTATGGGTCGAAAGGCAAGCGCGGGCGCAACGCCAACAACCGCCGATTTTTCAATGCGTTGCTTTGGATGTCCCGCTCGGGTGGGCGCTGGCGTGACCTTCCTGCGCGCTACGGTCACTGGCAGAGCGTGAAGCGGCGCTACTATCTCTGGGTGGAGGCAGGTGCGCTGGAGGCCTTGTTCGAGCGTCTGCGCGCCGAACCGGACACGGAATGGCTGATGCTTGATGCGACGATTGTCAAAGCGCACGCCCAGGCCGCCGGCGCACGCCACAAAAAGGGGGGCCTGATGCCCACGGTCTTGGCCGCTCCAAGGGCGGCCTGACCACCAAACTGCATGTAACCAGCGATGGCCTGGGCCTGCCGTTGCGCATCCTCGCCACGCCCGGCAATCGCAATGATATCACCCAGGCGGCCAATCTGCTCGACGGCCTGACGGCTGGTCACGTCATCGCCGACAAGGGCTATGACGGCCAAAACGCTGTTGACGCGGTGCGCAGGGCCGGCGCCACGCCCGTCATTCCAAGACGCAGCATTACCGCCACGCCGCGCCCGTTCGACCGGCAACTCTACAAAGCTCGCCACCTCATCGAAAATCTCTTCTCAAAGCTCAAACAGTTCAGAAGGGTTGCAACACGCTACGACAAGCACATCCAAAACTACCTCGGATTCGTCAAAATCGCCGCCATCGCAATCTGGATCAGATAGTTAATTCTTCACTACAGCCTAGGGCTCTTTTGACAAAAAAAGCGGCGCCACCAGGGCGCCGCAATCATAATACGCAAAATTACACTCGGGAGGTTACTTCCCCTTGCGCTTGCGTCCCAGACCCATTTTCTTGGCCAGAGCCGAGCGTGCGGCGGCATAATTCGGCGCCACCATCGGGTAATTTACGTCAAGCCCCCACTTTTCGCGGTACTGTTCAGGTGTCAAACCGTAATGTGTCATCAGGTGCCGCTTCAGCGATTTGAACTTCTTTCCGTCTTCAAGACAGATAATGTAATCGTCGTGGATCGACTTCTTCGGATTTACCGCCGGCTTCGGCTTTTCTTGCGGACCTGAGTTGGCACCCCCAACGCGGCCCAATGCACCGTGAACATCGGCGATAAGCGCCGGAAGATCGGCAGCCTGGACCGGATTGTTGCTTACATATGCAGCAACAACATCTGCCGTTAGCTCGATCAGCGTATCGGAGGTCTTCAATTCAGCTTCTACTACATCCATCGGATTTGCCCCTGTGGTTCTCGAATAAGATTGGTGGAATGCTTATTTCGATTCTTTTCGCGCATCCCATTTCGCGCGACACTTTTGATGAAGTGAATCACACTTAACGGCATAAATGGGCATTAATCCAGTATATGTCAATTCATTATTTTCATATCTGGTAAGAAATCGTGAAAAACGCTTGCCTTTTTAGTTTAATATTACATTCTACAATCTATTATCCTGCTCGCGCTTTTTACTACAACCTTACGTCGCGTAACTAAACAGGCGGGCGGATGTATTGATTGCGGCCTGCTGTGCGGTTTCCCGAAGAATCGAATCTATATTTGACTTACTTGTGGAAGGTTATTGGTGGACTACGGATTGGAACCGGGCCGTCACCTGCAGCATGGCTCCGCATTGGTCAAAACAGCTCACGAGACTGACCTGCCCCGGATCGGTCGGACAGTTCTGGGTCCGTGACCTATAGCATGTCCAGTTTAAGTGGGAGCGGTTTGATGAGATGGATTTTTTCCGGCAAGGAGAAGTCCGAAGCGCGATATGAATATCGTGCAAGAGCTTCAACGCAGCCGGAGCGGAAAAGACACCCAAGCGGGGATACTTCAAGTGTATGAATGACGGGGATAATCCGCAATCGTTTGAACTGGATACGCTCTAGCTCTTGGACCGGCTTTTGCGTTTCGCCGGCTTCTTGGTGTCCGTTTTCTTTTCCTCGGACGCCGGTTCCATTTGATCCAGAACCGATTTTTCCCAAAGTTGGTAGCCTGCCGCATAGGCAGCCTTGGCCAACAGATGGGCGGAGATCGGCGCGGTCAGCAGGAAAAACAGAACGCCGGCAAGCGCGCGCGTGACTATAGCGTGATCATTGGCAACAACGGCAAGCGCCAGGAGCATCACACATGAACCCAGCGTGCCGGCCTTTGATGCGGCGTGGCTACGCGAATAGATATCAGGCAATCTGATCAACCCGACAGCTGCAACCAGGGCAAATCCCGCTCCGATAATTATCAACACACCGGCCAGATAGTTCTGGATGACGTCAATCACTTCCGCCCTCCATCTCATTACCCGGTACCAGTGGTTCGCCGTCTGCCGCGCGGCTGATCACGAACCTCGCAAAGGCCACCGTCGCAAGAAAGCCGACCAGACCGAGTGCGATTGCGATGTCGAGATACAAGGCATATCCGGTCTTGATACCGATGGCGGCAATGAAACCCAGCGCAACGACGACCAGCATATCAAGCGCCAAGATCCGGTCCGGCAATGTGGGGCCGATAACAACCCGGCACACGGTGACAAGGAATGACAAGCTCAAAAGGGCCAGTGCAACCAATATCGTAAAGGACAGAAAAGTTTCGCTTGCGATCATTGGAACGCCTCGATGATCTTGCGCTCAAAGCCGTCTGCGATTTCGCGTATCGTTCCTTCCGGATCGGAACAGTCGATGCAGTGCACATAGAGCTTGGTCATGTCCTCGGACACATCGACCGACAGTGTGCCCGGTGTGAGAGTGATCAAATTGGCCAAAAGGGTGATCTCGAAATCGCGTTTGACGGTCAGCGGATAGGCGAGGATGCCCGGTTTGAGGTTCATATCAGGTGAGATGACCAAAACCGCGACCCGCCAGGCGGAAAGCACCAGTTCGTAGAGGAACAGCAGACCCAGCGACACGATCCTGCGAGCACGGGTAAAATATCCCAATGAGCCGACCTGCTCGCGGATGACATAGAGCGCACCTGTCGCAAGGACCAATCCGAACAACAGGTTGGCCGGCGAAAACGAGCCGGTCACCGCCGCCCAGACGATCGCCAGCAATATGTGGTTGACGTACAAAATCATTGCGGCGTCTCCGGGAAAACCGCGTCAACATAGCTTGAAGCGTCCAGCAGCCCCGCAGCCGCGGCGTCACTGAGCTGCATTGCCGGTTCAGGATACACGCCGAGCAGGATCGCGGGAACCAGAATAACGGCAATAGCCATGTAACCAAGTCGCATCTTCGGGCCATCAGAGGATTGTTCGCGGGCTTCGCCGTTGCGCCAGAACGCCAGCGCAAAGATCCGCCCCAGCGCAATTGTCGTCAAAAGCCCAGCCAGCAGGATCGACGCGGCAAGCCACCATGCCCCGACATCAAGCGACGCCTTGACCAGAAACACCTTGGGCCACAGGCCCGACATCGGCGGCAATCCCGAAGCAGCCAGGATCAGCAATAGCGCCGCACCGGCCAGCAATGGATTGTCCCGGTACAGTCCGGAAACCTCGTGCAGTGAAAAGCTGCCCGCCTGTTCGCGCATCAGGCCGGCAACCAGATACAAACCGGTCATCGCGAACATCGAGTGGGCCGCATACAGCACCGAACCGGACAGGCCCAGCGGGCTGCCGAGCGCGAGACCGGCCATCATCGTACCGATTCCCGATATGACCACGAAACCAAGCAACCGCCTGATATCGGACTGCGCCAACGCGCCGAGTATGCCGATGATCATCGTGCCAACCGCGACCCAGGCGATCGTCTGCCCGAGAATGTCGCGCTCCGGTGGCATCAGCATGACCAATGTGCGCATCAGCGCATAGACACCAACCTTGGTCAGCAGGCCGGCAAACAGCGCTGACGTGACGATACGGGGCGTATGATAGGAAGCCGGCAGCCAGAAATTGACCGGGAACGCGGCGGCCTTCATGCCGAAGGCCAGAAGGTAGAGGGCGGCCAGCGTCATCAACGGGCCGGTTGCCCTGAGATCGTCGGCCTTGCGGGCGATGTCGGCCATGTTGAGCGTGCCGAACGTGCCGTAAAGATAACCGGTGGCGATCAGGAACAGTGTCGTTGCGACGAGATTGAGCAGCGCATATTTGGTCGCGCCGTCGAGCTGTTCCTTTTCCGAACCCAGGATCAGCAGGCCGAATGACGAGATCAAAAGGACTTCAAACCAGACATAGAGATTGAAAATGTCTCCCGTCAGGAAGGCCCCGGCCACACCGGCCATCATCAAAAGCAGGAACGGGTAAAACCCGTAGCGTCTGCCGATGACGTTGATGTCACGAGCCGCATAGGCGGAACAGACCAGGGCGATCAAACCCGACACGGCGGCAAACGCCGCGCCCAGCACGTCTGCGGAAAAGCTGATGCCAAAGGGTGGTAGCCAGCGGCCCATGGTCATTACCAGCGGACCTTCCGTGGCAACGCGTACGAGCAGGCCGATTTCGCAGATGAAGGTCAGCGCAAACGCCGCCACGGCCACACTTGCGTGAACCGTCGTTTCCTTGCGGAACATCAACAACAATGCGCCGGCAATCAACGGAATGGCCACCGGCGCAACCACCAGCCAGTCGGCCAAGGCCACCGGATCGGTGACCATGGCGCTGGAAATATCGACGGTTTTGCCGGATTGTGCAGCCATCTCAGCCTCAGTAACTCAAGGGCGGCAGCCCCTCACCTTCCGGTTCGGCGACGCGCATGTCGTCGGTGTCGTCAGTTCCAAGCGTCTGGAAGGTGCGGTAAGCCAGCACCAGCAGAAACGCGAAGAACGAAAACGAAATGACAATTGCCGTCAGGATGAGTGCCTGCGGCAGCGGATTGGCCGTCTCGGTCAGTGGAACATAGGCGTCCTCGGGAATGATTGGAGGAACTTCTCGCACAACCCTGCCCGCTGTGAAGATCAACAGATTTACAGCATTGCTCAATATCGCCACGCCGATGACGATACGGATGATGTGCTTGGATAGCATCAGATAAATCGACACCGCGAAGAACACTGCTACCGTGAAAGAAAGCGCCGTTTCCATCTACAGGCTCTCCCTTTCTTCCAACGCCAATGCAATCGACGTGATCGCGCCGACAACCACCAGATAGACACCGATATCGAAGAAAAGCGGTGTCGACAGAACTAATCCCAGCCCGAACAGGTCGGTATCAGACCAGAGGCCGGTCAGGAACGGAACGTCGAACGGCAGCGACCACACGCCAGCCAGCGCCGCCAACAGCAATCCGAATCCGGATATCGCCATCGGATGAAACCGAATGGCACGGCGAACCGCCTGAACACCGCAGGCGATGCCGTAGATGGCAAACGCTGACGCGGCGATCAGCCCGCCGATGAACCCGCCGCCCGGTTCGTTGTGACCGCGCAGCAGCACGAAGATCGAAAACAGGACCATCAGGCTGGTCAGGTAGGGCGCGACGGTCCTGAAAATCACAGTGCGCATGTCAGCCGCTCCCCCGTTCGACGTTGTGTGTCCGGGTGCCGCCGGCGCGTATTCGAATAAGCGCGAGGATCGCCAATCCGGCGATCATGACCACCGCAATCTCACCAAGCGTATCAAGGCCGCGGAAATCGACGATGATGACGTTTACAACGTTGCGGCCATGAGCGATCACGCGGGCATTGGCGTTGAAGAAGTCGCTCAGCGCTCCGTCGAACGGCAGCTGGGTCACCTTGAGCAGCAACAATCCGAAACCCAGGCCGCAAAGCCCTGCGACGACGATATCGATCAGGCGCTCGCCTGGTGGACGATGGTCGGCCGGTGACAGGCGAAGCCGCGTCATGACCAGGGCGAGGATGACGACCGACAGGGTTTCGACCATGAACTGCGTGAAGGAAAGATCGGGAGCGCCGAGCAGCATGAACAGCAGGGCTACGGCAAATCCCTGAATGCCCAAGGAAACGATCGCAGTCAGCCGGTCATTGGCGTTGACCACAGCCCCCAGACCGATGATCGCTATGCCCAGAACGGTCCACTCGTAAAATTCAAGCTCGGGCATCTCGGGCATCGCCGGCAACTCTCCGGCGGCGAACATTGGAATGAACAGCATTGCGGCGACAGCAATGAACGTCACGGTCATGTAGACTTCTAGCTTGCCGTTGTGAACGACCCTGGTGACCGCCGAAGCAAGACGGACGAGCCCGCGAATTGCCTGATCAAATCCCTTGTCCGGTCCCCAGCCGATTGCCGTCAATATGCCAGCCATCAGGTCCCGGCCGCGATCGATCGCCATGAACGCGACGATGCCCGCCGCGATGGTGACGAGCGAGAGAACGAGCGGCAGTCCGAAATGCGGAATGACCGAGATGTGAACGTGGATCTCAGTACCGGCAACGGCGCTCGCCATGGGGCTGGACAGATAATGGTGGTAAGCACCGGAAAAGATCGCCAGAGCCAATCCGAGAACCGACAGCACGGCCGGACCGGCCCATAAAAGCACCGGCCCTTCGTGCGCCTTGCCAAGCGCTTCCGGTTTGTCGCCCAGGAAGGGTTTCAGCGCCACCGCAAATCCGATCACGAACATCAGCGCGTTGCCGACAATGGCGACGATGGTCAGGAACCCGGCCCAGCCATCGGCAAAACCGAGGGCGGCATAGATTTCTTCCTTGGCGAGGAAGCCGGTGAATGGCGGCAACCCACCCATCGAGAGCGCGGCCAGCAACGCGGCGGCGAAGGTGATCGGCATGGCGCGGCGCAGACCGCCGAGCTTGGTGACATCGCGGCTGCCGGCCTCATGATCGATCAATCCGGCAACCATGAACAGTGTGCCCTTGAACAACGAATGGGCGATCAGGTAGAGCACCGCGGCCTCGACCGCCTTGTCGGATCCAAAACCGGTCAACATAACCAGCAGGCCAAGTGAGGCAACCGTCGTATAGGCAAGCATCAGTTTCAGATCGGTCTGGCGCAGGGCCAGCAGCGTGCCGATGATCAGTGTGGCGCCGCCGAATAGCGGCAGGATGGTTTCCCAGGCAACGGTGTCGCCGAGCACCGGATTGAGGCGCATGACCAGATAGACACCGGCCTTCACCATGGTTGCCGAATGGAGATATGCCGACACAGGCGTTGGCGCCTCCATGGCATTCGGCAACCAGAAATGCAGCGGAAATTGTGCCGATTTGGTAAAGGCGCCGCCCAGTACAAGCACCAATGCCAGCAGGTAAAACGGACTTTCGCGCAAAGTGTCCTTGGTCAGCAGCAGCAATGACAGTTCGCTGTATCCGGTGATATTCCACATGACCAGCAGTCCCGCCAGCAACGACAGCCCGCCCATTCCTGTCACCACCAGCGCCTGCAGCGCGGCGCGGCGCGAGGCTTCGCGCGAATGATCGAAGCCGATCAGCAGGAAAGAGGTGATCGAGGTCAGTTCCCAGAACACGAACAGCATCATGAAGCTGTCGGAGACGACAAGCCCCTGCATGGCGCCCATGAACATCAGCATGTAGGAGAAGAACCGCCCCTGATGCGCATGCCCTTTCAGGTATCCGCCGCTATACAGAACGATGAATGTTCCAATGCCCGAGATCAATAACGCAAAGGTCAGCGACAACCCGTCCAGAAACCAGGAAAAATTGACATTGAAACTCGGAATCCAGCGGAATCCGCCGGTGACCGCGTTACCGTCTGCAACATCGCCCAGAAATCCGGTGAAATGAAAAAAGATCCAGGCAGGAATAAGTGCCAGGACCCACGCCGCGTTGTGCTTGAACACCTTGGTGATCGCCGGAGCAATCACGGCTCCAAGAAACGGCAATATCAGCGCAAAAAACGTCAATGTCTGTGCGCTGGTTCCCATAAATTCTTCCCGGCCGGCGGTGTTTTGTTCGTTTGGCGGCAAGCAATTCCGCAGCTTTCACATAACACAGATTACCGGAGCGGCAAGAGTTGCAACAGGTCTTGCCCTGTTTTCCGCGCCGAATCCCGCACGCACTTGAACAACCTCTTTAATTTGCCCAATCGGGCGCTACATTAGATTTCCGCTAATTGGGAGACTGCACATGAGCGAGCGCGACCAACTCAAGGTGACCAGGACCGATGCGGAGTGGCGTCAGCAACTGACTGACGAGCAGTATTATGTTCTTCGCAAGCATGGCACCGAACGAGCCGGCACATCGCCGCTGAACGATGAAAAACGGCAGGGTGAATTCACCTGTGCAGGATGCGGGAAACCGTTGTTTGCCTCGGAGACGAAATTCGATTCCGGCACCGGCTGGCCGAGCTTCTACCAACCGATGGGACCCGACGCGGTAACCGAACACAAGGATCGGTCGCTATTCATGGTGCGCACCGAAATCCGCTGTGCAGATTGCGGCGGCCATCTGGGCCACGTCTTCAATGATGGCCCACAGCCCAGCGGATTGCGCTATTGCATGAATGGCGCAGCTCTCAACTTCGAAGAGACGGATGCCTGAACGCGCCTGAATACCTATTGACCAAACAGGCTCTCGAGCTTGACGCTCAGCGACACGCGGAACGTATGCGTTTGCAGATCCACCGGCATGATCACCGCGGGAAATGTTGGCGCCAAACCACCCGATTCCGTGCCGAAATCGGTATATCTGTATTCAAAACCGCCAAACACCGCTTCGGTCAACGCCACATTGATTCCGGCGCCGGCCGTCCATCCAACCGCGGTGGATGAATATCCGCAGCACGGTCCGCCGATCGGGCCGCCCATGTAATTCACGTCTGCAAATGCCACACCGCCGGTCACATAGGGCAGGTATTTGCCCATGTCATAGCCTACCTTGGCCCGGACAGACCCCTGCCAGTCGATGTCCGTGGAACCGGAAGATGTCGCACCGAGAGGATTTTGAAACGTCCCGTCGATACCGGTCAATTCGATATCTGCTTCGACGCCCACAACCACTTGGTCAAAAGGCATCATGTAACCGATATGGAGGC
This sequence comes from Rhizobiaceae bacterium, assembly GCA_963669285.2. Classification (GTDB taxonomy): domain Bacteria; phylum Pseudomonadota; class Alphaproteobacteria; order Rhizobiales; family Rhizobiaceae; genus JAWKWH01. The sequence goes on along the minus strand of CAXXSI010000002.1, from coordinate 36,603 downwards.
CTCCCAAAAATCCGTCAGGATCCGACGAGGCGTTGGTACCGGGAGGGGCTCCAACAAACACGTGGTCTGCATCTCCGAAGCCCCCGCCAATCTGGGCGCCCGCATAAAATCCCGACCAGGAATAGCCACCATGTCCTTCTGCCGCGACCGGCGATGACAATGCGGCGTTAAATGCGAAAATCGCTGCTCCAGCTAAAGCAATATTTCTAATCGATTTCATAACCATGGTCGCCTCTAATCCCCAATATTTTTCATTGTTCTAAATTATATATCGATGAATTAGAGAATCATAGATGTCATGGCTGTCTTAGCGGAGCAGAACTTTTACTGTTGCAAAATTGCAGCAATCGCGCAGTTAACTGTAAAAGGTTGGGATCGGCTTTTTCCTGATATCTACTCAGTGCGGGTAAATGTATTTTCCGTATACCCAGCCGGTGACGAAATGGCCGTTTTGTGACGGATCGTGCCAGACCTGGCACCAGCGGTAGCGCACCTTGCCCGCCTGCCAGTCGTGCGGTGCGCCTTCAAGATCAAGCAGGTTGACGCCGCCGGTGCAGGTTCCGGTCATCTGCAGCACCGTTCCGTCGGGATAGGCGCTTTGCTTCTGCGATTTCGAAGAAGGATATTTGCGGACATTCAGGACATCGCCCCAGGGAACATTGGCGACCTCCCAAGCGGCGAAGGTTGTTGCGTTCGAGGGCGCTACGGCGCCGAAAGCCGAGGCTGTAATGGCGACAGCAAACAGCATGCGCCTGGTGTATTGAGTGATCATTTTTCCGTTCCTTCAAAGCTGACAGTTCGGGTTCGCATTCGCGGTCTACTTGCCTTATCTAGCGGTAAGCCACTGAACCGGTCTTGAGCAGATCGTTCACAGTCCATTCAAACAGACGAAATCCGGGGAACTTGATGCCAAAAACTGCCTTTCCAACCGATATCGAGCCGCCATATGCCGAGAAGCGACCGGAGGTGGATGTGCGCCACGGCACTGCGCGCACCGACGAGTATGGCTGGCTGAGGGCGGACAATTGGCAGGAGATGTTCAAGGATCCGTCTCTACTCGATCCCGCAATACGCGCGCATCTGGAGGCCGAAAACGCCTATCAGCAGAAGATGATGGCCGATACGGAAACGCTGAGAGGCACGCTGTTTCGAGGAGATGAAGGGCCGCATCAAGGAGGACGATTCATCGGTGCCGATGAAAGACGGCCCCTATGCCTACGGCTCGATGTTCGTGACAGGCGGTGAACAGCCAAAGATCTTCCGCACGCCAAGGGATGGCGGCGACAAGGCCATCGTGCTGGACGGCGATACGGAGGCCGAAGACAAGGCGTATTTCCGCATCGGCGGGGCCGATCATTCTCCCGATCACAAACGCCTGTTGTGGGGATATGACGACAAGGGCTCGGAGTTCTACACGCTGAAGGTGCGTGACATCGACAGCGGTGACGACGGCAGCGACACCGTCGAAGATACCGGCGGCGGCGGCGTATGGGATGCCGACAGCGCAGGGTTTTTCTTTGTCCGCCTCGATGACAATCACCGGCCGTCGAAACTGTTTTACAGATCGCTGGAAGGTGCTGAGAAGCTGATCTACGAGGAAGCGGATTCCGGCATGTTCATGGGTGTCGGCGGCAGCCGAAACAATGCCTGGATCTTTCTGTCGATCCACGACCACGAGACGTCCGAGTTCCGCGTGATCCCGGCTGCCGATCCGCTGGCGGAACCTCGAATTGTCGCTGCGCGCGAAACCGGACATGAATATGATGTGGAAGATGGCGGAGACGTGTTCTTCTTTCTCACCAATACCGACGGGGCGCAGGATTTCAAGATCATGTCCGCGCCGACCGACCGGCCCGAGCGCGAAAACTGGCAAGATGTCGTGCCGCACGAACCGGGGCGGCTCATTCTTTCGGCGATGGCGTTTGCGCGTCATCTGGTGCGGTTGGAACGCAAGGACGGCCTGCCACGCATCGTCATTCGCGAGAGGGCGACGGGCGAAGAACACATGATCGCTTTTGACGAGGAGGCCTACTCGCTCGGCCTGTCGGGCTCTTACGAATACGACACCGACACAATCCGGTTTTCATACTCATCGATGACCACGCCGTCGCAGGTGTTCGACTATGACATGGTGACCCGGAAGCGGATTCTGCTGAAAACGCAGGAGGTGCCGTCCGGCCACGATCCGGAAGACTATGTCACCCGCGGTTGATGGCGCCGAGCCATGACGGCGAACTTGTTCCCGTCTCGCTGATCTATCACCGCGACACGCCGATCGACGGATCCGCAGCTTGCCTGCTCTACGGATACGGCGCCTACGGGATCGCCATTCCGGCCTCTTTCAACACCAACATCCTGTCGCTGGTCGACCGCGGGTTTGTCTATGCCATCGCCCATATCCGCGGCGGCAAGGACAAGGGATACGCCTGGTACGAAGATGGCAAACGGGAGAAAAAACCCAATACGTTCAAAGATTTCATCGCCTGTGCTGAACATCTGATTCATGAAGGCTATACCGGCGAAGGCCGTATCGTGGCTCAAGGTGGTTCGGCCGGCGGGATGCTCATGGGCGCGGTATCGAACATGGCACCGGACCTTTTCGGCGGCGTCATCGCGGAGGTTCCGTTCGTCGATGTTCTGGCGACCATGCTGGACGACACGCTGCCGCTGACGCCGCCTGAATGGCCGGAGTGGGGCAATCCGATTGCGTCGAAACAAGACTACGAGACGATCGCCTCGTATTCGCCGTACGACAACATCGGGGCCCTGAACTACCCGCCGATCCTGGCAGTTGCCGGCCTGACCGATCCGCGCGTCACCTATTGGGAACCGGCAAAATGGGTTGCCAGTCTTCGTGAGAAATCGACCTCGGAAAACCCAGCCCTTTTTCGCATCAACATGGATGCCGGTCACGCGGGCGCGTCGGGCCGCTTTTCGCGGCTGGAGGAAGTCGCCTATTCACAAGCCTTTGCACTGAAGGTGACCGGCAGGATGTGAGAGTTGATAATACATGAGCGACTGGTGTTATAATCTTGCCGCATGAGCCGGCGATGTTGTCAAACGTCGCGGCATCTACAAGGAGATCTTCATGCGCAGCATCCCGATAATCGCAGCGGCCGTTCTGGTAACCACAAGCGTCTTGCCGGCGCTGTCTGGAGAAATCATCCACCGGGCGGGCGAACGTCCACGCGAGATGCCCAACAAATGCAGCAAATATCCCAACGATCTCTACTACGGCGTTTTTCAGGGCATCGGGCAGAAGGGAATCTACCTCGACAAGCCGATCTATGAAGGCGGCTGCTTCCCCACCAAGAAGCGCTGCACTGCCTGGCTCTATGCGATCCGTTCGGACCATGGTGCTGGTGAACAATTGGCCAATTGCAAGCCGCGATAGCTGCTAGAGCGTATCCGGCTTAACGCTTGGCCGGATAGCCGTTTGGTCTCGGCGGAACGGATTTCAAATAGGCAGCAATGGCCGCGCGGTCTTCGCCGGACAGCGCGGCCATGTTTCTTTGCACTTCGACCATGACGCCGCCGACAGAGTCAAAGTCCGGTGTGAATCCGGTTTCAAGATAGTAGGCAATGTCAGCCTCAGACCAATCGCCGATACCGCCCTCGCCGGGCGTGATATTGGGTACGACGCCGTCGCCTTCGGCCGAGACAGCACCGGCCAGCCACATATCCTTGTTGATCGCGCCGCCGAAATCGCGAGGTGAGTGGCATTCGCCGCAATGCCCAGGCCCTTCAGCCAGGTAGCGTCCGAGCTTGAGTTGCTCACTCGTTTCATCGGCGGCGGGCAGAACAGGATCCGGTGACAGGTTCACACGTTTCCACAATCCCAGCCCGCGGCGAATGTTGAACGGAAATCCAAGCTGGTGGTCAGGTGCCCTGCCGGCGATCTCAGGTGTTGTTTTCAGGAACGCGTATAGATCGGCAATGTCGGTTGCATTCATGCGCGCATAGGAGGTGTAGGGAAATGCCGGGTAGTAGTGGCGACCGTCGGGCGACACGCCCTTCAGCATCGCATTGGCGAAATCGGCGAGCGTCCAGTTGCCGATGCCGTCGTCCGGATGTTGCGAAATGTTCGGGGCGACGAACGTTCCGAACGGTGTCTTCAGTTCAAGACCGCCCGGCAATTCGAAGCGTTTGTCGCCCTCGGATTTGGGAACCGCGTGGCACGAGGCACAGCCGCCGGCGTGGAACATGCGCTCACCGGCAGCCGCATCGCCCTGAGGCAGCGCCGACAGCATTTTCTGGTCAAGGGTGGACGCCGCGGTAAGCAGCCAAAACAAAAGCCCGCCCAAAACGGCCAGGATAACAGCTAGAAGGGCGAGCTTTCTGATCATGTCGTCATCGGAACCGCTATTGTTTTACACGGTATCCTTCATGGCACGATTTGCAGTTGGCGAAAACCGGTCCGATGGCAGCCTTGAACGCGTCGAGATCGGCCGGACCGTCCTTACCGGAAGCGGCAGCCGCAGCATCCGTATCGGCCTTGAATTTTGCTGCTGTCGTTGCAAATCCGGCAGAATCCTCCCAGATTTTCGGAGATGCCGTCGTGCCCTTCACGCTATCCGTGCCTTCAGGGAAAAACGAGCCGACCGCATACGCCGCGCCACGCATCGTCGCGATTGCCGATTTCGCAACGGCGGGATTGTAGTCCATCTCGCCTTTCATCATCGCCCCGGCGAGGCCGGCAGCAGCGCCAACACCCTGCATCAACGCCTTTCGCGTATCCACGGCATCGTTTCCGGTCAGGTGTCCGTCGGCCGAAACCGCGGTTGCGGACAGGGCAAGCGCCGTTAAGGCCATTGCGAATGTTTTCATGATTCTCCTCCGATGGGGTGTTGATTCCAAAAGCGCCCCTGACCGCTACAACGTAGATCTTGGCCTATTCTTCCCGAGAGTTGTTTCAAACTTGCGTGAATTACCGCCCCGACCGGTTGACACACCGTCAAAAAAAACCCGGCAACAATGCCGGGTTTTTAACGTCTCGTATTTCTGCGGTCAGGTGGCCGCTTCATACATCTCGAGCACGTAGTCCCAATTAATCAGACTGTCGACGAATGCTTCAAGGTATTTCGGCCGCGCATTGCGATAATCGATGTAATAGGAGTGTTCCCACACATCGACGCCGAGAATCGGCGAGGCGCCGTGCACAAGCGGGTTTTCACCGTTCGGGGTCTTCATGATCTCCAACTTGCCGTTCTTGACGGCAATCCAGGCCCAACCGGAACCGAACTGGGTCATGCCGGCATTGATGAAGTCGGCCCTGAACTGATCATAGCCGCCAAGGTCGCTATCGACCGCGGCCTGCAATTTGCCGGGAAGGCTGGTGCCGCCGCCACTGCCCTTCATCCATTTCCAGAAATGGATGTGGTTGTAGTGCTGGGCGGCGTTGTTGAAGAGACCGGCGTTGGACCCGTGCGACTGCCTGACGATGTCTTCGAGAGACAGACTGTCCATTCCGGCATCGGCAGCAAGCTTGTTGCCGTTGTCGACGTAAGCCTTGTGGTGTTTGTCGTGGTGGTATTCCAGCGTTTCCTTGGACATGAAAGGCTGCAGCGCTTCGTAGTCGTACGGAAGGTCGGGTAACTCGAATGCCATGGAACTTACTCCCTCGTTAGCGTTTTTTTAGTAATCTCGTGCGGAAACCCCGAAACATCAATGGGGTTGCGGAACTAATCTTCCGGAATGCGCTCAGGAATGCGCCCACTCCCAATAGAGTTCGCGCGCCTTGTTCGCAACAGGACCCGGTTGCAGATCGCGGTCCTCAATACGGACGATCGGCACGATCTTGGAGTGGTTGCCGGTTGAGAAAATCTCGTCGGCCTCCATAAAATCATCAACCTTCAAGGTGCGTTCAATCACCGGCATACCGGTTTCCTCAAGCAGTTTCATGGCGCGCGCACGCGTGATGCCGGACAGGAATGTGCCATTGGGCGCCGGTGTCTGGATCGCCCCGTCCCTAACCATGAAAACGTTGGAGGTACCCGTCTCGGCGACGTTACCGAGCATGTCGAGCACAAGACCGTTGTCAAAACCGCGGTTCCTGGCCTCCATGATCGCGCGGGCATTGTTGGGATAAAGGCACCCCGCCTTGGCATTCGTCGGCATCGTCTCCAGCGACGGCCGGCGAAACGGCGAGACCGTGACCGAGAATCCCGTCGACGCGATCATTGGCGCCTCATAAAGGCACAGGCAAAAACGCGTGGACGCTGGATCGGCGGGCACGCCCATGTAACCGCCATGCTCGGCCCAGTACATCGGCCGGATGTAGACCGCCGTGTTGCCGTCGAACTTTTTCAGGCCATCATGGGTCAGTTCGACGATTTCTTCGGCGGTTTTGGTCGGTTCAAGCCCCAGGGCTGTCGCGCTGTCGTTGACGCGGATGGCATGCAGGTCGAGATCAGGCGCAACGCCCTCGAACCAGCGGGCGCCGTCGAATACGCTTGATCCGAGCCAGATCGCGTGGGTGCGCGGTCCAACGATCTGCGGATTACCCTCGTGCCAGTCTCCGTCGACGAAAGTCCAGGTTGCCGTCTGTGCGCTTGTATCAACCGCCATTCAACTGCTCCAACAATTCCGGTGTACCAATTAGCCGCACTTGACCTTGGAGTCGGCTTACGGTCAAGTCCGCCACGATATCAGGAGATGGGAATGGCGTATTCGGCATATGTATTCGATGCTTACGGCACACTGTTTGATGTGCATGCGGCGGTGCGCAAACATGCCGGCGAAGCGGGTCCCGACGGCCAGCAGCTATCCGATATCTGGCGGACCAAGCAGCTCGAATATTCCTGGGTCCGAACGCTGATGGGTAACTACGAGAATTTCTGGAAGCTGACCGAGCAGGCATTGGACTTCGCCTTCGCCAAGGTTCCCTCGGTCGATCCGGCGCTCAGGACAAAACTGCTCGACGCCTACTGGCATCTCGATTGCTACGAGGAAGTCCCGCGAGTATTGCGCGCGCTGAAGGAAGGCGGCGCGCGCGTTGCGATTTTGTCGAACGGTTCGCCGGACATGCTGGATGCGGCGGTTCATTCGGCAGGACTCGACGGTGTGCTCGACGATGTGTTTTCCGTCGAAGCCATCGGCAAGTTCAAGGCAGTTCCCGATGTCTACGACATGGTCACTACCGGGTGGCGGCTTTACCCGGATGCGGTTTCGTTTCAGTCGTCAAACCGCTGGGACATTGCCGGTGCCAAGAAATTCGGTTTCCGCACCGTGTGGATCAACCGGACATCACAGCCGGATGAATATTTCGACTTTTCCGCTGACGCCATTTTACCGTCTCTGGACGGTCTGGTCGCGGTTTAAGTTCTTGTCGGCGAGATTCCGTATGATTGCGTAAGCCGCTGTATTGGCTGACTAAAATCCCTTTTTCAAGCTACCGAGAATACCACGAACCAGGGCGCGGCCGACTGACGAACCGACCGAACGCACGACCGATTTGATCGCGGCTTCGGCAACGGTCTGGCGGTTTGACCGGCGTTTGGTGCTGGTTCTTCGCTTGCGGGATCTTGACGTGCGCCGCCTGCCACGGCTGTCGTAATCATCGTCCTCATCGTCAGCGCCAAAGCCGGGTATCGACCATCTGGTTCTGCTCGATTCGCGTTCGCGATACTCTTCCTCACGTTCGCGGCGTTCCTCCTCGCGTTCACGCCGTTCTTCTTCTTCCTCTTCGCGGCGCTCGGCTTCCTCTTCAAGTTTGACCGCCTCCTCGGCACGCTGTTTCAGTATCTCGAAAGCGGATTCACGATCGACCGATTTGTCGTACTGACCGGTGAGCGGGCTTTGGGCAATCAGTTTTTCGCGCTCGGCATCGGTGAGCGGTCCAAGGCGTGAGGCTGGCGGGCGGATCAGCGTACGCTGAACCATCGACGGCACGGCCTTGGCCTCCATGGTCGACACGAGCGCCTCGCCGACGCCCAGCTTGGTGATGGCCTCGAAGCAATCGAAATCGGGATTGGGCCTGAATGTATCCGCCGCCGTCTTCACCGCCTTTTGTTCGCGCGGCGTATAGGCCCGCAGCGCGTGCTGGATGCGATTGCCAAGCTGGGCCAAAACGGTATCAGGCACGTCGAGCGGATTTTGTGTCACGAAATAGACACCTACCCCCTTGGAGCGGATCAGGCGGACAACCTGCTCGACCCTTTCAAGCAGGATCTTCGGCGCCTCGTCGAACAGCAGATGCGCTTCGTCGAAAAAGAATACCGCCCTGGGTTTGTCGGGATCGCCAACCTCAGGTAATTCCTCAAACAGCTCCGACATCAACCAAAGCAGAAATGTCGCGTAAAGCCGCGGATTCATCATCAGTTTGTCGGCGGCCAGAACATTGATCGCACCGCGCCCGTCGCGGGTGGTGCGCATCAGGTCAGCAATTTTAAGCGCCGGTTCGCCAAAGAAATGCTCAGCTCCCTGCTGCTCCAATACCAGCAAGGAACGCTGGATGGCGCCAACGGAAGCGCTGGTTATGTTTCCATATCGTGTGCCGATTTCGTCGGCGCGGTCGGCGATATTGGAAAGCAACGCCTGCAAGTCTTTCAGATCGAGCAGCGCGAGGCCTTCGTCATCGGCGATCTTGAAGCAGATGTTGATAATCCCTTCCTGCGCGTCCGAAAGGTCCATCAGGCGGGAGAGAAGCAGCGGCCCCATTTCAGATACCGTTGCGCGAATGGGATGCCCCTTCTCGCCGAAAAGGTCCCAGAAAATCACCGGAAACTCCTGAAACTCGTAAGGATCGAGCTTGATTGTCTGGGCGCGCTTGGTGAGAAAATCCTTTTCTTCTCCAATCGCTGCGATGCCCGAGAGATCACCTTTGATATCGGCACAAAAGACCGGTACGCCGGCGTTTGACAGCCCTTCGGCAAGAATTTGCAGCGTCACTGTCTTGCCGGTACCGGTCGCGCCGGTCACCAGGCCGTGACGGTTTCCGTATTTCAGCAGCAACTCTTCCGGTTTCTGATACTCGTCATCCGGTGTACGGCTTGCGCCGAGAAATATCCGGTCGTCCTGCATGCTGCCCTCTCCGTTCGCGCGTTTTACGGCGCGTGCCAGCGCCTGTACCCTTTTCCTATAGTCAGACTGGGGCGCGGTCTCAATGGCTGGGATGGTGCGCCGTTTGCATTTGCACCACAAACGCAATCATCACTGCAAGCGGACCCGGCGATACAATCAAAGCCGATTTCTTGGGCCTTCGTTGCATTGCAGCATTCGATCACACAACGTAATGTCGCCGCGATTTTCAAGATCGTTGAGACGGAACCGAGTATGGCTTTCAGCGCTATTAACAACACCCAATTTCCCGATGTGGATGAATCGGGATGGCGAATCATGGCCGAAAAAGCGCTGAAAGGCGCAGAATTTGGTGATGTATTGGTCAGTAAAACCGATGAGGGAATAGCCGTCGACCCGATCTATCAGCGGGTTGATGCAAATCCTGTCGGCCGTCGTGATTCGACCGCGCCATGGCACATTGTGCAACGGATTGATGATCCCGATGCGAAACGCGCCAACAAACAGGCGCTTGAGGACACGGCCAACGGATCAACGGGATTGGCGCTGGTGTTCGAGGGCGCACCGAATGCCTATGGTTATGGCATTCCGGCTGACCGCGAGGCGCTTCACGGCGTTCTCGACGGTGTCGAACTGGACAAGCTCTACGTGCGGATCGATTCGCATCCATCAAGTCGCGCATCGATTGACTGGATTATCGAGCTTTACGGACTCCGTCGCATCGATCCGGCAAGATTGAAGTTTTCGCTCGGACTCGATCCGGCGGCGATCTTCGCCGGAACCGGACGGCTGAACATGTCGATAGAAGCACTGCAGGCGTCGATGCCGCAGTCACTGGCGCATTTTTTTGCACTGGGATTGCCCGGCGTGCTGCTGGAGGCCGACGGAAGGGTCTACCACAATGCCGGCGCGACTGCCGCCCAGGAGCTCGGCGCGATGCTCGCCAGTGCGGTTTCACATCTTCGCATGTTCGAACAGGCCCGCCAGCCGTTGGTCTATTCAGCACCTCATATCGGGTTTTCGCTTAGTGTGGATCAGGATCAGTTCATGTCGATCGCCAAGATCAGGGCACTCAGGCGGCTTTGGTCGCGTGTCCAGGAAGCTTGTTCGATCGAACCGGCACCGGCCACGATCCACGCCGAAACGTCATACCGAATGATCACATACAAGGATCCCGAAACGAATATCCTGAGATCGACGATTTCGGCATTCTCGGCGGCCGTCGGCGGCGCCGATTCAATTTCCATCATTCCGCACACGGCTGCCCACGGCTTGGCCGATCCCTTCGCCCGGCGCATTGCCCGAAACACCCAATTGATCCTGGCTGATGAAAGCCACCTGGGATTCGTATCGGATCCCGCTGCCGGATCGGGCGGGATGGAAGCGTTGACCGACGCATTGTGCGAAAAAGCCTGGGCCGAATTCAAGACGATCGAGGCCGAAGGCGGACTATTTGCCGTGCTGGCGTCAGGAGCGCTCCAGTCGAGCGTGCTTGCCAGCGCCGATGCGCGAAACGCGAGGCTGCAGGCTGATGAAATCCCCATTGTTGGAACGAACCGATATCCAGCCGAGAAGGAACGCAAAACCACAGTGCTAAAGGCAGAGAAACGACCCACGCCGACAGAAGGTGCGGTCCATTGCGAAAAACTTGAGCCCAAGTCACTGGACGGCTTGAGCGGAGAGCAATCATGATTCCGGATTTTGCCAAAGTTGATTGGCCTTCAGCCAATGCGGACAATGCGTCATCGAACGACGCCATCTGGAACACGCCAGAGGGGATTGCAGTTCGGCAGAGCTATGACGGCAGCGATCTGGAAGATCTGAACTTCCTCGATACCTGGCCGGGTTCAGCACCGTTCATTCGCGGCCCCTACCCGACCATGTATGTGCAGCGGCCGTGGACCATCCGCCAGTATGCCGGTTTCTCGACCGCTGAGGAATCGAATTCATTTTACCGACGCAACCTGGCCGCCGGGCAAAAGGGATTATCGGTAGCCTTCGACCTGGCCACCCATCGCGGTTACGACAGCGACCACCCAAGAGTATCGGGTGATGTCGGCATGGCGGGTGTGGCGATCGATTCGATCCTCGACATGAGGCAGCTGTTCGACGGCATTCCGCTTGATGAAATGACCGTATCGATGACCATGAATGGTGCGGTTCTGCCGATCCTTGCGCTGTATGTCGTGGCGGCGGAAGAACAGGGTGTCAGCCAGGAGAAACTCGCCGGCACGATACAAAACGACATCCTGAAAGAGTTCATGGTGCGGAACACCTACATCTATCCGCCCAAGCCTTCCATGCGGATCGTTTCCGACATCTTTTCATACACTTCCGCTAATATGCCGAAGTTCAACTCGATATCGATATCCGGCTACCACATGCAGGAGGCTGGCGCTTCGGCCGATCTGGAACTGGCTTACACGATTGCCGATGGCATCGAATATGCGCGCGCTGGCGTGGCGGCCGGAATGGACATCGACAAGTTCGCGCCGCGGCTTTCCTTCTTCTGGGCGATCGGCATGAATTTTTTCATGGAAGTGGCCAAGATGCGCGCAGCACGCCTTTTATGGGCGGCGCTGATGAAAAAGGAATTCGCACCGACAGACCCGCGGTCACTATCGCTGAGAACCCATTGCCAAACGTCGGGTTGGTCGCTGACGGCGCAGGATCCCTACAACAACATCATGCGCACCATGATCGAGGCGATGGCGGCGACGCAGGGCCACACCCAGTCACTGCACACCAATTCGTTCGATGAGGCGCTGGCGCTGCCGACTGATCACTCCGCGCGCATTGCACGCAACACCCAGATCATTCTTCAACTGGAATCGGGAACCACGCGCATTATCGATCCGTGGGGCGGTTCGGCCTATGTCGAACGGCTGACACATGACCTCGCCGCGCGCGCGATGACCCATATCGAGGAAGTCGAAAGTCTCGGCGGCATGGCTGCGGCCATCGAAAAGGGCATCCCGAAACTGCGCATTGAGGAAGCGGCTGCACGAACCCAGGCTCGCATTGATTCCGGTGATCAGCCGGTGATCGGTGTCAATGCCTACCGACCGACCGAGGACATCGAGGTCGATGTGCTGAAGGTCGACAATGCGGAGGTCCGCGCGCGCCAGCTTTCCAAACTGCAATCGTTGAAAGGAACACGCGACGTTTCAGCCGTCGATACCGCATTGCAGGCCCTGTCGAAAGCCGCTGAAGGCGATGGCAATCTGCTCGAGTTTTCCATCAACGCGGCGCGGGCCGGTGCCACGGTCGGCGAAATCTCTATGGCGCTTGAACGCGTGTTCGGTCGTCATGTGGCCGAGATCCGCACCATCTCGGGCGTCTATGGCAGCGAAATCGGCGATATGCCGGCTGCCGGTCGCGTGGCCGAGAAGATCGAGAGCTGGCGCAAGAGCCATGGCGGCCCGCCGCGCATGCTGGTGGCCAAGATGGGACAGGACGGCCACGACCGCGGCCAGAAGGTCATCGCCACCGCCTTTGCCGATCTCGGTTTCGACGTGACCATCGGCTCGATGTTCCAGACACCCGAAGAAGTCGCAAAGCTGGCCGTGGAAAGCGACGTCCAGATCGTCGGTGCCTCATCACTGACCGCCGGCCATTTGACCATGGTACCCGAGTTGAAGCAGGCGCTTGTCAAGCGCGGTGCAGACGGCGTGATGATCGCCATCGGTGGGGTGATCCCGCCACAGGATTTCGAGGCGGTGACCAAGGCGGGCGCGGATGCGATATTCCCGCCGGGAACGGTGATCCCAGAAGCTGCCGACCAACTGATGGACGCGCTGTTGGAGCGGGGTTAGGCCACAAGTTATAACTTCTGTTGCAATCGCCCCGATCTGATGTTATACGCCAAGTTATAACATTGGAGTTGAGACCGTGAACACGACCATTCGCAAGATCGGCAATTCGGAAGGCATTATCATTCCGAAGGAGCTTTTGAACAAGCTCGGCCTCAAGGCTGGTGATGAGGTGCAAGTCGTTGAAGACGACGGAAATGTGCGCCTGATTCCCGCTGAAACCGACCTTTCAAGGCAATTGGAAGCGGCCCGCGAATGCATGGACAAATATCGCGTTGCGCTGCGCGAATTGGCCAAGTGACTGAAATTTCGTGGCTAACTCGGGAAGCCATTGACATTTTTCACGAAGAACAGCTCCGTGAACATGGGGGATTGGCCGGGATCAAGGATGAAAACGCCTTGGAGGCCGCCTTGGCTCGGCCGCTCAACAAGGCGGCGTATGGACAACCGGACCTCTTTGAACTGGCTGCTGCCTACCTCTATGGTATCGCCCGTAATCATCCGTTCGCCGATGGCAACAAGCGGACGGCGTTTGTCGCTGCCTACACGTTTCTGCGGCTTCATGGATACCGCGTTGAAGCGACACAGGGCGAGATTGTGGAGTTTGTCCTTTCCGTTGCCGCCGGCGACATCGATGAGGCCGGCGCGGCGATGTTTTTCCGCGATTTTTCCGTGCCAATTGGCTGATCGGCGCCGAATCCCGCACTGAAACACCCAATCTGGCACGCTAAATGCAGGATTCGCTGTTCAACAGGGAGCGGTGTGCCGTTCATGGACAGGCGGAATCTACTCAAATTCGGGATGGGGCTGGGGCTGGCCGGATTGAGCGCACCTGCATTTGGCGCGGGTGCGCTCTCCGGTTTCTCGACCAACTCGCTGCGCGGTTCGATCAGCGCGGTCGAGTTCGGCATTCGTCCCGATGCCTTCGACAACCAGAGCAAGACATTCAACAAGATGCTGCAGAAGGCTGCCGAGAACGACGTTCCCGTGCACCTGCCGGCAGGCAACTATGTCGTGTCGAACCTGAAGCTGCCGAAATCTGTGCGCCTGTCGGGCGTGCCCGGCACGACGCGGATCATCTATGGCGGTGACGGCCATCTGTTTGCGGGAGAAAATCTCGACCTGTTCGATATTTCCGGAATATCCATCGACGGCGCCAACCACTGGCTGGCCGATTACACCCAGGGCCTGATCGACATTCGCCGCGCCCGCAAGATCTCGATCGACAATTGCGAGATCATCGGCGCCGGCAAGAACGCCATCGCCCTGGAACGTGTCGGCGGTCGGATCGAGCGCTCGACGATCAGTGGCGCGGCCGAAGCCGCCATCTACTCAGTCGAGGGAGGGCGCCTTCATATCACCGGCAATCGCGTCACCGATTGCGCCAATGGCGGTATCCTGGTGCACCGCTGGCAGATCGCCGACGACGGCGCGATCATCGCCAATAACCGCATCGACCGAATTTCGGCGCAGAACGGCGGCACCGGGCAGTTCGGCAACGGAATCAACGTGTTTCGCGCCAACAATGTGATGATTTCCGGCAATATCGTTGCCGATTGCGCGTTTTCCGCTATCCGCGCCAACTCGGCCAGCAATATCCAGATTTCGGGTAACAACTGCTCGCGGTCGGGCGAGACGGCCATCTACGCAGAGTTCGCCTTCGACGGCGCGGTGATCAGCTCGAACATCGTCGACGGCGCGGCAAACGGCATCTCCATCGTCAATTTCAACAATGAAGGCCGGCTCGGGGTCTGCTCGGGCAACCTGATCAGAAACCTGTCGACGAACGGTCCCTACCCCGCCGATGCGCCGGGTTTCGGTGTCGGCATATCGGTCGAGGCCGATACCACCGTGACCGGAAACGTGATCGAGAACGCGCCGCTCTACGGCATCCACATCGGCTGGGGCGAATTCATGCGAAACGTGGTCGCCACCGGCAATGTGATCCGCAAGGCGGGGGAAGGCATTGCCGTTTCGGTGGTTGAGGGAACCGGTTCGGCAGTCATTTCCGACAACGTGATCGAGGATACGATCCACGGTGCGATTTTCGGGCACCGTTGGAAAAAGCGCGTCACCGGCGATCTGGCGCGAATTGGATCGGGCGAATTCCCCCACCTTCGCGTCGAACGCAACCTGGTCGGGTAGCTTTCGCCGCCCGTAGCCCCCATATTGATGGGGTACACGAGCTTGGCGGAGACAACCGATGAAACTCGACACCATCGCATTGGCCCTCGTCGCCACCCTGGCGGGCCTGTGGCTGATCCTCATGATCACCGGCGTGATCGTCGCATCACCCTATTCCTGGATCATCGCCATACCGTTGCTTGTCGGCCTCTACCTGCTCGTCCGGGTGATCCAGCAGCGGCTCGGCAATGCGGAGGACGATTACTACGAAAAGAACATCAAGGAATGACATGATGCTGGTCACAACCACCGAAACCATCGCAGGACGCGAGATCGTTGAGGTCGTCGGTGTGGTCCGCGGTAACACGATCCGCGCCAAACACATCGGAACCGACATCATAGCGACCTTGCGAAACCTCGTCGGCGGCGAGGTCGGCGAGTACACCAAGATGATGAGTGAGGCGCGCGAACAGGCCTACGACAGAATGGTTGCTGCTGCACGCGCCCAAGATGCCGATGCCATCATCAGCATGCGTTTCACCACTTCCATGGTCATGCAGGGCAGCGCCGAGATTCTCGCTTATGGAACGGCGGTCAAACTGAAATGACCGGCCTGATCTGACCAACCTCAATCGAGTTGCGGTTCAATAGTGGCGACTTTGCGATCGCGGCGAAGCGGCATCCCATTTCGGTCTCGCCCCCCAAAAGGTTGCTGACGATTGCTGCAAACACCGATGCTGCCGCCCGCAGTGCACCATCATCGATCTTGACGGCGATGCCCAGGTCCAATGCCGGAATAGCGCCACAATAGACGCCCTCTGCACCGTTTTTGGCGAATACCTGCCCCTGGCCCGCTTTGAGCAATTCGCGGCAGGGCTGACCGGTTCCGTCAACGTAGAATGGTTCGTTCATACAGGCGGTGAGCAGGCGACTGGCCGCCTTTGCCCGTTGAGGCTCCAGCCCCGAACCGGTCGCCATGCGCGCGAAACCCAGCGCCAGGTTTTTCAACGGCACCGCGTGGGTCGGAATCGAACAGCCGTCAATCGCACAGGTTTCAAGTAAGTGGGGCGCTCCCGTCACCTGCTCCAAACGCGGCAATGATCTCGCGCTGGATCGGATGCTCGCGCCCGATGTAACCCTCGTGCGCGATACCCTTATGCGCGCAGGCGCAAAGAAAGCCGGCATGCTTGCCGGAACAATTGTTGTGAAGCGCCGTCGGTGTCTCGCCATTTGCCGCCATTTCCCGCGCCGCCGCCTCCACACCCGGCCAGTGCGATCCACATTCCAGCGCAGCGCCGGTCAGACCGGCCCTCTCCAACATGAAGGACACACCGTCGATGTGGGCAGGCTCCCCGCCATGCGAGGCGCAGGCAAGCGCCAGTTCACGGTCATCGAATCCGTAAGCGTCGGCAGCGCCGCTCTCGATCAGCGGCAATGCCTGGATCGCCTTGACTGCCGAACGCGGGAATATCGGGGCATCACCATCGCCAAGCGACAAGACGTCACTGCCGTCGGCGTCGACAACGGCGACGACGCCGCGGTGCCGGCTTTCAACTGCCCTGCCCCGGGTTACCTCACATAAAACCCGGATTTGCCATTCGATCACCAAAATTTGCTGGCGGGTAGGTTGCAACACCAATTGGAGCGCCATTACCTTGTCTACGATGATTACCGGATAACGACCCAGTGAAGATTTTCAAAGTGCTGTTTGTTGCGATTTTCGCCCTGTTCCTGCTGCCGGCTGTCGGAACGGCCGCGTGGTGGGCAAGCATTGATCGCCCGTCTTCGTGGCGCACCGCCGACTGGGGCGCCAGCGGCGTGCTGCCGACGCCGGCAGATGTCGAGGGTCCGGCAGTCTTTCTGATGGCCGCACGGACCGGCGGCCTTAAGGGAGCGTTTTCCGTCCATTGCTGGATCGTCATCAAGCGAAGCGCCGATGCCGGATATGACCGTTATGACAAGGTCGGCTGGGGCTTGCCGGTGCGCAAGAATTCCTATCCGGCCGACGGTCGCTGGTATTCGAATGTACCCAGGATCATTGCCTCGATCAGCGGGGACGATGCCGCCGCGATCATCGGCAAGGCAGAGGCGGCGATCGCTGCGTATCCCTACAAAAGCCGTGGCGACTACACGATCTGGCCCGGTCCCAATTCCAATAGTTTTGTCGCCCACGTACTGCGGGCAATTCCGGAACTGGGCGCACAAATGCCGTCGAATGCGGTTGGGCGCGATTTCGCACCGGGATTTGCCTCGATGAACGTTGCCGACGACTGGTCGGACTTCCATGCCACGTTGGGCGGATTGATCGGGGTTTCGGCGGGTTTGCGATCCGGGTTGGAAATCCACCTGCTGGGCCTGGTGGCCGGTTTCGACTTCGCCCGCCCTGCGCTCAAAGTCCCGGCTTACGGACGCATTGATCTGTTTTGATCAGTTCAGCGCTATTTGATCCGCTCCAAAATCGACACATAGTTGGCCACGGCGGCGCCCCCCATGTTGAATATTCCGCCAAGCCTGGCGTCCGGCACCTGGATCCCGCCGGCCTCTCCGGTCAGTTGCATGGCCGTTAGCGCATGCATGGACACGCCGGTGGCGCCGATCGGGTGACCCTTGGACTTCAAGCCGCCGGATGGATTGACCGGCAACCGGCCGTCCATCGCGGTATGACCGTCGAGCGCGACTTTCGCACCCTCACCGCGCTTTGCCAGGCCCATCGCTTCGTATTCGATCAATTCGGCGATGGTGAAGCAATCATGGGTCTCGACGAATGACAAATCATCCAGGCGCACTCCGGCCTGGGCGAGCGCCCTTTCCCATGCCTGCTCGCAGCCTTCGAAGAGCAGTATGTCGCGTTTCGACATCGGCAGGAAATCCTGAACGTGCTGATTGGCGCGAAACGCCACAGCGCGGCGCATGCCGAGCGCCGTTTCGGTATCTGCGAGTATCAGCGCTGCGGCGCCGTCCGAAACCAGCGAACAATCCGTCCGCTTGAGCGGGCCGGCGACGTAGGGATTCTTGTCACTTTCCTGACGGCAGAAATCGTAGCCGAGATCCTTGCGCATCTGGGCAAACGGGTTGTTGACGCCGTTCTTATGGTTCTTGGCGGCAATCGCAGCCAGGGCGTCCGACTGGTCACCGTGGCGCTGGAAATAGCCTTGTGCAATCTGTCCGAAGACGCCGGCAAATCCAGCCGGAATATCCCCGTCTTCAGGCAGGTAGGACGCTCTTAAAAGATTTTTTCCGATCTCAGGTCCAGGTGTCGTCGTCATCTGCTCGACACCGACAACCAGGACGACGCGCGAGGCCTTGGCATCGATCGAGCGAATACCCTGGCGCACCGCCGCCGAACCCGTCGCACAGGCGTTTTCCACCCTAGTCGCCGGTTTGAAGCGGAGTTTGTCGTCGGCCTGCAAGACCAGGCTCGCCGTAAAATCCTGGGCCGAAAAGCCGGCATTAAAGTGACCAAGGACGATCTCATCGACATCGGCGGCGCCGATTCCGGCGTGCTCCAGCGCCTCGTTGGTGACCTTGACGATGAGGCTCTCAACCGTCTCGCCTTCCAGTTTGCCAAAGGGCGAATGCGCCCAACCGACGATGCATGCGGTCATCTAAATATCCTTTGCGGGTATCGGATCATCATGGCTTACAGTTCATATAGGCCTGATCGCGCCGTCTCTGAAGTAGTGAATTGGTTCAATCTTTCTTCATCGAAGCTAATATTTTTCATTGAACGCCTGTTCAATTAAAAATATGATCGCTTCCTCAGACCATTGCTGCAATGGTCGATGGAGGATGTGGAATGGTTCGCCAACCGAACATTCTGATCGTGATGACCGACCAGTTGAACGGCACGCTTTTCCCCGACGGGCCGGCGGATCATCTTCATGTGCCAAACTTGCGGGCGCTGGCAGGGCGATCTGCAAGGTTCAAGAACAACTATACGGCTTCCCCGTTGTGTGCGCCCGGCCGGGCATCGTTCATGAGCGGACAACTGCCGTCGCGCACCCGGGTCTATGACAACGCCGCCGAATTCACCTCCGCCATCCCGACCTATGCGCATCACTTGCGCACCGCCGGTTACTACACCTGCCTGTCGGGCAAGATGCACTTCGTCGGCCCCGACCAGTTGCACGGTTTCGAGGAGCGGCTGACAACCGATATCTACCCACCCGATTTCGGCTGGACGCCCGATTACCGCAAGCCCGGCGAACGGATCGACTGGTGGTACCACAATCTCGGATCGGTCACCGGAGCCGGTGTGGCCGAAATCACCAATCAGCTCGAGTATGACGACGAAGTCGCGTTTCACGGCAACCAGAAACTCTACCAGCTTGCCCGACAATCGGACACCGACGACCGACGGCCATGGTGCCTCACGGTCTCGTTCACCCATCCCCATGACCCTTATGTGGCGCGGCGCAAATACTGGGATCTGTATGAAGATTGCCCGGTCTTGAAACCGCCGGTTCCGGCGTTCGCCTTCGATGAGCACGATCCGCATTCGCAGCGTCTGCTCGAAGCCTGCGATCACAAGAAGTTCGACATATCGGCGACGGACATCGTCCGCTCGCGTCGGGCTTACTTCGCCAATATCTCCTATTTGGACGACAAGATCGGCGAGCTGATCGCAACGCTCGAGACGACCAACATGCTCGACGATACGGTGATCGTCTTCTGTTCCGATCACGGCGACATGCTGGGCGAGCGCGGCCTGTGGTTCAAAATGTCGTTCTTCGAGGGCTCGTCACGCGTCCCGCTGATGATCGCCGGCCCCGGCATTCAGCCCAGTCTGATTGAGACACCGGTCTCCAATCTCGATATTCTGCCATCGCTTTGTGCGATCGCCGGTATCGACACGACTGCCATTGCGCCATGGACCGACGGTGAGAGCCTCCTTCCCTTGATCGAGGGCTCCGAAAGGACCAATCCGGTGTTGATGGAGTATGCGGCGGAAGGGTCTTATGCGCCGCTCGTCTGCATTCGCGAAGGCGCGTTCAAGTTCGTGCATTGCGAGCTTGACCCGCCCCAACTCTTCGACGTGGAAACCGATCCGCACGAATTGACCAATCTCGCCGGCGATCCGGCGCATGGCGAACGGGTCGCGAAGTTCATGGCGCGGGTGCGCGACCGGTGGGACATGAATGCATTCGATGCGGAGGTGCGCGAAAGCCAGGCGCGCCGCTGGGTCGTCTATCCGGCGCTGCGCAACGGTGCCTTCTATCCTTGGGACTTTCAGCCGCTGCAGGTGGCATCGGAACGCTACATGCGCAACCACATGGACCTTAATGATCTGGAAGATCGCAACCGGTTTCCGAGGGGCGACTGATGAAGCTTCCGGACCTGGATCAGCTAAAGAAAGCCTATGACGTCACCCGCGGCGCAACCCAGACCACACCGCTGCTGGAATCGGTGGCCCTGGCGCGCGAGACCGGGGCGTCGCGCGTTTTCGTCAAGCCGGAATCGCTGCAATGGGCCGGTTCCTTCAAGATTCGCGGTGCCTACTGGCGCCTGACCCAGCTTTCACAAGACGAAGCCAAACGCGGTGTCGTTGCATTTTCCTCCGGCAATTTCGCCCAGGGACTGGCCGCTGCCGGGCAGGCGCTGGATATTCCCGTAACGATCGTCATGCCGATCGATGCGCCCGAAGCCAAGCGCGAGGCAACCCGGGGCTTCGGCGCTGAAGTGGTTCTGTCCGATCACGGCGAGCGCGGCCGCGAAGACGCGGCGGCAGAACTGGCGGCAAACCTGGCCAAGGAGCGCGGCCTGACATTGCTGCATCCCTTCGATGACATTGAGGTGGTAACCGGACAGGCCGGCGCCGGCCTGGAAGCGATCGACCAACTGGGACAGGCAGGCGCCGTACCGGATGTGATTCTCTGTCCGGTTGGCGGCGGCGGGCTGATCGGCGGCGTCTCGCTTGCCTTTCACTACTTGGCGCCGGATGCCCGGATCATCGGCGTGGAGCCGGATGCCTATGCCGGCATGGGGGCATCGATTGATCGCGGCGAGATCGCTGTCATGCCGGTAGGGCCGAAATCCATCTGTGACGGCTTAATGGCACGCGCACCCGGCAACGCGCCTTTCGAGGCGGTCAGGCAATCAGGCGTTACAGGTCTGTCGGTGGGCGACAAGTCCGTGCGGCGGGCGATGCGCTTTGCGTTCGAAAAACTGAAACTGGTGCTGGAGCCGTCGGGCGCTGCCGGCATAGCGGCATTGCTCGACCATTCGCTCAATGTCGACGGCAAGACGGTGCTCGTTATCGCGACGGGTGGCAACGTATCACTGGCTGATTTTGTAGGGCACGTATCCCATGTATGAGGCAGATTTCGTAATCGTTGGTTCCGGCTCTGCCGGTGCGGCCATGGCCGACCGTTTGTCAGAGGATGGAAAGAACACGGTGATCGTCATCGAGTTCGGCGGCACCGATATCGGACCGCTGATCCAGATGCCCTCGGCCTTCTCGATACCGATGAATATGAGCCTCTATGACTGGGGCTTCCGATCCGAACCGGAGGCAAATCTCAACAACCGCCGCATGGCGACACCGCGTGGCAAAGTGCTCGGCGGGTCGTCGTCGGTCAACGGCATGGTCTATGTGCGTGGCCATGCGCGCGATTATGATTTTTGGTCCGATCAGGGTGCGGCCGGTTGGTCCTACGCCGACGTGCTTCCCTATTTCATTCGCATGGAAAATGCCGCTTGCGGCAGTGCCACCTGGCGCGGCAAGAACGGCCCGCTTCATGTCTCCCGCGGCAAGCGCGACAATCCACTATACGACGCATTTATCGAAGCTGGCAGGCAGGCAGGGTTTGAAACGACAGACGACTACAACGGCGAGAAGCAGGAGGGTTTCGGCGCCTTCGAGCAGACCATTCATAACGGCCGCCGTTGGTCGACTGCGAACGCATATCTTCGCCGCGCGCTTGAGCGTGAAAACGTCAGTTTGATCAATGGTTTCGCACGGCGCGTTGTGATCGAGAATCAGCGCGCCACTGGGGTCGAAATCGGCTTTCGCGAAGTCGAAAACGTCATCAAGGCAAGACGTGAAGTCATCCTTGCGGCGTCCTCCATCAACTCACCCAAATTGCTGAAACTGTCTGGTGTCGGTCCAGCAGAAGAGCTGCGCGAACAGGGGATCGACGTCGTGGCGGACCGGCCCGGAGTCGGCGCCAATCTGCAGGACCATCTGGAAGTATACGTCCAGCAGAAATGCCTGGAACCAATATCGCTCAATGCCTATCTCGATGTCTTTTCGAAGGGGCTGATCGGCGCGAAATGGCTTTTGTTCAAAACCGGCCTCGGCGCGACAAATCATTTCGAATCCTGCGGCTTCGTGCGTTCGGCGGCGGGCATCGAGTATCCCGACATACAGTTCCATTTTCTTCCCGCCGCGATCCGCTATGACGGCAAGGCGCCGGCCAAGGGACATGGGTTCCAGGCACATGCCGGACCTATGCGCTCCAAGTCGCGTGGTACCGTCACACTGCGGTCCAGCGACCCGGCGGAAAAACCTGTGATCCGGTTCAACTACATGAGCCATCCGGACGACTGGACCGAGTTCCGTCATGCCATACGGCTGGTCCGAGAACTGTTTTCGCAAGGCGCATTCGACAAGTTCCGCGGCGAGGAGATTTCGCCCGGTGCCAATGTCCGCAACGACGACGAACTGGACGACTTCATCCGTGAGCACGCCGAAAGCGCCTACCATCCTTGCGGCACCTGCCGCATGGGTGCGCCGGACGATGCCCATACGGTCGTCGATCCCGAATGCCGGGTGATCGGCGTCGACGGACTGCGGGTTGCGGATTCGTCCATATTTCCGCGGATCACAAACGGCAATCTGAATGCGCCATCGATCGTGACGGGCGAGAAAGCAGCCGACCACATTCTTGGCAAGGCCATGTTGAGCCCATCCAATCTCGAACCGTGGATCAATCCGCGCTGGCAGACCAGCGACCGGTAATGGGTGTGGGCGGTTGCGATTTCCGACGGCGCAACAATTACGACCAAGCACGGCGGAATAGCGGAAATACGGACAGATCTACGTCTGCCAGAGCCCTTCTGAGCAAGTTGAACAGGTGAACCATGCAAGCGCAGCCAAAAGCATCTCATTTCGTTGACGGCGAGTTCGTCGAGGATGATTCAGGCGAAAGCATTGAGGTAATCTATCCGGCGACGGGCGAAGTGATTGCAAGGCTGCATGCCGCCACGCCGTCAATCATCGCTCGAGCCGTAACATCCGCCAAAAACGCGCAACGCGCATGGGCAGCGCTCAAACCGGTTGAGCGCGGGCGGATCTTGCGCCGCGCGGCCGACATCATTCGCGAACGTAATGACGAAATCGCCCGCATCGAAACGCTCGATACCGGTCGCGCTATTCAGGAAACCATCGAGGTCGATGCTGTTTCGGCAGCCGATGCGCTTGAGTATTACGGCGGCGCCGTTGGCGCGTTCAATGGAGAACACATCGAACTCGGCGGTGCATTTGCCTATACCCGCCGCGAAGCGCTCGGCGTTTGTGTCGGGATCGGCGCATGGAACTATCCCATCCAGGGCGCGGGCTGGAAATCAGCGCCGGCGCTGGCGATGGGTAACGCCATGGTGTTCAAACCATCGGAAAACACGCCGCTGTCTGCGCTCATGCTGGCCGAGGCCTATGCGGGTGCCGGCCTGCCGGCCGGTCTGTTCAACGTCGTTCAGGGCTACGGACCTGTCGGCGGCGCCCTTGTCGATCACGCCGATGTCGCCAAAGTGTCTCTGACGGGGTCGGTGCCGACCGGGCGAAAGGTTCTGGCGCAAGCCGGCAGCCAGATGAAACACGCGACCATGGAACTAGGCGGCAAGTCGCCGCTGATCATTTTTGATGACGCCCATCTGGAGAATGCCGTCGGTGGGGCCATGCTGGCGAATTTCTATTCGACCGGCCAGGTGTGTTCCAACGGCACGCGGGTATTCGTACAAAACGGCATCATGGACCGCTTTGTCGACCGGTTGATAAAGCGAACCAAGGCGATCCGGATCGGCGATCCCCTCGATCCCGACACACAGATGGGACCGCTGATCAGCAAAGCGCAGCTGGACAAGGTGGCGGGCTATATCGACATCGGCAAGCAGGAGGGAGCAACCCTGCATTACGGCGGCGGAACACCCAGCCTGCAGGGATTTGAAAACGGCTGCTTCATCGAACCGGCAGTTTTCACAAATGTCCAAGACGACATGACCATTGCCCGTGAAGAGATATTCGGGCCGGTTCTTTCGGTGCTGTCATTTGCCGATGAAGACGAGGTCGTTACCCGATCCAACGACACGGAATTCGGCTTGTCGGCAGGTGTGTTTACCTCCGATCTTGCCCGCGGCCATCGGGTAATCGGCCAGTTGCAGGCAGGAAGCTGCTGGATCAACACCTATAACCTGGCGCCGGCCGAGGTGCCGTTTGGCGGTTTCAAACAATCCGGTATCGGCCGCGAGAATGCTCTGGAAGCGTTGCGTCACTATTCACAGGTCAAGGCGGTCTATGTCGAGACCGGTGACGTCGACAGTCCCTTCTAGGCGTGTCCGGATTAACCGGTCTCGGCGCGATCCGTACTGTCGAGATATTGTGTCAGCGCACAGACCAGATGGTAGAAGATCGACGCCGGAACCTCCGCCGGTGTGCGCCTTGCCTGCCGCATCGATCCGGTCGATCCACAGCCCGGTCGGCGCGGGATCAATGTGCCAGCGAAACAGGCGTCCGACACGCGCCTCAATCTCCGGTTTGAGGTCGGGACCGGTTGTCCCGTCCAGTGCGATTGCCGCCTTTATGACTTCAGCCTGCGGCCAGCTGCGCGATACGGTGTCGAGCGGAATTCCGTCGCGTGAGACGGCCGCATAGGCCAGTCCGGTCGCCCGGTTGAGGCCGTTTGCGATTGCCGATGCATATAGTTTTCGCGCGTATGCAACGATGTTGGTCTGACCGCTTCTGGAGGCAAAATCGACCAGCAACGACGCCCATTCGAAATGATGGCCGGGTTCGGTCCAGCTTCCCTGTTCGCCCTTTACGGGCTGCCAATTGTCATCAAAAAACTCACCGAGCGTCCACGTTTCGGCATCGAACAGATGGTTGCGGAACAGGTCGACGATGCGCGCCGCGCGCCGCAGATGGTCGCGACTGCCGGTCGCCGCAAACCAGGCCAAAAACGCTTCGAGCAGGTGCATGTGAGGATTGGATCGCCTGATTCCTTCGCCGCCAGCCGTCTCCAGGAAGCCGGTCATGCGGGTATCTTCCAGATGCGCATCGAGAAAGGAGAATGTCTCGCGTCCCAGTTCCAAGGCGCCGGCAATGCCGCATTTGTGCGCGTGGGCGAGCGCCAGCAAGACGAAGGCATGGTCGTAGGCGTCCTCGGTCGGATCTGCAACGGAGCCGTCGCAATTCAGCGTTCGAACAAATCCACCCTTGTCAGTCCTTCCCTTTTTCGCAATGAAATCAATGCCATGTGAAATCAGATCATCAGCTGGCCCATCCCAACCGCGTTCCTTGGCGATGGCGAATGCATAGATCTGCCGGGCCATGGTGCGCATACGTTTCTGTCTCGCGCCGGGCCGGCCTTCGAATGTCAGAGTTTCGTGGAAACCACCGTTGGCCTCATCGACGCCAACGGTTGACCACAGCGGCAGTGTCTCCTCAAACAACCAACTGTGCACTCGGTTGCGCCAGGCACCAGTCACCGGCATTCGGTCACTTGAGGGCGTGAACCGGGTTTCGATGCGGCCTGTCTTTTCCAGCTTTTCGACTATTTTCTTGACGTTCTGACTCTGGCTGACGGGCGCGACGAATGTCGCATCGACGGTCGACACGACGGCGATATCCCTTAGTCCGACCGCCGAGAGCAGCCGCCCATGGCTACGAAGATAGGAATTGTCACAATCGATGGCGACAACATCGCCGGTGATGACGTTGCCCCGCTCGTCCGATCTGCTTGTCTCCAGCAGTGACTGCCAGGAACCGAGGTCGCTCCACGAAAAAGCGGCCGGCACCATGCGAATGCGGTCGGCCTTTTCCATGATGGCGTAATCGATCGAGATGGATTGAATTCCTTCGTAGATATCGCCTGGCAGATAGGTCCCCGTCACGTCGGTTGATGCGGCGCCCAAAGCGCGTTCCACGCCATCCCAGATGTCGGGCGCATGGGCGGTAAATGCGTCGCGCATTGCGCCGGCGCGAAACAGGAATATCCCGGTATTCCAGTAGAACGTGCCCGCTTCCATGTAGGTCTTGGCGGTATCCTCGTCAGGTTTTTCGACAAACCGTTTGACGGCACAAACCGCGTCCGCGCCATTTGCGACTTCGATATAACCATAGCCGGTTTCCGGGTGAGCCGGCCGTATGCCGAACACCACGAGCTCGCCGTTTGCCGCCGCCTCGGCACCGGCTTCGACCGTTTGCCAGAACTGGTCATCGGTCGAAATAACATGGTCGGAAGGAACCACCAGGACGAGCTCGTCGCCGAACCGTTTCAAGGTTTTAAGGGCAGCCACCGCAACCGCGGCTGCGGTATTGCGGCCCATCGGCTCAAAGATCGTCGAACCGCCGCGCAGATCGATACCCGCAAGATCGGACTGCACCCTGCCGGCATGCCGCTCCGAAGCGATCAGATGGACCGGCGTGGCGCCATTCTTGCGCGCCAAAAGCCGGCGGACCGTAGCCGCCAACATCGAACCATGGCCGGAAA
The DNA here is from genome assembly GCA_963669285.2 of Rhizobiaceae bacterium. Taxonomy (GTDB): domain Bacteria; phylum Pseudomonadota; class Alphaproteobacteria; order Rhizobiales; family Rhizobiaceae; genus JAWKWH01. The sequence goes on along the minus strand of CAXXSI010000002.1, from coordinate 9,944 downwards.
GATCATGAAACTGCTTGGGATTGTCTTCACGCGACAGCGGCCACAATCGCGACCCGATGCCGCCGCTCATGACATATCCGACTATTGTGTTTCCGGTCATAGTGCCGCCCAGGGATTACCTATAGAAGCCTGCTAGAGAGTCTGGTTATACGCACCGACCTCGGGATTTTCACGCAAAACACTGTCGACTGCCTCGAACATTTCGCGTTTTCTCGCCTCGGAAACCGGACTTTCGACGACAACGACCAGTTCCGGTTTGTTGGACGAGGCGCGCACCAAACCCCAGGTTCCGTCTTCTGCAACAACCCGCACGCCGTTGACGGTGACCAAATCGGCGATCGGGTGGCCGCCGACCGGCTCCCCAGCCTTGTGCATCGCTTCGAACCGTTTCACCACCCGCTCGACGACATCATATTTGATCTCGTCGGCGCAATGCGGCGACATGGTCGGCGAGCCATAGGTCAACGGCAGGTCGCGATATAGATCGGCCATGGACTTTTGCGGATTGCGGTCGAGCATCTCGCAGACGGCGATTGCCGTGACCAGCCCGTCATCATAACCGCGGCCGATGGGGGCGTTGAAGAAAAAATGCCCTGATTTTTCGAAACCCGCCGCCGCCTTCAACTCGGTGACACGGCGCTTGATGTAGGAGTGCCCGGTTTTCCAGTAGTCGGTCGTCGCACCATTGGCCTTGAGCACCGGATCGGCAGCGAACAGGCCGGTCGATTTGACGTCGGCGACAAATACCGCATTGTCGACAAGCGACGAGATATCGCGCGCCAGCATGACGCCGACCTTGTCGGCGAAGATCTCGTTGCCTTCATTGTCGACCACGCCGCAGCGGTCGCCGTCGCCGTCAAATCCGAGACCGACATCGGCGCCCGTCTCCAATACCTTGTCGCGGATCGCATGAAGCATCTTCATGTCCTCGGGATTCGGATTGTAGCGCGGAAAGCTGTGATCGAGCTCATCGTCCAGCGGAACGACCTCGCAGCCGACCCGACGCAACAGTTCCGGCGCAAAGGCGCCGGCGGTACCGTTGCCGCAGGCAGCCACGACCTTGAGCGGCCGCTTTATTGTTTTGTCCTCAGCGAGATCATCGAGATAACGCTGGCGGAAATCCTCGACAAACTCGTAGGCGCCGCCACCGGCAAGGTCGAAATCCGCCGAAAGAACGATGTCCTTGAGCGCCGACATTTCGTCGGGGCCGAAAGTCAGCGGACGCTGGCACCCCATCTTGACGCCGGTCCAGCCGTTCTCATTGTGGGAGGCGGTCACCATGGCAACCGAAGGCACATCAAGCGCGAACTGCGCATAATAGGCCATCGGCGACAACGCCAGGCCGATATCACGCACCCGTGCGCCGGCGGCCATCAGGCCGGACACAAGCGCCAGCTTGATGGCCATCGAATAGGAGCGAAAGTCGTGGCCGACGACGATGTCCGGCCCGGCGCCCAGTCGCCGGATCAGCGTGCCGAGCCCGATGCCGAGCGCGGTGACGCCCATCAGGTTCAGTTCGGGCGGCACGTCGGAGCCGGGATGGCCGAACCACCACCGCGCATCGTATTCGCGAAATCCTGTCGGCTTGATCAACGGCGTCGTTTCGAACGCGATAGTGTTGGGCGCGAGGTTCGCTTCTGGCTTGGGAAACACTGGCCGATAACCTTCAATTGTTGTTCGGGGTGGCGAATCGAAAATAGCTGGATGAGATTAATAACGGATTGCCTGCAATTACGCTCGAAAGAAGACGGATTGAGCGGTTTTGCCGCTTGCGGCGGGCAATGGCGAGCGCTATAAGCCCGCGGGTTGGTCACGGAGTGTAGCGCAGCCTGGTAGCGCACCTCGTTCGGGACGAGGGGGTCGCAGGTTCAAATCCTGCCACTCCGACCAGAAAAACAATCAAGCGAAACTCTAGCTTACACCGGTTGAAAACAGGTTTGCTAACAGAGCGGACCGACGGTATCGCGCACTTTACTCACGGCAGATAAATCCGCGCTAAGATAATCCTTTGACGCTATCATTGTTAACGGGGAGGGCTCTGTACGCCGGGAAATACGCGAGCCTACCCGAAGTATTTTTTTCGGTAAGCTTAAAGTAAGCTTTCTGATCGAGAATGTTCCCGCACAATACGGACTGCCGGAAATCCCTAGTCCAACCACTTTTGAAGCGGAACAAGCCATCCGTCGTTTTATCATCCGGGCCAGCCGCTCCGCCAAGATTTACGTACCTTATTCCCTGATTCTCAAATTCTTCCAGCATAGTCTGAATCAGCGCATAACTGGTTTTCAGCTTATATGCGCGATCCGTCAGAAACAGCAGATGGAAGTTGGCGGTTTCTCCATGCCGAAAAGCCATCAGTGCCCCCGTAGTTTCGGTGTCATCGCTGGCCACAAATAGGTTGACACCGGGAATCTCGAGCTGTTGCGCGATGACGGATTGGGACAAACGCTGTATGCCGGATACGTTGTGTCTTCTAATCGTGTTCTGGTACAGTTCCCACAACATCTTGCTGTATTCACGACAATCGGCAACCAATTCTACCGTTTGCAATCTCAGACTGCTGTTTGCGTATGTTCGAAGCCTTTTTCTTCGCATCGAACGCCAGTCAGCAGACAGCTCCACCACACAATGAGTTTTGAATCTCTGGTTGACCGTCCAACCGCTACACACGTCGCGAATAATTGGTGTTGCAAATGGATCACCAACCAACACAACGGCAACAGCTCCGGTGTCCTCCAAAAAACCTCTGTCGTCCGCAAGTTTACGCCAGTCACGGCACATAGAAAACGGGTAAACGCCACTCAGGTCGAAATAGCCATTGCCCGCGCCGCGTTTGATCAGCTGAAGTCCGCTATGCGGGAGTGTTACGATTTCACCAAACGCACTAAATGACCGGCCGTAATCTGCTGAAAGGTATCCCGGGCTATCCATTTGATCAGCACTAACTGATTGTCACATTGAAACGATAGCGACTGGCGTCAAGGTCGCTGACCACGTCATGGAAAACACACCTGCGACCTATCCGATCGCATATGTCCACAATCTGGCCTTTTTCCCACCAGGTTCCCAAAACGTCACAGCCCACCGCCCGTCTGACTAGCGATGTTACTTTTCGCTTCGGTGTGTCATAGAAGCTCTCCCTCTTGTCCTTATCAGGAACAAATCCGAGAAGAACGACCGGATTTTCGACGGACTGGCGAAATATCTTCTCCAGGAGCGGTTGCAGATCGGGGACCTGAAAATGCTGTAGCGCTCCTTGCATCAGCACCTTTGAGAATTTTGCGGTATGCATATCCTCAAGTCGCTCCAATTCAAGTGCATTCATGACCAGATACCTTATGTTCTCGGCATGGTGATCCTGCTTGGCAACCCCAATCAATCCAGTTGAAAAATCAGCACCGATTACGCTATCGACTTTTGTGGCCAATCGTTTGGTTATGAAACCGTTTCCGCAACATAGATCGAGCAGGTTATCTTCCGGGTGAAGGGACAACAGAGTGCAGATCTGCGCTAACATGTTTTCGAATTGAGATTTCGAGATCGATAATCCGCGTTCTGTATGGCCTACCTGCTTCAGATAATCTGATCTATCGACATCAGCGGCCCGCTTGTTATAATATTGTACCAAATAACTCACATTTCAATTCCCATATTACTTGTTCGATTTGCCCATCCTTCATTTTATTTATATTTGTAGTATTGTTATATTGTTACATTTTTCTATATTTTTCGGAAATTATATTTGCTTTTCTAAAAATAAATTTGATTAGGGAGCATACTCTATTTATTTGTTCGCCTGTAATACTCGATCCCGCAGGCAAAACCAAAACGCGACTTGTCAATTCGCTTGTCCGCGGCAAAGAATTACCAGCCGTTGGCATTCTGGACCGATAGGGCTCCATGAGGTGGCAACCAGGATAAAAATAACGCCTTGCAAGCACGTTTTCTGCGCAAAGAATCTCAACAAGTTCGTCGCGCGACAATGCGATTTCAGGATCAATTTGCAAAACGGCGTACTGATAGTTGTTTCGCTCTGATTCATCGAACAGTTCCAACGCAACACCATCCACGTTCTCCAGATTTACACGATAGATCTCGTAGTTTTGCTTCGCACGTTTCATGTGATGTTCGAATGCATCGAGATTTACCAGACCGAGCGCCGCCGCTATCTCCGACAATTTGGCATTCGTTCCGATATATTCGACCTGATCAATCCGGTAAATCCGAAATTCCTTATGGAACGCAGCTTTTCGGCGAGACGATCGTCGTCGGTGGTTACGGCACCGCCTTCGCCACAATGAAATAGCTTGTTGGCTTGGAAACTGAACACCTCCGCGTCACCAAATCCACCAATCAACCGGTTTTTGTGGTGCAGCCAAACGCATGTGCCGCGTCGAATATCAATCGAAGACCGTGCTGATCAGCAATATGTTGGAGTGTTTCGATCTCGCAAGGCCGGCCCCATAAATGGGTCGGGATAATCGCGACAGTTCTGTCTGTCACCAATTGTTCGCATGCTACAGGATCAAGGTTCCAGGTTTGAATATCCACGTCGCAAAATACCGGATCCAATCCAAGCGATCGGACAACGTGCGCGGTCGATATGAAGGTATATGAGGGGATGATCACTTCACCACTCAGATCCAGCGCCCTGAACAACACTTCGATTGCCAACGTGCCGCTTGACATGGCAACACAGTGCTTGACGCCGAGAAACGTTTTTAGGTCGTTCTCCAGCCTGTTAGCCAGCGGTCCATTGTTGGTAAACCACCTGCTCTCCCAGATTTTGTCGACATACTTATCGAACGCAGTCGATCTCCAACATTCGGTTTGTTGACATGTAATGGTTCAGAAAATGCCGGTTTTCCGCCAAAGATCGCGAGAGATGCGCAAATGTTTTCGGTATTCTTGTGCGTGTCCAACAAAATACAACCCAATTCAGCTTCTAAGGCATACCATCTGCCGGTCAATCTGCACCTGTGGAACCGCTTGCGAGTGAGGACCGGCTGTTTGTCTTTATTCGATCGTGAACGATACCCAACTTTCCCTGGAACGCCGGCCAAGCGCCGTCAAGGTCTGAGCGCGCTAATAATTCTTCGATCGTATCTGTGTTTTCGAAGTGCATCCGCCCGCCAATGTAATGAAATATACGAATGTCCGAATATCGATCTTTACCGCTTGGGTCCGGATTAAGTGCGCGGTACGCGTCACCCGGCAAATTCAGGGGAAAATTATAGTTGACTGACATCTCGGCACATCGAATCCCATGCCTCTCAAATGCCAAGCAGTTGGCAATCTGGCTTCTGTAGACACCGTCATGAACTCGGACTACGGCCTCCAACTCATCTATGAATGTGCACCCTATCGTTTCGATACTGGTCCGCGGTCCGAAAATTACTCCATAATTGAAATAGGGCGGCGCGAAACGATGATCGGGATCGTTTGATAGAATAGACATTTGCGGAAATATCTCATCCCAGTTCAGGCCCCAACCTGTGTATTGATGGTTAAGGGTCGGCATTGCTATTCCGGCGGATTGATACATTTTGGCCCACCAATCCGAGCTTGCCCCTCCAATTTGCTTGAATCCGAACGGCGATACGTGCGCAATCGTACCAAGCACTTGTTGTTTTCGGTAAGATTCTTCGACTATTTCATCTAGGCAGCCAGCGACAATCAGATCGGCGTCGATAAGGGCAATGATATCTGCGTCGGAACTGATCCGGAACCGATCAAAGCCGTCGCATCATAGCTCCATTGCCGAAACTCTTCATGATCGACCCAGTGGAAATCGACCGGATATTGGTTGGTCCATTCATATTCGGCCTTCAGATCCCGATACGGCTCGTCTGCCCCCACGGATGCAATACAGCGGGCGTTTCGGGCAATGGGGCCACCAAAGACCTGAATGGATTCGAGCAAATAATGCAGTGAAAGCATATTTGACCGTGTTGGGCTTATGGGTACGCGGAACTCCAGTTTCGGTATGACACCTTCTTCTTGATCGAATTTTGTTAACCCGGATTGTCGGCTGATACCGCCAACCAACTGTTTGAAACGGTCAAGAAACTCATACATGAAGGAGTGTCCCATCGACGATAAAAGTTCAACAAGCTGGCGCTCGTCAAGTAAATCCGCAAGCACCATACAACCGGCACCACCTGGATTGGTTATCCGTCGTTTTGCCAACAATCAAACAGAAACAGGCGCTCATTGTGAGCGCCTGTCTCAAAAAACGTTCTAAGAGCTATGTGCCTACTTTGTCGTTTCCAAATAGTCGATTCGACCATTCAACTCGCCAATGGTCTCATTCAATTGTGCGATGTAGATGTGGGCCTTTTCCAGTTCCTGCAGAATGCCGGTAACTTTCTGGAAGACATCTATCGTGGTCTGCCCCTCAGGAGTCGGACCAACACCGGGCAGGTAACTGTTTTCGTACATCGATTGAGCATGCTCTTCGATTGTCTCCAGCGGCCAGTCTTCCTGAAATACTGCATCGCAACCAGTACATCCACCATTCACGGTCAATCCGCCATTCACGGTCAATCCCTTTTGGACCGTCATCAGACCTGTTGTATTGGCCACGTTCACTATGTAGTCGTTCACCGCCGCATCGTAGTCGAAAATGTAGAAACTGCTGTTGTCAATTCCAAAGCTGAATGCGTCCGCCACCCCTCGCTGGAATTTGATCTCTCCGTAGTTTCCGGCGCCCGCTGTCGATCTGATAATCACCTCTTTCGAAGTGTTTGAGCCGAGAAACTGAATATCGCCATCGGCGGCGATAAACAAGCTGGCGGTCGGTGCACCAGGTTTAATCTGGATCGGCAATTTGCTGCCGTTTGTCACGTCGCGAATGAAGAAGTTGGCTTCATTGCCGGCAAGGTCCCAGGTCTGCGGGGTAAAGCCCGAGGAGCCGTTCTGTTCCAGGCGAACCGTCGGCGTGTTGCCGTCGACCGCGTGCAGTTCGACTACCGGATTCGAAGTGCCGATACGACATCGCCTTCGGAGTCGACATAAAGCGAGTTGACGATGGCGCCGGCTTCGATCCTGAACACCTGACGCCCGGCCGTTGAATCCTCAACCGCAAAGTAATTGCCGCCGCCATTTGACGAATCATTGACCACAATCCGCCAGTCATTGCTGGGGAAACTGGCGCTGGTACTTGTATCATCGAAGTGAATTCGAAGATTGTTCTCCTGCAACCGTTCGGTGTCGAATCCGAAAGACGGATTTGTTGGACAATCCAACCCGACGCAAAGGCTCCCTTTGACAATAACATCGGTATTAAAAACCTGAGCGCTGGCCGGTGCATCGGATGCAATCGTGAATCCAAGTGCCAAGGCGCCCATAGCCGTACCGGCAAGAAATCTCTTGTACGTGTTCATTGCCCTATCCCTCTTGTTTTGAATTAGTTTTTTTCAATCATTTTGGCCTGGTCGGCGATAATGCCGCCATTGGCGTAGAAGCTGCCTGATGTTGAGACCGCGACTTTCTCTGTCGCGTCGTCCGCACCACCGCGCCCATTGTCCATCGGTTTGACGGTGGTCTTGGTTTCGGATGACGCGGCGGTCACCTCGTACCTGTACAATCCGTCGGCGGTTCCACCTGATCTGATCAGGTCGATGGATGGTGACCCCGACTCGGAGAACGCGCGGACGTAAAACCCGTTTGGACCCGATACGGATAGCGTTGCGTTGGAATCTCCCGCAGCAAGCTTCACATGGACCTCAGATCCCCGCAGGGTAACCTTTGCTTCGAGTTCTCGCTGGCAATTGCCGCGTGCGCGGACATCGCCATCGCACCGGCCAAACCTAGTCTTATCAATATGTTCATGATTGCTCTCCCCTGCGTCGTGTTTTTTGTCGATCTGAATCGAACCTTGCGTCAACTCTAGCCGGGAGTTCAATCAACGGCAACAATCTTTCATAATTTTCTAATATTTTATTCGTTTCGTACACACAACTGTAACTGCCTTCATTTCAGTTGTCAGTCTTATTGCGAATTATAGATGTTACAAAATTCTTGCGATTGCTTCGGATTTCAAAGTTTTACTGCCTGTCTCGACAAATATTCGAATACGGACAGCCTTTGGTAATTCTCCATCTTTCTTCCAGTTGCCACTCCATCCGCCCTGACCGCCATAGTCAAAGCGGATCCGCTCGACCAACCGCAGAATTGTAATCGCGCGACCATGGGACACCGGTTTTCCGCCTGATAGTCGCCTCGGACCGGTAGTGTGCACAAGACTGTTCGATCCGTCAGATGTGGCGACAAATATGTGAAAATCTCGCAGAGAGACCGAGTGAAGTCCTTTCCGTGCGACCGCGGCAAACTGAATACTTGTCTCGCTGCCGACCAGAAACGGATTTTCATCCGGTTCGGCATCCAGCCTGCGAACCGGTCTGGCGTTTTCAAGCGTGCGTTTCAGATAGGCTGCGGCGGCATCAATTTCGGTTTGACTGACGATTTCCGTCTCCAACCGATTGATCGTGCCGAGCTGTCCGAGAAAACCGCTCATCAGCGCACCCATCACGGCAACGACCGAAAGCGCTACCAGCATTTCCAGAAGCAAAAAACCTTCGTTCCGTCGCCACCCGCCTTTCATTCGCTGTTTCCACCCGTGGCGATGGTTTTGAATTCGAACAACGGACCGTCCTCCCCCGGGGCCGGATTTCAATATCCAGAACAAGCAGCGCGCCGGGAAGACTGTCGTCAATCCGGGCGGCGGCTATCTTCCAACTGCCGGAATCCGTTTTCCCGGAATATTCTCCGGGGCTTTTCAGCGTGGCAACGACTTGGGTGCTCAGCTCCTGCATCATCAGATTTGCATTTTCGATATCCGAAGCGCGCCGAAATGCCAGACCGCCGCGCGATATCGTTTGCACCGTTACCGAAAGCGACAATGACAGGATCAAAAAGGCGATCAGCGTTTCGAGCAATGTGAAACCAGACTCACCGCTCTCCGTGTTTGGAGCTTCTTCGATCATTGCGAACTTCCAACCTCCAGAGACGGCAGGCCGGTCAGCCAATTGACGCGGAGCATTGCACTTCTTCCGCGTTCGTCGGTGATTTCGATGTCGGCACCCGATGAGCCTCCGTCCGCCAGAAACAGCAGATTCACAACGTTGTCGTTGATCAGCGACCGGCCGGTGACGATTCTGAGTTTCTGTCCGGTCGGCAGTTGGATCGGATCTCCGGCTTCATAGTCGAACCGGCGTTCGGTGATATCGACTGTCACTACTGCCATCGCGCTCTTGCTGATCGCCTCGGAACGAGCGAGATAGAGCAGTGCCTGTATCTCCTTGGCCTTTTGAGCGGGTGCGGGTGTGTTGTCCCGACGCGCCATGCTCATGGCCATCCCGGTCATGAGCATTGCCAAGATGGTCAATGTCACTACGACTTCGATGAGTGTGAAACCGTCGTCCGACCGATCACGGTCCAACGAACACCCGACATTTGCTGTATCCGCCCTCATCGGATCGCAATCTCGTTTATGCTCAACAATGTGGTCATGACAGAAATGACCAATGCGCCAACCACCAATCCCAGAAATATCGTGATCGCCGGTGTCAGGAAGGTCAAAAACCGCGAAATTGTGCGCTGCAGTTGCGCATCCGTCATGGCTGCGGCCCGGGCCATTATCGGCGCCAGGTTGTTGGATTCCTCACCCAGTTTGACCAGGGAGATTACCGAGTTGGTGAAGACCGGGCATTTTTGCAGCGCCTGCCACAAGGGCGTTCCGCCCGACACATCCTGCCGGGCGCCCGCCAGTTGCGAGCGAAACGTCTGAACAGGGGCAGAGTTGGCGGCAAGTTGCATGGAATCGTGCAACGGAACCCCATTTTCGAGCAATAATGACATCACATGCAGATACCGGCCGCGCGTGATCGCCCTGACTATTCCGGCAGCGATCGGGATCCGGGCAAACGCGTTGAACAGCCTGG
>CAXXSI010000001.1:0-30091 GCA_963669285.2 Rhizobiaceae bacterium | reverse complement strand
CTTTCTTACATTCCGGGGCTGTTCATGCCGCTGGATCCTCGTTGGGGTCCGGCGGGAGAGGAAACCTTGGCTCTCTTGCCCGCGCCGTCCCCCCAAAAGGCCGGTGCCGGGAAAGAGCGGGAGGGGGGGACAGTTGGAATTGGGGGGTGCTGTTCCCCTTCCTGTAGTGCGGCAACCGGGCGAAGCCCGAGGCTGCGACTGCAGCCCGCCAATCGTTTGGCGCGTCCGCGCAGGCGGTGAGCGAAGCGAACTCGCCGTGAGCGCTAAAAAAACGGAGAACCAATTTGGACGACTATTCCTTCCTGCAAGACCTGCTTCAGACCTGGCGGTCGACATCGGACTGGGTCAAGGCCGTCGTGGTGCTGGCCATTCCGGGCTATGCGGGGCTGTTCACCTGGCTGGTGCTCTCGCACCGGGCCGACATGCGGGCGGTGGAAAAGATCGAAGCCGGGTCGCTGTTGAATGACGAGCGCATCCGCGAACTGACGCGGGCCGAGATGTGCCGCATCGCCGCCGAATGGGAACGGGCGCGGAAAGCACGGGCGCCGCTTCTTCGCGAAGACCGGTCGCGGCTCGGGTGACGTCGGCCGCGCTATTTCGGCCAGAACGCCACGCTCATCGCCTTCATGCGTTCGACCGAGTCGGCGATCATCTCTTCAAGCGCGCCCAGATCCCGGCCCTTGAGGCTGCCGAGATAGAGGCACGACACGCTGTGCTTGTGCTTGCCGAGGCGTTCAAGCCGGGGTCCGTATTTCTTGAAGCCCGGCATGATGTAGACGGTCATCGCCGCCTTGCGCGGTGAAAAGCCGGTCAGCAGGAAGTCGCCCTCGCGCCCTGAATCATACTTGTAGTGATAGCGACCGTAGCCGACGATGCTCGGCCCCCACATCTGCGGTTCGTAGCCGGTGACGCGCCCGAACAATTCGAGCAGGAGGAGCGCGTCTTCGCGCCGGCCTGGATGTGCGACCGCTTCGATGAAGGCGCGCGGATCGACGTCCGTCGGCGCCGTCTTGTTGCTGCTCATGGGCCGGCACTATGGCGTTCAACGGCGGCGGCGGCAAGCGCGCCGCCTACCAGTGGGCCGTCAGCCATTCCAGCGACAGCGGAACCATCTCGCTATCGACGGTCTGCGGCCCGACAAACGCATTCCACACGTGATCGGAATCGATCACCGACAGGGATTCCTCCCCATCGTGGTAGTTCATCAGCACCTGTCCGAGTGCCGGTTGCGGCGCGACGACCGTGTCTCTCGTACCGACGATGACCTTGAGCGGCCCGCCATAGTCGGAGACGGCGCCAACCGTGCTGCTGGTCGCCATTTCGTGAAAGAAGGCCGCTTTCAAAGTGGTTTCGACACCCCAGGGCAACGTCGAGGTGAACGTCTCCTGCGGATCGGCAGCCAGCGCCTTGGCCATCGTCTCCGCACCCATGATCGGTTCGAAATTGTGCAACGGGAACACCGCCGGCGCCCAAAGCACCACCGCGTCCACATCCGACTGGCGCGCCGCTGCCGCGTGGGCTGCTACCAGCCCGCCCTGCGACCAGCCGACAATGCCCAGCTTGGACGCGTCCACACCGGATTGCGCTTTCAGCCAGTCGATCGCCGCAACGGCATCGCCGATCTGGCCGCTGAATGTGGTGTCCTCCCACTTACCGTCGCTGTCGCCGGACCCGCGAAAATCGATGCGCAGGCTGGCATAGCCAGCCTCGGCGAGCAGGCGGGCAGTCCGTGAGAAAACACCCTCATCGGTGTCCTTGATTGGTAGTTCATCCCGGCTGCCGGTAAATCCGTGCAGCAAAAGCACCACCGGCGCCGCCGCGCCATCCGGCGTTTCCAGTGTGCCGATTACATTGCCGTTGCCGGTATCGATCGTCACATTGGTTTCGTCCGCCAGCGCAGGTATTGCGGCGGAGAAGAGGAGTGCCAACGCACATGTCGATAGGGCTTTCATGGCTTGTCTCCTTTGTCGTTACTCGGCCGCCACCTTCATCGGATTGTTGGGATGCTGGGTCCAGTTGGCGTAGTCCGCCTCGACCGGCTTGCCCGTGCGCTTGTCCATCGCGCCGGCGGCCAGCGGCTGCATGGTGATGCAGCCCTCCACCGGACAGACATTGACACACAGATTGCAGCCGACGCATTCCTCGTCGATCACCTCGAAATGGCGCTCGCCGTTGAGTTCCGCGGTGATCGCCTGGTGGGACGTGTCCTCGCAGGCGATGTGGCAGCGGCCGCACTTGATGCACGCTTCCTGGTCGATCTTGGCCTTGGTGATGTAATTCAGGTTCAGATACTGCCAGTCGGTGACGTTCGGGGTCGCACGCCCGATGACGTCGTCGAGCGTCGCGTGGCCCTTCTCGTCCATCCAGTTGTTGAGGCCCTCGATCATCTCCTCGACAATCTTGAAGCCGTAGGTCATGGCGGCGGTGCATACCTGCACATTGCCGGCGCCAAGCGCCAGGAATTCGGCGGCATCGCGCCATGTCGTCACCCCGCCGATGCCGGAAATCGGCAGCCCGGCGGTTTCCGGATCGCGGGCGATTTCGGCAACCATGTGCAGCGCCATCGGCTTGACCGCCGGGCCGCAATAGCCGCCGTGCGATCCCTTGCCGTCAATCGAGGGCTCGGGCGAAAACGTATCGAGATCAACCGCGGTAATCGAGTTGACGGTGTTGATCAGCGACACCGCATCGGTACCGCCGGCAAGTGCGGCGCGCGCCGGCCTGCGAACATCGGTGACATTGGGCGTCAGCTTGGTGATCACCGGCATGCGGGTATATTGCTTGCACCAGCGCACCACCATCTCGATATATTCAGGCACCTGGCCGACGGCGGCGCCCATGCCGCGCTCGCTCATGCCGTGCGGGCAGCCGAAATTCAGTTCGATGCCGTCGCACTCGGTTTCCTCGACGCGCGGCAGGATGGCTTTCCAGGCACTTTCCTCGCAGGGCACCATGATCGAGGCGATCAGCGCACGGTCGGGCCAGTCGCGCTTGACCTGCTTCATCTCCCGCAGATTGACCTCCAGGTCGCGATCGGTGATCAGCTCGATATTGTTCAGCCCAAGCAGGCGCCGCTCGGCGCCCCAGATCGCGCCGTAGCGCGGGCCGTTGACATTGACGACCGGAGGCCCGGCCTCGCCAAGCGTCTTCCACACAACGCCGCCCCAGCCCGCTTTGAATGCGCGCACGACGTTGTATTCCTTGTCGGTGGGCGGCGCCGACGCCAGCCAGAACGGATTTGGCGATTTGATCCCGACGAAATTGTTGCGGATGTCAGCCATCAGGCACCTCCCTGCGAAAGATAGCTATGAATGCTCTCGGCGGCGTCGCGGCCCTGTGCGACAGCGGTCACCGTCAGGTCGTCGCCGGAATCGGTGCAGTCGCCGCCTGCCCAGACGTTCGAGACTGAAGTCTTGCCTTCGGCATCGGTCTTGATGCGGCCGCCATTCAGTTCCGGTCCGGGCGAAGCCCCGTTCAGATGCGATGCTTCCAGCGTCTGCCCGATGGCTTTGAGGACCTGATCGGCGGGGATGGTGATTTCCTCGCCGTCACGGTCAAAGGTCATGCCGGCGACCTTGCCGCCATCGGTCACCATCGCTTTCGGATTCATATGGGTTCGGATGGTCACGCCGCGGGTTTGCGCCAGCTCCTGCTCGAATTCGGATGCTTTCATGCGCGATTGCGGGCCGCGATAGGCAATGGTCACCTCATCGGCGCCAAGCGCCTTGGCCTGCGTTGCCGCGTCGATGGCCGTCATGCCGCCGCCGATGACGACGACACGGCGTCCGACAGGCACTTTGGACACGTCCTTGGCCTGCCTGAGATCGGCAATCCATTCGACGGCGTCGTCGCTTCCCGCCGCCTCGGCATCGGCATCGCCCAGCGCGTTGACGCCCGCCAATCCGCAGGCAAGGAACACCGCGTCGAATTTACCGGTCAGATCGGCGAGCGAGAAATCGCTGCCCAGCGCCTTGCCGTGTTCGATCGATATGCCGCCGATGGCGGTGACATACTCCACCTCTGCCTGGGCAAACCCGTCGACCGTCTTGTAGGTGGCGATACCGAATTCGTTCAGCCCGCCGGATTTGCTCCTGGCTTCGAAAACGGTCACATCGTGGCCGTGCATGGCAAGACGGTGCGCGCATGCGAGGCCTGCCGGCCCTGCCCCGACCACAACGACCGTTTTGCCGGACGATACTTCACGCTCGTAAAACTGCTTGCCGCCATTCATTGCGGCATCAGTCGCGTAGCGTTGCAATTGCCCGATCTTGACCGGTTTGCCTTCGGCGGTTTCGCGAACGCAAACTTCCTCGCACAGTGTTTCGGTGGGGCAAACCCGGGCACACATGCCGCCCATGATATTCTGGTCGAATATGGTCTTTGCCGAACCAAGCACATTTCCGGTCGAAATCTGCCTGATGAACATCGGTATGTCGATCGACGTGGGACAGGCCGTCATACACGGCGCGTCATGACAGAAATAACAGCGATCAGATTCGACCGCCGCCTCATGTGCATCGAGGGGTGGGTGGAGATCTGAAAAATTCTCCTGATACTCTTCGGCTGACAAACGTCCCGCGGCTATGCCGGACATATAACGGCTATCGGCCATTCTTCTCCTCCCGAACGACTTGCAACAGGCTTCACTATACCAGTTTCCAAATTTTTATCAATTGGTCAAATTTTTGATGGGTTGCAGCCACAATCCCGTGATCCTGCGGTCGAATGCAATCGATATTTCCTGTCGTATTCCCAGGTCATGGACCCATAAACAGGGTCAAAATGGCGCCGAAACCGCATAGCAAACCAAGGAAAAGGCCGAAAAGCGGGGCCAATCCCCCGATTGAGGCCTTTGACGAAGGTTTGGCAAGCGGGTTCGAGCGTCCGAAGGATATGGCAAATTTGCCCGGCTATTGCGTTGCAAGCTTTTGAAAACCGGACGGTTTCCTGCAAGCTCGCTCCTGATATCCAACCAAATTTGCGCATACCATTGTTGATCCTGTTTATGGGTCCATGACCTAACCGATATGTCGTGGTATCCGACCTAGGTCATAGACATGACAAACGGGGTTTACAGCGGTCGCGCAACCCGCCTATGTAATTTGATCAAATTCAGTCAGTAAGGATTTTTCCCATGCACGAGGCACGCAATTTCTACATCGACGCAAAGTGGGTATCTCCGGCTGTTGCCAGTGATATGCACGTGATCGATCCGTCCAACGAAGAACCTTATGCGGTCATCTCATTGGGATCGCAGGCCGATACCGACGCCGCGGTTGCCGCCGCGCGAAACGCGTTCGTTGATTGGAGCCAGACATCAAAAGAAGAGCGCCTCGGCTATATCAGAAAAATCGCCGATATCTATGAGCGCCGTAATGACGAGATGGGCGCAACGATCTCGCAGGAAATGGGCGCACCGATTTCGATGGCCAAGACCAGCCAGTCCGGTGCCGGCGCCTGGCATATCCGCAACTTCATCAGAGCGATTGAGAAGTTTGAGTTCGAACGCCCGCTCGGCGGCCACGCCCCCAATGATCTCATTCGCTATGAACCGATTGGTGTTTGCGGCCTGATCACGCCGTGGAACTGGCCGATGAACCAGGTCACGCTGAAGGTGATCCCCGCCCTCGCAGCGGGTTGCACAATGATCTTGAAACCCTCCGAGATCGCACCGATGTCGTCGATGCTGTTCGCCGAAATCGTCGATGAGGCAGGCGTTCCGGCCGGCGTTTTCAATATGGTCAACGGCGACGGTGTTGGGGTTGGATCACAATTGTCCGGTCACCCGGATGTCGACATGATCTCCTTTACGGGCTCGACACGGGCCGGAACGGCAATCTCCAAAAACGCCGCCGACACGATCAAGCGTGTCAGCCTAGAACTGGGGGGCAAAGGTGCGAACATCATCTTTGCCGACGCTGACGAGAAGGCGGTCAAGCGCGGTGCAAGACATTGTTTCGACAATTCCGGCCAGTCATGCAATGCACCGACGCGCATGCTCGTGCAGCGCGCCAAATACGACGAGGCCGTAGAGATCGCCGCTGATACGGCCAACACCACGGCGGTCGATATCGCCTCCAAGGAAGGCCGGCATATCGGGCCTGTCGTCTCGGAGCTGCAGTTCAACAAGATCCAGGATCTGATCGACAGGGGCGTCAAGGAAGGTGCTCGCCTGGTCGCCGGCGGTCTCGGCAGGCCGGAAGGTCTGAACCGTGGTTATTTCGTTCGCCCGACTGTCTTTGCCGACGTGAACAATGACATGACGATTGCCCGTCAGGAGATTTTTGGGCCTGTCCTGTCCATCATCCCATTCGATGAGGAGGAAGAGGCAATCAGCGTCGCCAACGACACGGTCTATGGCCTGACAAACTACGTTCAGACGCAGGACGGCGAAAAGGCAAATCGCGTCGCCCGCAAGCTCCGTTCCGGCATGGTCGAAATGAACGGCAAGTCGCGCGGCGCCGGTTCCCCCTTTGGCGGCTACAAACAGTCAGGCAACGGCCGCGAAGGCGGTGTCTGGGGCCTGGAGGATTTCCTCGAGGTCAAGGCGATCAGCGGCTGGACCCCGGAAGTCGCCGAGGCGGCCGAGTAACTGAGTTTCGAGCGATGCGTGCCCCCGCGCATCGCTCCCCTCACCCGGCTGGAGAACCGGCCGGTACATAAAGTTGTGAATAGGCGATGCGAACCGCTTCTGTCGCTTCCTCGCTGCGTTTGCCGATATGAGCGCGTAGCTCGGCAACCGCCTTTTCTTCATCCCGGCCTTCGAGCGCCTTGGCAATCCTCACATGCGCTGCGGGCGTAACGCCTCGCCTTTCGCTCATGTCGATCCAGCGCACATAACGAATCTTGGCGTTTACATTGGCCAGCAAACGCTCGAGCTCGGCGTTCTTGGCCATGCGAACAATGCGCAGGTGAAAGGCTTCGTCGAGTTCGACCAGGTCACGCGTCGATGACGAGCTGGAATAGGCAGAATCCGTTTCCTTCAGGAACTCGAAGACCTCTGCGATCTCTTCATCGCTGGCTCTTTGCACTGCCAGGCGCAATGCTTCACATTCGATTGCCTGTCGCGCTTCGTACAGCGCAAGTATCTGCGCCGGATCCAGCGAGCGGCAAAAAAAGCCGCGTCCATTCTGGAATGTCAGAAATCCTTCCGCCACCAACCGGTTCAGCGCTTCACGAAGCGGTGTTCTGCTGGTGCCGAGACGATTGGCAAGCCCGCCCTCGTTGATCCGTTCATCCGGCTTGAACTCGAAATTCGTCGCCATCGCACGAACCTGATCATAGATTTTGTCAACGCTGCTCTGGTTCCCTGCCATCAATACCAATCCGCTCAATCACCTGCCCGTTGGGACAAGCACAATCCACCGACATCTGCAACGCGGCAGTATGGACCGAAACAGCGCGATTGACCATGCACACTGAATTGTATACAGCTTCGCGTACAGTTAGTACATTCACATTGCGCGAGGAAGGTTATGCAGGACCGCACGCAATCCAATATGATGACCGGCGCCGAAGCAATGGTGCGCATGCTCGAAGCACACGGTGTGAGCCACATTTTCGGCCTGTGCGGCGATACCACCTTGCCGTTTTACGACGCGCTCTACCAGCTTGATCACGGTATCGAGCACATCCTGACCCGCGACGAGCGCTGCGCGGCCTACATGGCCGACGGATATGCCCGCGTCACCGGCAAGGTCGGCGTATGCGAAGGACCGTCCGGTGGCGGCGCAACCTACATCCTGCCCGGCCTGGTGGAGGCAAACGAATCCTCGGTCCCCATACTCGCAATCACCTCCGATGTCGGCACACGCTCACACGGACATTATCCGCTGACCGAATTGGACCAGGAAGGGCTGATGCGGCCCCTGACCAAGTTCAATGCGGTCATCAACCATTCCGATACGGTCCCCGACATGGTGCGCACCGCCTTCCGCAAGATGACGACCGGTAGACCCGGTTCGGCTCATCTCGGATTTCCCATCGACGTGCAACGCGGGCCGGCAGATCCGGAGCAGATTTGGGCGGATGCCGCCCATTCGTCTTATCCGGCCTATCCCGCCGGTCCCGATCCCGATGCCGTCACCGCCGCGGTCGATGCGATATTGTCGGCAAAATTCCCGCTCGTCATCACTGGCGGCGGTGTTGTCCTCGCACGCGGCGAAAGCGAGTTTGGCAGCTTTGTCGAAACACTCGATATCGCCGCGGCGACAACGATTTCCGGTCAGGGCACGATTTCGGAAGCCCACCCCAACTGCGTTGGCGTGGTCGGCTCCAACGGAGGCGTGCCGGCAACGCGTGAACTGGTGCAAATGGCTGATCTGGTTGTCTTCATCGGCTGTCGCGCAGGATCGGTGACGACCGAGCTCTGGCGCTATCCCGCCAAGGATACCCGCATTGTCCACATCGACAGTGACCCGGAAGTGATCTCGGCATCCTACCAGACCGAAGTGGCGATGGTTTCCGACGCCCGGTTGGCCCTGTCGGCCATGAATGCCGAACTCGCCCGCCGTGGGTCGATCTCCGGTTTCGACGGCGCGGCAGCAGTCGCAAAGGTCAAGGAAAAGAAGTGGTCTGCGTTCCATCCATTGGCACAAAGCAGCGATCGGCCGATCAAACCCGAGCGCACCATCGCCGCCCTGCGCGCCGTACTCGGTGATGACGCCATTATCGTCGGCGATCCCGGCACCCCCTGCCCTTACCTGTCGGCCTTCTACGAGATCCGCACCACCGGCCGGACGCTGTTCTCCAACCGCGCCCATGGCGCATTGGGTTATTCACTCTCAGCCGCCATGGGGGCGCATATGGGCGCGCCCGACAGGAAAGTGGTGGCGCTGATGGGCGATGGCAGTTTCGGCTTTACCTGCGGCGAGTTGGAAACAGCCGTGCGCAAGAACATGCCGATCACCTTCATCGTGTTCTCGAACTCCGTTTACGGTTGGATCAAGGCCGGTCAGCGCGCCGCTTTCGACGAGCGCTATTTCTCTGTCGACTTCAATCGTACCGATCATGCGGCTGTCGCCTCCGCGTTCGGCGTAAAATCCTGGAGCGTCGAGGATCCCAACACGCTTCAGGGCGTCCTCAAGCAAGCCGTTGATCATGACAGCCCGACACTGGTCGACGTGATCAGCCAGCCATTGAACGAGGCTGCCGCACCCGTTAGTGAGTGGATTGCCTGACGAGCGCGACGCAGGGTGATCCGAATGGGCGACCACAAAATAGAAACCATCCGTGTGCACACGGTTTCCATTCCGGCAAAGGCCGTGCATTCGCACGGCAGCGGCGACGTTTCAGGCATCAATGCGGTGCTGCTCGAGATTGTCACCGATACCGGATTGACCGGATGGGGCGAAGCCTCGCCGTGGCCGGTCTTCACCGGTACGGTTCAAGGCAATGCTGCGGCCCTGCACGTTCATCTTCGGCCTCAGTTGATCGGCGGCGATCCCGTCCAGGTCGATGTGCACATGAACCGGGCAGACAAGACGCTTGTCGGCCACAATGAGGCCAAGGCAGCCCTGGAAACCGCGCTACTGGATATTACCGGGCAGATTGCCGGGCTGCCGATCGCAGAACTTGCCGGCGGTCGCCACCGCAATGAAATCCCGATGAGCTTTTCCATCGCCAACCCGGATTTCGACGCCGATCTGGATGATGTCGCACGCATGTGGACCGACGGCGTTCGCCTGTTCAAGATCAAGACCGGTTTCAACGACCACGCCTTCGACCTGTTGCGCCTGGAAAAGCTCAGGGCCGTGTATGGCGACGAGATCGATTTGCGCGTCGACTATAATCAGGGCCTTCCCGCTTACGATGCCGTCCGGCGTATCCGCGACCTGGAGGCGTTTCGCCCAACATTGGTCGAACAACCGGTGAAGATGAACGAGCGGGCTGCCCTTGCCGAGATCACCCGCGCCGTCGACGTACCGATCATGGCAGACGAAAGCGTATTCGACCCGCGTCAGGCGCTCGAGGGCACCCAGGCACGCATCGCCGATATCTTCTCCCTGAAAATCATGAAGTCGGGTGGCATCCGCCGTGCGCTCGAAGTCGCCGCGATTGCCCGCGCCGCCGGTATCGAGGTCTATGGCGGCTGCATGTTCGAAACCGGCGTTGCCCATGCCGCCGGAGCGCATCTGATGGCGGCCATACCCGACCTCGTGCTCGGCTGCGAGTTTTACATGGCGACCTACTATGCCACCGAGGATATCCTCGCCGATCCGTTCCCGGTTCAGCACGGCCGGGTGCACGTACCGGCGAAACCGGGTCTGGGCGTGAGGCCCGATCCCGAAAAACTGGCGAAATACCGCACCGAATTGCTCGAATAGATGATCGCGATCGGCTGATCGCGACGGATCGCTTAACAGAACGCCGTTTTTCCAGTATATTGCTAGTAGCAACATTTATAATGCCGCAAGCAACATTGGTGAGCGCAATGTCGATGCAAGACCCCGTCACGGCCGTCAGGCGGTTCAACCGGTTTCACACGCGGGTGGTTGGCGCCCTGAACGAGAAGATATTGGCGACCAGATACTCGCTGCTTCAGGCCCGGATCCTGTACGAGCTTGCCCACCAAGGCGATCTTTCGGCGGCTGATCTCAGTGACATTCTCGAAGTCAATCCGGGATATCTCAGCCGCCAGATTGCTAAATTGCAATCCGACGGATTGATTGACAAACAGCCGGACGGGCGCAACGCCAAGCGGCTGATTTTGGTTCTTTCGGACAAGGGAAAAACCGAGTTCCAGCACTTGCAGGAGGCATCTATCCGCGAAGTCGGATCGTTGCTGGAACCGCTGACCCGCAACGATCGCCGCCTGTTGGTCGGTTCAATGCAGCGCATAGAACGCCTGCTGGGAACCGCAAACGACGACAAAAGTTACCTGTTGCGCGATCCCGAACCCGGCGACATGGGCTGGATCACCCACCGCCACGGCGCATTGTATGCGCAGGAATATGGCTGGGATTGGACCTTCGAAGCGTTGGTCGGCCGCATCGTTTCGGATTTCACCGACAACTTCGATCCCAAATTCGAACGCTGCTGGATCGCCGAGCGCGAGGGCGAGATCGTCGGTTCGGTGTTTGTCGTCAGGGAAACCGACGAGATCGCCAAGCTTCGGCTGCTTTACGTGGAGCCCGACGCCCGCGGCCTGGGCATTGGCGGCCGGCTGGTTAGGGAGTGCATCCGTTTCGCGCAGGCCAGGCGCTACGGCAAGCTGGTGCTGTGGACCAACGATATTCTCGGATCTGCACGGAAAATATACCAGGCCGTCGGCTTTACCCTCGTCGCGGAGGAAAAGCACCACAGCTTCGGTCATGATCTCGTGGGACAGAATTGGGAACTGCAATTGCACGAACTATGAGGTTCACGGCTCGCCATCGCCGATCTCTTCCTTGCGCCGCGCCACATAATCGTCAAGCGCTTCGCGGATTGTCGGATCCGGCTTCGGCTCGACATATTCCTCCAGCGCCTTTTTCCAAAGCTGCGTCGCCCTTTGCGTGGCGTCGAGGCCGCCGGATTCTTCCCAGCTTTCGAAATTCTGCCAGTTCGACAGCATGGGCTGGTAGAACGCGGTTTCGTAGCGCTCGAGCGTATGCGCCTCGCCGAAGAAGTGCCCGCCCGTCGGCACACCGGCAAGTGCATCGATCGCCAACTCGCCTTTGTTGACCTCGATTGGCGTCATGAATTCGATCATGTGCTGGATCATTTCGACATCGAGAATGAATTTCTCATAGGAAGCGGTCAGCCCGCCCTCCTGCCAACCGGCACCGTGATAGACCAGATTGCCATGCCCCAGCACCGCCCCCCACAATGCCATCATCGTTTCATAGGCACCCTGGGCGTCAGCGGCGTTGGAGGCTGAGCCTGGAGTTGTGCGGTACGGCAGGTTGTAGTGTCGCGCCAACTGACCGCTTGCAATGTTGGCCTTGGCATTTTCCGGCGTGCCGAATGCCGGCGCCCCCGACCGCATGTCAACGTTGGACGTGAATGCGCCGTACATGACCGGAGCACCGGGTTTCACCAACTGGGTGAGCGTGATCCCGAACAGCGCTTCTGCGTTCTGCTGCGCCAGCGCGCCGGCCAGCGTGACCGGGCTCATCGCGCCCATCAGCGTGAACGGCGTAACGATCGTCGTCTGGCCAAGTTCGGCCATGGTCATCATGCCGTCCGCCATGGCGTCGTCGAAGCGCCGCGGACTGTTGACCGAGATCACGGTCGCAACACCCGGATCGGCCGCGATGGCGTCGAGCGATATCCCGCGCGCAAGCGCCATCATGGTGACGCCGTCGAGCGCCCTGCCCCGGCCGATGGCCGAGACATTGAAACACTTGTCCGACAGCGTCGCGTTCGCCAGATAGGTATCAAGGTGCCTCGTATTGGCCGGGAGTTCGATCGGCGCACAAACCTGGTTGCCCAGCATGTGAATGGCATTGAAGTGCTGGGCGAGACGGGTGAAATCGCAATAATCTGCAAGGTTACCAGCCCTGCGTCCGCGCTCGAAATCGTGCACGTTGGGCGGACCGGCCACGAGCGTGAAATTGATGTGATTGCCGCCCAATGTGATCCGGTTGGTGGTGTTTCGCGGCGTCAGCGTGTGAACAGCCGGCGCTGTCTTCAGCGCCTCGTCGACCATGCCCCGGTCGATGCGCACGGTCATCGTGTCGTGGTCAACCTCTGCGCCCGATCGCGCAAATAGGTCACACGCGGTCGCGCTCATCATCTCGATACCGAGATTTTCCAGAATGTGCATCGACGCTTCATGGATGGCTTCGATTTGATCGTCGCTCAAAAGCGCCATCGGCACCCACGGACTTTGCACATCCCTGCGCGCAAGCTGCGGAATGGATTGAACCGCTGCAGTCTTGTCACGCCCGCCGCTTCGACCGCCGCCGCGCCGGCGCCTGCGCTCACTCATTCGGCCGCACCCTGCAACTCATCCGGTACAGGTAGCGCACGCAACAGCGAGAGCAGTTTGCCGGCGGTCGGTGCATTTTCCAGTTGCGCAACTTCCCGCTCCAACGCGCCGGCCACACGGCCGAGGCCCGAAGCGGCCATCAGGGAGTTGAACTTCTGGGAGATTTCATCATCGGAAAGCGGATTTTCGGCATTGCCATGCGCAACCACCGGTTCGGAGATGAGCTTGCGCCCATCTTTCAGCTCAAGCGTTACCTGGGCCCAGCGTTCGTCTGGAAATTTGGCTGAAAAAGCCGCATCATCGACCAGCACAACGCTTTTCGACAAACGCAGAATTTCCGGATCGGAAAGCGCATCACCGGCGATGTCGCCGGGGCCAAGCGACTGCCTGGTTGAAAACACCGCAAGCGGAAAAGGCAGACTGTATTGCGCTTGTTCGGTGTTGGTCGGTTCCGCAGTCGCCAACCGGTAGGCCTCATGAAACGTCCTGACCACCACCCGGCCGATTTCGGTCGCTGCAAAGCTGTTCTCGGCAGCAAGTTGCCTGACCGCTTCCATGGGCGGTTGCGCCCATCGGCAAACCGGAAACGGTTTCAAATACTGTTCTGTGATGGTCCAGCGCGACCCCAGATCTGACCAGAATGCTTCGATATCTTTGCCTTCAACGGTAATGGCAGGAGCTCCCGTGAACCCGTTCCGCGCAAGAAATGCGGCCGAAACACCGGCCATCGCACCCCAGCCCGAACCATCCTTGAGCATTGTTGGATGGTCGATACAGCGCATCATCTGGCTGCGCGGCCCATGATACTCGGCGATGCCAAGGGCTTCGCGCACCTGACCGGCGCCAAGACCCAGCCGCCTGGCGCCTATGGCCGCCACGCCAAGCGCCGTCCAGGCGCCTGAGGTATGATAATCGCTGACGGTCGCATGCAGCGACAATCCCGCACGGATGGCAATTTCGTAACCGACGATCAGATCGGCCAGGAATTCCGCACCGCTCATGCGTTCATCGGCGAAAGCAAGAAGACCGGCCAGCGCACCGCAGCCGGCATGTCCCTTGGTGCTCGGATGACCGTCATGCGCATCGAATGCATCGATGGTCATGCCATTGGCCAGCGCCGCACCGACCGGGCTTGCAGTACGGTCGTCAAACAACAGGCCGGCGGATTGATCTGCGCTTGCGAAATTGGCAACCGCGTGATCGCGAATGATCCCCGACAATGGAGTGGTTGAACCGGCTGCCGCGACACCAATCAGATCGAGCAGGCAGCGCTTGGCATGGTAGACGGATTCCGGAGACGCCTGGTCGAGATTGAACGCCTCGATAAACCGAACGGCGTTGTCAGCCACAATTCCTCCCTGAGGCGATCCCGCTCACCCTGATCGGTTGCCTCGGCGGTTATCATTCCCTCCCGGGTCAATCACCGCTGTCGAAAATGCGACCTTTCCTTGCGGTCCGCAAAGGCGTTCGGGCACTGAACTGGTTCTGAAAAATGAAAGAGCCGCACGGCAATCCCGCACGGCTCAATTCGACTCGCAATCAAAAAGTTAGCGCGGCTTCTTGCCGAAGACCTTGATGTATTCGGCCTCTCCGCCCTTGGCCAACGCCTTGGCCTGTTTAACCCAGTCCTCACGCTCGATGCGGCCCTTGAACTTCAAATGATCATCCACCCAGTCCCGCTCGGCCTTCTTCCACGAAGCGACCTGCCCATAGGTGTGGATGCCAAGTCCGTTCAAGATGCCTTCGATTTTCGGGCCTACCCCTGAGATCAGCTTCAGATCATCCGGTTTCGCCGGCTTCCTGACTGCCTTGGGTTTTGTGCCCGCCGCGGCAGATTTTGCCGCTGCCGGTTTGGCGGATGCTGCGCGCGCCCGCGATCCACCGGCCGCCGACTTGCCTCGTGCTGTCGTGTCAACGGCGCCTTTGCGTTTGGCCAATGCCGATTTCGAGGGCCTTTTGGCAGCAGCACCGGCGTTGGGGTCGACAAATCCCACCGCCGGGTCGCCAACCCGCACCGAATCCGAAGCCGTACTTGCCGTCGCCTTGCGGCGGCTTGCACCGCCCGAAGCCGCCGTCTTCGCCTTTGCCGACGTACGCGATGTCGAAGCACCGGCCTTTTTGCGACTTGCGCCTGATGCGGATTTCGCACGGCTGGCGGTTTTCTTGGCAGCTGCCTTTTTCGGTTTTGCCTCGAAACTGATCACCGGATCCATCTCGGCCAAAATCGAATCGGCCAAATGGCACTTGAGTGCATGACCGCCCTTCAGGTGTCGAACAGGTGGAACATCGGTTTCGCAAAGCCGGTTTGGAACCTGCTCCTTGAACCGGCATCGGGTTTGGAACGGACAGCCCGAAGGCGGGCTCATCGCTGAAGGAATGTCACCCTCAAGTACGATGTGCTTCTTTTGCACGCTGGTATCGGCAATCGGTATCGCCGACAACAAAGCCTCGGTATAGGGGTGATAGGGCGGCGCGAAGATTTGATCTGTCGTACCCTGTTCGACGATATGCCCCAGATACATCACCACGACACGGTCGGCGATATAACGCACCACCGACAGATCGTGGCTGATAAACAGCATCGTGGTTTTGGCTTCGCGCTGAATGTCCATCAGCAGCTCGGTCACGGCCGCCTGCACGGACACATCGAGCGCCGAAACCGGTTCGTCAGCCACAACAACCTTGGGCCGACCGGCAAAGCAGCGCGCTACGCCGATGCGCTGTTTCTGTCCGCCGGATAGCTGCCGCGGCATCCGCGTTTCGAATGCGCGTGGCAGTTTCACCATGTCGAGTAGTTCAAGCATGGTTTGTCGCCGCTCGCTCGGCGTGTTGCCGATCTTGAACATCTCCAGTGTGCGCACGATCTGCGAACCGACCGATTGGCTCGGATTGAGCGTATCGAACGGGTTCTGGAACACCATCTGGATCGCCGAAATGGTTTCCGTGTCACGGTGCTCGATATCGACGGATTCGATATTGCGGTTACCCAGCGATATCGTGCCGGCTGTTGCCGTCTCCAGACCAAGCAGCATTTTCGCCAGGGTCGACTTGCCACAACCGGATTCGCCAACGATGGCTACGGTTTCCGATTCACGCGCGTCGAATGTAATGGTTTCGTTCGCTTTAACCGTGCGTGTTTCACCGCCGCCAAACATCTGGTTGGCCGCGACACTGTAGTATTTTTTCACGCTGTCCATGCGCAGCACGACATCGCCCGGTTCGACCGGTTCGTTGGTCCGCAACCCCTCCGGTAGCGCATCCCAGTCCAGTTCCTCGAAGCGCTCACATCGGCTCGTGTGTCGCTGGTGCCCCTTGACCGGGTGCATCGGAATCTCAGCCGCATTGCAGACACCGTCGACGAAATGGTGGCAACGCGGGCCGAAATTGCAGCCCTTGGGCCGTTCATGCGGCAATGGCAGCTGACCCGGAATGGCGATCAGCGGCCTGGAGTTCTTGTCGGCTCCCGGCAACGGGATCGAGCGGAACAGTCCCTGCGTATACGGATGGCGCATGCGGTCAAAGACATCATCGACCGATCCGGCTTCCACCGCTTCACCTGAATACATCACCGTAATGCGGTCGCAGGTCTCCAGGATCAGACCGAGATTGTGCGAGATGAACAGCATCGATGTGCCGAACTTCTTGCCGAGATCCTTGACCAGTTCGACAATGCCGGCCTCGACGGTCACGTCGAGCGCGGTTGTCGGCTCATCGAGAAGCAGCAACGCCGGTTTCGACAACAGCGCCATGGCAATCACCACACGCTGCTGCTGGCCGCCCGACAATTGATGCGGATAGGAGTCCATCATCCGTTCGGGATCGGGAAGACGCACCGCCTCCAGCATATCGCGGGAGCGCTGGTAGGCCTCTTCCTTGCTTGCATTCTCGTGGATGATCGGCACTTCCATCAACTGCTTGGAGATCTTCATTGCCGGATTGAGGCTCGCCATCGGCTCCTGATAGATCATGGCGATTTTCGAGCCGCGAAGGTCGCGCAGTTCCGCCTGCGACATCTCACCCATGTCGCGGCCCTTGAACTTGATCTTGCCGCCGACAATTTTGCCGCGATTGCCCATGTCGCGCATGATGCCGAGCGCGACGGTCGACTTGCCGCAGCCGGATTCGCCCACAATGCCCATCGCCTCGCCGGGCATGACCTTGCAGGAAAAATCCATTACCGCAGGAATCTCGCCAGCTCGCACAAAGAACGAAATGGAGAGGTTTTCAATTTCGAGAATAGGTGTCTCTGTCATCTTGATATCCTCCCCGTCAATCTTTGAGCGATTCTTCACGCAGACCGTCTGCGAGGAGATTGAGACCGAGCACCATGCTCATCAGCGCCAGCGCCGGCGGTATCGCCGGATGGGGATAAATCGAGAGCAGCTTGCGGCCCTCGTTGATAGTTGAACCCCAGTCCGCGCTTTCCGGGCTCAAGCCCAGGCCGAAGAAGCCCAGGGTTCCCAGTAGGATCGTCGTGTAGCCGATACGCAGGCAGAAATCGACGATCAGCGGCCCGCGTGCATTGGGCAGGATTTCCCACAGCATGATGTACCAGGGCCCTTCGCCGCGGGTCTGCGCCGCAGCCACATAATCGCGCGTCTTGATGTCCATCACCAGCCCGCGAACGATACGGAACACCGTCGGTGAATTCACGAAGACCACGGCAACGAAGATGTTGAGCTTGTTCGGATCCATCGCAAACAATCCAAACGGATCTGCGTTGAAGGCAAAGCCAAGATAGTACCACGCACCGATCACCAGCGTTGCAGCGACCAGAATGTTGCGGAGCTGCGGTCGCGTGTAGAACTTCGATTGAAACAGCACCAGAAGGAACACGATGGGAAACAGGAACAGCACCGCCGCCAACACGTTGGGGATCGAGCTGCGCCACGAGAAGTCGCCGAACCTCAGCAACTCGTACCCGGTATTCCTGATTTCCGGTGTCACCAGCAGGTAGAACAGCAGGATAACCGGAAACGCCAGCACGAGGTTGGCCACGAAACTCAGGAAAGTGTCCAACCGGCCGGTAAAGTATCCAGCCGGAAGGCCGAGCGTGATGCCGACCATGAATGCAAACAATGTTGCCGCCGGTGCTATCAGGAACACTGTCTGACTGCCTTTGACCATTCGGCTGAAGACATCACGTGCGAGGTTATCCCCGCCAAACAGATAGTAGGCACCCTCCAAATCGCGAACCGGGGTTCCGGGAATCTTGTTTTTCATTCCCGAGATCTGCGAGATTTCATCGAACGGTGCGATCGCATCGGCGAATATCGCGGTCAAAAACCAGAATAGAACGATGCTAAATCCGACTATTCCCGGGGTTGAGCCGAACAATTTGCCGAACAGTCCCAAGTTTGCCCTGAATATGTACGAAACGCCAAGAATGATCACCATTCCCAGCCATACCGGCCAGAAAATAGCGATTACCTGAACCGCAATGCCAAATGCTCCAAGTGGTTCCATGGTATCAGCCTCCCCTTAACCGACCCGGATGCGCGGATTGAGAAACGCATAGCCGATATCCGACAGAAGCTGCGTCACCAGAACCACGATCACCGCGACAATCGAACAGCTCAGCAGCAGTTCGATGTCATTGTTGGAGGCTGCCTGAACCAGTGTCCAGCCAAAGCCCTTGTAATTGAACAGCGTCTCCACGATCACCACGCCGGTCAGCAACCAAGGAAACTGCAGCATGATGACCGTAAATGGTGCAATCAGCGCATTGCGCAGCGCATGTTTGAGAACAACCGCTCCGAACGTCATGCCCTTTAGACGCGCCGTGCGGATGTACTGGGCTGTCATCACCTCGGCCATCGAGGCGCGGGTCATGCGGGCAATGTAACCCATGCCGTATAGCGCCATGGTCATCACGGGCAGCGTGAAATTTGCGAAAGTCATGTCGTCCATCGCCGATGTCGCCGATCCCTTGAACCATTTCAGGCCGACGACGGAACTGGCGAAGATGACAATCAATATGACACCGGAGACGTATTCCGGTGTCGCCGTTGTGGCGATGGAAAAGGTCGATAACGTTCGGTCGGTTTTCGAGCCCTCGCGCATACCCGCCAGCACCCCGATCAATAACGCCATCGGGACCATGACGATCATCACCCAGAACATGAGCTTGCCGGTCAGCAGCAATCGCTTGCCGACCACATCGCCGACATCGGTTTTGAACACCGTTGAGTAGCCGAATTCCCACTGCAGGATGCCGCAGTAACTCGGCATGTCCTCAACTGCCATTCCGGGCCGCAGACAACGGCCGCTAACGTTTCCCTCGTCGTCGACGCGTCTCCATCCGGGAACCACGCCCAACCACTCGCCATATCGGATCACAAGATTGCTGGTATAGCCGTTGCGATCAAGCCAGGATGCAACCTGCTCGTCCGTCATGCGCATGTTGCCTTGCGTCTTGGCCAGTTTTTCCAGGTTTGGATAAAGATTGGCCAGGAAGAACACGACGAATGTCAGGCAAAGTGCGGTCAGGGCCATAACCCATAACCGTTTCAGGATAAACGCGCCCATAGTCGCCCATCTTTCTTATCTGCGGCGCAGCAGTGTCCCGGTCTCCTCCTCAGGCGGGACACGAAGCCGGCCTGTTCCCTCAGGATAAAGAAACAGGGGCCGCAAGCGGCCCCTGTCATTAATTCATCAGGCCTTCAAGCCTAGTTTGTGAGGATAAATCTCAAACGTCGGGTGCATGTCGCCGTTCACAACCTTTTCGTTGTAGTGGCGATAAAGCGACCGCCAGTAAGGCTGGATAATGACGCCCTGCTCCTGCATGATTTCCTGCAGGCGCTTGCACTTCTCGCGGCGTTTGTCGGCGTCGGCGATGGCAAGTGCCTCGGTCAGCGTGTTGTCAAAATCCTCGTTGTTGAACGCGCACTCGTTCCAGGCCTCACCACCACGATAGGCAAGAGCCAGAACCTGCACGCCAAGCGGACGCTGGTTCCAGTTTGTCGACGAGAACGGATACTTCGCCCAGTCGTTCCAGAATGTTGATCCAGGCAGAATTGTCCGCTTGACCTTGAGACCCGCCTTACGCATCTGATCGGCGACGGCGTCGGTTGTGTTTTTGCGCCAATCGTCATCGATCGACTGCAACTCATGCTCATAGTCAGCCATGCCAGCTTCGGTCATGAGAGCCAGCGCACCTTCCGGATCAACCTTCTGCGCCGGCAATTCGGCGTATTCCGGATGAATTGGGCACACATGATGGTTCTCGGCTAAGGTACCGCGGTTGGCATAGCCGAGTTCGAGGCAAACATTATTGTCGACCGCCATTGCAATCGCGCGGCGTACCCGCACATCGGCATACGGTTTCTTGCCATCGACTTCGGCTTCCTGATTGGTACGAATAACGATTGTATTCGCGGTCACGACCTCGGATTTCTGCCAGCCGATTCCATCAAGAATGTCGACGAAGTCGCCTACGGTTTCGTAGAGCATGTCCACTTCTTCAGACTCGACCGCAGCCACCCAGGCCGATGGGTCCGTGCCAAAATCAATAAATTCAATACGGTCGAGATAAGCGCCGTTTGCAGCGTCCCACCATTCGTGGTTCTCGTTGCGTACCAGCACGCCTTTCACACCAACTTCCAGCGATTCAGGCAAGTATGGTCCGGTGCCAACAGGATTATCGAGCATGGTCTCGCCATTGTGCGAGGAATGAACGATCGCAGCCGGATAGTCGGCCATGCCTGGAATGATTGAAATATCCGGCGCTGGCAGGTTCAGCTTGACGGTGTGGCTGTCGACAACTTCGATCACGCCTTCCTTGGCTTTGTTGGTGTCGGCATCAATCAATGTCGCCATGCGGCCGGCCATCGAGTTGCCTTCCACGCCCTTGTCACACCACATTCCGATGTTTCGCGCCACGTCATCTGCGGTGAATTCGTCGCCGTTGTTCCATTTCACGCCCTTGCGAACATTCAGCGTGTAAACCGTTGCGTCGTCATTGACTTCCCAGCTTTCAAGAAGCCGGCCTTCAAACGTGCCATCGGAATTGTATTGCACGAGATATTCCAGCCAGCCGCGGGCAAAGTTCGCGATCTGGCTCCAGTCGAAGGTACGCGGGTCTTTCAGACCACGTACTTCCTGTTGCAGGCGCAGAGTACCGCCTTTTTGAATGCCGTGTGATGCGGCTTTCGCCTCCGGCGCGGCCATGCCGAGCATGCCATAGGCCATTGCCGTCGAAGCGCCAAATGCGCTTGCCAGCGCCAGAAACTCGCGACGATCGAATTTGCCGACCTTCACGCCTTCTGCCATCTGCTCGATGGAGGCAGGCACCCGGTCGCCATTGCTCTTGTAAGTAGTCATATAACTCTCCCGATTATTGTTTGTTTGGACCTAGCATTCCGCACTTGCGCGCTTTTGTCAAAAACAAGGCAGACTTGACGTCACGGCCACAAAGGCGCTGTTCGATTGCGCCGTCCATTGCTCAATTTGCGACAATGCCCGTTCTTCAAATGCAATTTTGTGTCCACCTCAAATCCAAACCTTCAGCTGATCTGTTTTCCGCTTCAGACAAGCTGAAACCGGACTTGTCGGACTGCCGCTACCGGCCTCTGGCCGCATTGCCTTTCGCGAGTTGGCTTTCGCGGGGAACCTGGCACACCGATGGCAAGTCCCTCCAACCGACCGGTTATCAAATGGAACATGAAGCCAGGCATGTCCCTGCCCCGACAATGGTGACGGGCTTCGCGATCGGTTCCGCAGTTCTGTGGCATCAGATTCCGCGCCTGCTGGCCCTACATATTGTACCAGCAGAACTGCAACATCCGGACACGTTTGGATTGGGCTTGTTTTTCCGCTCAGCATTCACCAGGCCCGCACCGTTGGAGTGACGCACATGAACATTCTTGCCAAGCCGCTGGAGAAGCATTCCACCAATTCGCTTGAACAGCACTGGATGCCGTTCAGCCAGAATCGCGATTTCAAGAAAACGCCCCGCCTCGTGGTGAAGAGCGAGGGTGTTCATTTGTGGGATCAAAATGGCGGGCGCATCATCGACGGCTCTTCAGGTTTGTTCAATGTCGCTGCCGGTCACGGTCGCCGCGAAATCGCCGAAGCGGTCCATGCTCAGATGCTGCAAAACGACTACTCACCGCATTTCCAGATGGGCCATCCGGGATCGTTTGCACTGGCAACCAAACTTTCGCGCCATCTTCCGGAGCCTTTCAATCATGTATTCTTTGTCAATTCCGGCTCGGAAGCCATTGATACCGCATTGAAAATGGTCATGGCCTATCATCGCGCCCGCGGCGATGGACAGCGAACTCGCTTCGTCAGCCGCGAACGCGCCTATCACGGCGTCAACATCGGTGGCGTGTCGCTTTCCGGCATGGTGAAGAACCGCGAAAGTTTCCCGGTGGTCATGCCGAATATCGTGATTGATGCGGCACACATGGGATCCTGAGAAGACCTTCATTCGCGGCCAGCCCGAAGATGGTGCCGATTTGGCCAATGATCTGCAGCGTCACTGCGAGACTTATGGCGGATCGACCATTGCCGCGGTGTTCGTCGAACCGATCGCTGGATCGACCGGTACACTGGTGCCGCCGAAGGGTTATCTGGAGCGTTTGCGTGAAATTTGCGACGAACACGGCATTCTGCTGGTGTTCGACGAGGTCATTACCGGCTTTGGCCGCCTCGGCAAGGCATTCGCCAGCCATGTCTTCAATGTGACGCCGGACATCATCACCATGGCCAAGGCGCTGACCAACGGCTCAATTCCCATGGGCGCTGTCGCGGCCAGAGACGAAATCTACGAAACAGTCACCAACGCCTCTCCGGAGGCGGCCATTGAGTTTTTCCACGGCTACACCTACTCAGCCCATCCCGCGGCCTGTGCGGCCGGTCTCGCCACGCTGCAGATCTATGAGGATGAGGGTCTTTATGATCGCGCTGCGGAGTTGACCGACTATTTCCTCGATGCCGTGTGGTCATTGAAGGATATTCCCGTCATTCGCGATTTGCGGGGTTATGGAATGCTTGCCGGCATTGAAGTGTGGCCCGAAGGCGGCAAACCCGGAACACGCGGCAACGCGCTGCAAAAAGAGATGTTCTGGAACGGCTGTCACGTCAAATGGACTGGCGGACACCGCCATCGTTGCCCCGCCGCTCGTCTCGGAGAAAATCCACATCGATGAAATCATCGATGCGTTCCGCAAGACGTTGGAAAACATTCCCGCCTGATCAAGGATCGGCGCGCCACAACAGTTCGGAAATGCTCCCTTGAAGCCTTTCGGAGGACCGGTTGCTCGGCCGACCCCTTCATGCGTCTACAAGGATTGGTGGAACTCCGGAACGAAGGTCTGGTCATCCATCGGTGGTCGGGTATATCCGCGCTGCGGCGGCCTCTCGTCGAGTGAAATCGGTTCCGGTGTCAGGTCCTTGTAGGGAATAAGCGA
The DNA here is from genome assembly GCA_963669285.2 of Rhizobiaceae bacterium. GTDB lineage: Bacteria > Pseudomonadota > Alphaproteobacteria > Rhizobiales > Rhizobiaceae > JAWKWH01. Next base: position 6,763 of record CAXXSI010000001.1, on the reverse strand, counting down.
CAGAAGGTGGCTGATACAGTTCAACCGGGCATGCTTCTTCACATCGGACGCGACCACATACCATGGCGCCTGCTTGATGTCGGTGTGAGCGAACATCTCGTCCTTGGCCTTTGAATAGTCGACCCAGCGCTTCCGGCTTTCGAGATCCATCGGGCTCAGTTTCCACCGCTTCGTCGGATCGGTCAGCCGTTTCTGAAAGCGGCGTTCCTGCTCCTCGTCGCTCACTGAAAACCAGTACTTGATCAACTGTATGCCCGAACGCACCAGCATCCGTTCGAATTCCGGGCAACTGCGCAGAAACTCCTGGTATTCATGGTCGGTGCAGAATCCCATTACGCGTTCAACACCGGCGCGATTGTACCAGGAGCGGTCGAAAATCACGATCTCACCGGCTGCGGGAAGATGCGCCGCATAACGCTGGAAATACCATTGCGTCTTCTCCCGCTCGGTCGGTGCAGGCAACGCCACCACTTGGCATATTCGCGGATTGAGCGCCTCGGTTATGCGTTTGATCGTACCGCCCTTGCCGGCAGCATCCCGGCCTTCGAAGATGATTGCCACGCGATGCCCGGTGCTTTTGACCCATTCCTGAAGCTTGACCAGCTCAATCTGTTGTTGGGCGAGCGTCTTCTCATAGACCGAGTTGGGTATTTTCTTGGTTTTGGGACGCGGCATATCCCCCGAATCCGGGTGCTTACCGTTCGCTTTCTTGTCGGCCATCGTCTCTGCCTCCGCTTTGGGGTTGGTAGCGTTTTTTTTTATTCGCCGGTTTCCAATTCAAAATGATCGTAGCGTAAAACCATGCCTGTGGACCAGACTTTCCGGCCAACGATGCGATTAAACCGCTGCGACAATTGTGTTTGTCTTGGGTTTGAAAAAATTCTATCGGCACGCGAACCTTTTTTGCGCCCCATGCGTGTCTACCTCTCAGTTGACATTGAAACGAGAGGTTCAGGATATGAAGCAGAAATCGAAATCCGCACTGATCATCGGTGGCACTCGTGGCGTTGGGCGGGCATTGGCGCTCGAACTCGACAATGCGGGCATCAAGACGACGGTTGTTGCACGCCGACAGGAAGGTCTTGATGGATTGAAGGCAGATGCCCCCGGAGATTGCGACAATTGCCGCAGATGCGGCGGCTGACGGGGTAGCGCAGAAACTGCTGACGGAGGTCACACCCGATCTCCTCGTACTGGCCGGCGGCCACCAACCGGCAATGAAACCGCTAAGCGAGCAGTCCTGGCAGGATTTTCAGTGCAACCTGGAATGCGGACACAAAAATCGCCTTCGAATTTTGCCGCGCGGCACTGTTATTGCCCTTGTCCGACGGCGCAAACGATAATAAGTTTTGCCAGTGGCGCCGCGCTTGGCGGCTCGCCCCCTGTCAGGCGGCTATGCGGGAGCAAAACGAATGCAGCATTTCGTTTCGAACTATTCGAAATGGGAAGCCGAAAAACGCGGATTGGACCTGACGTTTGCCACGATTTATCCCAAGCAGCTCATTGCCGGCACCAATATCGCCGGTGACGCTTCATCGGCCTATGCTGCGGCCGCATCAATTTCCGCAGACCAGTTCATGAGCCAGTGGGACCAGCCGCTCACACCTGAAACACATCGCCGGGTGTGTGATGCAACTTGTCAGATCACAAGACGAAATCGCACCGGCATATGGTGTGACCGGAGCGGGCATGGAAGTACTGGCTTGACATGACCGGCCAAGCGAAAAGCGGTTTTGCCATGGCGCAGTTCGAGGCGGCGATACCGGAGATCCGCCCGGAACTGCATCGCTATCTCGCCCGAATGGCCGGCTCCGTCATCGATGGTGAGGATCTTGTTCAGGAAACCCTGTTGAAGGCTGCTCGCGCCATTGCCGGAGGCATCGGCGTAACCAACCTGCGAGCCTGGCTGTTCAGCATTGCACACAATACGGCACTGAACTTTTTGAGAGCACGAAAGACCGAAAGATCGATGAAGGACGAAGTAAGGCGGCAAGCGCCGAACTTGAGAGGACTTCCGCTCTCCAGCGCCGTATCCGGCAATCTTCGCCCGCTCATGGCGCTTTCCCCAAGGCAACGCAGTGCGGTCATTTTGCGCGATGTCCTGGGATATTCCGCCTCCGAGGTCGCTGGGGCTGACGGGTGCGTCGGTCGATGCGGTCAAGTCGGCGCTGCACCGCGGACGGCAGCGTTTAAAAGGCTTTTGAAGATCAGGACACGCGGCAGCCGCATCACCGTTTGAGTGACGGTGAGCAGCAACGTTTGCGCCGCTATGCCGACTGCTTCAATGCCCACGAATTCGACCGCATCCGCGAGATGATGGCTGAAGAGGTGCACCTCGAGCTGGTCTCCAAAGAGGATCGCAACGGCAAGAAGGCTGTTGGCCTGTACTTCACCAACTACAGTGCGCGTAATGACTGGACAATGACGCCGGGCATGATCGAGGGACGCCCCGGCATCCTCGCATTCGACCGCGACGATCCGACCGGCCCGCCCAACTACTTTATTCTGCTGGATTTCACCAACGGCGAGTTGCGCGACATCCGTGATTTCCGTTATGCGCGCTATGTGATGGACGGCGCGGAGTGGACGCGGCTTTAGAGTGAGCTGAACGGCTGTCGCAAGCGATCACATAAATCTAGCCGCCATTGTGTGCGGCGAGCCGCCTGCCGGCCGAATGAAGCAGCGCGCGCGAATAGAGTTTGTGAAAACCCAACAGCGCGGAAAACACAAATCCAAGTCCGTTCCCGTCGCCACCGCCCTTGCTTTCGGCAACAACCGCCGAACCGAAGAACAAGCGGGTCTTGCCGTTTTTTCCGACTGCCAGCCGCTTCGATTTTGAACCAGGATCGCGTCCGGCCCGCCATGTCGCACATCAACAACTGGTCGGTGGTCCGCGCTTCAACGCTCCAAGCGGCAAACCGTTCCACCTCTCCTGCCGCCACCTGCCGCGCCTGGTCGTCGCTCGACGGGCGCGAAACGGCCCATTTGAGAATGAACCGCTCCAGTTTGAACAGCGGCGTCGTGTAGAATGCGGTCACATACGCCGCCAGACTCACCGTTCGGGGGAAATCCAGTGCGTAACAATCGGTGTAGCAATCCTCGCGCCGGGCGTAGTGCCCAAGCAACGCGTCGTCAGGCAAATCGCGCGCAACGATATTCATCAAACTTGCGGCTCCGCGTTTTTAGTGGTGGTCACTCAAACACGATCGCCGGGCTTGTTGCCTCGGCCTGCTCGGCTTCAAGCTGCGCCCAGACGTTTTTCCGCAATGTCGCGATAGATTTCCGCTTCCGCACTCTCCGGATCGGATGCAACGACCGGCGTTCCCGCATCGGATTTCTCTCGGATCGCCATTTGCAGCGGAACTTCGCCGAGAAATGGTACACCGATACGCTCCGCCTCGGCCCGCGCACCGCCATGGCCGAAAATGTCATGTCGGCCGCCGCAATCCGGGCAGACGAAATAGCTCATATTCTCGATCAGCCCGAGCACCGGCACATCGACCTTGCGAAACATGTTCAAGCCCTTTGCGGGCATCGATCAGCGCCAGATCCTGCGGTGTCGAGACGATGACCGCCCCCGCCAGCGGCACCTGCTGCGCCATTGTCAGCTGGGCGTCGCCGGTCCCCGGCGGCATATCGACCACCAGCACATCGAGTTCGCCCCAATCTACCTCGCGCAGCATTTGTGTGAGCGCGGAGATGACCATCGGTCCGCGCCAGATCATTGGCGTGTCTTCCTCGACCAGGAAACCCATCGACATCACCTTGATGCCGTAGCCTTCCATCGGTGCCAGCATTTCGCCGGCAACCGCGCGCGGTCTGCCGCTGATCCCCAAAAGCCGGGGCATCGACGGACCATAGATGTCGGCATCGAGAATGCCGACGGTCAGTCCGTTCGCCTGCAGTCCCAGAGCCAGGTTGACCGATGTGGTCGATTTGCCCACCCCCTCCCTTGCCGGATGCCACCGCGATAATGGCTCCCACGCCTGGAACGCCAGGCTTTTGCGCCTCCGGCTGCGGGGCGCGGGGCGGAGCTGCCCTTGTCTGCGGCGCCGGTTGCGCCGCCCCGTTGCCCGCTCCGGCCCTCTTTTCAGCGGTCAGGGCCACCAAAGCGCCCTTGACGCCATCAATCTGTTTGACCGCCTGTTCGGCTGTGGAAACGGAGCGGCTCCAGCGCCTCGGCCTTGTCGGCCGGGACAGTGATCGAAAAAAAACACTTTCTCGTCGGCAATGAAGATATCGGAGACCATGCCGCGGGACACGATGTCACCGCCGCCATCCGGCCCGCTAATTCTCTTTAAAAACTTCAAGTACCTGTTCTTTGGTGGCAGTCATGGCAATCCCGTTTTTGGCGTCAGTCGCCCTTCAAATAGGCCATGTCTGCGCACCCGCCAAGGTGCCAGTGAATTCCAAGCCGGTTTGCCGCACTCGCGTGACCGGTCAGTCGTAGCTTACGACCTCGAACTCGATCCCGTCGGCATCATCGAAATAAAACCGGTGCCCGGGTTCGTAATCGGCATGCGAGTGCGGTTCGAACCCTTCCGCGACCACCCGCGCCTCGGCCGCTTTGAGGTCGTCGACCACCACACCGATATGATTAAGACCGCCGGCGGTATCGTAGTTCCCGAGATCGGCAGGCGCCGTAGACGATCCTTTTTGAATAGACGGCCAGATAGTCATCGTCGCTGCCGACATGGATCGTATAGCCGTTGTCCTTGGCCGACCCTTCCCAACGTATATGCCAACCGAAACAACCGGCATAGCATGTCGGCGGTTTTCTTCGGATCTGATACCGTCAGATTGACGTGTTCGAGTTTTCCGGACTGCATGATCGTTCCTTTCTTCAGAGCTTTGCAAACACGGCCCGACGCCGTTATTTGATAAGGCTACTCCCTCAAGTTAACTTGAGGTCAAGCAAAAAATACTGATTGAATCAGGTTCATAATATGCGTACGCAAACCACTATAACAATTGGAGAAATCGCGGAGCGCACCGGTCTCGCAGTCTCCGCCATCCGATACTACGAAGAGCAAGGCCTGGTCCACTCCGGAGAGAAATTCGGGCGGCCAGAGGCGCTTTGTCCGTGCCGACATACGGCGACTCTCATTCGTCATGGCCGCCCAGCGTTTCGGCTTTACCATCAATGAAATCCGCCGGCAGTTGCAAAAACTGCCCCAAGGCAGAACACCGACAAAGAAGGATTGGTCGAGGATCAGCCGCTCGTTTCGCCGCAAGCTCGACTCTAAGATCGAGGGCATTGACCAAATTGCGCGACAATCTCGATCTGTGCATCGGCTGCGGCTGCCTGTCCCTGCGGGCGTTGCAAGCTGGTTAATCCCGATGACGAGGCCGGGCAAAAAGGACCCGGACCGCAATTTTGTCCTGCCGGACGAAACACCCGGTTCGGCGAAGTAAAGATCAAGCCCCCGTTCAACGAATCGGCAAACCGGCCTCGCGATCATTCATCAGCCCTGCTCCTGTTAAAAGTGCAGACAAAATGATATGATCGCTTGGGTTGAGGGGGGGGTTGAATGGCCGAAAAAACTGATGCGCCGGTTCGGCAACTCATTAAAAAATAAGTGCAATTTGCTTTGCGGCAGCGATTTTTGCGATTTACATGTCCGCGCATCCGGCCGCCGCCACCGAGTGGTCTTTCGAAGTCCACCCGCATCCCCATTACAGCGACCGCACGAAAAAACGAGCGGCGAATTGCGCGAAGTTTACGTTTCCCTTTCGACATTGACATCTGCTTGGTTTCACTGCTGTCGAGTTACCGGATCTACCGGGAGCGTTATCCGGATTACGAGAAGACCGGCGATCCGATCACCAATTTCGAGAACTGGAAACGCCATCTGGTGCATTCCGACCGAGAGATCATCCCGACCTGCCTGTTCTATGATGAAGCATCCCGGTTCGACGACTTGTCCTTTCGCAGGCCGTTTTTCTTCTGCGGACGAAGCCTGGATGAACCCGAAGCCTCCTACGATGAGGACATCGAGATGCAGTTTGCAAAAACTGCTGGATTTCGCCAATTCCGGTCGATCGGGTGCGGTTTACGAACTTCTGAATACGCAGCGAAACAGGCCAAATATCGTTTTCAATCCCGATGTCGAATTTTACTTTCGCAGGATCATCCGGACCGACATTTGGCTTCAAGAAAAAACTCAGGGACACCAGCCATCTCGAACCGCATCTTGATCCCGAACGAAAGGCCTTTGTCGAAAAGGCAGTCAAGACGCGCGATCTCGCCGCCGTCATGGCGACGACGGCGCCGTGCAATCCGCCGCCATTAACCGACATTGCCAAAACCAGGTTGTTATCGATCGGTTCCTTTGTGCAATACCTGTTTTTGTGTGCAGACCGGTCTGGGCTGCCAGGAAAAAACCGTGATCGGCCGACCAATTGAATTCATGGCAGCACGCAATTCAGTTGCCTCATATACCGAGCGTTTTCGCCCCAACTTGGATGTCAAATCCTTAATCTTATCCCTCAACCCGACCAGCTTGATTTCTTCTCCCTGCAACTGGATCTCCTTGTCTTGGATTCGCGCCTCCAACACGTTGATCTCGATTGCGAACCGCATTTCCACTGAAGAACCAGATGGCCCGGCACGGCCGCGAAGCGCTGAGGGCCCAATGCGGCGATTTGCGCGGCCCTGAGACGACCGAGTTCTGAACGCATGTTCGAAAGTTCTCTGCGCATGTCCGACGCCCTGTTATTGACCGCTTCTCGTTCGTCGCCCAGTAGCCCGATCTCTTGCTGG